>NZ_AP031322.1:0-1284830 GCF_041154675.1 Sulfurisphaera javensis
TTGTTGGAAAACTCTCCTTACAAATCTCTCTCCTAAAACTACAATAAGGATAAAATGGGCAACCATTTATAGGTGGAGGAACATTATCATCATTTAATTTGATTTCTTTCGTCTCACCTCGTATATCAATTATACTATTAATAAGAAATTGCGTGTAAGGATGAAGGGGGTTTTTCAGTATGTTTTCGAAATTCCCTTCTTCCACTAGTCTACCTTTATATAAGATTAAACTCTTTGCTCCACCTATTTGATTTGCAAAATATCTTGCTATTGCTAAATCATGAGTAATTATGATAACTTCCAATCCTTTTTTAACTAAATCAGAAAGAAGATTAATTATACTTACTCTATATGAAGCATCAAGCATTGATGTTGGTTCATCTGCTATTAATATTTTAGGATTAGGAATTAAT
Source organism: Sulfurisphaera javensis (assembly GCF_041154675.1). NCBI lineage: Archaea > Thermoproteati > Thermoproteota > Thermoprotei > Sulfolobales > Sulfolobaceae > Sulfurisphaera > Sulfurisphaera javensis. Next base: position 414 of record NZ_AP031322.1, read on the forward strand.
GATCTAGCAATGTTCGCCCTTTGTAACTGACCACCAGACATTTGATGAGGGTATTTATAATACTCATTCTCAGTTAAGCCAACGCTCTCTAAGAGTTTTATTACCTTTTCTTTGTAATTTTTTCTTCCATAGTACTTTTTAACCACGTAGCCTAACGATTCTCCAATTGTTTTGTTTGGATTAAATGATGCGTAAGGATCTTGTGCAACATATTGAATTTCTCTCCTTATAATTTTCAAAGCTTTTCTTTTATTCCTCCAAACATTAATATCGTTATAGAAGTATTTCCCTTCTGAAATTTTTTGTAAACCTAATAATACTCTAGCTAAAGTAGTTTTCCCTGCACCGCTTTCTCCAATCACTATAGTTGAAGAATTTATTTCTGTAGATATGTCATGCAAAGCGTAAATATTTTCACCTTTTTTTAAAAATCCTTTAGAAAATTTAACCGTTACTTTTTCTAACTTTATCATACATGAAACACCTTACTTCTCTACCATCAACATGGTAAAAATCTGGTTCCTTAACTTTACATTCCTCCATAGTATAGGGACATCTAGGATAGAAGGGACAACCATGTAGAGGAATTTCTCCCTCTTTTATTGACCTAACGCTTATTTCTCCATGAATTGAAGGAATCGAATTCACTAAAGCTTGAGTGTAAGGATGATATGGTTTGAAGATAACTTCATAAGTATTTCCAATTTCCATTACCCTACCGGCATACATAACTACAGTTTTTGTTGATAAATATTTAGTTAATGCTATGTCATGAGTAATAAAGAGTATTGTGGTTCCCAATTCCTTATTTATATTTACAATTAAATCTATTATTCTTCTCTGGGTAACTACGTCTAAAGCGCTGACCGGTTCGTCCATTATTACTATTTTAGGGGTTAAGAGAAGAGATAAAGCAATTAATACTCTTTGTTTCATTCCTCCACTTAACTCGTGAGGATACATTTTGAGGACTTTCTCATCTAAAGCAACCATCTTTAATAGTTCTTTTGCCTTTTTGTTCACTTCTTCTTTATTTTTCCAATTATGGGAAAGTGCTGTATCATAAAAATGATCTATTATTCTCATTACTCCATTTAATGAGTTTTGACTAGCTTGAGGAACATAACTTATTTCTTTCCATAAAATATCTCTTTTAAACTTAGAGTAATCCATGGCAAGAAGATCATTTCCTTCAAGTAAAACTTTACCAGAAATAATTTTTCCAGGCTTCTTTATCTGTCTTATTATCGACTTAGCCAAAGTAGTCTTACCTGATCCGCTTTCCCCAATAATACTAATTATTTCTCCTTTTTCAACATCAAAATTAATGTCACGTAAGGCTGGAATCTCTTTATCTTCTAAAAAATAAGACACTGAAAGGTTCTTAACTTCAAGAAGCAATGCTTATTCACCAACTTTTACTCTAGGATCTAGCAAGGAATAAGTTAGATCAGCTAACAACATTCCAATGACTACTGCAAATACTATTATTACTAAAATCCCCATTTCAACTGGGTAATCATTATTCATTACTGAGTTGTAAAGTAATAACCCAACACCTGGATAGCTAAATATCTCTTCTACAAATATTGATCCTCCAAAGGAAAACCCAAGAGTGATTATTAAACTTGTATAAAGTGGTAACATTGAATTTCTTCCGACATATTTGCTCTCAATTATTTTATCCATTACACCTCTCGTTTCTGCAAAGTTAACGTAATCTTCACCAAGAGTATAAATTGTATTAGCCCTCATATGTAATGCCCATCCAGCTAAGTTAATTAGAGTTAATGTAGTTATAGGCAAAACAGCATGACGTAAAACACTTATTACAAACGGAAGATTAAACCCTGGAGTTACATTAACTGAATAAGCACCACCAGTAGGAAATATTCCTAAAATATAGCCTAAAAAGAAAAGAAAAATTGTTCCTAATATATATACTGGAATCGACCTTATTGTAATAAAAGTCATCGTAAGGATAGAATCAGTTTTAGTACCTCTTTTATATCCCATCTTTTCACCAATCCTTACACCTATTATGAAACTTATTACAACTGAAGTGACTACAATGAAAAGAGTCCAGGGTAAAGCATTAGCAATTAATTTTGTCACTGGTTCTTCATATATTATACTTACTCCCATATTACCGTGTAGAAAGTTCCAGAGGTAAGAGAGAGCTTCAATTATTGGATTTCCATGAGGTTTTAATGTTTGGAGATATTGTTCTAAGCTTGCATAAATTTGTTCAGCTCTTTGGCCAGCTAATGCAGATGGTGAAATTTGAGCAAAAATATAATTTGCAGGGCTTTCAGGAGAATACTCTAGTAAAGCCCACGTAAAAATTACGGTAGCTAAAATTGTTACAATTGCCATAATTCCACGTCTTATAAGATAGCCCTTCATATTCATTATTATTTTTATAAAGCTATATAAACCTACTCTAAACGTTAATATTAGATTAACAGTAAACTAAAAGTTTTGATAAAGTTTATATATTATGCTTGCGTTGAATAAAAATTGATGATAAAATGAGTGTAAAATATAAATCTATTTTTTACAAGATATTCGGCATTTTAATGTTAATAACAATGATAAGTTTAATAGCTCCAATAACAATTGTTAACTCCCAGACATCAAGCAATACATTAACAATTGGATGGGTAACGTCTTCTCCGTACTCAAGTCTTTCAACATATAATCCAAATATATTCTCTGGCGGTCTAGGAGGTGCGTTTTACGGATTAGTTTATGCGTACTCAGCTATACTTAACGTTTCGAATAATCAGATGCTTCCAGGAATTGTTGAGAACTGGACTTTCTCACCATCTAACTGGGTTCAAGAATTTAATAAATTAAGTTCAGTAAATGTTACGCTCTATTTAAATCCAAATGCACATTGGGCTAATGGACAACCAGTTACAGCTTATGATATTTTAGCTACGTGTTTAATCCTTGATATGTATAGTGCACCGCCTTATCCGAATTACACTGTTATAAATAATTATACAATAACAATATCTTATCCTAAAGACTACGTATCACCTTATTTAATGCCTTTCACATTATTAGATACTGTTGGATTGGGTGAAGTTGCTGTAATTATTAACTATAATGTATATAAACCAATAATTCAACAAATTGAAGGTAATTGGACATTACTACAAGAAGGAAAAGTAAGTCCAAAGACTTTTAGAAACATGATACATAGTTATAATCCGTCAGCAGAAGGATTTCCAATAAGTGCAAATTATAATGGACCATTCTATGTTTCTCATATTACCTCAAGCGAGATAGTATTATCTAAAAACCCTGGATTCTATGCTGCAAATATGATACCATGGAATCAAGTTATCATATATCAATTCTCTTCGTCTGATGATCTAATTGCTGCATTAAAGTCTGGAGAGATTGATTTACTTTACTCTGGTGCTACATCAGTTCCCTCATCTGTTCTTTCTTCATTACCTAGTTATTATAAGACCGTCTCAGTACCTCAACCTGGAGGATATGCAATCTACTTTAACTTACAAAACCCATGGATGAAATATGTTCAAGTAAGGCAAGCTATTGCCTACATATTAAATAGAACAGCTATCGCTCTAGCAGGAGGAGTTAAGTACTCACCAGTTCAAGTTCCTAATGGAATACCAAACTTCTCATACTTTAATGAATTTATGACTCCATCAGTAGAACATCTTAATCCATATTATACGAATTTAACCGAAGCAGCAAAACTGCTAGAAAGTGTAGGATTTTACGAGAAGAATGGAGTATGGTACACACCAACTGGTCAGCCATTCACTGTAAATATTACTGATGTTATCTCATCTTCGCCTGGTGTAACAAGCATGTTAACTGTAATTGTTGATGAATTGAAATCATTTGGTATACAAGCTTCGTATTCAATTATAACTACTGTATCTGTTGTCCACGCGTTATATGCTTCCGGCGATTATGATATGATATTCCAAAGCTGGGGAGGCTATTATCCTGGTACTATTGATTGGTATTTAGAACTTCAATATCTTAGCGGTGTTCCATACAATGTTACTCATTGGAACTTGCTTGTACCATTACCAAACGGTACAGTTTACAACATGTCAAAATTATATTCAGAAAGTACTGCACCAAATTCAACTCAACAACTGATTTCAGCTAATGATGAGATAGCTTATGGATTAAACTATTACTTACCAGCATTGCCATTAGTGTATGAAGATTACATAATAACTTACAATACAAAAGTTATTTCAGCTCCACCATCAACTTCATGGTTCTGGGAAGAAGCATCATATGGAATAGGTGGTACAGCACTGTTACAAGCAGGATTCCAGTATGGATTATTGGTTCCAACTACTATGGTTACGACGACAACAACAGTACCAGTAACAACTACACCATCAACCAGCGTGACTACGACAACGCCAACTGTTAACACGTTATTAATTGCTGGAATTGTGGTAGTTATCATAATAATTATAGTCGCAGCGATAGTATTTTTAAGGAGAAGATAATGAGCCTTCAAGAATATAGAGTATTATTAACCATGGGATACATTTTTTTAATTCTTTCATTATTCTCATTATTTTTTGAAAATTCATCTTTACTTCCAATAACCTTATCAATTTTTTTACTTTCGATTATTCTCATAATTTTCTCAATTTATAAAATAAAGAAAGAGATAAAGAATAAATAGGATGGAGATAACAGTTTAAATATGAAACTTACTCATTATCTTAAGTTAATTTGGAGAAATAAGAAAAGTAGAGTTGGATTAATTATAATACTTTTCTACATAATCTTAGCATATATTATGCCTTATTTCGTACCTCCTCCAATAGTAACTAGTGTTAATCCAAGTAAAGAATTTCTTCCTCCTCAATTAAACAATCCCTATTATATTTTAGGTACTGGTCCTATAGGAGAAAGTATATTAGCAAATATTGTTTATGGTGGAGGGTTTATAATTGATGTTGCTGTATTAGCTGGATTATTTACAACCCTTATAGGAATTCTTGTAGGAATAATAGCCGGGTATATTGGTGGTTTTACAGATACTATTTTAATGGCTATTAACGATATCGTTATGACTCTTCCCTCCTTAGTAGTATTATTAATTTTAGCTGCAATGATTAGAACAACAAATCCTATAATAATTGCCTTAATTTTAAGTTCAATGAATTGGGTAGGCTTGGCAAGATCTATAAGATCACAAGTTCTACTTTTGAAATCAATGCAATACATCGAGATAGCCAGAATGTTGGGCCTAAGTAGATTTCACATTATATTCAGAGAGATAATACCAAACTTAGGTTCTTATATAGCAATTCATTACATATTTAACGTTGAATCCGCATTATATGCAGCTGTAGGACTTTATTTCCTTGGTGTATTACCAGTAAATCCAAATAATTGGGGATTTATGATAAGTAATGCACTAAATATGGGATTAATTTATGGCGGTAAAGGTGTATGGTACTTGATATTTCCAAGTTTAGCTGTCATCGGTTTAATGTATGGTTTAATGCTACTTAGTTATGGAATTGATGAAATAACTAACCCGAGGTTAAGAGGTTGAGAATACCTTATTATGTTTATGATAATATAGCAGTTGATTCGTTATTTTTAGATAAAGTTAGTGAAGCAATGGATAGAGTGTTTTTGATAATACCTTCTTGCGAAAAGGAAGAGAGAGAAGGAATAGAAGGATTAACTGAAGAAAAAGTTCTTCAACTCTTAGAAGATGCTTACTTTTCTTTGAGGGAAGAAAAGAGAAGGATAAATAAATTTGACATAATGAAAAACTTTTACAATCCCGGTATTTATATAAGTAGTAGATATAATGAAATAAGAAGAAATGCAGAGATAAAAATCTTTAGAGATATTCTTGAAAGAGTTCTTAATAAAATTAAAACTACAAAATCAAGGAAAGTTTGGTATGAAGTAAAGTTAAAAGAAGAACAAGTTTTTGTTTGTGATAAGTTGTCAAAATCTTATTCGATCCTTTACAGAGCAGATGAGAACTTCAGAAATTATTTTAATTATTACATGAAACAGTTTAATGATGATAATAAACGATAATGGAAGTTATGGTGTTTATATCGAGAAAGAAAGTGAAAAAATTCCTTTTGAAATAAAGGGAAAAATTTTAGCCCTAACTTTATCCCCAATAATTGATTATTCAACTGGATTTAAGTACTATAATGAGCTCTATGCTTTTGGAAAGACTGATGCTCAAACTCCTCATTTAAGAGTAACTGATGAAAGCATAATAAGGGAAGTTTATTATTGGACTTATCCTTCTTGGAAAATAATTTACCCTACTATTGCAATCCTCTCTTACGATGTAAATTATAAAGCTTATATTACAACCTATAATAATGGTTTAGTTGCCTATTTCGGAAAAAACTTTCTGGAAGTAAAAGGTAAAAGAGGGAAGTTTGGTTGGATTTTATTTACTGCTGAAAGTAAAGATCCTTATGATGCTATAAGAAAAGCCTATGAGAAAATGAGAGATAAGCTTAACGTAAAACTTAGAGAAGAGAAGAAAAAGCCTAGAATTGTAGGAAAGATCGGTTGGTGTAGTTGGAATGCATTTCTTAGCAAAGTTTCTGAAGAGGATGTTATAAAAACTGTTAAAAGTATCATAGAAAAAGGGCTAAAATTAGATTTCGTTTTAATTGATGACGGTTGGGAGAAAATAAAGGATTTTGCTTTAGATTCCTTAGAACCTAATGAAAAATTCTCTTTTCCTAGATTAATTAAAAAGTTAAAAGAGCTAGGAATAAACGAAATTGGTTTATGGACTACAATAAACTTATATTGGAAAGGTTTTACAGAAAAAGTTAAAGAAGAGTTGAAAGATGGAGAAAAGAAGGGAGATTACTATTTTCCTCCTACTGATTTAGAAAGAGCATTCCTATTTTATTACAATTATTTCAAAAGAATTAAGGATTATGGTTTCACTTTTGTCAAAATAGATAACCAATGTATAATGAAAGAGAAACCAGAAAATATACATACAGCTATTCAGCTAGTTGCAAAACTTCTCGATTTAGATATACTTAATTGTATGTCTATGGAACCTGAATGTTACTCAAATTACTTTTCCTCAAATTTAATGAGAGTGTCAAATGATTATATACCGATGTGGAGAGAAGCTGGGAAAATTCAATTAATTAATGCCTCTTATAATTCCTTATTTTATCAAAATATTGCTTATCCAGATTTTGATATGTTTTCCTCTTATGATACTGACTCCTTACCTCACATAATTGCAAGAATTTTTAGTGGTGGCCCAGTATATATTACTGATAAAGACGTAGAAAAGACTAGGATTGACTTATTCAGACTGGTTAATCAAGTTGATTTTCCAGCAATGGTAACTAGAGATATCCTATTCGTAAATCCGTACATAGAAGATGTATTCTTAAAGCTAGCTACAAAAATTAACGGAAAACCAGCCTTAGCTTTGTTTAATGTTAATAACAAAAAGATAAAGGAAAAAGTGAAAAAAGAAGTTTTCCCGTTTACAGTAAATTGTGGCAAATTTACTAAAATTATAAGTAAAGAAAAAGGGGAAGTAGGAGATGAAATAGAGCTTGAAGAGATGGGTGTTGAAGTACTCCTATTCGAGTGTAACAACTAACTCTTTCTCAGCAACGATCTTACCTTCAACTTTTTTGCCATCACAAACTATCTCCTTTACTTTCTTTCCATTGACTTCAATTTCTTCAACCTCAATTTTTCCTTCGATTAGCTGAATTCTCAATTCTTTTCCCGTGAAAATGGCCTTTCCCCAGAAGTCCGGTAAAAGTATTATCCATTCAATTTCATTAACCGGATCAAATGATAATTTTTTCCCATCAAATCTTATTCCAAAATATGCTGGAATTATCAGAAGAGAAGATAAAGGTCTGGAATAGTGTGCTCCCCATTCCCAATGGTTCCAGAAATTGCCAGCTAAAGCATATCTATCATATACTTCTTTAAGAACTTTCTTAGCTTCATCTATCATCTTTTCGTAAATTAAATGAGAAGCTAAGTAGAACTCTACACCACTCCATGGAGTATCTTGCTGAATGCTTGCCTTAATCTTTAAAGGATTCTCATATTCTCTTCCAAAAGGTCTATAATTATCTGGATAAGCACCATTAATTGTCCCCTCTCCTTCCTTAAGATTATATCTTATTATGGAGTTTAAGACTTTCTTAACAGTTTCCTTATCTAATAGATTATCATTAAGAAGAGTCAGATAGAACTCTCCAAGGAGTTGTGAAGCATTTGAAGCTTTATCTCTAAACCCAGAAACTGGATCGTACCAATTATCAAAATACTCTCCGTTCCATAAAAGTTCTTTATAGAGATATAATAAGTCTTTGACATCATAACCTAATAACTTTAATGCAACTATTCCCAAAAATGACGTAAATGAGGAAATGCCTATGTTAGTCCAATCATCAAATGTGTTTACACTCATTGGCAAGGACTCCATATTTACGATTGAACTAATAAACCACGGGTTATTAAATAACCAAGAATTTTCATCAATTTTTAAGTAATTTTGAATTTGCCAGACATATTCATGACCAGCAGGAAGTCTACTGTAAATTAAGCCTTTATATGAGTGAGTTCTTAGTACACTATTCATTGCTTCTTTAGCTATTGGTTCTAAAGTTTTTTTTTAAACACTTCATCCCTAGTGTAGGTCGAAACATAAGCCCACATTAATACAAACTCCGGATTTAGATCATTTCTGCCATATTCATCAACAATTCCTCTAGTTATGAAGTGCGGTATTCTTCCTTTAGGATCTTTTCCAGTCTCCCTCACAACCTCTTTAACGGTTTTTAACAACTTCTCGTAAGAAGAAAGAATTGAAGGATCTTTACTTAGTTTTTCAACATATTTCTCCTTATTTTCTGGAATAGTCAATGAATATAAAATATAATAGGGAGAACTATCAGACAGTATATTTTCAGAAGCTTTTATTAAGATGTTTTTAGCTAATGAGGGAAAAAGTGAAGTTAATACTGGCATGAAGTAAGTTATTACATCAATTGTGTTAAACGCACCATTTACTGGGCCATCAGTATAAGGATGTTCCCCAACTCTCCTTTCGTCTGAAGCATTATAATATCCTTCCCATATGTAAAAGTCACCTTCCTTTGATAACCATGTTGCTTTTTGTAAAGTAGTTAATTGGGAACCAGCTAAATCAGCAATCCATTCCTCAACCCCTTTAGGGTGATAAAGTAAATCATGAAAAGTTTCTGTTTGCCTCTTTAGATAATCGTAGTTCTCCTCAACGTAATTAATTACATCAATGCAATTAGAGAAGTAATTCTCATAATAATGACCTATTTTCTTACCCCTAAAGTTCAAATGATTTTGGAAGTACCAGGCTAAAATAAATTTATTCCCTTCTGTAGTGATAATTCCCCATTTTTCACCCTCATTTCCAGAAATGTAACCTTTCTCTCTGAGCTCATTCCACTCTTTATAAGACGGGAAACTGTTTAACTTGGCAAAAATTGGTTTTTCAGCCTTAATACAAAGATTTCCATTATATCTAGGGTCTTTAGGGTCTGTTTCGCCAGAGAAATACAAAACATCTCCCTTAAATTCAATTCTTCCATTTTCGAATGGATTCTTAATTCCAATAATGTAAGTAGCTCTGGTGTCATACTCAAATATTGCAACTGGCAATGATGAGTTTTTTAGGTCATGAGGAATGAAAGGAGAGAAAGCCTCAAGCTTTATTTCAAAATCATCTTTAAAAGTTAAGTAAGCTATTGGTGGTTCTCCTACATATTCTATTTCTTTAACTGGTCTTACCCATGGGGCTGTATAAGGACTTGCACCATAATAGTAATCATAAGCTTGAAGAATTCTAACCTTTCCTTGATATTTAATTGCAGTAAAGAAATCGTATTGAGTTAAATAATACGTTTTCCTTATGTCTAATCTCTCTGTAAAACCGCCATTATTAAAGATTGTCCAGTCATAAAGTCTTCCGTCTGCCCTTATTTCTATTGAACCAGTACCTAAACCTCCTAATACTACTCCAGAGTCTAGTGAATAAGAATATTTATATTTCATGATATGAGATACAAAATACTCATTAATTTAATTTACGATAATGAAGTGACAATTTCTTTTTTCTGATAAAATATAAGGAATTAACGAAATTTATCGTAATGTATATAGAAAGTTAAAAGATTTCTTGAAAGATCTACTGATGAAATAAGTTAAGAGGAGGAGGGAAGTTAAAAAAGTACAAGTGAAGACATCATATAAAGAGAAATGACAAAGATATACTCTTTGTAAAACCAAAAAGCCATAAGTTTTATTTATTGAGCCTCATTTCTTACCGAGTTAACAAGTTTAATTGCATATTTTATAAACCATGGAGAGACACTTCCAATATAGTACGGTAAACCAACTTTTTTACCAGTTATTGCATCAATTCTCGAACTTTGATTCCATACACCTAAACTCTTTATAGTTTCCCACTCTCTCTTCGCAATTTCTAGTCCTTCTTCTTTTAATCCCTTTAAAATCATGTGAGCTGAAACAGCGAAAGCTACTCTTGACCAACAACTCCTCATTTGGTCTGTTTCTGTGTCTATACTTCCATCTGGATTAACTGAGTTAACTAAGCAATATTTAGAAGCCTTGTAGTTCAACTCATATATACTCTTTAATGCAGAAATTATTTTCTCTTCATCAGCTATTGGTTCTAAACTAAGTAACTCACACCAAAATTGTCCTAGTAACTGGGAGGACATACAACTTTCCTTTTTTGTATTTGAAGATTTCCATGCAATGAAGTATTTTCCGTTAAAGAGAGAATTATATGTCTCCATTCCTTTCCTTAAACAATCCTCATAATTAGAAGAGTCTTTCCCTAAAATCTTAGAGGCTGAAATAAAAGCTCTTAATGCACAAAGGAACATTGAGGCTACATAAGAGGAAGCACCAAACATATAAGTACCGTCATAGGAATTATCTAATCCTCCTTTACTGTCTGGAATACAGTCCTTGTCTTTATCTAGAGAAAGCAAATAATCAATAGCCTCTTTCATTTTCTCATAGTTCCTCTTTAGAAAATCAAGGTCGTTTGTGAATTTGTAATCTCTATACATCATTAAAACCCAGGTTGATGCTAAATCTGTCCATGGATAATTAGAAGATGCACCATAGATTGGTGATTCAATACTTTCCTCTCCAAGATCATGTGGTACTTCACCATTCCTCAAAAACAAACCAAAGTACTCATCCATTTTCTTCACTAAATCTGGGTATAATTCAAGTAAAGCAAATGATACAGCATCGTAAGTCATGGTACCAATAGTGTTCATTAGAAGAGTAACCTCTGGATCTTCATAAACTGCAAATCTGCCATCTTTGGTTAACCAACTGTAAGTTAAAACGTAAAGACCATCACGATAAACTTCATTTATCCAACTATCTTCATCTTCAAGTTCAGGTTTTAAATCGTTTAATAAAACGTATTCTGCAACCTCATAAGAGTTGTTAAACCAATTTTCATAATAGTGACCATAGGGATAATTATAAGGTCTACCATTAAAGTACCATGAAAGAATAAATTTTTCTTCACCATGAACCTCTTTCCATACAATGCCAGCAATTTCTTCCCTTGCGTAAGGTTCGATTTTATAATAATCACTTTCCCTTAGTTCAAGAAGTGGAGTGATATCTTCAGTCATTCCCTTTCTTGATGGTCTAAGATAGCTATAGCCAGCAAAAACTTTACAACCTATACATCCTAAAAACATATTACCATAAGCTGGGTCTTGTTGTAAAGCTTTTTCGTTTGTAAAAAGTACCCCATTAATTTTCCTCTTTATTGCATAATTCTCTCTACCTTCTCTTCTACTTCCTACTAAGTTTGGAAAAGAAATAGCAAATACTCCTTCTCCTTTTACATGGAATACAATAGCAGGTAATGACGAGTCTTTAAGACTTTTATTTATGATTGAGAAAACTGTAACTGTAGTGTTTACCTCTGGTATTTCATAAGTAATTATTGGGAATTTCTCCTTTGAAATTATCTTCTTAACTTTTCTGTATTCTGGTGGGTTTTCAATGTTTTTACCAGGGTTAGTTTGAAGGAAAATTCCATCTTTAACAATATGAAATCCTCTTATTGACCTTCTTGGATTACTCCAATTATTCATTATTGTGACATTATCAATTGTTAAATCTGGAAAGAATTCAATTTTCCCAGTACCGATACTACCAATTGGGATGCCGTTCATATAATAAAGAATTCTTTTTAGATATATTTAAATATTTTAATTTACTATAACAATAGAATTCTAATTATTTTCTGTGATGAGTGAAGTAAAATTATAATATATTCTAGAAATTTTAATCAAAAATTTTTCTGGTTTTTAAATGCATAATTCTTATATATGTATGGAATATTATATTATATTATATTCTTCAATAAAAATAGATTCTAGGAATATATTAAATATTTAGTTATAGAGATATAAAGATACAGGATTGTCTGTCTAAATTATGAGTTTAAAGTTCAATTAAATTTATACTCATAGTATATGAGTTAAAACTTAGCTTAGAAAATTTTTGTAGAAAAGTTTTTTATTAAAATAAGGAATATATCTTAGAGGTGTTAATTAAACCATGAAAAATAAATATAAATTATTTACAATAGCAACTGTTTTAATTTTCTTATAATTAAAACCAAAAATTGTTATATCACCCTTAAATGTAAGTAACTACACTTTAATTCTTACAATTCCAGTAAATGCAATAAACCTTAATGAACCTATAAACGCTTTATCACAATCATTGAATATTGAAATTAATTATATAGAATTATATCTAACATTCTTAGAACCTAATGGTTTTGGAATTAGCACATCAGTAATAATTCCACCTTATACTATACCTACTCAGGAACAAGTATATGGATAATAGGAGAGTGAGAATTTTGACAAAAGGTATTACATAGATTTTTTTTAAAAGATTATAACTCATCATTATATATTTCTCAGTTTTTAGCATAAACCAAAATAATTTTGTTCTTGGTTCAACTAAGTTTAAATTTTATTGGCACGTTTCCCTATTAATCATTTTTAGTCTTTCCTTCATACAATACATTATGAAGTTAGTTTTAACTGGTAAAGTGTTTGATGGAGAGAAAATAATTGAAAAGGGAAGCGTTATTATTGAAGAAGATAAAATAATTGACGTTGTTGAAGGTGAAGAAAAAGGAGACAGAGTTATTAAAGGAAACTTTATCTTACCCGGACTAATTGATACTCATGTACACTTCTTTGGAGTTGAAGATGATAACGTTCTTTCTTGGAACTTAGTAAATGAAATTGATGCAGCAATAAGAAGCACTAGAGATATGGAAAAACTCTTACGTTCAGGTTTTACTACTGTTAGAGATTTGGGTAGTAAAGTTGCAGTTAATTTATCTAAATTACAAAGGAGAGGAGAAATAATTGGACCAACAGTAATAGCCTCTGGTTACTCTTTAGCTATTACTGGAGGTGATGATGATCCTAAAGACTTACCATTAGACATTGCACAAAGACTTTCCTATTCATTTTACTGTGATTCCCCTTACGAGTGCAGAAAAGCTGTTAGAATGGCAATTAGACAAGGGGCTAGTGTGATAAAAGTTTATGCTTCTGGAGCTTTTTCTCAAGGTGAAATTATATTACCAGGATTTAGTCTAGACGAATTAAAGGCAATTGTTGATGAGTCTCATAGGGCTGGGTTAAAAGTAGCATCTCACGCCTATGGAAAAGAAGCTATAATGAACTCAATCTTAGCTGGTGTAGATACAATAGAACATGGTCTTGGTTTAGATGATGAAACTGCATCAATGATAAAAGAAAAGGGAATTTGTTATATTCCTACTCTTTCAGCTTATGAAATTGATTTTCCAGTTCCAAAGGAAGTTAGAAAATATAGGGAAGAATTAGTAAAGAGACATTTTAATGAAGATATGAGAATTGCTGTATCTAAGGGACTTAAAATTGCAACTGGAACAGATTATGTTGGTTCTAAACAAAGACCTCATGGCAAAAACTATAGAGAATTGGTTCTTCTTTCTAGATATATGAATCATATTGAAGTGCTAAAATCTGCAACATCTATCGCTGGTGAATGTTTAGGATTGAACGTTGGAAAATTAAAACGTGGTTATACAGCTGATATAATTGTTGTTAAGGATGATCCAACAGTTTCAATAGAAAACCTTTCTCCTTCGAACATCATATACGTTATTAAGGAAGGGAAAGTATATAGAGGATATGGAAATTATGAAGAATAATCTTATTTTCCTTTATTTTCATTTCCTTTATGCAAGTTGAAGAAAAGGATGGAATTTATAGGATAAGAATAAACAATCCTTTACCTCCAGTAGAATTTAACTTCCAAGGGGTTAATTCATCAAAATCGTTACACGACTTTAATCTTACGATCGAAGAGAAAGAGAATTCATTGATAATTTCAAAACCCCTAGAGTTAGAAGAGCATATAGTTGGTTTAGGTGAAAAAGCTGTTGAACTTGATAGAAGAAGATTTAGATTTAGAATGTGTAATATTGATGCTGGAAAATACTTCAAGTTTTCTGATCCCTTGTATATAAACATACCTTTCTTCATTTCTGTATACAAAGGTAAAGCAACGGGATATTTTATTAATTCAGCATCATGTGATTTAGTAATTGACATTGGTGTATCAGATTATTCAAAGATAAAGATCTTCGTACCTCATAGGGATGTTGAACTTTTTATCTTTGAAGGTCCAACTATTGAGAAAGTCTTAGAAAGATATACTGACGTTACTGGTAAACCTTATTTAATGCCAGAATGGGCTTTAGGTTATATGATATCTAGATACTCTTACTATCCACAAGATTATATTATAAAACTTGTAGACTTAATGAAAGAGTTTAGAGTAACAGCTGTATTCTTAGATATTGACTTCATGGATTCATTTAAACTATTCACATGGGATAAAGAGAAGTTCCCTGACCCTCAGAAGTTCATTGAAGAACTACATAAACGTGGAGTTAAATTAATTACAATAGTGGATCATAGTGTTAGGGCTGATCAAAAATATCCCATTTTTATTTCTGGTTTAGGTAAGTTCTGTGAAACTGGTAAGGGTGAATTGTTTGTAGGAAAATTATGGCCTGGTAACACTGTTTATCCAGACTTCTTTAAAGAAGAAACTAGGAAATGGTGGAGTGAATTAATTTACAATTGGTTAAAACAAGGAGTTGATGGTATTTGGTTAGATATGAATGAACCGACAGACTTTACAACTTACGATACTTATTACGAAATTCTTAACCAACTTCATGCCACTATGAAAGATGAAAGACTTTTACTTACCTTTCCCCCTAATGTAGTTCATGAATATAAGGGTAAAAAAGTCCCTCATTTGATGATTAGGAATGCTTACCCACTTTATGAAGCTATGGCAACTTTTGAAGGTTTTAAGGATAAGGAACCATTTATTCTCTCTAGGTCCGGTTATGCTGGAATACAAAAGTATGCTTGTGTTTGGACTGGGGATAATACTCCTTCGTGGGATGATTTAAAACTACAGCTACAGTTAGTCTTAGGTTTATCTATTTCCGGTGTGTCATGTGTTGGTATTGATATTGGTGCTTTTCAAGGAAGAGGTAGTAGGGATATTGACAATTCTCCAGAACTTTTAGTTAAATATTTTGGTATTGCTTTATTCTTTCCCTTTTTTAGAACTCATAAGGCAACTAATGGAATTGATACTGAACCTATTTTCTTACCTTCATACTATAGAGAAAAAATGAAAAAAATAATTGACACTAGGTATAAGTTTTTACCTTACCTATATTCTTTAGCTATTGAATCTCATGAAACTGGACATCCAATAATTAGACCATTATTTTATGATTTCCAGGAAGATGAAAACACATATAGAATTGAAGATGAATATATGGTTGGTAAGTTCCTACTTTATGCTCCAATAATAACCCCAACAGAAAGAAGGCTAGTTTATTTACCTAGTGGAAGGTGGATGGAATTTTGGACCAAAGAAATCTTTGAAGGGAATAGTTGGATAAATTCTTCATCAGACTTACCAATATACATTAGGGAAGGAAGTATAATACCACTTGAAAATAACGATATTTTAACGTTTGGAAATTACGGAAAGTTCAAATACAATAATGTTTTCATTGAGAGAGAAGGAAACTTACTAAAGTTATCTAAACCCTTCTTCGTTAGAAAAATAATTACAGAGAAAAAAGAAATTGAAGTAAATAAGGAACTAACTTCAATAGACCTTTAACGTTAGTATCTCATAATTTTTATAACTAAACTCCACTTTATTCTTTTTTACTATCATCTCCCTTTCTACTTCCTCATCCTCAATTATGTTAGTTGATATTACTTTTGAAGGATTAAACCATAAGGTTAATTCACCTTTACCCTTACTGTTAAGAACGTTATAAAGTCTAATTATTATACCTTTATTATCTTCTGAAAGTTTTAATGTCTCTAAAATTAGTCCCTTTCCTTTAAGAGAGATAAAGCTTTTACTTTCTTTCAATTTTCCTTTTGTAACAATTAAGGGAATATTTAACTCATAACCAAGTTTGTAAATCTCACTTTCTTTCCAATCATCTTTATGAGGAATGATATAAATATTTACTTCATTCTCTTCAGAATCAGTTTCATAATCTGGGAAAATTGGAGTTTTAGATATTGTAACTCCTATGTCACCCCTTTCAACACTTACACCATACTTACCATCAGTAACTATTCCAACACCATAATTATCCTCTGATATATCTAACCATTTCTGGAACGGAACCTCAAACCTTGCTTTCTCCCATGAAGTGTTTTTAATAGTACTTCTTTTTAATACTCCATATGGAATCTCGAACACAGCCTCATTAGCATTTAAATTTGTCTTAACCCAGAACTTTAACAAAAGTTCTCTATCTGGAATCTTAGTCATTAATTTAACGTTTATCATTTTCTTTTCAGCATAAAGGCATATTTCCTCTATCACATCAGATTTCCTAAAATTGAAGGTAAAAGTAATACAACTCTTTATTTTATCCCTTGTAACAGTGTAAGATTTTGCTTTCAATTCAAACTCAGTCTCCTTATACGAAGGCTCTATATCCCAAGCATCAGCCCAACCTGGTATACTTTCATAAAATGAAAGCTTACTTCTCTCTCTCAAAACTTCCCTTCCTTCCTCTTTATCGTAAATTGAAATAATATGTCCCTCTTTATCTAGCTTTACTAATAACTTTGAGTTCTCTAAAGTTAGTCCCTCTACTTTAACTTCATCCTTAACCTCTTCCTCTTTACAGGGTGAAAAGCCTAATGGAGGAACTTTTACTTTGATTAATTTCCCATTAATATTAACAAAATCTTCCCTTTCCCATGATAGAGAGTTAAAGACTAAACATTCATCTCCATCTCCAACAAGCTTTTTAATACTTTCCATTGTAATTTTTTCGCTTTCTTTTATAACATATTCTAACTCTGGATAAACGGTTTTGTAAACTTCATTTATTGCTGAACCGGGCAAAACGTCATGAAATTCATTCTTTAAGAGTATTTTCCAAAGTGATTGAATCTTCTCTTTATCATAATTTCCAGCAATGGTTGACCAAATCTCAGCTTCCCTTAATGAGATTTCAGCTCTTCTGTGTAAGTATTTCATTCTTGAATGGGAAGTTAAAACACCTCTGTGAGTCTCTAAGTAAAGTTCACCTACCCATTCTTCCTTAGGATTAGCTTCAAAAGGAAAACCATCTTTTATTTTAGGAACAAAGGGGAGATTGTCAAATATCTTTTTCTTTATTAACATTTCTTCAGTTGGTCCTCCTCCTCCATCACCATAACCATAAGCATAAAGCATTGGTTGATCTTTATCTTTCCAGTTATTCCATTGTTCCATTAAGCTATCTATTGTAAAAGTTGAATTATACCCTCCTCCACCATTACCAAATGCTATTGCTTTTAATGAAGAACCATCAATTCCTACCCAGTTAAAAAGAGAATAAGGGAATTTGTTTGTGTCATTCCAAAATACTTTGTGAGTTGCAAAGTATTTTATTTTACTCAGTCTAGCTATTTGTGGTAATTGTGCTGAGAAACCAAATGTATCTGGTAACCAAAGTATTTCAGAGTATTTTCCAAAGTTCTCCTTGTAGAAGAGTTGAGAATAAAGAAGTTGTCTTGCAATAGACTCTCCAGAAGGTAAATTAGCATCAAACTCAACCCAACCAGCACCTAATATCCATTTTCCTTCTTTTACTTTCTCCTTGATTTTTTCAAATAGAGAAGGATAGTCACTCTTTATCCAATCATAATAAATAGCCATACTTTGCATAAAGACAAAATCATATTTTTCCATTAAAGAAAGGACTGTTGAGAACGTTCTAGCTATTTTTCTCCTAGTCTCATCAAAGTTCCATAGCCATGCAGTATCTGTATGAGCATGACCAATAGCATATACTATTCCACGTTTGTAATTTAACTCTTTTAGCTTTTCCTTAAGGAAGTTTATTGCTTCTGTATAATCTGTTGTATATTCTTCCTTATTTGAGTAACCGTAGCTAAGCAAATAGGTAGGGAATTTATCATAAACCTTAGATGCTAAATAAAGTTGATCTGCAGACACACCTACAAATGGTACAAATTTAAGAGCTTCCGATAGAATTTTTAGAATCTCATCTCTTTCGAAATACTTTGATAATTCAAGGAGTGAAATACCATAAAGCCAGAAAATAAATGCTGAGTCATTTCTTACAAACTTATAAGGCGTTCCGTAACTTATTTCGACCCTTTCACCAAATGCTTTGAACGGAGAAAACTCAGCTTCAATCTTTATTTCACCTTTTGGTAATGGGAAATAGTTATGGTAGCCGTCTAAAGAGAAATATGGCTTACTATTGAGTTTTATTAACGCAGAACCAGAATAATCGGCAACTAACAAAAAAGAGTTATCGTCTTCATTATTTAATGAAATTGAATTGCCGTTCCAACTTAGTCTTTCAATTTTTGTAAATGAAGTTGCTAAAATGTATGATAATCTTTGGAAAATCTCTTTTTCGCTTCTCATAATGTAAAAGATGGTTAAAGGAATAAAAACGTTAGTATTAATAGTAGCATTTTCAAGAAAGTGCTAAATAAAATGCTTAGGTTAATTGAAAATGCAGAGTACTCTGAGCTTGGAGATATAGTTAGAATTTCACTCCAGGATTAGGGAAAAACTGATAGATTCTCCTATTATAATATCTACACTTGAGAAAGAGACTATTTTACTTGTTTCAATTAATGATAAGCTGTTTTTTATAACTTAGACTCACAACATAAGGTCTTAATTTTTATTCAAAGACTTTCTTGTCGGATCTATTAATAATACATTAAAATATTTGACTATTAGAAGAAAACCTTAGTTAGATTAGATGATGCCTATAAGAGCTTAGTAAAGTTTTCGTTAAAGAAATATAGTAATGCTAAGCATATATCTGATGTTCTTAATGAATTGCTAAGAGAAGGTCTAAAAAGCAATAAGGAGACTAGAAAAGTTGAAATGAATATTATTGTAGAGGTTGAAAGTGCAGAGAAATTAACACCAGAAGAAATAGGGAGGTTAATAGATGAAGTGAATAGCGGTGGTTGATACTAACGTACTAGTTTATGATTTTATATCAGATTCCCATGAAGAGGCAAAGAAGAAATTAAATGTTATTGAAAGAATGGTCTTACGCTTTAACATATTAGTTAAATTTATTCTTATGGTAATAACAAAACTGAAAATATATAATCAGCTCGTAAAAGAGAAAGTTGAAGAAATCCTAAAGAATAGTGTCATTGTTAGAGTTCGCAAGGAAGATTTTATCGATTCTATCAACTTAAATATAAAAAATTAATGATTTCTTCTTGTTACCGTAGCTAAAAGATTAAATTTTCCTGTAATTTGGGTTTAGGATTATCATTAGAGTACTTAAATACTTTAAATTTACCGAAAACGTTAATAGAAATTTTTTCGTAATCTTTCCTATATTTCTCCTCATCGATAATAATTGAAATGCCAAGAACAAATGGATTATTTTTCTCGTCAGGTTCTCCTGATTCATCAATGGCAATAATCATTAACGAGAATAAGTATTAGAATGTATTAAAGTTTTCACGAAAAAATCAATGACTTCATCCTGCCCGTAATCCCCGGGCAGTCCTCATATATTTATGTTAACTGTAACCTTAAAAACTATTCCTTTATCCTACCAAAGATCTTATATAACTCTTTTTCTGCTTTTTATTTCTCTCTTTAAATTCTCATAATACTGGATATCCAGCTTGTTATTCCATTCTTTTGTAAATTATGAAAAGGGAAAAAGCATTAAAGAACCTATGAATTAAAACATTTATACCACAAGAAAATTCTGATACTTATTGCATTAGAATATTAAACAAAGAACGTAAGCGCTGCTAAATTCGCTTAGGAAATTTGCATATATCACCTCAGAATTTATCACTTACATCTTGAATAAGGTGTAAAAGTAAGGCTACAATGCTTTTGTGGAAACAGTTTCAACGGCATTAGAAGATAACACTGTTTGCACTATCATAAATAATTTGACTAAATTTGTATAAAAGAAGTGATATAGACTTTAATAAATTATTAAGTAGAGCTATTTAGTTACTTCTTCACTGTTTCACTTGTCAAATATACTGATAAATATATATATTTTAGTAAAACTAGTTTAACTATGGTGAAATCAGTTTGACGATTAAAGTCAATGTTGGTAAAAAAGGTATCATAATTATTCCTAAAAGTATAAGAGATCTTTTAAACATAAAGGAAGGTGATTCATTACTTCTAAACGTTATTGATGGAAAAATAGTTTTAGAGAGGGAGAGAAAGATAAACTTAGAGGATCTAAAGAAGAAATTTGAAGAGCATGAGAAAAGAATTGCTTATGCTAAAAAACCAAGGTTAGGGGAATTAGAAAAAGTAGAATTAGAGGAGGAATTTGAAGGTTGATCTTTGTAGATGCAAATTTCTTAATATACTTAAACTTAGGTATTAAAGAGGCGAAGGATTATTATTTTAGATTACTAGAAAACGAAAGCTTAACACTAGATCCTTTAGTTCTTGATGAGGTAATATATGTTTCAAAAAAGAAGTATAATGTAAAGTTCGAAGACACATTAACCTTCATTGACGAATTAGTTTTACCTTATGTTACAGTGTTTCCGATTACTGAGGGAGAATATGAAAAAGCAAAGAGATTCATGATAGAATACGCAATTCCACCTTCAGATTCCCTTCATGTAGCAGTAATGTTGAATAACTCCATTAAGAAGATTTTATCAGAAGATAAAGATTTTGACAAAATCAAAGAAATTGAAAGAATTTGGATTACTTATTAAGGATTGAAAATCCTTGATTTATTGAATTACCCAGCTCTTACTTAAATAAAAGCATAATATTCTCATCTTGTGATTTTTTGCTTCTTAGTAATGATCCATTAGATCACTAAGACTGTGTGATTATAAAGGGTCTAGTAACTATCAAGCTGTAAAATCATTAGCTCTTATAGCGGATTAAAACGTTACTCTTTCAAGGTCTTTATACTAATGGAGTCTTTAATCATAGTACTAAGGCTTCCAGTAATTGCTAATGTGAGTACGAGAGAAGTATTCATCAAATATGACTTCCTTAACTCACTAGGAGTTAAAAAATAATCACAAATCTTTACTTATAAAAAACTAAACAGTAAAAATTTTGTTTTTCAATAAAAATGCTTATAATAACATGATGAAAAATTAACATATGAAATCATTGTTAGAAGTAAGTAGGGAAAAGAGAATAATAAGGATATTACCAATCCTATTTTTCTTATATTTCATAAATTTCCTTGATAGAGTAAACATCTCATATGCAATTGACGCAGGAACGTTTCAATATTTAGGAGTTGCAAAGAATCAAGTAGGAATAATAGCTTCCTTTGCTTCCTCATTATTCTTTGTAGGTTATTTTATTCCTCAGATATTCTCTAATTTAGGAATAAATAAATACGGTGTAAGAAAAGTCTTTTTGATCACTTTTATAGCTTGGGGAATAATCACAATTCTAACTGGTTTTGTCACTGCTGTTATTCAAGTTGAAGTCTTAAGATTCTTACTTGGAGTTGCTGAAGGACCATTTTATGCTGGAGTTATATTTTACAAAAATGTGGACAGAAAGCCTTTGGATGGGGATGAATGTCACAAAACTTAAATAGTAATACTAGTTAAAAACCATTATGGCTAAGGCTCCAGAGCCAACTGTCCGCGAGGACAGTTCTATCGAGGAGGAAATCGTGAGTATTAAAATGAAGATTTCCTCCTCGGCTCTGGAGAGTGGAGAAATCTAGCTACTTTCGGTTCAATGGATGAAGTGAGACACACACAAGTACAGTTATTGCTATCACATGATAATATATCGGTAAGTCCAAAATTTGCTTTTGCACATAAACTGTTTTGGACTGATAGATGGTTACCGATAGCCGCAAGATCATTCTTCAACGATACAATAACTGGAACTACAGCAACAGAATTTGCATTATTAACTACTTTTGCATTTGAAACTGGCTTCACAAACTTGCAATTTGTAGCTTTTGTAGCAATGGCCAATAAATCAAATGATTTTGTATTTTCTACTGCTATACAAAGTATTCAAACAGATGAGTCAAGACATGCTCAAATCGGACATCCAGTGTTAAAGACATTTGCAGATATTACTAAATTGTCTGAGGAAATGAAAAAGAAGGTATAAGATTTTTTAACGTAATTTTTTCTTTTATTGTATATCTTTTTCATACATCTTTAGTATCGAGCCATTCAAGTTTCCTTTGCGAATTGAATTCTAGTTTCTCCATTTCTTATAATTCAATGTAGAATTAATTCAGTAGAACCGTCTAAATCGTGAAAGAAACGATAGACATATGGATATTATTCCATCCTCACAAAAAATTATCCAAAATATTATAGTTTTGAGCAATAGCCCAGACAATCTGAAGTCTATATGGAGTGTGATACTTACTAAACCTCCACCAAGGAATTAAACGACTCCACCAGATTATTAGTAAAGAGAAAACGCTGAAGTTCTTGAGGCAGAGAGAGGAACGAGAGAGACCCCGTTCCACAAGTCCCTTAACCTTATCCGAGAACTCAGTGAGCAGACCAGAGACGAGAAGGTCAACCTCATCCCTCCCACTACGATCCAAGCGTCTCTTAACGTGGTTAAGACAAAGCTGTCTTCTCGCATTTATACCCGAGAGCTCGAGTGCCGAGTGCACCGACTTAATCATATCCGCAACCACGAACATGAAGTTGAACCTCTTCCACACCTTGGCCAGCAGTCTCCAGTAACCCTTGATACCCTCCTTATATAAGTATGCAAAATTTTTGACCGAAAGATTTATTACTGAACGCTCCTGGAACCAAAGACTCACACTTGAAATACTCCTTCAAAAAACAGGGCTCAGAAATCAGCTTACATCTTTCTATCTTAACTTGACACTAGTAGAAAGGTTTAATAATTATATAATTACATGTGAACCACACAACGATAAGTATTAACAAAGAAACTAAGGACAAACTTGAAAGATTAAGGAGAAGAATGGAGAAAGAAAGGGTAAACCGCTTACCTGGGATGAATTCTTTGAATACTTAATAAGGGAAAAAGAAGTTCAAAGAGATTTAAGATTAAGTGAGGAAGAAGCCAACATTTTGTTAAAGTTGACTGAAGAAGGTAGGAGGAGTTGGAAAATAAGAAATGCTTAGATACTGATGCCTTAATTTACAAAAAAGGGTAAAGGAGAAGTTTCAAGGAAGTTACATAACATGCATAACCTTATTCGATTTTTAAGAGGAATTGCTTATTTAGGAAAGGACGTTGAGGAGTTCAAGGAAGATATTGAAGATTATTTCAACGTCATTTGCTTAGATAATGATTCAATAAAGTTAAGTTCAAAAATTTATGCAAGTCTAAGGGAAAAAGGAGAGTTAATAGATGATCCAGATTTGCTTATAGGAAGTATTTGCATTTCAAATAATTTGACACTAATTACTAATAATTTAAGCCATTTTGAAAGACTTAAGACTTACGGATTAAAAATAGTAAAGGCTGATGAAATAATCTAATCATTTGAAAGAAGAAAACTCATTCTCAGCTCTATTGAATATCGCCCTCCAGAACAGTTAGTTTCTCATTCCATAATTTTATGCATTATCTGTAACCTAGAGAGTTTGCCGAATTTAATTTTGTTTTTCTCTTCTTCAATATTACCATCTTCATGGTATTATTAAAGCTATATTTTTATTCGAAAGTTTAAACTAATACTTTCATCATTCTCTCTTCTGGCTTATTTCACTTTCATTGCAATATTAATAGCGTGGGAAGAACACAACCATCATTCACTAAAGCAGTTGATTCACAATTAGAGACTTTAAGTAGAATAGCCTCACGTTTACACTCTTATCAATTTGAAAAGTTATTGGAAAAAGCTAAAGAGAAAGTTAGATATCTTCAGAGTGCTTCCTATGACGAGTTCATTAATCCTTACGATTTAGTAATTCTAGCTATGATTATTACACTAGCTGAGGAGTGTGAGAAAAATGTACGTTCTTGATGCCTATCCAGAAAGGGGAGGAGTTAGAATACTGCTAAACGACTTTGAAAAGGAGTTCATAAAAACAACTTTCCCAGTTTATGCGATTACAGATAATCCAGATATCGTACTTCAACATCCAGAAGTTAAATATTACGAGGAAGAAAAGTGGAGAACTTTAGATGGTAAAGAAGTTATATTATACCGTTTTGAGGTTGAGAGTTTTAACGCTTATTATTACATGAGGAAAAGGTTAAACGTAGTTAATGAATTACCAACTGTCCTTTCACAAACACTTTATAAGCTAGGAATTAGACCATTCTCTGAACTTTATGACACTTCTTATACACTCAATTTCCCTAAAATTAAAGTTGCTACTATTCGTCATTTAAGGTGGTATGATGGTTGTGATAATTGTTATGAAGTTGAAATTAACGGTAAAGTAGAGAGGTATTACTCATTCCCAGATATTGAGGCAGATGTTATTGAGTGTTATGGCTTTCCTTGTAACAAAGTAAAGGCTCAAGTTAAGATTGATGGAAGTAAGAAAAGGTCACCAGTAGGAATTCGTGGATTAATTGAATGGTCTTACATAACTAGAACTCCTTTACATGAAATTGCATATGAAACTATTGGAAAAGCTTTGACAACTAATGAGGCTTGGGTTGCTCTTCAGAGGAAGATTATAATTCCTAAAGTAGTGCCTAGAGTGGAGAAACTGAGAAGATTGGAAGACATAATGATTGCTGACAAAGGTGGGCTTGTTTTATTCCCTAAACTTGGCTGTTTTAATAACGTTTATCAAGTTGACTTTAAGTCAATGTATCCCTCTCTCATTATAAAATACAATATTTCAGCAGAAACAATTGATGCTTGTGATGATATAAAGACTGAGCTTCATTCAATTTGTCTTAAGGAAAAGGGAATAGTACCAGAAGCATTAAGTTGGTTAGTTAAGAGGAAAGAAGATTTAAAGAAGGTTGATGAGGAAAGGGCTGAAGCAATAAAATGGATTTTAGTTGCGTCTTTTGGTTATTTAGGCTATAGGAATTCAAGGTTTGGAAAGATTGAGGCTTATGAAATGGTAACATACTTTGCGAGAAAAACGCTAAGGAAAGCAATTGAAATAGCTGAGAAATTAGGTTATGAAGTACTTCACGGAATAATTGATTCTTTAGTTATTCATGGTGATGGAATTAAGTTCGTGGAAGAAGTTGAAAAAGAAACTGGATTACGTTTAGATTACAAAAGACTTGATTGGATAATATTTACTAAGACTAGGAAGGACACCCCTTATCCAATGAGATATATAGGGAGAAGGGAAGACGGAGAAATTATTGCTAAAGGATTAATAAGATCTAATATGCCAAATTTAGTCAAGGATTTCCTTTCCTCCTTTCTAGATATTTTATCTGAGAAGAGAAATTGCGAGGAAGTAAAGAATTCTCGCGGAGAAATAAAAAAGGTGTATGAGGAGTTTGAAAGAAAACTATTTTATGGTGAACCAAAGGATTACATTATTTGGATAAAGGACAAGCCTTATGTAAGAGGTTTAAAAGGATTTTATGAGGCTGAAGATAGTTTGAAAGATAAGGATGTTTTTTATTATAAGTCATATTTAGATAGATTATATAATGACGTAATGGAGATGATAGCATGTTAAGGACTGGTTTTTCTTACCTAGATAAACTTATTCAAAAAGACGAGATTGTTGAGTTTTATTCAGAGGATGATGATTTGCTTAAGAGCTTTTATCATAGGGTTATAGCTTTATCCTCACCAATACATGTAGTTATAGTTTCTGAAAGAGGAGGTTTAGATCCTTACCTAGTTAAGAGATTCCAGGATGTTTTTGATATTCATGAGGAAGTTTATATAAGGAGAGCTTTTAAGGCTGAAGATGTTGTTCCGACAATTGAAAGTATGGGTGATGAGGATTTGATAATTATTGACCCTTATCATCATAAGAAGTTATATACTGAAATTGCATCAGCTATAAAGAAAAGAAAGGGAAGAACTTTCACGTTCAGTTTTACTAATAGAGAGTTACATGGTTCAATATTTGGCTTGCATATTGCTCATTCTTTAATAAAGCTAGAAAAAGGGAGAAGGGGGTTTAGATTCGTGATTAAGAAAAGTGTGATTATTAGAGAAATCGAAATACCAGAAAGTATATGGTCTCTTTATGGTAAAGTTGATGAGGATGAGGGGCTATTAAAGTGGGTAATACAGTAATAGTTGATAAAGCATATATGTTCTCGCAATATGTCCAACAATATTTTTACTAATTAATATATAGCCTTTATGATAGCTTCAATCTCTTTATCAGAATAAATTTTAATCCACGTTACTGGATTGTCAATTACGTTAATTCCTTTTTTAAGCTTCATCTTATCTATAATTTCATCATAAATGTTAATCTTCATCAATAACTCAGCTTCATCTGTTAATCCAATTATTAACCTCTTTGCATAAGGTACGTAATACCACTTACTTTCTTTACCTTTAAATTTACCTCGTAATTCACCATAGCTTCTTGGATCAAAAATAGATAAAGGAACTTCTTCTACCCAAATTTCATGAGCGTATCCTTCCTTATTCTTTTCTTGCTCAACAGTATAAGTATCTCTAAACGAAACAAAGAATAGTTTAGGCTTACCATCTGGCTCAGTCGTATAATGAGGATGACCAACCTGAACAAAAGTATCATCTATTCCTAGGAGAGGCATTAGTGAACCTTGAAGAATAGCAAACTTATCTAAGTCTTCAATTCCAATAATTTCATCTAATGATGGTCCAATAAAAGTCTGTAACATCCATTTAGATAAAGTATTCATTTCAACAAAAACTTGTAATCTAGGAATCAAAGTTAAATCAAGAACATCATTAGCTCTAGACCAAACGCCAAACTCACCGAAACTCTGCACTGTAACTTTCTCTAAATCATAAATATTCATAATCCTATAAAGCTCAATGCCAGAAGAATCAGAATTTGGAGAAACCGCAATAGCATCATGCATATATCTATAAGCACCAGTAGGTCTAATAGGTAAACCAGAATCCTTTTTTAAATCTTTCATGAGAATCTTATAACCTTTTAACTTCCATTCAGGGTCAAAAATGAAAAGATATGCATTATCACCATGAGTTGAAGTTATATAATATTCATCCCTCGTTTCATTGTAAAATCCCCTAACAGCATTATTTGTGTAATTTGCATCAACTGGAAAATTATAAGGCAAAATTTTTACAGCTCGAGAAAGATCAACGTTTAAACTTCTGTCAATAGGAGCCACATAACCTTCTCTTTTTATACCATTTCGATCACTCCAACCGGTAAATAATAACCAATGTTTATCCCTCTTTATATCATATAAAATGTAAGGAGTACCTACACCGTAAAATTGAGTTCTTTGAGGAAGAAGAACTGGTTTTATCATAATTTAATCTTGAAATAGATAATATTAAGTTTTAGGTACAATAAGGAACGCAGAGCTTATGTTCTAAAATTATACATTTTTAATGTATAATCTATGAATAATAATTTCTTAAAGATAATTAATTTTGTAAAAATTAGTGAGATACTAAATTTTGAACTTTAACACTCCTTTCATGAACGTAAGAAGATGTTAATTATCTTTATTAACGTCGTTAGCCTTGTTATTGAATTCCTATTTAGACATCAAAAACCTCAACTACTGTTGTTTTTATTAGATTTGCTTGTCACTTCTTCCTTATAAAATTCTTTACCTTCTTTTAAGAAGTCGAAAATAGAGACTAACATTACCCTTTCATCTTTTTTCACTGGTATTAGGACAGACAATTCAATTCCTTGCTGCTTGGCTGACTTTATTCTTTGAATTACACCCTCCAAATCTAATAAAACTGCTAAAGGCTCCATTACTGCATAAATTCTCTTTGTTATTGATGAATATTTATTCATTAAGTCAAATAACTCATCACTTGGCAATACTCCAATACTTGCCTTAGCATCATAAATTGTATTAGTTGACCTTACGTAAATATCTGGTATTTTACCGGAAAAGATTACACTTTCAACTTCTATGTTATTAGGATCTATTTTCTCATTTTTAATTAAATGTCTAATAGTAACAGCTTTCAATTTTCTGTGAAGTTCACTTTCATTACTTCCAGCTGTTCTTTCAGCTGGAACGTCTAAATTAATATAATTCTTTCTTAGCCAAATCCAACTTTCGTTTAATATTTTCTCATAGTTTGTTCTAACGTTTGCCAAACCGTCATAATAACTATTTTTGATGGTGAAGCCTGAAGCTAAATATGTTAACACTTTAATTTCTTCTAACGTAAACTTTTCTTCAATAATAGTTGATGGTTGACCCTGAATGTACATTGAATATTTATCACGCAAGCATTTAGGCATGATAACTATAGTAAATTTATTTCCTACAAAACTTATAATACTTGATTTGAAGACTTCTTCAAATTCTTTGTCATTTACTAATTCACATAAATCGTTAGATAAAACATATATCCCATCTTTGCTTATTGCATTTTGTAGACTGTATCTGTAATTAACCTTAGAAATTTTGAGAGGATTAAAAGAATATCCCCTAATTTCCGCAAATCTAGTTACAATTGCTGAAAGCGATTCTTCAATTTTTGGATGCTGGAGTTCATCATAAACTATTACAATAAACTTACCATTAAGTTGATTAACAAATCCCAAGAAGTTATTCAAATAGAAATAAAGATCTCCATTAATTTCACGCTTTGGTTGTAGTGATTGTACAGAGTTAGATGATGGAGGAGGTGATGAAACATTTAAATTTACAAGTATCTCACTTTCAATTTGTAAAGGAATTTGAGGAGGCGTAAAGAATTTAGGCTCTGGAAGTTGAAATTCCTTTATTTCAGTGTTAAATGAGAATTTAGGAATTGTTGGATCAATTTCCAGGGTAACTGATGAAGGTAACAGAAATATGGGTTCTGGGACTTCTAAGGGTTTAACTTCAATTTGAGTAACCTTAGGAATTTCACTATTTATATCTAAGGTAATTAATGAAGGTGACTTAAACTCTGGTTCTACTACATCGATGTGAATTTCTTTGCTAGTTGTTATGATTTTCTTCCTCTCTTCTTTTACAGTATTTTCCTCCTTCTTTACTTCTTGCTTTTCTACACTACGAGATTCATTTAACAATGATGATGAACTAGTGATGTTAACGTTATATGACTGCATCTTATTCTGTCTATTTTGTGTCGTTTCCTTCTCTTTTTCTGATTCCTCTTCACATCTTGTGTAAAAGATTTCTTCGTCTTCCTTCTCTTCATTCTCTTTCTCTTCCATGTTTATCACCGCGGATTATCACTTAGTAATTTGGGTGGAGCTTCCATAAAGTCTCAATTAGTGATTTAGATATAACTGCTCCAGATCTCCATTTGATTA
Source organism: Sulfurisphaera javensis (assembly GCF_041154675.1). Classification (NCBI taxonomy): domain Archaea; kingdom Thermoproteati; phylum Thermoproteota; class Thermoprotei; order Sulfolobales; family Sulfolobaceae; genus Sulfurisphaera; species Sulfurisphaera javensis. The sequence continues at coordinate 30,530 of NZ_AP031322.1, forward strand.
TTTCCCATAAACTTTCTTTTGCGGATAACCCGTTTTTACCTACGCTGATGTCCAAAGACGGATCAAGGAATAAAATATAATTTACTAACTTAAACAATTCTGACACAGTGTATTCTCTCTTATAAAAGCTTTCGACGTAAGTATTTCTATTCGTATTTATGTATATACGGAACATGTCGACAGAAGCATTTAGATTAGAATCTATATGCACATATTTGTCATATTTTTCGCAAGCATCCATTATATCATCTATCGTTAAGTCTATTTGCTTTAAAAACCTATTTATAAATACTTTAAAGTCATTAACTACTTGTTCCTTAGGAACGAAAAATACCATAAGAGTTTGAATAATATGTCAGCAATTCCATTTTTATTGTGAAAATAAATTGCTATTCTTTTATCAGAGGGAACAATTTCCATTCTCCTAATATCCAAGAATTTTTGTAAAAGCACGTTTTCGAATAGTTCCTTATGTGCGCTCATTAACATTGGTCCTAAAACATGCCTGGTTGTCATTATAACGTAAGAATAATAATTATACATTGGTAAAATTGAAATTACACTTTTCTCAAGGTCTTGTAGTGCGTTTTTAAAATCGTCGACAGAAGAAATACCTCTCTCTACTTTAGGTATTTCCATGTCAAAGTTTCGAAATAATCATTCTAAATCGATCGCTAAAGATCTAATTAAATGAATAGGGGTTTTACTCATAATCCAATTATTAATTAGCGCTTGTCTATAGTCATGTCCTATTTCGTATAAGTTTCTTAGTTGAACAGGATCGACACCAACACCATATAAATCCTTAATAAGTTTTGCTAAACTGTTTTCAACATATAAACCTTTCTCATTAATCCCTCCAAGGAAATAAGGTAATAATTCTTGATTAATCTCACCTAGTTTTGGATGCTTTTGAACCTCTTGTATTAAGTAATTGCCAAAATCATCTAGGGTCTTCAAATTTACGTAAATTGGGACAACGCAATTTTCAATATACTCTCTCCACTTATCTTCAGTTAAAGGTTGTTTACCTTGATAATTACACTTACTTTGCATAATACATTATCTTACTCATTTTTTATAAACCTTAAGTATAGGAGTAAGTCTTGAGTAACTAGTCTTATCTCTAGAGAAAATTAGCAATTTTAATTGACTAGTTTAATCTGTTGTACAAAGTAAGACTCTCTTGTTTAATCATGATAGATAGCGAGATAATGAGAACCAATTTTGTAAAGCAGTTCTTCACAAAGACTCATCTAAAACCAGTATATTTGACTTGATATGATTTAATATAAACTCTACTTTTTGCTCAAGTTCATCAGAGAGTTTTATGATTTCCTCATCTGGTATCTTATTTTCTTCGCCAGTGGATAAGTATACTTTTCGTATCTCACTTATCTTTTTTGCCTCTTTATCTATTTCATCATCTTTAGGGATAATTTCCTTACCCTCTATTCGATTACTATAGTAGGTGTAAAAGAAGAGAAAGAAACGATATTTAAATTCATGCTCTTTGTGGAGATTTTTAAGGTCATTATTTATTCTCTTTATAATTTCGTGAAATGCTAAAATGCCATACTTCTCAATTTCTTCACTTAACAGTCTTATTGCACAATTTCTCAACAGCGATATATAGATATATTTAGATAATTCTTCTATTGCAGACCATAAATTTATTATTATAACTTTTCTATCATATCGAGACTTGAGTGATTTATAAATATTGAAGTAATCTTTAGCATAATCTAATTCATTTTTGAAATACTCATAGCACTCTAACCGGATATCCGTAATAATTAGTATACTCACAAAGGATTTTCTCTACTCTTTCAATATTTCTTCCTATAACATAACCTAACATTGACCCTATTGCTAAAGATATTGCAGTAGATATTAATTGAGACTCATTAGTATTATCCTTACTAGCAGCGTAACCAGCACCACCACCAACTACGGCACCACCAACTGCACCCATTTCTTCAAAAGTGACCGTTTCCACGATCTGAAAAGAAATCCATATAACATGTAATTCTTCAACTATATTCATTACAGTATTTACAATGTTATTGCAAATCTCCTTAGAGTTAGGTAAAGAATTTGCGTTTACACGTAAGGAAATCATAATCCTTTCAGACTTTAGTTCTTTGATAATTGGAGTGTCATCTAGTTTTTTTAAGCATCTATTAGCAACTTCCTTTACCTCATCTGTTGAGAGTTTTTTCTTTTTTGCTTCAATCACTATTCTGTAATTCGAGACACATAATAAAATTTGATTGAAAGATTAAAAATCTTAACAAACAATAGATTATACTCCTCATAGCTAACAAGTCTTAGTAATTTCTCTATTGTCACTTTGTGATATGTCTTAGAATTTTTAATATTTGGTTAGTATCCTGAGCAAAAATATTAGATTAGAAAACTAATTTTAGTCTCCCTGTTTTTTATTGTTAAAATCTAAGTTGGATAAATTCCAATAAAGGTGAAAAACAAAATAAAAAACCGTCAATATAAGAACCTTATCATAATGTTGTCATGAAGTATAAGTTATTTCTATAACTTCTTAAAATATTTAAACACTATTCATATATAAATCTTCTAATCTTTAGATAGAGACCGTAGATACCTTATTTTGTCTATTTGACTACACTATGACATAGTTCTTGACCAAAAGTTAATTTTTAATTCTACTATTTTAAGAAGATAATTTTTTAAAGATAAACTCTCTTTTACGCTTAATGCGTAAGAATTTTCTACTTTCCTCTTGGTTATTTGGTTTTGCAAATGGATTGTCTTCTCCTCTAATTTCCCTTTACATTTATGTTACATCTTCCATATATTTTAGTCTTAAATTTCTCCTTTTCACTTCACTTTTCTTATTATTTGCTTACTTTATTTCTGGTTACTTCTCAAAAGAACGTGAGGTAATAACTTTTTACAAGATAGGAATCTCTCTTTACATAATTTTTTACACTCTCCTAGCAATCTTTAATATTAATTCTTATAAATACGTTGATATCTTATCAATAATTTATGGTTTTGCTCAAGGCTTTTATTGGTATGGATGGGATGTAATTTTCTACAATACTCCTAAAAAATTGAATTTCTTTAATAAATCAGCATATTTAGGCTTTATCTCCTCTCTTTTAGCACCAGCAATTTATGGTACAATATTAACGCTTTTTCATAAACTTGGTTATCTCCTTCTCTTTTTGTCTTCTTCAGCTCTTCTTATAGTTGTAATTTTATTAGCTGAGAACATGAAAGTGAAAGGAGTATTCAATTTTAAAGACTCTTTCTTAGTTATTACTAAAAATGAAAATTATAAAAATACTATGATATCTTTGTCTTTAATTGCAGGATTTAACTATATTACGGGAAATATCAACCCTATTATTCTTTATTCATTTACGAGAAATTACTTAGATTTCTCTCTAATAAACTATGTTTTAAATGCTGTATCTCTTACATCAATCTACTTAGTTAGACAAAGATACGTTAGCAAAGTAAAGCCTTACAACATTGTTCTTTTGTCTTCTTTAGCAATTTCCTTCTCTTCTTTTTCTCTTTTCTTCTTTCCACTTATGTATTTAATAGTATATAATTTCTTCTCTCCATTAATTTATCCTATAATAGACATTTATAATTGGAATAACATGGATAGAAATTATCTCATAAATTATTTAATAAATAGGCAAATTTTCCTTAATGTCAGTAGGATTCTCTCAGCCACTATAGACATTTTAGTATTTTCATCATTTGACGTAATCTCTTTAGTACCATTACTATTACTAGCTTCAATAATATTCTATAGAAAAAGAAAGGTTGCAGTTCCATTGACACAAAGTTTGTAGTACTCTAGCATTAAGCCCTAGATTGTTGTATGCAAACTTGAAATTACGGAAATATCTAAATCTTTACACAATCTCCTATAAGAGATATTATAATAAAAATGAGATAACTAAGAAATTAAATGCAATATTTTTATTTTTCTTATCGTATTTTATATTATGCTTACATATGAAGAAGCGAAAAGAGCTTTTGATTGGAATCCTACAATACGAAATTTAGAGGGGAATCCATTAGATATTTTAACTTCTCATGAAGGAGTTGCGATAGAATATTTTTCGAAAGATGAAAGGAGAAGTATCACGTTTAAAGAATTAAAAAGTAAGGCACTTCGTCTAGCAGTTTATTTAAAAGAAGTTGAAAAGGTTAAGAAAGGTGATGTGATATCAGTACTTGCTTCAAAAAAGATCGAACAAGTTATTGCATTGTTAGCTAGTTTTTCAATTGGTGCGATTTACCAACCTTTATTTACTGCATTCGGACCAAAAGCTATTGAAATTAGGACTAAGGATAAACCACCAAGAATAATTTTCTGTCAAGACGATCAAAAAGATAAGGTTAACTGTGTTCCCTTTTCAAAGTTTGATGAAATGCTAAATTATGGTGAGTTAAAAGAAATTGAAAAGATAAACTGGGATGACCCAATTATATTGCTTTATACATCTGGGACTACTGGTATACCAAAAGGTGCATTAATATCAAAGAGATTATTACTTAACGCTTACGTTTATATGAAGTACGGAATAGGATTAAGAGAAAATGACGTGTTTTGGAATCCTGCAGACCCAGGTTGGGCTTATGGATTATATTATGGTATAATTGGTCCATTAATGTTTGGGAAGACAGTGTTTTTCCTTGATGAACCCTTTAATCCTGATAGGACAATGGAATTTATGGAAGAGAACAAAATCACAAATTTTGCATTTGCTCCAACAGCTTACAGAATGATAGCTGGTACTGTAATAAAGAAATATGATTTAGTTTTAGAAAGAGCAAGCTCTGCTGGAGAACCATTAAATCCTGAAGTCATAAAGTGGTTTAAAGAGAAATATAATGTAATAGTGAAGGATCATTATGGGCAAACTGAAGTTGGTATGGTTGTGTATAATGGTTGGGGTTATGATATGCAACTGAAAGCTGGAAGTATGGGATTACCGGCATTAGGATATGAAGTTGACATAGTTGATGGAATTATAGCTGTGAAAAAAGATTCGCCAGGTTTTCATTTTCTTGGATATTTAAATAGACCAGAAAAAACTCAAGAAGCTTTTAGAGGAAATTGGTACTTAACTGGTGATGAAGCAAGTAAGGACCAAGATGGATATTTCTGGTTTATAGGAAGAAAGGATGATGTAGTTAAGGTTTCTGGATATAGAGTTGGACCTTTTGAAGTAGAAAGTGTATTATTGGAACATCCAGCAGTATTAGAATCTGCAGTTATTGCTGATGAAGATCCAATAAGGGGACATATATTACATGCTTATATAGTATTAAAACCAAAATATCAACCTAGTGAAGAGTTAAAAAGAGATATAACGGAGTTTGTTAAAACTAAGTATTCAAAACATGTACATTTAGAGAAGGTTGACTTTGTAAACAGTTTGCCAAAGACTGAAAGTGGAAAAATACAAAGATACTTATTAAAAAAGAAAGTTCAGTAATCACATTTAGATATTAAAGCGATCCAAGCTTATAATCTCAGTTTTTGTAGAGTTTCAATTCTACTCTTTCAATTCGATAAAAATTAACACATTTGTATTACTTAATTACATAAAAAAGTTTTATATGGTTTATATGAGTATTTTAATTCATTAAATTTTCTCAGTTAAAATCAAATAGTGTGAATAAAAAAGTAGTATAATGAAAAATAAAAATATATTACGAAGTTATAAAATTTTTACCTTTTTGTTGTTTCTCCTTCTTCTGCCCATAAATTAACGCTCTTTCCAGCGTTTGTTAACGCATGTGGTTTTTTGAACTTCAAATATAAGGCATAACCTACAGCTCCTACAAGGTATAATATGCTTGCTATTGCGGCTGGAGTTTCTGGAAATACAGGTGGCCATATTGATGCATATAGTGCATATCCTAGAATACCAGTAGCAATTGCTGGAAGTATATAATGTTGAATTCTATGAGTGATAGTATGTAAGGTATCCTTATGGATTTCTTTTAATCTTCTGTATAATGTAATGACTGATGTGTTAAGAAGGAAATGAGTTAATACCATTCCAAATAAAGCCATTGTTGTCAAGAACCCAAAAGTATCTGAAAGTGCCGTAAACACTGCGGGATTCTTAGTAGTTAGATAGAACATTTGTAAAGGTGATACTCCATTTGCTAAAAACATTCCGAAAGCTGTTGCAATAGATAGTACTGTAGATAAAGTTCCTATGAACAATAATGATATATATGGACTGTGGTATTTTGGATGAATTTTTGCGAACTTCTTTGGTATTACATTGTCTCTAGCCATTGCGAAATAGACTCTTCCAGCATTGCTTTGCATTGCTACTGAATCAGAGAATGCTGAGTTCATGGCTACTAAGAACAAACCTAATGCACCAAAGAGACCCAAGTATAATCCCATAACAACAATCCCTGGTATAGTTGAAATGTCTGGATTACTATTATTTGCTAAACTTACTAAATTATTAACCCCCCAACCTACAGTTATTGCATATGCCATTTCAGTTAAAACAGCACCAACAATAAATACTCCAGTCATTAATGCTTTTAATATTTGCCTAGGATGTTGTACCTCTTCTCCTAATGGAGCAGAACCACCATAACCAATAAAGCTAGTTATTGAGAATACCATTGCTAAACCGAGTGCTCCACCAGGTCCTCCATAAGGTGCAAATTCTGAGGAATATTGTGGCCATGCAAATGGATTAAACACTGCTAATGTATTATCTGGAGCTTTTGCTATCACAATTGCTCCTAAGATAGCAAGAAATGATACTTCAAAGAGTGATGCATATTTTAGAGTAGTTATTTGAGGTCTTATTCCCAAAATTGCTAATGTTATTGGAACCCAAACGAACAATAGAATTAAAGGTATCCATATCCATGCTGGTAACGATATATGAAAATAATAGTCTAAGAAAGCTGGTAAAACAGCCCCACCAATATAAGTAGGAATTGCAGCAGTACTAGTTGTCTGATAAAGAACATATAACCATCCAGAGACGGTTGCAGGAACTGGTCCGAATGCATTAGCAATATATCCGTAATAACCACCAGCACTCGAATGTCTTTTGGCTAAGTGATATAATGTATTTACTTCTAAATACATAGCTAAAGTTGCTAGGAGAAAAGCTAATGGCGTAATAGCAAAGGCAAATGCCATTGCTGATGTTATAAATGCTACTACGTCACATGCTGGAGCCATAGCAGCTATTTCTTCAGCTAATGCGCCTAAAGTATTAACTTGACCTTTTTTCAGCCTGGGAACTTCTGTTTGTGACATCGCTAAATATTAGGGTAAGCCTAATATATAAGTTTTTTGGGTAACCCAAAATTCAAAATATCGTTTCTTCTACTTTGTAAAACTTATGAAATAATTTAATTTTATATAAGAAATCAATGAATCTAGCTACTTCCTAAAAACAACCATTAAAAATCATCATTCTCCATCTCTTACTGTGTATATTAAGTGCATGTATTCTTTTTCTGGTTTGAATGTTTTCTTCTTTATTCTTTCTCTTTCCCTTGTCACTCTTGATGTTTTAATGTGAAGATAGGTGTAAGTTTTCTTCTTATGTTAGTAAGTATGGAAAGTCTTTAGACTAATGTAATTATGAGCATAGACAATAACGTACAAAGACTTTAAGGGGACAGTAGCGTTTTTATCTTTAAATTCTTACATAATCTCTGTTTGTTTTATATCCTTTTTATATTAATTTAACTATCCTAAGAAAACAGTTTTCCACGACAATTTCAAACGAGATAAGGAGAAAGATAATACAAAAAGTGTGGGCAGAAAGCCTCACTCTTTAGGGAAGGGGAGAGAAGTAGCGTTAAGCTTATTTTGATAGAAGCAAAGAGATAATCAACGGGGGCTTCAGCTCGAGCAAGTTCATTATGGTCAGCACACCGCCTATTCATCATTGTGCCCCCTGTTTTCTAATTCTGAATTTTGAAGTAATTAAATATTTCTGTTTTTATCTTTACTCTATTAATATCACATTAGAAATAATATCATAATGGCTCACTTTGTTATCGAAGATTAAGGAAAACCTCTCCTCAGAGCGTTACTTCCCAAAATCACCCCCTTGAAAATAAATCAAGCTAGATAAAAAGTAGTTCCATAATTTTAATTAGTTAGATAAAAGTCATTTTCATTTAGCATATAAAAACATCTTAACATATATCGTCAGAAAGGTGTAAATTATTTTGGAAAATATATTAATATTATAAGTTTTATCTTAGCCTTTATAAAGAGAAAAACTACATGAAGACCCTATGCTATAGTAATTCATTTTATTTCTTGTTAATTTGTATTTATTTTTACTAACATAAAATAAAGTCTTAGTAATATTCTTCATGAATCGAATTTGGGAAGTACCGTTCAAGGCGTGGAGAAAATTAGACTCCTCAGAAGAACCAAAAACTTTTTCAGAATTAGTATGGTTAGACAATCATTTCATTTGCGAAAATTAGATGAACTATTAACAAAAAATCAAGAAGGGATATCATTTAAAAGAAGAAGGAGGGAAAAAGAAAGTTATCTCTTCGATAGACTTACCAAAGCAAGATTATCAGATATTTAGACTTGGTAAAGATAGATAATTAAACGTAAAAATATAGGAAAGAAACTCATAATAAGACTTATTAAGAAGCTAAATTTAAGCTAGATAAATTTTAATTCACTTAAAGAAGTTTTGGATGAGATTGGAGATGTTGAAATCTCATCTGTTTCGATGAGATTTACACTCTTATAAAAATAGATTAAAAACGTTAAAAAGAAGAAATAGAAGGAGAAAAAGGGAGATTCATTCTATCTTCTTCACATATTATTTTAGAGGTAAACAAAATATAGTGTACAACGAGATAAAACAATTCTCGTCATTTTTATAGATAAATCTCGATGGAGGAATAGTCAAGGTCATTAGAGAATATCCTTTTTATTAGCTGAGTCTAATGAACTTAATGACTTTACCTTCTTTTAAGTTAATTGTAACTAAGGTTAACGAGAAGTGATAAGAGTTAGGGAAAGTAGTTAACTTTTATCACCAGATATAATTTCTCTACTTAAGTCAATTTTACAAACCCTATCTGCTAATTTTTTTATTTCATATAATGAGGGAAGTTCACTTAGTCTCATTTCTTGTTTTAAGAAAAGTCTTGAATCAAATTTTATGATAATACCTAAACTTAACGTCTTATGGACAGCCTTTATCTTATCATTAACATAATTTAAAGCATACTCAAGAAACTCTTTTGCCTCATTTACCTCATCCTCTTTGACTTTATTTATTATAAAAGCTAAGGGATTACTAATCCCTTTATATCTAGAAACTCCTTCTACTTCTATCAAATAATCTAGTGATTTTTGAAGTATTTCTTTCGGAAATGTCGTAATGTAAATTCGATATTTAACATCATCTTTAAATACGCTTTCATATACTTCTCTTTCAGTCTTTGCGATTTCAGTATCAAAACCAATTAATGGTTGATTATCTATAATAACACAATTAAAATTATCGCTTAATAGAACTTGTTTGTACGCTTGGATAAACTTCTCTCGCAAATCTTTGTTCTCGATAATTATCTTTGTAGCTTTTTCCGTTTCAATATTATCACCACCAAATTTAAAAATAGTTATACTACCAGTACCCACTTGTATTTTCTTATAAGTTTCATTAATTTCGTTCTCCATTGAGGAAATTTTCGATAAAAGTCCCTTACTTTTAATACCTAAAATTCGTGATAACGTTCCAGTAATGTCCCTGTCTATTAATAAAACTTTATATCCATGTGAAGCTAACTCCACACTAAGGAGTAATGAAACTGTAGATTTTCCTACTCCACCTTTTATTCCTAATACTGAGATTCGATAAGTTTGCATTCATAACTATACGTGATTCAAACAATTTAAATTTTAATCTTTGCTAATAAAATTCTTGTAGAAGTTTTTTATTGATGATGAGCTCGATCCTTACGGATCAGTGAAGAGTATTAAGATCTGAAATCTCATAATAAAGTTAATTACCTTTAAGATATTCCTAACGCTACTCTAGAAGTAATTTTTTACTCTTTACCTAAACTTGAGAATGAAAGCTGAAAAGTAGTTAGAACTTTGGTTGAATATTCTATACTAACTCATCAATACTACGCCTTAGCCTTCTTACCGCGTGATGTAAGTCAAAAAGCTTTTTATAGCATTACTGGGAATATTTATTCGAGGACTGTCCGGGTATACGGACAGAATGAATCAAGTTAAGCAGACTGTCCGGGTATACGGACAGAATGACGCGTTTATATATTTTTAATTTCTACTTATTCCAGTGATTATTGCTATAGATGAGTCAGGGAATCCTTCAAACGAGAACCCCTATATTCTAGGAATATCTGTTATCTTGAAAGAAAAGGAGTATGAAAAGAATTACGTTAAGATTCCAGAGAAGTTATTTGGAAAATTTAAAGTTTTAAAATATTCAGAAAGCTTACCAAAACCAAGTAGAATTGAAGGACCTAATGCAAAGGGACTATTTATAGAATTTCTTTCTAATTACGTTATTCCAATAGGAATAATTATAGAAAAGTATGAGAAAATAAAAGGTGAACTTGCCGTAAACATTTGGGGAAGACTGATAGCCTATCACGTAAATGAGATATTACTCAAATTTAAACCTAATGAGGTTACCATAATTTACGATAGAAATCCTTTACTCACTAATAATGAAAAAATGTTTATTATTAATAATTTTCATAAATGGATAAAAGGTGTGAAGAGCGTAATAAGATTGAACATAGGTGGAAAGGATAGGGACATTTGGGTTTCATCTGCTGACTTTATTGCCGGGTTAATAAGGGAAGAACTTTGGTGTATTGAAGGAAAATTGATAGGAGAGTATTGCAAAAGCGTTAACGAGTGGTTTAATCTCCTTAAACCTTACATTTATTTTTATACTACAGATGATATAAAAATTCTATTTGGTATTCTTTACAAATAATAACTGATAAACTACTCAAGTAACTATTCCTTCCGAATTAATAATTGAAGTACCAACACTGGAAATTTCAGACGTTAATCACGGAGTTCAAGTCCGGCAGTACTATAGGTTTAAAATATAATAAGATTCCCAAAAATAAATTAAGCTATTTCTAAATAATATTACATAGATAAGTATACAATTAGTAGCTTCTACTACTATTTTATCAGTTCTATCCCTTAATAGTGCTAACTTTAGGACTTCTTGATTATGAGATATTAGGTTTGTGCCTTGTTTTTTATGAAATCAAAAATGAATTCTAATCTATTATTAAAGTCTATCTATAATTATTACTTATGTGATCATATATGTGTATCTTATTAATTTAAGTTAAAATTTTCCCTTAATTTATGTCTTTGCCTGATTGTCCTAAATTGAAACTTAATCTTACGATAATCCGAAATTTGTAGTCTCATATTGAATTTTATATGTAATGATGGATTAGGTTATTTAATATTCAGAATATTGAGGTTATCATCTTTCTTTATTGTCATTTATATAGGGAGTTTAATAGCATGTTTTAAGAGAACAACTATTACGGTTTAAGAGAAATATAATTATGAAACAATGAGTAACATAACATTTTAACCTTATAATCTAAGAATTCTTTATGCAGTATGTCATTGGCGAGATAGATGACGATGCTGTTAAGATATTGCAAGAGATAGTAAAATACCTTTCTAGTTACAATGTAGACAAGGATTTTATTACTGACGTGTTTTCAATATTTTACTCTAATAATCCATCATTAATCTCTCCTCTTCAGCTAGAGAATACATCAAACTGTTATATTTTCGAAAGTTATCTGATCCTTTTATCTAAATGGATAAGATTAATGACAAAAGGGTTTAAGGAAAGGAGTGTTATAGTCTCTGCAATTGTTATAGATGAATTACTAATGATGCTAAACCCTAAGATTGAAGAAGATAAGCAATTACTTAATGAAATTCAAGGAAAAAGGAGTAAAGATATTTCATTAGATAAAATTAAGAGAATAGTTGATAACATAATTGCTGATTTAGAAGAAAGGATAACGACAAGTGACTTAATTATTTACTTCATAAGGGTTTTAACAGAAAGCGAATCCTTAGATCCTTTCTCAGAATACTATGTATTTAAGTTTATGAAGAAGCTCATGGAATATCCAAAGGAGATTGCTGATATAGTTAAACTATCAAGAATAAAAGAAATTAGGGAGATTATACTTGAAGCAATTGAAGGGAACTCGGAATTAAGTGAATATGTAAAACAAACTAGAGAATTAACAAGAACGATAAGCATAGAAGAAGCTTTAAGTATTCTGAAGGAAGCTTTAAGTAGAAGCCTTAGCTTGAATAGCTTATAATAGTTTTAAAAATATTGTGATAATGAAAATTTTCTTTGAAAAGTAATTGGGTTAACTAAAGTAAGCTTTCTTAACTTTTCCATTAACGAAAATACAATTTCTATAACTGACATTAATTTGAACAATAATAGTACCAAAGCCTCAGTTGATATGCTTTAACTGGAAAATCCATCGTTGATATTATAAATGACTTATTTTTAAATAAGAACGAAACATCCTTATGAGATTTAGGATTTAATAGGAAAATATAAGCCTCATAAATTAAGTTAGGTAGAAAGAAGTTTAATTATAAAAAAGAATTATTAAAAATTAAAATTTATAAATCAACTAATGTTTGGGTTCATTTTGTTTTAACTTTCAACTTGAATTAAAATTTCTTCTACTAATTCATCCTATTCTCCTTGCGATATTATAACCCTTCTTTAAGTCTTAATCTTAAATATTATATTTCTTTTGAAAAAATTAATTAGTATGTTTCTCAATTCAACTAGAAATAGATTTTAAAAAATCTTATTTGTCTTTTTACTATTCATTGCTCTATTATTTCATTATTGGTTTTCCCAATGGCGGACTTTTCCCTAGACTTTCAGCTACCACAGTGCTCAGACCAGTATACCATGCAGCAATTGCAGTTAATATCCCTACATAACCACCTGCATGAGTTAATCCACTATTATTCATCATTGCTCCTAAACCTAATAGGAAAAATGTTATCCATAGTAGTAAAAACGTAGTAAATAAACCTAGATTACTTTTGAATGTGCCAAACCACATAACTAGAGTAAATATCCCAAATGCTATTAGTACAAGACCTATTCCTTGTAATGTAACTCCTCCGATAAATCCTCCAGCTGTCAGGAAATACCATTCCCAAAAGGCCCCATAAGTAAAAAATGCTGTATAACCAAAAGTGTTTCCAGACTTCCATTCTAGTATGCCGGCAACTAGCTGAGCTAAGCCTCCATAAAATGCAGCTAACCCTAAAACAACTGAAACTCCTTGAGTAATTAATCCAGCATTATAACAAGATAATACTAGCGTAGTTAGGGCGAATCCAGAAAGTCCTAATGGTGCAGGGTTTGCGCTCTTTTGATCTGTCATGTTGTTTCTCTCTATGCAAAAATAATTAAAAAAGTTAGCTACATTGATACAAAAATTATGTAAGAAATTTTTATCGTTAGGTGTTGCTATTGTATAAAGGAAATTATATATACTTTTTCGTTTATATTTATAGTTAATTAAATTTTTAAATCTCTGAAATAAAATTAATAAACTAGGAAAAATTAAATTATTATAAATAATTTATAAAAGTTATACTTCCTTTCTTTTTTGTATATACTCAATTAACTCATCTATTACTTTTTTCACTGCTATTAAAGGTTCCTCATGATATTTCAAAAACTCCTTACCTTTTTCTGTTATAAAGTACTTCTTTACTTCTATTCCTTTGTTATTTTTCTCTATTCTAGGAACTATTAACCCCTTTCTTGTCATATTTTTTAATATGACATATATTGAACCTTCTGGTAATTCATAATTCAACTTCTCTTTTATTATTTTTTCTAGTTCATAACCGTGCTTAGGTTCTTCATCTAGTGACTTTAATATTAAGAGAGTTATAATTCCCTTAAGGATAATTTCAGTAATTTCTCTCACCCAAATAATGGAACTTTACTTCTTCTTGGAGGTTTAGGCAATAATAAAGTTAAAGCAAAGGCTATGAAAGCCATTATACTTACTATTTCACTCGCAAAGACTAAGTTAGTAAACTGTGAAATTGCACCAACAACTACAGGTCCTACAGCGCCTCCTCCAGTAACTCCTAGCCCCCAGACTAAAGAGTTAGCAAAGCCAGAGGAGTTTCTGGGTACGAAATCTCCAACTAACGATAACATTAACGGAAAAGCACTGAAATTAAAGAAACCGAATATAACTAGGAGCGCTTCATTAGGAATTCTTAAGAAGACTAAAATTGAAAGTGCAGCACCTAAAGTTGATATGGCATATAATAATCTTCTTCCATATCTATCTGAAAGTAATCCTAATATTGGCTGTCCAACAATCGCTGCAGCTAATGCTATACTTATTGCTTCTCCTAAGTTAACATTATAAGAATAACCATAATCTTCAACTAATAATGTTGGAAGGAATTGTGATATTCCTTGACCAAAGACGCTTCTAAGAAATGCTGTTATTGTTAATAAGATTATTATTGACATAGTAGTTTTACTAACTGTCTCTTTCTTTACCTCACTTTGCTTTGGGTCATCTAATTTAATTTTAAGGAAGAATGAAGGTAAGGAAGCAATTACTGAAACTATACCTAAGATTACTGATGCTAAAATCATATCATTATGAAGTATTGCAAAGAGAATTAACGTTAATGTTGGATATAAGGCTCTTCCTAGACTTCCCATAGAACCGTTTACTCCTAATGCAAATCCTGCACTACCTTGATACGTTATTGAAAGCATTGCACCTCCAAGTGGATGATAAAAGGTTGATGAGAATCCAGCTAAGGCTACAGAGAAAAATACTAATGGTATTGAGTGTATTTTAAGAGAAAATCCAAATAATATTAGACTAAGCCCCCATAGTAAAATTCCTAAGCCCATTAAACCAGAATAATTTCTTGTCCTGTCAGCTATTCTAGATACAAATGGAGCCGTTAAGGCTGAAATACCAAAAAAGAATACTCCAGAAAGTATTCCTATGATTATTTTTGTTAATCCTAAATAAATTATTAAATAGGTAAAAGTTACTGGGAAAAACCATGTATTTCCGTCATTTATGAAATGGGAAATTGATGTTAAGGCAAGTATTCTGCTTTTCATAAGAGTAATTAGTAAGTTATCCCTAAAATATTTATCCCTAAATAAGTTTAGGATTCTTTCAAAATGCTTCTTATTTCTATAAGTTTTAAATGGACTAAGCTTTCTGTGTAAAGACATTTCACTGAAAAATTTCACATAATCCATACTACTTACATACAAAACAACACTTCCGGTAAGTTTTGAGACTCTAATTTATCAAGTTCTAAGTATTTAATTAAGATTAAATCTATAATTAATAGTTCGAAAATATTCTTTAATTCCTATTTCAACTCCACAATAGAATTAAACATTTTATTCTTAAAGAATTCTTTCAAGCTCTTGAAAATAGCCTTAGTTATATTAAGCTACGAAGAGTATTTAGGAGTAAAAATAACGTTACTGTTTCCGGAAAGTCATTTTAGAGATTAAAACTTACTGGGCTTTCTTAATATAAGTATGCGAAATTTTTAACCAACAAATTTATTACTGAACGCTAACGTTTCATGATCTTATAAAATATATGCCCGAGGAAAAGGGAATCTGGATAATAGTTAAAAGACATGACTTGTTACTTTTTTACTAAACTCTAAAAATGGAAATTTAAACACCATTACCTTACTCTATTAATATTTTCTTTGCTTTCTCATACATTTCTTTAGTAGTATCAATATAGCCTTCGATGTCTTTCAATTTAGCTTCATGAAAACCTCAAATGCGCAAATAGTAAGCTGTAATCCAACCTTTATTTAACCAACCCCCTAATGTTTTAGACAAGTTGTATGCTACATTACCTAGTGTGTAAGTATACAATCTTCCTTCTTTTAAATACTGCTGGTATTCTGAAGTGTTAAATTTCTCCGCTAAAGCCTTAACAATCTCTTTAGCGACCTTATAAGCTTTCTCTGAAGGCTTGAATAACGTCACTTTTTCTTAAGTACTCCTCACATTACTTCAAATATTTATCATCTAACTCAAGCCTAGCTTTGATACCTTCTCTAGGGTCAAGTTTAGATAAAGCAGAGATTATAAGATCCTTTGCATTAATACCTTTCTCCTCAGCTTTTTTATCAGCTCATCCATAATTTATTATCTTTTTCCTTACCCTATAATGATTTTTAAACACATTGAACACCTAACCTATCTGCTTAAAAATTGTAAACCATGATAAGCTTTTTAAAAGTTCTTCCTTTTTCCTCTAAAATACTGGATAATCTCAATCGCTATTCCTACTATTATTAAAAGAATACTTATTTGTAAATAGTTTGAGTTTGGAAATATCTTCAAGCCTTTCAGAACTATACTTGCATTTCCGTCACCAAAAAGTTTGAAGTTTCCTTTAATAACTATTGAATCTCCGTTTTCAAGTAGTACAAAATTTATTCCTCTCTGTACTAAAAATGTACCATTATTAACAGAGACTACTGCTTTATTATACCATTGGGGCATTGTAAAGGTTGAATTAGTATATACTATTGTAGAAAAGGGAAAGGTTAATTCGCCTAATGCGATAATTAAAAGACTTATTGAGATTAATATTCTTCCAAACTTCATATTGTCACTCTCCTAAATAATAGATAATCAACATAGACTATAATGAAAGACAAAACTAGAATATATTGTGAAACAGAGAACATACCTTTAAGTAATAGGAAAAGAAATCCAAAAACCAATATTATACTTATGAAGAAACTTCTATATGGTCTTTTTAAAATAATTGTTATTAGTAAAGATATATTAGAAATGAATAAGTATAGGGAAAAGAACTCTATGAACCATAATGAAGGAGGAGTAAAGGAGGAAAGATAGAAAACTACTTCAGTAGCTAAGATGTAGAGTATTCCTAAAAGTAAAACATCAATAAAATAGGAAGCAAGGAAGAACTTTTTCCTTCCCCTCATTTGAAGGAAAGAAATGATTGTACCATCAAATAGATCTTGCCCTAAACCTAGGCTAATATTTTTTATATTTAATGTTGTTAAAATTAGGCTTTCCACCCATAGTATAATATTAAATGTAGCTAGTTGTTGGGTACTATCAACTATTCTAGTTAATGGGTAAAGAGAATTATAGGAAATTACAAGACCTGTAGCTAACGCAAAACTTAAATCTATGTAAGCTAAAAGGCCATTATCACCATATCTATGTTTTATTAAAAGTTCAATCATTCCCATCCGATTTCTCCCTGAATGCTCTTATCAATAATTGAGTTTCTAACGTAAAATATCCTAACGCCTTTAGAATTTAATCTTTGTATTATTTCAACTATATTTCCCTTAATTTTTATTTGATTTCCTAATACTTCAACTGTGAATCCCTTTAACGCTTCTAAAGCTTTATTTATATTATCTACAACAATGTAAAACTCCTCTAAGAAATCATTTCTTAAAATGTTGTTTACTTTTCCATAGTATTTTAATATGCCATTGTTTATGGCTAAAACATGAGTAGCAAAAGCTAATACTTCAGCTGGTAAATGAGAAGCTAAAAGGACTGTTATTCCTTTTTCTTGTAATCTCATAAACATATTGTATACTTCATACCTAGATGTTATATCCATATTTGCTGTAGGTTCGTCTCCTATAATTATCTCAGGATTTTTCATTAAAGCGAAGATTATTTGTAATTTTTGTTTTGTTCCGGTTGATAATTCTTTAAATTTGTTCTTTAGGAAATGATAAAGGTTAAACTCCTCAAGTAATTTTTTAGTTTCAGATATTGGAAAGTTAAATTCCTTAGAGAATTCATTCAGTAAATCGCTTACCTTTAAATAAGGGGGAAGAAAAGGTTTATCTAGAACTAGAGATACTTTTCTAACTATCTTTTCACTTTTCCAAGGGTCTTCTCCTAAAACTGATAAATTCCCGGAAGTCCTATTAGTTAAACCAGATATTATTTTAATTAGTGTTGATTTCCCAGCACCATTAGGTCCCATAATTAGGACTATACTTTTTTCATCAATAGAAAAAGTAAGACCATGTAATACTTCCACATCACCATATCTTTTTGTTAAGTTTTCAGCATTAATTACTGTCATATTGCGTTAATAGGCTCTTGTTATTAAAAACTTTTTCAAAATGATTTTATACTATAAAGAGAAAAATTTTATTTTCAAATAACCAATTAAAACAAGTACTATGGATACTAAACTATAATATGATTCTTGATATATAAAAAACGAGATAATGTAAGAAGCCAATACTGTAGAATAATAAATTATATTTTTACTTCCAAAAGGCGAAAGGCCAAAAACTCCTAGACTGAAAGATAAAAGACTTATTAAATATTTACTAAATAGAGAAAAGCCAAATATTCCTAATAAAGCAGTCATCAACAAAAATGGAAAAATTGATGCAGAGAAAGAAAACAAAAGTGTTGTGAGAAGTTTTGCTATGTAAATTCTCTCAATTCCTATTATCCTTGCAATCTCTTTATACTCCTTTCTAGGAAAGATTGAAAGATTAAAGTATGAATAAATATCTACGAATACCATAGTAATAATCATAAGTATTAGTATTGACGACCAAGGTAAAGATAAAAGATTAAACTTGCTTGCAATGCTAACGTTATAATAGGAAGGAATTGACAAAACCTTACCGTCAACCTCAACTACAGATAAGTTTCTTGATATAAATGAACCTTTAGCAATTGAAATGTATTGAAATGCAGAGTTAGGATTAACTGAAATTATTATTTTTCTACTATTCGCTAGTATTTCAATTTTTATCTTTTGACCTTGAATATAACTTACATGAGAGTAAATACTAAATGAACCATTCTTACTTATTTCTTCTCCTATAAGATTATTATTAATGTAAACTTTTATAATTGAAGAAATGCCTTGACCATAATAATTGAAAACATATCCGTTAACTTTTACTCCGAAAAATGAAGCCTCTGTATAGCCTATAACGTTAAAGAAATAAAATGATAAAACATAAAGTAAAAAAGAAGATATTGCCAACAAGAATAAGATTAATGGTACAAAGAAGTAAAGTCTTTTAAGTTCTACTATAAAAATGTAAGAATACCTCATCTGGTGTAACTTTTCTAATTTCAACTATTTTATCTTTTTCAATATTCTCTTCTTCCTCTTCCCTTTGCCATATTTCCTTTATTCCTTCATTAGAACGATATAATACGACTTTGTAAAGTAATTTTTCTTTTTTATCATAAAAAACTATTTTACCTTTAAATAGTATAATAACATCATTTATAAATTCCCAGATGTCTCTTAAATTATGATGGGATATAACTACACAACCATTAAAATTCTTTACTATTTCCTTCAATCCAGGTGTAAAATCGTCGATTAGAAGGCATTTAGGAGAATATGGCAAATATAAGTAAAAACTTAATTTCTTCTTTTCTTCTAATGACAGATCTTTCACTTTCTTATCTTTTTCTAAGTCTATAGTCTCGAAATGTTCTAAAGAAGTGAGATTAAGTATCTCTTTCACTTTTAAATATGGAGGAAATTTAGGAACTTGAGGAATATAAGCAATTTTCCTTTTATCTACATCAAAATACACTTCACCACTACTTGGCTTTATTTCTCCAGCTAAAATTTCCATTAAAATTGTTTTCCCCGAACCGTGTAATCCAACAATACCTATCCTATCCTTATCTTCAACTTGAAGAGTAATATTCGAAAGTATCTCATTATTGTGAACCAGTTTACTCACATTTTTTAATTTTATCACATGGATAAATTGTAGAGACAGTATATAAGGAAAATACTTATATTAACATACGTACAATTGTCTAACATGAATTCATTCCTTTTACCTATTTTTATCCTTAGTCTATTTGCCTTAAGCTTATTACCTTATCCTGTTACGAGCTCGGCTTATTCCTCTTTTATCACTATAATTAACGGTTTACCAGTAATTGAAAAACTTACTATTGCTAATAATACATTAGTTCTTAATTTAGAAAATCTTAACGGATATAGTTATAATTTTTCCTTTACAAGTTCTAATAGGACTACATTACCTAGCAATATAAAAGTTTACCCTTATGATGGTTATCTTATAGTTATTTTTTATCTCAATTCTAGTAATAAAAGTTACTATGACGTTTATGTAATTAATCCAAATTATATGAACATAGTCAATAATTATGAGTTTCCGAACAATACCATATTTTATCAAGGATATGCTATTGAGATTAACTATACTATTTCCACTTATGACCAAGTTAAAATAGGTTTAATAAATTCTAGTGTCTTGAGAGCCATAGTACCAATTTTAAATATTTCAATACACGTTGTTAACGTAACTAGTAATCAAAAAATGACTTATAAACTAAATATGAGTAGTTTTCCTCTAGCGTTAATTTACAATAATTCAATTTTTTGTGATAATGATAACAATTTTATTAATTATATGATTAATAATGATACGATTTATATATTATCAATGAATTACACTGATATGAAATATTTAATATACTCAATAAATTTAATAAGTAGCAAAATAAGAGTGAATACATTAAATTTTGAAGGATATTTAAGTAGTATTGATAATAATGTTTTTGTATTTTATAATAACAACGATACAATATTTTGCAATGGAGCTCATTATATTTATATACCTAATAATAATAATATTACATCATTACTACATAATCCATTGTTAATTTATCTTCCAAAATATACAATAGTAAATCAAAATCAGCATATAAAATCTAAAAAATTCTTCAATTATTCTGTGACAGAAAATAATATATTGCCTCTTATGCAGTGTATCTTTTTTGGAACTAATATATCTATTATAAAAATAAAAATAATTCAAATAAACACTAGCGTTATTGGCCCAATAATGCTTTCCGGGCTTCCAGTAAATTTATCTATACTTCTATCACTAAATGTATATGACTATAATACCACTATTATAATATCTTCAGCTTACTTCACTAGTCCTAAAAATCTTTTGTTTCCAATGTTGTTTTACAAATTATACATTTATAATAATGGGAAAGCATTATTGTTACCATTTGTATATAAGTATGCTCTTTATGGTTCTAATCTTATAATAAAGGACTCAAACGGGTCAACTTATATTATAAATCTTACTAATCTTAATGTTACTGAATTACCTAAAGATGAAGAGATTGTAGACGGGGTAGTCTTTAATGGTAAAGACACATATTATAGTTATTTTGATAGTGTTCGGGACTTTGCTGCTGTAACTAATTTAGTTACATTTGAGACTTGTCCAGCTATTGTTACTTTAATTAATGGAAGTAGTCTTTGGTATAATTCGACAATTTTTACCATACCTCATGGCTATTTCACTTTAGGAATTTACGGAAATAAATTAATTTTAATTAAAGGTAATCATGTCTATTATTCTGATCTAACTCACTTTAGTAACATTAACGTGAAAATACAATATGACGCTAGAGGAAATCCTTCTATTTTAACATATATCTTAGTAACTGTTATCTTTATAATTATAGGTTCAACTATTCTTATAAGATATAAAAATAATCTTTAACTAAAGATTTTTAAATTCGAAGAGAAAAGCTTATATAGATTTTTCACGATAATATAATTAATGAAAGGGCTAAGCGAGGGAATTACCCAGATAATTATTTTAACTGCTGCTGTGATAATGACGTTAGTTGTGATTGGTTTTGTTTTTGGATTATTCGGAGCCTTATCACCAATGATTGAGGCATATCAAGTTTATAATGCAGTAATATATTCTCAGAATGGCAAATATTATGTAAATTTTAGTATTAAGAATAATTTAGCTATAACAATAGATAGTGTTCAAGTAGTTGGAACTCCTTTAGTAAATTCTACACAAATATATTTACCACCAGGGGTTCATACTTTAAAGACTGAATTTACGCAATCTGCTAATTTGGCACAAGGAAATGTTTATACTATTGAAATAGCTTTAAGTAATGGGAATAGTATCTCTGTATCGGCAAGTTATGAAGGATAAGAAAGTAATAATTTCCCATTATGTTATAACTACTGATGTTAATGATTTATCTCCCTTAATAAATTTCCTTGAGAAATACAAGATAAGAGCTTATAACTATAAGGTGAAATACGTTAATGGAAAAGTTTTTGTTAGAGCTATTTTATCAGATAATGTTATTCTCTCTATAGAAAATTTAACATTAGATGAGGCTGAAAAACTTATTCCTCCAGAGATACAACCTTCAAAATATTACATTGAATTCCACAATGTCAGACCAGAAAATATCTCATTCTTCAATTCACTATCATTTTATTCCGCTGAGTTTCACGTTTTTCCTAGTTATATATTTTGTAAAATAGATGAATATAGGTGTAAAGTTAAGGAAGAGGAGATTTTAACTAAATTATCTGAAATCTTTTCTACAATTAAAAATATAACAAAACCATTTAATATGAACTTCTTAAACAATAAGGAGAAATTAATTTGTGAAATTATTTTAAAATATAATGGGATTAGAAATCCCGAAGAGATAGAAAATTGTGAAATAATAGATGATAAAGTAATTTATAAAGGTAATATAATAGCTCAAATTAATTTACCACCTTGATATTTACCATTATAAGGCTTTGCAGTAGGTTGATCTAATTTAATGAAGATTAAGTGATGAGTAGCAATTCCTTTCTTTAAGGAGGAATCATAAACTGGAGTTATTGCAACATTTACCTTACCCTGATACCCAGCATCAATAACAGTTGGAGGGGCAAGAAAACCATTTCTTGCCAAGGTACTTTTCAACGTTATTAAAGCTATTAAGTCTAAAGGCATTCTAAATTCTTCACAACTCTCGAATAGATAAGTCTTAAAAGCCTTTAGTATTGCTTTATCTTTAAACTCTATTTCTCTTAGTTTCACCTTATTATCTGGTAATTCAGCCCCTTGAACGATCTCATAGTATTTATCACCACATATTCTCAAATCATAGCCATTTTCTCTAACATTCTCCTCTACATAGTTTAGTATAACATTACCTAGAATACTTTTAATAGACTGATGTGAAAGTATCACATTATTTATTCTCTGTTGGTTTCGCTTTTAAATTAATTGACCAGTAGTACTTACTTTAGTATTTCATAAAATTTAAATAGAAGTCTCCAAAAAATTAAATTATGAGTTTACGGCTTTTTCTTTTATTCGTTTTATTAATTGAAATATTACAATATATAGTAGTTCCTACATCTTTTGGTATTTCGTCAAATTATTTATTTCCTCCTAAAGAAAACGTAACTTTAGCTGGAAAATACATGCCTTATGGAGTAAATCCTAATCCTTATACATCTGAGCCTGCTCCAATGGGAATAGCTGATATAGGAATTGGCCCTAATGGACCATTCATTAGAGAAACGACACAATTTAAAGGAATTATTTATCTTTACTCTTTATCTGCTGAAAGCTCCTTGAATAATTCATGTGTAGGTTTTCAGTTAAACGTAGTGTTAAATTACAATTATAAGGGCAATACTTATGCTTTATGGATACAAGATGTTGCATTATTTAATACTCAAAATAATTATATTATATTCCTTGATAATATATGGAATTTTACAACTTTTGACGCTAATGTAAGTGGCGTTTCCGGAAATGGTGAACTAAGTAATTATAACGGTGTCTATTACTATTATTACTTTGCTCCTGGTAATGGTGTATATTTAAGTTTACCATCCACTATTTACCTCTTAGTAAACGTTACTACTAATTCTTATGGTCAACCAGTAATCAATTTCTGGTATAATGATGGTTATGGTTGGGTTGAGTATGATTCTGTTACAGTAACTAACGTTTATAATGCTTCAAACGTATATTTCTTGATTGACGGTTATCAATATACTGGTTATGGTAATTATTATGATGCTGAATTAGTCTTAGTTGGTCCGGGAGGTGGAAGTTGTGCTTATTTATATGAATCCCAGGTTTATCTTTCTCTTCAATATTGGAATGGCCATAATTTCCAAACAGTAAGGAATGCATATAACCATGGTTATGATACTGCTGAAACAACAAATAACGCAAACGTAGGTGTTTATTATTATCCTTCAAATGGTGAGTATGTCTCTGGTATTACTGCTGGATTTGGTACACCAGGTGAATTATGGAATCAAGATTCCGTGTCTACACTAATAATTAACACTGGAGTTAGCAGTGGTTATGTTTTAGTATTTAATGCTTCTGTTCCATATTCCGATATAGAGAATTACCCTTCATTTTATGAGATTCCATTCACAAATGGTGAGGTTTGCTTGACTCTTGATCCTATGGAGTACGGTATAGTAGTTTATTCTTCTAATGGTCAAATAGTAGGTGAGGCTAATGTAATAACTGACCAAGGAAGTACAGTATCAACTAATGTTGAACCTTTCAAAATATCAGTTCTTCAATCCTCTATTTCTGGTTCAACGGCTACAGTTACATTTAATATTCAAGCTTATGGCTATGTCACATTTTACGTTAACTCCTCTTTTCCATATAGTTTTCAAAGTAACCCCGTTTACATAAATGGAGAGGGAACTGATATTTTAACTATTTATGACTTATCACCTGGTAATTATGAAATTATAGTTTATGCAAGTTTGTTTGAAGGGTTCTACTGTGAGATAAATCTTAACTTGCATATTGGGATTCCAAAAGTTCCAGTTACATTTTCTTTAACAGTTATTGGACAAGCTCCACCTATATCACCAACTATAACGTTCACTTTTCCTAATGGAAGTACAGAAGTTTTACCTATATTTAATGGAGAAACAATTAATGTACCACAAGGAACCACTTATGATATTCAACAAGTTATAAGTGAAGGAAATATTAGATGGGCTACAAATAACGTTACTTCAGGGACTATTAACAATCTAGAAACGTTAAATATAGTATATTATGAGCAGTTTAAAGTTAACTTTAGCTATAAATTGATAGGTAATGGAGATTTTGGAAATCCAACAATAACATATTATTGTTTTAATATTCAAAAAACTGCCATTGCACCAGCTACTGTATGGGTAGATTATGATTCTGTCTATGAATATTCGCAAATATTACCCGGATCAAATTCACAAAGTAGGGCTATTGCTAATAACTTTGAAGGTGTTGTATACTCTCCAGAAACTGTAATTGTTTACTATCAAGTTCAATATTATATAGTTGTTAATTCATCAATTCCGCTTTATGCTCTAGTCAATGGAGAAAACGTAAGTTTTACTTCAAATTGGTACAATGAGAGTGCTTCAATTCAGATTGAAAATATGCCTTATTACATTTCGCCAACAGAAAGGGAAATTATAGTTTCAGTATCGCCTAACTCTTTTATTATTGTAGACTCTCCAGAAACAGTTAATGTAAAGACAATTACACAGTATTATATAGATATAAAGAGTCCAATTCCAATTTACGGTATAATAAACGGGATAAACGAAACATTAACTTCAAATTGGTATAACGAAAGTGATAAAATAATTATAGAAAATATAACTTATTATCCTAACAAATTTACTAGGGATATAATAACGTCAGTAATGCCGTCCAGAAATATTATTGTGAATTCCTCAATTGAAATTTCAATAATTACATTAACACAATATTATATCAATGTGAATTCTTCTATACCTATTTATGCTTTAGTAAATGGAAATAATGTTAGTCTTAACTCAAATTGGTATAACTCTGGGTTAAAAATAGAAGTAGAGAACTTAACTTATTATCCTAAGCCAAATGAAAGATATGTAATAACATATATTTCGCCAGAATCTTTCACTTTAAATTCTCCAGTAAATATTACCGTTAAGGTTATAGAACAGTTTTTAGTTTCAGTAAGCTCAAAAATACCAATAAAAGCGTTAATTAATGGAAGTGAAACACTATTAAATTCCTCATGGATAAATAAAGGAACAAAAGTTTATATCATAAACTATACTTACTATGTTAATTCAAAAGAGAGGGAAATTATTGTAAATATTACACCCTCACAATCATTTACAGTGAATTCTCCAGTTACAGTAAATGTAAAAACACAAAGACAATATTTGGTAACTATTGATAATATTTCTTCATGGTATAGTGCTGGTGCAACTATAATGTTAAATGCAAATATACCATTTTATATGGTAGGAAAATTCATAGGAACTTATAATGCTTCACCAGGATCAATTATTGTAGTTAATCAACCAATAGAGGAAAAACTAGTAGAATCTCCAAATTACTTAGTTATCGGAAGCTTACTAAGTATTACAATAGTTACTGTTATCGCTATATTATTTATTAAAAAATATAAATGAGAATATGTAAGTTACTATTCATATGTTTTTAAAAGCTATAATCTAAGTTATAATAAAGATGGAAATCCCTAATGGAAGATAAAAGAACCCTCAGAAATATAAAACAGTAGTAATTACTGAAAGTTTTTAGACAGTTTTTATGATTAAATACCCCCATCATACAAAGAGTTTCCGGAAACAGTAACGAAAGCCAAAGCAATACTCAATAATTTATTAGCAATAAAGAATATTCTGTTATATGCCTTGTCATGGCTTACACGCAATACCCTCTGGTCCAGTGGAATTTTCGGATATTGCTACAACGTATGTGATTTGCGGAGAGAAATTGAACGTTATGATAGATGCTGGTGTTTCAAATTCTATTGCTGACTTTTCTTTTCTTGATAGACTAGATATTGTTATATTAACTCATATTCATATAGACCATATAGGCCTTTTGCCAGAAATAATTCAAACTTACAAGCCTAAAGTTTTAGTTAAATCTGGTTTCAAGAAGTATCTCACGACAGATGAAGGAGTAAAAAAGCTAAATGAAAGTGCTGAAAAGGTTTTAGGAGATTTATATTATATTTATGGTGAGTTTAGGAAAATCGATGAAAGTAAAGTATTTGAAATCAATGGTGGAGAGGAGTTAGATCTAGGAGGAAATAATTTAAAGATTTTATATACTCCTGGTCATGCAAAGCATCATGTATCTGTTCTAGTTGACGATTTCTTATTTACCGGTGATAGTGCTGGTGCATACTTTAACGGATCAGTAATTCCAACTACTCCTCCAGTTATTAACTATGAAGAGTACATAAAAAGTTTGAAGATGCAAATTTCATTAAAGCCACGCATTGTAGGTTTAGCTCACGGAGGTTTGGTTTCACCAAGTGTAATGGAAGATCACTTAAAGCAAATGCTAAGTGGAGAAGTTAATATTAACATTGATTTAGGTGGAATAGCCGGAGAAATACTTAAAAAGCAAGTTGAGGTTAACTTGAGAGGTTTAATGGAAGCTATTAAAAATAAGGATAAAAAATAGCTTTACGTTACTTTTATATTTTGCTTTATTTTATTTAATGTATCTTGAGGTATAGATGTAAGATTATGAGACATTTTCGCATGAACCATTAACTCATTTAATAATTCTTCTTCAGAAGAAGCGTTAGTTATTTCAAATCCACAATTCATGCCAACACTAGCGCAACTGAATGAATATTTTCCAGACATTTTTATATTACTTTTTATTTTATTTAACAAATCTGGTGGAATTGAGGTTATTCCATGACTATTTTTAGCATGAATCTTTAACATCTCTAATAATTCTTCCTCACTACCAGCATTCTTTATTTCAAACCCACAATCCATTCCTACACTTGCACAACTAAATGTATACTTAGGCATATGTTGTAATTGTCTGTCACCTATTTAAGGAAGCGTTAAAAGATTTTTAACTAATTCATAAATATCATATTTTTTTCTTATTCCTATGGTATTCGGATTAGGAAAGAAGAAAAAGTTCGAATTTAGTTGTTCTAGTTTAGGGATGGACTGCGGATTTATGGTTAAAAACGCCACGTCAGAGGAAGAATTACTGGAAATTCTAAAAATCCATGCAGAAAAGGCTCATGGAATAAAAGAAATTTCGACAAGTTTATTAGAAAATATTAAGAAAAATATTAAGAGAGTGTGAAAATGGATCTTATTGATAAGAGAATTCTTTTTTATTTTTTAAAAGATGGGAGAATTTCACAACGGAGAATTGCATCAAATTTAAATCTAACTCCGGCGAGCTTAAATTATAGATTTAAAAAACTTATTGATGACAGCATACTAAAAGGGTTTAAGCTTTATGTGAACCCAAACTTTTTCAGTAAGCAACAGATTTTTATTGCATTTAAGAATTATAATGATATAGATTCTGATTGGATATCCTTTAAATTAAAGTGCGTAGAATGGTTAAACGTATATGGTATTCAAGTGAAAGATACAACAGAACTTAAAGATAGAATAGATTACATGACTAAACAATTAGGCGAGCCGGTACTTACTTATTATCCCGTTCAGTCCTTACTTAAACCATCGAATTTAGACCAAAAAATAGTTGAAATATTAAAGCAAGACCCTAGAGCACCTCCTTCTGAAATATCTAAGAAACTAGGAATAAATAGTAAGACTATAGAGAAACATATAAAATATTTGAAACACAGAGGACTTATATTAGTAGTTCCAGTTATAGATTTAGGAAAAACTGACATTGTAATTTTTTCAATATTTTCAAAGAATATTGAGGATATATCCGTAGTCTTACAAGATTGTAAAATATGGCAATTTACTGATGGTTATGCAGGAATTACTGTATGCTATGCTGATAATATGGAAAGAGCAAGAAAATTTATTCAAGCTGCCAGAGAAGTAGATAAGAATGCGGATGTTATGATAATATATGACTATATTTTCAAATAATTTTTTATTCCAGAGATTAATTGTTATCATCTTGTTAAAAAATTTTTAACTAAATGATTTAATTGAAGTGATAAACATGGACTTATGGTTTATGAATGCTGTGATCAAAAGTTTGAAAGTGAAAAGGAATTTAAAAAACACATAAAAAGTAAATGTTGGCATAGAATTTCGTATTCAATCACTTTAAAAGTAAATGTTAATAGAGATGAATTATTTAACATCATAAAAAATCCTAAGTTAATTTTTGGATTATGCAATATAATTACACCAATTGGAGATAATGCAATACTTTATTTGCCTCTCAAAAAAATAAAATATGGTACTACGCTTAAAAGAAGTATTATTGGAAAAATAGAGGGACCGAAGTTAAATGTAGATATGTTAGAATACAAATTTATATCAAATAAGCTGATTTATGATTTTTCATTCAGAATTAAAAGAATAAATGAAAATCAAAGCGAATTAACAATACTATCAAGTATGAGTATCAATATAGGACTACTAGGTAGACTTTTACCTAGCGAAGTTATAAAAGCTCTAAAAAATATAGTTACACCTCAAATTATATTAAATGATTATATTACAAATAATTTAAAATCTTTATAGGTATTTTAGAAATCGAATTTTTATTAAAGAGTAATATTCCTAATCTGTTATTTGGGAAAAGTTTATAATTTTTTAATGATATACCATTTTATGAAATCACTAAGTATTCTGTTTCTATTAATTGGAATTTTAGGAATAGTAGCGTTTAGTCAAACTTATTCAATTTCTGCCAAACCTCTTTATCTCTCTTTGTATTCCACTTTTACAGTTTTCAACGTAGTAAATACCACCTATGTAGGGATTAAAGGTTATATTAATTATACAATAGATTATGTTGTTGCAAATACATGGATAGAGATAGAAATAGTGAATTTCACAACGCATAATCAAATAGCTTCTTTAACTGCTTACTTTACATCTTCTGATAGTAATTATATTTATTACGATCCATCATTAAATTCCGTTATATTCTTTATAAACATTAGTTCAGACAAACCAGTTACAATCCCAATATCTACTCTTAGGATACCCGGACCGCTCTATAACGTTAATGGTGAGCCAGTTTCTAATGTCACAATTATACCATTAGGTTATTTAGTCAATGTTGACGGAACTCCTATTAATGAGACACAAGTATTTCAACAATATCTTAACGGGACAAGTATAATAAAATCTATGATTAATGGTCTAGCTGGATATTACGTATTATATTTTTATGGATAAGTTTCAGTAAAGTCACTCCCTCATTTTTTAATTTTTTGTTATTATGAAAGGAATCTCGAGTATACTGGGAGCCTTAATATTTCTTCAAATATTATTAGTATCTCTCCTACTCGTTATACATATTCAAAATAGCGAAACTAATACAACAATTAAGACAATCCAAAAGCTTCAACAACTCTCCGAAGATTCACCTGTTGTAGAAATTGATCAAAATAATGTAACATATATTTATTCTATGACACCACAGATGATAACTCATATAATTTACCCTAATGAAGAAGTTCAAAATGTTTCAATAACTTTAGGTAAAATACCCGTTAGTAAAATCCTTGGAAATTATCCTTGGGCAATTATAGTAACTTCGAGTGGAAATTGGTATAATGTATCCTATATTTCATATTTTGATTCTAATGCCATACTATTCCCTAACTATCATAATTATGGAACACCGGATGGAGGAATAGTAGAAAATATTAGTAAAGATCCTAATTGGAATTATTTGGGTGGAGTTTATGGCCCTAGCGCTTATTCTTTAGTCCCACTGAATGTAACAGTAGGAAATACAACTTTCACCTATGGTGTAACTGGGGCTGAAGTAGTGGTTTATCCGGTCTCCTCGGATGGCTGGATAAATATTACCTACTATTCACCTCTAATATGGCAATATTATTTTGTTACTCCGCCTGGCCCTCCATCCCCTATATCTCCCGTGCTGTGGCAAGGTTATAAGCCATCCGATACTGCAAGTATTGGAGTTTATATGCCAATAAATGTATCATATTCTGGTTGCTCTGTAGCAACTAATCTAAAGTGGATAAATGGAATATCTTATGAATACATATACATGTACGTTGGTACATCAAATTCCTACGAAGTTTATAGTATTAATAGTAGCCACGGCATTTACTTAAGTAAATGCATTGAATACCACGTAACACTGGGCACTTTCACGGTAGAACATATAGGTAATATTGAGATTCCGTTATGGAACCTATTTCTATCTTATCCTATATATGGACTTAATATGACTATACCATTAGCATGGTTACCTAACTATGTTTACCCTGATTATGGACTTAATGGTACTGGCACTCTACCACCAACAAATCCACCTACAGCTATAAGCGTATATCAAATAGATATTAATATTCATAAGGGAGAATGGTTAACTTATGGGTATTTAACAAACAAGTGGATATTATTATATAATTATACTTACGATTATAATAAATACGAAGGATCTAATACTCCAAACGAACAATGGCATGTTAAAATATTCAACCTTCAATATTTAACTCAATATCCTTTGTATATAGTAGTACCAGAAGGTGTATATTTATTGGAAGTAAGTCTAAGTTAATTATTTTTTACTCATATTTGTGGAAACATTAGTAGGTACGATAAGTTTTTAATCCATTCCTACATTGGCAGATAACAAAAGTTAGACAAGCCTTTTTAAGGGGTGAAGTTTTTAAATCGTAATGAAGTCTTTATAAACTCCGGAAAGTCTATGTACAATAGGATCAATGTGAATAACAATATCTTTAATATAACATTGGTCTAAACTCTTTCCGGAATTACTAGCGTGTCCTCCTAGAAAGAGAGGAAACTAAAAACGTATATTCCAAGGGGATAGGGATAATGGGCTGAAGACCTAGCCCGTAATAAACCACTAGATGAAATAGAGCGGAGTTCATTCCCTAAGGTGGTAAACCACAAACTTATGAACTGCCTTGATGAACCCTCGACCTTTAGGGTAAGGTCTGTACTGGTAACTAATTTAAATCTCTTCAACTTTTAAAAACCTGGTAGTTCCTTCTGCTGGACCTCCAGCTGTAACAATTATTGTTCCTTTTAAGCTAAGTTGTTTACTTATTTTTTTACTTTCCTCAACTATTTCATCTAAACTACTTAGCTCGTTCGATTTAAAAGAATATACTCCATAGCATAACTTTAACCTTTCATAAGCTTCATTATTTGGTGTTAAAGTAATTATAGGTACTAATGGCCTTAGCCTAGATATTCTTATTGCTGTAGCTCCAGTTCTAGTATAAACTATTATTGCTGAAGCAGAGGCCAAATTTGATGCTGAAACAGCAGAATATGCTATAGCATCATCAACGTTCTTTAAAGGTGGAGAAGGCTTAGACTTAAAGGTTTTTTCAACATTAATTATAAGGTCGCGTAGAGTCTTTACAGCTTCAATAGGATATTGTCCCATAGCAGTTTCATCACTTAACATTATTGCATCCACCCCTTGTATTATTGAATTTGCGACATCAATAACTTCTGCTCTCGTAGGAATTGGAGAGGTGACCATAGATTCTAAAACTTGAGTAGCTAAAATAACTGGTTTACCATATACTCTAGCAAGCCTAACTATTTTCCTTTGAGTTTGAGGTAAATTAGCTAATCCAACTTCAACTCCTAAATCTCCTCTAGCAACCATAACGGCATCAGACTCCTTGATTATCCCTTTCAAATTCTTTAAAGCAGCTTTCTTTTCTATTTTAGCTATTAACCATGCTTTGTCTTTTACTATTTCCTTGACTTTCTTTACTTCATCTGGAGATGTAACAAATGATAATCCAATAAATGTTGCTCCCAGTTTTAAGGCTTCTTGAAGCAGTTGATAATCTCTGTTTGTTAATCCAACTGGAATGTCAGCATCAGGAATGTTTATTCCCTTCCTTGAAGTTAATATTCCCCCTTCTTCAACAATCCCTTTTGCAAAATTGTCTTTTAATTCAGTTATTTTTACTCTAATCCTTCCATCAGCAATTAAAACTTCAGAACCTTGTTTTACAAGTTTAAAAAATAAAGGATCTTCAACTGGAATTGAAGTTCCAAACTCTATTATATCTCCTCTTTTTAATACGATCTTATCCGTTCCTATATCCCCAATTCTTAACTTAGGTCCAGGAAGATCTACTAGAATTGGAACTTTATCCTTGACAAGATTAAAGTATTTTTCATGCTGTTGTTCATCTCCATGGGCAAAGTTAAGTCTAACTATATCAGCGTACTTTACTATTTCATCTACATAAGGTTCACTACTAGGACCTAACGTTGCAACTATTTTTGTTTTTCTAAACATATGCCGATGAACCTCTCTTTTGAACGCTTCCAAACTTCCTGTTAATCCTATTTATAACTAGAATACCAGCGTTTCTTACCATATAATAAGCGTTAAGGAATTCGTTTGGAGTTAAACCTTCAGAGTAAACTATTTTAGATATTTGTACTACTTCTGGGACATCAGAGTTAGGAGGAAGAACTGCAATATCTACACCCATTTTTAGTAACTCTTCAACTAAGTCAGCTAAAAAATCTCTCCTTTCTTCTTCCTTCATATTGCTTATTGCTGATTTATGTGAAGGATGAATAAGTATTCCCATAGTAATAAGGTAAAAGGGAGAATCTTTATTTATCCTAACTATATCAACAACTGGAAAACCTTGAGGAGAAGAAGTTGAAATATGGTAATACTCCTTAGCCTCCGGTGGTTTCCTAATAATTAATCCTAGATCCTTAACAATTTTTTCTATCTCTTCATCTTCCATAAAGTAAAATAAACCTTCGAGTAAAAAATGTTTTTGCTAAAAGAACGTATGAATGACGTGAACAAATATAAAATTAAAATAAAGGAGCAAGGCTAAAAGAAAACCGAGAGACAAAGTAAAAGAGTCAGACCAACTTAATGAAATTGTTATTCTATATATTAGAATAGAAATTAAAATCGATAATAGTAAAGACGGAAAAGGAGCTCCAATAGAATATAAGAAAAGGTAGAAAAAGAAGATATTAAACAATGATGCAACGAAAATTCTAGTCATATAAAACGAGTTAGATATTAATCTAGTTATAATTGAAGTCACGACAGATAAAAATAAAAATAAAAGAATGAAATGTATTAAGATAAATACTGCTATATCCACATTATGTTATTGAGTAACAAATTTTAATTATTAACTACTGCTTTTTAAACTTTTTTAAGATAAAGTTAATTAAGTTAATCTCTTTAACAAAAAATATGGATAAAAATTGGTTCTCCACACCTCAAGAAATTAGAGAAGGCATAAAGTATCTCTCAGCACATTTTTATCCAGTTAATTTAATGGAAAGATGGAAGATTCTGAAAAAGTTCTCATTTGAAAAAGCAAAAATAATAACAAATTACTCTCTTCAACAAGTTATTGAGGAAATAGAACATTTTGATTTCTTTAAAGAATATTTTAAGGAAGATCCTTTAACTACTGTTAGGCTTCCCGATTCATATATAAAGCTATTTGATGGATTAGTTGAAGATTTCCAAAATGAGAAATGGAAAGATAACGTTGCTACTAGATTTCATATGATAACTGAAGGAGTATTAGCAACTGTAGGTTTAAAAATACTCAATGAGACTTCAAAGAAATATAACTTAATTGAATTTAATGAAGGAATAAAAAGGATAATTGAAGATGAAGCAAGGCATGTTAACTTTGGTTTTTCGCTTATAGAAGACAAAGAATATGCTGTGAGAAGAATAGAGGAACTTTTCCCATTAGCTATTCAGATAATTAAGGATGGCAAAGATAAAATTGAGTTACTAGGTTATAAGATAGACGATTTAATATCATTAATGAATGAACTAAAAAACGCAAGAATAAACAAAATACTTAGTAGAACTAACTAAATCTTTTTTATTTCTATTACTAAAAAATTTATTGTGGAATCAGTTTTAATAAAACTCTTGGAAGAGAGACCAAAAAGTAGAGGTAGTAAAATAAGTGATAATGACTTAAAAAGATTAGCGAAGTTAGCTGAGGAAAACATAAAAATTATGGAAATCGTAGGTTGCTTTAACATTAAAGGGGAAGAAGTATATTGGAAGACCAACTGTATGGGTGGATCATATCAAAGTTAGATGAATTGAAAGGAAGCGAGACTGATAGATTTTTAAAATTTCTAGCTATTTTGAATACTTTTATGGAAGAAAAGAATCAAGGTAGAATTATAATAGTAGGTGGTTTTGCTGCAGAAATTTACTCTGGAAGAGGTTATAGGACTGGTGATGTAGACATAATAGTTGAAGGTAATGTTGAATTAATAAAGAAAGTACTTTCCAAAATTTCTGATGTAGGATTAAGGATAATGCTACCTAAAATAAGAGAAATATCTGAAAAAGGAATTGATATAGTTTCTAATGTGTATAACAGAAAGAAAAGTCCATTAAAACTTATAATAGATGAAAGATATTGGATCTACATTATCCCCCCAGAAGAAGTAGTACTAACTTACTTAGAATCATGGAAGTTTTGGAATAGCACCGAAGATAAAATTAAAGCTGTCTTAGTTTATTGTGCACAAAAAGATAAGTTAGATATAAAATACCTAGTAGAAGAATCAAAAAGTAAAAATGTTTATGATTACTTTCTTAAACTTAATGATTATTGTTAACTTCTTTTATTCCATAATAAAGAGCATTATTAGGCAAAAATGAATTTACAGAATATAAAAAATATTTTTGAGTTTTAAATCCACTAAATTCCATAAACTTTTTCAATTCCCACGGAAGATAGAGTCTGTAGTTTCTCCTAACTATTTTATTATTAATTTTGCTTTCTAATTTCACAAATCTTCTAAAGAAATATTTCGGTTGAACTAACCAAACAGTAACTAAAATATCTCCTCCTTGCTTTAAGCATCTATAACTTTCCTTAATTGCATTTAAAGGATCTTTTAGATGATGAATTGAGGCAATGTAAAGTAAAGACTCAAAAGAATTGTCTCTAAAGGGCATAAATTCCATGTCAGCTTGAACTAGATCTTCACAACCTTTCTTTCTTGCTTCGATAAGTTGTCTCAATGCAATATCTAGGCATACTGTAAATAATTTCCTATTCTTTAATGTCAAACAGTTCTGACCAGATCCACAACCAATGTCTCCAACAATTTTACCTTTAACGAAATTTAAATAAAGAAGAGGCTTTCTTCTATGAACAATATACTCATAAGCCTCTTTAGTCTCCTCTTTCTCATTCACACTTTTAACTTTGTATTAAATCCTTAAATTCATGAGGCTAGGAAAAATTGATGAAAAAATCTTCACTGAAATTATTTATCCTAATTTAGGCAAAAAACATAAAGAAGTAATCATTGAACCACAAAATGGAGTGGACACTGGTGCTATTGATTTAGGGGATGGGAGAGTTTTAGTTGTAAAATCTGATCCAGTATTTATAGTTCCTCAGTTTGGATTTAGAAAAGCAGCCTGGTTCGCTGTACACATTTTAGCTAGTGATGTTATGACATCGGGAATACCCCCTAGGTACGCTCTAATTGATTTAAACTTACCTCCAAAAATAACTGATGAAGATTTCAAGGAGATGTGGTTAGGCATTCATCAAGCTTTAGAAGAAATAAACGTTATGGTGGTTGGTGGTCATACTGGAGTTTATGAAGGAACTGATTATCCTATGGTTGGAGGATTTGCAATGATGGGTATTGGTGAAAAAGAAAAACTTGGAATGCCATCAAGAGTTAAAGTTGGGGATTATATAATTATGACCAAAGGACCAGCAATAGAAGCTACAGGCTTATTAACTAATCTTTATCCAGACTACTTTAAACAAAGACTTTCGCCAGAAGTATTTAAAGAAGCTTATGAAATGTATTGGAAGATGAGCTGTTGGAAGGATGGGTTAATTGCGTCAAATATAGGAATTCACTTAATGCATGATGCAACGGAGGGAGGAGTATGGAATGCCTTAGCAGAAATTGCTAGAGTTACTAAAAAAGAATTAAGAATTTATGAGGATAAACTTTTTATAAATAGAGCTGTTAAAGAAGTAACTTCGTTAGTTAATATAGATCCTTGGATATCGATAAGTGAGGGAACAATGATAATAATTAGTGATAAGGGAGAAGAAATAGTTAAGGCATTAAATAGAGAAGGAATTGAAGCTGGTATAATTGGAGAAGTTAAAGAAGGAGAAGGAGTAACTTTAGTTAAAAAAGATGGAAGTAAAAGTAAAATTGAACAGCCTAAAGAAGATCCATTCTGGAGAGCTTTCTTCGATTTAGCAAAAAAAGCTCAAAGTTAAATTTTTTGCCACTATTTATATACTGTGAAAGTTACTGTACAATTAGTTAGAGAAGGAAAAGAGATGATTGTTGAGTTACCAGATAAGGCTACAGTTAAAGATTTGTTAAAGAAGATAGGTTATAGAGTCCAAGGAAGTGTGGTAGTTAAAGATGGTTTACCAGTAGTGGAGAATGAGAGACTAAATGATGGTGATACACTACAAGTCTTCTTAGCTGCTTCTGGTGGATAATAATGGAAAAAATTGAAGATTTGTTAAAGAGAAAAAATGAAATACTTAGAAATCTTAAAAGCCCTAATAAGGCTATAAGGGAAGAGGCTTGGAAACAAATAAGTTATATTGTTGATACTGGAAATGGAAATTATCTTTCAAACTCACTAGGTTATTTAAGGTCTTTACTTTGGAATAGACTTCAAGGGGTAAGAGATGATGCTTGGGCCCATTTACCAGTTTATAAGGCTCTTTTGGTTCAAGGGATAGAAAGAGCATTGACAGCAAATTCAGATAGAATAAAATGGTCTGCTTGGTCACATGTTTTAGACTTAATCCAGTTGGGAATTGTTGATAAGGCAAAGGTTATTGAAGAAAGAAATTCTTATTGGAGATTGTTAAGGAGTAGATGGGTAACAATAAGGAAAAAAGCTTGGCATTTATTTGTAGAATTAGTTAAGAATGGAATATTTTTGCATAAAGACAAGGAAAGATTTATGGATTTTCTTAAGCATAGGAAAGCTAGCGTTAGAATCTATGCATGGGAAGTAATACCACAACTGTTAGAAATAGGCTTCATAACTAAAGATGAAGTACTTCAGAATATACAATTTCTACAAGAATTAACACAAAAAGAAAGTAATGTTAAAAAACGAGCATTGAAAGTAATTAAAAGGTTAGGAATTTGAAAGTTGCGATAGTTGGAGGAGGAATTGTAGGCTTATTTACTGCATATTATCTTTTGAGAGAAGGTGCAGAAGTAACAGTATTTGAAAAGGACTTTTTAGGAAGTGGTTCAATTCATGCTGCTGGGCTAATAGAACCATATAGGTTTGATAAAATTAACACTACTGGAATGATAATAAAGATGTTAAAATATATGACTAAGAGAGTTACAGTAGTTAAAAGCTTAAACAAAGCTTGGGTAATAGAACTACTAAAGAATATTAATAAAGAACCACCAGAAGAAGCTTGGAATATAATGAGAGAAATGGCTCAATTCTCTTTGAAGGAATACAAGAGACTTGCAGAAGAGAAAAATGACTTTGATTATGAAGAGTCTGGTTTACTTGAGATTTATTCTGACAAAAACGAATTAGAAAAAGCATTAGTAGAAGAAAGACGAAGTCCTTTTAAGCCAAAAATTGAAGTTGCAGAAATTGAAGGCTTTGCTGGGGCTATATATTTCCCAGAGCTTTCAAAAGTTGATACTCATAAATTTATAGATAGGATGAGTAAAGAAATTGAAAAGGCAAAAGTAGTTAATGCTGAAGTAACAAAAGTAACTAAAGACGGAAAAGTGTTTTATTCTTCTAATGAAGAGAAATTTGACAAGGTAGTTTTATCAGCTGGGATTTGGTTAAAAGAAATTGGCTTACCAATTACTGCATTTAAAGGTTATGGATATAGAGTAAAGGGGGAAGTAAAAGTAAAATATCCATCAGTTTTAGCTGAATTAGGAGTTGCAATTGTGAAAAATTCTGATTTCATAAAAATTACTGGAGGATTTGATGGTGATTTTTCAAACGACTCTTCAAGGGCTGAACTTTTCCTTTCTTTCTCTAAGTCCATTGTAAACATTAATTACGTTTATGATCTTTACATGGGTTATAGACCATGCTCTCCAGATGGTTTTCCAGTAATTGGTAAAGTAGAAAACGTTGTTATTTCTACCGGAGCTTGTAGATTAGGTTGGAGTTATGGTCCAGCAATGGGTAAAACTACTTCTGACCTAGTTTTAGATAGAATTAATAGTGTTGGTTATCTTTCTCGATTTATAAATGGAAGAAATTTAAGCCTTTGAGTAATATCTAATTCATATGACTATAGTTAAATCCGAAGTAATTCGTAAGCTAATGGATGCTAAGAAATTTCTTTTAGATGGTTATATAGATGAAGGAGTTAAAATCGTCCTTCAAATCGTAAACTCATCACCAAAGAGTGACTACAACTGGTTCATATGCAACATCATAGAGAGTATTGATTGTAAGTATATGTTTCAAATATTAGATAAAATTGGAAGTTATTTTGACCTTGACAAGTGCCAAAACTTAAAGAGCGTTGTTCAGTGTGGCATTGAAAACAACACTTTGAATGATCACGTAAGTAAGGCTTTAGACCTACTAGTATCTCAAGGAAAGAGAGATAAATTAGAAGAAATAAGTAAAGAGATATTAAATAAAGATCAAGTAAGCCCAGCGTTATTAATAGCTTTAGCAAATGCTTTAAGGAAAGTGGGTGATGAAAGAGATGCCACAAATCTATTGTTAGAAGCTTGCAAGAAAGGAGATAAGGAAGCTTGTAATTCAGTTAATGCAATAACTGTTAGAAGCGTTATGTGAGATATTCAACGTTTAACTTTATCCCCACTCTCTTTTCTATCTCATATATCTTTACGCTTATTTCCTCATACACTTCTGGTCTTAACGTTTCAACCTTTATCTTTACATTATTTCCATTAATTT
Source organism: Sulfurisphaera javensis (assembly GCF_041154675.1). Lineage (NCBI taxonomy): Archaea > Thermoproteati > Thermoproteota > Thermoprotei > Sulfolobales > Sulfolobaceae > Sulfurisphaera > Sulfurisphaera javensis. The sequence goes on from NZ_AP031322.1 coordinate 70,491, forward strand.
CAAAATATATTCCAGATATTGAAGAAAGCTCCTCTTTTATTAGCTCTGCAACAGAAAAAACTCTCACATCCTTTATTTCCACTTTATTATATACAAAAACATTTATCTCTTTTCTTATTCTATCACCTTCAAGTTTTATTAAATTATCTTTTAATTTCTCTTTTAATTCTAAAAATTTTCTAGCTACTTCCTCATCAAATGGATTATTATAAAGTTCTATCATACAACTCTTTTCAATGAACCCTTATATTTTTCCATGTATGATTTATATGCATTCTTTTCCATCAAAAGAATTGTTACATTTATAGAATCAGTATGTTTATATATCTCATCAAGAACTTGAGTAACAATTCTCGCATTAGTTCTACAATCAGTGTCAGTAATTCCAATTAGATAGTAGCTACCATCATCGTCAACGTAAGCTTCAACTTCTCCTTTAATTAATTCTGATAATTTCTTAGCTCCAGCTATAATTGCATCATTCATAATTTAATTTATTTTTTCGTCCTTTATAACTATTGCGTCTGATATTCCAATCCATTTTAACTTATAACCTAAGTACTCTAACACCTCCACAATGTAATCCCCATATTTAAACCTTAACTCGTTTAGGCTCTTATTGTTAAAATCTTCTTTTTTCAGTTTTTCCAAGATCTCATTTTTTACGTAATAATTCTTAAGGAAAATATAGCCTGGAAATGTTTTCAAATTTCTTCGTATTATTTCAACTGGAAGAGAAAGCTCTTTTGCAATGTCATTTAGACTTATTATTTCACCAGAAATTGTATAATCAACTTTAACGTTTTCCAGATACTTTTCCTCTAATTGTTTTAGCCACTTGTAAACTTGCGATATGTCAACTTTCCTCTTGTAAGTTATCACATTCATTCCACTAAATTTCTCTTTACCTAGTTCTTCGTTGAGTAAAACGAGAATTGGATCCTTAACCTTTTTCAATTTTTCTAATTTTTCTTTTATATACTCTTTAGTCCAAAAGCCTACAATTTCTATATATACTCTCAAATTTCCTTTTTCTACTAAAAAATCTGGTATAAACACTTTATTATCTACTATCAAAGGTTCAGGTTCCCTAACTATCTTCCAACCCTTTGCCACATTAACAAAGTCCTTGTAAAATTTCTCCTCAACATTACTATCAAATCTTTTCTCGTCTATTATTAACTCTTTCATTTCTTTAAAGTTAGAAAGACTTAACTTGTAAATCCTCTTAACTTTCTTTCCTAGAACTAACTCTGCCTCAATCTTCCAATTTTGTGAGGAAACAATAAAAGGTAAAAGGACAGCTAAATTCCTTCCATATTTTTCAGTAAGTTTAACAAGCGTAGCTGGACCTAAGAACTCAAATCTTAAAGGTTTATCATAAGCAAAATACATTAAGCCTAACCATTTAGCCCTCCTTATAATTTCTTTCCAGTTCGAAGATACATAAACTGTCATTTTGTAAGCTTTAAAAAGTAAAGTCTGTAAAAGAGAAAGGTTATACCATTTAATTAAATCCTCTGGAGTGATAATTGGAGCTTTAATAATTTTCTTTTCCTCATCTAGATCTGAAAAGACATACCTCATTACGTCAACTCCTAACTCCTTACTTACCTTCTGAACTATTTCCTCCCTTTCTTTTTCATCTATAATTGGCCCATATTTGAATAACTCTCTTCTTATTTCTATTGGTGGAATATGAGAGTCTGCCTCAAATTCACATAATCTAGTTAACAATTTCACAAATCCACGAACTAACTTGTGATCATAAATTTTCTCTAAATAATCTGTTTCCTCCTCAATTTCTCCTAATTTCTTTCCAGTCTTAAAAAGGGAGATTATTTCATTTGCTAAGTCTAAATCTTCTTTAGTAGCAAAGCTTGGTATTACCTCATTCTTAATTATCGTAAATCTGGCTAATTCCCAAGGTAACACATAAATTATATGTAAATGAAATATTAAAAGTATGGTATATTTAAGATACTTCAAAGGATTAATATTATCTGATGCTTTTGCACCTGGAATGAAGTGGAGTGATGAATTAAAAGCTTACACTTCTTTAGCTTATAAATATAGAGAAATAAGGAAATATTTTTTAGATAAAGGAGTTCAATTAGAGGAGAACGTTATAGATGCTTTACCATTTCCTTTGATAAAAGATAAAATTCAACTTAGGGATTACCAAGAAGAAGCGATAAAAGCTTGGATGAAGGAAAAAAGAGGCATAATAGTTTTACCAACTGGTGCTGGAAAGACTCAAGTTGCTTTAAAGATAATTTCGTTATTGAGAGTTTCAACACTCATTATAGTACCTACGATTGACTTGATTAACCAATGGAGAGAAAGAATTGAAAAATACCTTGGTATTTCCCCCGGAGTAATAGGAGGGGGAGAGGATTCCTTGAAAGGAATTACTGTGATAACTTATGACTCAGCATATATTAGGGCTGAAGAATTAGGTAACAAATTTATTCTGTTAATCTTTGATGAGGTTCACCACTTACCTTCAGAAGGGTATTCAACTATGGCACAACTTTTTGCATCTCCTTATAGACTAGGATTAACCGCTACGCCAGAAAGAGATGATGGCAAACATGAACTTTACCCAATACTCGTAGGTCCAGTAGTTTATAGGAAAAACTTTGAGGAATTGGCTGGAAAGTATATAGCTAAATTTAGGATACAAAAAATTTACGTATCTTTAACAGATGAGGAGAAACAAAAATATAAAGAACTTAGGAAAAAATTAAAAGATTATCTTGATTCTAGAGGATTAAAGTTACAAAGCTTAGATGACTTCCATAAATTAGTTAAACTAGCTGCTAAAGATAAAGAGGCAAGAGAGGCATTATTAGCGTGGCACGAATCATTAAATATAGCAGTAAACTCCGTCTCTAAGATTGAAAAATTAAGAGAAATTTTAAACGAATTCAAGGATGAAAAGATCATAATATTTACGAGAGATACACAAATGGCTTATGAAATATCTAGAAGATTTTTAATACCAGTAGTTACCTACAAGACAAATAAGGATGAAAGAGAAGAAATCTTACAAAAGTTTAGAGATAATATATATAGAGTTATTGTAGCTTCTACGGTTTTCGACGAAGGAGTAGATGTTCCAGATGCATCATTAGCCGTAGTTTTGGGTGGATATGGAACTAAAAGACAATTTCTACAAAGATTAGGAAGAATATTAAGAAAAAAGGAGAAAGAAGCTTTAATGATAGAAATAGTAACTAAAGGTACAGCTGATTATCGATTAAGTAAGAAAAGAAGAGAATAATAGTTTCAAAAGTTTTTATTCTCAAAATCATAATTATTCTTATGGATGACATTCTAAAAACTATGGCTAAATACGGGCCAATGCAGCTAGCAATTGCAATGATTATGGTAGGAGTAGCAATAAACCTAGAACCTTTAACCATTATAGGAGGAATACTATTAGCCATAATGATAGGATTTTTGATAAAGGATTATAAAAGTAAAAGAAATTTAACCAAAAAAAGCATCTAAGCCACTCCTTTTACCTTTTATAACTTTTTCAATAAATTGATCCCTAACTGGCAAGTATACTTGTTCATAAAATTTCCTTTGGTTCATTAGAACGTCTTTTGAAAATGAAGAAACGTATTTTACTGCAGCATCCCAAGCTTTATCATAAGGAATTATTGGGTCTATTTTTCTTGCTATTTCTTTATCATAATCCTCTGGAGTTTGAGGCTTATCACCAATAATAAAATACCCAGTCTCTCTGTCAACATAAACTTGCTCACCCCCTATATCTTTTAGCTCTTTATTACTCTCTATTACTTCCCTAGGAACCTTAAGTCCATGTTTTGGAGTGTAGTTTTTTCCATAAAACTTTGCCCAAGCGTAAAATATAGCCCTATTCAAACCAAATGATTTTGCTTTATTTAAGTCTCCATAAAGAAGATAATATCTTACAGCTTGAAGTAAACCCATAACTTGAAATCTTCCTATTTTTCCTTCTATTTTCTCTTCTTTTTCAGCTTTAACTCCAATGTGAGAAGGTTCAGTATACTCAGCCAAAGCTTTTATTGCTAAATCTTCAGCTTCATTTTCTTCAAAGTTCTTCCATACACTTTCATGCTTATAAGAATCGGGATTTGCCCAATCTAGATTGAACTCATGAAGCTTATTAGGAGAAAAGCACACAGCAACATAATTTAATTCTTTATGTAAGGATAAAGGAGATGTGAAGACTCTCTTATCATCTATTAAGTCATCTATTTTCAATACTCCTCCAGATTCTTCAGATAGTTTTTCAATTTGATCTTTTACTCTCCTCAATACATATTTTACAATTGCATGGGAAATCCTAACTGGGTCTTCACTTTTTGGTAAAGCGTTTTCATTAATTCTTACATGAACTCCTTCACCACTCCATAATAAATATACTGATTTGGTGACTTTCTCCTTATCAAGAAAAGAAATAATTATCTCAGCAGCCTTTATGGCATATTCCCATTTGTCAATTTTTGTGTCTATATCAAAGAAGGGAGTATACTTTTCTATTTCTAGTTTATCCAAGTCCCTATATGTTGCTGCTGTAGCATAAAATGTTCTTGCATTATAAATTTTTGCTAATCTAGCTACATCATCTGGTTTATTTATTTTTAAAGGTCTTTTTGTAATATCATACCTAACGAAAGTTTTACCATAAATTGCAACCCATCTGTTTTTACTAAACTCAAAGATCTCTTGTTTAACTTCAGGTTTATCATAATGATTCATTTTAACCGTAAAATAATTTCTACCAAAAAAATATAAATAAGATTAACAACTCTTATTTGATGGACAGCGTAGACAAAAAGATTATTTTATCACTCTTCAAAGACGGTAGAATTTCTCAAAGAAAAATAGCAGAGGAAGTTGGTTTATCAGCTACTTCTCTCAACTATCGTTTTAATAAACTTCTTGAGGATAAGATTATTAAATCGTTTTCCCTTTACGTTAATCCTAACTTTTATGGTAAGTTCGTTGCAAGAGCAAGCTTTAAAAATTCGAAAGATTTTGACTCTAAGTTTGTGAATGTTAAAGTTAAATGCCTAGAAGAAGAAAACGTGTATGAAATAGAAGGAACTTCGGTAAATGATCTACAAGATAAGATATCTTATATGTCAAAGGAATTAGGAGAATATAGTATGATTTACATTCCGGAACAAAATCCTCAAAAACCCTCAGGAGTTGATATTGAAATTGTAAAGACGCTTATAAAAAATCCAAGAATGGATATTGGTGAAATCGCTAAAGAGATTAACATTCCTTCAAAAACAATTTTACGCAGATTAAATGCTTTAATTAATAAGAATTTCATTAGAATAATTCCTATTATTGATATAAGTAAAAGTGATATTATCGTATTTGGTGTTTTTTCACGAATAGTTAATAAAATGGAATATTTAAATCAATGTGAGTTTCTAAGGTTTACTGACGGTGAAAGAGGTATTGTAGTATGTGCAGTAGATAGTTTAAAGACTGCTGAAAGTTATGTGAATCAAATAAGAAAACAGGATGATAATGCAAAAATTATGATTGCTACGGAATATGAAATAAGAAATGATAATGCAAAAGAAGAATTAGAGAAAATAGAAAAACAAGCAATTTTAAATAACATGGAAGACAGCTAATTCTTCTTCCTTTCTGTTATTAAGAACATTATATAAAGAATAACTGGAATTAAAGATAACCAAAATAGAATTGTAGGATAGGATTGTATTAACATCGATACAGTAGCCCCTTGATATTGAGTAGTTAATGTCTCCTGTCCAATTATTAAAAAAGGATAATTAATAGACATTCCTATACCTTTACTTACAAGGTAATCAACCACAAAATAAATTATCACGGGATCTAGCAAGTAAAATATTGGTAACCAGAACATTGTAGAGTAACTGTATTTCTCTCCCTTAAAAATCAATATAATACCATATATAAGATTCATTAAAACATAAATTCTAAGAGCGTTTAAGAGAATATTTAGCACTTGAGCAATTACTAAATTTTCTCCAAGCATTATAAGGTTTATTTGGAATGGAGAGTCGTATATTTGAAATATTCCACCCACACTATAATACCACCATGGTAAAGGAATAATATCTATTAAGATAGAAACAATGAAATAACTTAATAAAATTGGATACTTCATAGAGTTGTCGCCTCAATAACTGTTGTTTCGAGTATTCTTAACTTTATAGTAATAGTTTCATTTTTATTGTTAATATTATTAACTAAATTTGAAAAATTAGTTATAATTAATGTCACATTTTCAGACATATGAGGAGGGACAACCGCAATTTTATTCAAATAAATATATTCTCCAGATACATTACATATTATTATTGAAACGTTTAAAGGATTTTTAACATTTATAATCAGTTCACTTTTATTAAAAGAAATTATAGAAACCTTTAAATTGTTGGTAATATTACTTAGAGAATTTATCTGACTAACACCATTCTGAAAACTACTTTGTAATGTAGGAAAATAAAGAATAATAAATAATATCGCTAATACAATTCCAATAATTTTTCCCCAATTCACGGTAATTTTAATACCACAATAACATAATAAATTTATTAGATGATTAAAAGGGGATTTTATGACCTTGTCATTGCTTCTGCACTGTGGGGAACAATAGGAATAGCAACGCAAATAGGATATGAACATGGTGCCAATGTATTTCAGATAATTCTCTTTAGAAGCTTGTCTTCTTCTTTTCTCATTTTTACAATCTTTAATAACTTTAAAAGAATTCTTAATAGAATTTCATTTATTATGGGAATAGTTACTATAATTTTTTATGAAACATATGTTTATAGTGTTAATGTTTTAGGTGCTTCTCTTTCGGCTGTTTTTTTATATACAGCACCACTTTGGGTTTTACTTGCCTCTAAATTTTTCCTAAAAGATAAAATCACTATCAGAAAAATTCTCTCTTCCTTACTAGTTATAATAGGAGTTTATTTTATTTATTTTTCTAAAATATCTATAGTTGATATTGGATGGGGTTTAGCCTCTGGCTTTACTTACGGATTATTAATAATTTATTCAAGATTTATGCAAAATAAAGATTTTAGTGATAAAGAGATATTAGCCTCACAAGCTATATGGAGCTTACCATTTTCATTTTTCTTTTATTTACTCTCACCCAATCTAACATTTTCGTCAATCTATACTGGAATCTACTTAGGAATAGTAGCTACATTCTTAGCTTATATTTTCTTTTATAGAGGAATGAGGAGAACTGACTCTATAACAGCTTCAGTAGTTTCTTCACTGGAGCCAGTTTTTACGATCATTTTCGCAATGATTATTCTTCATCAATTTTTAACAACGTTACAACTTTTTGGTTCAATAATTATAATATTTAGTTCTATATTAATATCTTTTTAAAAAAGAGTATTGATTTACTTTTTAAAAGTTAACTTAAAATTATTTTATCATTCCAGAACATTTTAAAGAACAATACTGTAGAGATCATTACTGGTATTACTAAAAGAGTTATAGCTAACGTTAATCCAATAAAAATCGCTGCAAAACCTACAATTGCTGGAACAAGAAGGAATAAGATATTGTTGTATGCCAAAAAGTAAGAGTTGACGGCGTTTCTCTCTTCTATTCTGGTAGCCCTACTTATCATTATAGTTGACATAGGAAATATTGAACCATGGGGTATTCCTAACAAAGCGATAACAACTAAAAACAATTCATATGATGGAGCATAAAGTATTCCTAATAATCCTACAATTGTTATAAGTATTGAGATAAGCAAAGGCATTCTCAAGTTAGTAAATGGTCTGATTGTCATTGAAAGTCTTGTTAAGAAAGACAAAATGTAAAATGGTAAAAAGACAGAGTAAGCAACAAAGTTAGATAAATCGAATCTCTCTTTAGCTAGAATTGCTAAGAAGGTTGTAAAGGCAGCAAAGGGAACATTATAAGTAGTTATTGATAGAATAGAAGCAATTAGTCCTTTATTTTTTATTGCTGTAACACCAGATTCTTCCCTTTTGACTTCTGGGAATTTGATATTAAAAGATACTATAGTCCCTAGAATTGCTAATGGTAAGAACCATAGAAATATTTGCCTATAATTGAACATAGTAAGTAAATAGGATTCTAATGCAGGACCAATAATTAAACTTAAACTTAAGCTCGTTGAATATAAGGATAATAATCTTTCAGCTGATCTTTTATCCTTAGCTAAACTTGCTGCAGTAATTAAATTAGGCATTATAAAACCAAAGATTAACCCAGCAACAGCTGAGATTATCCAAATAGTAAGTACGGTTGAATAGGCGAACAATATTAATGAGATAGCAATGATCATATTTGAAGCTATGAAGATCTTTCTTCTAAATTGAGCATTTAATCTAGGATTTAGAAAAGATGTCGAAATAAAAGTAAATGCAAACATTACAGTAGACAATAATCCTACTATCGAATCCGGTAAAGAGAGCACATATTTTCCGAGTAAAGGCACTGTAGTTGTTACCATATTGTTTACAGATCTTGCTGATACTGTCATTAAGACGAGTATAATTGAAGCTAGAATTAAATTATTCCTACTCTCAGTCATTGCAAAACTTAATAGTTAGGTGTCAAATTTAAGCTTTAATTATTACTTTTTAAAATTTTTTAAAATAGATGTTATTTTTGTCATTAAAGATTCGTGGTAGTAGCATTAAAAGTACTTTTTCTCACTCAGAAATTTAATGGTTTAATCAACAAGATGCATATGCCAGTAATAATATTTCTTATAATAATCGCGTTAGCCCTCTCTCATGCTCTTGAGCCAGATCATATAGTCACTATGAGATTAATGAAAAGTAAAAAGGAATATGCTATGTTTGGATTATCTCATGGTATAGGTTTCGCTATTATAGCCATTCCATTAGTCTTAATTCTCTCTTTTTTTCCTTTCTTGGAAATTGTAGGAGATCTAATAGGACTAGCTTTTGCATTAATCCTTCTTTACTCAGAAATCATTGGTAAAGAGATCGAACTTAATGTATCTAAGAGTTTTGGTTCTGGGATATTGCAAGGTGCTTTTGCAATTACTCCATCAAAAATCGTGGTTGCTATATTAGCTTCTGAGGTAGGCTTACTATTAGGCTCTCTTTATGTCTTTACCTTTGTAGTAATTTCTTCATTAGCAATCTTTCTAGTTGGTTTTTCACTTTCCTATTTAAACTTAAAGAAGGATATAAGTAGAATAGTCAATATCTGCATTGCGTTAGTTGCAACTATTTATATCCTTTTTAGTATACTAAAATTATGAGCTCAATAGAAATAGTTTACGAGCCTTATAAAAAAATTATAGTCCATGAGATAATCGAATTTTCTTTTGAAGATCTAATATCTGAAGTTCTAATGCAAACTAGAGCATTAGGAGGAACTTCGATACCAACAATAAATTGGTGCGAAGGAATAGCATTTATAGCAACTCCTTTCCCACCAACTGAAGATATAGTAAGAGAAATGTTAGCTGGAAATATACATTATGCTGGAGTTATATTTGCAAGAAAAGATTCTTTTGAACCAGAGATAAGAGGAAGTTTCGGAGTTATAAGATTAGTTAATAGGTGTAACAATCCTAATTATAAAAAACTAGCTGAATATTTAAAATCATTTTCTAGGCGAATATAACCAGCAAAAAACCTCATTTTGATTTATAATTGCCCTTGGAGGAAACAAAGAAACGCATATCCTAAATAGTTTCCTATCTTTTTTTACAAATTCACAATAGTCATGAAAAGGACAGCCTCTTAATGAAGGTTCTCCAACATAACTTACCTCAACTCTTTCATTATTTTTCCCAATAGAAAGAATTGATTTTTTCAAAGTCATAGAGTATGGATGATAAAATTCTTTACTTTTAATTGAATATTCTAATAACTTCCCTCCATAAATGACATAAACCCTCTCACATACATCAATAAATTCCATATTACTAAAGAAGAAAAGTACTGCAAAATCTAACAAATTAGCTGTTTTAATTATTAATTTTATAGCTTGACTTTTAAGCTGTTCCTCAAACGTTTCCATGAAATTTTCAACTAGAAGTAACTTTGTCTTACCAAATGCAACTTGTGATAATTCAAGCTTAAATTTTTCAAATTCAGTTAAATCAGTAACTTTTCTTTTTTTATCTAAACCAAGAAAATTCAAGATAAACTCATTTCTTTTGCCAAACTTTTTCTCATATAAACTTAGAACCTCTGATACTGAGAGAGGAACGTTTATTCTATATTTAGGGATAATCCTAATATATCTACAGTTTATTTTCCTTAATATAAGTTCCTCTATTTCATCCTTATCCTTCCCAGAATTTCCTACTATGCAACTTATCTTGTTTATCTCTAAGTCTATATTAGAAATATAATTACCATGAAGATTAGAAATTACCAAGGGTAACCTAGACATTTTACATACCTCTCTCCAAGATTAACCATTTTTGGTTTTGTGAGTCTGCACTTATAAGTAGAATATTTACAATTTTTACTATAAATGCAACCTTCTCCTACAAGGTTCTCCTCCTTTAAATTTCCCTCAATTAAGTCAATAGTATAAGGATGATAAGGATATTCTATTACATGATAACCTTCTTCTACAACTTCTCCACGATATAACACTGCAATATAATCTGCTAATCTTGAAATAACTGCAGGATCATTATCAAAAACAATTAGATTTATATCAAAAGTTTCTTTCAAATCTATTATACTATTAACAAGGAGTCCTATCTCTATCTCATTCAAGTTATATTCAATATCGTCTATAAATAAGTATTCTGGCTCTAGGAATGAGGCTAAAGCCAAAGCAACTTTCTTTAATTCCAATGACCTTAGTTGATGAGGATAACTGTAAAGGATTTCTTCCCTTATATTTAATACTTTAAATACTTCCTTTGCTGTTTCAAGTATTAATTCCTCATTTTCCATATCATGACTGATTCCGATTTCAATAAAGTGAGAAGCTATATCGTAAATTGGATTAAATAATTTCATTGGATCATAAAATACTACTGACAATTTTTCCCAATACAATTTGTCACCCTTACTCATTATATCTACATCATCGAGCAGGATTTTGCCAGAAGCTTTTGTTAACTTAAAAGTAGCGTTGATTACTTCTTCTTTACCACTATCTCTTTGTCCTAATATTCCAGTATCTTCCTTTATCTCTAGTGTGAAACAATTTAATTTACCTTCTACGGTAAGGCATTCGTATTTTAGAGTCATTTAAATTCTCCTCATTTCATCTGCTAATAATTGAAGAAGAATAAGCAAAATTCCTCTAAATATTGCAGGAATTAAAAACAACCACCAATCTGGAATTAGATGTGATGCTGTATTTAATAAAGTAGTTAAAGTAGGATAATTTGGATCTCCAACACCTCCAATAACTCCCATAGCTGTATAAGTTGATATTCCGTCAATAGCTGAAGGAATAACTAACTGAAAAACTTGCTTCTTACCTAAAACAATAAAGCCCAATTTTAAAGGAACTTTTCTAATCATTACTCTTAAAGAGGAACCTATAGACCTTGTGTAAATCGTTTCAGCTATTTGCCTAGCATAAAGTGGCCAACCAGTTAAAGCAACAATTATTGCAGTTATAAAGAAATTGGCTTTTAACGAAACTCCAGTTGGAATACCATAAAATAAAGCAATAGAAAGGAGAAATGGTAATCTTGGAATTGAGTTTATTGAATCGGAAATTCTAACCATTAATGTTCTAATTTTCCCTCCTAATATTCCTGCAGTTATACCATAGGTAACTGAAATTAAAGTTTCTATTAACCCTACTATGCTTCCGAACAGTAGAGTATTAATTATTGCTACCGCATTAACGTTTATCATATTTCTCCCATCAATGTAAGTTCCTAGAGGATAAGCTAAGTTTGGAGGAGTTAAAGGTTTTCCTTTTGGTAATTGATAAAATTCCAAGAAAATACTCGTAAAAATTAGAAAGAAAAATAAACTTAAAATAATATAAAGTCTTATCATCATCTTGTCACCCTAGGATCTAAGATGCCATATATTATATCTGTGAGAAGATTTGAAAGTAAAGCTATTGTAGAATAAAGTATCATAATTCCTTCTATTACCTTATAATCACCATGTTGAACAGCTATTTTAGCTAGTTCACCTAATCCAGGCCATAAGAAAATGCCTTCAACGAGCATTTCAGCTAAAAGCATTTCAATAAACGCTGAGGAAATAGAAGTCAACATTACAACGGTAACATTCCCCAATAAATGCCTATAGATAAGGATATTCTCCTTTAATCCCTTATAATTTGGAGGTAAATTCTTAACGTTAATTAGTAGTCTATTTGTAAAAATCCCTATATAAGGAAAGAATAACGATATAAGTGGCATAAAGAGATAAGAGAATAAGTTACTTTTTGGAACACCATATGGAAATATGTTAAAGAAGAAATGAAAGAGATAAATTATAATAATTGATAAAACCCATGAAGCTAAGGCTGTCCCTATATATTTCCATTTATCTATTATAGATCTTAATGTCTTATTAGTAATTCCATATATTGATAGAAAAGCACTTAGGTAAACTGTTAACGCAAATGAAATACCTAGCAATAAAGAAGTATAAGAAAGGGCTGTTAAGACTAAACTAGTAACTGAAATACCAAAATAAGAGCTAATACCTAGATTAAATGTTAATATTCCCTCAATAGTTTTGAATAAACCTCTGCCATGAAGATACTCAAGAACAATTATTACAGCTATAATAAGACTCATTGAAATAATGAAGCTTGAAAATCTTTTTAATGAGTATCTATATAGAGATCCACCTACAGCATATCCTTTAGTCAACTCTTCTCCAAGTATGCGTGATTGAAAGAAAAGAGTAGTACCTTTAAATCCAATGAATGTTCCGGTTAAAATCAAAAATAGTGAAAAAGGAGAAAGGTAAGCATAAGGTTGCACATAACCAGAAATTATATATACGTAGTTTGTAGTTTGATTGAAATAATAAGTAGATACATTATGTAGATGTATTGGTTCGTTGTTAAACGTTATAATTGTAGCGTTTGGTGGGCCATAAACTAAAACTGACCAGTAATAATTTTGCCAATCGGAAGGAGGAGTTGCAATTTTGCTTACATTATAAGATATAAGATCAATTCTTTCTGATTCAATCGAAATGTATGCAATTATTAAACCTAATAAAAGAAGTACTATAGAAATGTAAAGTAATTGTAAACTTCTCACATGTTAAGCTATTTTATATGCCTTATAAGCTTGAGCATAAGTAAGAATCGTTATTATTAATTTTTCAAAAAACATGATTTTTATAAATCTTACTCTATTTTTGAAAATTAAACATTTAAGTATTTTTCTTTTAAGTATTTTATAAGATCATATGGATCATAACTCTTCCCAAATGCTTTCCTAAGCAAATCCTTTGGAGAATATATAGCACCATATTTACATAGTTTCTCCTTAAGCCATGTTTTCACGTTATCGAAGTCAGCATTTCTAACATTCTCCTTTAAGTCTTTATAACTTGAGTATATCATCCCAGCAACGACATTACCTAAAGTGTAAGTGGGGAAGTAACCAATAGACCCTTGCGACCAATGAATATCTTGTAAAACTCCTTCACTGTCATTTTTGGGTCTTATTCCCAAATATTTATCCATAAACTCATTCCATATTTCAGGTAATTCTCCAACTTTTATTTCATCAGACAATAATTTCTTCTCTATTTCATACCTTAAAGCAATATGAAAGTTATAGGTAACTTCATCAGCGTCAACCCTTATTAGACTTGGCTTAATAGTATTAACATATTTGTAGATTTCCTCTTCATTATATCTTTTCACGAAATCTAAATATTTTATAAGTATAGGATAAATGACATGTATGAATTCCTTACTTCTTCCTATTATATTTTCCCAAAATCTTGATTGAGATTCATGAATTCCAGTGGATGCTCCCTGAGCTAATGGTGTCATTTCCAAATTTTTATCTATTAGTAACTCATATGTAGCGTGACCGCTTTCATGAATAACTGAGTATATAGTTTCCTTGAAGTCTTTCCCCTCATATCTTGTGGTTATTCTAACATCGTTTCCAGAAATTCTAATAGTGAATGGATGTGCTGAAATATCTAATCTAAAGGAATCCTCTGGCATCCTTAAAATTCGAATAATCTCGTTGTTTATTTTTTCCATGTCCTTAACATCATATTCAACTTCTTCAAGTGGGTGAGTTTCTGGAAAATAATTCTTTTCTCTCACCTTTGTGTATATATCCTTTAAGTTTGGTAATAATACATTAAAGATAGAATCTCCATCATCAACAGTAAAACCTTCTTCATATAAATCTAAAAGTGCATTATAAGGATGTTTCTCGTAACCTAAATACTCTGCAACCTTTCTCTCTAAATCAACAATTCTCTCTAAATATGGTTTAAACTTAGAAAAATCAGAGGATTTTTTAGCCTGCCTCCACACGATCAAAGCTTCTGAAGTAACTTTATCTAGTTCCTTTATGATTTCTATAGGTACTTTTACATAATATTTTATTTCTCGATTTAATACACGTATAAATCCTTTTTCCTCATCAGAAAGATTTTCCTTACCTTCATATTTTTGAACTAGATTGTAAAGCTTTAAGTATTGATCCTTGATTAATTCACTAAACGTTCCAATAACCTCACCTCTTATACTAGCATCAGCAGGAGGCATATACGTTTCTCTATCCCAACCCATTAGACTTAAAGCATAGTTTAAGCTCCAGATCTTTTTATATTCTTCATAAAGATCCTTTATATTTTCGAATGGCATAATAAAGTTCTTGCTTACTAGTTTAAATGAATTAGCCTTATAAACAATAGATATATCTTTTTAATTATGTTTAATGGTCTCGCTAATTTTATTGTGAAAAGATGGTACGTAGTTATAGCAATATGGATTGTTTTGATAATCCTATCTGCACCTCTTTCATCTCTTTTCTTGAAATCAGTTAGTTATCAAGTTACAATATCTGTACCAGGAAGTACATCAGCAAAAGCAGAACATATAGTTGGAAGCTATTTTAAACTTCTTGGAGCTTCAGGGTCAAATGGAGTTCTTGTTATAGAGGGAAACGTAAGTAAATATTCGACTTTTTTAGCTAACTTAACCTCTTATGGAAATATTTCTTTATATAACTTTTATACTATAGAGAAAAGTATATTAAATCAGACCTTAGTAAATATTGGGCCAAAAGTAGAGAACTTAACATCAGCTTTACTTAATATCAGCAAAAATGAAGAAAATACAAGTCTAAAATTACAAAATGAATACCAGAATCTAACATCAGAAATAGCTAAACTTGAACAACTACATAATGGGACAATTAAAGTAGAGAATGAGTTCATAAATATAAGTAATACTTTAAACTCTACTGCACTTAAAATCCATGAACTACATAACAGTCTAGTAGAGAATTATTCGACATTCATAAAGATTCATGAAGGGGAAATTCAAACAAATGAAACCATATATAATCTATCCAGATTCTTATTCATCCCAGTATCAGCATTCTTACAAGTATGGAAAGTAGCATATAATCAAACTCACAATGTTTTATTATCTAATGAAATTGCTTATGAGAAAATATATTCACAATTGCCGAATCAAGAAGAAAAAGATTACTTTACTTTATTCTACCATTATTGGAACAATAGTGAAATAACACCCCTTAATATTTATGAAGTTGCAGATGAGTCAATTTATAATGCATCTGAGCATTTCTTTAACGTTACTCAATTCGAATTTGTTGCATTTACTTTACATTATATAAATATAACAAACTTCAACAACGTAACAGTCATAGAAGAGACTACAGTAAAATACTTTAATATAACCTATGATGTTCCTATTGAATTAGGAGAAGAGTTACTTACACAAAAGCCATTTTCTGTGTTAATTTCATTATACTCAGAAAAAACTGGCTTACCTTCAGCGTTCTTAGAAGAAGTATACAATTCAACGAACTTTAAGGAATTAGCTCTTAATGAAATTCTTAATAAAACAAACTCTACGGTAGAGAAAGAATTTGTTCAATGTGTTTATTCGAACCTAACGTTAAACCCAGAGGTTTTTGCAATAAATTACATAGCCTCACATTATAACGTAAGTAAGGAACTAGTTTCAAATATTCTAAGTTTTAATACTACAGAAAATTACATCAATTATCTCTCTAGCGTAGCTTCCAATAAAACAAACCTACCTTCTTGGTTGTTTATAAACCTTTTAAAATATGATAACGTAAGCAACTTAACTGCATATCTATTCTCATCACATCTAACTAAATTATCTCAACTATTGCAGAAAAGTAACTTAACTACTACCAAACTTGCATTTATGTTACAAACTAATATCAGCATTAGGAATTTAGCCATAGAATTGATAGTAAATTATGCTAATTTCTCTCCTATACTCACTGTAAATAAAACTGATTTAATAAACGTTTTAGCGAATAATTTTACAATCTATGATCTTTTAAAAGACAATAATTTCCCGATTGAACCAATACAAAATATTACTGATAACTTGTATACCTCTAACATGTTCCTTATCTTTATGAAAGGTAATTTTACATATAAAGAGGCAGAGAATTTCCAAAATTATATTCAACAAAAATTAAATGTAAAGACTTATTTAACTGGAGGAGAGCCTATTAACTATCAATTAAAGAAAATCGCATCAGAGGCCTATTCAATAGCAATTCCAGTTGGTATAATTCTTGCAATAATATTAGCTGGAATTTACTTCAGATCCTTCGTAACAGCATTTATACCATTAACAATCTATATATCAGCCTATTTAGTAGCTTCAGTATTTCTCTGGTTAATTGTTATTAAAATTTTGAATATAACCGTAAACTTCTTAACACCAAGCGAAGTTCTTCTGTTAGCTTTAGGTTTAGGTACGGATTATGTAGTTTTTATTGCAAGCAGATATATTGAAGAGAGAAGAAAAGGCAAAAACAAGGAAGAGGCTGTACATGAAGCTGTAAAATGGGGTGGAAGGGCTGTAACTATTACTGCATTAATTGTTATGCTATCTTTCTTGTTTATTTACATCTATAGAATTCCGTTCTTTTCTGATACTGCAATCTCAGATATGCTTGCAGTAGTGATAGTTTGGTTATCAGCAATTACGTTATTCCCAGCAATATTAAGAGGAGCTGGAGACAAATTATTCTTCCCAAGAAAGTTTAACAAATCTGAAGTAAAGAAAGTTAAAATCAAAAGACCAGCTTTATATGTTGGAGTTATCTCTGCAATAGTTATTATTTCAGTTTTCATTGCATCATTTACTCCATTAACTTTAAACGTCTTAGCGTTATTACCTCCATCTCAAGCTACTCAGGGAGTTACTATTCTAAGTACTCAATTTAAGTCAGCAAACATTTTCCCAATATATGTGGTAATTCCATACAATGGAACATTTAACCAAACAGCCTATAATTATGCCGTACAAATTTACAAGGAACTATCAGCTATACCAGGTGTGACAGCTGTTGATTCTCCAGTATCACCTTATGGAGGACTTATAAATTCCAGCCAGTTATCAGCTTACAATTATACTCAATATTTCTCTCATGGCTATATGTTATTCGTAGTTAATCAAAAGTATCAGCCGTTTTCAAATCAAGCATTCCAAATTGTACAACAGATAGAGAAAGAAATTAAGAATGGCTATGTAGGGGGAGGACCAGTTGATGCATTCAATATATATAATTTTGTAAGAACTAATTTCTTTATAATTGTTGCAGAAATTTCAATAACTATGTTTATTTTATTGTATATAATGACAAGATCATTAGCAGTATCTGGAGTAATTATATACATAATATTATCTGCTGTTGCTATAACATTAGCTTTAGAGAGATTAATATTCACGTCAACCTTAGGTTACTCAATATTTGCTGTAGTACCAATATTTCTAGTCTCGATAATTATTGGCATAGGAATGGATTACAACATATTTCTCGTTGCTAGGGTTCACGAAGAGTTAGAAAAAGGATCTAATATGGAGGAGGCCGTAGAAACTGCTGTCAGTAATTTAAGAGTTACTATCGCATTCTTAGGCTTAATATTTGCTGGAACTTTAGGTTCCTTAATGCTTGTTAAAGCTTCAATACTACAAGAATTAGGATTTGCATTTGCTGTTGCCGCCATATTGGAAACAACTGTATTATGGGGATACTTAGCTCCTTCATTATTGATCTTACTTTATAGAAAATTCAAGATAAGACCTAAACTTATAGTATAAAAGGCAATATTTCTTTTATGCTTAGGGAAATTCAAGTTATAATTAAACTTGCACCTAGAGTTCTTAAACTTAGAGAATTTAGGCAAAGAGAGCTTAAGGGAGAAAAAGTCGATGAAGAGGAGATGAGAAAAGAGGCTAAAAAACTATTGAATGCAATACTTTCTTTAGGACCGGCATTCATAAAATTAGGACAAGTATTATCTGTTCATTCCGATGTTTTGCCAGAACCATACTTAAAAGAGTTGTCTAAATTGCAAGATGAGGTTCCTCCTGCACCATGGGAGGAAGTAGAACCTATACTGAGGGAGGATTTAAAAGAGAAATTTGATGAATATGAAGTTAACACAACTCCAATATCGTCAGCGAGTATAGGTCAAGTATATTTAGCTAAAGAGAAGAAAACTGGAAAAACAGTAGTAATAAAAGTAAATAGGCCTAGAATAAGAGAAATAGCTGAAAGAGATATTAAAGTTATACAATCGTTACTACCTCTAACGAGATACCTTTTTGATGAATCATTTTATGAGAGCCTAAAAGCGATTGTAAATGACTTTAGTAAAAGAATATTTGAAGAAATGGACTTCACAAAGGAAGAGTTTTACATGAGAAAACTAAGGGAAGAATTAGAGGAGTTTCCGGACGTTAGGCTTCCTGAACCATATTATGCAACTAAAAGAGTCTTAATTATGGAATACTTAAAGGGATATAAGATAACTTCAGAAGAGGCAAAAAAGATAGTCCCACCAAACTATTTAGCTTATAAAGTGTTCAGAACGTTTATGATACTCCTTTTAACAAAAGAATATTTTCATGCTGATCCCCATCCAGGGAATTTAGCTGTTGATGAGAAAGGTAATTTAATTCTTTATGATTTTGGAATGATAGGAAGAATGGATAAGGAGACAAGAAATAGATTACTAAGGGCTTATGCAGCTTTAATTAGGCTTGATGCAATAGGTTTGGTTAAGGTTCTAGAAGAGTTAGGAGCTATTCAGCCTGAAGCAGACAGAGAAATTTTGGCAAAAGGAATAGAACTTTTCTTGAAGACTTTTGAGGGAGTTAGTGCAGAAACGCTAGAAGTTGAAACTTTCCTTAATGCGGCAAATGAAGTATTTTATCGATTCCCGTTAAAAATACCAGAAAAGTTAGCAATATACATAAGAATGACTTCTGTACTTGGAGGTACTTGTACTCAAATTGATCCAGAATTTAATTTCTTTGTAAATCTTCAAAAACTGATTGAGGAAGAAGGCTTACAATGGAGCGCTATGTTTGATGATATGAGAAATACTTTGCAATCAGCAATAAAAAAATTTAGATTATCTTTATTAGAGAAACCAATAGTTCCTAATAAGAAAAGTGAAAATAGAGGAAGTATTATTGGCTCTCTTATTGTAATCCTTGCAATTATATATTACTTATTTTCACATGACGCTATAGTATCAATCCTAATAGGAATGTTTGCCTTAACAATAAGTAGAATATAACAAAAAGAACTTATTCAATCTTTATTGCTGTAGTCCCAGCTATAGGAATTCTAATTGTCAAAATTCCATTCTCATATTTTCCAGTAATCTCAACATCTTTAGCTACATTGTAAGGTAATCTAATGACTTTTCTAACGTATTTAGGTCTTTGAGTTAAGTACTTTACACCAGGCTCAGAAATTTCCCTCTCAGCTTCAATAATCAATTCGTTTTGCCCACTTATTCTAGCCTTAATTTTCTCTTTTGGAAAACCTGCAAGATCAGCAATAACAACTAAATATCCTCCTTCTTCATACATATCCACTGGAGGATAAACTAACTCATAAAATCCTCTGCTTAATTCTTCACTTCTTTTCTGAATTTCTTTTCCTAAATAATACATAAAGGACATTTATCTCACCTCTTCCTCCTCTTTAAGAACCATACTAGAATTTTATATATTGCGTACCATTTAAGTAGTCTTTTCATAGATATATCTACTTATCCCAGATTAATATATTTTTACACTAATGGCTTAGTAGTTAAAATTTAATTTTTTCTTATAGTTAGAAATCTTATGAGCGAAAAGATTAATACATCAAAAAAGATTCTTTCACTACTCTTAGACACTTTTAGCAAAAAGGAAAAAGAAAGATTTTACCGGTGCGTTATTAACAAATTATATGGTTCATTTGACGTTTATGCTGAAAAGTTTTCTATGTTCTTAGCAGATAAAATAGAGGCAAAAGGAAATCTCATTAAAGGAAGAAATGGAAATCTATACATTGAAGGAAATAGGATTATATACGAAATAGGGAAAGTTAGAGTGTTAATTAATGCCAATGAGAATTTGCAGAGTTTGGATCCAGTTACTCTCGAAACTTGGATATTAATACAAGTATTAAACTTAGGTGAGGGTCCTATTAACGTTAAAAACATAAAAGTTAGCTTACAGAGTGATTAGAAGTAGCTCTTTACAATTTCTTAAGCTAATTTCATCAACTTATTAGAAGCTAAAACTTCATCTGCATTTATTCTAAACTTATTAATTAGCCTATAGTACCCCTTGCACTTCTTATCCTTTCAATAGCTCTATTTTTTCACTTCTACAAATCTAACCTTTCTTAACTTCATATTTTTGGTTTTTCCAAAATTACTATTTCAATCGGAGAATAAGCTAAGATAATTCCCTTCTTAGCTAACATTTCTCTAATAGTATATTTATTTTTTCCTTAATATTTTCACTGAAAGTATAAATCTTCAAACTTAAATCTCTTTCTAATTACTTAACGATTTTAAATAAAACTATTTTATCTTGCAACTGGTAATTAACGTATGTTAGGAAAATTAATTTACGAGAACCTCCAAAAATACGGTTTCCCTTATCCTATTGACAAACATATTTGTTCTTCATGGGCAAAGGATATTCCTAAACAAAGTTCAACAATTTTATATACTTCTTGCATGTATCAGACAGCATCTTTAAGTGAAATTTACTCAAAATTCATTCCTTATGCTGAAAAACTATCAGCTTTCTCGTTTTTAGGAAAATACATAAAACCTAAGAAGGAGGAACTAGATAGAGCGTATAAAATACTAAATAGAATAGTACAACTTTTAAAAAGAAATGGAATAGAATTTGGTTATCTTTATGAAGAAGAACCTTATAGTGGAGCTATTCTTCTAGAATTAGGTTTTTTAGATGAGTTTTCTGCTTATGCGAAATCCGTATACAAATTCTTTAAAGAGAAAGGAATAAAAAGAATTATTACCGTGGATCCTCATACTCATAATGCTCTTACAAGGTACCAAGAATTTATTGATAAGATGGATATTGAGGTAGTAAATTATCTTGAATTAATCAAAGATGCCAAAGCAATAAGTGATATTACTTTTGTTGTTCATGACTCTTGCTTATACTCAAGGTTCTTAAATCTGAGAGATAAATATAGAGAGATCATCGAAAAAAGCGGAATAAAGACAATAGAAGATGAGTTGGTTACTGGAAATGATACAGCATTCTGTTGCGGTTCTCCGATTAAGCCAATTAATCCAGAGTTAAGTGATAAGATTGCAAAAGCTAGAGTACAACAGCTAACTAAATTGAGTAACAACATTTTAGTAGTTTGTCCAATGTGCTATGCTAATCTTTCTAAACATCATGAAAACATAAAGGATTTGACTGAGGTGATTGAATGAACCAAGAGTGGGATATTGCAATTCAGAGAACAATAAATAATAATGTTCCCAGAGTATCTAAGATACTAAAAGAGCATCAATATATTCTAGAATTAGCTAAAAAATTAAGAGAAGCGAAATTGAAGATACTTTCTAATTTAGAGGAATATATTGAACAGACACTAGAGTCAGTAAAAAGAACTGGTGGAAATGCTTATTTTGTAAAGGATCCTAGTGAGGCAAGGGAATTGGTAGGAAAAATTGTAGGTAAAGGGAAAATTGTAGTTTTTGGTAAATCAATGGTTGCTTATGAACTAGGAATTAGAAAGTATTTAGCCCAATTAGGTAATGAAGTTTGGGAAACTGACTTAGGAGAGTTTTTAATACAATTAGCTGATGAACCTCCTTCACATATAATTGCCCCAGCAATTCATATGACGAAGGAAAGAGTTGCTAAACTTTTAAAGGAAAAATTGGGTTTTGACGTTTCTGAAAACTCAACTCATGAAGAATTAGTCCAAAAAGTAAGGGAATTTCTAAGAAATAAATTTCTTTCAGCTAATGTAGGAATAACTGGAGCAAATGCCGTTGCTGCTGATGTAGGTTCAATTGTCTTAGTTGAAAATGAGGGAAACATTAGGATGAGTACTGTTGTACCTCCCGTACATATTGCAATTGTGGGAGTTGAAAAGATCGTTCCAACATTAGAAGATGCACTAAATGAGGCTTTAGTTCAAGCAGCTTATGCTGGTTTATATCCTCCAACCTACATTAACGTAACTTCTGGTCCTTCGTCTACCGGAGATATTGAAATGAAAAGAGTTTCTCCAGCTCATGGTCCTAAAGAATTTCACCTGATTTTAGTTGATAATGGAAGAATAAAAGCTAGTAAAGATGAAATACTTAGGGAAGCACTTCTCTGTATTAGATGTGGGAGATGCCATCTTCATTGCCCAGTTTATAGGGTTTTAGATGGAATGTGGGGAGATGCTCCTTATACTGGACCTATGGGGGCTATGTGGTCTTATATTATTTATGGCGATGGGAAACCAGCTACTTACTGCACTCATTCTGGTAATTGCAAAGAAGTATGTCCAATGAAGATAAATATTCCTAAAGTCCTTGAGTATATAAAATATTTGGAAAATAAGAAACAATCCTAGAAAATTTTTTAATTACTCCTCTCAATCTATTATGATGAAAAGGCAAATAATACTTTTAACCCTTCTATTACTTTCATTTCTACCTAATTTCTCTTCAATGTTTGTAACTCACACTATTTCACAACCTCAAAAAGCAATAACTGTAGAACCACTGGGAATAACAGCTAATGGAAATTTCTTATATGTAACTACTTCTAATGGAATTCTTACTTTAACACTAAATCTCACAATAGTTAATTTTACTCAAATTAATGACCCAGTAATACCTCTAGTTGTAGGAAACACAATATACGTTACAAACTCAGAAAATAACATAGTGTCTTTAATACAGAATGGGAAAGTAATTAGTAACATTACTATAGGCAGTAACTTTGAGGCAATTAATTCTGGTCCTTCTCTTCCGAGGATGTATTACGGATATGGCATGGCATATGATCCAAATGATAATTTACTTTATATTGCAGATAGCAATTTAGGGTATGTAGTTACAATAAATACTATCAATGGAAAAATTAATTACATCTATGGATTTTATGAACCAACAGATGTTATATACGATCCAAATAACGGGAACTTATACGTTTTGGATTTTTATAATTTCGAAATTTCCATAGTTAAAGGTACAAATGTTGTTGGCCAAATTAACGTTAAATTACCACCTGCTATGGGAATAATAGTTAATAATACGCTTTACTATACGTCGTTTGACTATAGTTACGTAGTTGCATATAACTTAACTTCTGGAAGCCAAACGTGTATACCAGTTGGAAATAATCCGTATTTCTTAACTTATGATCCACAAAATGGTAACGTTTACGTTAGTGAATTTGGCTCAGGAGGAATAGCTGTTATACATGGAACTAAATTAATAGAAAATTACTCAATAGGATCACAGCCTGCTGGTATTTTGTATTATGATGGATTGCTGTATGTAGTACTTTATGGAAATAATGAAATTGAGGCCTTAAATCCTAATAATATGACTGTTGTATATTCATTACCTTTAACAATAACCTATACGGATGTTATAAGTTATAATGGAAACCTTTACATAACTGAATATTATAACGACAAAATAATTGAAGTAAATTCTAGTGGAAAGATTATAAACCAACTACTTTTGAATTCAAATCCATATAGCATTACTGAAGTAAATAATATATTATACGTAACTTGTCCAAATTCAAATAGAATACTAGAAGTTTCACCATCACTTTCCATTATCGGATATATTAAAGTGCCAGATCCCACATGGATTACCAGTTATCAAGGAAACCTGTATGTTACAAGTTTCAGTAAAAATCTCTTATATGTTATCTGCCCAAATGGTTTTAACTTAACGATAAGAACTGGAAATGGTCCTTCTTTTGTTACTGTTTATGAAGGTAAAGTAATTATTGCTGATGAGTTATCAAAACAACTTACAATATATTATGATGGTCAAACAAAAGATATTAACTTAACATTTTCGCCTTTAGGTATAATTGGTTATAAAGGTTATATTTATGTTATTGGAAATAATGAGATAGAAATTTTCAATAATAACTTTAATGTTGTAAATAAAATATTCATTACAGAACAAATAATACCATTTTCTTTCCCTCTATTTTATGACGGAGTAATTTATAACAATTCAGTGTATATAACTTATGGAAAGACTATCGGAGTATTTAACGGATCACAAGAAATAAACGCTTATAACTTTAACAACATTGTTACGGGGATTGCCGTTTTAAAAAATAACATATATGCTATCTCTCCACTATCATCATTATACATTCTATCTCCACCACCATCTTACTTACTCACTATTAAAGAGTCTGGCTTACCTAATGGAACAAAATGGGGAATACAAATAAACGGAACAAGCATCTATTCATCAGATTCAGTAATTACACTTAATCTTACTGAAGGAATATATAATCTAAAAGTTTTAAATGTGACGTATTATTACTCTAATTTCAGCTTTAAAGAAATAAATGTTAGCAATAATCTCACAATTTATATAACCTTCTATCCAATAAAGTATAACATTACATTTCATGAGGTTGGTTTACCTAATGGAACAAAATGGGGAATACAAATAAACGGAACAAATATAACTACAAATCTCTCTACAATTAGTTTGAAATTACCTTATGGAAAATATTCATATAAAGTATTATTACCTAAAGGTTATAACACTTCTACTTTGGCCGGGAGTTTTACAGCGAACAATACCTTAGTAATATCCATAATATTTTATCAAATAACGACAAAAAGCAATATAACGACTACAACATCTACAACAACAAGTTCTACTACTAGTACCGAAACTACAACATCTACAACAACATCAAAGACGACAACAACTCAAACTTCAACATCTCAGAAAAGCATATCTATTCAAACAAAAATACCAACTATAACATCTACTCATAATAGTTCGTTTATAAAGTATATAGGTATAGGCATTATAATAGTATTAGCGATAATAATTGCATTATTAGTAATTAGAAAAAGTTAAGAAATTAATCTGGTTTATATATTATTTTTATTTCTTGATCTGGCAAGTACTGGTTTTGAGTTTTTAGCACAAGAAACACGGAATATTCTTTACCTGGCTGCAAACCCATTGTTACTATTTGATCAAACTTTACGAATACTTGATTATATCCAGGCTGTAACATTTGTGGTTGCATATTAGTTACTGGATATGGTAAACTGTCAAATCTAACTGAGATTATATATAATTGCTTTTTAGAAAAAATATTAAGAAAAATAGAACCATCTGCCTTCATTACACCAGAACCAGAAATCTGTGAAGGTTCTGCGGATAAATTTGATGAGGGAGATGCATAATTGTACTGTTGAGTAGGCAAGTTTTGTTGAGGCGTTACTTGCGTAGTATTAACATATTGAGACTGTTGAGGACTACTTGGATATTGCTGTTTAGGTTGCTTATAAGACGATTGTGTATAAGGTTGTTGAGTTGCCATTTGATTTTGTGTAAATTGGGAAGGTTGTTGAGTAATATTTTGTTGATAACCTTGGATGTATTGGCTTCTTTGATATGACATAGATTCTTTTGGTGGTTGAGATAAAGGATACTGTGGCTGAGTTTGTGGATTAATTGTTACACGCTGTTGATTAGGTAAATTACTCATAGGTAGATTAGGATTATACTGAACTCCATACTGAGGTACAGTGTACTGTGGTTGATAGTAATATGATTGAACATTGTATGATTGGTTATAAGTCTTTAAAGCCCTTGACACTCCTATAAATAAAAGTATATAGCCAAAATAAGACAAAATAACTGATAAAATAAGAATACCTCCGTTTTTTATTGCATTATTATTGAAAGATTCTCCAAACTTCTTTATTGTAATGCCTAACATCACACTTCCCACAATACCAAATATTAATGCTAATCCTTCAAAGGCTAACCAAGTCAAAACTGTTATAGTGTTTAAAGCTGATACAAATGCTGATAACAATACGGCAACATTTCCCATTAGCAAAAATACGGAAGCAATAGCATTCATGGAAGCTCCTAAAACCGACGCTATGTTTAATTGTCTCAATCCTATTTTCATTCTATAAAATGCTGCAAAATTTAAAATTCCTATAAATATTCCACTTAAAACAAAAGGTGAAAATATTGATAGTGGAATCCCGTTTACTGTTATATTAATTGAGGGATATATCTTGAAAAGTAAGGAGATATACCATACAACAACTCCTAGAATCAGAGAAATAGTAATTGTTAACGAAGATATATTTAAACTTCTTAATCCTGTATTTAAATTATTCATAAACTTCTATACGCATACAGATAAAAAACTTTTATGCTATGTGAAGGTCAAATATACTTTTATCATCTGTCCATTACTTAATACCAACGTTACTGTATATATATTTCCCTTTATAAAACCAGATAAGGGAGGAAATTGAATAGTAACATTATTATTTCCTTGATTAAGATTCTGTGGAGTTATACTAGATCCTCCGACTGAAATTGTAGTATTATCTATAGAAGCACTGACTATTTGTAAAGGCATAGAAGCATAGAGAGTAAAATTAGCTTTTCCATCAGCTGTTAAAGTTCCTGTACCTACTTGATAAACTTGGATAATTTGTTGGTACGGAGTCGGTTGAGGACTTGGAGGATAAAATTGCTGAGGAAAGGCTCCTAGTTTTCTGAGCACTTCATCAATGCTTATGTAAGTCAATATCCATCCTATGAAGTTAATTCCAGGTATCATAATAAGTATACCGCCTACCCACATTAAATCTGCCTGATAAAACCTACCTAAATTATAAATTGATAAACCTATTAGAAGGCCAGCTATAAACTCTAAAATTGCGCCTATTGCTATAATTATGCCAGCAAAAAGACCAAGAGCAAATCGTAAAGTAAAAATTGATATTATTGCTAAAATACCGCCAATAAATAGAATAAGATAAGCCCAAGGTAGTAAATTAGCTCCAGTAATACCGTTTCTAACATCTTTTCCAGTCTGTAAAAAATCATTAAATGCATCACGTAATTTAGGTATAGCAAATGCTAACAATAATACAAAAGTTACTATTGTGATTCAGCTGCAATGGTCGACACTATACCAACGAATCCAATAACCTCAGCAATTATAAACCATAAGGAAGCATCTTTTAACTTATTAAGGGCAACTGAATCTGGATTTACTGCCATGTATTGCTATTCATTTTACCTTATAATAAAATTTCTTGAAAGTAGAATGACACACTTATTGCATAGCTTAATTTAGTGAGGTTTGGATCTCATCTCGAATTTAATTCTCAAAACCCTTGGATTTCATAGGAGTCGTGATTACTCAATTATTCTTCTCCATCCCTTTCGCGGAAAACACCGTAAAGAAAACCCGCACATCTTACGCTTTCCCCCACTATTCGAGAATCTACATCTAGGGTGAGATCTTAAAAATGTTGATATAGAGTATTTAAACTTTAACGGAAATAGTTTTCAACGGCGTTAAGTCTTATTGCTTCTAGTAATGATGAGGTGATAATTGTGTCCCTTTATAGAGACTAAAAGATAAAATTTATATGAGCTTAAGGGTTAAAAATTGTAAAAAGATAAAATTTATGACTTTATAACAACAAAAAAAGTCATGGTTTTGATTTACCTAAAATTGTTAAATTCGTAAACTAGAAACATATACTAAAGTTTAAAAACTTTAAATCACATATACTCCTATGGGACTTAGAACTGGAGAACAATACCTCGATTCCATTAAGGTTAGAAATAAAGCGGAAATTTATGTAATGGGAAAAGAAGTCAAAGATGTAACTACTCATCCTTTCTTAAAACCTTCTATTATGGCATTTAAGGCAACTTTTGATGCAGCTTGGGAAGAAGATACTAAAGATTTAGGAAGAGCTTGGAGCCCATTCATAAATGAGGAAATAAATAGGTTTAATCATATCCATAGATCTCCGGAAGACTTAGCTGCTAAAGTTAGATTATTAAGAAAATTGAGCCATAAAACTGGTGCTTGCTTCCAGAGATGTGTAGGTTGGGATGCATTAAATACGTTATGGATTATGACAAATATAATGGCACAAAAAGGTAAAAAAGAATATAAGGATAGATTTGTTGAATATCTCAGTTACGTTCAAAAGAAAGATTTAGCACTTGCTGGAGCGATGACAGATGCAAAAGGAGTAAGAACATTAAAACCTCATCAACAACCTAACAAAAACGCTTATGTTAGAATTGAAGAAGTTACTAAGGATGGAATTTACGTTTCTGGTGCTAAAGCTAACATTACTGGTGTTGCTGCAACAGAAGAAATTGTAGTCTTACCAACTAGAGCGATGGGACCAGAAGATAAAGATTATGCTGTTGCATTTTCAATTCCAACTGATACTGAAGGAATAAAGATCATTGTAGGAAGACAACTGAATGATGCTAGAAGGCTTGAGGGAGGAGATATTGATGCATTACCTTATTTCTATAATCATGAAGGTTTAATAATTTTCGATCACGTATTTGTGCCTATGGAGAGAGTATTCTTAATGGGCGAATATGAGTACACTTCACAATTAGTTGAAGTGTTTTCAGCCTATCATAGACAAGGATATGGTGGATGTAAAGCTGGTTTAGGAGATGTTATAATCGGTGCTTCAATGAATTTGGCTAAGCAATTAGGAGTCGAAAAAGCCTCTCACGTCCAAGAGAAATTGACTGAAATGATATTCTTAACTGAGACAATGTACTCAGCTGGCATCGCTGCTAGCTTAAATGCTGTAAAAGTTTGTGATAATTGTTGGTGGGTAAATCCAATGCACGCTAACGTAACTAAACACTTAGTTGCTAGATTTCCAGCACAAATCTCACAATTATCTATAGACATAGCTGGAGGAATAATAGGAACAGCGCCAAGTGAATGGGATCTAAAGAATCCGAAATTAAAGGAATATATAGCAAAGTATTTACAAGGAGTTGAAGGCTATACTGCTGAAGATAGATTGAGAATGGTTAGACTGCTAGAGAACGTGAGCCTTGGTGTAGCTTTCCAGATAGAGTCAGTTCACGGTGCTGGAAGTCCTGCAGCACAACGTATAATGTTCAGTAGATTATACGACTTAAATTATGCTGAGGAAATAGCTAAAAGGTTAGCTGGTAAGAAGACTGACTTGAAATTTAAGCCTAATGCAGAACCTTGGAGAGACAGCGAAACTGAAAAATTAGCTAAAAGCAAATAGGAATAGTAGTTAATTTTTTTATTTTTCCCATTTTTGTTCTTTTCGTGTTCGTTAGGAAAACTAGTGGGCTATTAAAGGAGTTAAATTCTCTTGATGTTACTTTACTTAATTTATCTTTCATGGGTGCAATTGCTGGCCTTAATTATCCACTTTATGTGGCAATGTCTATTCCTAATGCAAGTTGGATTATAGGAGTATTGTTAGGAGCATTAATGACATTACCCCTCGTAATAAACTATTATCTTATTTCTACAGAATATAGCAGAGCTTCGGCAGATTACGTTTTCGTTTCAAGGAATCTAAATGGCTTTTCTGGAGTTTTAATGGCAATATCGCTTTTTGTGAGCTTTGTTATGGGATTTCCAGTTTTAAGTATGTTAGAGGTTATTTACGTTATAATTCCCGGACTGCAAAGTATAGGATTTGTAATAAATAATCAAAGCCTAATAAATTTTGGATATGCAATACTTAATAGTCCGACATTATTATTTTTGCTCACTATCTTCTTTTCCTCTTTAACATTTTTACTATCTCTCTCAGTAAAAATTTACTTTAAGACAATTAGATACTTAACCTTTGCTGAAATTATCAGTACTGGCTTAATCATATATTCATTGTTCCATTACCACTCAAGTTCAGATCCTTTATATCATATAAATTTTACACAAACTGTAGCATTAAGTCAAATTATGATACTTAGTTACTTTGCCTTTGTAAATGCTCCTGCATATTTTGCTGGAGAAGTTAAAAAACCAAGAAAAGCAATGTTTTATGGTTACATTATAAGCTGGCTACTTAACCTAATTATAAGTATTATAATAGTTTTATCAATAGAGTTCTCTATAGGTAAAATTAATTATCTTAGTATTGAAAGTAAGGGATGGAGTTTTCCAATAATACCAAATAGTTTAATTTCTTTTGCTTCAGTGTCTTTCCCTTACGCTCCTATAGTTTATGTTATTTTTATAACCTCATTAAGTTGGTATATGCTTTATGCATTGCAAAATTTCGTTATGTCTTCAAGGCTTCTCTTTTCTCTTTCATTTGATAGAATATTACCCGCATTCTTTTCTGATGTTTGGAAAGGAACTCCTATTAAGGCCTTAATCTTTTCTTTTGGCCTTTCTTTAATATTTTCGTGGATAGAAGTTTATCAAGGATATTCAATTAGCTTTGCGATTGATGGCGTTTGGTTTATATTATGGAGTTATCTTTTAGTAAGCATAGCATCAATAAAGAAGTATAAGATAATTGGCATATTATCAACAATCTCAATGTTCTTTACAGTCTTCTTTACCTTATATTATGGATTTATAAACAGCTCTTTTGGAAATTTAATATTTCAAGGTAATACAACATTTGACATATTTACAATTATTTTACCACCAATTACAGCAATTATAATCTATTCAATAGTTAAAAAATACAGAGAAAGAGAAGGTATTGATATTTCGAAAATATTTAAAGAAATACCACCAGAATAAGCAATGAACCTAACACATAAAGAATATCAGCAACAATTTCTAAGTAAAAACTGCTTATAACTCCAACAAGAAATATTATAGCAACAATTTTTAGTATATCTCTCTTAAATGTTGAGGATAATCTATAATTTCCCAAAACTAATGCAGTTAAAATCCCAATGTCCACAAATAGTGCACCAACAAGTACCAGAGTTAATCCTAATAGGTGAACTACTAAAATATACGATACCGGAATCCCCACAATTATGCCTAAATATCCTAAGATCATCAAATATGCACCAGCATAAGGTATTCTAAACTCTTGCCTTGAGATTAAAGCCTTAAATTCCTTTCGTAAAAAGAAAGATGCTGTAAACCCAAATACAAATGCTATTATTGATATAATAATTTCATTAAAGTAAAAATCAAGAAGAGAAAGAATTCCATAAATAGTGTAAAAAACTGAAAAATATTTAAGAGACCGCATAAAAATTACCTGGAACAAACTCTCATAAAGCAATAAAGGTATCCAACTAACATCGAAGTCAATGCTAAAGATACCTCAAATCCATAAAGCATAACTCTCGTAAAATCATCGTTAGTTGTTAGTAAATATCCTAAACCAGACAAACCAGCTATTACAATTGAAGTTAAATTACTTAAAGCAATGAATTTTGGAAATAGTAATCCAGTCCTATAAGCTAATATATATAGATAAAGTGCAAGCCCACCAGTAACGACTGCAAAAATTAAATGCATGATAAGTACTTCTTCTGACATATTAGTCTTTAAGTCACCATTATCTATTAATGCTCTTGTTAAACCAAGAGAGAATGTGATAAATAGTATTACAATGCTAAATATTGAGTATTTATAAACTTGTTGAGGATTCATTTTCTTTAACCACCTCTTCTTCGCAACATATTTTATCTCCAAAAGGTATTTCTCCAAGCTTTAATCTTAATGCTAATGAGGATTCTAAAAGTGCAGATTGTATATTTTCTAATAATTTATACCATGCTAGATTAGGACTATCATCCCTAATCTTAATTCCTAGTTCATAGGCAATCTGCTTTAATGAAGGAATGCAATTATTCAAAACAGAACAATTTCCACAAGTATAAGTTGAATTATAATAATCAAAGTATATGATTTGTTTCTTATTTGTTATATACATAATTCCTTCTTTAAGAGATACTGATTTTCCATTTATAGAATAAGGAATCACTGCTTTAAAGGAAATAGCATTATCTAAAAGCAATCCCATTTTTCTTAATTTATCTACTATAAAATAAAAATAACTTTTACTAATTTCTTCTCCTCTTTTATCACTACTTAAAACTCTTATATACACTTCATCCCTTAACTTTGCAAAGTTGTCTTCTCTGAGTAATATTATATCGTTAGAAATTATAGGCCTAGTAACATTAACAACTCTAAGCAAACACATATAATGAATTATCCTTTTACATGTTTATATTCCTAAAATTAATAAAAAACCACCTTAACGATTAACAATGTTAAACATTTTTGGAATAAAGTTAAATATTTAAATCACTTTGAGAATAAAAGTAAATTAAGATAATGAGTCCAACGCTTAATGTTTATCAGTTGAATAGTAAAACTAATTATTGTGATAAAATGAGTATAAAGCCTTCTCCTAAGTTAACATTAGGTGTAATTTTAGCTATTTTACTATTAGGAGTATTGTTAGCAGTAACAAATACACCAATGGCACAAACATCACCACAAATACCAGTCTATAAAGTAGTAGGAACAGCAGACATTTCTAATCCTGGCTCAGCATCTTATTGGCAAAAAATACCATGGATAAACATATCATTAACAGCTAACATTCCTCAAGCTCCAACTTCTGGTTTAACTCACTACATTCTAGTAAAAGCTGCTTGGAACGGAAGCTGGATATTTGTCCTTGTTAGATGGTATGCTCCTAACCCAGCATTTGGTGCATGGTCTGCTGCTGCTGGAGCATTATACCCACCAGCCTCTGGTCCCGGGCTATTTAGACAAATAATTCTAACACCCGGTACAACATACACTATTGAAAAGAATTATACTAACTATGTCTCAATTATTAATGGTAAGACTGTACAAGGAAGACTTGTACTTAATTATTCTGGAATATTACTTCCTACTCCTAATGGAACACAAATAACTGTCTTATCTAACGGTTCAATTATACTATGGCACTCATTAAGACCAATGGAAGATTTACTTTATAGTGATGGTATGTTTTATGGATATTATACTAACTCAACTTGGTACTATCCAGATAGAGTAGCAATGATGTGGTATATGGGTAGTGTTGTTCCACCAAGTAAAGATGGAATGAATATAGGTGGTAAATACCCTGGACAAGTTTTTGATGGAGTCACTTTTAAAGATGCTGGTGGTTCATTAGCTCAACCAGGCGGTGCAGCTAATATTTGGATGTGGGTATCTGGTGCTACTTGGAATAACTCTACATATGATCCCGCATTCAAAGTAAACTTATGGCAAAACAAATCATTAACCGGATTACCTTATGTAGACCCCGGAAATCATGGATTTGCTGTACCACTATACACAAATAACACTAACATGTATGAGGTAGACTGTGCTGGAATATGGTATACCCCAGTTGCTTCTAGTGGATTAAATGGCTCATTATTCTTCATATGGACTGGGGCTACATATAGCAATGGTTATTGGACAGTGGAATATGCAAGACCTTTAGCTGTTCCACCTAACTATGCAAAATGGATGCCTAACATAAGTGTAGGAAACACTTATTATGTAGCCTTTGCAGTATGGCAAGGAAAATTAGGTGAAACTCTATTTGATAAATCAATAACATCTTCATTCTTAACATTGCAATTAGTCACTTCACCACCACCTACTACTACAACAACAACTACCAGCGTTTCTACAAGCACATCTTCTCCCTCTATTCCTTCGACAACAGTTGATGTTACTGTAGCTGGAGCAGTTATAGCTGTATTAGCACTTGTTATACTATATGTGGTGTATAGAAGATGAGCATATTTTCGTCCTTAGAAAAAGACATTAAATATTTTTTTATAATTTTAGGTGTTTCCTCATTCTTTCAATTTATGTTTTCTGAAGCCTTTATATTTCCTTCAGCCTTACCAATAAAAATACCAGCTGAATCAATCTTATTAAGAATAGGAGATATCTCATTTTACATATTTTTTATTTCTCTAATAGTTATTTCGCTAATCCTATCTAGCAAGATAAGGGCTCTTCTTCCACTATCTCTAATCCTTATAATTTCACCATTTTTAGCTATATTTGAGGTTAATTATCAAATATATTATGGTATTGAAATTTTCATTATAGTTATCTCATTTGCTGTAATCATAGAAACTATTCTTAAAAGTAGCTTAAGATCAATATTATTAATTCCTTCAGCCATCCTAGTTATTATTGGCCTTATTGCGTCATTCCTTATTGATTTCTTGCATACTTCTTTATTCATTAGCTACTTAAACATTTTCATTATTTCATCTATATTTTTCCTAATTTACGCAATCTTATGGGGGAAAATAATCAGCAAAAGAAGTATTATTGCATATATAGTTGGAATAATAAGTATGTATCCCTTTATAATGTTCGCTCATGAGATTAGTACTAATCGTTATGTTGAGATGCTAATGGAAATGATACTTCCATCTGCTTTAGGAATAACAATTTACAACCCTACTCACATTTTGTATTTAACTTATACTCTATCAATTATTGCCCTTTCAATAATTTCAATTATTATTAAGGGAAATGGTGCAGCTGGGATAGGATATTTTCTTATAATAACTACTGTATTTTTTGGGACATATGGATATCTTTTACTATTTTATATGATGGTACCCACTATAGGATATGTTATAATGAACTATAATGAAATGAAAGAGAAAAGAATAATTGACTATTTCTCAAAAGTTATTCAAAAATCTTAAATTGATGTAAAAATTTAGATTTTTTAAGATTAATTAGTCCAACGGGCAAAGATTATATGCTTCATAACATAAATTATTCTTTGTGATATCATGATAAAAATAAGGCTTGGTGACAAAGAAGAGAAAAGTATACTAAGTTATTCTGACTTAGTCTTTATTAAGAGACTTTTAGCAAAGATGAGAGATCCAAAAACTAAGTTTGATTCTAGAGAGTTTGTAAATAAAGGAGAAGACTACTTATTTAATTATGTAAATAAAAATGTCGGAAGTGTTGATGAGAAAAGAAGGAAGTTTCTAAAAGGATTAATTTTTGGAATAGCAGCTGCAACAATCGCTGGCATCATACCAGGGGTTGAAGTAATTGTCCCGCCTACTATTACAGCAGTATCTGGTTTTCCAAAATCTCTTTTAGTTGATTCTTCCGGAAATCCAATAAAAGCATCCGAATTACCAGTTAATAGTCCTTATATACTAATCTTTGAATACCCAATGACTGGAGAACCAAACTTCCTTCTTAACCTTGGAGATTCTTCTGGCAAGCCAGTTGAAATCCCTCCAACCAAAGTTACAGTACCCCAAACTGGAGATACATATGATTTTCCAGGAGGGGTTGGTCCAAATAAGTCAATAGTTGCTTATAGTGCAATTTGCCAACACTTAGGTTGTACTCCACCATATATTCACTTTTATCCACCACAATATGTTAGTCCTTCACAATTAACGGCCCCAGAACCTGACCAATTAACAGCCCAGGCATTATTAGCTGCTAAGCAAGCAAAAGCTCCAGCTATAATTCACTGTGATTGCCATGGTTCAACCTACGATCCTTATCGTGGTGCTGCTGTATTAACTGGACCAACACAAAGACCTCTACCCACTGTAGTTTTAGAATGGGACTCTAGTACTGATTACTTATATGCTATTGGCTCAGTAGGTGTGGCAGTATATCCTAATGGAGCTAATGGTGTTCCTTCTCAGAATCCAAAAGACGATTTAGATAGTAGTTTTGGATCCCCTGTAGGAGACAAAACTACAGTTAAGCAAACTGAAAATCCGTTCAGTGGAAGCTAATCTTCTTTTTTCCTAATTATAACATATTTTTCCTAATTTATTATAATTATTGACTAAAATTCTTTATGTCATATTGTTCTTAAAAATCAGTCCAACGTTAAATCCTTTTTTAATATCTAACTAATTTTATTATATGAGTGATAGAGTATCAAATTGGTTCAAAGAGAGATTAGGATTAGATGATTTACCATTTTTCAGAACACCAGACTATATGTATAAAGTGAATTTCTGGCTAGGAGCATTAGTAGCGTCAGCATTTATTTATACAGTAATATCTGGATTAATACTACTTCTTTACTATAACCCAGACGAAGGATATCAATCTACGCAATTTATTATCCAACATGTCCCTTATGGTTCAGTAGTACTTTATAGCCATTTATATGGAGCATATGCAATGATCATATTAGCTTATGTGCATATGTTTAGGAATTATTTTGCTGGAGCCTATAAGAGACCTAGAGAATTATTATGGATAATTGGAGTTCTTATGTTAGTATTAACTTTAGGTACTGCATTTTTAGGTTACAGCTTAATTGGCGATGCTTTAGCGACTAGCGCAGTAGATGTAGGAGCTGGTATAGTATCTTCAGTTCCCGGATTATCTAGTTTTGTCCCTATACTGTTTGGAAACTATGATGCTGGCCAATATGAAAGAGTATTAGCATTACATATAATATTTGCAGCATTAATTGGAGTATTATTCGTATTTCATTTCTTCTTAGCTGAACATTACGGAATGATGCCATCAAGAAAAGAAAAGTCAAAAGCTCCAGCTGTCTATACAAAAGAAGAATGGATGAAATTTAACCCATGGTGGCCGAGAAACTTTGTTTACATGATATCTTTAGTTTTCTTAACATGGGGTTTCATATTAGTGATTCCAAACGCACTTGCATATTTAAGTGGATTACCTCAACAACTTAATCCATTTTTAAATCCAAAACCAGCACCACCACCAAATTCACCAGCCGCAGCCCATATAACAACCTATCCTCCATGGTTCTTCTTATTCCTATACAAAATGGCTGACTTTACTTCTAATGTAACAGTATTTTTACTGTTTAGTAGCATTATACCATTAGTTTATCTAATCTTAGTTCCATTCTTAGACAGAAGCCCAGAACTTCACCCACTTAAGAGAAAAGTATTTACTGGTATTGGAATACTAATGATTACGTATTTAATACAAAATACTATATGGGGAGATCTAACTCCTGGCGTACCAATACCATTTAAACAGCAAGTTATTGCATTTTTACCACCAGCTGTGATAGTAGCTATAGGAATGTACTTACTCCCATCTCCTAAAGAAGGATCAAACAACAACACATCTACTCAAGTAACACAGCAAACAAATATTACCAAGATGATTAATAACTTTCCAAGCTTGCCTATAAAGGCTCTAGGAAAAGTAGAAGTTTCTATGGAGAGAAAGAAGACTCTTGCCGAAATCCTCATATCTATATTATTCATAATGGCTGTTATATTAACTGCACAGATATGGACAATTCCATCAACTGGTCCAGCATCTAATTTATTCGGTATTGATTTAGGATTAATATTTATTATGCTGGGAGAAGCAATATCATTATATCACTACGTGGTGTATAAGAAATGATAAGCGTAGGGTTTTACTATAAAATTAAAAAAGGACATGAAGAAGAATTTGAGAAAAAATTTAATGAGGTAGCTCAATATCTATCCAAATTCCCTGGATTTAAAGGAGCAAGGCTATATAAAAGCGTAGATGATCCATCAGAATATTTAGTATATAGTGAATGGGAGGATTTAGACTCTTATAGAAAATTCATAACCAGCATGGCTTACAAAGAAACTGTAGAATATGGTAAGACAATAATTGAAGGTAGACCCACTCATAAGGTATTTCAACAAGTTAATTCATAATTTTTTAAAATATTATTTTTTTGTTAATATTGGCAAAGTTTTTAAGTTCATAATACAATGTATTTTTGAAGATATATGAAAATAACCATTGGGGAAATAATAGGCATATTGTTAATTTTAGCAGGACTATCACTAGGATTCCTGTCAGCAACACCAGTGACATCAAGTCACTTAACATTAATTTCACCTTCAACAATCTCAAAATACTTGGGAAACTCATGGAGTGTAAACTATGAATACGTAGGATCTGGATATTATTCTAAGATACCTTTATTACAACAGTATAAGAACTCTCAAGTTGTTTATGAGAACTTAACTGATTCATTAGGAGATCAATTAATTATATTATATGTTTATCCTTATCATGGTTCAAGTACCATTTACACTAATGGTTTTACTGTATTATATACGATAAATAAAGGCAACGCTTATGTTATGATAAGTTATATTGGTAACTCCACTGAAGTTTCGTTATCTCAAATAGAAAGTTTAGGCAATTATATTCTAAGTACTGAATAATTTTTTATTAGCAAAAGTAGAAAGAATAATATGGTAAATTATTTTCCTTATCTTTTAAATTATTTGTCAACCCAAGAAAATTTCCCATTAGATGCCGTAATACCAGAACTGAAACCATTATACTCTTTTGCGAATGCATATAAATATGCTTGCTTAGGAAACTTACAACAATCAGCATTCTTTCTTCAAGGAGCTAAAGATTCACCATTCATTAATCCATATTCATTAAAACAACATAAACTTACAAATCCATCTTGTTATGATAATCTTTTCTTATCAGTAAACAACTATTTCTTTCCTTCGGATATAGCAAAACACGCTTTAAATGCTATTATCTTAGAAACTAAAAACTACATTAATCCAGACTCCAATTTTGTCGAAAATGGAAATAAATTAGCTAGGGAAGAAATAGATAAGGCATTGTCTTTCAACCCTAACCCCGTCTACAAATTTTATAAGGCTTTCATCTCAAGAGATTTTGATAATAATCATTATCAACTTATAAAAGAATATTATAAACATATAGAAAACAATTTCCTTAGTTATTATCAACCACTTTTTGATTTAACGTTTTATCATTTATCATTTCTAAACATTAGTGATGTTTCCTCAACAATGGTAGCACTCGTATCAAATTTCATAGCTTATAACGAGATAGATTTACTATCTGAAGGAGTAAGTAAGATTTCTTCTCATTTACCTCTGAATCCCTTAGCTTTTACTGACTTATACTTCGCTTCAAGAGATTTAGCTAAACTTATTGAGATAATTTCAACTTCCTACTCATTTACGTTAGAGCAAAGCGATCATGCAACTTCAAAATCTATTCCCTCAATTTTAAAAGCTGAAAAGGAATTAGAAAAACATGGAAGACAAAGACAAACAATTGCATTAAGAATTATGCTGAAATATATTAAAGATAGAAATACGGAAGAATTTTACAAAGAGTATTATATTATGAGACAAATACATGATGTAGCATTTAAGGACTATCTTTATTATTTATACAAGGGTAGTAGAAGAGAAATACAGAAAGAATTATGCAAATTAGAAAAAGAAGAACTTGCTGAACTTTGCAACTTTACTTGATAATCAATTATTAATCCGTGGAATTATTAAAATCTTTTAACATACTTAATCCTCTAAATTATCATTACAAATTCTAAAACTATTATAAGGTAAATTTTTTAGGTTCCGAACTAACTACACTCCGCAATGAATACTAAATTAGTATTACTTGTTTTATCTTTAGGTACTTTGATGGCAGCAGTCGACACAACAATAGTACTTTTAGCGTTACCAACTATTACAATTGATTTAAACACAAACTTACTTACTTCCATATGGGTACTATTAGCTTACTTACTTGTTCTAGCAATATTAACAACACAAACTGGAAGAATAGGAGATATATTTGGAAGAAGTAAAATTTACAACCTTGGTTTCATAATTTTTACCGTAGCTTCAGCTTTAGCTGGAGCCTCTACGAACATTTATGAATTAGAAGGATTTAGAGTATTGCAAGCTATTGGTGGTGCAATGCTTACAGCAAATAGTAATGCAATAATTGCTGATGTTTTTCCTCCTCAAGAGAGAGGCAGAGCTTATGGTATAACCTCATTAGGCTGGAATATAGGAGCACTTTTAGGAATAGTTTTAGGAGGAATTTTAACTACATTCTTTGGATGGAGATTTATATTTTACATTAACGTCCCCATAGGAATAGTTGCAGTAATAATTGGGTTAAAGAACATTAAAGATGTAAACAAAGTGAAATCTTCTTTAGATATCTCTGGAGCAGTCATTCTAGGTATATCATTAACCCTCATTTCCCTATCCGTAATGTTTATAGCAGCAAATGGGTATTCTATGGAATATCTAATAGAACTTATTATCGGCTTACTTCTAATTCCCGTCTTTATATTTAATGAAATGAAAGTGAAAATGCCAATGATAAACGTGTCAGTATTTAAAATAAGACTCCTTTCATTTTCATTAATTTCTAGCTTCCTCCAAGGAGTAGGTGCATTAGCTTTAACTTTTTTACTAATAATGTATTTACAAGGCGTAAGAGGACTATCACCTTTAGATTCTTCCCTTTTACTAACTCCAAGTTACATAATTGCAAGCATTTTAGCACCAATAATGGGAAAAAGAGCTGACAGAACTTCTCCAAGTTTAGTAGCTGGAATAGGATTAATCTTTATCTTTATCTCACTCTTACTCTATTATTTCCTTTTAACGCCAAATATGCCCTTATATGATATTCTTTGGATATCAGCAATTACTGGCATAGGTTCAGCAATGTTCTGGCCTTCTAATGCTGCTGCAATTATGTATTATGCTCCTAAACAATATTACGGTGCCGTATCTGGTGTTTCTAGAACTTTGGGAAGTATTGGTACTGTATTGAGTTATGTAATGAGTATTTCCGTATCCACCTTAGTTATTCCTAGATATGTAGCGTTTGAAATACTTTTAGGTACTAATGCTTTAGATCCTAAGACTGGTGCAGACTTTGTTAATGGATTACACTTTGCTTTCTTAATTTCAGCAGTCATAATAATAATAGCTTCTGTATTCTCTCTTGCTAGTGGAATAAGTAAGACAAAAACAAAAACAAACTAATTTCGAAAAAACTTTTATACTTACTCTTGTATTTACTATTATGATTACAGTTAATAATCTTTATAAAAACTATGGAAAATTTCCGGCACTAAAAGGAATATCCTTTGAGGTTAACAATGGTGAAATTGTAGGTTTTGTCGGATTAAATGGGGCTGGGAAAAGCACTACTATTAAGATCTCTGCTGGTGTAATTTTACCTACTAAGGGTGATGTTGAAATTGATGGTTATAGTGTTACTAAAGATAAGAAAAAAGCAGTAAGAAATGTGGGATGGGTACCAGAATTACCAATTTTCGAACCTAACGTTAAAGCATTAGATTATTTTGTTTACCTCTCAGGATATTACGGAATCTCAACATCCGAAGCAAGAAGTATTGGTAAGAAACTATTTGCTGAACTTGGTTTATCCGGATGGGAAAATACAAAACTAGATAATTTTTCTCAAGGAATGAAGAAAAGATTCGCATTAGCTGTTTCCTTAGTGTCAAACCCTAATAACTTTTTATTTGATGAAGTATTAAATGGACTAGATCCCCAAGGAATACAATTTTTCAAGGAATTAGCATTAAGACTTAAAAAAGATGGAAGAGCCATTCTATTTTCCTCTCATATACTTTCTGAGGTAGAAAATTTGGCTGATAAAGTTGTTTTTATTCATAAAGGTAAAATAATAGGCATTAAGAAAATAGAAGATTTAAGGAAACTAGTTACAAGAAAAGTTATTAAAGTTGTTGTTAACGACCCTAATAGTGCATTAAAAGTTTGTGAAAAATACGGAAAACCTACCCTGATAAACGGTGAAATATTCATAAATGACTTTGAGGGAGACATACCTTCGTTAGCAGTTGACTTAAAACCTTATGGGGTCGTGGAGATAGGTTATCTTAGAGAGAACCTTGAAAACGTATTCTTTCAACTTATTTCTGAATATGAAAAGACTTATCAATAATTTAATTAGTATTGGTACATTATTACATATATGAACGCTGTTAGTGCTATTGAAGAACTATTCTCCAACTATAAACTAATTATTTTAACTTTAATAGTTGCTATAATAGGGGGAGTAATTACTGGGATAATTTCGCTAATTTTTGGTTTTAGCTTATCGGTTTCTTCTATACTTGGACTATATTCACCTTTTAGTTTTATTGAAAGACTTATAATCCTACTAATAGTTGGTATATTTTATATGTTAGCATTAGCTATTTCAGTATATGCTTATAAAAGGAGATGGGATATATCCATGGCTTTTTCAAACTTATCAATCTATTTATCAGATGTTATAATCGCAGGCATAGCAATTGGCTTAGTAATGTTCATTTTCTCTTTCATACCAATAATAGGTACACTGATTGAAGCATTTGTTTTCATGGGCTTATCATTAAGCTTTTCTATTTCAGAAAGAGGAAGAAAAATTGTTGATTCGATGGAAGACGGATTTTCATCAGTATCAAGAATTCTATCTAAAGATCCTTTATCCCTTCTGATTTTATATATTGCCTCAATACTTTCTCTTATACCTATACTTAATATTATTACAATACCATATGTTGCTATTTTATCTACAATGTTAACTTGATCCTATTATTTTTAAGATTCTTTCATAAAGATCCTTATTTTTACTCTTTACAATCTCTTCATTAATTTTCCTTATAGCATTAATTATTTCGGTTGGATTTGAAAGCTCATGTTTGCCTAAGGGAGATTCAACATAAGCTTTACCGTTCTTTATTACAATCTGAATCTTACCTAGTTGGCTTCCTATTGCAACCTCATAACTTATCTCTTCTGCAATTCTTAACTCATCTTGATTAACATTAACAACAATCCAGCTACCTTGGTAACAAAAACCTACTCCGTCTTTCCTAACCTCAACTCTTCCGAATGACATAGTTTAATATATTTTCCCAAAGTTTAAATATTTATCAATGACAAAATCAATAATCAAAACTAATGATAAAATTCTAATAGAGGTTAATAAAAGAGGTATAAATGCCATTTTGGTTAATGGAGAAATTAAGATTGGTGAATATGATGGAGTAGATTTTAAAGAAAAAGAAATGAAACATGAGGAATTTGTAAAAGAGATCGTAATGAAAGTTAAAGATCTTATGCAATCTTGTAACTTCGTTCTTTCA
Organism: Sulfurisphaera javensis; assembly: GCF_041154675.1. Classification (NCBI taxonomy): domain Archaea; kingdom Thermoproteati; phylum Thermoproteota; class Thermoprotei; order Sulfolobales; family Sulfolobaceae; genus Sulfurisphaera; species Sulfurisphaera javensis. The sequence goes on from NZ_AP031322.1 coordinate 114,058, forward strand.
ATAGTTATGTCAGACATGTTTTATGTGAAGTTTCTTTATGACAACAAGGAAATTATTGCATTTATCTCAGAAGATGGAGAAGTTACATACAATACAGAGATTAACATACCAGATGAGATTAAAGTTAAATTATATGATTGTGTAAAGGGATTTAAGGATATATTTCTATGAAAGTATGTCCTAGATGCGGATACGAAAACCCAGATAATACAGAGTTTTGTCTTAAATGTTATTATCCTTTATTTGTTCAATCTGTTCCTTCTAATAAAACTAATACAAATAATAAAAAGATATGTCCTAGATGCGGACACGAAAACCCACCAGATGCTCTGTTCTGTGAAAAGTGCCATTATCCACTATTCCAAATCAGAGAAACAAGTATAGAAGAGCCCGTAATGGAAAAGTTAAAGAAGGAAGAGTTAAAAATAACAGTCTTTAATTATCTTTTGATTTCTTCAATATTTTATATAATTAGCATGTTAGGTTTTTCATTTTTCCCTCATTATATGAGTATAGTTAATTTAATTTCAACAATATTCTTATCTTTATCAATACATGATAGTAAAGTAAAATGGTACTATTACCTTGTAAACTTATCCCCCTTAGGAATATTTTTACTTAGTATAAATCCTATGGTAGGTTATTTTATTTTCTCGTTAGGAGGAGTTATAATAAGCGATTATATAAGAGTTCTTTACGTCCTAGAAAAAGATGAAATCTTTAGAATTGCTGGATTAATTTTAATTATTGGTTATATTGGAGGCTTACTCTTCATTATTCTATATGATATGATAATACCAGGATTCTTAGTTTTAATAATGGAAAGCATAAGAAGAATTAGAGAAGGTAAGAAGAAAAAAGAAATCTCACTTCCTTCTTAATACCAAAACTAATCCTACTATTATTAAGACTATAGCGATTCCTACACCTATGTATAATATATTATTGGATGAGGGAGATGATGTAGGTGTTGGAGATACTAATGGTGATGGCGTAGCGGTTGATGTAGATACTGAAGAAGATGAGGAAGTTGAAGTCTGAGTTGTTGAAGTAGATTGAACTTGTGCATTATTATAAACTACATAGTAAGTAGTTGAAGGGTCATCGAATACTTCAATTTTACCGTTACTCACGAAGTAGTTAGAGGAATTTAATTGAATAAATTGCCCATTAACTACTTTATACACTGTAACTGCTGAAGTGTTAATCATTAGGCTTACGTTAAAGAGAATATATTGTGATGATGTATTAATAATTACTTCTTGAGCTTTATAGACTTTTCCACTTATGCTAGCTGTAGTGTTAATTACTGCACTAGGTTTAACTAAAGTAACATTTGCAGTTTCATTTGAATGCGTTACTACTATAAATTTAGAAGTAGTATTTAGAGAGACTAAAACTAATACAGCAGTTTCATGATGTACACTAACTATATGAGTAAAGTTCACATAGGCAGTTGAAGATACGTTTCCCTCACTATTAGCTGTTATTATTACTTCATTTCCGTTTAAGTATGTTTCTCCTACAAATTCTGCATGAACAGGTTTAACTCCTTGAACCTCAACAATTTTTATTTCTGAAAACTCAACATTTCTTTCATGATGAATAGCTAAAAATCCGAAAGACCCTGATCCATTAACGTTTACAAGATGTACATATCCTAAGACTGTACCATTAGTACCATAAAATTCAATAGTTTCCTCACTTATGCTTAATTTTCCTCCACCCATTATACCTTGATTTACTCCTACTCCTAGACCTTTCCAAACCAATGCTGGAGTTAATGTGCCATTAAAATATGCTACTGTAACTATGTATCCAGATTCATTATTCCATGAAGTTCCATTATAATTTACACTCATAAACAGTGGCGAATATCTCTTTGGAATTTGAGTTTGGATTGAAATTTGGCCACTTGATGTTGAAGATATTGATGCAGTATAACTCATTAAACTTAAAGTAATATCCTTTGTTATACTAGAATTCTCTTTTATGCTCAGTGTCACATTTGAAATTGATGTACCATTAGCAAATTGTAAAGTTACAATTCCAGTTCCGTTAATATAAGCTAAAGCATTTATTGTAGAGTTTGCTTCAGCAAGTCCAGCCCATACTAACTGAGCTTGACCAGCACTATATACTATAACTCTTATTAAGTTTGGAATTGTAGTCATTACACTTATTGTATTATTTGTATTTGCAGTAACCTTTACTTCTCCGGAATATGTCTTTAGGCTTCCGAAAGTTAATAGGTACGTAGTTCTATTATATGTTGCATGTAAAGCTTGATTATTTCCAATAATAGTATTATTATATACTAGCGATGAAACCGTATAATATACTACACTAGAGTTAAATAACATCCCTTTAATTCCGCCAGTTGCATAAACACTATCATACCTTGAATAGTAAATATGAATCGTTGGAGTACTTGCTGTTGCTAAAGATATGAATGAAAAAATTGGTAAAATTATTGCTATTAAGAGAAATATTCCCTTTTTCATCAAACTTATCAACTCGTTTCAACTATATAAGTTTGTTACGTAGAATAATCAAACGATTTAGAAAAATTCTTTTTATTTAGTCTGTTCCACTTTTTTTACTAGAGAGAATTTCAGAATTGCAGGATAAATTATAGTTCTAACTATAAATGTATCTAGAAGAGCAGCAATTGCTATCGCTAATCCCAATTCTTGTATTGATTTCACTGGATTTATAGCTAAAGCACCAAATGAGAAAGCTAAAATAACCCCTAAAGCTGTCACAGTCCCTGCAGACATTGATAATCCCTTTACCACTGGATCCTTTTCACCCTTCTCAATCTCTTCTCTTACTCTAGAAAGAATAAAGATACTATAGTCATTTCCTAAACCCATCATTAGCACATAGACAGCAATTGGAATTAAGAAAAGAATGCCAACATCCCTTGAAACTCCGAAACCTAAGTAAATTAAAGTTAAAGATGACACTATAGTTAGTATTATACTTAAAGCAACTCCAACTCCTATCTTTACCGAACGCATAAATATAGAAACAATTATAGCTAAAACAATTGGCAATAGTATCATTAAAGTATTATAATAAGGAAACAAATAATTCATAAAAGCCAAGTAATCAGCTGTAGTCCCTCCAACGTAAGCATTATTATATGAATTAGCAATATTCTCAATTTCCTTAACTAAATTATAAGCTTGCATACTATCATATTTATATGAAGGAATTATAGTAACTAACAGAGTTTTGTTATTATTACCAACATTAGCCTTATACATACTCAGAATTGAAGGAGTAATAGTACCATTAAAGTTAGGTGGAACAGGACCAAAGACCTCAGATATTCCTTGAAGCTTTTCAACTTGTGCTTCAAACTTTCCTACCTCAATTAAATCTTTCACAGTTATCGGATGAGAGTAGTTAAACACTACTAAAATTGGATTTAAATAATTATCACCAAATGCATTATTAATTACATTAAGACCTTGAACTGCTGGTGTGTTTGGTAAATATGATTGGAAATTTAAATTGAGTGGAGTAGTAAAAACGTAAAGACCAGCAATTATACCTATAATTAGAGCTAACATAAAGACTATCCAAGGCTTAGAAGTAGAAGCTTTTGCAACTTTTTCAAACCTAGGTTTAACCTTAAACTCTTTAGATGGCCAGAAGGTCCATTTTCCCAATCCACCATAAATCAATGGAAGAAGAGTCACTGCTATTGCAACAGCAAAAGGTACTGATAAGCCAATAGTTAACCCCCATTGACCAGCAAATGGTATAAAAGTCATTGAAAGGAAAACTAAAGTTACTGTAATACCACTAATAAGTATTGCTTTACCCGAAGTTTTCACCGATATTTCTACAGCCTTCCATTTATCTATTCCATGACTTAATTCTTCTCTAAAACGTGATAACAAGAATACACTATAATCCGTACCTACACCCATTATTACGGCAATCATTGGCTCAACTACTTGGAAGTCAATCTGTTGTTTAGTTATTATACTAACAAGAGTAACCATTCCTAAACCAGAAAGAATTGAAAGGCTTATAGTTATTAATGTAACTAAAGGTGCTAAAATACTTCTGAAATATATTGCAGTAACTACTAACAGAAAAGCGAAAATCAAGATAAACGTTATAGCATCATAAGTATTTTGTATGTTAGAAAGATCTACGAAGACTGGAGTTTCCCCAGTAATATAATAAGTTCCGTGAAATACATTACTAATATCACTCTTTATTTGAGGAATAATAATCTCATCAGCATATGTTCCGTTAGGATAAACATATGTTGCCGAATACTTAGTATAAATTAAGAGAACATCAACATTATTCTTTGAATAAACTGCTAAAAGAGAAGAAGGAGGCTTTAATAATTTAAAGAACTTTTGTAGTTCAGTACTTAACACGTTATTAATACTTTTAAAAAGTAACATAGAGACAATAGAAGAAGATATGTTGAGAGCTTTAGATGTAGCATTAGGTAATTGCTGAGTTATATTACCAGGCTTCATGAAAGCTAAGGCTATGAGTTGTGTTTTATTTAAAGTTGAAATGCCAGAATCAAAAGCTAAAGTAAAATTATGCGTAGATACAAATGTTTTAGCAAATGTAGAATAAAAGGATGAATAAGAACTCGGCATTCCTTTCTCTGCCTCACTTAAAGCCAAAGTTTCATTATGAGTTAAATTAAGATAAAACACAAACTTCTGAGGAAATACATATAATGCATATGCACTTTCATTAAGTAATTCCCCAGTTTCATTAATAACTTTCCCTAAAAAAGTAGCATAGCTTATATACACATTAGGAACACCACTTACATTAGTTACCAGTGGGATTTGCAATATTTTCTCTTCTATTAGATAATCCTCATAAGGAGTAGAATTAACTAAAACTATATCAATAGAGTTATTCCCACTCCCCGAAGGAAAATATTTACTTAGTAATTCAGTCGCTACATAAGCTTTACTATTAGAAGGTAAAGTAACATTTTCATTATAAGAAAGGTGAGTAAAAGATTGTGAGGCTAAATACATTGAAAATAAGAGAATAAGAATCCAAATAGCAACTGTTAAAACTATTCTTTTTCTATTCATACATTTAACTTTGAAAAAGGCTTACTTAAAACTTTATCACAAAACCACGATAGTAGCATAATAAAAAGAAAGTGTCCTACCCATTCCAATGAGTTTTAAGCTAATTTTAGGACTTTTATAACTCAATGATGATAAAAAACTTACCTAACTTAGTAACGTTTCAACCGAATATGAGGTCCAAACCCCCCTTTCGTTTTTAACAGAAGTGAAGCAGAAAGAATAGGGCTAGAACTCCAAAAGCTTGATAATGAAGTTTATGGTCCAGGTGAGTTAAGTGAAACTACAAAGGAATCTGGTAATTTTTACTTCATTTTGTATATATCTTCCCAACATAGTCTAAAAATAGCTGAAATACTGCGAATTTATGTTGTTAGGTTTCACTTAATCTTATGCTTTTCAAGTCAAGGAAATCGTTTTATAGGAATTAAGAACGAGAATCCTTACACATTAACTTGTCTAAGAACATTACATATTATCTATGATGTGAAACTATGAAAGAAAAACATAAATACATAAATTCATTTTTATATGTTGCAGTGCGGCCGTAGTCTAGCCTGGATTAGGACGCCGGCCTGCCACGCCGGAGGTCCCGGGTTCAAATCCCGGCGGTCGCACTGAAGGGGGACATCCCCTTTACTTTCATTTTCAATTTTTCATAAGCTTCTACGACCTTATCTAAAGGACCAACGTAAGTTTCCCTTATCTCACCATTCACGTTCTCTAATTTGTAAACATAATACCGGCCTTTTCTTTCCCTTATAATCATGTCACCATATTTATATCTCGTTTTTTCTTTAGGGGACACCCCTAAAACCCCACTCCTAATTTTACGTTTGCCAATTTTAATTTATAAGCTATTGGCAACCCGTAAAAGTTGCCATTCAAATACGTTAAATTGAAAGAAATCGGCAAAAAATCCTTACTAGTAAGAAAAAATGTCTTTTTATCACGCTTATAACATAAAATCAGGCCTCCATCTTTATCAGAAATAATAGTATATATGTAATATTTAGTATAGGAGTAGGAATACATGTTGATAATAAATACTATGTAGCTTATGCCACTTTTCCAGGATTGTATCTTGCAAGTGTAGTGTACGTTACTCCTACAACAACTACGACAACGTCAACAACACCACCTACTTCTACAACTACCACAACGACACACACTGCAACAACACAATCTACTACAAAAAGTCCAACAACCTCAGCCCCATCTACTACAACCTCTCCATCCACATTACCAATAGTAGCAGTTATAATAATTCTTGTAATAGTAGTTTTAATGATAGTATTCTTAAAGAAAAAATGAAATAAGCATTTTCTTTTTTGTAATTTCAAACTTAGAAATTGAAAAATGGCAATTTTTTCTCCCTTTCAAAAACTTTATAATATTCTCCCCCTACTCTACCCTATGAAAAAAAGTCTAATCATATTAGCAATCTTACTTTTACCATTCCTAATTATTCCAACAACTTCATCTCAAGCACCTTCAAGTGAAACCTTTGTTTTTTCAAACTTTAACACTACTTATGTTGGTTTATATCTAAATATGACTCATCACGGATTTTTAACTTCACAATCTCAAAGTTTTATTTTAGGAATACTTAATGTGAGTAACTACACTGTGGAGTACTCAAACTATTTACCAACTACAATAACATACAGTGAGGGTATAAACACTTGGCTAATAACATTCTCTTCCCTCAATACATTCAGCGGAAATATTGAAGTTGATGTTACAAACGGTGTTGAAATTCAAGTTACATCACAAATTCCAAATTTAGTAAGAGTGATAAGCGTTAGTGGAAAATTTGCTACAGTAATTTGGGCAGGAATTTACACACCAGGTGAAACTATAAAGGGTTATGGGTTTATTAACGGAACCGGAGATTTAATCTTACAATTTGCTAACGGTTCAGCTTTATATAACTTAACAATTCCAGTAGAAGAGAACTACAGTAATGTCATTTACGAGTCAATAAATCTCTACGAGATAGAGAATGTAATAAACATATATTCATCATCTTCATCTTCACTATCATATTCTTTAGCTTTACCTCACAGATACATGGGTTTCAAGACGTCATTACACGTAAGTAATGAAACAGCAAAGATGATAGAAAAATATAATAACACAGTACTTGATATATACTCAACTCAAACTCCTGCAATAATGTGGGGCGGTAGTGTTGAATCGTTATTCTTCACCAGCGTTCTAGTAAACCTAACTTTCCTTAATGAGATGTATCAATTTTATCACATGTTTAAGGCTAACGTTAACGTTTCTGGTTATATAGCTGTAGGTTATGGGATTAACGGAAGTAAAGTAGGTGGTATTATAGATTTATATGCAAATGGCTATGCTAACGTGACAGTAAGAAATTCATTTATGACATCTGAAATGAGCGGTTATGCTACAATATCTCCATTTTACTCACTATTTGCATTAGAAATTTACACTAAGCCCTCTCAATTAGTTACAGTCAAACAAGTTTTCATTCACGGATTAGAAGTTTTTGTTGGAGTAACACAAAATGGAAGTATAGTAAGTACTGAGCATATAATGTTTACTCACGAGGTTTACCAAGGAAAACTTATGTTAATAGGAAATTCAACACTTAACTCTTACCTAGTTTTATTTAACAACAATAGCATATACAACGTTTCAGTAGGACAAGTTGTTGAGGAAAACAATGTAACTGTAAATTACAATTCAACACTGCATTATGCTGAGGTAATTTACGTTTTATATGTTGGTAATTACACAGTCTTCAATGTAAGTGTACATGGAGTAGTTATTGCTGTATTAAATGCAAATATGCAACCAATAAATTCTGAAGATTACTTCATGGTAGGGAGTAACTTGACAATTTTTGCTGACCCAACATCAACTTACTATGTGGTTTATCAACAAACCGTACCAACGACAACAACTAGCACAACAACAATAAGCTCTACAACCACTACATCTAGTACTACATCATCTACAACAACCACCTCGACCACTACTTCTACAACCACTACAAGTTCAACATCTTCTGTAATACCTAGCACCTCCTCAACTATACCAACATCTCCTCCTACCTCGTCAACACCTCCTTCCTCTACTTCGACATCGACTTCATATCTAACACCAATAATAGCTATTGTTATCGTAGTAGTAATAATTATAGCTGCTGTTGTAATATTGAAAAGATAAAGTGATGAAAACCTCTGGTCTCTGAAAAAGTAACTAGAAAGCATAATAATGCTAAAATAATTGAAGGTGATGCATTCAAATCAGGTAATTATTGGAAAAGAATCAGAGAACGTTTATTACAAACACTTAAATAAACTCAAATTTTTTAGTTTTGTTCAAAAGATTTTTGACCTTTCCTTCAACACTTCTTTAGGATAGGGAATTGAGAACAGATGTTTTTAAACGCGATTTAATTGAGTCCTATCGACCAGGCTATGTTTACTCCTAAATGCTGTTGATCACGTTGCATATAATCCAAAATAACAACCATAAATGTCCATCTCTATAAAATTTTCATAAGTGTACATTCTGTCGCTATAAAAAAGGGACTGTCTACTCTTGTAATTTAAATTAGATCGAACGCGGAATATGTTTATTCCAATTTACTCATTAACTCCTTAACCTTTTCTGCATGATTTTTCCAATGAAGAGACTTAGCTATTTCCCAAGAGTTTTTACTAAACTCCCTCCTTAAGTTATCGTCATTAAGGATCTCATTTATTTTGTCAACCGCTTCAGTCCAATCTTTAACAACAAAACCATTATCCTTAATTAACTCCTTACTCCCTAAGCCATCATTAACAATAACAGGCATTCCACTTGCCATTGCTTCCAAAACTCCTAAGCCAGGACCCTTTTCATGATAACCAAACCTTATAAAAACAGAAGCCCTATCGTAAAGCTTTTGCAAATCCCCCTCTGGCAAAGGACCAGTAACCATGACTTCTGGATATTTTCTCTTGAACTCATTCATCAGAGTATCATCAACCCATGAACCAGCCATAATTATTTTACCTTTAATCCTTTTCGCAATCTCACCATAAATTTCTGGCTTCCTTCCCTTATCCCAAAGAGAAACTGTTAAAACAATGTTTTCCCTTTCAACGTTTATTTTATCTTTAGGATAACATCCTGGATAAACAACCTCAGATGAAAAACCATGTTCTTCCATAATTTTCTTGTTCCAGTAACTATTTGTTATGATTATTTTACTCTCTTTTAAAATCTTTTTCTCTAGCATCTTGGGAAAAGTCCACTTTACTCCTTGATTATCTAAAGAAGTCTCATGAATGTAAACAGCATAATCCTCTCCATAAGACTTTTTCCTCAAATACCCAGTTAATCCGGCAAATTGATCATGAAAAAGAGAAGGTCCTTTAATCAAATCCTTAGCATTAATTATCCTATCAAGATCTACAGTTGCCTCACTCCCTCTTTGTTTAGCATAGATAGAAGTTAGAAAAGTATAAATCCATTTAGGCTTACCTTCAAATAGTACTTGAAGATCCACGTTAGAAAGGTCATAATTTGTCTTTTCCCTTCTATAAACAATAAGCTTTGCTGGAATAAGTTTAGCCTCTTCCAAAGCAACTCTAGTAACCCCACCTTTCCAAAGAATCCTTAAAACAATATTCACTTGATAAACTTAGAACAAGAGATATATTTATTTTAGTTTAGTGTAGTTGATTAGAATACGTTAATAATGTCGTCAATTAGTATTTATGAAGATTGAAAGAAAAAGATTTTAACTAGGTTGCAAAAATATTCTAAAAATAATTTATATCTTAATGATACTTATATAAGTACGCAAAATTTTTGGCAGAAAGATTTATTACTGAACGTTATGGATGCATTCGTGATTACTACTTTTTAATCCATTGTAGCTTCCTCAGTTTTATTCCTATCAAAGCTAATCTTCTCTGAACCTTATCTAAAACAAATCCTATTCCTATTGGCATTAAAATTGAAACTAAAGCATATGCATCATCCACCATTAATTTGCCTTGCAATGTATCATAAATAACAATTCCTTTTCCTCCAGTATAATAAAGGTTAAAGTTCGATACGTTTTTTGGTTCGCCAAAATTAGATCTCCAAAATGGAGAATAAGCAAAAGTTAAGAATACATATTTATAACTTGAAGGTGAAACTTGAATTTCAGTGTTTGAAATCCACTTATATTCAGCAGGCTTTAACACTTGAGTTAAATTCATAGAAGTTATTGAGATATTATCAACGTTTGTATAAAAAACATAAGAGGAGTTTAAGTTAACCTTATATAAATACAAAGGACCAAAAGCCTTAACGAATTGGAATAAATGATACTTTTCTCCTAACAGATTTAGATTTGTTATGTAAGGTTTTATAGGCAAATAAAGTATTCTAATGAAAGAGATATTAGTCCCTGCATCACCTTCTATTACAATATATTTTACGTTTAATAAATAAAGTATATTTGTTATAACCACAATTGAGCCTTTAAATGCTGGATCAGATAAGTTAATAAAGTAAAGTAAATAATTTAATTTATAGTAATCAGAATAGAAATAATAACCAGAATAAATACCTCCAACTATTACTGGATGTTTTGAATAGTAAAGATAAATGTTATTTCCATAATACCAAGATGTGGAATACCACCCATAACAAACTGTAGGGAAAACAGCAATAGTGAAATCTCCTTGTTGAGAATTCAAATACTGAATCAATTCAAGGTAATAATTAGGAACAGATATTCTTTCAGAAAGCGAACCGCTAGCCACGGGGAAATTAAAGATGATAAAAATTAACAAAAGCAAAGCAAATACTTCCCTTCTATATTTGTTTGGAATAACAGATGGTATTAGGAGAGAGAGAAATAAGCCAGCAAAAGTCTCAGTTGCGAATTGTGTAGTCCTTAACACTGCAAAGAAACCGTTAGTTAAAACAGCTTCCTTTACAAGAGGATAAAATGGCGTATAAATTACAGAATCAAATCCAACAATTATGATTAGTAGAAGGGAAAAGAATTTCAAATCTTTGTTTTTAGCAAAGATAAAAGAAAGTAAGACGATAAAAGAAACTAAGACGATAAACAACAAATTGTAAGAAATAGGAGTAACACTAGGCATAAGGGAAGAAAAAGATTCTATTAATGGAGTTGAGGATTCATGAATTATTTCAGCTAATGATGAATTTGTAATATTAGAAAAGTGAGGAATTTGAACAGATGCATATGGTAAAACCCAGTAAAGTTGCGAAACTGTGTAAAACAGAATTATTAAGATAGCGTGAAATATCCTTTTCCTTAGAAAGTAAATAGTAAGTAATGTAAAACCTAACCAAGCAATGGGGAAAATCTCTCCAGATGAGGCTAATAAATAAGTAATGATTACAGTAACTATTGGAAAACCTACCTTATTTGATATCTCATTCTCACCGTATAACATTAAATAATAGGTTAGTAACGGTAAGAGAAAATAAATAATAGTTTGACTCCAAAATATGTAAGGTGCTTCAATAAATCCCTCATAAATATACCAGTTAGTTAAGTAAATTATTAAAGATAGAAGAGAGGAAAGATAAGAATAATATCTTAAAGCTAATTTAAATAAAAAGACAGAACCTATAATTGTCAGTATGGTAGATAACACTTCTTCTCCCAAATTACCTAGAAAGGAAAAAGGAACAAAGATTAAGTTCACCCATGCAGTAGATGGAACCACTGGAACAAAACCATATGGATAATTTGTGTAAGCCGTTAAAACCCCTTGAATAAGATAATTTACGTTAACACCATTAGCCAATAAAATACCTTGATCACCAGCGTAAATAGGCAAACCCCTATACCACATGAAATTTACCAATATACTAAGAATGACCGGTGGAAGAATGTATCTTAATGATAAGCTTCTCATATACCCTCACCAATTTCTCTTTAAATATAACATAAATTAAAAAGATAAAGAAAAATATAACAGAAAGATATATTCCGACGTTATATTTCACTGAAATCGTCGGCTTTACGTAAATTTCGTAGTACCCTGGTTTAAGAATAGAATAAGTTACGAACTTAGATGAGTTAATAGAAAATTCATACCCTTTAATTGTAGTAACATTAATTACATCATTAGCTTTTAAATATACTAAGAAAGAGTTACTCCCTCTCTGATACTCTTTATATTCAAATGGGATTAATTTCTTTAACATTGGTATAAACTTACCACTCTCGTTAATTATAGGGGTAAGGTTAATTATCAAAGGTTTAGTTGCGTAATAGTATAAATCAATATATTCCACTGTAGCATGTATTGGTATTACAGAAGTTTGCTTATATTCTTTTACACCAGAAGTAGTATAAACAACAACATAAAAGAACTCTAGATTTGTCAAATTATTATTTAAATCTAAATAACCAATTTTTTCTGGTACATGAAGAAATATTTCAATTTCAGAATTTGACATTGGAGTAGGAATTTTCCAATATATACTATTATTCCTTACTTCAACAATAGAATTCGTAAAGTTGATTACCTTTGGTGGTTCAATTATACTCTCGTTAACTTTTAAAATGATAGGATAAGGTTGAGTTTCAAACTCTGGATTTAACGTTACGATAAACTTACTACTTACTTCATACTTTGCGAACGCTGTACTGTTAGTTATAGGATAAGGGGATAATAATGAATAACTACCTTTCCAATAAACCAAACCAAAACCATCTTTCTCTAGTGTAGTTACAACATTACTGACATTTTTCGGAATACCAGAGAAGGTCAAAGTTGGGGCTAAGACTAAACCTTCAGCAACTATAAGAGTTATTAAGAGAACTGGCAAAACATACTTTCTTTCCACACTTAATAAACCAATAATCAGAAACGGATAGAGAATAAAGGAATAAGGTAATTGAAGAGCCACATAAATAAGCCCTAAAATTACTCCAATAGATAAATAGTTTCTGTTTGCAAAAAATGAGAAAACACCAGCCACTACTAGAAGAACATAAATCACAATCTGAGGGAAATACAACGAGTAATTAGGAAAATGAATAAGAGCATAAGGAATTAACCAAAATAATGAAAGAAAAAATGAGAAAATGATATATTCTCTTCTCTTTTTAAGAAAAACGGAAGTAATTGTAAAAGCAAAAGGAAAAACTAAAGTTGAGAGAAAAGTAATAACTGAAAAAGCCAAGTATCTTTTCCAGTCAAGTTTTGAAGCTATTACTAACGCAAGTGGAAAAAGAGAATAAGTTATTGCTATTTCTGGCAATTGTATTGGAGTTAACAAGGAATAAACAAAAGAAAGCAAAAGCTTATTTTTCTCAAAAAAGAGATAAGCAGACAAACCAGAGATATAATAAAGGAGAAAGATCAAAATATGCAAACCTAAAATTTGACCAAATTTATCTATAAGCATGCTTGAAATAAAATATAACCCAGCTTGATCTAATCTAAGATTATAACCATAACCTATAATATAAAGATAAAGAAAATCTTTATAGAGAAATGATGATGGATTCCACCAATAATATGAAGAGGGTAATGGTAAGGCAAAGGTGAGTAATGGATATAAAGCTAAAGCTACAGGTACATAAACTTTTCTCGGAATTCTCAAAGAAGAGCTTTGAATTAAAGTAGATATAACACCAAATACTAAATCAAAATAAGCAATATTGCCTAACTGAACTCTAATACTGTCAAGAAAGGCTGAGAAAACTAAGAGAATTATACCAGATGCAATAATACCCCTTGAATCATACTTCAAATAAGCATAAACAATAATCAAGCCTAAGAAGATAAAAGCGTCAACCAAATAAGATATGTTAAACGTGAGAAGATCAAGACCAAGAGGTAAAAGAACATAAGAAAACTCCTTGAAATAATAAGAAATGACAGATGAGACTACAATACTGTAAAGAATATAAGAAGGAAAAATACCGTAAGACACAAAAGGGAAAACAAGCAAGATGTATAAGAAGTTAAATCTTTGATCACCATATAAAGTTGAAAGAGCAATTCCAATCAAAAATGCCGAAAGAATGACTAATGGTGATTCTCTACTGAATGAAAACGCTAATAAGGCAATGGCAATCCCAATGTTAACGATAAATTTCTGCACACGGTAAAATCGAAGTAACTGAATATAAGTTTTATCATAAAACCTTGTAAAACAATGTAAATCTCTTATCTAAACCGGTCTTGATCAACAAGATGAATTTAAGTTTAATATAATGATTTAAGCAAAATTTTGAATGTAAAAAATCTTCTTTTTTCACTTGATACTCACTTTTCAATTTCTAAGAGAAGTCTTGGTATTTCTTCCTCACTTATTATTCTAACTCCTTTAGGATAACCTCTTCTACTCCTACTTTTCTTTATTTCGATTTTATACTCACCAGCAATCACATCAATCTCACTATTATTCTTAAAATAATAAACTTCACCAAATTTTCTAAATAAATGTTCTTGCACAATATTTTCAAGCAATGCACTCTCATCAAATTTTTTATTTACCCACAAAGAGAGAGAATGCAAAATAAATGGGTCTCTAAAAAATACTTTTTTCTCCTTTTTCTTATCAACCTTTCCTTCACTATACCAATAAGCAATTCCTATCAAAAAAAGATCTGAGAGAAAATCTAAGTACTCACTCACAGTATTATGTGAAACTCCAATATCATTAGCTATTGAATTATAAGATAAAGCTGAAGGTATCTTTTCCATTAAAGATGAGATAATATCTTGAATTATCCTTAGATCTCTTGAATGCTTATATATTTCTGAAATTATCCCATCAATTAAGGATTTATTTGCATCTGGATTATCATTTATTGATTTAGGAAACCCTCCCTTTTCCTTATATTCAGTAAAAAGTTTTTGAGCAAGAAATTCGTCGTAAAGAACGTCCTCCCTCTTGTACCCCTTTACTTTTATAAACTCTTGAAATGAAAGAGGAAGAACTAAAACTTCTTTTCCGAAACCCTTTCTCCCGGGAAATCTTTCTGGAGCTTTAGTAATTCCAATTGACGAAGAGCCAGTAACAACAATAACATCATTTTTGAATTCCCCATGATCTATGAAAAACTTTAACACCCTACACCAATCCTTAACAGATGTAACCTCATCAAGGAAAACATAGAAAGTTTCACTCCTCCCTCTCTTTCTAGATATAATTCCCTCAAGGATCCTTCTGAACTCTTGCAATGAAGCTACAATATCTAAATCAAAATATACTACACTTTCTGGGTTAACACCCTGTTGAAGAAGTGATTTTATGAGTATTTTTAATCCAGTAGTCTTACCAACTTGCCTTGGACCATAAACGAAATTTAGGCTGTAAGGCTTTAACGAAATAAAGGAAATCCAACTAGGATACCACTTATACTTTTGCGATTCCCATTTACTTAAATCTTCATCTTTATCCTCCCAAGAACTGTAAAACCACCATGGATTCATTTTATTTAAAAATTTCATCTTGATTTTCTACTATCAACTTTTTTATAAGCTTTTGTCAGTTCACTATCAACATAGTATAGGAAAAATATTACTAAAAGAAAGTTAATGGAAAATGAGTGTTATAGTATGTAGTAATTGAACAACATTCTTATGCTACAGATATAATAACATCCTACAATTGTAAAATTTGAATACTTAGAACAAGATACACTTACCCGCTTACAACGTCTTCTTCCTCGTCCTTAATCACATCACCATTTTATTCCATATCTATTTGATGCTTCTAAAGCCCCTTTAGTAACTGTAGTAGCAAGAAAGAGCCTAACAATATCTCCTTGTAGTTTCAAAGCGTCTATTATCACACGAGTCTTTAAGTCAAACCACTCTATATCATCTGCTTCTGCAGAAGATTTAAATCTCGATTAAATAGATTTTGTGATCTCTTGCAAATATATCAACTTCATATTTCTTACCCTTATAACCATAAACGCCATTATCATCCTTGTAAGTAAACTTATTTATATACTTATAGTCAATCCCCTCTTGCTTCAAAACCTCTTCGAAGAAGAACAACACAACTTTTTCATATTCACGACCCATCTTCTACCGATAGTACCAAGTGCTTTATCATGTTCTCTTACAGTCTCAGTTAATTTTGCAATTTGTTCTGCTGTATCTTTCAAAATTTTCTCAATTTCTAAGAATTTTTCATTAGTTCTCTTTTCTAACTCCTCAAATCTCTTTTCAGTAGCCTCTTGAAATGCTGCCAATCTTTCTTCAGTCTTTTTCTGAGCCTCAGTCAACTCTCTAATTCTCTCCTCAGTCTTCTTTTGAGCTTCTGAAAGACTTTGTATCGCCTCTTCAAGTCTTGCTAGTCTTTCTTCAGTCTTCTTCTGAGCCTCGATTAGCTCATTAATTCTCTCCTCGTTCCTCTTCTGTGCCTCAATCAACTCTCTAATACGTTTTTCATTCTCGTTATGTAATTCCTCTAGTTTTGCCAACCTTTTCTCATGATCAGACGCAATTTCCTCTAATTTCGCCAGTCTTTCCTCACTCTTCTTCTGAGCCTCAACTAACTGATTAACTGAATCCCTTAGCTTATCAATTGATTCAATAACCTTTTTTAACATATCCTTAATGTCATCGAGAGTACTAATGCCAAGGATTTCTTCAACTTGCCTTCTGAAATCAGCATCCTCCTTTAGTAATTTAAGAAACTCTTCCTTAAGCATATGAGTAAATTGACCTTAAGAAATTTAAACTTTGCCTCGAAAGTTTCAGTTAAGATGAAAAAGAGATTATATATACACTCTCGATGAATACATGTCTAATCTGAAAAATACATCGCCAACAACATCGCTTTTTCAAGGTAATAGACTCTTCTCTCTTTCATACCTCATTTCCTTAACTAAATCACTTACAAGCTTGATAGATTTAATTGGTTGGAAATTAATCTCATTATCCTCTGTAGGTTCAAATTCTGACAGAATAATGTCGTCATTTAAAGCTTCTGACAAAATTTCTTCAAGGAGTCTACTTGCACTAGTACCTTTACTTGAAGCATATTTCTTAAACCTTTCCCAAACGTCTTTATCAATGTAAATGCTTATTTTAACTTTAACCATTAGTATTCTATACACCATATAAGTAAAAAACTTATGCTGAAGAAATGAGCTTGACATAATGTTTCCATTTGCATAACGTTAGTGTTATTAATACATTCATTTAATATATTACATATGAGTTTGGAAATGTTTTACACAAAACAGCTTGCGTCAATTATATCTGACGTCGACGTACTTAACATAATGACTTGGGTTAATGATCTCTCTCCAGAAAAGGAAAAAGAAATTGAGAAAATTAGTGGAATAAGTAGAAAAACAATATATAACTGGAAAACTCAAAGAGTTAGCGGTTTGTCAATAGAGAGTAAGGAAAAGTTCTTGAATGCATTATTTCAAGTAATGGGGATCAAGGAAGGAATCTCATTGATAGCAAAGGCTAAGAGATTTCAATACGTTGCCTTACTAAATATATTAATTTCTCTTGGTAAAGATGTTAGTGATTTACAAGTAATAGTAAAAGATGGTATTATAACAAATAAGACCGAATAAATTCAATATCTCTCTAATCAAGACAACTTATATTCGTGAGTAGTACTAAGCTTTAATAAGATAGCTGAATAGTTGCAACAACTCAATATTGAAAGAGAATTTGATTACGAATTGCTTGAAATTAAGCCAAGCGTTTATGAAATTGACGATAAAGATATTACAAACTGTTTGTATACACTATAGTAACAAACGTTTACGAGGTTAACAATGATAAGATAAACAGAATTCAACGCTGTATTAGCATTTAGAAATTTAGGGAAAAGATATGAAAGGTCAAATAAACATGAAGAAATTACAAACAAAGTAAAGACATTATCAGAAGAATGGTCTACTTACAGACTGTTAGATACAAACTATTACTTGAAGACAAAATATGTTGTAAAACATATAAGCGATATGATTGGTGACCCTGTCCTAAAAGTTAATGGAGTCTTAGTTTACGCTTTAGTAAAATAAGTATACCACCCACTTACAGCCTAACCTTTATCGCCAAGAAATAGGTCTTGAAATTTAGAGTTTTATGACAGCAAGCTATAAGCTATTCTCTCAGTAAATCACGCGTGAGTGTATACATTAGCTTGAAATGTGTAGTTACTTCGTGTTCCATCTTTTTCAAAGCTTAGTGTACCAAATAGCATCCTTAAGTGGTTTTCATTTTTTATCTTATTATTCTCCCATTTTCATTAAATGCTATAATTTCTACTTGGTCTCAATCCCCTTTTGTAACTTTAACAGTAGCATTTGAAATCAGATTAATAATATGATTTGCAATAAAGAGAAAAGTTCTCAAGGCCTGGAATGAAGAAAGCTAGAGAATTCGCGTATGCTCATGTTCTTGGATAAACAAAGAGTTATTGTTACTATCCTTCTTCAGAATTACAAGCTTTGAATATCATGAGAAAAATCCGTTTTAGAAGCGATGGCTAGTGGAGTGCCAACAATTGTTTAGGAAGTAAAGAGCTTATAATGGAGTTGTAGTTAAAGACTGCAAAGATATGAGGTGAAAGACTCGTTATAGTTCAGTAAAAACTTGGAAATTGCTAAAAATAATACTGAAAAAGAGCTAACGCAAAAAGTAATTGATTATATCTCAAGAAAAAATCTAGGTAAAGTAAGTGTGTGAATAAAACGACTAAGGTTTAAATAAAACGAAAGTAAGACTATCTTGTGATTCACAGTATCAAAATAGATGGATTTAGAGGATTAAAGTTTGAAGATAATGACGTAAGAAGAGTTAACTTGATCATAGGAGAGAATAATACTGGGAAAACCTCATTTCTTGAAGCTATCTTCTTTTCAACACTTCTTCTATCTAACAAAATTACGTTTTCTGAGGCTAATTCTCAACTTTTATACATGCTTAGTAGCAGAGGAGAATCTCTTTCAGCTTTTTCAACAATTAACGATTCAACAATTACTGTTAATGACGATAAGATCATTATAAAAAGAAAAGATCCCTTTAGAATGTCTGTATATTTGAATGATGTAGATGAAAGTAAGTTGATAGCAAAGATAGAAGTAGAGAAAGTTCCAATATCTTGGGGTAAACTGACTGGATTTTTACAAATTCCAAGTCTAGTTCAAAGAAATACTATTAAGGAACTAGATTATTTCCCAGTTTACATTTCTGTACACTTCGATAGTTATGACAACCCAGAGAGAATAATAAGCTATTCAAAGAAGAGAGGAGGAAAGAGCGAATTCGAAATCCTTAAAGACGATTATGATCAATTTTACCAATTATTGCCCGTATATTCTATAGGTAGAGGATTCCTCAAAAAAGAGTTAATTAAAGCAAGTTTATCTTATGCTAACATACTACTTGTTGATGAAATAGAAGACTCTCTTCACCCTAATTATGTTAAAGAAGTGCTGAAAAACATTGTTGATGCTAAAAATGTTCAATCTTTCATAACAACTCATAGTAATGAAGTTGTAAAGATGTTGGCTAAGCTTACTCAAGAGGAAAATGAACTGGCAATATATTACTTCAGTCCTAAGAAAGCGTATAGAAAGTATTCGCTATCTGAACTAGCAAATTTTGATTCTCCTTTAAGTTGGGCTGGATATGTGTGACAGAATATCAACGTATATTCATTGAGTGACGAGTAAATCCTTTAAGATATGATGTTAATACTCAACCTTTAGGTAAGAAAGAGTATACGATATGAATGCACATTCATATAGAAAATAAAAATAAGGAGAAAAATCATCTAAACGTTTATTCTATTCGCTGTAAATTCATAGGTGAATATCTTAAAGAGTAAGAAAAGTATTTAATTGCTTTCTTCATTTTACTAATGTGATATTTAAATACGGTAATGTTAAGATTGAAATACCACAAGGATACGAATTCGTTTACTATGCTACTTTTATCGTTGGTGAATACGATCACATTCACGTAAAGAAGGATGATATTGTATTAGATGCTGGAGCGTTTGTTGGGGATTTTACTCTTAAGATAGCTAGAAAAGTTAAAGAAGTAGTTGCTGTTGAACCTTTGCCTTGGGCATTTGAATTACTAAAAAAGAATGTGGAAGCAAATGAACTTAAAAACGTGATACTTATCAATAAGGCTTTATATGATGAGGATACAACACTTACTCTCTCTGATGAAGGTGTAGGTAGTAAACTTGGTGAAGGAAATCTGACTGTTAACACAATCACAATCGATGAATTAGGCAGAAATTTTACCGTTGTAAAAATGGATATTGAAGGTGCTGAGGGAAAAGTTATGAAAGGAGAATGGATAAACTCTGTTAGAGAAATAGCTATAGAATTACATGGAAAGGAAAACATAGAAAGAGTTACCTCTTACTTAGTTTCTCACGGATTTAAATTAACTGAAATGAAGATGAACCATTTATTAATTAACACTTTCAAAAACGTTCTCCTTCACTTTCCATCATTTGTAGATGCAGAAAGAAAATCTAAAGTTTTGTATTCAGCTATTTTTAAAAAGAAATATTATGTGCCAGCTTTGCAAAGAGAAGAAATAAAGATTGTATATGGAAGAAAGTAACTTTAAATGTGCTTGTGAGGTTACATTGGATAAGTTAAAAACATACTAGTTAATTCATGAAATCTCATGATTTGAAAAACCAGTAGTTTATCATAATACAAAAGTGTCTGACTGAAACAGACTTGTTAAGTCTCGCTATGTAAAAATTTTTATTCTTACTTTTTCCTTTATATCCGTGAAATTTTCAGTAGTAATACCTACACTTAATTCAGCAAAACATGTAGAATTACCAATAAAATCTGCATTATCCCAAGGTGCAGAAGTAATTGTAGTTGACTCATTCTCTACTGACGGTACTGATAAAATTGCAAAAGAATTAGGAGCAATAGTATTACAAGTTAAGGGGAGTAGACTTAAAGCAAGAATTGAAGGGGCAAAAATCTCTTCTGGAGAATACATCATAAACCTAGATTCAGACATGTACCTTGTGAATGGCATATTACAAAAATTACCAGATGCTGAGGCAATTGCATTAGGAGAAATAACTGTGGGTGAGGGAATAGTTGCTAAACTAATGAAAGTCGATAGAGAAATTTCTCAAAGAAAATACAGAGAAAATCTGTCAATAGAGGGTGGAGTGATACCTCGTGTATATAGAAGAGATGTGTTATTAGAGGCATATAAAAAAATACCAGAAAAACTGTTAAGTTTACAAGCCTTTGAGGACTCCCTAGTGTATTACTTGTCTGGAGTAAAAGACGTTAAGTTTATTCCAAATGCAGTCTATCATGTAGAAGATGACTCATTCTTTCAGTTTGTCAAAAAATGGTATAAGTATGGGAAAAATGCAAAATTACTTAAAGGAACAGAATTTGAGTTCCTTATAAGGAGAAGAAGACCCGGAGTCAGTTGGAAAGAGAAAATAGAGTTATTACCAGTGTTTTTAACAAAAGGAATTCCATTTGCTCTTGGTTATTATCTTTAACGTTTTGTTATTAGCCAGCCTTGTAAGTACATTGCATCGAATCCGCCTAAAGCAAAACTTCTAATTGCGTCAGCTGGAGTCTCAACTAAAGGCTCACCAGCAAGGTTGAAAGATGTATTCATTATTAACCCTTCACCCTTCAAATCCTTAAAGGCTTTAATCACATTATACCAATTCTTGTCTTCCTTACCAGTCACTGTCTGTGGCCTAGCAGTTAAATCAACATGACAAGTAACTGGTACTCTTTTACATGCTTCTTCATCCTTATAACGAAACATTAAAATCATAAACTCATGAGCAGTAGGATCCTTGAAATACGTGCCAACATCCTCTAGCAGAAGAGAAGGAGCTAATGGTCTCCACCACTCCCTACCCTTTATATCATTAACTAACCTCCAATAATCCTTCCTAGTCGGATCAGCCAAAATTGACCTATGCCCTAAAGCTCTTGGTCCTAACTCAGCCCTACCTTGATACCAAGTAACAATTTGACCTTTTGCAACTAAATCAGCAATAACGTTAACGTCGTCTCCTATATACTCAGCCTTGAATTTGCTTTTCTGAACTACCTTCTTTATTTCATCATCTGAATACTCTGGTCCTAGGTAAACGTGTTGAAGTCTCTCATTCTTCATCTTTCCTCCTAGTTCATGTTCATAAACGTAAGCTGCAGCACCTATAGGACCACCAGCATCATTAGCAGCTGGGAAGATAAACATATCATTGAAAATCCTCGAATAATATAATTCCATGTTTGCCTTTGCATTCAAAGCAACACCACCAGCTAATGCAACCTTATCCTCACCAGTATGATCCTTAGCCCATTTAGCAGTAGCCAAAACAGCCTCTTCTGTCACTCTTTGTATAGCCCAGGCAATATTAACAGCATCCTCATTCAAATCACCATGAGGATCCCAATCCAACGTCTTAGAACCAATAATTCTTTCAGAAATATCATAATAAACGGAAAGAATCTTGATAAGATCCTTCTCCTTAACTTCTTTTCCATCAAGTAAAATTGTATAGGGTTTGTCTCCTTCTGGTATTATCTTAACAAATTCTTTTAGCCTGTCATAATACGGTGAAGCTTTACCATAAGGAGCCAAACCCATACCTTTTCCAGGTCCTTCAAGTCTACCAAGTTTAATACCTTGCATTAGCTTTTCATAGAGAAAACCTAAACTACCGTAGGAAGCGTACATAGAAAGAACTTGTTCAAAATTACCATCCTTAACTTTCCAAATAACTGTTGATTCATATTCACCAGCACCATCAATAGTTAAAACTGTAGCTGAGCTAAAACCAGAAAAGTGATAAGCTAAAGCATCATGAGCTAAATGATGCCTAACTTGATAAATCTTAAAGTCAGAAGGAGCTTCTTCTCCTATATCATGGATAGCCTTTCTAATAAGCTGCTTAGCTAAAGAAATATAATTACCCTTAAGAAAGCTAAAAGCGTAAGAAGTAAGTCCTTCATCAAAATCTAAAATACCGTGAGAAAAACTACCGATAACACTTCCTAAATATCCACGTAATCTTTTATCTTTAGCAGAGAAAAGTGAGGAGTCCCAGTTAATTGCATAAGCGTCAACATCCTTTGGCTTTATTCCTTCTTTTTTAAAATTTAAATGCTGCTTCTAAGGAAAGTAAAGGAGGTTCACCATCTGAGTGCTTATGCCTAGTAAATCTTTCTTCTTCAGCAGCAAATATTAGCTTACCATCCTGAATAACTGCTACTGCATGATCATGCTCGACCGGCCATTGAAATCCAATAACTATCATAAAAGAACTGTCAGTGCACGTAATTATAAGATTTGTGGTATATTATAAACTCGAGTGAGTTCATAGTGTCGTCATGAAGGTATAAATTCTGGTATAAGCATTCTCTCCCATAGTACTAACGCTATCGAGTACTTCATCATTTCAATACTCCTATTAACAGCCTTTGTAGCCCTCTTGAATCTAACTAGCCTATCCCGTAGAGATGAGTGGAGAGACTCATTAGGGTTGACTGGTGAAATAACAGTATGTTGTGGTAGAAGGAAATACACAAAGTATCGTCAAATAAGCAAAAATTTTAGCATTTATTATCTCTATCTAAAGATGAAAGACAAAGATTATATAAATAGTTAGCATTTTCCTGAACTTACCTTATACTGAACAGTTTCTTAATATCATCCACCTAAAAGTAAAAAGATTTAAACAGACGAGTAAGCCTCACAACACCCAAAACCCTCACCAAGCCTCAAAGACAACAACAAATTCAACACGAGTGAAACCAACTTAACATAACCCAAATTTCTACTCCACAACTTAAACGATCCCCTCTCCAAACCAAGAGCCTTCAACTCCCTAATCACATCCCACCTATTCTCCCAAGCAATAAGAATCTCCTCAGAAGACATAGAAAGGTCAGTAGAGGAAAAATACCTCCTACCATAACCCTTATAATCCTCAACTACAACTAGACTCCGAGGTACGTGACGTAGTACTCTCCTCCCTCCCAACAAGCACGGAATTGCCACCCCCGACAACCCGTGCATTGGACTTCAAGGAAGACACAACATTACAACTATAAGTCTCACTATAACCGGGAGTCCTACCATTCACATACCACGAATCAAAAGTAACAACCACAACATTAAACTCACTCCTCAACCTCTCTAAAACTTGAAGAGTCATATCTATCTTCGTGGAAAAACTCAAATCCTGCCCCATAACCTTAGCTATTTCAGCAACCTTCCTAGCAACATAAGCATCAATATAAACTAGATACACCTCATTCGTTACCAAGTCTCTAACCGTAACTATGAGAAGCTGAATCACTGGAATGTAAGCCTTCTTGGCCAAGTTCCTAGACACGGGCATAGCATAAGCCTTCTCATCAAAAGTATCATCAACAACTTGCACTGGATGATCCTTAACTAAAAGCTTCACAAGTGGGATCAAGTCAACATTAGCTAGATCATCAAGTTTGTTTAGCACGTTCTCGTAGTCGAAACCCATGGTCTCAGCTATACTAGCTAGACTTCCCATCTTCATGATCAAGCCTAGGATTAATTTTCTTGCAACATCAGCCCTAATCTTATTAAGTGCATCCATTATAGCGTTAACGAAGTCTTTTATCCACCTTAAAGCCTCCTTCAGCTTCCTCATCCACTTTGTCATATTAATTGTTTAAATTAGGTATTACCAAAGTTAAAAACCTTTCAAGGGCTAAGGGAATTGACGTTAAGTTCAAGGAAATGCTATACTTATAAAGGGCTTATAACATAATATCTCAAGGAAATTAATATGGTATGTTTCTTACTAAAGGCTGATCCTTTTAATTCTACTACTGGTACAGCCAAATGGACTGTAGAAGTAGCTAAAAGCATTCCTAACTCTGAAATAATTTATTTTAAAGATTGGAAAACAAAAAATCCTAAGAAGCTTTCTAGCATTGCGCTGTATTCCATAGATACTATTACTGTAAAGATAGGTAAATCATATGTTTATCTTCCTATAATGACAAAAAATAGCATAAAAGGAATATTAAAAATTATTAGATGTAAGAAAATTTATCTAGTTGATGTACCTAACATAGTCTTTTTTATTTTAATTTATCCTTTATTTCTCCATAAGAATGTGATAGTTGGTCTTCATGGATTTATACAAAGAAGAAATAATTTTTCATCTTTATTATTTTATTTCTTAACTAAAAATTTTTATTTTCATGCATTAAATCCTTATGATAAAGAGATTCTTATAAAAAGAGGAATACCAGAAAACAAAATCTATCTTATACCTAACTTTGTATATTATGATAATGTAAATATAACAGTTGATAATGTTTTTTCCGTGCTTTTTATTGGTAGACTAGAAAAATATCAAAAAGGTATAGATTTTATTCCAGAAATCATAAGAAGAGTTAAGGAATATGCAAAGGATATAGAGTTTGTCATTATTGGAGACGGTCCAGATAAGGAAATAATAGAAAAATTAGATGTTAAATATCTAGGAAAAGTTAGTGAAGAAAGGAAAATTCAAGAATTACAAAAAGCTGACCTACTCATTTTCCCTTCTAGATTTGAAACCTTTGGATTAGTTTTACTTGAAGCTCAAGCATTTGGTTTACCAGTAATTGCATGGAATATTCCAACCAACTCTTTCATCATTAGAGATCCTATACAAGGAAAATTAATTGAGCCATGGAAAATATGTGATTTTTCAAATGCCATTCTTTCCTATTACGAAATTTTTAAAAAATCAAAAGAGGAATATATTGAGCTAAAAAAGAAAATACATTCAAAAATAATAGAATTTTTTGGAAAAGAAAAAATAATTAACGAACTTTCAAAAATTTTAGAATAACACTCTTTATCTGATTTTTGGAACTTTTATATATGCTTAGGTAAATAAAAAATAAATAAAAGAATAAATCTACTAAAATCATTAAAATGTCTGTGAAAAACCCTAATTTTATATTAATATTTAAGGAATTCGAGGTAGTGTAGATAATTGTTTGATTAAAAGTATTTACTCCTAGATAAATACCTCCATTAACATTTAATCCTTGATAAGGTAATGGTAGAGAAGTTTCTACAAATACATTAGATGGAGGTTTTACAATAAATGAAGCTAAAATTTGATGAAATGTGAAGTTAATAGGATATGAGACAAGCTTATGTAATGATACATTAGATGGAATTATTAATGTATTAGGAGTTACATTCATTGAAGAATCTATATATTCTGTTTTCATTGAGGTATCATTAATTATTATATAACTACCGGGATTAACATGAATATTCATCTTACTTTCATTAAAATATGAGATTACACTTTCGTTGACGCTATTTGGATTCAAAACAACTTCAACCGTATTTTTGAAAGGTTTATTCACAATTATAGCTGGCGTATAGTTAATATGAGGATACAATAACCATTCTATATTAAAAGCATTTTCTTCACTTCCATTAAAGTATAATGCTTCATAAGCATATCTAAAAACAGAAGCATTAGGCTGTTCAAGTAAGTATACACAATTTCCTTCATATGCTATTTTTAAACCAGAATAATTAAGATATTCATAAATGAAGGAATTTGATAATGGTATATAAGAAGTATTATCTATGAAAAGATACTTAGTTCCAGAAATATCATAAGCTAAAGGCGTTTGATTTACATATTTAGTTGAAGGAGAACCTATTGTCGCATATCCAGGCATAAGGAAAGGAGTATGTGAAATAAATTGATAATGAGTCCATTTTTCACTAAAACCAATTTCTCCTACATAGGCTACACCCGCATCTGAAGTTGATAATATATTCATTACATGAACCCATTGTTTTGGAGGATATAATGGTGCATAGTACCCTTGAAGTGAAATACTATTCCCTGGATAAGCTCCAGTTACTTGCGAAGGAAATAACGTACCATTAAAATATTGCCAGCTAGCAAATACTGCAAAAAAGATTAATATTCCACTTATTAAAATTCTTATCTTATTTCTGTTAATTTTTTTATTTAATAAATAATTTAAACTAATAGGTAATAAAATAGGTACAAAAAGAGGTGCTATATCTTCAACATAATAAGGAATTGCCCACGTAGTTCCAAAAATACCTCTTATAATAGGTAAATGACTTGGATCTATTTCAAACCAATACACAAATTGAGTTATTGGAGAATTAGAACCAGCAGATAATAGCAAAATAAAAAGTAAAGATAGTAGAATAGGAGCAGATATTCTTATTTTATCTTTATCTAATAAACTTAAAGCCATAGCTAAAAAGAACACGAAAAGTGATGCTAACCATATATCAGTTATTATACTAGGTGGTAAGAGCATCATAGCATTATTTCCATAGGTTGGAAGATACCACCATTCCTCTCTAGGATAAAACAAGATTGATATTGGTGCATAAGGAATTGGAGTCCATCCAGTATTAATAAACATAAATACATTAAACAAGAGAGAATTATGTGACCATGATGCTATATAAGAGTAAGTATCTGGCCTATAAGCTGAAACCGAAATTGCTTTTGATATAGATACTGTTATTAATGAAGGATATATAAATATGTAATACGTGAATGCTACTACTGGTAATGAGGATACATAAGTTCCTGCAAGCAGTTTAAATGATTTCCATACTTTTTGATTTAAAATTATAATTCCTATTAAATAAGCTGAAAATATGTATAGTGACCATACATAATCTCTTGGATCCATTAATCCGGCTAAACCTAACATTAATCCAGATTTAATTATATCAAACTTTGAAATATTATGTCCTCTCTGTATTTTAATGAGCTGATATAAAATATAAGCTAAAGCTAGTCCTCCAATCATAAAATCAAAGAAGTTATAGGCTATATTAACAACATTTATCGGAACAAGATAGTAAAATATAATAGTTATAATTTTTATTAAATTTTTATTTTTTTCTATTCCTAAAACATTAATGATATTTCCAGTTAGTTTGTAAAGTGAAATATATATTGCTGTAAATACAATTATTAACCAGATTTTATCTAAAATTATAATATTTTGTGTTAAGTAAAAAAATGGAAGTAAGAAGAAATAAAAGAAATTTAGGTTTACAGCAAATCCTACTTCTGGCGCATATACTGAAGGAGTAAATAAATATTTAAGTTCTAGACCAGAAAAAAATGGAGTATTATAATTATAGGAATTAAAATATCCATTTCCAAATAAGAATACATAAATAGGAGCCAGTGAAATTAAATAGCCTATTAAAAATGTTAGTAAATCAGTATTGATTTTACGTATATTTATACTCACAAGACTTTTTAGCTTGAGCAGTGTATTAAGTTTTACCATAAGTTTGACTTTCCTAATTTTTATATAGTAACATATTATATGTTATAATTTTATTAAACTTCTTGCTCTACTAATAAAGAAGAATTTTTAGAATAAAAATTTAAAACTATTGAGTTTTAATTGGTAATTAAGATTATCCTGATTGTTAAGGACTTAAAATAATTCAAATTACAAAATAACTAATGACATTCTTTAAATTATAGGATATTATTTGATCTTAAGCTTAAGAATTTATGATAAAATAACAGTTCTTTAAAAACTTTATAAAATTTTTTATATATTTTTGATATTTATCTACGTTTTATATGCTGTAAATAAAACCCAGAAATACATTTATTAATTATAATCGCGTATAATGAATACTAAACCTATTGTTCTTAAGTTATATCGAACTATACCATTCATTAATATATTCTTCAGAAATTGCAAAGAAAATTAAATTTCCCATAACGAATGTTTTCAATAGTAATTTGCTTTGAATGAACTCTAATACATTAATTCTAATCTTCTTCTCTATTAGTTTGATAAAATTTTTATCATATACAAACTCTACATATTTATTTTCTGCATTATAATAATTTCTAATATCAGATAGCGTTTCCAATGCTTTTTTATGCATCAACATAAAATTATCAATTTCACCATTTTTCTCTTTACCTAATATTGTAGCTATCGTATAAGGAAAGATTACCAGTACTTTTTTTATAGTAGATAAATGTGAATTAACTTGTACGAAATCAAAATAGGAATAATTTCTAGCTCTTATGTAATCCACTAAATTTTTAAACATCCTAATGTAAAAATCAATTTTAGAGTTAGAATACCGTTTTTCCCTAGCTAATGAATATTCTTTTTTTCTATTTTCTAGATGCTGATTTTTGCAATTATTATGGGAAAAGTGTATCTAATAGGAACTCTACTTAAAAATTCGATATCTTCAGATGCATTATAATTTTTCCATCCTCCTAATTCTATTATTTTTTCCTTCTGTCCTATATATGACAATTGGGGTCCGTATATGAATATTTCAGAGATTTGTAAGTCGAGTATTTTGTGAAAATTTTCTTATATACACAGTCAAGATCTATGTATGCTGCTAATGAGTTATTCTGGCAGTGCTTGAGCGAATAGTCTCTACCTTTACCTCTAGTCGACTTAAGTCTATATAAGACTATGTTGTACTCTTTCTTCATCTCTTGTAACTTTTCCCAAGTACCATCTGTAGAATAATTATCAGTAATTATGATAGTATAATTAGGCTTCCAAACACTTTTAATAGAAGCCTCAACAGTATTAACATTATTAAAAACAGTACCATAAACACAAATAGAAGAGCTCATTTGGTTGATATAGTGAGATCTTTGTTTTAAAATTTTACTTTAAGAAATATCTAATGTTCTAAATATGATTTAAATTCACGTTAGATTTTCATCGGGAAAATAAGTCGGCTCTATGACTTAGTTAATTTTGAATATTTGAATATAACTTTTTACAATTGTTATTAATTATTTACTAAAATAATTTATTTTTTTAACATTTAGAGTTATAATGTGATTTTCATTACTTTTTATTCACTATCGTTGGAAATATCAAATTTTTATTAAGAGTACGTGTTTATAAACTATTTGGTCTTTGCCGATATAGTCTCGTTTCGCAAAAATTTCAGCGATTACAAGCATTATTATAAATCGAGATACACAAGAAAACTACTCTTCATTACTGCTTTCAATAACTTCTCTTATTGCATTAGCTACATTATCCCATGAAGAATGAAGCCTTACGAATTCTTCGACATTTTCATCAAAAAGATTGTATACGTTATTCATTTCTATTATCTCTTTTACTTTTTTATAAAGTGATGAAACATCAAATTCTTTAACAAATTTTACTGCTTGAAACTCATAGATTGATGCTAAAGATGGTAAATCATAAGTTACTACTGGCGTCCTAACCGCTAAAGCCTCTAGAATGGTTACGGAAAAACTTTCTTGGTGTGAAGGGGAAACCAGAACTTTAGCCCTTGATAATGTTTCAAATTTAGTCCTTTCATCTGGAGAACATATAACTTCTATTCCGTTTTTTCTAGCTAGCTCAATAGCACGTTTATCTTCTGGGTAACCCATAATCTTCATCTTTATCCTTTTCCCAATTTCAATTGCTTCGTAAATTCCTTTAGCATTATTAATTCTACCTAAAAATACAGCATAATCCTCTTTTCCTACATCTCTATATTTTAAAGCCTCTGTATTAAAAGCGTGAGGAGGAGAAATTACTTTAACGTTAAAATATTTACTAAGATTAGAATATTTTAGTACTCCTTTATTCATGACTCCTATAAAACTAGGCTTTAATCTCCTAGTTTTTTGAAGGAAAACATAATTTTGTAATCTTTGTGCTAAACAAAACTCTATAGCCGATTTCTTACTAAACCATATTTTTTCCCAAACAGAAACACACTTAAAGAAACTCTCTTTCTCTAAAAGAGTATTATGAGGATCAGTCATTAACAACATTCCAAATTTTCCGTTCGAAAGCTCACTCATTAATATAGATGACATTAATTGAAGCCTATAGTTGTGAGGAATGTATAGGAAATCAACAGAATCTACTTCTTTTTTGTACTCTGAAAGTAATTCTTTAGCTAAAGGAGAAAAAGAAAATAATTCTCTAGTTAAAGAGAATTTCTTCTTTTCCCTTTTATCCCATAAGGAGAAAAAAGAGGAAGGAATTTTCACATACTTATTAATTTCTGTATTAATTTCGTTATATGTAAAAGAAATAGTTGTAGGAAAATAATAGATCTTATAGTGAACTGAAAGTCTTTTAATTACTTCATGAACATGTTTTTCCGTACCAAATTTCTTAGAAAGTAGAGCATTACTATCAGCAATTCCTAGAATCATATTAGCTCACTCAAAGCTTTCTTTTCAATTTCAGATGCTTTCTCCCAATTTAAAGTTTTAGCAAATTCTCTACCTTCAATTCCTATATTTTTTCTTTTTTCTAGTCAACAAGTAGTTCAATAATTACTTGAACAAATTGATTTACATCATCAAACTTTACTTTAATGACTCCCTTTTTAAACCTTTCACTCCATGGCAAATCCCACGTAACTACTGGTAGGTATGAAGCTAAAGCTTCAGCTACAACCAAAGAATATCCTTCATAAAGAGAAGGAAAAACAAAAACCTTAGACTTAGCTAAAATCTCCCTTTTCTTCCTCTCTGATACAAAACCTAAATAAATAGAATTCTTTGGCAATTCTTTTCCCTCCCACTTTCTACCTAAAATACACAACTTATAATTTCCTTTTTTATTCACTAAATTCCAGATTGCAGAAAGATATTTTACTCCTTTCCTCTCACCATAATCTCCAATAAAAAGGCCATCACAAATTTTCTCTTCAGAAGTATAGTATTGATCCACATTAACTCCATTAGTTGATGTAACAATTTTTTTACCTGGGAAAAGCTTTTCTAACTCTTCTTTAACTTCTGGGTTATCTAAGCAAATAATCCCTTTACTTCTTGAAAACGCTAACTTCAATAAAAAGTAATAATTAGTATCTCCCCTAATTTCTTCCGTAACGTGATGCACAAATATTATTAGTGGTTTTCTAGCAAAAAGGGAAAGAAAATAAGAGTAAATAATACTTAAAGAGCACTCGGAATAACTTAGAATAACATCAACCTTTTTAGCTTGCTTCAAACACTGTACAAATCCCTTTAAATAATTAAAACGAGAAGTATTATAACTATTAACTAAGTGAAAATTAGACAGTAATACTTTAATCTCATCGTCAGCATAAGGTAAGGTATTACTATCTACACAAAGATAAACTTCGTCCTCTTTAAACCTACTATAAACCTCTAAAGTTCTCCTAGCAGCTCCAGTAAAATCTTTGCCAAATCTCATTGGAGGAGAAATGAGAATCTTCACAATATAAACAGTTCAAGAAAGATTTTAAAGTCTTTAAGAAAGAATAGAAAAATGAATGAATCCAATAATAAACGCATTGAAGAAATTAAGCGTTACAACAGTTAACATAATTGTAGTCCTCATATTCTTTATTATAACAGCAAAAATAACTAATCCTACATTCTTCGGTGAAGTATCTATTATTCAACTCTTAGAAGTTATATCAACGTCATTCTTTGCATTGCTTAGTAGTCAAATAATCGTTAGAGAAGTAAGTTACATGTATGCTAAAAAAGAGATAGATAAAAAATTCATAAGTACAGTTCTTCTTACTCCTTTATTTATATCTCCAGTATTTTTGGTTCTCTTATTTTTTCCGAATTACGTTAAGTTAGCAATACCTTATCTTGTTCTTTATCTTTATTCAAGTTACGCTGTAGGAATAATGCAAGGTTTGAATAGATATACAGAAGAAGCAATTTCCGGTATTATCTTTCTTATAGTAAGGTGGATAATCTCTATTATTGCAGTTTTAAATCAAAATATTTACCTTTTCATAGCTATATGGACTGCTGGAGGAATATTTTCATCAGTTTTTGACTCTTTTGTAATAGTAAGGGCAATAGGAGGTTTTCAATTTTCTTTCGATTTTTCTATTTTCAAAAAAATTTTCAGAGAAGGAATTAATTTGTATCTCTCTAGAATATCAGGCTTTTTAAGCGGACAAGGCGATAGGGTTACTACGTCTTATCTTTTGGGTTCATATTATTTAGGAATATATCAATTTGCTGCTTTAATAGCTAACGCACCAAACATGATTATAAGCGGATTAACCGGAGTTTTACTTCCCTCAGCTTCATACTATAAAGCATTAAATAAGGACGAATTGATTATATCACGACTTTCATTTAAAGTAACAGCCTTTCTAACTTTTATCCTGGTAATACTCTCACTACCAATTGCTTATTATATTATACCTAGGCTTTTTCCTGCATATCAAAGTGGAATTGAAGCAATGGTAATTTTACTATTGGCTATTACGCTTCCTCAGCCAATAATTATACTAACGAATTTTTTAATAGCATTTAAGAAAAGCTTAAGACCATTTCTTATTCTTTCCATAATTAATGCCTCTACTGTTCTTATTACTTCTTTTATACTTATTCCTAGAATAGGAATAATGGGAGGTGCAATATCTCAGCTAATTACCTCAGTTATTTCTTCTGCCTTTACACTATATTACGTCTTGAGCAATAGAGTATTTCATCCTACTCTAAAAGAAATTGGAGTTCTTTCATTTATACCTTTAATTTTCATTTATGAACTATTTGTTGATCCACCATTCTTTGATATAATTCTATTATTCATAGTAATTCTATTCTTTAAATTTACGAAAATATTTAGTGAACAAGAAAAAGACGTTATTTATCGTTTTCTTCCTTCACGTATCTCTTTTATAGGAAAAATCATGAAAATTCTTTTATAACCTTTGTAATATTTTCTCCGTAGAGTTCCAATTATGATTTTCAATGAACTTTAGAGCCTTGTATAATAAATTTAGATTTCTCACTTAATATTGTAAAATTATGGGAATTGAAAATAACTTGAAGATAATTTTAATAATTACTAGTTATAGGGTAGTGTGTGACCAGTCCTCCATTTATCACTGTACTTATTACTGCTCACGATAGAAGAGATTTTATATTTGATGCTATTAAATCTGTGATATCTCAAGATTTCCCCAGAGACAAATACGAGATCATCTTGGTAAAATATCAAATAGATAATGAGGAGGAAATAGATAGAAAATTAGAAAGCATGAAGATTAGAGTAATAAATACTAATGAAAAAAGCTTAGGTGCTAAAATTGCTCTGGGTGCAGAAGAAGCTAAAGGAGAAATCATAGCATTTTTAGAGGATGATGATTTATTTTTAGATGGAAAATTAAATAGAATATATGAAGTATTCAAAGATAATGAAATAGGGTTTTATCATAATGAAATGAGATTTGTAAATATTAATAATGAAGAAATAAAGGGAGAAACTAATTTTAGGAAAAGAATGATTTCTAGATTTAATATATATTTTAAAAATGACTTAATGATAAAAGATGTAAGTTTTTGGGAAAAAATACCTCAATTATCTACATCTATTTTTGCATTTAATAATAGTTCTATAAGTATAAGGAGAAATGTAATATGCAATTTTAGAAAAGTTTACAAATTAAGCAAATATAATTATTCCATAGATCATATCCATTTTCTGCTAAGTTTAGAGTACGGATATAAAAATGCTGTAGATAAGAAAACTTTTACCAATTATAGGGTTCATAGCTCCTCTACCATGAATAAAAAAGCTCAAAGCATTAATGAATATTTTGAGTATGCATTACATATAACAGAAAATCAGCTATATAATTTAGAATTAATAGAAAAATTTTATAAAGTAGAAAAAATTAATAAGTTATTAAATCTAATTAAAGAATGTATATATTTATCCATGCTGAATGAGGAGGATTTTTTAGGAGTGAAAACAGATATTAGAAAGAAGATATCTATTATACTTAATCTTATTTCAAAAAGTATGGACTATTTTTATTCTCCTGGCCAATTTCTTTCTTACTTATATATTCTTGCACCATTTTCAATCAGAAAATATATTTTTGAAAAATATATCATAAAAAAAATTTGATACTATTGCTTCCAATTCTTGATATCTATACGAAAATTAATTAATATAAATTAAAATATATTATTCAGAGAAGTTATTAGGTTTTAAGGAGGCTGAAAAGCTTTCTATAATAACCCTAACACCAACATTAATCCACAAAGAAAACCATAAGTATTACTTCAGTTAATACTTTTTACTTGTAGAATTTTTCATCGAATTTTTCTCGTTCGGACACTCTCATGTGATATTCTGGAAAAGATATGTTTATAGTAGTAGGTCTAAATACTCTAAGAGTTATTGAGTTTATGCTTCCATACCCAGATTTGTATAATTTACCATTAACGTAAACAGTATAATTAGCTGGAATTGAGGCAATAACTTGAAAAGATAAAGGTAAGACTATACCATTATCGGGTCTTACTCCAACATACCCAATACTATCCCAAGGAATTCCGGTATTATACTTGATTAAGTATGTTGATGAATTAATTGTAATAGAGTAAATACATACGGTAGAATTGACATTACGAAACACTACAGTATAATTACCAGAATTAAAAGTAGGTAATGTACTCAAAACTGGATTCCATCCATTTAGTTTATCTAGCCATAAAATTCCGCTCCACGCGACTAGTATCTCATAAGTACCTGGTTGACCATCAGGATCGGTTAGGCTAAAATTATTGCCATAAAGAACGATACCAGGATTTGCACCACCTATCCTTTCTCCGTAAAATGATACAATTATTTGCGTGGTATTACTAGCATTAATCTTATCTATCATCCAATATAATCCAAATCCTTGATAGGCTGTTTTCCCAGACATGTTTACAATTTTTGTTCCTGGAGTTATGTATTGAAAGTGTGTTGAGTTAAGTACTGATGATAAGAGTCCGAAGTTATTGTAAAGTTTTGTCCTATCATTACGGTCTTTGGATATGAGATGTATATTGTGTAACTAAAGGTTAATGGGGAAATAATTGTTATCATAAGGATAAGGATTAGCAATATTTTCATTAGCATAGGAGTTCTAGTTTCTTGTATTTTATAAAATTTATGAATAGTCTAAGGGGGAAATTTGTAGCCATGATATTCTCTTCATAATTTAACCATAATACAAAAAAGGAACTCATAAATAGAGATTTTTAACTACATGAATAAATATTTCTATTTATACTATTTTTTTCCTATAATTATAAAATTACCATATATTCAAAATAATTAAAAGTGAAAAACAATAAGTTAAGAGTTATTTACAGTATAATATTTTTCTAAGATTAATTTAAAATCTATTAGTTATTCTCTATTACGAATTTAATCAGACCTCTTTATTTCTTATTATTCAATTTTTAGGTTAATCTAGAAAAAATCATCTGAGTCATAAACATAATGATAAATTGGATATTGTTCCGTCTACATAAAAATTATCTAAAATTTTGTAGTTATAGGTGTACTGTAATCGTGAAGATATAAATTATTTCTAGAATATTTTTGCAAACTAATTAAAATCTTTTCTTTCAATCTTCATATAGAGAGCATAAATATATTAATTTTATACCTAAGTGACGACGTTATGAGCACACTCCATTCAGATTTCGTTAACTTTATATTCTAGCCTTAAGGCTTTTTAAGTAATGGAACGAGACCCAATAAAAGATTTTTACAAAACTCATTATGCAAAAATTATGCTTACTAATCACATGAGACATAGAATTAGTTTAACACTCGATAGTATCAAAAAATTTTCTTCATCTTTCGATAATATCCTAGAAATAGGTTGCGGAACTGGTGAGAACTTAGCCTTTTATAAAGATCAGTTTAAATTTAAAAATGCATATTGTATAGAAATTTCTGAAGAAGCTTATAATTCAATCAAAGAGAAAGGAATTATGCCTTTTATAAAAGATGTAAACAAAGATGATATACCGCTTGATAATAATATAATAGACGTAGTTATATTTCAAGAAGTAATAGAACACTTATACAACTCAGATTTAGTAATGAAAGAGATATATAGGGTTCTTAGGAAAAACGGAATTTTAATACTTAGCACTCCAAATCTTTCATCATGGATAAATAGGCTAGTGTTACTGTTTGGTTATCAACCCTTCTCTCATGATGTATCTTTTATTGCTGGTTTTGGTAGAATAAAATTTAAAGAACAAACCAATGGTCATATTAAATCTTTCACTTTGAAAGCTATGAAAGAGTACCTAACCTACTTTGGATATAATATACTTGAAGTTAAAGGGGTAGAAGCTGATGGAGCAGGTAATAAACTTATAGAGACATTAGATAAATTTTTCTCTCACTTCCCTTCATTAGCTCCACATATGTTTATCGTAGCTAGAAAACAGTAATTTTAACTTAACAAATTTAGCTTATAGTAATGGTAATGCTTTTGACAAAAAGTTATTAGAATATAGGACAAAATCAAAAGAAGACTATGTAGTCTTTTATGCTAGGTTATATAAAATTAAAGGACTTCTGGAAATACCTTATATTTTAAGGAAAATTAAAGATAAGGTAAAAGACGTTAAACTTTATATTTTTGGAAAGTTTTGGGACGAGGAGGATAAAAATAAATTTTTTAAGTTACTTAAAGTTTTTAACCTAGAAGATAACATAGAATATTTAGGATTTATATCTAAAGAGGAAAAATATAAGTTAGTTAGTAGAGCTAGAGCTTTAATATATCCTACTCATATTGATTCTTTCTCCCTAGTCATTTTAGAGTCTTTAGCTCTTGGAACACCAGTAATCTCTTATAATTTACCCGGACCTTATAGTGTATATAAAGATTTACCGACTGTAAAGTTTGTAAAAGAATTTGACATTAAAGGAATGGCTGAAGAAACCATAAAAATTCTAAAAATGAAAGACGAAGAGTACTTTAACTTAATATACAATGATAAAGTAAACGAGTTTCTGGAATTACATAAGGGATGGGATAAGGTAGGAGCAGAAATATATCATTATCTAAATTCTTAAAATTTTATGCTACCGAGTGTGTAAGACAATTTCTTTATATTATATGTAAGATTGTATATTAAGAAGTATGTATTGAACCACGATGTTATACATTGCTTACTTGAATTCCATGGGAAGTGATAATCCATAATTGAAAGCCTATGTTTAACACTCCTAAACATTTGCTCAATCAAATTCCGTAACCCGAAAATTACATGATCGTGGTTTATACCAAGCCTTTATAAGAAATTGTATGCTGGTAAACCATCGTATAATCATCAAGTTCCTTACCTAAAGTCTTAATTTCAATGTTTCTAACATAGATAAACATAATTATTACATCTAAACCACTCCTAACCTCAGTCAACATAAAATAAACAATAATACCAGTTTTAACATCCTTGACGGCCTACTAAATATACATCCTTCCCCTAACAAGAAGAATCTTAGTCTCATCAACAGCATAAAACCAGACAACTGAAGAGAAGAGAAAGAAAAGCTACCACCCAACCTACTCTAATAATAATGTAACGTACTCTTAGGAATCCTAAACCTCCTCAAGGATAATATCAAGTAGTATGAAGCTTAAACCCTTAGCAATAATCCTCAAATCCAAAAACCTAGGAGGAAAAACCCTATTAAAAACCAAAAAATAACTTGAGGCAAGAGGGGAACAGTCAACTTAAAACTAGTCATTTATGTTCCCCAGAAATACCCTTCTTGTCCCACTATAAAGTATTACCACAAAAAATTTCTAACAATTTATCAAAATTATTGGACACACTCGTTTGTGAAAGTTATTTCAGATAATATTATGCGCCGATACTAAACTATAACTTAAAATTTCTAAGTTATTTTGGTGATTACTTTGAGAATCTAGAATTTTAAGAATTAATAGATATTAAATACATTTCAAAAATTGTATTTATTTTACTTAAAAATTATCTATCTCAAACGAAAAAATTTAGAGGACCTAAATACTTAGTAACTGTTATAGTAAATATTTGAACATAATCTACTAAATGTAAATACAATCTCTGATTTGATATTATCACCTTAATAAGTAGAGAATACCAAATGAAAGCAATACATGATTATGTTTTCTTTTTTACTTTTGTCGATTCTCTCCAAATGGATAATCCTATAACTATTATAGTAATAACTATTAAAGCCACTTGAGTAATAGGGAATTTCATTTGGATATTAGCATTATCACTAGGAGATATTGTAACTATCTTATATACATGATATTGTGGGAACGTTATATTTACTGTAGTGGTAGAGTAAACTCTTAATGTAATATTTGACATACCATTAGTAAAGCCAGACGTGTAATATTTACCATTAATATATATGACATATTTACTAGAGATAGCTCCTTTTTCAATAAAAGACAATGGTAATATAGTATCTGTATCTGTACGAATTCCCACGTAACCTATACTATTCCAAGGTATTCCAGTATTATATTTGATAAGGTATTCAGTTGAATTAACATAAATTGAGTAAACACAAACCGAAGAATTCACTTTTTTAAACAAAACAGTATAATTTCCAGAGTAAAAACTCGGTAATGTTGATATTACTGAATACCAACCATTTAGTTTAACTAACCATAATATACCACGCCATGAAGTTAGAATTTCATAAGTACCAGGTTGGCCATCTGGTTGAGTCAAACTAAAATTATAACTATAAAGTACTATGCCGGGGCACCAGTAAGGGTTCCTACTACTGTGCCTATGAATGTTACAATTAATTCACTAGAATTACTTACGTTTACCTTGTCAGCTAGCCAATATTCTAGAAATCCTTCATATGCTGTCTTTCCCGAGACGTTAACTATCTTCGTTCCGGGTGTCATAAATTGAAAGTTTGTTGAATTTATTACTGTAGAAAGAAGACCGAAAGTTATTGTAAAATTTTGACCAATATAAACACTTTTTGGATATGAAACGTAAATTGCATAAGCTGATGTTATTGGAGTAATCGCAATAATAATAAGCAAGAGAATTAGAACAATTTTTTCCATGAATAGTAAAGTAACTCTCAACTTTTAAAATTTATCAGAAAATTGGATTTACTCTCATTGTTAAATTTATCGGCTACTTGGTGTTATTGAT
Source organism: Sulfurisphaera javensis (assembly GCF_041154675.1). NCBI lineage: Archaea > Thermoproteati > Thermoproteota > Thermoprotei > Sulfolobales > Sulfolobaceae > Sulfurisphaera > Sulfurisphaera javensis. The sequence goes on from NZ_AP031322.1 coordinate 154,185, forward strand.
GATCCAGTAATTAGTAAGTTCAAAAAGAAGGTAAGAATAGAATCACCTTTTATAGTAAATACGAAAAGGAAGTAGAAATTTTAGTTAATAAACTGAAAAGTTACGGTTTTAAAAGCATAAGAATTTATAAGTATAATTGTGGAGTTTATGATTCACATTACCATGGAATATTAGAGGGGTTTGAGTCTCATCGAATTTCTATTTATTCTCTACTTCTGGATTTCATCGAAGTCGCGGATTAAACAGTTTCTAGCAAGACTAAGGCTGAAATATACAAGAAAACAGCAAAGAAAACTTTGAAAGAGTTAGGAGAAGGAGAGTTATAAGGTTTTGTGATGATTTGTGCTTCCAATTCTTGTTCATAAGGTTAAATAGCTAGCAGATTATTATTTCATATAGATTTCTATATGTAGTCAAAAATTTATCCAGAGGCATTTCACATAAAGATTGAGTGTAAATAAATTTGGTTAAAAAGGGAAGATGAAAGAGACGCTTACTATAAATATGAATTTTAACAAAATAATATTAATTAAGCAATTAGAGTAAGATATAAAAAGTAATCAAGAAATAAAAGGTAGATAAGAATTAGAGAGAAGGAAAAACTGAGGAAGAATGCACTATAAATACGTATATTCTTTGACAATTTACTAAAAAGATTAAGGAACAAGGGGAAACGTTACATATTGAGTGAACTGATTAGTTTATGATTTTCTAAGCTAGACTAAGGTCACGAGCTAGTTTTTTCTTAAAAAGAACTGAGTTTTAAAATAATGTTGATGTTAAACTGTTTATGGTAACAAATTTTCGTCTTTATATATCTAACTGCTAAAATAGAAAAGTCTAAGGAATATTATTTAAAATTCTACTTAAACCATTACCGCCTGGATAAACATTATCAATGAAAATTATTCCATTCATGTTAAGAGTATGGGAAATTTGATATAGAGATGCAACTATCATTTTCCTAGGCCTAAATATACACTGATAAGGTTTTATTTGTGTATCTATTTGGCTTTGCCAGTACTGGAATTCCCAATTTTTACATTCAATAATTGTCTCAACATTTAGTGAAGAGTTCATTAGGTCATTACAGTCTTTTACTCCCTTTAAGATCACAATATCTGGCCTTAATGGTGTTCTTTGACTTATATTAATACATTGAGATGCCCGTTGACGAAAGCTATCAAGCCATGATGGTCTATGACGATACCATAAAATCCCTCCACACATAGTACTTTCTTCCATGTCAAATTCGTACCAGAGTGAATAAATTTCATTCTCGTATTCAAATACTCCAATTGGAATATAAGGACTTTGAGAAAAATTTAAGGAATATTGCCTTAACATTCCTTGGTTTGCTAAATAACGTAATATTTCTAAAGTTATCCAAACTTGGTGGATTTCTTTTGTCAGTACTTCTAATGAATTCTGCCTAGTATTAGAACTATCTGGAATTAAGTATGAAAGAGGAAAATTAGTATTATAATTAATTTGTCTTTCTGACAATGGAGGTAATTTATAAAACATATTGGAATTAGATAAAGATAAAAAGAAATTTAGTAAGTTTACTATATTTCTAATCATGGGTAAGTAATAAGTGTTCCACTCGTTTTTTACAAACAATTTCTCTCGTGTAGTTAGCCATGTGAAATTAAAATTGTTAAGATAAGAAATTGGGACTTGTTGATAATTTCTATATAAAGGGCTAACCAAGAGTTCCTCAGCGGGGTATACGTATATATCTCTAAACAATCCACTATTTGAAGCATTAACTTCAATTACTCTTTTTCCATAAATCCTCTTCAAGTCTACGATGTAAGTAATATTGGTACCATTTCTAGTTGAGGAAATTGCAAAACGTGATATATGATACAATGAATTGCCATCAATAACAAAGTGGTAATTACTTGATTTTGAAATTCCTTGATGAGATTCAAATACCTCGACCTTTAATACTGGCAGTATTTGTAATAATTGTTTGAAACTAGATATTACTCCTATCACACTATTTTTGGAGTCATACAAATTATACAATATCCATTTAATAATTTCAAATAATCTTATTAACTGATTTTTATTATCATCATAAATATTATAAATGTGCAAAGCTATTTGTTGAGGTAAGTATTGAGATATAATTTGGTATATAGGAACTAAACTAAATGGTTGCTCAATTTGCTTCAATAAAGATTCTATTTGATTTAAGGAAATATTATTATTGTAAAGTTGTATTGCAAATTGAGTTGCTAAATCAAATTCATTAGGTATTCCGAAAGACACAATACATATTTATTAAATACAATATATATTTTTTTATTACTTGTTTAAGTTTCTGAGTACGTGAAAGAATAGTATATAAAAATAATTTTCTCATGTTTTCATCTTCATTTTTTAAATTGTTTCCAATACATTGCAAAATGTTATTATTTTCCTTAGAGAAACAATTTTCCATTATATCTAAGGGGAGAGTCTTTTTAGCTATTTCAAGAATTAAAGAAAGTGATTTGCAATTGCCTTGAAGAAATGCTGTTACTATAAGTTATCTTTGGATTTGAAGTACCAAAATACAACTCCTTTAGATACATTATTATTGATAGAATAAAAATGAATTAAAATCGATAGTCTACAAATACTACACACAGCATAGAGATATCAATTTTATCCTTTATTATTAAAATAATCAGTATTCCTACAAAAAAATTAGACTATCTTTCTCCTTTTTTAATTAACATACGATATTTAGAAGTTTTTAATGAAAAGTTTTCAGAAATAAAAAAGAAAGAATATAAGAATTTACAATTAAAATAAAATAAAAAAGAAATTTATAATAGCTTATGTTCATATAATACTTTTGGTATCATTGGAGTTACTTTCCAAGTTATGTTAAATTGCTTTGCCGTATTCATTAATGTGTCAATACTATCTACATCCCATTCACAAATTGCAGTCTTAGCTTCTTCTGATACGCTTACTTTATCTAACTTCATTCCTTTCGGCAATTTTTTCTCTTTTGCTAAAGACACTACTTGATTTATTAATTTTATTGCATCATCTTTTTGATTATCTTCCCATTGATGTACGATTATTACTTTCATAATAATAAATATGAAGAACACCTATTAATTCTTATCGTCAACAGATATTTACTGTTATACAATTAAGAAATAGTCATTTAAAAATCTACAAAAATATAAGTATCTTTAACACGTCATTTTATTTCATTATTACGACCTAGTCTTTAGTAAAACTCTTTTTGACACTGAAAAAATTTAGGTCTAATTCTTAATCTGACTTCGCTTCAAGCGAGGTTTCTCTCATTGATTCGTGGTTACATCTGAGGAGCAATCGAGAGGCTCAGAGAACTCTTCCCATCTTAGCTATTTAATTTGTCCATATTTAAACTCTGGAGAATTCATCCCGCCTAAAGGCTTTCTGCACACACTTTTGATAATTCGATTTTTTATCAGTTTACTAGGGGAGTAAACCGTGAAAAGAAGTATAATAAGTAAAGGGATGACAAACTGTGACATTATAATATTATTACAAATGTGATATTAATAAAGCAAAAATAAAAAGGTTTAAATACTTCAAAATTCAGAATTAGAAAACGGGGGTGGGGGAATGATGAACTACCAGGAAGCCGACCCTATGAGGGTCCGATCTGACCCCACCCCTTAGTTATCTCTCTCCTTATACTAAAATAAGCTTAACTTGTTGTTTTCCATACTATTTGTTTCGGTTTACTGGGGAGTAAACTGATTGTAAAATAGTAATATTATTACTATTTCGTTATTAAAGATAATAACGCGAGAAACGAAAGATTTAAATACCCCTTTTCAAAATCAGAAATCGGGGGATGAAGGGGATGATGAACGCCCACACATCTGAGCATGATGAATGGCTGACACACTGACCTGGACCCCTTCATCCCCCTATCATATTATACTCCTCCTTTCTAATTAAGCTTATCCTCTTAGAAAAGTACCTACAACTGTGGTATCTTTCTATCTGAAGATTATGAAATTAGAAATTGGGGCGGGCGATGATTGAGGCCTTGTGAGCTGACCGTGATGAGACAGGCTAGAGCTGAGCCCGCCCCAAATATATTTTCTCATTTTATCTAATTAAGCTTAAACTACTTTACCCTCCTTTCTCGGTTTGCTCCCCAGTAAACCGAATAGAAACAGGAAAACTAAAGCATGAAGAGAAGTAGCGTTAAACTTATTTTGGTAGAAGAAAATAAACAATCAACGGGGGCCTCAGCGCGTAACAAGCTCATCATGGTCAGCACACCACCTGTTCATCATTGGGCCCCCGTTTTCTAATTCTGAATTTTGAAGTATTTAAACCTTTTTATTTTTGCTTTATTAATATCACATTTGTAATAATATTATAAATAATTGCAATACTACGCCAGCCGACCCGCGCTTTTCTTCATCAGACCCCCAGCTTTAAGGTTTTGTAGGTTTTAGATAGAGAGAAGGATTAAAGTTAAGGGGGTGTGCCCCTTATAGATCTGACTTCCTCCGGCTGACGACTTATTGTTCTCCCCATTAATTCGGATTTACATCTCTCATCTTAGGGGCAGTCGAGAGGGTCAGAGACCCCCTCCCATAAAGATTATACACAGCTATATAATCACAATGATCCTCATTTAGGATATTTTAACATACGATAATCAGATTCTCGAACCACACTTAGGATAAATTTGAGATGAATAATTAGGGTGAACTTTCAGACTATGTTTCTTTGCTTCCCACTCTATCCAGTATTGAACATGGTTATATCAAGTATAGTCTACTCTAAACTCTTTCTCTAATTGCTTAGCACGAGAAATTATTTTGTCCAACTTTTCGACCACAAGTTGGTACTAAATTTAACAGCTTCCTCAAACATTTATAACAAACTATCAACACTAGGAAGAACTCTTGCAATAACTGGGTCTACAATAGAATAAACTCCTCTTTCCTCTCTCCTTATATAACCTTCATCAATTAACGTTTTTATTCCTTCATATAAGCTCGATTTTTTAACCCAATAAAAGATCCTTTACCACCCTTATTTGCCAAAAACTTTAGTACTTCCCTTTCATTTTTGCTAAGTTTATAATATTCTTGCTTTACAATTCCCTTTATAACTGGATCTTCCTACATTTTATTTAAACTGCATTTTGCACACTTAATGTCGATTTTCTTACAAGAAAGGCTAATTAATCCGTAATAGTTTAACCATGCTGGAATCCCATTTAACTCTTTGGCAACAAGAGTTAACGCTTCTTCCTCATACTCTTTCCCTTCTTCTTCATAGCCTTGTTTCAAAAATTCAACAGAGGTTTTCTCATCAGATTCTTTAACATAGATGGGGAAAAAGAATTGGTAAAATGGTTCCTTTTTATTCGGAAAAAGTCTTTTCTAATAATCCTACTGACGAGCCGGAAATTACATAAGAAACTCTCTTATGAAATTGCCATTTACTTCTCATAACGTGAAATAATCCTGGAAAAGATTGAGAAGCTAACCTTAAGTACTGGAACTCATCAATTACTATAACAAAATTTATGTTATAATCTTCTGCTAATTTCTCTGGCAAATCAAGGATTTGAGGAATGCTTTCTTTCATTTTTCCTCCTTCAATAAGCATTTCTATTTCAGTTAATGGCAAATTGAATGAAATTTTTATATAACCAATTAAGTTTCTTAGCTTTTTGACTATTTCACTCCCTTTTATACTAATTGTTTCTATTATCTTTCTCTTCTTTTCTACTGTGCTAAGAAATTCAGTGAGGATTAAAGTTGAATAATAAGTGAGAAAGGAGGTTAGATCAAAAGCTTTTTTTCTGAAGTGAAGTCTTCAGCAGAAATACATCGACAGTATGTTAATGTTTTTCAAGGTCTTTAAAATTATTGAAGTTTTTCCTATTCTTCTTACTCCTATTAATGCAGTAGGCTGTTTTCTTTTTATCATATTGGAGAGAGTATTAATTTCAACTTCTCTATCAAAAGGATCTTCAGTAGGTTTTCCTGGGTACCCATAATTTCTGGGTACCCAGACTTTGATTTTTTAGTATATCCTAGAGTGGAATGTGTAAAAGTTAAAGAAATTCACACATAGTTTCTCTAACTACTTTAATGTCTTGCAATAACTAAATTGGAAGAGAAATTATAATATAAGATAAATACTCAACTTTAATAAGGAAAAGTATTATCACTCCTTCGAGTAACAATGCTACATAAGGATTTACTTTTTTACCAATGTATATAAATAAAGGTGATAAGAAAGGAAATGGATAAGAAAGAGCTAAAAAGCTTATCATATCTCTTACATTTATTTTATCTTCATTTTTCATTAAGTTAAAAAGAATTACAAAGAAGAGGGAAATTGGTAAATAAAACTCAGTAATTATTATTTCTCCTATTACTATAAGGTAAAGGGAGTAGGTAAGATACAAGACGCTAAGAATAAGTAAAATCCATTTCTCTCTAAATTCCCTAGAAGTTAGAAATAAAGAAATTATAACACCAGCTAGAGAAAAGAAATAACTGTATAAGGGGTAATGAAAGAAAATGAAAGCAATAAGAGGAATGAGAAGAAAAACACCAGAATACCTTTTACTTGCTAACCCTAAACCATAAACTGGGTTTGCTAAAGAAAGTACAGCAATTGGTAATCCCTTAATTTCAGCTTTTAATGGAAATGAAATTGCTAAGGCTGTAAGCATAAAGAGTGTAAAGAAAGGCAAGTTGAGGAAGTAAAAGTAAACTCCAAGGAAGACTAGCATAACGCTAGTCATGTACACGTAATAATCCTTTAATATTCTTGCAACGCGAAAATAAGGAAAATACCTAGTAACTAAAACTAACAGGATAAGGTATTCTATCTGATTTAAAAGAGTGTAATTGAAAGTCAAAAAAAGGTAAATTGCTGAGGCTAAAGGAATTAAAAGAAAGTAAGAAGGGGTTTTTCTTATTAACGTAAGGGATAACGGTGGGTAAAGGAATGAGAAGAAAGAAGGTATTATATCAGCATATTTTAATTTCCTTTTAAGCTCAGCTAAAGCTATTAAACCTAAGTAGGGATTAAAATAAGCAAAAAGAAGTGAAACCCATGGAGAGAAAATTAACAAGGCTGGTAATAAAAAGTAAAGGTGAAAATAAACTAAAACTGCTGAGGAAACAGCTACTATTGAAGTTTTTTGACTTATCCTTCCTTCAATAAGAGATGAGATTATACCAGCTAAAATTAACATGAAAGCAGTATTACCGAAAGTGACTATGTAATTACCTTGAAGAAATGCTGTTACTACAAGAAGAGAAATACCGGCTGATAGAAGACCTTTTCTATCAAGGAAAGAAAGAAACAACATAAGAATGTAGTTTTGGGTGAACAGAGAGAAGGCTAATGAAACGTAATAAGAGATTCCAGCTTTTCTATCTAAGAAAAGAAAAGGATAAGGAAGAATTGAGAGGAGTGCATGAATAGGGGAAAATGGAATAAGAAGTGCTGAAATAAAGGGTGAGAAGTATTTGAGTCTAAAATAGGAAGCATAAGCGTAAATTAAAAGAAGTGAAATTTCGAAGTGAGGGAAGAATGAAGAAAGGAAAAGTAATGAACCAGCGAATATTTCCTCTTTATACTTCACTCGTGTAATAACTAAAGGATAATATAAAAAGTTGATGCTAGTCGTTACTGTTTCCGGAAAGTCTTTGTACTTTTTTAGTCTATGTTCATAGTTACCTGGCATAAGTATTAATCTAAAGACTTTCTTTACTTACTATCTGTTAGTTTAAATCATTATCGTTAGATGTTATAAGCGGATCCATTAAAGATTATTTTTAACTCTAAATGACAGTGACAAAAATGGTATAAGTCTTTATGGCGTGGGGTCATTTGATTGCTTACATGTATATAATCACACTATTTTGTTGCAGTCAAAACTGTTTAGATCATTAATTTCTAAATATTTAGTATTTCTATGACCTTTTCAGCTTCATTCTGGGATCATGTTTTCCATTTATAATACTTTGGGATATTGGTGTCTACGAAAACTGCCTTAACCATTAAAAACAGCCAAAAATAACTTATGACCCAAAGAGTTTGGATTTGGTATTTTTTTCTTACCTTCAGCTAGCAAATATAGCATAATACCTTGTAACATTGTTATATTCTCTACAATTTCGCCCTTTTTCCAAATATATAATTATTGGAATAGCAAAAAGGGATACCATAAGATATATTACGTTTATACTATTCTTTTCGTTAGGTGAGTCTATAGTCCTTCTATTTGGGTTTGTAATCTTTAAGTCTTTTAGTTTGAGATATAAATGTGTTATAAAACTGAGGTAAAGCTTATAATAAGAAATAATGAAGTCTCCCAAATAGTCCTTTGATGCCTTCCTCTATGAATTTATCTTTATTTATTCTTAACGCATCTATTAAATTTCCTAGTTTATTCTCAGCTATTTCTTTATATTCTCCAATTACAGTATTATGTTCAATTATGGAATAATAAAGTTCGAAGTCTTCTTTTAGCTTCTTATACTTTTCAGATATTGCTTTCAGTATCTCGTCATTTAATGAATTAGTTAAGGTAATTGCAAATAATTCTCCTATCTCAACAATATCATCAGCATATTTGTCTATTAAGTAATCCTCCATGTTTCTAATTAGTCTTCTGGGAAGATTATGGGAGGCCTTAATATTTCTCCATTCCATATAATCAGAAAATGATTGTAATAATTGTGACATTTTTTCTCACGTTATTTGTTTAAGCATGTATATAAATATGCATCACGAATAGAAATAGCATTTCCGTCGGTACTTAAAAGAATTTGTGAAAACGCAAAGTAAACTTAGCATACTGTGAAAGCGGTTTAGATTGAAGATTATCTTAACTCAGCTAATATTCTCTCATGCTTTTTAATGACATGTAGTCAGTCAATCTTCTTCCTTTATAACTTTTTAAAGTAAGTAGGAAAAAACAGTTTATGAAATATGAGATCATTAAGATCGAAAGTGATGCTTTAAAAGACAATTACTTAGGAGATCCTTACAATAGGGAAGTTTTAGTATATACTCCAGATGAAATTGGTGAACCAATGCCTCTATTTATTGAATTAGCAGGAATCAACTGGTCGGGAAATGTAAATAATAGGTTTCATCAAATAATGAAAAACATATTAGATAAAAAGGGAATAAAAGCTATTTTTGCTAATCCAAATTTCAGAACAAAATACAATCTTAACCAATATATTAATTCTCCTGCTGTAGGTAATTATGAGGACTTTATAATAAAGGAGTTAATTCCAACATTAAAAGAAAAGTATAATGCGGATAAAGTAGTTTTGTTTGGTAAATCTTCTGGGGGATTTGGGGCTTATACTTTAGCTGTAAGACATCCAGATGTTATACAAGCTTTTGCTGATCACTTTGGAGATAGTTGCTTTTATTTTATGTATTCGCAAGATTTTATTTTCACAATAAAGAGATTGCATGGAAAGTCTGTTGAAGAAATGTTAAATGAGTTATTTAGCAAAGACAGTCTGACTGATGATGATATGAGAATATTCAATGTATTTGGTAGTGCTGCATTTTATTCTTATAATTTGAATTCTAAGACTGGTTTTGATTTACCTTTTGATGTTGAAACTGGAGAACTTATAGATGATATTTGGAATAAGTGGTTATCTTATGACCCAGTTAGGAATGTTGAGAAGTTTAAAGATAGTTTGAAGAAGCTTAAGGCAATTTATCTTGACGTAGGAAATGAGGATGAGTTTAATCTTTTCATTGGAATGAGAAGTTTGCATAAAAAGTTAAGTAAACTTGGAATAGATCATTATTATGAAGAATTTAAAGGTGGACATTTCGGAAATTCAAATAGGTATTGTAAATCAATACCATATATTTACAGTAAGTTACGTGAAGAGAAATAGGAAAAATTAAACAGTGCGTAAACTCTTTTCAAACATAGGCGTTCTTTATAAAGGCAACCTCTATTATTGGTTGATTACAGATATTTTATTATATTCTCTTAGCATGATGAAAAAGAGTATTAGGCTTACAATTGCAAGTAAAGTAAAAGATTCTCTCAATCCAATTTCTTCTATAGAATACCCCATAATTATTGGTATGACTCCACCTAATCCTATAAGAATTCCGGAAAAATAACTATTAGCTATACTTCTTTCTCTTTCATCCTTAAAATTTCTAGATAGTAAAATCAGTGATGAAGGATAAGTTAATCCATGTGGTATTCCTAAAATTAACAGAGAGAGAATGTACATATAAAGGTTGTAAGATATAGATGCTAAAAACAAACCTACTATTGTACTTCCTACGTTAAGTAAAATGATTCTTAATATGTTTTTTGCGGGTCTAACAGTAAATAGTCCTCTACTTATAAAAGAAGTTAAGAAATATAAGGTGAATAACAAGGTAGATAAAGAGTAGTTAGCGTGAAATAAAGTTATAGCATAAATTGCTCCAAAAGTTTCAATCATTCCAAATGGAATATCATACATCAAGTTGTTAAATAAGGAAGCTAAGAAAGCTGGAGATTTTAAGATTGTGAGGTTACTATTCTTCTCTTTAACTCTGTCATCTTCAAATTTTATTTTAAAAGAAATAATTGGAACTAAAAAGCTAAATGCTGAAAAGAATATGAAGGCTTGAGTTAAAGAATATTTGGATAAAATAAGTGATTCTAAACCCGGGCTAACAATTAAGGAAAGGCTTAAAGATGCAGTATATAAAGAGATCATTCTTTCCCTACTTCTTTGATCTCCAATAGAACCAGCAAATGTGATTATGTTTGGAAATATTATTCCCATAGAAAATCCTGCTATAGCTGTAAATATCCAAATTAGAAAAGGGTTAACGAAGTAGAATAATAGAAAAGTTATGGCGTAAAGGATTGACGAAGTCTTCATGAGCTTACTTCTAAGAGAAGCAGAAAGCTTAGAGTTTATGAAAAAACTAGATATGAATGAGAATATTGACGCGATAGAGGAAACTAAACCTACAGAAAAGGCAGAAAAGTGGAAATAGTATTTAGCTATTAATGGTACTGTGGTAATTAGCATATTGTTTGAAGCCCTTATTGAGAAAGTGATTGTGAATATGATAATAGCCAATATTGTAAGTTCTCTAATCTTCATACGATAATAGAAGACTATATTTTATTTAAATTTCCCTATTTTGTCCTTTTTTATGACTGATAGAACGGAATTTGTTTACATCCTATCTATGATAGCTACAAGATAAGTTTTCAATAGAAAGAGTTCATTTATGACTATCTGTTTGGAATAAGATTTTAGTTATTTGTACTTGGGTAAAATAGAGTTGTTAGAATAAGTAGTTAGGCTATTGATAACCTAATTTTAATTAAGGAAATTACACTCTTGACTAAAGTAAATACTAATGCTTAACATCATCTCACCACATTCCCTAATTATGACTGAAAAAGAAGTGCTAATTCTCAGCTTTTAAGTTACCATAACTACAAAGGAAATTTAGGTTGAAAAATTAAATTGGGATAAATCTCTTTAGCAAACTTACTTAACGGATCACGAAAATCTTATTTAGATAAAATGAGAATAGTTTATTAGGGATGAAGGGGTCGGGAGTCTCAGATCTCAAGCCCATTCATCATTATCAGTATAGTCCGGTATTATAACCGACCCCTTCATCACCTGTTTTCTGTTTTGTTTTAAGTTCAAAAATCTTTTGTTTATATTGTTATTATCTTTAATAACGTAATAGTAATATTATTGCGTTATCATGTTGAATTATACCACTTCAACCTTATTTATCTAAAATTATGGAGAATGAGGATATCTGAAGCATACAAATTAACGCAACTTTTGCTTTAACATTACCGTCAGTTAATCTCCTTTGAACACTTTCAACTATAATGTTCAATTAGCATTAAGCAAACAATTATCCACGCATGTTAATAACATATTTTTAGTTCTACCATCTCTTTATATCTCTGCTGTCTGTCATACCTAAGTTCATCCTTCTCAACCTCTGAGGTCAATTTTTAACGTGTTAAGCACATCGTCAACTTCCTCTCCTTTATAAACATCTACTACTACCCCTTCTTTATCCTTTCTAAATCTCCATACTTGCAGATCTTGTGTAAAAGAGGTTAGATATTCTATGAATTCTAATGAGTAAGTAATGAGGAACCATTGTGAGTTTGATTTTTGAATAACGTCAATAAGTTTAAACATTAGTTGAGGATGCAAATAATTCTCTACATTATCATAAATTACAATGTCGTGAACGGTTGCCAGAATTAAAAATACTAACGATGAAATTCCACTTCCCAATGATTGAATACTCCTTATATCGCCTTTTTTATCTGTTAAGATAATGGAATTTCTTCCTAGATCGTCTTGGTAAAATCCTAAAAACTTGTAGTCCAGTTCTTCCTCAAGTAATTTAATTACAGATGTTGTATTAAAGTTGGAAACAGTAAGAAAACTATTAATAAATTGTGGAGTTATAGGATTTGGCAAGGAAAATGCGATAAAATCTCTATAAGTCTTTAGATTGCCCACTCTAAACACAGCTTTTCCGGCTACATCAAACAGTATTAGCGATTTATACCCAGAACTTTCTTCCTTTACTATTACACCTGGAGTTTTCGTTGAAGAAAACTGTATAGTAGGTAAATTAAAGTTTCTTATATCATCTTCGCTTGCATTACTAACTTTTAAGTCATCAACTGATAAATCCAGTTTATCTTTAGCAAGAAAATAAAACCATCCTTCATCCATTCTTAAAGTTGACATAAGGCTAAAGAGGAAATTTGGTTGAAACTTGCTAACTCCAAGAAGGGCTATTGATAATGCCTCTAAGAATGAAGTTTTATAACTACCGTTGGGACCAACAATAATATTTATTTTAGATGGATGTAAAGTTAACGATTTTTTATCCTCATCAAAGAAGGGAGTATTTCTAATCTTGTTAATTTTAATCTCTCTAATAACACTCTGATTGTAATCTTGCTTCTTAATGCTTTCCATAAAATAAATATGGATACACATCTTTTTAACTTCTCAAACAGACTGACCTAAGAAAAATTTGAAAGAACATAAGAAAACCTTAGAAGTGGTATGAGAAATGTTGAAGAAAATATTTCGATGTGTATAGGATACTAAAATAAATACTATGGAGGTAAATTTTCCATTGACTAGCTGTAGGTAAAGAAGGGAAAATGTCATGACTTCATTTATCGTAAGTACTAATGAAGAAGTGTGTAATAGTGTAACTTATTCTGTAACTACTATATCGTGTGATGTTATAATGTCTGTATCAGTAAAGGATATTTATAATTCATACACTATTGAAAAAGCTGAGAGCGAGTTAAAATACTATCTTCAAGAAGATGAAATAAAATACTTAGAAAGGGTAATAGATATAAGAAAATTAATTTCTTTAATAAGATTGTTAGAGAGTCTTGGCTTACACGTTGAAGACGTTGAAATAGTTGCCGAAGAGCAAGAGATTGTTTTCATAGAAATTATGATAGACATAAAATGTGATATGAAATCTTGGACTACGTTTACTAAAAACATTAAGAAGTATTTAAAAGAAAGTGGTTTCTCAGACATAACCAAGATAGTAGCAATTTTATGCCATTTCGACAAATCTTGATAAGAAGAAATAAACAAGATAAGGCCTTTAAGAGAAAAACTTAAACACTGTTTATTTACGTTTGTGAGCCAAATACATTAAATGCATGAATTATCACGTTCAACGAGATAATTTTAACAATGAAATATTTAACTGAACTATTTATTAATAGGAAGTAATTTTAAACTCAGTAGTCTCACTTCTAATTAATTTTCAAGATAATATCACATAATAAAGAAATTCGTTTTACTAAACATGTTCATTATGTCAAAAAGAATTTTAATACTATAAATAAGTTTACTTTATGGACTTTACTTTTTGGGCCACCGAATATGAAAAATATAAGAACGCCTTCGATAATATAGTGTACGCTTTTAAACGTTTTCAAAATACGTTGCAGGAACAAGGATTTAATTATATTCAGCTTGAAGTGTTTCCATTTGACGAGAAAGTAGTTTCAATAACCTTTGGAGAATACAAGGAAAAGTACGAGGATTATTATGCAATAAATTTTGAGGATATAACACCATCTTTAGAAACGATAAAGTTTTTCATAAGGATAGTTAGCTGGAAAGATGTAGGTAACGAAAGAATTCTTACGCTTAATTATATTTGTGATAAAATAAATAGAAGCATCTCATCTGCAGAGTCTCCGTACTATTACAACTTGCTAGTTAAATGCTACGATAAGCTAACAGATCTACTAAAGGAAAAAGGAATATCATACTTACCTACCATAGTATGATGCTCTTTTTAGGGATATTTCATGAGCATAAAAGTAGTTGAGTTAGATTCTAATTACCTTTATAGATATATTGGTGATGATGAGCTTGAATTTATACGAAGAAACGGAGTGATATATTCAAAAAATCCTATGGGTACTTATTTTACAACTTTATTTACGAACGATTCGCAAAAAGCCATGATGTATTTATCTTTATCTTCGCCACCTAGATATAGGATTTCCTATTAATGATACTTTGATAGCACAAAACATTATATATGTAGGAAGAGTAGCACCAAAATACGGACAACCAGGAGGTGCTAAAGAATATATAATTAAAGGACCAATTCCTATAGCTTGTACAAAATATGTTTATGCATACGACTTTTCAAATGATATTTTGATAAAATTATTTTAGAAGTATTCTTCTTTTGAAACAAACGTATAGCATGAAATAAGAGCTTTTTATACATATAAAACTTAACAAGCGCCACTAGAATGAAAGACTAGCACATTTACATCTAAGTTTGATTTCTCATGTAATACGTCAAAATAAGACGAGAAGAATAATTTTTTGCTTATTATTTAAAATACTTAAGTTCACTCATATTTTTCATCTATTTTAAAAATATTGTAATGAAAATTAAGGAAAAGTGGTAAAGTTTGACTACCAGTTTTAACATAAAAGTGGTCAGATAAGAATAATAGTTTTCCAGTTACTTTACTATTGTGAGAGTTGAGGATTTTAAATCAGTTATTGCAGAATTTCTTAACAACGATCTACCTCCAACTGTAGGCAGAGAAATTAGCTTACCAACTGATGTAAATTATATTGTTACTTTAACTGGAGGAAGAAGAGCCGGTAAAACTTACCTTTTATTTCACACTATAAGAAAATTGTTAGAAGAAAAGAAGGCAAGCAAGGACGAAATAATTTACGTAGATTTTGAACATCCTTGACTGAAAAATGTGACTGTGCAAGAATTAGATAATATGCTTGTAGCATTTTACGAATTAACTGGTAAAAAACCAAAATATATTTTCCTTGATGAAATTCAAAACGTTAAAGATTATGGTAGTTGGTTTAGGAAAAGGATAGATGCAAAAGTTTATTTAACTGGCTCAACCTCATCTTTGACTCCTAAAAGAATAGCTGAGGAATTAAGAGGAAGAAGTATAAATTTTGAAGTTTTCCCTCTCTCGTTCAAAGAATTCCTTTCTTTTCTTAACGTGAAGGTTAATCCTAAGCTTGCTTTATATACTGAAGAAAAAGGTAAGATTCTTTCCCTACTGAGAGAGTACTTACAGTACGGTAGTTATCCAGCTGTAGTTTTAGAGAAAGACACAAATTTGAAGAAGATGTTACTTCGTTCTTATTTTGATTCAGTAGTAGTAAGGGATCTTGGAGAGAAATATGGGGAGAATTTCGCAACTTATATTGTTTCTAATTATGCTTCGCCCATGACGTATAATAGGGTTTACAAATACTTAAAGAGTCTGGGTTATTCCATTAGTAAAGAAAAAGTAATTGAAATGTTTAAAAGAGGTGAAGAAACGTATTTTCTTTTTCAAGTTGAAATATACGATAAAAGTGAGACAAAAAGGAAGGTTAATCCAAAAAAGGTTTACATTATAGATACTGGATATAGAATAGCCTTAGGTTATGAGTTTTCTATTTCAAAAGCTATGGAGAATGCTGTATTTTTACAATTAAGGAGAGAAGGAAAAGATGTTTATTATTGGAAAGAAAGGGGAGAACAGAGTGGTGCAGAAGTTGATTTTGTAGTTAGTAAAGATTTTGAAGCTAAAGAGATAATTCAAGTAACCTATTCTGAAGATAGAGTAGATGAGAGGAAAATAAAAGCTATAAGAAAAGCTGAGAAAGAACTTAAGCCAGAAAAAGTCACTTTAATAACATGGAATTATTACGGAAAAATTAATGGTTATGATGCTGTACCCCTTTGGTATTGGTTATTAAGTATGTGATTAAAAATCTCGTTCTTGTGTGACAATGGTTTTAGAACTTTTACAATCTAAGGATAATTAAAACTTACTAATGTTTAAAATATATTTACAAATTAGGAAATTATAATTTCTCACGAAAGAAGAGAAGTTATTAACTTGATCCCTAAAGTATAGATACTCTGAAATTCTTAATAGATAGAGTATAAAGAGTTTCTTATGATAGAGTTAATTGGACTATCCGTAAGATTCTGTTAATCTTTACTTACAATTGAAAATTTAATTAAGAAGAATAATTATGTTTTGTAGTTTAATGTGAATGATTTTTTATTTCTTGGCTTTGGTCTCTTTTTAGGATCACTTTAATTTTGTTCTTTAGGGAATTAATATCTCCTTTACTTTCTACTAAAGATCCGTTTTCAAACGTTATTTCAACTAATTGATTTTCATCACTGAGCAATGCTATAACTTTAGAATTTACGCTTTCTACCATAGCCTTTGTCAGAATGTCTTCTATCTCATTTTTATAAATTTCTTTAGCTAATATAGTTTGCATATTTATTACATTTATATTAATTTTTGGTATTTCTGCAGTATAATTTGTTTCTCCTCTTATTCTTTGTAAATCTTTTTCAAACATCTCTTTTCCTTTCTTATAATATTCTTCTGTTTGCTTCTTTACTATACTTTCAAACGGTCCTTCATAATAAAATAAAATTCTTAAAGTTGTTTGACCCACTTTTGGGGATAAGATTATGTATCTTAAGTAGGATTTGATTTTTATTAATCCTTCACTTTTTTCTATTGTATAAGTGATTTCATCTACTCCAATAATTCTTTTTACAGTAAGCTTTATAGTAAATAACCATTTAACTTCTAACTCCCATGTATTTTCGTTTATCTGTTTAAGGTCTTTAAAAGCAGGTACGTATTTCAGTAAATTCTGTGGATCTAAAATGTATTTTAAAATGAGCTCTTTAGGAGCATTAGTGGTAAAATCGTATTGTAATTCCATAATAGAATATTTTATATGTAGTAAATAAAGAGTATTATAATTACTAATTATACTTTAAATTAAACCTTGTTAATTAAAAATAATTAACTAAGGATATCATTTATATTATATTAAAAGTAGCTTTTATTAGAACAAAACATTTTCCTTTATCTATACATCATTCATTTTATCCTTATAGTTAACGTTTTAATTCTTCCGTTAATATAAGTTGCCATGAGTCTACTTGTTGTTAGTTTACTCTATTTAGGAATTATGTTAATTCTTGCTAAATTAGCTGAAGAGCTATTTGGAAGGTTAAATTTAGTTAGATTCGTTGGCCCAATCCTAGTTGGTATAATATTAGGTAATGGTGTGTTAAATATTGTTAAAATAAATGTGATTATCTCATTTATCACTTCTTTAGGTATAGTATTTCTTCTATTTATTGCCGGTGCGGAAGAATTAGGGGAGAATTTGAGAGTCGAAGCTAATGATTACTTTTCATCTATCATTGAGTTAGCCATACCTTTTACTTTAATAAGTCTTGTGTTGCTTTATCTTAATGAATTTACACCATTATTAGTTATCCCCTTAGCAATGACAAGTGCAGGGCCTTTAACTAGATTATTAATAGATTTGGGTTTATCCAAAGAAAAATTAGGTTTATCTCTTTTTTATCAATCTGTTTTGAATGAAATTATAGCTGTTATTCT
Source organism: Sulfurisphaera javensis (assembly GCF_041154675.1). Classification (NCBI taxonomy): domain Archaea; kingdom Thermoproteati; phylum Thermoproteota; class Thermoprotei; order Sulfolobales; family Sulfolobaceae; genus Sulfurisphaera; species Sulfurisphaera javensis. The sequence goes on from NZ_AP031322.1 coordinate 172,219, forward strand.
CTTTGCAATATTTTCTAAGTTTCAGTTAATTAATATAATTAGTATCATACTTATTGTAATATTTATATTCTTAGGAGGAAGTAAAATTGCTAAAATTCTTGAATTAATTGAAGGTTATATAAAAGTTAGGGAAATTGAGTTTGCTACTATAATATCAGTAATTTTCATAGTAGGTTATATTGCTGAGTCATTTAGTTTCAATTCAGCTATTACAGCTTTATTCTTAGGATTTCTTTTAAGGGATTATTTAAGAGATAGACCTCATTTGTTAGAAAGATTAAGAGGTTTTACATATGGTTTCTTTGAACCTTTATTTTTCGTTAGTATTGGCTTATATTTTGTAAGAATATCTTTGCAATTACTTTTCATATCTCTATTTCTTTTTTCCATAGTAGTTGCTTCAAAATTTGCTTCTGGCGTAATTGCTTCTTATATTCAAAGGAATGATCCTTTAATCAATGGTTTAGGTACTTCTGTTAAAGGGGGAGTTGATGTTTCCTTATTAATTTCAGCATTGACTTTGAATTTGATAAATTCTTATCAATACTCTTTTACCTCTTTAGCTATAACTTTCTCAAGTTTATTTTTCCCTCTTTTATTTAGGTTAAAGTATGGTAAACCAAAGGTTCAAGAAGTAAAGGTAAATCTTCAGCAACCTGTGATTAATATTATAAAAAATCAAACTGTAGCCTACTGTACTCAAACTTTAAGGCAAGTCATTAACGTAATTAATGAGAAGGGATATAGGGCTATTGTTGTAGTCGATGATAACTATAGGCCATTTGGATATATTTCTATAACTCAATTACTTGAGATAGATCCTTCTTATTATGAGATTTTAAAAGTGTGTGACATTCCTAAAAATGAAATAAAAATATTGGATAAGAAGACAAAAGTAATAGATGTACTTAAGTTTTTTAGAGAGACAGAGGAACCTGTAGTTGTAATAGTAGATGAAAAGGAGAAATTGATGACTGTTGTTTATGAAAGAGAACTGCTAAGACACCTTACTTTTATGTCTTAATAAGTAAAAATAATACAGAACCATATCTATTACTATTACAATATCAAAAATTATGGGCAATAATAGAGTGGTTAAAATACTTATAGCTGTTATTAGATAAACGTACCTCCATACATTCTTAGAATTAATTATTCCTAAAAGGGAAAGAACAAAACTTATTACTATACTTGAATAGATCCATTGTGAAAAGTTAAATACTGTTGGAGGAAAAGTTGTTATTCCTATTAGTGGGAAAAGTTCCTTTTTTGCATTTCTTTTTAAATAATCTACAAGATAAAGGGATAGCATTTCAATCATCATAGGGTAAAAGAACCAGTAACTATTAAGAGTGGTTAGTACTGAAGTGTAAAGAGAAGAGAAGAATTTTATTCCAAAATCAGCCAAACTAAATGTAGCACCCATTAATATCTCGTTTAAAACCGTTAAGACTGATAAAGTTATTATATGAGATGAGGAAAAACTACTGCTTTTTGCTAACTTTTTACCATTTAGGAAAAGATATACAAGAAGAATTAACATTGATGCATTGTTTATTATGATAGCTTCCGCAAGTGATATATTAGTAGGTGAAAAAAGGTAAATTAATGCTCCTAAGAACATTGTAATCATCATTATTAAAACAAAAAAGGAGAAAAATAATCCTACATAGGTTTTTATTTTATACGAAACTGAATATAGAGTATAAACTATAACAGCTATCATAACTGTTGCAATTAATGATAGAAGGAAAAACTCATTAATTCTTTTCACCCTTAAATTTCTCTTTTAACCAATTTCTCACATCGTATATAAATATATTATCATATGGACATGCATCAACACATTCTCCAATGCCTATACATTTTATTGACTTAAATTCTCCCTTTCTTATGAATTCTCCTCTCATATCAGTTAATCCAACTGGGCATGCATTAGCACAATCAACAGTTTTACACTCTACACACTGTTGTGGATTTCTCACTTTTAATTTAAATAAACCAACTCTACTTACTGCTTGATTAAAAACTCCCCAGTAGCAATAACCAGTTGTTACACAAGCAAAGGTTCCTAAGAAGGGTATTGATATGAAAAGTAAATACCACATGATGTCAAACCATATAAAATAAATTAGCATTGTAATATCAGTCCCAAATATTTGGAAAGAAATAATCCCCTCACTGTTTAAATAAGATATTATTGCAGAAACTAATACAAAAATAGAAACAGACAGGGCTAACGTTCTGTATATTTGAGTGTTTTTAGAACTAAGTAATTTTCTACCAGCTTTTGATTCCCTATTATATACTTTTAATGAATCGTAGAAATTACCTTGATACATTAGTGGTGCTGTACAACTCACTGCACATAAGTTTCTAGAGCCAAATAATAAGGAAAGTATTGCATAAACTATGTATGTTCCGATTAATCCTACTAATAAAGAATTAGTTACTGGACCCATTGTGCCAATTCCCATGCTCCACATATAAGGTATATAAGGTAATACTGATGAAACTGGTGAGAATGAAGGTAAATAGATACTATATATCGCGTAAGCTAAAATCATTAATATCATTCTAACTCTAACTTCTCTAACTTTTATCTCAAGCATTTTCTTAAATGCTAAGAAACCCATCTCAATACCCATCATTATTAAGAACCAAACACTACCTAACACTGTACCTATAATATCTATTCCGTCCCATAAAACGTTTAAAGGAGTATTTGGATTTAACCATGGTAAAGTTAGGCTTGAAATAAATCCAGATACTCCAGAAGAGAAAACGCCTTCAACAAAATCTAAAACCCCACCCATGAAGAACTCCATGATAAAAGTAACAAATATTATTCCAAAAGCTATCTTAGCATCTCTCAAATAATTCCCTTTCTTATGGTTTGGTCCAGCAACTGCCCTATAAATAAACCAGATCATAGCTATTATCATAGAAAAATCATAAATTTCGAGATTTGAATACAGGAAATAGACAAAAGCTCCGGCCATCATTAAGGCAAATATAGACATTAATTCTAATGTAGTGAAAACCTCTTGAGTAGCTCTTAATCTTTGATTGTAAAGAGTTTCATAAACTAGAATGGTTTCTCCAATCATTATTGCTGAAGATGCCCAAAATGGTATAACATATGAATGAAATATCTCAGGGAACCATGGCATTAGTAAAAGAAGACCAATAAGATAATTCCTTAAAGTTTTATCAATACCCTTTATGGAGAGAATTAAAGTAAAAGCCATTTCAGCTATCATTACTGAAACAAACCAAGGATTTTCAACGGATGAATCAAATGTTGCTGGTAAACCAGTCTGAAGAGAATAAAATAATGAGCCCATAAATACTTCTCCTAATACCATTAAAAATGCAAAAATCGGATAAATTACTTCCTTTTTAATGTTTTCAAAATTTAAGATTGCATATAATCCAAATACCATATAAGCTCCGTTAATTATTAAAAAGAGGAAAAGGTCATGGTATGCTACATATAGATAAGCTCCTAAGTTCATTGTTGTCATCATTCCTTCTATGTATATAGCAAGAAGAACTCTTCTATCACTTTTCCATTTTTCAATTTCATAAATCACATAAAACATTACAGCTAACATAGAGAAAGCTATAACGAAAAATAGAGGATAATTCATAGTTATAAATAATAAAAAAGAGATTAATAAATTATTCTGGTGGAATTTCATTAAATATCATATTTAAGTCAATTCCGTTATTTCTATTATAATAGTAAGCTACTAAATATATTGCTATGCCAGAAGCATAAATAATTCCTAAAGATAATAGTGTTGGAAGATTAACTGGAAGTAATACTGGATTATTCCACGTAAATACTAAAACTCCTACTAAGAACGCAAATACTGCACCACCTATTATACTAATTAATGGTATACTACCTAAGCTCCATTTGTGTGGTACAGTACGCCTATAGATATCTTTTCTTATAAAAGGCATAATTGCAGTAGATATTGCAAATATAGCATAACCTATTTCAAAAACAACAGTAGTATCAACAATAGCAACTGGCGTGTTAAATGCATAAAGTAATACACCAACTTCTCCTAAGATTCCAACTAATAATGTCGCTTTTAGTGGAGATTTGAACTTATCATTCACATCAGCTAACCATGATGGCATAACCCTATCAAAAGACCATGCAAATAGATATCTAACTAAAGCAACTACTAATGGTGGGTTACTGTAGAAGTTCGGTAACCATAAAGCTATAAACATTATTATAAACAATGGTAAACTATGGTTTACAATAAACGCAAAATATGGGGTGAAATCACCAATATTACTTAATGAATTATACACAGTATCATTTATTTGATTATTTGAAATATAACTCCAAGATGTGAGAAATGTTCCTCCGAAAGCTCTTTCATTAAAGTATGCTATTAGCATGTAATATACTGCAATGATCAAAATAGAAACTATTATTGAGTAGAGTACGTTAGTCTTTGGCCTCTTCATTTCACCAGACCATGATGCTGGTAAGTTATACCATGTATAATAATACCAAACTACTGGCAAGGCTAAGAATGAAGCAAACAATGTGGGGTAAAATGAGAGACCGTTCTTCTCTGCATCAGATATTACCTCATTATATGCATTTGGTATACCAACATTTTTACTTAATGCAATTGCAAACTGTGATGGAGTTATTTGTGCTAATGCAATAAACATTATAATACTTGTTATTATTGTTATTATTCCTCCCCATAATACAAACTTCCATTGAAATCTTGGTATCATTGCTAATACTGTGGAAATAATTACAACAATTGTTCCTAATACTATCTCTGCTTCAGTAGTTCCTAAGAAGTTCCCTATATTTAAGAAGTAAGAATTGTTATAAGCTAAACCTATTCCAGAGAATAAATAAGCAAACCATTGTGCAGCTAAATAACTATAATAACCTAAGGAGAGTGCAAAACCTATGAATAAACCCCAATAGTTTACGAAACCAATTAAAGGATGAATAGCTCTACTATTAAATACATAATCTCCTCCAGATCTAGGCATAGAAATTCCGGCTATATAAAAAAGATATGCCATTCCTAATGTAGCAGGAAGAGCTAATAAAAATGATAATATCCAATTTGCTCCGGGAGCAGTAAATAACCATGACATTATTAATATTGGTACTCCTCCAGTTACTAATCCAAAAGTTGCTGACATTGATGCCCAGGGGCTTACTTCCCTTACTAACCCGGAGCTTTCTCTTAAAAATAGAGACTTTTTCTCTTGGGCCATTTCCTCAATAGTAGGGCCATAGTTAGAAAAATAAACTTAACTATTGAAAACACCTAATTGAAGTCCCTAAAAAAAATCTATAATCTTAAATTGTTTAAAACATTCTCTTTCCTAATGTTGTTCATTTTAAAAATAGCGAGTCCATTTTAGATAAAGTTATGTAATACAAAAAGGGGTATTATGTCAAGTGTTTATTTATTAATTCGTAAAACTGTTTCCTCTTTTTATACTTTTCTTTTAATTGGCTTATGAAATTCTCATACTCATCTGGTTTCATATATTTTTTTGCTATTTTTAGCATTTGTATAATATCTTCGTACTTTTTGTCTTCAACCATTTGTTCTACTAGGAATTGCAAGATATTTATTAGCTTATCTTTTCTTTGCTCTCCTGTAATCTTAACTATATCAATATAATAATCTTTTAAAGAAGTGAACTTGTTAATAATTGAGGCTGCTATATCATATCTTAATGAACCAGTGGCTATCTCATATAATTTAATAAGTAATGGATAAAGTATAACATTGTTATCAGCTAATTCATAAAGTTGCTTAATTATCTCATTATTTCCTTTTATTAAAGAAACTATTTTGTCAGAGTCCTTTAAAATACCCCCTAAATCCTTTAATTCTATCATTTTTTTAAGATATTCTAAAGCCTCAGAGAATTCTTCATTATCATAATAATACTCAAACAATTTTGAGTATAACATATTAAACTTAGCAAATTCAACTGCTTCTTTTTCATCTATCTGAAGTAATATGTCAAACTTTTCTTCTTTCGAGAAGTAATCTGTATCAATTAATTGCAAAATCTTATCTTTTTCTCCTCTCTTGAGCAAGACTCTTAAGTAAGCTCTTACATTTAATTTATTCTTAATTCTTTCATTACTAAAGAGAAATAAAATCAGATTATCTAAATTTCCATACTTATCTTTTTCTATTATACTTTCTAATCTTGCTATATCTTTATCTTCAATTTCTTTCTCTAAAAAAATACTTCCTAATGTTTTCATCAAGTTTTCATCGTATTCTTTTTCCGTTATGAAATTGTAAAAACATCTAGTATTACATGATACAATTGCTTCAAGTATCTCAAATATATCTTCCTTAGTTATTTTATTCTTATTATTATTAAGAAAATCTGTGAAATTATTTACTATATTCTCAGTAGGATTCTGTTTAATAATATTTTTATATCTAGCTAAAGCTCCTCTAATATCCTCTAATGGACTAAGATAGTTAGCTATAATCGGGAACTTCTCTAGTAATGTAAGTAAGATCCATGAAATCTCTCTCTTGTTATAATTTCTGATTTTTTCATCTATTTCATCTAAATTAACATACTCTCCTTTTTCATATGCTATCTGAATAGCTAGAATATGCTCACATTTTTCTCCTAATCTGCACTCGCATTTTCCTTTTTTACTATCTAGATCATATTGTGCTCTGTACATATCAACATCTTTAACAATTCCAATAAGGAGTCTTCCTTTCTTTATCAAGCCTAAGACATTTCCCTCTAAATATAATTGTGAAGCCCTATCACGTACCTCTTTAGAATAATTTTCCATAAAAGAAAATACAAAAAGAAAAATTTAAACTATCTTTTAGCTTATGACGAATGTAGCTGTAGCTTGTCTACTTCCACTTATTGCTGGAGTAAACAATTTCACATAATATTTACCGGGTGATAGATGTAATCCCTTTATTATTAAGTGAAATTGACCCTCACTTCCTAATACTACTATGAATCCAGAGTACCAATTAACAGAATCCTTTTTATTTGCATTCCATGGTGCTTGTATTATCTTTACTGTGTCATTTGAGATTTCAGACGAGTTTAAGAACATATGCCATGTAGAATTATAAATTTCCATTAAAGGTGCAGAGGCTGGATAAGCATCTGGTCCGTCTATATCAGTTATATTCATGATTAAACATACTCCTTTTGGTGTGTTATATGCCTCAATATAAGTGATATTAAGTTTTGGTAGTTTTGAATTATTAAATAAAGGTCCTACAACATTGCCATATGCCCATTGGCCTGTACCTAATATCCATCCAATAGTAAATATTGCAAAAATTAAACCTACAATAGTTACTTTATTAACCATTTTCCTCACCATAATTTAATCCACTTAAGTATAGGAACATTAGCTATTGGTCTATCTCCAAATTTTTTGTAAAGGAAGTAGTCTAATCCCCAGACTCTTCCGGCACCAGTTAACATTATCACTATAGAACCTGCCGTTAATAATGCTCCTATTTGCCATTCGTCTTCACAAGTTGATCCTAACCAATATGCCGGAGCCATACCAATTGCCATTACAGCAGTACCAAATGCAGCCAATCTAGTTAGTAATCCTATTACGACAAATAAGCCGGCAATAACTTCAATATAACTAAATATAGTTAGGAAAGTAACGTTAAGAGCGTGATTTTCTAGAGTCATTAATAAGAATGGTTTAAATGGTCCAGCATGTGGTAAAAAGTTTACTAGTTTTCCACCAACGAATGATGGAGAGTTAGGATCTAATTTCGCTGGTTTTAATACTGCCTTTCTTAACCCTCCATCTAAAAACATCCATCCTACGGCAAACCTTATTGGCCATACGTATTCTAATCTTGTAGCATTTCCTTCGTTGTAGTTCATCTTGGACATTTCATTTCACAATAAGATAATTCAACTTTGTTAATAAAAAGTTTTTCTTCTTAAAAGTTTAATCTGATAAGATACTTTCTATTTTTTATATTCACAAAAATAAATATACATAAATATAGTCATTTAATATCTTTTGCCAAAAATTTGCGTGCTAATGTTATAGCAACCTCTTCTTGCATTTTTATTATAGAATAATAAAGCTGGAATGCCTTAATTAAATTGTTGAGAGCTTCATCAAACTTTTCAATATTTAAAAGAGGTGTAACGATCTTTACACAGCACTCTTCCCTAACATATTGAAATTCCTTAATGAGACCATTTACAATATCTATTCCAGGAAATTCATCTAAGCAATCTTCTTCTGTAGTACTTAGTTTCTCTGGCAAAATTTCTAATGTCATATAATATTTTACTCTTCCAGGTTGATCTAAAATTTCTCTTAACTTATCAACTTTAAGCCTTTCAAAGATATGACCTTTATCTATGGGAAAGTCCTTAGAAACTAAAACAGCATAACCACTAAATTCCTTATAAAAGTACTCCCCTTCAACTCCTCTTATTTCATTCCAGCCATTATCTAAATTTTCTACAAATATATAATTCGAAATTGAGTTTCTAAACTCTAAAAGGTTTAAATGTATTTCAACTTTCACAAGGTTATATTAAACTTCAGAAATATCTTTCTTTCCATCTCTTTCTAGCAAGCTTTAACGCAAACTTTTTGCTTATCATTAAATTGTACCTATATTTCATTAAGTTCCATCTTCCAAGATGATATAGTCTTGACTTATAACCCATACTTTTTAGTTAGAAAAAAGATATAAATAATTATTTCAAAATTGAAGTGTGCCAAAAGGTAAAATGATTCTAGCAATAGGATTCATCATAATGTCATTCAATTCTCTTTATCAGTACGCATGGAACGCTTTTCTTCCTCACCTAAAAATTGGATTAAGAGCTACTTTGCCAGAAATTGAAGTAGCTTTCACTCTTTTTACTATTTTCTCAACAACTTTTCAAATAATCGGTGGAAATATTGCAGATTCAAAAGGCCCTAGAAAGATTGGAATAATATCCTCTATTCTTTCAGCTACTGGATTCTTAGGTTCCTCTTTTTCCTCATCACTTTATCAATTTTACTTCTTTTGGTCAATAGGAAGCATTGGTGAAGGGATTCTATATGGTATTGCAGCAAATTTAGCTGTAAAATGGTTTAAGAAAACTAGAGGCTTTGCAACCGGTTTTGTATCCCTCGGTTTTGGTCTAGGATCTGTTTTGGTAAATCCCTTTATATATTCTTTCTATAACTATAGAATGGTAATGTTTCTAATAGGGTTATTAGAAATTATAATACTTCCAGTAATGTTAAGTTTTGTCGATTATCCTAAGGAAGTGAAAGGAGAAAAGCCAAAAGACGTTTTAAAAACTGGAAAATGGTGGCTAATTTATTTCTCTTTTGCTTTAAGTGCAGTACCTTTAACGATTTACTCCTCTTCTCTTTCAGTTGTTGCAAATGGTAATGTGATTCTGCTAATAACTATATTTCCCTTATTAAGTGGAATTAGTAGACCAATTTTAGGTTATATTTCAGATATTTTAGGTAGGTTAACGACTCTCTTAGTTACACTTACAATGATGATAATAGGTAGTATATTATTCCTTGTTAACCTTATACTTCCTTCAGTTCTAGTTATAGGATTCTTTGGTGGTTCCTTAATTACACTTTATTTTTCAATTGTAGGAGATATATTTGGAGAAAAATTCTCTACTTCTAATAATGCTATTCTTTACACTGGTAAAGCAGTTGCTGGGGTTTTAGGTGGTTTTACATTTTCCCTTTTATATGATTTTTCTCCTACTATAGCTAAAGAATTTGGTTTAATTTCAGCAATTGCAGGCTTATTGTTATTGCTGTCGAAAACAGTTCCCATGAAAGCGTGAAGTTTAAATACTTTGTCTACAAATCTGATGCTAAGACCCAAAGAAGTATGCCAAAAACTAGGAATCTCATACAGAACATTACAAGAATACGTGAAAAAAGGATACATAAAACCAGAAAGACTACCATCAGGAAAAATGAGATTCCGTGAAGAAGACGTCGAAAGACTAGCAGGAATAATACGAAAGAAGAAAATAGTACTCTACGCTAGAGTATCATCACAAAAAGATGACTTAGTAAACCAAGTAAACTACTTAAAGGAAAAAGTACCAGAACACGACATAATAATAACAGACATAAGATCTGGACTGAATATGAAGAGAAAAGGATTCCAAAGACTCTTGAAGATGATACTAAACAATGAGGTCAACAAAATAGTGATAGCTTACCCAGACAGACTAGTAAGATTCGGATTCGAAATAATAGAGGAAATATGTAAAACACACGGTTGTGAAATAATAGTACTAGAAAAAGAAGACAAAACACCAGAACAAGAACTAATTGAAGACCTAATTAGCATCTTAGTCTCATTCTCTGGAAAGTTATACGGAATGAAAAGTCATAAGGTGAAAAAATGTGTTGAAGAACTTAAGAATTAAAACATTCTATCCAGAAAAAGAATACATACATTTAACGTATGCAATAAAAAATGATAAAGAAAGAAGCAAAGAACTAATCCACTCTTACATGAAATTACAAAAATTAGGGCATAAAGCCCCGCCCTTAAGGACGGGGATGAATGTCCTCAAAATTTAAATAATTATTCCAATTAAAATCCATTATGGCTAAGGCTCCAGAGCGAGCTGTCCGCGAGGACAGTTCCATCGAGGAGGAAATCGTGACTGTAAGAATGAAGATTTCCTCCTCGGCTCTGGAGCCCTTAGCCGGAAAAATATACACAAGCAAAACGCTTTGTCCTTCGTTGGTTATATGAGAATAAAACAACTTCTATTAAAGAAGTACACAATGCATTGTATAAGGTACTAAGAGAGGAATACGGCCTACCTTCCAAGTTGGCACAAGATTGTTATCGTGATGCTATAGCAACATACAAAGGCTGGTTAAAGAATCCAAAAAGAGGAAGATTTCCAGTACTGAAAAACATATCAGTTTGGCTAACAGCAAAAGCTAGCTACACTCTCGATTTGGAAAACAAGAAAGCAAAGATATTAGGGCAGGAAGTTCAAATTATAGGATATCCTCACAACCTGGATTTCTATAAGGATTGGGAGATAAAAGAAGCTAGGCTTGTTATGAGGGCTGATGAGTGGTATCTTCACGTGACAATGAAGAAGAAAGTTAAAGTTGAGAAGGAAGTTAAAGGTCTTATTGCTGTTGATATAAACATGGATTTTATTACATTAGGTAATGATAAGCAGGTGATTGAGATACCAACCAAGTTATCAGATGTTTATCATTATAAGAAGTTGGCTGAGGGACTACAGAGGAAATACCCTAAAAGATGGAAAGAGAACAAGAGGATTTTGAATAGGATTAGACACTTTCACACGAGAGCTAGGAATATTCTTATAGACTTTGCTAGGAAAGTTGGTAAGTGGGTTATTGATGAGGCTATTAAATTTAGTGTCAACTACATAGTACTTGAGAGACTAAACAGAATGATTTCTCGTGTTAAGGAGTTAAAGAAGGACTTTAGGGATAGGTTGTATCTTATGGAGTACTCTCGTATTCAATATTGGATTGGGTGGGAAGCAAAGAAGCATGGTCTTAACGTGATTTATGTTGATGCAAAATATTCGTCTCAAACTTGTCCTAAGTGTGGCTCAAGAATGGTTGAGAGTAGTTATCGTATGCTTAAATGTGAAAAGTGTGGTTATGAGGATCATCGTGATTATATAGCTGTTAAAAATCTATATGGGAGGGGGTCTCTGACCCTCTCGACTGCCCCTCAAATGAGAGATGTAACCACGAATCGATGAGGGGAACCCTCACCCTTTAGGGTGGGGAGAAGTCAGTAAACAAAGGAATAAAGTATGTTTTTAGTAAAACTAAGGTAAAGAATAGAAGAGTCGAATTACCAAAAAAGAAGAAAATATATAAGGAGTTGAGAGAGTATCTAATTACTCATGGATTAGCAAAACACTACATAGACCAAGCAATTCACGACGTGTATTCTATCCTTGAATCTTGGAGAAGAAGATTTGAAAAAGGGAAAATTGAATTCAAACCACCATTAGTTAAGAAGGGTTATGTAAGAGTAAAAACAACATTAAGAAAAGTCGTTAGGAAGAGTGTTAGAATAACTGTAAAACCACATGAATATATCACATACTCATGGGATAAAAGCTGGTTTTCAAAAAGGGTTGAAGGAATGGAGTTAACAGAACCAGTCATAAAGGAGGATAAAGTGTACTTAGTGTTTAGAAAAGAATTACCGAGTACAACTCCACTCGATGTAGTAGCATTTGACTCAAATCTCTTCTCACTTGACGGTTATGATGGTGAGAAGTTTGTCACAATCTCTCTAAAACAACTTTATTCCTTGAAGTACATCATGCAAATGAAGAGGGCTAAAGTACAGTCTATTGCATCTAAGAAGTTGAAGAGTGGTAAAAGGTTGATGGAAAAATACTCTCATCGCGAGAGGAATAGGGTTAACGATTTGATTAACAAGTTGGCTAACTTCATTCTTGAGTTATACAATAATCACATGTTAGTTTTTGAGAGACTGAATAAACAGAGTATGTTTGATGATGCTAGTGAGTCTTTGTCACGTAAGCTTTCAAGGACTGTCTGGAGGAAGTTGGTTAGCGTGTTGAAATACAAGGCTCCTCTATACGGTTGTAAAGTAGTGGAAGTTAATCCAACTCTCACATCTAGGTCTTGTCCCAGATGTGGATGGGTTAATTCCCGAATGGTTGGCAAGACCTTTAGGTGTGAGAGGTGTGGGTTCACTCTTGACAGACAATATAATGCATCATTAAACATCATGAAAAAGTTCTTATCTAAGTTTAATCTCAGGATGTGGGGGTTTCCTCACCGTAAGGTGAGTGGGGTTATCCCCCTAATGGGGGTGAGAAGGATGAACGGTTTAATCCGCGACTTCGGTGAACTCCAAGGGTCGAGAATAGAATACAAAATATATGAAATTCGATGAGACCCAAACCCCTAAAAGCCGTACTCAAAGAGCAGTAAAAAGGTTCTAAAAATGAGGGAAGAAAGCCTTCTCCATTAGGGCTGAAATTCTATCTTTTACTCCACTTTATCCACATATTTTACATATCTTCCAAGTAATGCGAGTAATATTATGATTATAGGGATAATAAAAGCTAAAGTTAGTCTAAATCCTATATGTTGAATAACAAATCCTGCAACTGTAGGTGTTATAATACCTATTAGCATCATAACAGCAAAGAAAGTACTATTTGCGGCATTTCTTTCTTCTGGTTTAAACGTTCTGCTTATTGAAATTACTGAAAGTGGGTAAGTTAGGCCATGAGGGATTCCTAAAAGTAAAAGTGCAATTGTAAAGAAAGTTAAAAGAGGAGGAAGAACAGAGATCAAAATTAATCCTACAGTAGTTACAGAAATGGCAAAGACAATGTGATAATATAATTTCTCAGCTGGTCTTATGGAAAGATATAGCCTTGAGAGAAAGGAAGTTAAGAAAAAGGATGAAAATAGTAGGGTTACGGTAGAGTAAGATACATTAAACGTTGATTTTGCATAAATCCCTCCAAAAGCTAAAAGAATCGAGAACACAATATTATATGTTAAAATGTTTATTACAGCTGTAATAAAGCCAGGATTTGAGAGAACCTTAACTTTTGTACCATTTCCATTCTCATTTGGAAATTCAACAAAAAAAGCCATTATACCAGTAAGAATAGAAAAAGGTGCGAAAAACAGAAAGACAAAAAGTAAATTGAAATAATCAAGTATCCAAGATTCAATTGCTGGTCCTATTACTAAACTCGCACTTAAAGCTAAAGTATATATAGACAAAACTCTTTCCCTTTGCTTTCTATCTTTTAATAACCCAGCATAAGTTATTATATTAGGCATTAGAATTCCTAAGACTACCCCAGCAATTCCAGACAAAATCCAAACTGTAATTGGAGAAACTAAATAAAAAAGAGGCAAGAGAAATGCATAAATTAAAGCAGAAATTCTGAAAACAATTTTTCTAATATCTCCTCTTAACCTAGAATTTATTATCCCACTACCTATAAATGTTGATAACGAAGTTAACGCAGAAATTATTCCTACCTCTTCTTCATTAAAATTAAATAAATACTTTACAACAAGGGGTAATGTTGTCATTAACATATTGTTTGAGGCTCTTACAGCTATAGTCAATGGAATAATAACAAGTAATGCTTCAATAAATGTTATTTCTTTTCTTTGCATAAAAATGTGATTTTCTTATTGCTATTTAAGTTTATTTGACGTAAAATTTTCTAATAAAAACATTTAAGGAATTGAGTTTCTATGAAACTCATGAGTTCCCAAAATAAAATTAGAATATTAGCCGCTCCAGGCCCAGTATCTTATCCATTAATAGCATATCAAATTAAAAATAAAGACATAGAAATAACATTCGGAAAAGAAGGAACTTCAGCAGACGCAATAGTTGATTCAACAGTATCATTAGTAAAAAGGGGATTAAGGTTAGACTATATTACCGTAAAGAGGTTAATGGTTATATCTCCCGGTGTTAGAGAAGGAAAAATAGGTATTTGGAGAAAAGGAAGTGCTGCTGATGTCCTAACAAGAGCTGTTATAGATAAAAGAAAATTAAACGCTGAAATTATATATAGTGAAGACTTTTTACAACTACTTAACATGCTAAAAAGTAATCAAGTTTCATCAGCTACTCTTAGTTCAGCTATTGCAAAAGGAGAAGCTTTTGAGGATTTATTAGAAGTTCCGGGCAGTTGCGGTATTCATATTAATAATTCTTCAGCTGAGGAAAGTATCATAAATGCTTATAAAGAGGGTATTGAAATAGCAAAGCAAGATTTAGATAGAGTAGCAGATTATATTGTTAAAAACTTGCCAATTAAAGTAAATAAAGAATTTGTTGTAGGAGTATTTAAGAACGCTGAATTTGATATATGGAAAGGAGGAGAATTTAAAGAATTTTATGAACTAGTAAAGAAGTATTCTTCGCAGTAAAATTAAATACTCTTCCTTTTGCCTTTTTAATATATGAAGTTAAAGACCCATTATGTTTTTTCTACTGGCTTAATATCTTTACTATTAAGTCTCTTATTTAGTCTTAATTTTTATTATAATTTGTTTATTGCTTTCTATTCATCTTTTCTTGGTAATACTCTCATAGATAGGATTGGACATAAGGAAATGTTAACTAGAAGAGGATATATTCCCGTTAGGACACCATTAACGCATACATTGCCAAGGAGTATTGGTTGGGGGTTAGTTGTGATCTTACCCTTACTATATTTAATTTATGAGACTCATTATGGTTATTCTTACTATTATGACGATGGTTATTATTATTCCTTTCTTCCAGTTATAATATCTGGAATATTAGTTGGACCATCCCATATGCTTCTAGATGTTTTTACTGAGAATGGGATTTACATAAAGAAGAATGGAAAATGGAGAAGATATGCTTTAGCACACTTCAAATACGATAATATAGGAATAAATGGATTAGCAATTTTCTTAGGTTTTCTTATGTTATTAGCATCTTATTATTTTTCTTATCATTACTAGCTAGAATGAGTTTTATTATATCTCGTACGGTTTGTATTCAAATTTTAACCATTATATAATTGGGTTATAGGAGAAATTAACAAATAAGAAGTATTATTTTAAAAAAAAAAATAAAACTTGACTAAAATAAAAAATTAACTAGCTTGACCTTGTACTGGTATACTATATGGTGGAATTATTGTTGTTATAGTTATCCCGTATCCATTAGGCTCTAGCAATGTTAGATATAGCTCAATATAATCTACACTATTGCTTTCTAATGCTTGATATTGATTTTGAATACTCGTTGAGGGAGGGAATAGATTTGGAGCAAAAATAGAGTTTACTGGTATAGTGAGAGTCAATGTAAAATTACTTACGTTTAAAGGAGTAACTATTATTGGCTTTGAAAAATTATCTAATGCACTACCATATAAAGTTGCTGAGAATGGTTGCACTCCGGAAGAGCCAAGAAATTGAATTATCTCATCCGTTTTCATTGTAATTTGTGCAGAAGTAAATACTAAAGTTTCATTGCTAGGATTACCTATAGCAACACTTATCCTTACTACTAAGGGTGTGACTATCCAATAGTAGTTACTAAGAAGTCCTGAATATGCTGCTTCAACTACAGCATTCTTAGTACCTGGAAGAACTGTTAATGTAACTGGTGGAACCCAAGCTCCTAATAAATAACGATAATCATTTTCAAATTCTCCGTTTATTTTTCCACTAAAATCAGAAATTCCTACTTGATATATTTCTAATGAACCAATAGGTGGGAAAGTAATTAGCCCATTAAATGTCCCTGAGCCGTGATTATTTGATAGTACTAAGATTCCACTAAATTCATTTATAGTAACATTAAAGGGTAATGGAAAAGCGAGTACATTAGGTAATACTGAGTTTGCTATGACATTATTGAATTCTGCGTTATTAAGTTTAGCAGATATAATTGGTGCAGCTATTAAATAACCTAGTAAATCATAAACGCCATTGGCTGTAATTTTTACTTTGTTAAGAATACCATTTATATAACCGTCTAGGTAACCTTGAGTATTATATGATGGAGTTAGAGTAGCTGATAAAATAGTTCCTTCTATTATTCCCGTTATATTATTCCCAGTTATAGTTATTTGATTTCCATTTTCACTCTTTTTAATCTCTTTTATTCCGTTTACATATCCGTTGAAAGATCCGTTTATGGTAATACTACCACTAACATTATAGACTTGTATGGTCCCTGAGCCAGAGATAGTAATATTTAAATAGTCTGGATTAACGAAGTAGTTATTTAATATTGAGCCTGGTAATAGAATTTCACCACTGAAACTTTCACCACTTACACTACCTAATAAGAAGGAATAGGTAAATGTTATTGACTCTGCATTTCCACTAACGAAATATATAGGATACCCAGAATTACTTCCTAAACTACCGCTAAATGTACCTTCTAACGTCATATTTGCTCCTACGAACACTCCACTTAAAGTTCCTTTAAATTGTGGTGGTGGTGGTGACGATAATGATAATGAAGAAGATGAATTATATTCGTAAGCTATCGGTCCATTCCAGTATCCGTTAAAGGTAAAAATACCGTTAGATTGCTTACTTAGTAAATAAGCCCATACAAATGTCATAGTATTTGAATTAGGTCCATTCACGTCATGGATAAACTGTTGTATAGGAATGCCATTTTGAGAAATTTTTAATATTTCAAATTGTGGTTGCTCTAGTACAGTAAAGTTATAAGGATCTACTGCTGGAATTCCAATGCTTTTCTTTAAAGAGGGCATAGGCAGGACGTATGGTGGAGAGGCATAAATTATGTTACCATATTGTGTTACTGCTGCTACGTAAGAGGCTTGATTCTTATAAGGTTGCTTAGATAGTGGTATTTGAATAGCTGGGTAGCCAGCTAATTTTGTATTTGCGTATTTAATTTCTACGTTTATATTTACTGATTTTGTTACCCATGTTGTTCCATTGAATACTTCTATTGAAGTTATTGTAAGCGGTTCTGGTGGATTTTGGTTTTCTACGAATACAAAATATGCGCTACCATCTTGGTAAATAAAGTACACTGGAGCTACTGAAAATCCCCCAGAATTAAAATCGATTGGTTGAAAATCTCTATACTGTTCTAATGCAAGGTTTTTATAAGCTTGTGCATTTTGGATTTGTTGTGCTTGGACTGTTGGTTGAGAGAATAAGTATATTCCTAATGGGATTAGAACTGCTAGTAGTATAATTAAGATTATGAAGAATCCGACTACTTCAGATAAACCTTTTTTCTTTCTCATAACCATTCATAACCCACCTCCACAAACTTGCCCTGGATTTGAACAAAAAACATAACTATAGGAGTATACCCATTTGGGGGTGAAAGGGTAAGAACTTGGGGTGCTCCAGTAACTGTTTTCCAAAGCGTGATTTCTCCTTCATACATTTCCTTCAAGCTTGTGGAGTATAGTATGGTATTGTATGTTTTACCAGTTGTTGTGCCATTTACTAAACCATAAAGTATTTTCCCAGAAGAAGTGTAGGCTAACTGTGGTGTTATCTCATCAGAACTTTGTTTAAAATAACTAGGAACGTAAAAAACTGTTAGGTAAATTATACCATGATAATTGAAATCTTGTGGTACAATAAATAATGTTATATTATTTGAATTTGAAATAGATTCATTATTAGATATTGTAACGTAAAGTCCGTTTGCAATGTTTTCGGCTTGAGTTTGTATTGATATTGTATTATATTGATAGCTCGCAAAAACACTTGATAAGCTAAATACTACTAAGCCTATAAGAATGGTAGCAATAATAAGTATAAATGCAACAACAGAACTTTCCATATTTATTATCCCTATAGATTATTTAATATAATTACCTCTATTTAAATTTTAAGTTATGACTCTGTGTTTAACTATGTTTATATAGTCTTTTTCATTTAATTCTACTATTCAAAGATTTATTATAATCTTTAAATAACCTCGAATTATACTTACTAATAATTACTTAAAGATAATAAGGAATTGTATTATAAATCCTTAAAAATTTATAATATAAGGGTATTTAACTATATGTATATAAAGATATATATATATTTATATAAATTAGTATTTTATATTATCTATTATAATTATTCTTATAGGAAATATATGAATATATTAATTTATAATATTAATTATTAATTTATTAAAATATAAACTAGATACTGAGACAATATATGAATACTCAATCGGTTATGTAAGAATTGAGTTTTCAATAAACTTATTATAAAGTGATTTAACAGAATTTTAATGATAAGAAAAGTAAACAGAGCTACATCAACTGCATTACTTTTTATAATTTTTATCTCAATGAGACTTTTATCAATGGAAAAGCTAATGATTATTTTCTTACCTTTTTTGTTAGTTTCAGATTCTACGTTATTTCTATTTACATTAGCCTTATTTCCTTTAGCTATATTTCTATTAATTGTTTCGGCTATAGTGAGGTTTTATCAGATAGTAAAAAGCTCTATGCTTAGTCGGTCAGAATAAATTTAACGATTATTCAATTTTTCTGTGTTAATTTTCTAGTGTTTTCTAACATTATTTCAATATCCCTTATTACCTCCTTTATATAATCTATGCTCAATTTTCCTTCATGAAAACCCCAAACGTCTAGGATATACCCAGTATCCCAACCTCTTCTTACCCAATCTCCTAGCTTTTTAGAAAGAAATAGAGAGGTAGACTGAAGCTTGTAAGTATACCATCTTCCTTCTTTCTTAAATTCTTCATACTCCGGTGTATCATACAATTCTGCCAAAAGTTTGATTAATTCTTCTGCAACTTTATATAGTTTCTCTGAAGCTTGAATAGGATCTCCTTTATCAATAAACTCTCTAGCTTCTTTAAAGTATTTTTCAGCTAAATTTAATCTAAGTCTAATGCTTTCTTCTGGATCAATTTTGTCTAACTCTTTAAGAATGACATCTATTACATTAATCCCTTTTTCTTCAGCTTTCTTAAGTATCTCTTCCACAAACATACATTTGCAAGAAATAATTTAAGTCAGACGGGTAAGTTGTCTTCATCTATCTTAGAGGTCCCTACTCATCATACTACTAATAATTGCTAATATACTGCAGATTATAAGCATTACACTCATATTCATTCCTAGGGTAAAAGGAAGTAAAGTAACTAATGTTACTCCGAATCCTCCACCAATAATCCTTCCAACAAGGAAAGATAAATTTGTTCCAGTTCCTCTCATTTTTGGTGGGTAAAGTTCACTTATCCAGACTCCTAAGTAAGAGAAGAATGATGAACCTAAAAATACTGTAAATGTACTCACTACAAGAAGATTTTTATCGTAAAGAGAAAACAAAAATATCAATGAGGCTATTAATGCCACTACAGAAAGTATTATTGAAGTCCTTTTCCTTCCTATAATATCAGATATATAACCAGAAAGTGCGTAAAAGAATATTCCTAAGGCAGAGGCTATGAGTAGTAAATCATAGTTTATTTTGTCAATTTCAAAAAGCGTAGGAATTAATGAAACAAAGGGAACTGTATACAAAAATGCTGAGATAGCTAAGATAGAAGTAATTATCGCAATTTTTATGTCTAATTCTGAGAAATTAGAAAACGGCGAAACTCCTCTCCTACCTCTTGTTTCTTGTATTGTAAAAGAAAGTGGGGATAGAACAAGAGAGAGTAATCCTATTAATAAGAGAGAATAATGTGTTAAAGCAAATAAAAGGGATAAAAGATAACCAGCAAAATATAATCCTTGCATGAAACCTCCTATACTTCCCCTCCCAGATTTTAAAGATTCAGCAACTATAGCATAACTAATTCCGTTTTCACCATTAACTCCAAAACCAACAATAAACCAGGTTACAAATAAGAAATAAACGTTAGAAATAAAATAGGAGATCAAAGTTCCAATTCCAAATAAAAGTACAGAAACGAAAAGTGATATTCTCCTTCCGTAAGAATCTGATAAGGCACCCATTATTAATCCTCCAATTGCTCCTCCAATCCATCCTAATGAAACAACTAAGGCTAAAGTTGTAATTGATGTATGAAGTTCTTTACTTAATGACGGTATTAAAGGGACTATGGAGTAAACTGCAATAGCTGAAATTAAGAAAAGTAATAAAGTTGAAAAAATTGATAATCTCATAAGGAATTGTTTTACTCCGAACTTTTAAGTTTTATCAGTTCTCTAAATAGAATTGAGAATAAGTTACGTGAGACTCAAAGATTTATTCTATTAGTTTAACACTAGTTATTTTTAACGTAAAGAAAAGTGTTTCTTAAGACTTAAGCATTACACTCATATCATTATTTGTAACTCTCATTTGGTGTTTATCCTAAAATTCTTTTTGAAGGATTACGATGCTATTGTACTAATGAGACAAATTTATGACGGTTCTGAACAAATTATTAGATCTCTTTATATACATCGATAAATCTCTTGTACCACTCTTCATATATCTTTCTTGAAACTACGTGAATTTCGAAAATTCCAAATACATTTAATTTCATCAAAATGTGAGCATTCATCTTAGCTTGCAAATCAGCATTTTCACCATATTTATCAGATATGACTAAAACGTCGATATCACTATCTGGTCTAAAATTTCCTCTAACATAACTTCCGAATAGCAGTATCTTAGCATCTGGATCAAGTTCTTTAACAGCTTGTTTTATGATAGATAAATACTTATCTAGATGAGAAAGTACTTCCTCTCTTTCCTTCATATCCTGGAGAAGTAAGTCTATGAAGTCAGGCATTGTTGAACCATCTCTTTAAACTCTTCGACTAACCTTAAAACTTTTTCAGCTTGATCCCTTGTGTACTCAATTGGCATATAACAAGATGAGATATATGCTTGCTGAAGAACAGAAAGCAAGTCTATGTTCTCTTTAATGAAATCATCTACACATTTCTTCTCGTAAATTGTTTTTAAGTAATTGAAGAGTTTAATTAAATCATGAGATTTAGGATAGTCTCCGCTTTTCAAATAAATGAAATACTTTACATAAAGCTGAATGTATTGTTCAACGTTAAAAAGAACCATATCATAAAATCCTTTATCAAAGCTAACTTGTGCAATTACGAGGAATTTTTCAGCTCTTTCCTTAAGAAAGCTCACATAAGATAGTTTAATTTTAAGTTTATAGGATTTTACCACTAGTGATGATGATCTCTAACTTCATAGACTCTTAAAACAGCTAAAGAGAACATGTGAGGAAATAAAGCTTTTTAGACTAAAAGAAAATATTGAGATATGATAAATGAATTATATGGACTTTACACTTCTGATAACTCTAATATTTCTTGTCAATCATTCAATTGCCCCGTAAAAATAGTAGAAGATAATGAATATGGAATAATAGTAAAACTCTCAAACAATCCACCGTATAAAGTTGATTCGCATGAAGCTTTTGTCATGATTTTCCGTGATATAGAGGGAAATATTGTAAGTATTGATATTGAATACAAGGGTATGAATGATGATTCAGATAATTAGAGCAAAATATGAGGTTAAAAAGATAAATCCCACTAAAATTTTAATAAGAACTAAAGAAGAAAATTTAATTATTCAAATTTTTTATTCCTATTGCTATTTTTGCGACTTCTGATTACAAGAGTATCTCTCCCATAGTTAATGCAGTTATTGCAATAGATACTGACAATCCGAAATATGGTGAATTATGTAATCCTCTTAAGTACTCTTCTCACATTCCAGAAAAAATAGTAGAACAGAAAACTTTAGATGAAGGAGAGACCATAATATATCTCAATGAGAAGGAGTATGTAATTAAAGGTAAAATCACTAACCTTAATGTATATACAGATTTAAGGGATCAACTAGGTAACCCGTGTGTGAACATTTCATGGACAGTCTTAACGATTACAAAATAGATTGTAGATTCGTATTTAGTGAAAAGAAGAGAAGACTTTTAGAGAAAAGACTTATTCAAGAAATAATACCTCTTTTAGAATATAGGAACATTTCCTTTATAAAATTCTGTGATATTTTAAATTATGTTTGTCGTAATCCAGACAAATATTCATGCTTACAATGTTATGATAGTAATTTAATGGAATATATTACTAACGTTTGTGCAACAAACTGTGAAAATAAAAGTAGGAAGAGTTTTTTGTTTTAAAATTCAAGATATTCATTTTAATATAATAGCGGAAAGTGATAGAGAACCAATTATAGTTACTTTTTATATAATTTCTGATCCAAAAGATTTTAGAAATAAGTGCAACATAGAATTCTAACTTCTATCTGAAAAAAGAAAACGTGCGTTTAGAGCTAGAATTAACACAAATTGTTCTCATAGCAGTTCACTTATTTCTCCAAATTCTACTTCATTTCCCTTTTCGCAACCAGAATATGCTAATGAGGAAGAGAAAACATAATCCTCGCCCTTGTAAAGTTTATAATATTCTTCCGGTATATTCTTAGCCTTTATGTACTCCACGTTATAGTAATTAAAATAGTAAAGAGAGGATTTCCTACTTTCTCTATCTATGTAAAGAATGAAAAGGTTTAAGGCTGACCTTGTGAATTTTTTAAGATCTTTTACACCCTCTATTCCTTTTGCAGATATATATTTGGCAACAAGCTCAGAATCCACCATCATTTTGGGATTTATGTTAAGATATTTGCCTAATTCTTGCTTATCAACACTACCATTATGGGCTAAAAAGAAAATTTCTTTTTCATTACTCTCTAAATAAGGGTGAGAAAGAAATGAAGCAACTAACGATTTATCACTTGCCAATCTTGCGTGAATTATAACTTTAAATTCTCCATAAAGGGGATCTAACAAGTTGAATAAAATTTCACTTTCATTAAATATTGGATTTCCACTACGATAATGAATTAGCTTTTCCCCATTATAAGCTACTAATCCCCATCCATCTTTATGAACGTCATGAGTTATTGGATCATCTTTTGCAGAGTTTATTAAACAAGAAGCTAGTTTTTTCAGTTTTTCTTTATCCTTCCCAACGTAAGCTAACATTCTGCACATATTTTTATATTAGCTTTTTAGATTAAAATAATATGAGTAACGAAAATGACAAGGAGGATTGGAGTATAACAATTCTTTTAGCTGAAATAGGATTATTAATTGGTATAATTCTAGTACTGTTAAAAATATTACCAGCATTAGCCCACACATAATTATGCAAATCGGAATAGCTGCACATAGCGGGAATGTTTCTCAAGATCTTGTTAAGAAAGCAGAAAGGTTTATTGAAAAAATTTCTGAATGTAAAGATGTAAGACTTCTTTTAGGAGGATATTGGGGCTTAATGAAAGTTATTGTAGATAAAGCGCTTGAATTAAATTTGCCAGTTATTCTTTTACTTCCAATAGAAAGGGAGGAGGTTGAAATCCCTGAAAAAGTAGTAAAAGTTTACACGGGTTGTGAATTTAGATGTAGATCGGTAATGTTGGTAAGATCTTCAGATGTTTTAGTTAGTTTAGGTGGTGGGGTTGGTACAGAAATTGAAATGTTTATGGCTTACGCAATGGGTAGGCCTGTTTATTCTCTAATAAATACTGGGTTATCAACTGATTTATTAAGGTCTTCATTCCCAGAATATTTTGATGATAGGAAAGTTATTAAGATAAAATATTTTGATGACCCAGAAAAATTAGCTATTGCAGTCTGTGAGGAAAGAGAAAAAATAAAAACTGAATTTGGATGAACTTTCAAAGAAGTTAAAATTCACAGTAATACGTTTCAACACCTTTAACATCTACTCTTTCGGAGTAAACATAACCGCCATCTTTTTCTTCATTTGCAGTAGTAATGTATAAAGTCTTTAAATCTGAATCTCCAAAAGTAACTGAAGTCACATGTGATGCTGGTAATCTTATTTCTTGTAGTATTTTTCCTTCAGTAACTCTTAATACTCTTCCTCCACCATATAATGCTACCCATAGCATTCCTTCAGAATCAATTGTCATTCCATCTGGTACTCCAGGATAGGATGAAAGATCTATTACTGTTCTTCTATTACTTATCTCTCCTTTCTCTAAATCAAAATCAAAAACGAAAATTTTCTTTGTTGGTGAATCGATATAGTAAAACTTCTTATTATCTAAACTCCAGGCTAATCCGTTAGAGATTGTAACGTTATCTAAGACTTTTCTGAACTTTAAGTTTAAATCAAGGACGAAAAGACCACCAGTGGGATATTTTTCTTCTAAATTCATTGTTCCTACCCAATATCTTCCTAAGGCGTCACATTTTCCGTCATTAAATCTATTTCTATCATCCCATTCTTTCACTTCATAGAGAAGTTCTACCTTTCCTTCATTTACTATATAAAATCCTTTTCCTGCAGTTGCAATTAGTCCTCCTTTCTTTCTCGGTTGTATTGAGCTTACATAAGTATCAAATTTTATCACATTATGTTCATTTTCCTTAAGACTATGTATTTCTCCATTTAAAATGTCAACAAAATAAAGAGTATCTTTTACCCAAATAGGCCCTTCAAAAAGTCTACCCTTAAATTCTGTAACTCTTTTCATGTGTTAATATCTCCAATCTCAATTATATTTCCTTCTTCATCTTCAAAAACAATCTTTCCTTCCTCAGTGATTACGATATAACCTATTTTATTATTGCATTTGTAAGGAAGTGCGAGTAAAGCCTTACTCTTAACTTGATTAGTAGCAAAAACGGGTGTAAGAGAATCGTTGAATTCTAAAGCTAAGCAATTTGGTGCTTTTTGAAATATTAGGTTTAATAATTCATCAAGGAGTTTCTCGTATTCCTCTCCTATCTGTCTCATTCTTCTTAGATCCTCAAGGTTCATAAGAGTAAGTAAAGGTTTGCCAATAAATTTCTTATTCTAATCTACTGTGAAAATATTTTATTTAATAAATTATCAATAAAATAATTAACTATAAAAATTTTACTCTTTACATATTTTATCTTCTTTAAAATTCCTTTAACAAGGTTTAACATATTTATTATGATAGTTTAAACATCTTGTAAATCAAGTTAAATATGTTAATAAAATGTTTTTCACAAAAATCTTATATATAACATAGATATAATAATAAGTAGATAAATATGTCAGTTTCTGAAAAGCTCGATAGGTTAATGAAACTAAAAGGAGCAATAGCAGCGGGAAGTTTTACTGCAGATGGTAAAGTAGTTGACTATAAAGGTCCATTAAGTAAAGAAATGGCAGAAATGGTAGCAATGATGTGTGCAGCAAATACACTAATGGCAAAAATGCAAGCAGAAGGTTTTACTAAATTTAGTGGGATGAAATGGAGTCCATTACATGGATGGGCCGTAGCTGCTGGAGATTATGCTGTCTGTGTTATGGGATATTATGGAGTTTTCGTAAAGCTATCAGAAGCAGACTTTAACGAAATATTTAAAGTATTGGGAGAAGTAGCTCAATCTTAAAGAAAATTTTTCTTTTTTATTCAATTTTATTTTTAACATATAATTTCTGCAAAATTTCACAATAATGATTTAGTTTTATACCTTCAACTTTGCAGTTTACAGCTATTGCATACGGTATTCCTTTATCATTAAAAGAGATGATTCCTCTACAGTATGGGGTTATATTTACTGATGGAAATGTTTTTAACAAATAGTGTGCTATCAATCTTTTCGTCTCTTCCGATAACTCATTTATAAATGGATATAAAAAACCAGCTAAAGAAACAGGATAATTTAGGCATACGTTTTTAATATCTATTTTGTTATTTTCTATTAAATTACTTACATCTTTTAATAATGAATATACCTCACTAACATCTCCTTCATAATTCCATATTTCTTTTAGCCTCTTTGCAATAATTTTCCTTACTCTTTCATCTTTATAATTCTTGAAGAGTACAGCTAAACCTTTTGGTGTTATGCTAAAATTCTTTTCACCTTTGCTTACATATCCTTCTTTACATAATTTCTTTAAAACTCTCCATGCTGTTGCTGAGGGTATTCCAAGTTCTTGAGAAAGTCTGTATGATGATAGTGGACCTATTAGTGTTAATTTTGTTAATATTTTCATTTCTTTGATAGAACTTTTTGCGGAAAGTAAAAATAAAAAATGTAGTTTAAAACGAGATATAATCTCGATCGCAGAGGGATCTATTTGTCTAACAGAGGAAAGTACGAGACTCTCCTTTATAAAAAATACTATAAAATCTGTGAATATGAAATAACCTAATACCATTTATTATCATATTATATTTACTATATAGGTTTAAAAATTTTATTTATAATAACCCTTTCTTAATAATTATTAATATAATAGAAAAAATGAAAATAACTTAACTTTTAGCCTCTCCATCCGAAACTTCCTATTGGGATAGGCTGGTTACTAACAATCTGGAATGGCGTCATAGGGGCTACTTGGTATGCATATTGACCAGCAAATAATATGTCTGCTCTAGTTAAATAAGCCGCAATTATTGCGAATATCGCTGCAACTAATACTGCATATTTAACTGCTGTAGGAAGGTCAGTAGGTTTAATTTCACCAATAGCCTTACTTGCCTCATTAGGAGGCTGTCTAAACATTATCCTTAACATTGGAGAAGCCACTAAGCTTCCTCCTCCAGCTATTAGAACTGATAAAACAGAGAGCGTTAAATCTAAGTAGAATGTAGTTTGAGATAATAAGTAATCATAAGCTACTTCATCAAATACGTAAATGAAGTTTACAGTTGCGAGAAATAAGAACCATGACGCTAGTTCAGCAATTCCGGAATAAGCTATTAATTTTGCCATTAATCTTCTAGCCACGATTCCTTCATCACCCTTAGTTACAAAAGCTAGTACATATCCAATGCCTGCACCAACAAAAACTCCGCCTGCTAAGAATAGTAGAGGTAGGGCACCATTATTCCAAAAAGGAATTCCAGTAGTTGCAGCAAACTCGAAACCACTATAAGTTGTTGTAAATATTCCAAAAAGCATTCCTAAAACTGCAAATATTATTCTAGCTTTTCTAGCTATTCCTTGAGGTAATTTTAAGAATACAGAAAAAGTATAAAGTAAGGAGAATAACAGAAGTCCGGATACAAATATTATACCCCTAGCCATCCACGAATGAGAGAAGTTTATCAAAGCCTCAATAGGGGACGAAGTTGCAGCTAAAGGTCTTCCTAAATCATAAGCGAAGAAAGCAAATGCTAATATTGTTGCAACAAACACTGTAGGAGCGCCTTTTTTAGCCATACTTGGGTATTTTCCAGTAAGCTCTAATGCACCTATTATAGCCATTAACATACCTGCAACTTCTGTAAAGTACAATGCTAGTGCAACTTCTGTACCCCATAATGGATATTCATTAATTTGTTGAATAGGTGCTTGAATACCATACGGAGGTGGCGCTGGTGCTGTAAAGAGTCCCATTTCTATTCATTTGCACATTAATTAATTATTTAAATAAACATTCACTTCAGTTTTGTAATATGAATAGTTATACATATTTAGCTATCTTTTTAACCTTTCATTAGAAAAATAAAATATGTGAATATTGACGAATTAATAGATCAAGGAAAATATGAAGAAGCACTAAAACAATTGAAAGGAGATGATGAAGATACTAAGCTCTTTAGAGGGTATTTGCTCTATAAACTTAATAAATGTGATGAGGCTATAAAAGAAATACAGAACGTAGATAAATTAGAATCTTATTACATTAGGTTTGAATGTTATAATTTATTAGGCAAAGAGGATGAAGCAGTAAAGTCATTAGAAGAAGGAATAACCAAGTTTCCCTATAGTCATATTCTTTATTTTATGTTGGCTAAACATTATTTTGATAAAAATCAATTAAATAAAGCTTTAGAGTCTATAGATAAAGCTCTTGATATCCTTCCTATAAGTTATGATTACAAATTTCTAAAGGCTAAAATACTTTTCCAAATGGGTAATTATGATGATGCTATAACTTATCTTAATGATGTTATTTCATTAAATCCGAAAAACTTGGAGGCAAGGGTAATGAAAGCTATGTGTTATTATAATGTTGGTTTAAAAATGGATGCTCTCTCAGAGATAAATAAGGCTTTAGATATAGATAAAAATAATGCAAATCTACATTTTCTTAAGGGTAAAATTTATTTCGAAACTGGATTTTATAAATTAGCCTTAGCTGAGTTTAAGATAGCTTTAAGATTAAATCCTTCGCCAGATATGTATTACCACGTTGCCTTATCATATTATATGCTAGGACTTCATAGAGATGCTGATATGTTTATAGATAAGGCTATAGGCATAGAAGAAAGAGGAAGATATTATTCTCTTAAAGCTAGAATAATTAAGGAATTAGGAGATATAGCAAGAGCAAAAGAGTTTGCCAATAAAGCAATAAGCTTAGATCCAGATACGAGAAAAGAACTAGAAGATTTATTATAGTTTTTTATTTCTAGTTATACATATTACTAAACTGAAGTGAAGGTATAAATAATTAATTAATTTAACAACATTTCGATAGGAATGAGTAATTTAAAACTAACGAGGAGAGATTTTCTAAAGCTTTCTGGAATAACAGCGTTAACTACTGCTATCTTATTTGAAGGAGGATCTGTCATAGATAAAGTGTTTAAATCCCAAGAAGATTTCACATATACACTAAATTATACTAATGACGAGATTGTGTATGGTAATTGTTTTCAATGTTTAGGAAGATGTGCATTAGAAATAGTTAGGACTCCACAAGGATTTCCTAGATTCATAACTGGAACAATAGGATGGCATATAAATGATGGTGGAGTTTGTCCTAGAGGTGCCTCTGATGTTTATTACTACTTTGCACCAGCTAGGTTAAGGTTTCCTCTATTAAGGGCTGGCGATAGAGGATCAGGGAAATGGATAGCAATTGATTATGATACTGCTTATGATATAATAATAAATG
The DNA here is from genome assembly GCF_041154675.1 of Sulfurisphaera javensis. Lineage (NCBI taxonomy): Archaea > Thermoproteati > Thermoproteota > Thermoprotei > Sulfolobales > Sulfolobaceae > Sulfurisphaera > Sulfurisphaera javensis. Next base: position 201,703 of record NZ_AP031322.1, read on the forward strand.
GTGCTAATGCTTCTAGTTGGAGCAAACTAGGAATATCACCACAACAATTAGGAGTTTCTAACTTTGCTGGTTTACTCAAGATAAGAGAAGAGAACCCACATTCGCTTGCATTCTTCCAAGGACGAGATCAGCTTATTCCGGGTATTACGGCAGGATTCTTTGCTGGTAATTTTGGTACTGCTAATGCTGGAGCTCACGGTGGATTCTGTTCAATGAACGTTTACACTGCTGGAGTTTATGTAACTGGAGCACCAGTTTGGGAATATGCTGGGCCAGATGAGGAAAGAGCACAATATTTTATATTAGCTGGATTAGCTGGAGATCACTTCCCTAATTGGATGAGAAGGATAATAGCAAGAATAAGAGAAAATGGAGGGAAAGTTGTAACTATAGCACCAGAACGTTTTGGATTTTACTCTGTCTCGGATGAACACTTATTCATTAACCCAGCAACTGACGGAGCCTTAGCTATGGGATGGATTAGAGTACTTGTAGACTTTCATTATTATGTTTATAAAGCGTATCTAGCCTCAACTGGTCAAAGTAGTCAAGTGCTCAATCCACAAACACTACAACCAGTATCGCCAGCTTATGATCCTTCAACTGGTCAACTAATAATGCAAACAGTTACTCCTTCTGGAGAAGTTATTCAATTACCACAATTTGGTGACGTACCAACTACTGCAGTATTTCCTCACATAGATGAAGAGTTCTTAAGATACTATACTAATTTATCATGGTTAGTAATCGTTAATCCTAATCCACAGAATGGTGATTGTTTAGATCCAACTGATCCGACTGCTGGAAATAATGTTGGTCTTCATTTAAGAATGCCAGTTAATAACCCAGAATATTCATCTTCTCATCCATGGTTAGAAGCAATAATGGGAAGTGATGGAAATATATATTCTTATGTTGACACACCATGGCAAAAAGGAGTGTTTCCTATTCTCACTCTAGATGAATTACCATCTTCGACGCAGAGTCAGATAGTTCAAGTTCCATATAAATTAAAGAATGGACAAACTGTGAAAGTTCCAGCAATACAAGTTACAGTACCTAAAGCTTTAGGAAGTAATGAAACAATAACTTTAACCGTAACAACAGCTTTTGAATTATTTAGAGCTGAATTACTAAATTATGATCCTTATACACCTTATACACAATCTCCTCAGTATGGTGCACTTAATGTAGCTTATGTAGCTGGAATACCACATGATACTATAGTAAGGATTGCAAATGAAATTGCTACTACGGCTTTCCAGAAGTCAATTTACGAACCTGCAAAGTGGGTTGATTATTTAGGCAGATACCATGATCATGTAGTTGGAAGACCAGTATCAATTTACTTTATGAGAGGATTAGCTGCTCATGCAAATGGTTTCCATAGTGCTGCTGCATATTATTATCTAGTCCTTGTTATTGGAGCTTGGGATAATCCAGGAGCTGATTTGTACAAGTATCCATATCCTCACTATTTCCCTGGTCATGCTGTCCCACCACATCCATTAGCAAATACACCAACATTAGATCAAGATATTGCTAATGCCATACAAGGGCAAAACTTAACATTCCCTAAGACAAGATCTGGTTTCCTAAAGACAGAGTATATTTATAATGATGGTACAGTTGATATTAAGAATGTAGCTATAGTTGGTGCCGGTCCTTATGGTTTTCCAGATGGGCCAGATGACCTAGTAATTTACAAGAATGGAAGACCATTATTAGTTGATAGAGGATATAGCTGGGAAATACCATTAACAACACAAAGGTCAATTAGTGCTGTTGCCTATACAGCATATTATATGAATAAGTATCCTAACCAAGTAGTGCCTTATACAGTTCAAGCTATGATGTGGTACATTACTGCCCCATATTGGAATAACGCTTATACATTGACTGATCTGTTACAAAAGGTAACAGAGAAAGATAATAGTGGAAATTATATAATACCATTCACAATAAGTATAGATTTATTTATGCAAGAGACAAATAATGTGGTAGATTTAATAATTCCGGACTTGTCATTCCTAGAAATTTATGGTTTTCATTCTACTTTCGATAGACCTACCAGTTTGCCACAAGGTCCCTCAGATTCTCTAAATTGGCCAGTACTACCAGCTATGTATCCAGTGTTAGCTGCTGGTGATTTCTTATTAACTTTAGCTTGGTTATTGAGAATATATCCTAATCAAGGTAATAATATAGATCCAACTAAGAATCCTCATTATACAACTCAAGATCCGGTAACTGGTTTGCCTTTAATAAGTCCAGTTACTGTTCATGATCCTCTAACTGGGACTGTAATATTACAACAAGGTCAGCCTGGCTTAATATCTACTGGCATGTTTATATTAAAGAGCGGAACATTATTAGCTGGATATGGCAATGAATTCCAGTATATATTGACTGATGAAAATGGACATCAAACTCCTAATCCTCAACAGCTAAAACTTTATGCATCATTTGTTCCCAATGGTTCTAGCCAACAAGACGTTATAAACCAAATATTAAGTAGTGTGCCTCAAGGACAAACATTCTCTACTGCTACAACTTATAAGATAGCTGCTAATCAAAGATCTAGTGGAATAGAGCATTACTTTAGAATTCCGGTACAATTCCAGCCTAAGCTACAACAAATGCTAGAAAGTATAATTAGCAAATACGCCTCTGGCCAAATGAGCATAGATGACATTAATCCAGGTTATGTAAAAGTAGGAAAAGGCGGAGCCGTATATGTATTACCACCTTCAATTAGATACATGAGAAACGTTAACATGTTCTACTTCAAAGGATGGGGTGCTTATATGCCGGGTGCTTATGGGCCTATTGGATTGCCTTATATACACAGAATATATTTAGAATATCTACAAAAGTTTAGACTAGCAGCCGCTGGTAAATGGCAAGGCTATAACGCTGCCTATTATTACTTCTATCTAAAGACTGGTAATACACAATTCTTAGTCAGAAGTATAGTTCCAAATGATTCTTATGGGAAAGCTCTAGCAAAGAACATATTAGATTATCATAAACCATTTGGTGGATATTATCCACCACCAGCGTGGAATTCTGAGTTAACTTCTGACGGAATAGATTTAAATGAATATCCATTAACGTTCTTCGTGAGAAGGCATGATAGAACATATCATTCTTGGAGTTTTAATGTTCCATGGTTAACTGCTATAATGCCATATAGCGCTGTTATGTTAAGTGCATCAGATCCCTATGTACAAAGTATGGGCATTCAAAGTGGTGACTTTGTTCAATTCGAGGCAGTCAATGAACCTTGGTCTGGAGGATTAAGAACTACATTAACAGCTATAGCATTTCTAGATAATGCAACTAGACCAGGTGCAGCGTGGGTAGTCGTTTCAGCACAAGCTCTACCAAACTTTAGAGGTATGACACCAGATTCTCCACAAGTAAAGTACAGTGTACTAAATAATTGGGCTAATATACTCTATATGCCACCATCAAGAGGAGGTCAATTATCTCCTCAAACAGATAATGCGTTCCCAATAATGTATTTAGATCCTATAACTGGTCAAACATCGTGGCATGATAGTAGGATAAAAATAATTGGTAAAGTATCAGCTTCACACACCTCAGTAACAGCTAATAGATTTGTTTATATGGGTCAAGACTTCTCTGGCCAAGATATAATGTCAGTTATAGTGAATCAAATGGGAGGCTCAATAAGTGTAAGTGGGGTTAGTAACGGAGCACCTTTTGCTCAAGCAGTAAATATACCTCACTTAAGGTTCAATGCAAACAATATGCAATCAACCTCGTTATGGAGTTATGTGGCTCCATATTCATTAGCAGCTAACAATTATCAACTAGGTAATTATAAGATAAGATATGGTTTTGCGGGTGAGTCAACATCAAGTTAAGTTTTTTCTCTTTATAAAGGAGGTGTTAGGTAAATGTCCTCCATAACCCTAAATCCTAAAGAAGGTGGAATTCAAAAGTCTCTTCCCTTTACTCCAAAGAAAAACTATGCAATAATAACCGATTTAAACAAGTGCTTCGGCTGTGCTGGGTGTCAAATGTCATGCAAAGAATGGAATACCTCAGGAATGTTTGGACCACTACCAGATCTAAATCCTTACGGAGAACTTGATGTTATGTTCTGGCTAAGGGTTCTATATGTAGAGGTCGGTAATTATCCCCAAACGAAAGTTTACAATATTCCTATAAACTGTTTCCACTGTATGAATGCTCCATGCGTCCCTGTATGTCCAGTAGGTGCGACGTTTAAGAGAGAAGAGGATGGGATAGTTTTAGTGGACTATAATGAATGCATAGGAACTAAATATTGTATCTATGCATGTCCTTATGGTAATAGGTTCTTCGATTATGTTGAAGGTGTTACCAAAAAGTGTACTCACTGTTTCGATAGAATATACGATCCAACATTGCCTCCTGAAGAAAGAATTCCTGCATGTATTCATGGATGTATGGTTCAAGCTAGGATATGGGCTGACAGATTAGATCCTACTGATCCGGGTAACATATTATTTATAGATAAAGGAGGTTTTGTATTAGGACCAGAAACTGGTGCTAATCCAGCTAGTGGATATTTACCATGGCACAGTGATTATGCTGCAGATAATGATGTTGAGTTACTAAGTCAAGCTGAGTATTATAATGTTTGGACATCAAACGGAGTTGTTATACTAGGTAGCCAAGGTAATAATTCTACTTATACTGAGCAAAATCAAGGTGGATCTTCTTCAAGTTAAGGTGTTTTTTATGTCTTCTCTTCTTGAAATTGCATCTATGAGATTTTTAGTTTATGATTCTTTTAGTCAATTATTCCTTTATAATTATTATGATGAGGATTACAGTCAATTAATCAAAAAGCTAGGGAAATTGAAGGATATAGGCGAAATAAACTCAATAGTAGATTTTCAATCAATATGGGAAAAATTAACCTCATCTAAAAAATCTGATTACTTAATTGAATATTCTACTCTTTTCCTAACTGGTCTTGGAGTTAAACCTTTAACACCAGTTGAAAGTAAGCGTTTCTTCTCTTTAATGGGAGAGAAGGTGGCAAAGTTCAGAAAAGATGACATTTTGCGTTTTTACCGTTCTAGAGGGCTTAAGCTAAATTATTTAGGACAATTTATATTCGAAGAGGATCATATTTCAACTATTTTTGCCTTTATGGCTTATCTTATAAATGAGGAATTAAAGTTAAGACAAGAAAGAAAAGACGTTTACAAGAATTTAATGGATCAAAAGAATTTCTTTTTAACTCATATATATGGCTGGATACCAGATTGGATAAACGATGTAATTAGTGATAAGAGATCGGATATTTTCAAAGTAGTTTGTAAGGAGTTAAGAAAATGGATTGACTTCGAGAACAATTACTTATTGAGGGGGAGTAAAAATTGAATATAGGACTTGTGGTAACTAGAAAAGTAAGAGAAGAATTAACGGATGATTTTCTGGTTAAAATATATAAAGAAAGCGGTATTCCTTATGTCGCTGAATTTGGTGATTATTTGACTACTGATGTAAGAGATAATGAACTTCAAGGACTTTTAATAATCTCTGAAAATGACATGTCAAAATTTGTATCTGAGGCTGACGAGAAATTAGGAATAAATCCATTAGCTATCGAAGTATTACCACTTCAATGGTTTATTAAAAAGTCTGAAAATTACAAATTTACTTTGCTTATGGCATATATAAGAAAATTAATGAAACAAGATTTAGTATATAGACTTCAGCCAATAAAGAATGTTACAATAACAAGAAGATCTTTAATAAGATTTAAGCTCTATGATTATAAACCTTATCCAGTACTCTTTGACTCGATATTTGCTGAAAGGGAAATAAATACACTGATTTCATCTTGCCCTAAAAACTTAATAGCAAAAAGCATTGAGGGAGTTGCTGTAACTTCTCCAGAAAATTGTTCTTATTGTGGTTATTGTACTGCGAAAGGCTATTTAGGATATTTAGAAATGCCTAATTTTACGACTGATCAGTTAGTTTATTTTCTTAATGCAATAAATTATTATGACGAGAAAGCTAGAGCTTTATTATTCACAAAATCTCAAGATTTAAGCATAAGTGAAGGTCAGTATCCTCTTTTAGTTCCATCTATTGCTTCAATTCCAGATGTATTCGTTTATGTTGTATACGCTTCTGGTCTTATTCCAGTAATCGTGACAGGAGAGGACTTAACAGAGTTAGAAAAGAAAAGATTGGAAGAAATTCCAGATTATTTTCCAGCTTCTAAATTACCTATATATAAGATTAATAAGAAAGAAATAGATAAACTGAATTTTCAGATCAGTCTTAAGAAGTCTCTAATTCCAGAGGATTTACCATTAAAGAAATATAGAAGGAGAACTCTTTATTTATGGGCTATAGAGGAAATGAAAAATAAGGTTAAACTTGATGAAGAGGCTGTAATTCCTGATGTTTATTTCGTAGATGTTGATCCTAATAAATGTGTTTTATGTGGTGTCTGTGTAAGAGCATGTCAAATGATAGTCCCAGATATGAAAAACTTGAATGGATCCCTCTCATTAGAGTATAATATACCGATGTGTATTGGTTCGCAAAGATGTGTAAAGAATTGCCCAGAAAACGCTATAAAAGTTGAGAGGTTTGCAAAGTTGAAAGAGTTAAAGAAGGTTACTGTTAATCAAGCCGAAATTGCTAAGTGTAGGTATTGTGGTAAGCCAATAGGTTCAGTTAAGGTAAAATCAAGAGTTGATACTCTTTTAATAAATATGGGCTTCAGTGGAACGGCACAGTATACTGATGTTTGTAATGAGTGTAAGCAAAAGATGTTAACTAAAATGTGGCTAGAAAACTATTTAAAAATAAAAGGAGGAAAATAAAATGTATATATTCGCTTTTAATTTCTTAAATACAATAGCTAAAGTAAAAGAAGATATTATAAAACAAATATATGATTTACAGTGCGTTCTCAACACTTATACTTTAGCTAGAGTCTATATTCCTTTTACAGCTTTATTACAATCAAAGGGAATAAAGCTTGACCTTGAGTTATTTCAAGATGCACTTATGTTAGAAGAGTTAAGCTATAGGGCACGGATATTTATCATAACGAACTTAGAAAAAATGTTTGTCAAACAATTTTTAATAAAGCACAATATTGATGTTTTTATTCAAGATGTTATATCAGCTGAGGAGATTAAAAGATATAAGCCCTCTACGGAATTTTTTGAATATGTCACTAAGAGAACAAATACTGTAAAAGGTGCAATAACTGTAGTTTCCTCAAATCCGCAAGATATAATTGTAGCAAAATCATTAGGCTTTAAAGCATATTGGTTAAATCGTTCATCTATACAATTTCCGTTTCCAGTTAATTTACAACCTGATAATGTGATAAAGACGATAACTTATTTAGCAGAGTCAACTGCTCGACATAAAGTAGACTCAACTATGGGTGATTCAGCTCTGAGGTGTAGTTAATGGCCACAGATACAGAAATATATAATTGGTTTGTAGAGTTAGGAATGAAAGTTGAAAAGGTCACTTCTGGTAATGCTTATTTTCATATAACTGTTTCTCCACCTATAGAAAACAGTGTTAAAGTTTCAATACTTAGGTCGCATCCTAACGCAACATACTATATAATTACTGTTATAGTTGATCTTGATCATGAAAAGATAAAAAGAAATCCTTCTATACTAAAGAACATAAAATTAGAACTAATTAGGATGAACTTAGAATTTTTCTTTATGCCTCCAGATGCTGAAATACCAAAGAGTGTCCAAATAGGCAAAATTGTGTTTGCTGAAGGGTTAACAAAAAATGAAATATTAAATACTGTAACTTTAGTCAAAAATGGGGCTTATATGATTTTAACTCTTTTAGAAGGTTAGTATTTGGTATCCCTCGTTTGCAAATTTAACTATCACGTCTGCTCCTTTAGATATCTCGTTAAAGTATATCAAATCTTCTTTGTTCACATTATAGTTCTTCATTGCCATTTCACATGCATAAACAGTGATATTCATTTTCTTTAAGTTTTCTTGAGCTTTATTAACTATTTGTGACACGTCATTTTTCTTATTTAGTGCTGTTATCCCGGGTCCTAGGAAAACCATTTTAACGTCATCTGCCCCCATCATTTTTAATCCTTGAGCTACATTAACTGCTGTATTTACATTTAGTTGATCTTGGGATTTTACAACAAGAAGGAACTTTGCCATTTTTTATCATTTTAAAACCTACTTTATTTGATTTAAGTTTAACTGATAAAAATTATTTTTAGTTTTTTAATAGGTTTGACGGTAGAGAGTAATGCTTAAAAAGAATCATAGCGTAAGTAGTAGAGTGAAACTCAAATATCTAATACCTTTGGCTTTAGCCATATGGTGGCTTCCCATACTAAGTGGATTAATATTAGGTTTTGTTACCTCCTTTTTAGAAAGAGAACATAAGAAAGGTGTCTTAACAATAATTTTATCTTCATTAATAGCCTCAGCATTTTACATTTCTCTAGCAATTTATGTACTTAAAGTTCCATTTCTAGGAAATCTCTTGCCGACTTTTTCAGTCATTTTTTCAATTATTGATACTGTAATAGCTACACTTACGTTTAATTTTATTTTTTATAAGTCTTCATATTCTACAATAACTACCGATGGAATGTATACTGAATTTTACGTCTCATCAAGAGAGGAAATAGAAGATAGATTAAAGGATTTATTAGTTAATTGTAGGGATCCACAATTAACACTTTCAGAAGATAAAATTTCAGTTCATAGAGAATGTTCTGGGTATATCGTAGATTATGAAATGATAGAAGCTGGCAAAAATAAATATAAAGTAAGATTACAAGTAAAGAAAAAAGAGGATTAAATAAACAAATTTTAAAAATGTCAAATCATAAGCATATAATGGATGTCAAGATCATCTGAAAAGGAGGAACAACAAGAACCTAAAAGAGAAATAGGTCTTAGGGATCTTGTTTTTCTTTCACTAGGTGGTCAATCACCTTTTCTTAGTGTTTTAATATATGGGGTTGAGGCTTTCATTATAGCTGGAGAATTTGCCCCTTTAGCAATTATCTTAGGTACTTTACTAGTTTTAGGCAATGGATTAGTAGTTTATAAACTCTCAACAAAATTTACAAAAGAAGGAGGCTACTACACATATGCATATTACTCATTAACAAAGAGGCTTGGCTTTGAAACTGGATGGACTTATTTATTATATTCCTCGTTTTATGGAGTAGCATATGCTCTAGGTTCTGCTTACGTTTTAAGTACAGTTTTCAACGTAAATCCTCTCATAATTATGGGAATTATTCTAGGAATATCTTCAATTCTAGCTATATCTGGGAAAAAACCCTCATTTAAGTATGCTATTTTTGCCAGTATATTAGAAATAGTAATGTTGACAGCTGTCGCTGGATCTTTTTTATATTCTACTCATTTTACGTTTTATAACCCTATAGCTAAACTTCCACCAATAAGTCAGATCGCATTAGCAGTTATATTTGGTTCAAGCATTCCAACTGGTTATGGTTCAATTACACCTTTATCCGGTGAGGTTAAAGATCCTAAGAAGACTGTACCTAGAGCAATAATAACAGTTATATTACTGGGGGGTTTACTTGCTGCATTAGATATCTATGCAATAACCGATCATATTGTTTTCTTTCATTTACCTACATCAAATTTAGATGTTCTGCATTTAATTGAGGATAGGTTTGGGATAATTACTCTAGCTTTTGTGCTCTTAGCAGCTGTTAATGACGGTATATTAGCTACTTTAACTTTTATGTTTGCTACTTCTAGAACTATATATGCAATGGCTTATCATGATTTTTTCCCTAAAATATTATCTAAATTAATTAATGGTAGTGAGCCGATTTATGCTGTAGCTCTTGCTGTAGGAGCTTATTGGCTTATATCATTCGTATCAACTTTTCTTATGGGATTTAATGTTGAAAATGCATTTGTTGCTGTAGGTTTAATATCGTTATTTGCCAACATCTACGTTCACCTAGCTTCAGATTTTTCCTTATTTAGAATATCTTTAAAGAGAATAAGAAAAAGAATAATGGAAGTTACATTATCTATAATGTCTATAATCTTCACATCATATATTATGATAACCTCTGTAGAATCTTCCCCTGCTATAGCTTTAGATATTTTCCTATTGTGGTTAATAATAGGTTTCTTTATCGCTGAAATAATAGATATGAGCAAAGAAAAAGAAGAAGAGGAAGAATAGGAATATCTTATTCCTCTTCCTCAATCTCTTTCACTTTGATTTCCTTTCCAGATTCTTCCTCAATTTTTTCAGTCTCCTCTATAGCTTTCTTCATTTCCTCAATTTCCTCTTTAGGTAATGGCTCAGCTTCAGCTTTAAGGTTAGTTATTCTTAAATATTTATCCCATTGAACTATGATACCTTCATCAGTTATATCCATTGGATGTCTAACCATTGAGATCTTACTATCCCTCATTTTCCAAACTATAATAGATCGGTAAAGTTGACCTTCAAACTCATCTAAGTCAAGCCTAATTATACCATCAACTGCATGTTCTACTCCGGGTCCACCAAAACCTCTTTCTCCAGCTGAAACCTGACTTACGAAAATCGCTGTACATCCTAATCCAGCGATTATTCTTTTTAATTGCATCACAATCGATCTAGCCATTGCAGGTTTATTAAGATACAGCGTACTAACGGAATCAACTGCTATCCTTTTAGCTCCAGTATTTTTTATTGCCTCCCTTAAAACACTGCTTAATTCACCTACATTATCAGGATCTTTTACCAAGTACTTTTCTTTCTGTGCTGTTGAACCAATTCCAGCAGTAAAAGCGTCTACAATTGCAAACTTTCCTTCTTTTTCATATTTTGTTATATCCCAGCCAAAGTGCTTAAAGCTTCTAACTACCGAAACGGGATGTTCCTCGAGTGCAACAAATACTCCGGGTTCATCTTTCTTAACTATACCGTTATATAAGAACTGTTTAGCCATTATTGATTTTCCAGTACCAGGTCCACCAGAAACTAATACAATATTTCTTTCTGGTATTCCTCCGTAAAGGATTTCATCCAAACCGGGAACATATGTTCTAACTCTCGGAACTTTCATCGATAATGTTATTATATCTTAAATAATAAAACTAGTTGTGATTAAGTTAGGCATTGTTTATGATAATCTTCTATCTCCTACATTTGCCGGTGGTGGTTTTGTTCACTCTTTTGAAGTTGTTACTAGATTAAAGAAAGATTTTGATATAATTTATTTCCCTTCAAGCAAGGTTTTAAGATGGGATAAAGATAAAGTAAAAGAAAAAGTAAAAGAACTTGAAAGGCAAGGTATAAAAGTTAGCCAAGATTTTTACTCGCTCTTGGATAAAGTAAAAGAAAAGCCTAGTTTATTTAATTCTGAAAAGTTATCTAAGACTTTTGCTTCTGCTTACGATGTTTCAAATATTGATTTCCTTTATGAACCAGACCATACTTCATTTGACATATTTTATTTAGGTGGTAAACTAAAAAAGTTTGGATTAGCAATTCATGAGCCTCTCTTTTACAATAACTCTTTTGAGTATTTAAAGAGGCTTATGAAGTTTTATGGAATTAACCCTTACACTGGTAAAGGATTTTATACTAGATTTCTTTATAACTTACTCTTTTCAAAAAGGATCCATTTACGTCTTTTAAAGAAATATAAGCCTACTTTTATTGCTTCAGTGAGTAAAGGTAGTTTGGAGATATCTGGTATAAATGGTGAAGTAATATATCCGGGTAATGCATTTGATCCAGAGCTTTTAAAATACAGAGGTAAAGGTAAGGAGGATTATGTTGTATTTTGGAGTAGGTTAAATCAAGATAAAGGAATAAGAGAATTACCAGATATTTTAAAAATTATAAACTCTACTAAAAGAACAAAATTAGTATTAATGGGAAAATTTTTTGATAAATATAATGAAAAAAAATTTTGGAAAAAAGTTAAAAAATATAATTTAGACGTAGAATATTTAGGTTTTGTGGAAAGAAAAAAGCTTTATGAAATAGTCTCAAAAGCTAAGCTCTTTATTTATCCTACACATGTAGACGGATTTTCATTAGTAGTACTTGAGGCTTTAGCTTTAGGAACTCCGGTCGTCGCTTATGATATTCCTGCAATTAGAACAGTTTATTCTGATTTAAGCGCAGTAAAAATTGTGAAAGAGTTTGATATAGAAGGAATAGCAAAAGAGTCACTAAAAATTCTTGGAATGAAAGAGTCAGAAATAATAGATTTAATGAATGAGGAAAAACTTCTTTATTTTTTAAAAATTCATTCTAGTTGGAATAATGTTGCTGAGAGTGTAAAAAAGATATTGTTAAAATATATTCAACAAACTAACTATTAGTAATATCTTCTATAATTGATTACTCTCTCACTTTTCACACCTTCTTTAAAAGCAACATATGTTATTACAAATCCTATTCCAATAGCTAAAGCTATGACAGCAATAACATCTAGTATCGAGAAGTCACTCGAGTCAATTGCTCTTCTTATTGATTTCCATGCAGATAAAAAGCCAGTGATATAATCGTAAGCATCCCAAATTGTTGCGAAAGCATTCCAGACAGTAATTAATCCAGCCTTCCAATCTCTACCTTTTACTGTTGCTATTGCTGAGAATGTAGTTGCTATTACACCCCACATAACTATTGCTAATCCAAAGAAGAGAAAACTAAAGCTTAATAGAAATACAGTATCTGAAAAAGATAGATAACCAAGTTCAGCAAGAATGATAGTCAGTATTAAAGCTATAATGTAAGACATTGGTAGAAAACCACCAAGCACATAAGTCAGTTCTCCTATTCCTTTTCTATATGCAAAAATTTTGCCAGAATTATAGCTGTTCCATATTGAAATTACCACGTCTATTACAATAAATAGAATTGCTAATATTAGTCCAAGCATGAATTATACTTCTACTGAAAATATATAAAACTAATTCAAGACTGTAAAATCAACTTTTTTAAATTTTAAATTAGTTTGAATCTTATGAACTGGAAAATAAACTATTTCGGTGCATTTCTCTCATGGGTTATGGATTCATATGACCTAGGAGCAGTAGTAATAACAGCAACAATACTAGGAAAATTATTTTATCCAACTTTAGGTCTTTTAGGTGCAGTACTTCCTATAGTATTTACAGTAGTTTTTAGACCGTTAGGATCATTCATTTTCGGAGTTATAGCAGATTGGAGAGGAAGAAAATCTTCACTTATGTTAACAGTTTTAGGTTATTCACTATCAATTGGCCTCACTGGATTTTTACCAACATATTACCAAATTGGCTTGCTAGCCCCAGTTTTTCTCTCTTTGTTAAGGGCGTTTCAAGGCTTCTTTATTGGCGGTGATGTATCATCAAGCTTTACATTAGCAATGGAGAGTGTTTATTCTCACAGAGGTTTATTTTCCGGCACTTTACAATCTGGTACTCTTGTTGGATTTGTTATAGTTGATGCTCTCTTCACATATTTAGCATCTCAACCAGGTTTTATTACAACAGGTTGGAGATATATTTTCATAATAGGCATTATCCCAGCTATTCTTGCATTGCTTATCAGATACAAAATTACTGAGCCAGAAATTTACTTAAAGTCTGAGAAAAAACCTATAAGAACTGGATTAAAACCAATTTTCCAGACAATAATTGTCATGATTGGATTTTGGTTAATGATTTATTCTGGTCCACAATTTGTACCAGTATTTCTTGGGGAAATACTTAAACTTGCTCAGCAAGAAGTTGGTTTTCTTGCTCTACTAATGAATCTAATAGGAATACCTTCAATGATTATCTCTGGCTTTGTCTCTGATTATATAGGGAGAAAAGGTATGGCTATTATTGGGTCAGTATTATCAATTTTAGCTGGTTCACTCCTTTATTTATTTTCTACTACTGGCAACATTTTAGACATTATTTTAGCTTTCGGATTTTTAATAAATTTGCCATCTGCAATAACTCCAGCTTATTTGTCTGAAAGATTTAAGACCTTTAGCAGAGCTACTGGAGTTGGATTTTCATATAATGGAGCATTTATTATTGCTGGTTTATCTCAAATATATATATCCTTACTTAGTAACATAATGCCAGTAAAAGTGGCATCATTAACTGTTCTAACAATAGGTGGGATATTAGCAATAATAGGATTATTACTAGGCCCGGAGACACTTAAGGTAAATGAGTTAAAAATTAGTTAATTCTTTTTTCTTTTCTTCTCCTTTTATTATGTGAAGTATACTCCACCTATACTTCTTATTCACGGAGGAGCTGGAGATTGGAGTAAAAGAGACAGTGAAAAAGGATTAAGGGAAATAAAAAATGCGTTAAACAGAGGTTATGAGGAGTTTAAAAGAGGAAGTGCAATTGAAGCAGTAGTTGAGGCAATAGCTTATATGGAGGATTCTGGAGCCTTTGATGCTGGAATTGGAAGTGTGAAAAATGCTAAAGGCGAAATAGAGATGGACGCTGGAATAATGCACGGCAATACTTGGAGAGTTGGTGCTGTAGCATCAGTGAGGGTTAAAAATCCTATTAAAGAAGCTTTGAGGGTTATGCTAGACGGTAAGCATGTTCTTCTAGTAGGAAATAGAGGTGAAGAATCTCTTAAAGAATTTCTCGGAAATTCTCAAGGAGGAGACACAGTTGGTGCTGTTGCTTTAGATGAGCAAGGAAACTTGGTTGCTGGCACAAGCACTGGAGGAATTTCTGGTAAATATCCTGGAAGAGTTGGTGACTCTCCAATCCCTGGTGCTGGTTATTACGCAACACCTAGAGTTGCTGTTTCCTCAACTGGCATTGGAGAAATAATTCTTAGAGTTTTGCCTGCAAAAGAAGTTGATATTTTAGTTTCTATGGGTTTTTCGATAGAAGATTCTATTAGAAGTGTGATAAATAAAGTTACTGAAATGTTTGGAAAAGGAAATATTGGAATGATAGGAATTGACTCAAAAGGTTATGCTTATGCTTATTACAATACTGTGGGAATGGCAAGAGGTGTAAAAGACAAAAATAATGAAAAATCATTTGTTTTTGAAGGAGAAATATGAGTTTATAAAATAAAGTTAAATAGGAGGTTAGTTTTTCTTAATATCTATGTATTGGAGAGGGATTGCAATTATATATGCCTCTAAATCAGAAATTGCGGAAAAAATACGCGATATCCTAAAAGGTAATTACCCTGTAAGTTTATATAAATATTCTGAGGCAGACTTTGAAAAAATTTGGAAATGTTATGACGCAATTATTTTCACTATGGCATTGAGTGGTGCTGTTAGAACTATATGTAATTATGCAAAAAGTAAGGATATTGATCCAGCAGTAATAGTAATTGATGATACTGGTAAATACGTAATTCCAATTTTAGGTGCACATTGGGGGGCAAATGACTTAGCTAAAGAAATAGCTGGATTAATAAATGGAGAGGCTGTAATTACTACAGCAAGTGAAAATTTAGGAGTAACTAGCGTGGAGGAATTAGCTAGATTATTATTTTGTAAAATACAAAACGTTAAAGCAATAGTTAAGGTAACTTCAGCCTTGGTCAGAGGTGAAAAAGTATGTGTTAAAGGAGTTTCATCATTACCTCGTGGAGTAAATGGTTATGTTATAGGAGAAGATTGCCAGTATAAAGTAGTCATAGGTGATAATATAGACAAGGATGAAAACACAGTGTATCTAAAACCTTATAAACTTGCAATAGGAATAGGAAGTAAATTAGAGACTTCTCCATTGACAATAAAAGAAGCAATACTTACAACACTTAACAAATTAAACATTAACTTAGATAGAGTTAAAGTTATTGCATCTCTAAGAGAAAGTGTTAAAAGCGTTGCCGAAGAGCTTGGGATTCCTTTTAGGCTTATCACTAAAGAGGAAATTAATTCCTTTGAGGATGAATGTTTATCACCCCAATCTGAAAAACTTAAAGAAGTTGGTTTAAAAGGTGTAGCTGAAGTTTCAGCTTTAATATCTGCTGGTAAAAATTCAAAATTACTTTTAAGAAAAATGGTTTATAATGGAGAAGTTACGATAGCTATAGCGGGATTTGAATAATGCTTTACATTATCGGAGTTGGTCCAGGGGATCCGGATTTGATTACAGTTAAGGGGCTTGAGATAATTAAAAAATGTGACATTATTTCTGGTTGGGGAAGTGTTATAGAACGTTTTTCAACTTATCTTGAAGGGAAAAAAGTAATTAAGTTAAATTATAGAGAAGAAAGCAAACAATTAGAAGAAATTATGAGATTAGCTAAGGAAACTAACGTGGCTTTTCTTAATCACGGAGACCCTTCTGTCTCAGATTTTCAATTGATTGAAAAGATTAAGAAACTGGCTGAAAAAGAGGGAGTTAATCTAGTTCTCATACCTGGAGTCTCATCGATAATTAGAGCTTTACATATTATTGATAAGGATCTGTCACAAGTTGTATTTATTACATTTCATGTAAGAGGACCAATTGATTATGATGAAATAAAGAGGTTTTTATTAGCTGGAAGAGGTATTTTAGTTAACCCAGAACCCTATCCTGATGGTGTTAAAAAGATTGCTTTGAAACTTAAGGAAATCAACTATAATTGTAAAATAACTGTAATGGAAAAGTTAACATATCCAGACGAGAAAGTGTATAATCTTTTCCCAGAGGATATAATATTAAAGGACATGAAGTTTAGTGATTTAACAATTGTTTATATTCCTCAATGCTCCTTTTCTTAAAAAGGTTTTTATATTTGGATAAGCTATCCACAAGTGTGCCGGATAAAGCTGTTATAATCATAACGCATGGATCAAGAAGGAATACCTTTGTAGAAGATATGATTAACGTTGCAAGGTACTTGGAGGAAAAATTAGAAGTTCCAGTGTTTCTTTCTCATAATGAGTATACAGAGCCTAATTGGAGAAATATAGTTACAGATCTTTTAAATCAAGGAATTAATAAAATAATTTTCGCTTTAGCATTTTTAGGGAGAGGAAATCATGTTGCAAGAGACATTATGGGAAGCTTTAACGTAACTGAATTTCAAACTTGGACTAAAAGTACATATAATGGAAAAGAGATAGAAGTTTATTTTACAAAACCATTGGCCGATTCTGAATTAGTAAAGTTGGCTTTATTTTACAGAATTTTTAAGGCATTCTCTTATGGGACATTTAATTATGTGGAAGATCCCGAAGAAATTGAAGAAAAAACAATGAATTATATTAGAGATAAAGTTTCTGAAAAACTTCCCAATTTAAGTTACGCAGAAAGAGAGGTAATAGCTAGAGGAGTATATGCTTCTGGTAACCTTGATCTAATTGATAAAATTTACATTTCTCCAGATGCAATTAATGTAGGTTTAGAGAGTCTAAAAGTAAGTTTACCTATTTTAACTGATGTAAAGATGGTTATGGCTGGGATAAGATGGAACAAAGTAGAAAATTATCTTGATCAAGCCGGAGAATTAGCTAAAAAACTAGGAATAACTAGAACTGCTGCCTCAATAAGAATAGGTTTAAAATCACCTAAAATTGTAGTTATTGGAAACTCTCCAACAGCTTTGGCTGAGGTAATTAAAATAAATAAAGAAGGAGTCGAAGTACCTCTAGTAATTGCAACTCCTCCCGGCTTTACTAATGCAATAGAAGCTAAGGAGGAATTAATTAAGTCTGGTATCCCTTCTATAGTGCTCAGGGGAACATATGGTGGGAGTAGCATAGCAGTTTCAATAATTAATGAATTAATAAGGATGGTGAGTAAAAATGGCTGGTAAAATTTACATAATTGGTGCTGGTCCCGGAGATCCTAAAAATAGGACATTAAGAATGTTAGAGGCAATGAAGGAAAGTGATGTAGTTGTAGCTTATACTACTTATGCCGAACTGGTTAAGGATTTACTTGACGGTAAAGAAGTTATAACCGCAAGGATGAAGGAAGAGTTATTAAGGGCTAAAGTAGCTATAAAGAAAGCGTTAGAAGGCCATACAGTAGCTGTGATTTCTAGTGGAGATCCTCAGGTTTACGGAATGGCAAGTCCTACTTTAGAGATGATGTGTGCAAATAATATAAACGTTGACGTTGAAATAATACCGGGTGTAACTGCTGCTTTAGCTGCAGCTGCAAAACTTGGGTCACCATTATCAATGGATTTTGCAGTTATAAGCCTAAGCGATCTATTAGTTCCAGCGGACGAAATACTTTATAGAGTAAGAAAGGCTGCAGAAGGGGATTTTGTTATTGCATTATACAACCCTATAAATAAGCCTTTGTTAATTAAGGCTATGGAAATTATTAGTGAATACAGAAAAGCTGAAACTCCAGTTGGTATTATTAAAAGTGCTTATAGAGATAATGAAGAGGTTATAGTAACTAACTTAAAGGAATGGAATAACTTCATGGATAAAATAAATATGATTACTATAATGATTGTCGGAAATTCCAAAACTTACGTTTGCAATGGCAAAATGATAACCCCTAGAGGTTATACGTCGAGGTATGATTATGTCAATGCTTTTAACTCTTAAAAGGTTTGGAATCACTACTGGATCTACAGCAGCCGCCGCAGCTAAAGCCTCAGTTATTTATCTTATTAAAAAACAAAAACCTCAAAGTGTTACTATTCCAACACCTATAGGTTTACGTTTAGAAATATTTGTAGATAAGTATTTCGAGAAAGACAATGAATATTGCGCTACAGTATCAAAATTCTCTGGAGATAACCCAGATGTTTTGGATGGAATTAAAATTAGTGCTTGTTCTAGTAAGCTAGATAATGGAATAGTCTTAGAAGGAGGAAAAGGTATAGGTATTGTTACTAAACCTGGTCTAAAAGTAGAAATTGGGAGTAAGGCAATAAGTCCTATTGCTAGAGAAATGATATTGAGTGCTATAAAAGAGGTTATTGAAGATGGAGTTAAAGTAAGAGTCGAGGTTCCAGATGGAGAGAAAGTTTCTGAATTAACAATGAACAAAGATGTAGGCATTATAAACGGTATTTCAATTTTAGGTACTACTGGAATTGAGTATCCGGTAAGTGATGAGGATTATTTAGATCATATAAAGACTGAAATGTGTGTAATAAAAACCCTTGGAAATTCTAAATTGGTTTTAGCCCCAGGAAATACTAGCTTTGAGTATGCAAAGAAAATGTACGGTGACTTTGTTGTAAAGATAGGGGATAGAGTAGGAGATTCTTTAAAGCTAGCTGTTGAACAAGGATTTACTCACATAATTTTGGTAAGTTTACCGGGTAAGATAACTAAAGTAGCCTCTGGTCTTTTGAATACTCATAGTAAGTATGGTGATGCAAGAATAGAGACTTTAACTCACGCTTCAGTTTTAGCTAAGTTACCAATTGATAAGATCGAGAAAATTGCTAATTCTTTAACCATCTCAGAAGCTTTGACTTATTTGTCAGAAGAAGAAAAAAGAAAAGTCTTTGAGGTTATTGCTAAAAGAGTGTTAGAAAGGTTAAGGAAGATTTCGAAAAACGCAAAGTTAGGTGTTATAATTCTATCTGATGAAGGAAAGGTTTTAGCTAAGGAGGGAGAAACATGAGAATGCCAGGTATTCCAGATGAGGAATTTATTAGAGAAGAGAAAATTCCAATGACCAAGGAAGAAATAAGAGTTTTGGCATTATCTAAAGCTAAATTATTTGAAGGGGCGAAATTTATTGATGTTGGAAGTGGTACTGGAAGCGTTACAGTTGAGGCTAGTTTATTCGTGGGTGAAAAAGGCAAGGTTTGGGCTATTGAAAAGGAGAAAGAGGCAGTACAGCTTACAAGGAAAAACGTTGAAAAATTTGGTTTAAAGAATGTTATAATTATTGAAGGAGAAGCCCCAGAAGCATTAGATCATATTAATGAAACTGTAGATGCAATATTTATAGGTGGGACTGAAAGGCTTGAAGAAATAATTGTAACAGCTGATAAGAAATTGAAAAAAGGAGGAAGAATTGTAATTGATGCTATTCTTTTAGAAACGGTAACGAAAGCATTATCCGTATTAAATCAACTTAACTATAAAACTGAGGTCGTTGAAGTAATAGTTGCAAAAGGAATGAAAACTAGCAAAGGGTATGCTATGATTTCACGCAATCCAATATTTATTGTATATGGTGAAAAACAATGAAAGAACTTTATGTCGTTGGATTAGGCCCAGGCGATCCAGAATTAATAACTGTAAAAGGAATGAGAATTATTTCAATTGCTGACGTGATTTTTGTTCCTTATTCCACTGGCACTAATAGAAGTTTATCGTACTCTATTATTGGAAAATATGCTAAAAAAAAGGCTAAAGTAATTACTTTAGGATTTCCAATGGCTAAAAAAGTTAATGAGAAAGAATTAGAGAAATTAGGTAAAGAAATGTGTGAGAAAAGTGAAAAAGTGTCAGTTTTTGTAACTCTTGGTGACCCAACACTTTATAGTACTTACTTTAGGATAGACAAATATGTCTCTAAATGCTTTGATAAGATTGAACTTGTACCAGGTGTTAGTTCTGTTACCGCATGTGCATCAAGAATTAAACTACCTTTAGCTTTAGGTGAAGACTCAATTCTAATAGTTCCTTCCAGTAGAATCTCACTTATTGAAGAGGTTAAAGATAAGGTTGAAAGCATTATAGTTATGAAAGGTAATGAGAACTTAGATAAAATATCGGAATTACTAAGAAAAGAATACACTCTTTTTTATGCTAAGAGATGTTATTTAGAGGGAGAAAAAGTAATTCCATGGGATGGTACTTTTGATAAAGATTATTTTTCCATGCTCATAGGGGTGAAGAAAATTGAAAGGTAAGGTAGTTTTCATTGGAGCAGGCCCAGGAGATCCAGAATTAATAACGGTTAAGGCAAAGAATTACATTGAAGACGCTGATGTAGTTCTTTATGCTGGTTCGTTAATAAATCCAGAAATATTAAAGTGGGCAAGAAAAGATGCTGAAATAGTAAATACTGCTGAACTTACCCTAGAACAAATAGTAGATATTATGATAAAAAGAGTAAAAGAAGGAAAGCTTGTGGTTAGATTAAAGTCTGGAGACTTTTCAATTTATGGTGCATTAATGGAAGAATTATGGGCTTTACAAGATGCTGGAGTAAATTATGAACTTATACCCGGAATAACGGCTGCAATAGCGGCTGCATCAGTTTTAGGAATAGAACTAACCTTGCCAAAAGTTTCACAGACAGTTATAATAACTAGGGCATCAGCTTCTGTGCCAATGGAAGGTTCTATAAAAGACTTTGCACCACTCCTAAATAAGGGCGCGTCTTTAGTTATTTATACTGGTGTTCATGTGATTAACAAAGTAGTTGAGGAAATAAAGGAATCTGGAATATCAGATGATATGCCAGTAGCTGTTGTTTATAAAGCGACTTGGTGGAATGAACAAAAGGTGATTTTAGGAGAATTAAAAGATATAGCTGAAAAAGTTAAGAAAGAGAAGATCACTAGGGATGCTGTTATAATAGTAGGTAAGATAGTTAGGCCAGAGAAATACAAGGGTTTAGTTAGATCTAGCACTTATGATCCGAACCATTATACTAGCTTTAGGACTGCTGAAGGTATTGATAAATTAAAGTATTTTGAGCTTAGATACATGACTGATAAGATTTTCGGAGAGGAGTACCTTAAAGCGTTAATTGAGGCATACAAAGAGGCAAATGAAGAGGATAAGAAAGTGTTGGCTGAAAAAATAAGAAAAGTATTAAATGAAGCTAGGGTTAATCCTAAATTAAGAGAAGAAGCTATGAAGATCCTTTAGTATACAACATTGCAATAATAATCATCAGTAAAAGCCCCCCAATACCTAAAGCTATTGAGATTCCTCCTTGTGTTTTAAACCCTAAATATACCATTCCAATTCCTAAAATTTCAAGCAAAATAAAAACTATTTTACTTAACATAAAATAGTGTTGAAATTCATCGTATTTATTTTTCTTCCTAAGAGTTGGGTAAAAACTTATTTTTATGTAACCTCTTTTTTCTCATATGCAAATTATAAAATGTAAATTTAATTTTGATGAATGTGAACAAAAGATAAAAAATGAAATAAAACGATTAAATGCTATTCTATTTTTTGAAGTAGATCACAAAAAGAATGCTGAAGAAGTTGGACTTCAGTTAAATAAATGCAAAGTGCTCTATTTTGGAAACCCAAGGGTTGGTACTTTATTAATGCAGAAAAAAATAGAAATATCTTTGGATTTGCCGTTAAGGCTCGCCTTATGGGAAAAAGACGGAGAATGTTTTGTTGAATATAAATTACCTAGTGAGATTGCAAAGGAGTATGATGTAGAAAGTGATGTTCTAAAGAAAATGGATGAATTTATGTTAACTATACTTAGCCAAATAAGGCGAGAAGGCTAATCAATATAGCTATTCCCCCTAATGTAAAATCAATAATATAAATGTTTCTCTTTTTCGCAAATCTCAAGAGTACATCTATAGTTACTAAACCTATAACTAGCGCTGAAATCACTGCTATAGGTATTCCAGTTAATCCAACTAAAGAAATAACGTAAGAGATATTACTCTTGGAGAAGAGAATTGTAGTTCCAACAGCCCCTAAAGCTGCTGGAATATAAGCTAAGTAAGAATATCTAAATGCATCTTCGGGTTTAACTCCTAAGAACAACATTGTCGAGACGGTCATTCCGGATCTACTTACTCCTGGCAAAGCTGCTAATCCTTGTGCTATTCCTAATAATATTAGATCTTTTGTTCTTAGATCTCTGAACTCTCTTATTTTAATCCTTGAAAACCTTATATAAATTCCGTCAAAAATTAATGCTATACCTAGGAAAATCATAGGAATCGCTGGATTGTATGCATTTTGCAATAATTTATCCGAGACTATATAAAGAGGTACTCCTACTATTCCAGTAATAATTGTGACGATAACTAGGTAAAATAACAATTTTCTATCTTTAAACACGTTAGCTATATCTTTTCTGAAGTAAATAACTGCTGAACCTATTGAGCCCATTTCCATGAATAAGCCAAAAGAATACGCAATAGCAACATCTAATCCTAATAGAAAATGAGAAGTCAGTAATACTTGAGTTTTACTACTAATTGGTAACCATTCTGAAATACCTTGTACTATTCCAATGATTATCAGTTTCATTAACAAGTCCATTTACATCACCACGAAATTAATGCTATTTCTAATACTGTACCATAAACTATTGGATTATCTAGAGGGATAGATAAGATTAATAAAGTTGCAGTTATGAAAGATTTTACTTTAATTTCACTTAAGTAGAGTAATAATGGTATTAAAGGTAAGATTGTGTATTGAGGATATATAAATAAAGATAGCAAGCTAAGGAGGAGGGAAGATGCTAATAAGAACTTCATATGTACTGATAAATTATAAAAATTTTAAGACTTATCTAAGTAGACAAAATAGAACTATGTAGATGTATTTAGTTCTTTATACACTATAAGGAATTATTTCGTTATCTTTCACTAGAAAATATTTGACATCTTTGAAATACTTACTAAAATATCTTAAGTTTTCTTCCTTATCATCATACACTTCAATTTCTCCGTCAAAAAGAGAAATTATCTTAGCTTTCCATTCTTCATCTTTCATTTTCATCTCTTCATCATTTCTACATATTATTCCGCTAACTATTATACCGTGCGATAGAAGAGAAAAATCAGCATATGGCCTTACGGAGCAATGCCTAGCAGTCAATACAAAAACAATGTCTCCTTCAGAGATTCTTTTCTTTATATAATCAATCATTTTAACGTTTGGCTTAGCTAAATGGCTATACTTCGTATAAGCTAAGGAATAGACTGCACTTTTCCCTTCTCTCTTTATTTTTCTTAATTCTTCGCCGTCTATTTCAATTCCCCATAATTCCTTTGCTGAAGCTTTTACACAATCATTAGTATTAAAAAGCGTATTGTCATAATCAACAAGAAGTATTTTCACGATAAAAAATAGTAAAAGGGTGGTAAAAGTTTTTACTGTGCTTGTATTGATGCTTCTAACTGCTTTAAGTTCTCCTTATATACGTTGTAAAAGTCTTTCATCGAAGCCATTAAGTTCCATCTATCTTTTTCATCAAGTAAACTCTCTAAGGTTGGACCAATTGAACTGCCAACAACAGTAGGTACACTTACATGGATTATTTCATCTTCAAATTGTCTTGGTATGGCAATTGACATAACTTTGTTTTCATTTAAAGCAATAGCTCTAATTAACTCTGCAATTATAGTACCTGGACCCCACGTAGTTCCACCCATAACTCTTATTATTTCACCTGGTATTTTCTTCACGTAATCCTCAACTTCAGCCTTCGTAACTCCCAAATTCTCAGAGAAAGGTTTACCATTTACAGTTACAGTACTCCATAAAACCACTGCATCTTCACCATGTTCTCCAGCAACAAAGCCGTTAACTTTGTAAACTGGCAACTTTAACTTTTTTGCAATATAAGCTCTTAATCTCATTGTTTCTACTTGATCACCAGTACTTACAACGAACTCTTTAGAGTATTTTGCAAATACAGAAGCCATCATATCTACTGGGTTTGCAACCATTATGTAAGTTGCTCCAGCATTCTTTTTAGGTAATTTACTAGCTAGATCGATCATAATCTTTGCGTTATCTACAAATAGATCCCTTCTGCTCATTCCAGGCTTTCTTGGTTTACCAGCAGTTATAACTACGATATCCGCACCAGATATGTCGTCTAAGTTGTTAGTAGAAAGTATTTCTACTTTAAGCCTTTTTGACGCAAGAGCGTGTCTAAGTTCGTGTTCAAATTTCTCTGGTAACTCTGGGATAATATCATAAAGCATTACCTCATCAGCGTAACCATCAATTACTGTATTAAAAACTATTGTTTGACCTATTTTCCCTACTCCTATAAAGGCAATTTTTGTCATGTTTATCATGTTTAAAATTCTCTATTTGATTATTTAAATTTATCTCAAAAAGTTTATATTGCTAGTTTCAAAAAGAAAGATTATGGAATTAGCTGATAAAATAGCTGAATACGTGGTTTTTTCTGACGATTTTACGGAAGAAATGCTTCATGAAGCTAAAAGAAGACTCTTAGATAGCCTTGCAGTAGCATTAGCTTCAACATCTTCTCCACCAGCAAAAATATTAAGAGAAATGTCTTCGCTGTTCCTCGGTAATTCTCCACTTTTAGGAGGAGGAGAAGCAACAATAGACTTTGCTTCTTTTTACAATACTCTCTTAATTCGTTATTTGGACTTTAATGATACATATTTAAGTAAAGAGCCATTGCATCCAAGCGACATGATAGGCGGGTTATTGACTGTAGGAAGCAGTTTTGATGTAAAGGGTGAAGATTTACTTAAGAGTATAATAGTAGGATATGAGATTGGAGTTAGGCTATGTGATAGTACAAGTCTAAGGAAAAAAGGATATGATCATGTTAATTTCCTTCAAGTTGCTTCAGCTTCTGCCTTATCAAAACTTTTAGGGTTAGATAAAGAAAAAACTAAGAATGCTATTTCTTTGACTTTAGTTCCCCATATTGCGCTTAGAGAATCTAGATCTGGAAAGTTATCAATGTGGAAAGCTGGAGCTACTGCAGAAGCTGTAAGGAATTCCGTTTTTGCAACTTTGTTAGCTAAAAATGGTTTTACTGCACCAGACAAACCGTTTTCTGGGGTTTTTGGTTTTTTAAATGTTATAGCTAAGGATATGGATCTCTCACAATTTGAGAAGATTAAGAGTGGTTCTATATTAAGGACTTTTATAAAGAAATATCCAGTAGAATATCATGCTGAAGCCACTGTAGAAGCTCTATTAAATCTAAGTTATGAAGGAGAAATAAGGAAAGTTATTGTAGAAACTTATGAGGCTGGGAAAACAATTTTAGCTGATACTGAAGATAAATGGAATCCTACAAATAAAGAAACAGCGGATCATAGTCTTCCCTTCATTACTGCTGTAACATTACTTACAAAACGTTTCTGGTTAGATTCTTACAATTTAATAGGTGATTCAAAGGTTGTTGAATTGATGAAGAAAATTGAGGTTATAGAAAGGGAGGATTATACCTCAATATATCCTAAGGAGTTACCTACTAGGGTTATAATAATAACCGATAAAGGCACGTTTGAGAAAGAAGTTAGAGTGCCTAGAGGTCACTCAGCTAATCCTATGAGCGATGAAGAGTTAGAAGAGAAAGCTAAATTACTAGGCTTGTCTGAAAAACAAATTAAACTAGTTTGGGAAATTGATGAGATGGGGGTGAAGGACTTTGTCAGAAGTTTTACGAAAAGCTGATTTCCTAATTATTCCGGGCGTTTTTAATCCTTTCACAGCGTTGTTAGCTGAGAAAGTAGGGTTTAAAGCTGTTTACTTATCTGGTGGTGCATTAACTTCATCTTTAGGCTTACCAGATCTTGGAATAATTACTCTTGATGAAGTTGCTGAAATGGTGAGAAGAATAAGGGAAGTTACTGATATACCGATTATAGTGGATGCAGATACTGGATTTGGAGAGGCAATAAATGTGTATAGGGCTGTAAAGATCCTAGAAAAAGCTGGAGCTAATGCAATACAGATTGAAGATCAAGTATTACCTAAGAAATGTGGCCATCTTGAAGGTAAGGAAGTTGTAACACCAAAAGATATGGTAGTTAAGATTAAGGCTGCTTTAAAAGCAAGAAAAGATATGTTAATTATTGCAAGGACTGATGCTAGGGCAATAAATGGTCTTCAAGATGCAATTGAAAGAGCTAAGATGTATTTAGAAGCTGGAGCTGATATAATATTTCCAGAAGCACTTGAGAGTAAAGAAGAGTTTGCTACTTTTGCAAAAGAAGTTAAAGCTCCATTATTAGCTAACATGACAGAATTCGGAAAGACTCCTTATATAACTGCTAATGAATTTAAGGAAATGGGCTATAAGTACGTTATATTTCCAGTAACAATATTTAGAGTAGCTGCTAAAGCGATGAAGGATGCTTTAGAGGTTCTATTGAAAGAAGGCACTCAAAAACCTCTTTTAGATAAGATGATGACTAGGAAAGAGCAATATGAAATTATCAATTATTATTATTATGAGAATTTAGATAAGCAACTTGCGAAAGATTTATAGTTTACGAAAGAGATATAAAAATTATGATGCCGAACAAAATCAAATTACTAATAAATAAACCAATAGTTAAGGTCCAAAAAGGTACTAGTACTAAGGAAGCTGTTAAAATAATGGCTAAGGAAAATGTTGGTTCTATACTAATTTTCGATGGTGATAAACTTATCGGCATATTTACAGAAAGAGATTTACTTAAGGCTGTAGCCAAAGATGAAGATCTAAATAAGCCAGTAGAGGAATTAGGGACTACTGAAAATTTAATAACTATTGATGAAGATGCACCATTAAATGTTGCAGCAGAATTAATGAGTAAACATTGTATTAGGCATTTAATCGTTATTGATAAATCTGGCAAACCTATAGGTGTTATTTCTATTAGAGATATTGTAGGAGAAAAACATATTTTGTCTATACTTTCCAACGTAGATAAAGTAGAAGAATGGATAGGTGGTGACTAATGAGTGTTGAGGTAAGTAGAGGATTAGAAAATGTAATTATAAAGACTACTGGTTTAACGTTTATTGATGGAATTAATGGCATTTTAAGATATAGAGGTTACGACATAAATGACCTAGTAAATTTTGCATCTTATGAAGAGTTAATATATCTAATGTTGTATGGTGAATTACCTAGTAAGCAACAATTAATGCAAGTAAAAGGAAAACTAAATGAAAGCTTTGAAGTCCCAGAACAAGTTATATCATCAATATTTTCGATGCCAAGAAATTGTGATGCAATAGGTATGATGGAGACAGCATTTAGTATATTGGCTTCAATATATGATCCAAAATGGAATAAGGCAAGTAACAGAGAAGTCGCGATTGACATAATAGCAAAAACAGCAACAATTACAGCTAATATTTATAGGGCTAAAGAAGGGTTAAAGCCAAGAATACCAGAACCCTCAGATAGTTACGCTGAGAGCTTCTTAACTGCAACATTCGGTAAAAAGCCTTCAACAGAAGAAATTAAGGCAATGGATTCAGCTTTAATACTTTACACTGATCATGAAGTGCCAGCATCAACAACAGCAGCTTTAGTTGCCTCATCAACACTTTCGGATATGTATTCATGTATAGTAGCAGCATTAGCAGCATTAAAAGGCCCATTACATGGTGGAGCAGCAGAAGAGGCATTCAAACAGTTTGTAGAAATTGGTTCCGTAGATAATGTGGATAAATGGTTTGAAGAAAAGATAATAAAAGGCAAGAATAGGTTAATGGGATTTGGACATCGTGTATATAGGACTTATGATCCTAGGGCTAAAATCTTTAAAAACATAGCTAAATCTTTTGCTGAAAAGAATGAAAAGGTAAGGAAGTATTATGAAATAGCTGAAAGATTAGAGAAGCTTGGAATAGATACTTTTGGCTCTAAGCATATTTATCCTAACACAGACTTTTACAGCGGTATAGTATTTTATGCTTTAGGATTCCCAGTGTATATGTTTACTTCACTCTTTGCTCTTTCAAGAGTCCTAGGTTGGCTGGCTCACATAATTGAATATGTAGAAGAACAGCATAGGCTAATAAGACCAAGAGCCTTATATGTAGGACCAGAAAAAAGAGAGTTTAAACCTATTGATTTAAGATAAAATTTTTTCTGCGTTTCTTTTCAATATTTTTTCTTTTATTTCTTCCTGTATTTTTATCTCTTTAAACTCTTTAAGCCATCTCTCTTGTGAAATTAAAGGATAATCACTACCAAAAATGAGTTTATCTTGGAGTCGGACTGCATATTTCCAAATAACGTCTGGTATATATTTAGGTGCCCAACCAGATAAATCTAAATAAACGTTTGGTTTATGTAATGCAATAGCAATGGCCTCTTCAGTCCATGGCCATCCGAAGTGAGCTAAAATTATTTTAATGTTTGGGAATTTTATTGCTATTTCATCGAAATATATTGGTCTCCCATAATCTAATCTAATATTTGACCTTACACTACTTCCAACCCCCGAGGTACCCGTATGGAAGACTACTGGTAAAGAATATGAGTCTATAATAGAATATAACTTTAGAGCTCTTTCATCTAAAGGATGAAACCCTTGAAGTTGAGGATGGAATTTTACACCTTGAGGTTCACATTCCTTAATAATTTTTTTAAGTTCTTCTTCGGCATTTGGTTTTAGAGGGTCTACTGAAATAAATTTTACAATTCTGTCATCTTTACTATTGCAAGTAACTTCATTAGGAATTTTTCTACCTAAGAACGTCGTGGAATCTATTGGTAATAATACAACCCTCTTTATTCCTAAACTTTCAGCATAATCTAAACTTTCCTTTAGACTTTTTATATCAAATTTAGCATTAAAATACCTCATAGTTGATTCTCTATATTCTCCTAAAAAATTAAGGAATTCCTTAACTGGAGCATGGAAATGAAAATCTATCACAATTTATCACTTAATATAATGCTTTTTAGTTCCTCAAGAATTGATGTGTCATCTAACGTTGAAATATCACCCGGATCTTCATTCCTAACTATTGCCCTTATTAACCTTCTCATTATTTTTCCGCTTTTTGTTTTAGGCAATCTTCTTACTAAGAACACTTTATCAACAATGTACCCACTATTTCTTAAGTACATCTTAATGTCATTAGCTAACTCTTCACTCATAGGATATCCTTTCTTAACGACTGCTAAAACTAATATACCCTCTCCCTCTTCCTTTGGATAACCTATCGCAGCAGCCTCAGCAACTGCAGGATGAGTAACTACAACACTTTCTACTTCTAAAGTTCCAATTCTTTCACCAGCCTTAATTACATCATCAGC
This sequence comes from Sulfurisphaera javensis, assembly GCF_041154675.1. Taxonomy (NCBI): domain Archaea; kingdom Thermoproteati; phylum Thermoproteota; class Thermoprotei; order Sulfolobales; family Sulfolobaceae; genus Sulfurisphaera; species Sulfurisphaera javensis. The sequence goes on from NZ_AP031322.1 coordinate 231,600, forward strand.
CCTACCTAGAACATATAAATAACCATCCTCATCAATGTAACCATAATCACCAGTATAGAAATATCCGGGAAATCTTGACCAGTAAGTCTTTAAAATTCTTTCACCACTAATGTCATTGTGCATTTTTGCTAAGGCGGGACTTATTGGTTTAAGAACGATATATCCCTTTTTACCCGGTGACAATTCTTTTCCATCATCATCAACTACTCTAAAGTCACTGCCCGGAAATCTTATACCAGCAGAACCAGGTTTGTAAGGAATTTCACCTAACCCCATTGGGGTACCAGCTACTGGGAATAAATGTTCTGTCATCCAATACGCGTCTGCAATTGTAACATGTGGTAAATTATCTCTTAACCATTTCCATGCTCCAGGATTTAAAGGCTCTCCAGTGTTTAAGATTAAACGAAGAGTTGATGTATCCCCAGATTTAACAGATTCTTCTCCTAAACTTTTCAGAGTATATAATATAGTTGTAGAACTCCATACTAAGCTTACTCCTAGTCTCTCTATTATTCTTGAAAATATGTCTGGTTTATATCCTACATACCCCTCATATAGTACTCCTGTTAATCCCATTACTGGAATTACGTAAAGATTTGCCATAGGCCAAACAGGCCAACCTAATTCTGAGATTGTCCACCAAATATCATCATCTTTAGGTCCCATTAAAGCCTTAAAGGCATAATTTAAAGCTAAAATATAACCACCGGTAGAATGATAAAGTCCTTTTGGTCTTCCCGTAGTTCCTGAAGTATAATATATTGTGCTTGGTTCATTAGCTTCTACTTTTTCTGGCTCTATGTAAACTCTTCCTCTTGGTCTTACTTCCTCATATATTACATCTCTCTTAGTTACATTAAAGTCATCAAATCCTCTCTTGATTACTAAAACCTTTTCTACTGGTGTTTTCCTAGTTTCAAGAAGTTTATCTATAAAATCTTTTATTCTTATTTCATTCCCGTTTCTAAATCCTTTACTGGCTACTACAAAAACTTTCGAATTACAATCATTTAACCTATATGCAAGTGTATCCTCACTAAGACCTATATAATGGATTACTAAGATCGCTCCTAATCTGTGAACTGCTAAAGACATGTATAAGGCTTCAGGAATACTAGGCATCATTAATGAAACAGTGTCACCTTTTTTAACACCTAATTCTTTCAAAACATAAGCAGCTCTATTTACTTCACAGAATAAATCACGATAAGTAATGCTTCGTGTTTCTAACTTTTCATTAATCCAATAAAATGCAACTTTTTCAGATTTATTCATGTTTCGATCTACTGCATTATAAGATATGTTAGTATAACCATTAACAAACCACTTCTCAAAAGGAGGATCTCCTTCTCTTATTTTTTCTGGTAACTTGTACCAACTTATTAGATGAAGTTTATCTTTCCAAAAATTCTCAGGGTCTTTTACTGCTTCTTCACTCATTTTTCTTATTTTTTGCAAACTATAAAATTCTGCTTCCATAAGATATTATCGCATAGATTGTTTTTATACTTTATGATAACTATTTATAATTATTCAGTAATAACTTAACTTATGAGTGAATTAATATTATCTTCAATTAAGGAGTTTGTTAAAAGAGAAGTAGAGCCTTTAGCAGAAAAGATCGATAGAGAAGATTACTACCCAAGAGAATTAGTTAGAAAAATGGGTAAGTTAGGGTTTTTGTCCCCACTTTATGAAGGACTTTCACTCTTTGATACTTGTACGATAATTCAAGAGATAGCAAAAGTTAGTGGTTCAGTAGCCTTAATTCAAGATGCTCAGGGAGAGCTTGTAATTGAACCTATAAGAGTTTTTGGAACAAATAATCAAAAAGAAGAATACCTAGAGAAATTGGCTAGAGGTGAAATAATAGGTGGCTTTGGTCTTAGTGAACCTTGTTGTGGGAGTGATGCTGGGAGTATTAATACTAAAGCTGAAAAAATTCATGGAAATTGGGTGATAAATGGTAAGAAGATGTGGACAACTCAAGGTCTTTACGCTGATTTATACATTGTAATGGCAAGAACTGGTGACCCAAAGTTAAAAGAAAAAACTATTACAGCTTTTATAATAAAGAGAAATAATTGTGTAAAACCCAGGAAGATCGAAGTTATGGGAAATAGAGGTACTGGAACTGCTGAAGTAGAATTTAATGAATGTGAAGTTAATGAAGATGATATATTAGGAGGGCTAAATGAAGGTTGGAAAGTGGCTAAATATGCATTACTTATAGGTAGAATAGCAATATCTTCTATAGCGTTAGGGTTATCTATAGGTGCTTTGGAAGAGGCTTTAGAATGGAGCAAACAAAGAGAAGTATTTGGTTCCAAACTGATAGAAAAGCAAGGAATACAATGGTACATTTCAAAATCAGTTGCCAAGTTATATGCAATAAAAAGTATGATAAAAGACGTATGCAATTATCCTTTAGAGAGGTTGGAAGATATAGAAGGAAAAATATCTTCTCTTAAATATTTAGCTTCAAATTTAGCTGAAGAAGTTATAGATACGTTATTACAAATTATGGGAGGCTTAGGATATGCCAAAGGAAGTAAAACAGAGAGGGCTTATAGGGATGTTAGACTAACAAGAATTGGAGAAGGAGCTGATGAAGTGCAATTTATGATTATAGATAAGGTAATAAGAAGAAAAGGGATTGATTATTTACTTCAGTAGACTAATTAATTTTTTAACATCCTCTTTCAATCTTTTTATTTCTTCATAATTTAAAGCAACTTCATGAAAACCATCTACATGTAACTTCCATGCAGATAACCAATATTTCTCAACATCTTTATAAATTATTCTTAGCTCATCAACAGCCTTGAAAAGCAATTCGGAACTCCAACGTTTTCTTTCATTAATTTTGTACAATACTTTAAGATTATGCTTAATTGTTAGTATTTTTATTGCTTCTTCTGCTGCTTTGTAGTACTTTTCGCTTGCTTGTATTAGATCCCCCTTCTCAAGTAACTCATCAGCCTCTTGAATAAATTTTCGAATTGAATCTAATGTTAGCTTCATCTACTAATTTTTTTATCTCCTCTTTATATCTTTTAATTATCTCTTTATCAAGATTCACAGTTATTAAAGCTGTAGCACTTTTCCAAGCTTCAAGAACGAAATCTCCTAAAATGTTAGTAAGCTCAAATGAAGCCTCGTTTAACACTTCTAAGCTCCATTCTTTTTCATTCTTTACTTTTTCTATTATACTTTGAAGTTCTAAAGTTATTGTTAGTATTTTTATTGCTTCTTCTGCTGCTTTGTAGTACTTTTCGCTTGCTTGTATTAGATCCCCCTTCTCAAGTAACTCATCAGCCTCCTCAAAGTAAATTTCTGCTGGAGACTTTAATAGAAGCATTAATTATATTATTGCCACCTTAACTAAAAACTTTAATCTCAAGAAATAATAAAATGTTTAAATGAAAAATTAAGTTGTTGAAAAAACTTATTCCCTATATATGAGAAAACTTATTATTTATTAAAACTAACATTATTTGTGGTTTTTTATGCGAATAGGAATTGTTGGAGTAGGATGGTATGGGTTTAAGCCTAATACTAGGGAGGTCTCATTTAGAGAAATGATGTTTGAGGCAGCTACCAGGGCGTATTATGATGCTGGAAATCTAAATCCAAGGACTGATGTAGATACATTTATCTCTTGTCAAGAGGACTTTTGGGAAGGAATAGCAATAGCTGATGAATTCGCACCAGATCCTATTGGAGGAGCTATGAGACCAACTATGACAGTTACTGGGGATGGCCTTCAAGGTATTTTACATGGTGTTATGCATATTCTTTCGGGTCTATCAAATGTAACTGTTGTTGAATCTCATGCAAAGCCTAGTGATATAAAAACTTTACGGGATGTTATTGAGTTTGCATATGATCCGATTTATGGAAGAATAGGAGCTAAAAATATTCATTTTCTTGCTGGATTAGAAGCAACTAAATATATGAAAATTCGGAATGCAACAAGAGAAGATTATGCTTCAGTTGTGGTTAAAAATAAGAGGAATGGTCTAAGAAACACTAGAGCCCCATTTTCATCGAATTTAAACATTGACGATGTAACTAAGCGTGATTTCGTTGTATATCCGCTTACAGACTTAGATATTTCTAGGTTTGTTGATGGAGCAGTAGTAATGGTTTTAGCTAGTGAAGAAGTTGCGAGGAAGTTTAATGATACGCCTATTTGGATAGAGGGAATTTACTCAGCTACTGAGACTACGTTAGAACTTTCTAATTTGGGGGAGGCTACTTACATGAAAATAGCATCACGTGAAGCTTATAAGATGGCTAAAATTGATTCAATAAGGAAAATTAAGTCTGCATTCGTAGATGATACTTATAGCTATAAAGAATTACAACACATCGAAGGATTAGAATTAAGTCAAAATGCAGTGGAAGATTTGAGAGAAGGAGAATTTGAGATTGGTGGTAAAGTTGAAGTAAATCCTTTAGGTGGACATTTAGCTGGCGGAAGGGCTTTAGAGGCTAGTGGGCTTGCATTATTACTTGATGCTATTGATTATCTTAGAGAGGGAAAAGTAGATAATGCTGTAGTAGCTAGTTGGAGGGGTATTCCTACTTTTACTGGAGCTGTAGGGGTGGTGAGTAGGTAATGAAGAGTAATCTTTATTTTAGAAGAGTAGCTGTCATTGGTGCTGGTCTCACTCTATTCAGAAGAAGACTATTAGAGACGCCACAAGAATTAGCATGGGAAGCTTCAAGGAAAGCATTAGATGAGGCTGGTTTAGATCTAAAAGATATTGATTGTGTAGTGATTGGTAGTGCTCCAGATGCTTTTGATGGAGTTCATATGAAAGGGGAATACTTAGCTCATGGTTCTGGTGGAATAAGAAGGATGGTTACTAGAGTGTTTGTAGGAGGTGCTACTGGTGTAATGGTACCTATAACTGCATGGTATCATGTAGCTAGTGGATTATGTCAAAAAGTACTAGCTGTAGCTGAAGAGAAAATGAGCCCTGCTAGACCTCATCCTCAGTCAGTATTTAGGTATATATGGGATCCGATAACTGAGAAACCGTTAAACCCTAATTTAATTTGGATATTCGCAATGGAGATGCATAGATATATGTATGTAAATAAAATAAGTAAAGAAGAAATTGCATTAGTTTCTGTAAAAAATAAAAGAAATGCATTAAACAATCCATATGCACAAGCTGCTGGTAATATTACAGTTGACGATGTATTAAAGAGTGAGATACTAGTATGGCCAGTTCAATTATTAGATACTAGTCCAGTTAGTGATGGAGCCGCAGCCATGGTAATCGTAAGTGAGGATATAGCGAGACGTTATACTGATACTCCAGTGTGGATTGAAGGAGTAGGATGGGCATTAGATAACACAGAGTGGACTGGGAGAGAGTTAACTTACCCTAGATATCTCGAATATGCAGCAAGAATGGCTTATAAAATGGCTGCTATAGAAAGGCCAAGTAAGGAAATAGATGTAATTGAGCCTTATGACCCCTTTGATTATAAAGAGCTTCATCATATAGAAGGTTTAATGATTGCTAAGAGAGGAGAAGCACCAAAATTGCTAAAGGAGGGGGTATTTGACATTGATGGAGATATTCCAAGTAGTCCATCTGGTGGTCTTTTGGGTGTAGGTAATCCTATTGCTGCGGCTGGTCTCATGAAAACAATTAGCATTTATTGGCAGCTAAAAGGAACTGCTGGGAAAATGCAAGTAAAGAAACCTGTTCATACTGGATTAGCACAAGCCTGGGGGGATTTGATGCAAGCCTCAACTGTTATAGTTATGAGAAATTAAGGTGAGAAAAATGGATGGAACTCCTCTTAAGGAAGAAGACTTAAAGAAAGTAAGCACAATAGTTTATAAGCCGAATGCTAAGTATGCCTATTCTGCTGGACAAGCATATAGTAAATTCCTTCTAGGGTTAAAGGATAAAAAGATAATTGGAAGGAAATGCAATAAATGTGGAAGAGTTTATGTTCCACCTAGAATGTATTGTGATGATTGTTTTAGACCAACAGATGAATGGGTTGAAGTAAGGGATGAAGGTATAATAGAGACTGTTGTTGCTAGTTTCATCTCGTGGACAAGAGAGAGAATAGAAAAACCTGAGATTGTGGGTGTAATTAGATTATTTCCGTCTAATGATAAGGATTGGGTGTTTCCAGGGTTATTTCATAGAATTTGTGCAGAGTTTGAAGAAGTGAAAAATATGAGTTTATTTGGTAAAAAAGTAAAGGCTGTTTGGAAAGATAATAGAGAAGGAAGTATAAATGATATTGAATGTTTTAAGGTGATAGAATGAGTTGGGATAAGATTGGTTATGAAGATAAACTTTTGGTATGGAACGAAATAATGGAAGCCGAAGAGTATGTTTATACTGTCGGGGTTGCTGGAGAAGAGTTCTTTAAAGGGCTTAAAGAGAAAAGAATTGTAGGAAGTAAATGTCCTAAGTGTGGTAAAGTTTACGTTCCAGCAAGATTATACTGTGAGGATTGCTTCATAAAAACTGAATTTATAAACATAACTTCTAAGCCTTATATTTACACATATACAATAATCTACGCTGACGAAAACGGAAACAAGTTAGAAAAACCACAAGTAGTAGCTCTCGTTAGGTTTGAAAATACTAATGGTGGATTATTAGCTTTTGTAGAGGGTGAAGTTGAAATAGGGAAAGAAGTTGAAATACTTGAATACAAAATACCACTTATAGTGAGAGTGAAATGAGCTGGTTTCCCACTAAGGAATGGGTTGAGGAAAGTAATGTATATTCATTTATGATTGAAAATAACTTAGAGAAGTTAAGAGATTTTATTTCTTATACTTATGAAAAACCGGAGGAATTTTGGGACAAATTCGTTAAACTTATTCGTTTAAAATTTTACTCAATGTATGATAGAGTACTTGACTTGTCTCAAGGTAAACAATGGCCTAAATGGTTTATAAATGGAAAACTTAACATAGGCGATCAAATACCAGATTCTTCAGAAGTATTTATAAAGTGGATGGACGAAAAAGGCAATACAAGGACATTAACTTACAACGAAGTGTATCAAGATGCAAAAGCGGTCTCTTCATGGCTTAAGAAACTTGGTTTAAAGAAAGGTGATACAGTAGGAATTTATATGCCAATGATACCAGAAATTGTACCTATCTTTTTAGGAATAGCAAGGGCTGGAATGATTGTAGTTCCATTATTTTCAGGATTTGGAAAAGAACCTATAAAAGTAAGAGCTGAAGACAGTGAAATGAAAGTGATTTTCACAGTAGATATGACTATAAGGAAAGGAAAGGAGATAAATCCTTTAGAAAACTTAGAAGGAATAAAAGTAACAAAAGTGGTAATTGAAAGAGGTGGAAACAGAGAAAAAGACTCAGTTAGTTTTTCAGAAGTATTAAGAACTGCTGGAGACGGTCTAGAGATAACAGATTCTGAAGATCCTTTTATGATAATTTACACTAGTGGTACAACTGGAAAACCTAAAGGTTGCGTACATACTCATGATGGGTTTCCAATTAAAGCTTCTGCTGACGTTTATTTTCAATTTGATATGAAAAAAGGGGAAACGTTAATGTGGGTCACTGATTTAGGCTGGATGATGGGTCCATGGGCTATTTTATCTTCTCTTTTACTCAAAGGTAAAATTGGTATGATTGAAGGTTATGCTAACTACTCTCTTGTTACAAAGTTTATTGAAGATATGAAGGTTGATATTCTTGGCCTCTCTGCAAGTTTAATTAGAGCATTTAAAAGTGAGATAGAAAAAGGTAAACTAGACGTTAGAATTGTTGGAAATACTGGTGAACCTATTGATTATGAAAGTTGGAAATGGTTATACGAAGCCGTAAAAGGACCTATTATTAATTATTCTGGAGGAACTGAAATATCTGGAGGTATATTAGGAAACTATGTAATAAATGAGATAAAACCTACTGCCTTCAATGGCTTTTCACCTGGTATTCAAGCTGATATATTTGACGAGAATGGTAGACATGCTCCAGCCAATGTAGAAGGAGAATTAGTTATATTGAGCGTTTGGCCAGGGATGACAAGGGGATTCTGGAAGGATAAAGAAAGATATATTAACACCTATTGGAGTAAATGGGAGAACGTTTGGGTCCATGGAGACTTAGCATATTATGATGAAATGGGATTCTATTATATCGTAGGAAGGAGCGATGATACTATAAAAGTTTCTGGAAAGAGAATAGGACCAGCTGAGGTGGAACAAGTTATTAACTCTTATCAAGGAGTAATCGAGAGCGCATGTGTTGGCATACCAGATCCGATGAAAGGTGAAGTAATAATGTGCTTTGCTGTAACAAATACGAAAGTTGATAAGGCTGAGTTAATGCGTTATGCTGAAAAGATGCTTGGTAAAGCAATAGCACCAAAGGATATAGTGTTTGTGAAGGAATTACCAAAAACTAGAAATGCTAAAATAATGAGGAGATTAATTAGGGCTTTAATTTTAGGTAAACCAATAGGAGATGTATCAGCATTAGATAATCCTACTTCATTAGAAGAAATTAAAAAAGCAATATCACAATAATTATTTCGTTACTCAAATTAAGATAAATTAATAAAGTTAAGAATCTGATCTTCCTTTATGTAGGTTAAAGTCTGCTCTGTGAGAATTAAATTACTGAATTCCTTCTTGTCATTAATTGAGATTTGTAAAACATCAAGAGTCTTAAGTTGTAGCTTAGTAGATAAATCAATAGATTTTCTAATAAGCTCATTATCTAACTCAACAACTTTAACCTTCGTGATTTGGATTGTATATAACGTAGAAGCTTTAGCTTTTATATTATCCTTGAAAAGAAGGAATTAAGTTCAACTAAAGTAATTTCTTCCGTTATTAAATTACCTAAGCTCTATAATCTTTTTAGCTTTATCATAATTACTATCTTTTTCAACGAATGAAAGAATAAAATTCGTATCAGCTAAATTCATGTTCTCTCTTCTCTCAAATCAGAAGTATCTAATTTCATAGGGAAAACATTCTTTTAACCACTTATTGACTAAATTTCTAACCTCCTCCTCTTCTTTTATTCTTCTCTCAATTTCAGTTCTACCATATTCTATTAAGAGATTAACAGCCTCATTCTTACTTTTAGCAATATTTAATTCTACAAGCCTATCAATCAGCTTAGCAATTTCCTTCTTTACTTTAATTGTAACTGACATAGATAATTTATTTAGGTATACCATAAAAAAAGTTAATTTGATTAACCATGAAACTGATTATTAATCCAATAGTTTTTACGTGATTACTACTATTCTAGGCCAAATTCTGCAGATATGCTGAAAACTTTTTATTTAAGAAATAAAATCGATGGTTTTCAAATTTTTGTAAACGAACCTTAGTTTAGGAATCCATGAATTTACTTCTTTATTCTCGTATGTGTTCTAATTATATTCCAGTGTTTAGCGTATTTAATATGGTTGGATTTCATTTGGAGGTTCTAAATAGCATAAAACAGCTATGTAATGGTTAGTTTCAAACACTGGTAAAACTAGATTAATCCACTGCTTTCCATCATAAATGCTAACATTAACTTCTTTCAACCCCTGGATTTCATTATATAATGTTGTATTTATAATTCCATAAGCTTGAATTCCTATTGATACTGGAGAAGCTGACATTCCAATTGGTCTTATATACGTTTGATTCATTATTTTTATAGAATTAACTGTAATGTTCAAAACTATGTAGATAGTACCATCATATAGATAAATACCTTGCTTCATTGAATTATTATAAACCGGAACTATTGGTAGTGGACTAATAATAATTGATCTAATATTGCTTTTAGGTGAGGTCGAGTTATATGAGACATTAGATGGACTATTAACTTCAGAGTACTGTTGTGTTTTATTAAACTGTGAGTGAATTGTGAATGCAACAAAACTAATTACAGAGGCTAAAAGTAGTATAATCGAAATTAGCAACACTGATTTCATATGTTAATTTTATGAAGGCTAATATAAAAAGTTTTTAGAAATATCTATTTATTTATAAAAAGGTTTAGAAATATCTTAATACATTATCTTTTCTATCCATAATTGTAAGATACTCCACCTTCTGGGAATCTGAACTTTATAGCATTGAAAGGACAAATAACTAATGCTCCTCCACATTCTAAGCATCTTTCATAGTGTACAGCTATTCTACCATCTGGTAAAGCCTCATAAGTTCCAGCAGGGCAAGAGACAGTACAAGGTTTATCTTTACATGTTAGACAAATATCAGTATTAACTTCAATATGTGGTTTTTGATCTACTGTGTATTTATTTAATCCTAATCTTTTCAGTAAGGGGATCATTTTGCAACACTTAAAATATCTCTTAATGCTTGGCTTAAACTTATCCCTTTTTCTTTCAATCTTAAAAGAGCATCATCAATTAATGTCTTTCTCTCTTCTGTAACTGTAAACATATCAGATAACAAATTGCATAATACTTCTGGGTAAGTATTCAAAACATAGGCCTTATTTAATAATTCAAATCTACTGTAAGCTAACTCTAAGTGCTTAAGGACAAAGCTTTCTTTCAACATGTCATAATATATGTTAGTTTTAGTAAAATCCTTCATTTCAATTATTTTCTTAGCTGCCAAACCAGCTATAATTCCAGAACCAATAGCTAAGTCCATTCCTCTAATTGTAAAACCGTCGTTTATAAGAAATCCAGCTGAGTCACCAACAGCAATCAAGTTCTCAGCGTAAAGTTGTTGTAGATTCTTATAACCGAAGTAAGGAATGGCATGAGCTGAGTATTCAAGAATTTCTCCTTCTATACCTAGTCTTTCCCTAAATCCTTCGACGAGGTCTTTTGCTGGAAATTCAGATTTAGGTAAAGAGTCAAAAGTAACTGCCATGCCAACTGATAAAGTATCTTTATTCGTATAAACGAATCCTCCACCTTTAACACCTTTAATTAAACCTACAATAGTTCTAACCTCTCCTTCATCTTCTGGTAAATTAAGATCGGTCTTCACAATTTCTTTTACACCTAACATCCATTTATCTGGAGTAAATCTTCTCAAACCTAAACTTCTGAAGACAATTGAAGTAACTCCAGAGGCATCAATGACTAGGGGTGTCTTTAATACACCTCTATTAGTCTCTAAAGTTATTCCTCCGTTCTCTCTATAAACATTTAAAACAAGGGTTGAATAAGAAATTAATAAACCTAAACTTTCTGCTTCACTAGCTAGCCATCTGTCAAACTTTGCCCTTAAAACTGTGTAACTATTTTTCTTTTCTTTTTCTTCAAAAGAAATCGTTAACTTCTTTTTATTATCGCAGTAAAATTCAAAAGTTTCTTTAGTTATAGGTCTTTCTAAAGGGGCCCTCTCTAATGCATCTGGTATTAGCTTAAGAAGAGCGTGTACATACATTCTACCTCCAGATACGTTCTTAGCTCCACTATATTCTCCTCTTTCTAAAAGAATAACGTTAAGTCCTTCTTTTACGGCAGTTATCCCAGCTGAGAGTCCAGAAAGACCACCACCAACAATAATCAGATCAGCGTCAAAACTCATTTTTTCTTCACCTTATCAGCCATTACCTTGCAAAATTCTATAGCATCTCCAACAATAATGTAATCAGCGTTATCTACTATAGGAGCAGATTTATCCTTATTTACAGCGACAATTATTTTCGCATCTTTAATTCCAGCTAAATGCTGAGGTTGACCAGATATTCCTAGGGCTATATATAACTTCGGTTTCACTTTATTTCCAGACAATCCAATTTGTCTATCTTCTGGCAACCAACCTAACTCCGCTGTTACTGGTCTGCTTCCTCCTAAAGCTGCACCTAATGCATTAGCTAACTCTTCAGCGTATTTAATATTTTCCTTACTCCCAATTCCTCTTCCTACTGATACAATTATCTGAGCTGATGTTAAATCTACTCCTCCTCCGCCTTTTTCTTTTATCTCGACTCTCTTCACTCTTAAATCCTTCGTCTGTACTTTCAATATTTTACTTTCCTTTTCTTTGACCTCTACACTCTTTTTAGTTACTGTAATTACTACTGGATAAGAAAATTCAATTTCAGCAATTCCCATCCCACTATAAACAACTCTTTTTGCTTTATTTCCAGAGATTTCAGTTACATCAGTTATTATAGGATATCTAAGTAGTCCAGCCACAGCACCAGCAATGCTCTTATCTCTCTTTGAACTACCAGTTATAACTAAATCTGGTTTTAATGATGCAATATAGTTAGCAATGAATTCCTCTTTTATGTCATCTAAAATGTGTAACTCATCAGAAACTTTCACCTCTTTGTTACTCACAACAATGGTGTAATCGTTAGGGAAATACATTACGCCGGTTTTTATTGAATCGACGTCTTCTGAATATATTACGACTTTCATAATACTCCCTCCTGAGATAAATAGTTTAGAAGTTTATCTACAGCCTCTTCCATTTTTCCTTCAATAATTATTTTCTTCCTTGTTATAACGTAAGGAGAGACATTTGAAATTTTTATTTTAGGTTCTTTATCAAAATCTACATTTTTAACTGGTTTTTTTGAAGACTCTAATATTTGTTTAACACTTGGGATCCTTGGTGTGTTTATTTCCCCAACGACTGAAATAACGACTGGTAATTCAGCTTCGACTACTTCTTGGAAAGTAGTCAAATTTCTTTCCACTTTAACTTTGTTTCCTTCAATCGAAATAGACTTAGCATATGTTATGAAGGGATAACTTAAGAGAGAAGCTAAATATGATGGAAAAACTGAAGTACTACTATCTGTTGTAGCTTCACCAGTAAGGATAATGTCTGGCTTTATGCTAGATAGGGTTTCTGCTAGTGCCTCTGCAGTAGTCATTACATCTTGCATTTTCATGTTTATTGCTATTACTTCATCTAACCCCATAGCTAAGGCTTCTCTAATGCTTTTCCTATCAGTATTTCCAGCAGTTACACCAATTGCTTTTCCTCCAAACTTCTCTTTTATTCTTACAGCTTCTTCTATTGCATTTTTATCATATGTACTTATCTTTGAAGGTACATTCAAATCTAATTTATCTCCTACTATTTTGATTAAAGTATCATCAGGGACTATTTTAAAACAAGTTACTATATTCATCAAAAAATACAAGATTTTAACTCATTAATATTATTTGCTTAACATTTTTTAGTTATTAAACTCATTTATATGTGATGGTGTTTCCTTTAAAGTCAATAGAGGATTTTACTATAGATTTGACTGATGATCATGAATTATTAAGGAATGCAGTAAGAGAGTTTGCTGAAAATGAGATAAGCAAATATGTTGAAAAGGGTGAGAGTGAGAGAGACTTTCCTAGAGAATTAAGGGAAAGAGCTAAAGAGTTAGGCCTTTATGGTTTAGATGTTCCTACCGAATATAATGGCCAGGGGGGCGATTATCTTTCTCTTCTTGTTACTGCAGAAGAGATAAGTAGAATTTGGACATCTTTTTCAACGTTCTTTCTCATACAATGGATGTTTAACCAAGCATTACTTAAATGGGGTAACGAAACGTTAAAGAAGAAGTATCTAAGGGAGACTGTTAAAGGAGAAAAAATTGCGGCTTTTTGTAATACGGAGCCAGAAGCTGGCTCAGATGTAGCTAATATGAAATCTACAGCAAAGATAATAAATGGCCACTATGTGTTAAATGCAAGAAAAATATTCATAACTAATGGGGACATAGCGGATTATTATCTTATTACGGCAAGAACTTCTCCTCCTGATCAAAAAGCGAGATGGAAAGGAATAACGGTTTTCATTGTTGAAAAGGATTGGGGAGTAAAAACAGTAAGTAGAATTGAAACAACTGGGTTAAAGGCCTCTCATACTGCTGAAATAATACTTGAGGATGTAAAAGTCCCAGAAGAGAATGTATTAGGAGAAGTTGGTAATGGGTTTAAATACGCTGTCGAATCTTTTGATTACGCTAGGACAATAGTTTCATCCCAGGCAATAGGTATAGCACAATCAGCTTTCGAAAAGATGACTAATTATTCTCTTCAAAGAACAGCTTTTGATAAAAAGTTAGCGGAATTTGAATTAGTACAACAAAAAATTAGTGAATCTTTAGCTGACCTAGAAACTGCAAGACTGTTGACTTATTGGGCTGGAACATTATACAAGAGAGGTAGAATGAATGAATACATTATAGCAGCTTCACTTGCAAAGTTTCACTCTACAGAAGCTGCAGAGAGAATAGTAACAAGAGCAATGACAATACATGGAGGATACGGTGTTTCAGTTTCAACTGGATTAGAAAGGCTTTTGAGGGATTTACAGATTTTAAAGACATATGAAGGAACAAATGATATTCAAAGAATTAGCGCAGCAAGGCAATTTTATTATAGATTTATGGGTGTAAAAGTTTGATAACTGAAGAAGAGGTAAATAAACTTTTAAGTCAACATGAAGCACTTTTTAGGTTTATAGGTGCTAAATTTGAAAAAATTGACAGAGGAATAGCTAAATTAACTTTTGAATATAAGGAAGACCTTACTAGAATAGGAGGAATTCTTCATGGTGCAATAATATTTGCCGCTATGGATTATGCAGGCAGTTATGCAGTAAGAACTTTAGATGTGCAAGAAGCATATACGTTAGAGTTCAACATAATCTTTTTAAAAGCCATGAAAACTCCTCCATTTTCATTTCTTGCTAAAGTTATCAGAGAGACTAAGAGATATGCTTATGTGGAAGTCGAAGGTTTTGATGGTGATAATGAGCTATGTGCTAAAGGAAACGGAATCTGGCATTTAATTAGGAATTAATTTTTGACACATATCTTTAATTTTTTGTAATATTTCCATTTTATCTTTTTTCTCGTTTGAAATGAACTCTCTAGTTTCATCAATTAACGTTATTAACTCCTCGTCCTTTAGTGAACAAACGTCTTCCTTTATTTTGCTAGGGACATTATTTATTTCTTCATCAGTGGGATTATCTTCAATTAAGAAACGAATGAAATTTCTAATTAACGCGTAAGAGTAAAAGTCCATATACTTAATTTGTCATAATAATATATAAAGTAATATTTTTGTTTAAACAATTAAGAAAGTTTTAGAATCATAAATGGAAAGTTTATAAAGTTACAATACGAATTAAACTTATGGAAAGGAGTTTAGGATTCCTATTTGATCCAAATAAATGCATTATCTGTAACGCTTGTGTAAACTCATGTAACGAACATTATGGAAATTTGAATTGGAGATCCTTATTAGTTTTTGAAAATGGAGTTAGAATAGGAGTATCTATTGCTTGTAATCACTGTGATAATCCGCTCTGTATGAAAGTTTGTCCTGCAAATGCAATTCATAAAGATGATATGGGTATTGTTTATATTGATCCTAATGAATGTATAGGTTGTGGATATTGTCAATGGGCTTGTCCCTACGAAGAACCAAAATTTAATAAAGAAGGAGTTATGACTAAATGTGATTTATGCAGAAATAGACTATTAAACAGAGAAGGGTTACCATACTGTGTAGAATCTTGTCCTACTGGAGCTTTATCATTTGGTTGGCTAGACAAACCTAAATATGAAGCACCTTATTTGGCTCCTTATGAGATAACAAAACCTAAATATGAAATAAAGAGTCCTAAAGAAGGGGAAATAAAAGCTTCTCCATTAAAGATAAGAAAAGAAAACAAATACATAGAATTATTACTTTTCACAATACTTTCCGAACTATCTTTAGGCTTACTGCTCACTAGGATACCTTTTTATTCTCTTTTATCATTCCTCCTTTTAGCTATTGGTCTTATTCCTTCAATATTCCATGTAAATAAGAGAAATAGAGCGTTTAGAGTAATAATGAACTTAAAATCATCTTGGTTAAGCCGCGAAGTACTATTTGGTGGTCTAGCATTACTTTCTCTTTTCATCGAAGATCTTTTACCTATGTTTACTTTAGTGTACTACATCTCAGTAGTTCTTCTCTCTTTGTCAGTAATCTCATCAATCATGATTTATATGTTAAAAACTACTCCGTCATGGTATAATGCAAACACTCCTTTGTCATTTATAGGTACAATAACCACTATATTCCCACTAGGATTTTACTTTAATCATAATATTATGTTTATAATAATACCTTTAATTCTTGCTTTCATAGAATTAGTAATGTTAAGAACACAGAAAATACTTCATATTCCTTACTTGCTTTTATTATTGATTTCTATCTTTATTCCGTTAACAAGTATTTTGGCATCAGTAACAGGTATTTCATCAGAAATCATAGCTAGGAGGAATTTCTTTGAAAAGATTAAATATTATGGTCTTCCAACTCCATAAACTTTTTTAATACTTAACTTTATAAAGTATGGAAAATAAATTACATTTTGAGAGTGGTTTTTATTGCTCGAAATAAGATTTCACGGAAGAGGTGGACAAGGTGTTGTTACTGCAGCGAACTTATTAGCTATAGCTGCAGATATTGAAGGTTTTTGGAGTTCTGCATTCCCTTTTTATGGTGCAGAAAGAAGGGGTGCAGAAATTGAAGCTTATTGTAGAATTGATTCACAACCTATTAGGATAACTTCTCCAATTGAGCAACCAGATTATGTTGTAATTTTAGACCCTACATTGTTAAAAATCTCAAATCCCCTTAAAGGTTTAAAAGAAGAAGGATATGTTATAATTAATTCGTCCTCAAATCCTAATTTAAATCATACTACATTTTACGTTAATGCTACTCAAATTGCAAAAGATTTAGGTTTAGTCAAATCTGGTTGGCCCCTAGTTAATATCATTCTTTTAGGTTCATTAATTAAGGCATTAGAGCATATCTCCTTGTCCTCTCTTGAGAAGGCTATAGAGGAAGAATTTGATGAAAAGTTAGCTGAACTAAATAAGAAAGCAGTTAGGATAGCTTATGAAAACACAAAGGTGGTGAGCCCAATTGTCGCTTAATTATCAATATTTTCCCGTTAGTAGACCATCAGAAGGTGGTGGTGGTAAAACAGGTAATTGGAGAATAGTAAGACCATTAGTTGATTTAAATAAATGTATTGGTTGTAAAGCTTGTTATTTATGGTGCCCAGAAAATACCATAATCCCATCTGATGGGAAAGTAACAATAAATTATGAATATTGTAAAGGATGTGGAGTTTGCTCTAATGTATGTCCAGTAAAAGCTATTTCTATGGTGAATGAGTTATGATGAGTAAGGTAATTTCTGGGAACGAGGCTGTAGCTTTAGGTGTAAAGTTATCAAGAGTTAAAGTTATTGCAATATATCCAATAACCCCTCAAACTTATATAATTGAAGAACTTGCTGCAATGAGAGATAAAGGAGAATTAGACGCTGAAGTAATAAGAGTTGAAAGTGAACATTCAGCTATGGCTGCAATTTATGGTGCAGCATCTACAGGGGTAAGAGTTTACACAGCTACTGCATCTCAAGGATTACTTTACATGCATGAAATGGTCTGGTGGGTTGCAGGGAGCAGAATACCAATTGTTATGACCGTAGGAACCAGAGCTGTAGGTGCACCATGGAATATATGGAATGAGCATACTGATTTCATGAGTGAAAGAGATAGTGGATGGATTATGACTTTTGCCTCTACACCTCAAGAAGCTTTAGATTTAACATTACAAGCATTCAGAATTTCAGAGGACGAGAGGGTCTTCTTACCAATGATGGTAGGAATGGATGGTTTTATATTATCTCATACTAAAACTAGAGTTTATATTCCTAGCCAAGAGGATGTAGATGAATTTTTACCTCCAAGAAAACAACCATACACTCTTGATCCTGAGGATCCAGTAGACATTGGAAATATGTTTCAACCAATTGATTACATGAAATTTAGACACTCTATTCATTTAGCAATGCTTCATTCAATTGATGTTATAAAAGAGGTAGGTAAAGAATATGAAAAGAAAGTAATTCCTATAGGTTCTTACTCTACACTTAATGATTCATATAAGCTTGATGATGCAGAATACGCTATAGTATCCATGGGAGCATGGTCGCTGGATGTTATGCAAGTTGTAGATGAATTAAGAAAAGAAGGAATAAAGATTGGTCTTTATAGGATAAGATATGTAAGACCTTGGGATGAAGAAGACATTAAAAAGAAACTAGGAGATAAACAAGGAATTTTAGTTCTTGATAGGTCTGTGAGCTTTGGAAGAGGAGGGCATCTTTACTTAGAGTTAAAATCCACATTACCAGAAGCTAACATAAAGGGTGTAGTTACTGGCCTAGGAGGGGTTTCAATAGGAAAAGACATGATTCTTCCTCTTACGAGGAAGTTTATTGAAGGTAATACAAACAATGAATGGTTCTATCCATCCGAGGTGGAAAAGGTTGAGCTTAGGAATCCGAGATATATCAAATAAACCTAGATTGTTACCCGGTACATCAGCATGTCCAGGGTGTCCAGAGAATATAGCATTAAAGGCTATAAGCATGGCTTTAGGTGAAAATGCTGTATTTATTGTAGTTGCTGGTTGTTCATCAATAATTCAAGGAATGGGTCCAAAATCAACTTACAATTATCCAGTACTTAATATTGCTTTTGCTGCTGGTCCTGCGGCTGCTGCTGGAATGGCAAAAGCGTTTAAGCTAAGAAATAAGGATATTAAGCCAGTAGTATGGGCTGGGGATGGCGGGACAGCAGATATAGGGTTTGCGTCATTAAGCGGTGCTGCTGAGAGAAATGATAATATTTTATACATTTGCGTCGATAACGAAGCTTATATGAATACTGGTGGGCATAGAAGTGGTTCAACTCCTTTTGGAGCAAAAACCGCCTCAACTCCTGGAGGAAAAAAAGAAAATAAGAAAGATTTACCATTTATTATGATAGCTCATCATGTTCCTTATGTTGCAACAGCAAGCGTTGGTTATTTGCATGACCTTATGGATAAAATAAAAAAAGCTAGAAGCATAGAGGGATTTTCTTATGTTCAAGTCCTAACTCCAGACCCTTATGGATGGATGTTTGATCCTTCAAAAACAGCTGAATTGGGTAAACTTGCAGTTCAAACTTGTTACTGGCCTTTAATAGAATATGAAAATGGAAAGTTGTTTATATCTCAAGAAAGTATGCATTGTTTAGATAAAAGGACTAGGAAACCTATCAAAGAGTTCCTTAAATTACAAGGCAGATATAAGGGAGTTTCAGAAGAAGTGATAAGAGGATTAGAGGATTATATTGACAGAATGTGGGAAAGAATTAAAAGCATCTACGAAGGTAAAGTGATTTTATAATGACGATAATATTCTTTTAGCTATACGATAATGAACTGCATCAACTAATTTACCATCAACAGTAATTGCACCCCTTCCTGCAGAAGAAGATTTTTCGTATTCTTCAACTACTTTTTTTGCCCATTCAATTTCCTCCTTACTTGGAGAAAAAACTTCATTTGCTATACTAACTTGGTTAGGATGAATTGCCTGTTTTCCATCAAAACCAAAAGATTTAGCCAGCTCACACTCCTTTCTAAAACCTTCAAGATCTTTTACATCAAAAAACACTTTATCAATAGGTGAGATTCCATAAGTTCTTGCTATACTAACTAATTTTAGTCTTATATATTCGCTTCCCTCTATGCTTTTTACGTTTGCCTTTAAGCTATCTGCTAAATCTGCTGCTCCCCAAGTAATACCTATTATTCCTTCACTTCTTGCAATGTCTTCAATCTTCACTAATCCCCTTGCAGTTTCTATTATGGGAATAAGTTTTTTTCCAGTCATTTTATATAAAAAAGATATATCACTTTCAGTTTTTGGAATAACTAAGCAATCCACGTTACTATTTATTACAAAGTCTAAATCTTTGATAACCTCTTTAGTAGAAAGAGAATTAATTCTTGTGCAAATTACACTTTCTTTTATATTTAATTGAGGAAGAATTGAGGAAAGCAATTCTCTAGCCTTTTCTTTTTCTTGTTGTGGAACAGCATCTTCTAAATCAAAAATAAAGGAGTCAGCCTTAATTGTTTCAGTCTTTCTGATCATTTTTTCATTATTAGCTGGGACATATAATTGTGATCTGAACAAGGGTCTCACGGAAAAAATGTTAACTTAAAGATTTAACAACTTTTTCAATTTCATCATAAGGAGGTTCTTTCGTCGGGTCATCTGATACCCATTTATACCTTATTTTCCCTTCCTTATCTATTACGAAAACTGCTCTTTTTGCTAAAACATATCCTGGAAGAGCTGGAAATTCCCATGAAATACCATATTTTTTAATTACTTCTCTATTATAATCACTTAGTACAGTGAAATTTAATTTATTTTGTTCTTTAAATGCTTTGTTACTAAAGGGTGGATCAACACTAATACCAAGTACAACAGCATTAACTTCATTAAATTTTGCCATCGAATCTCTAAAAGTACACATTTCTTTAGTACAAACACTTGTAAAGGCTGCAGGATAAAACGCTAATACTACTACCTTTCCACGATAGTCAGAAAGTTTTACCTTTTTTAATTCTGTATCTGGAAGTTCAAAATCTGGTGCAAATTCTCCTACTTCTGGCATCATATATTTGTTGTAACTCATGAATATAAATATGGTTTCAAATCGTGCTTAAACATCATAAATGCATATTAAAAGTTTATTATCTTTAATTTCGTCTTCAACTCATGCTTGTCAGTACTACATGGTTGCATGAAAATTTAAGTGATGTAAAAATTATTGAAGTAGATTTTGACCCAGAGTTTAACTACTTTGAAGGACATATACCTAATGCAATTTTACTACGCTGGAAAGACTTGCTTCATGACACAATTAGAGATTTTGCACCCCCAGAGAAATTTAGTAAAGTTCTGGGAAGTTTAGGAATCAAAGAAGACGATTTTATCATTTTATATAGTGATATGGGAAATAGGTACGCGTTTTATACTTATTGGCTAATGAAAGCTTATGGACATAAAGACATTGCAATTCTTGATGGAGGAATATTTAAATGGCTAAAGGATGGTTATGAGGTTAGTCATGAAATTCCATCCTTAACAAAATGTAATTATCAAGTGAAGAAAATCGATTGGAGTTCTAGGATATTAATTTGGGAGTTACTTCCTAAATTGAACGTTGTTGAATTAATTGATGCAAGGAATAGAGAAGAATATGAAGGAATAACTACAGCACCTCCAGAACATAAATGTGAGCAAACTCAAGTTGCTGGTCACATTCCTAGAGCTAGAAACATTCCTTGGACAGTTCTTTTTAACGATAATGGAACTATGAAGTCGAGAGAAGAGTTAGAAAAAATATTTTCTAGTATAAGCAGAGAAAAAGAGATTGTGGTTTATTGTAGAACTGGAGCTAGAGCTTCAGCAGTCTGGTATGCTCTCAAGGAAGTTTTAAATTATGAAAGAGTTAGACTTTATGACGGTTCATGGGTTGAGTACGGTAATTTAGTAGGTGTTCCAATAGAACGTTAAACAAATGAAAAGCTAGTATATTTTTAATTTCGAACTTATTGTCCCAGAATCTCTTACTATCTTTCTCTCAATATAGTAGGTTAAGTAATATTAGCTAATACCAAAAACAGTATAAAAATAAAATATGAATAACTATACATATTTTGCATTAATTACTTTTTATTTGAAATGAAGGAGAAGATTTTTATATTGTGTCAAATACAATATAATAATGTTTCCTCCTCAGTTCGGATATTATAGACCTTCTTCGCTTGCCGATGCGTTAGATTTCATGAGTGGTGGAGGAGTAAAGCCGTTAGCTGGAGGACAAAGCTTAATACCGATGTTAAAATTTAGGCTAGTTCAGCCAAAATTTCTTGTTGATTTGAATCCACTTAGAGAGTTATATTTTGTTAGGGATGAAGGGAAAACAATATCAATTGGTTCGATGACAAAACATTCTGATATAGTAAAAGATCTTACAATAAAGAATAAACTTCCTTTACTTTCCCAAACTGCTTCAAAAGTAGGGGATATGCAAGTAAGAAATATGGGTACAATTGGTGGAAGTCTAAGTAATGCTGATCCTTCTGCAGATTATCCAGCTGTAGCTTTAGCTTATGATGCAACAATGATATTAGTATCTTCATCTGGTGAAAGAAATGTCTCAGCAAAAGACTTCTTTAAAGGTCCATTTACGACAGAATTAAAGGAAGATGAAATATTAAGAGAGATAAAGTTTCCAGTTCTTGAAGGGTACAAATTCAAATATGAGAAGATAGTTAGAAGAGCTGGAGACTTTGCTTTAGTAGGAATGGCAGTTCTAGCTAAGGTTGAAAATAACAAGGTTGATGATATTAGAGTTGCTTATACTGGTGTGTCAGACAAGCCTTATAGGCCTTATGAGTTAGAAAAAATGCTGATTGGTAGTGTCACGCTAGATAAAATTAAGGAGTTTGCCGAAAAAGTTTCTAATTCAGTAAATCCTCCCTCTGATTCTAGAGGGAGTTCTTCTTATAGAAGGAAAGTCATGCAATTAGTTACGATAAACGTCTTGAAAGAGGTGTTAGGTGTTGTTAGTTAGACCAGGTGAAAAGGTAAAAATAAGAGTTAAAGTAAATGGAATATGGTATGAAAGGGACATAGAACCAAGAATGTTGTTAGTTCATTTTTTAAGAGATGAGTTAGGTTTAACTGGAACTAAAATTGGATGTGATACATCTACATGCGGATCATGCACAGTATTAATGAATGGTAAAAGTGTTAAATCATGTACAGTACTAGCTGTTCAAGCTGACGGAGCAGAAATCACAACTATAGAAGGCCTTTCATCAGATAGTAAATTACATCCAATTCAAGAAGCTTTTAAAGACAATTTTGCATTACAGTGTGGTTATTGTACTCCCGGTATGATAATGCAATCATACTATTTACTAAAAGAGAATCCAAACCCTACAGAAGATGAAATAAGGGATGGACTTCATGGCAACATCTGTAGGTGTACTGGATATCAAAATATTATAAAAGCTGTACAAGACGCTTCTAGGAGGATGAGAGCATGAAATATGTTGGTCAACCAATAAAAAGACTTTATGATGATAAGTTTGTTACTGGTAAAAGTACATATGTTGATGATATACAGATTTCAGCGTTATATGCAGGATTTGTAAGGAGTCCCTATTCTCATGCTAAAATAAAGAGTATTGATGTTTCTGATGCATTAAAAGTGCCAGGGATTGTAGCCGTATATACATACAAAGATTTAGAACCTCTCATAAAAGATGGAATAAGAATATGGAATACTTATGAAGACCCAAGACAATGGAAATTCATTCCTAGAAAGCCATTAGCAGATGGAAAAGTAAGATTTGCTGGTGAACCAGTAGCAATTGTCATTGGTGTCAATAAATATGTAGTTAGAGATGCAATAGATAAAGTTAACGTAGATTATGAGAAATTACCACCAGTTGTAAAAATGGAAGATGCTTTAGAAGATAAGATTTTAGTACATGAAGAACTAAAGACTAATGTAGCCTTTGATCAGACCTTTAACGGTGGAGACGTAGAAGGTGCATTTAAGCAAGCTGACAAGATAATTCCAGTTGAAATCACTAACAATAGACTAATCCCATCTCCTATGGAACCTAGAGGAATAGTATCACGTTATGAAGGTGGAAGTTTAACCATATGGTATTCCACACAAGTACCTCATTTAGCTAGAAGTGAGTTCTCTAGAATCTTTGGTATTCCAGCAAGTAAAATAAGAGTTATAATGCCAGATGTTGGAGGAGCTTTTGGTAGCAAAGTTAACTTCTTGCCAGAAGAAATCAGTGTTATAGCTTCATCAATAAAATTAGGAAGGGCAGTAAGATGGACAGCAACCAGAAGTGAAGAAATGATAGCTTCAGAGGCTAGACACAATACTTTCAAAGGAGAGGTGGCAGTTAAGAATGATGGAACTGTATTAGGAATTAAAGGTGATTTGTTTATTGATCTAGGAGCTTATCTAACATTAACTGCTCCATTACAACCAGCAATCATTCCCTTGATGGTTCCCGGTCCTTATAAGATTAAGGGTGTTAGTATAAGGAGTAGGGCAGTATACACGACAACTCCTCCAATTACAATGTATAGAGGAGCAAGTAGGCCTGAAGCTACGTTCATTATTGAGAGAATAATGAGCATTGTTGCTGACGAGTTAAAATTAGATGATATTACTGTCAGAGAAAGAAACTTAGTAAGAGCAAACGAAATGCCCTATACTAATCCATTTGGACTGAAGTACGATTCTGGTGATTATCTCTCACTTTTAAGAGATGGATTACAGAAATTACAGTATTATGAATTAAAGAAGTGGGCAGAGGAAGAGAGAAAGAAAGGAAGAAAAGTAGGAGTAGGAATGGCTTTCTATCTAGAAATATCTGGATTTGGTCCTTGGGAATTCGGCGAAGTTAGAGTTGACGAGAATGGAGATGTTCTAGTAATAACAGGAGGAACTCCACATGGTCAAGGAACTGAAACAGCTATTGCTCAAGTAGTTGCAGATACTTTACAAATAGACATTAATCGTGTAAAAGTAATTTGGGGAGATACTGAGATAGTTGTTGCAAGTATGGGTACTTATGGTTCCAGAACTGCAGCTACAGCTGCAAGTGCAGCAATGTTAGCCTCTAAGGAGGTATTAGAAAAGATGAGAAAGATAGCAGCTAGATTATTAAATGCTGACGTAGAAGAGGTTGAATATGAGAATGGCGAATTTTATCATAAAAAAGATAAAAGCAAAAAAGTAAGCTGGAACGAAGTAGCTAAAAGCGGTTATTATGGGAAAGAACTAGGAATATCAGCTCAAATTATATTACCTGGGGACGTAACATTCCCCTACGGTGTTCATGTTGCAGTAATTGAAGTTAATGATTACGGCATACCTAAAGTCTTAACATATAAGGCTTATGATGATATTGGAAATGTAATTAATCCAGCATTAGCAGAAGGACAAATCCATGGTGGTGCTGTACAAGGAGTAGGTCAAGCATTGTACGAAGAAGCAATAATAAATGACGATGGTCAGTTAACTGTTACATATGCTGATTACTTTATACCAACTGCAGTAGAAGCACCAAAGTTTGAATCACACTTTGTTGACAAGCCACACGTATCAGCATGGCCTACTGGAGCTAAAGGGGTTGGAGAGGCTGCATTAATTGTAGGTCCAGCGGTCATAATTAGAGCATTAGAGGATGCTACTGGTAAAAGATTTACAAAAACTCCCGTTAGGCCAGAAGATATCTTGTAATACTTTTTATTTCGAAAATTTATAAGATAATTTTTTACACTTTGTAAAAATATAGAATTGTTCCTTTTTATTTTCTACTACGAATTTACAATGTGAATTAGCTAAGTTGTTAAATGGAATAGTACATAATGTCCTTGTTTTTAATACTCTTTTTTATTTATTCATTTCTACTTTCAACTTTAAAATCTATATTTCTTATCAATTTTTGTAGTTTATAAAATTCAATATGATTTTAAAAATACCAAATGTAAACTTAAATACATATGATTAGATATTATAGTTGATGAGAATATTTGTTTCAATTAAGCAAGTTCCAGATGCTGATGATTTAAGAATTGACCCAGTAACTAATAATTTAGTTAGAGAGGGCGTTCCAGCGGTTATAAATCCCCCAGATCTTCACGCTATAGAAGAAGGAATAAGACTTAGGGAGAGATATGGTGGAAAAGTTATTGTAATAACTATGGGTCCGCCTCAAGCTGAATCTGCCTTAAGGGATGCTATAGCAATGGGAGCTGACGAGGCTTATTTAATAACAGATAGAGCCATGGCTGGGGCAGACACGTGGGCAACCTCATATACATTATTTAAAGCTATTCAAAAGATTGGTCCAGGTGACATCTATCTTTTTGGAAGGAGAGCTGTTGACGGTGAAACTGAACAAGTTGGTCCTCAAACTGGGAAATGGTTAGGGATTCCATCAGTAGGTTATGTATCTAAATTTATTGACATTAGCAATGGTAAAGCTAGGGTAATAAGAACTACTGAGGTCGAGGAAGAGGAAGTTGAAGTACCATTACCAGCTGTATTCACAGTTTTAGAGACTATTAACAAGCCAAGAGAACCCGATATTCTTAGTTTAATTAAAGCTAAGACTGTAAAAATACCGAGACTCTCAAAAGAGGACATAGGAGCAGAGCCAAATAAAATAGGATTAGCTGGTTCTCCCACAAAGGTAATAAAGGTTCATCCTCCACCAAAAACAAGAAACCCAGAAATTTACAAGGGAAACGATGCTAGTTCCTGGGTTTATGACAAAATCGTTAAATCGTTAAAAGAGGTGAATGAGATAAAGGAGACTTATATAAAGCCTCAACCTAAAGTTAAAGCTAATGGTGAAATTTGGGTTTACATTGATCATTATGGTGAGGAGGTAAACAGAGTATCATGGGAAATAATGTCTGAAGGTAGAAGGATAGCAGATTTGTTAGACACTAAACTCGCTGGAGTGATAGTTGGTGATAACGTTGAAGGCATAATTAAAGAAGCATTTAATTATGGCGCTGATAAAGTTTATTTTGCAAGGACAAAGGGATTTCCATTTTACGTAAATGACGTTTATACAAGGGGTTTATCACTTTTAATTAAGAAATATAGGCCAGAGGCAGTCTTCTTCCCTGGAACAAGGAATTCAAGGGAATTAGCTTCAACAACAGCAATAGAAGTAAATACTGGATTAATTGCTGATTGCGTTAGTTTCGACGTAGATGAAAAAGGAATAATATACTCTACTAGGCCGGATTTTGGAGGGAAGGAAATGAGTACAATTATTTGTCCTAATCATAAGCCAGTAATGATAACTGTAAGGGGAGGAGTATTTTATCCTATAAGGATACCTAAAGAAGGAGAAGTAATTACTGAAGAAGTTGATGATTTATCCACGAAATTCAGAGTTTTGAACTACACTAAGTTACAGAAAAAGAATATTTTAGCAGAAGCTGATGTTGTTATAGGAGTAGGAAGAGGAATAAAATCGCCGGAGAATATAAAAATAGCTGAAGAATTAGCCTCATTGCTTCATGGTGTAGTTGGGGTAAGTAAGCCTTTAGCGGATATGGGTTGGTATCCCAAAGAAAGACAAGTAGGTCAAACTGGTACAACTATAAGACCTAAGCTTTACATAGCTTTAGGCATATCTGGAGCAGTACAGCACTTAGTAGGAATTACTGGAGCAAGAAGAATTATCGCAGTAAACATTGATCCAGATGCACCAATTTTCCAAAATTGTGATTATGGGGTTATAGGGGACTTGTTTGAAGTCGTACCAGATTTAATAAAAATTATTAAAGAAAGAGGTGTCCCAGAATGAAATTTGATGCAGTTGTAATAGGTGCAGGACCAGCAGGTAGTGCTTCAGCATACACAATGGCAAAGGCCGGTTATAAAGTATTAATGATAGAAAAAGGATCCGAGCCTGGAGCTAAGAACGTTTCTGGGGCAATGATAAGGGAAGCAGTAATATCTAAAGTTTTTGAAACTAAGGATTTACCTTTTGAGAGAATAGTAAAAAGAGTGAGGCTTATTTTCAAAACTAGAGAAAATGAGACAGAGATAAGTGTTAAGCCAAAAGATAAATTGTATACTATTGCAAGACTTAAGTTCGATAAATGGTTAGCTCAAAAAGCTGAAGGCGCTGGTGCTGTCTTGATTACTAAGACTACCGTAACTGGGATAGAAGGACAAAAAGTTATAACCGAAAGAGGAGAAATTGAGGCTGGTAAAATAGTTATAGCTGAAGGTGCAAATGCACTTCTTTCAATGTCTTTGGGTTTAAGAAGAGAACTGAGGAGTGAGGAGACGGTTCTTGGGATAAAAGAAGTTTATGCATCTACAAGAGATGAAGTGGCAAAAAGATTTGGGTTACAAGGCGATGAGGGTGAAAGTTGGAGAATAATAACAGATTATCCTCTTCCTTCAGCTGGCTTTATTTATACATATAAAGATGCTGTAGCAATAGGTATAGGGGCTAAAGTTGATGAAATAACTCAAAGAGATATTAGACCTTTTGAACTTTTAGATACTTTCAAAGAACCATACTCTGAACTAATAAAAGGATTTTCCCTTAGAGAATATTCAGCTAAAATTATCCCAGAGAATGGTTTTCCCTCGTTTAAACCATGTGAAGGCTCAATATATGTGGTTGGTGATGCTTTAGGTTTGGTAGATCCGTTAACTTTCGATGGTATTGGACCAGCTGTAATTTCTGGACATCTTGCTGGAAAGGCTGAAAGTTGTAATGCTTATTCTAATTCCCTCTATGAAGCTAGTGAAATACTTAAGGTTATGAGATCAAGACCATTAACAAGAGAGCTATTAAAGGGCGATAACCTATCCCTTTACATTCATTTAGTGACTGACTTTTCTCTTAGCTGGGCTGAAGGAGATTTGTCCAAATTAAAGTACTACAAGAACAGTTTGGGAACTATATTAAAACATCTATTGTTAGGTTTAGAGGTGGTTCAATGAGAGTAGAGGAGAGACTTTATACTTTGAGATATAAGAGGGATGAGAAACCCCATTTAGAAATTAAAGATCAGGCTAACTGTGCGAAATGTTATGATACTTATAAATCGCCATGTATAACAGTCTGCCCAGCTAATGTATATTCTTTCACTGAAGGAAAGATTGTAATATCTTATGAGAATTGCTTAGAATGTGGAGCGTGTAAAATTGTTTGTCCATTTAATAATATTATTTGGAGATATCCTAGATATGGTTTAGGAATATCTTTAAGATACGGCTAATATAAGAGAAATAAAAATACTTTTATTAAACATAATGATTTTTTATCTATAGAAAGGCTAAAATACTTTTATTGCGTATATATATTTATGATAATAGGTCAATTAATTACCAAAAATTTAGTAAATCTTCCAATAAATTCTACTATAAAGGATGTAGCTGATGTCATGATGAGGGAAGGTGTAGGATCAGTAGTTCTTAAAGATGGTGAAAAAATAGTTGGAATTGTAACGGAAAGGGATATAGTTAAAGCAGTTCATAAGGGTCTTTCTCTTGACTCTTCGGCAATCGAAATAGCTTCAACAGACTTAGTGAGAATAGATTATAACAAGAGTATTTATGATGCTTTCTATTTGATGGCTAAAAATAATATAAGGCACTTGATAGTGGAAAAGGATGGTAAGTGCGTAGGAGTAGTTTCTATTAGAGATGTTGCGAGAGCTTTCTCCCTTATGGTAGCTGAAGGGATGACTTATTGATAGTAAATATTGCTTATACTAAGTTAGTTTACTTTTATTTTTTACTAACTATAAATTTTGAATAACCTTTTACGCTTATCTATCGGTTTCGATATATCGAAAAATTTAAATTTATTACTATCGATATCGATAGTATGAGTGAATTAATAGCGAAACAAAAAGGAAGGCTTAGGAATATAATACTTTGGCTACTATGGCAGTCTCCAAAGAGAGGCATAGATATTATTGATGATATATATAAAATGACCTGGGGCTGGTGGAAACCATCGCCAGGGTCAGTTTATCCTTTGTTAAATAAGATGGAGGAAGAAGGAGTAATAGAGAGAGTTTCAGATGGAAAATATAGGATAACACAGAAGGGGATAGAAGAAATAAAGGAATTATTGCCTAGCAGATATTCTGGAAGTATTGAAGATGCAGTCGAAGAATTAGAAGGATTAGTCCAATATTTTAAGGAAACTGATAAAGATAAACTTTCTCTATATAAAGATAGAATTTTAGAAGCCCTAAAGAGCATGGAGGAGGTGATAAAGAATGTCTAACATTGCAATAAAAGCAATAAACCTAACAAAAATGTATGGTAAATTCATAGCTGTCGATCATATAAACTTTGAGGTGTATGAAGGAGAAATTTTCGGCTTCTTAGGCCCAAATGGTGCTGGTAAATCTACTACAATAAAAATGTTAACTACTGTATTGAAACCTACAGAAGGTACAGCAATAGTAAACGGTTATGATATTATAAAACAACCTGCATTAGTAAGACAATCTATTGGTGTAGTACCTCAAGAATATACAGCAGATGAAGATCTCACTGGATGGGAAAATATGATGATGATGGCAGGCCTTTATGGCATACCAAAGGATATAGCAAAAGAAAGAGCGAAGGAATTGTTAGAAATGGTTGAATTAACACATGCTGCAAATAGGAAAGTTGAAACATATTCTGGAGGAATGAGGAGAAGACTAGAAATTGCGATGTCCTTAATTAGTAGGCCAAAAATCCTTTTCCTTGATGAACCAACATTAGGATTAGATGCACAAACTAGAGCAGCTATATGGCAATACATACTGAAATTAAAAGAAGAATACAAGATGACCATATTCGTTACTACTCATTATTTAGAAGAAGCCGATATGTATGGGGATAGAATTGCAATAATTGATAAAGGTAAAATATTAGCAATAGGTAGCCCAAAGGAATTAAAGGAAAAAGTTGGAGGAGATGTAATATCTTTACAAACTTCAAATGATGAAGAAGCATTAAAGATTATTTCTTCTGTAGAAGGTGTCATTGACGTTAAAAAGATGAATGATGGAATAAGGATCAAGGTAAAGGACGGAGAAGAAAAAGCTCCAGAAATTCTTGAGTCTCTAATGAAAAATGGTATAAAAGTATCTAGGATGTCCATAACAGAACCTACTATGGATGAAGTATATATGGAGTTTACTGGAAAAAGACTAAGGGATGAAGAGGCAAGTGCACAAGAGATGTTCGCATTTAGAAGAACTGTTAGGAGGGCGAGAACATGATTGAAGAGGAAAAAAGGAACTTAAGTGTAACACACGGTTTATGGACTTTAACAGTCAGAGAATTGAAGAAGTGGTATAAGGCACCAGTAATATTATTACTTTCAATTATTCAACCAATATTCTGGATCGGACTGTTTGGAAAAGCTATGAACTTAGGTAACATATTTACTGGTACTTCATTTAATATACCAGGCGTAAATATTCCTAAGCAAGTAATTGATCAGATAGGATTGGCAATATTAAAGCAAACTTTCGGAACCACTGATTATTTCTCGTATTTAGCAGCAGGCATGTTATCTTTCATAGTATTATTCACATCAATGCAAAGCGGAATGTCAATAGTTTGGGATAGAAGACTTGGAGTATTAGATAGATTATTAACCACTCCAGTACCAAGGGGAAATATCATCTTAGGTAAAGTACTTAACTCAGTGATTAGATCTTTAGTACAAGCTACAATAGTTCTTGCTGTCGCAACAGTATTAGGAATGACATTTGCACCAAACATTAATGCTTTAGATTTCTTAGGAGTATATGCTGCATTGTTCTTAATGTCATTTGGGTTATCTTCGTTGTTCTTAATGTTAGCATTAAGAGCTACAAGTTGGGAATCACAAATGGCAATCATGAATTTGCTAAACTTACCATTACTCTTTACTAGCAATGCGTTTTATCCGATTAAATCAATGCCGAGTTGGCTAAAACCAGTAGCCTATGTAAATCCACTAACATATTCAAATGGCGTTGCTAGAGGGTTATTATTAGGGATACCTACTAACTTAACTGTTGACTTCCTGTATCTAGGGTTATTTGCTTTAATTTTATCTTCAATAGGGATTATATTATCTTGGAAATATCTATCCTCATGATGAGCTTGACCGGAAATGAAAGGTGATGTAAAGGCCAGCAAGCTGATTATTTTTTATTTAGTGGTAAAACAAGAAATATTTAGTAAGGAAACCTTAATCTATAATATAACCAATGCTAATAGATTTCTTTTTTAGAAAAGATATTAAAGAGTAAAAATAAAACTTTATTTGCATATTCTTTTTGAAGGATACTATTTTTATTTTATTTTGATTACATTATACTTTATATCATTTTGGTTTTTACCCAAGAGAAACGACTTTCTGCCCACAGTTTTTGTAAATTATACTACTAATCAAATAACTAACTAATGTGTTATTTAACTAATAACGCATCTAGATTTGACTAAGCTATTTTTTAACTTCAAATTCCTTATAGTTATTTATGGACTATGAGGATCTTTTTAAGATAAAACCAGTGCTAGATTTCGACGTATTAGGTGGAAAAACCCTATTAATTATAAGGGATAAGAAACCTATAGTATACTCTCCTTTTGGAGTTATTGATATAAAGGGTTATGCTGAAGAAGTAAGTTGGATAGGTAATGATTCATTCTTTATAACTATTGACCCTAATGGAAGTGAATTAAGGCAAATATTTATCTGGGATAAAGGAAAACTCGAGAGAATAATTTCTGACCAATATGATAATTTTTCTCCATTATATACTAAAAATGGTATACTTTTTCTTTCCAATAGAGATGGAAAAACTATACATCTTTACTTATATGATAAGGAAATAAAGAAGCTAAGTAAAGGAGACTTACCAGTATTCAGCTATTGCGCAAATGATAAATATATAGTTTACTCTCAAGGAATTTACGATAACGATATTCATGTAATAGATTATGAAGGAAACGAGATAGCTGAAATAGACTTTCCAGAATCTGAGCAAGAATTGCCATCTGACCAATGTTTTCTTGATGAAAAAACTTTTCTCTTTATTTCAAATCACGAGGATCTTTTCAAATTATTTGCTTATGATATTAAAGAGGAAAAAATTGAAAAAATTAGAGAAAGTAAATATGAAATCGTAGAGGCAGTCCCTTACAAAGGTTCAATAGCTTATGTCGAAGATAGGCATGGTGATTTTGCCCTAGTTCATGAAAAGGAGATTCTGAATGAGGGATTTATAGTAGGATTAAAGAGCGATGAAGAATCCCTTTATTTTATTTATTCAAATCATGAGTCTTCATATAATTTATATAAGTATGACGGCAAATTATCCAGGTTAACTAATTCCATGAACGGCGTAAAAGGAGAGTTCGTCAAACCTTCTCATGTTGAATATAATTCTGATGGGATAAAAATTCATGCTCTTCTTTATTCCAAAGGAAATGAAGATAAAGGCGTTATTTATATTCATGGAGGTCCAGATTGGGAATGTGTTAATTCGTTTAATCCAGAAATACAATTCCTTGTAAATAAAGGTTTCAAAGTAATATGCCCAAATTATAGAGGTTCTATAGGATATGGAAGGAAGTTTAATCACCTAAACGACAAGGATTTAGGTGGGGGTGATTTAAGAGATGTTATTAATGCTATTAAAGTCTTAAACGTTAAAAAGGTTGCAATTACTGGAGCAAGTTACGGTGGTTATCTTACAATGATGGCTGTTACGAAGTATCCAGATTTATGGTGTTCTGCTGTAGCAGTTGTCCCTTTTGTAAATTGGTTCACTGAGAAGAAATTCGAAAGGGAATATTTGCAACAGTATGATGAGATGAAGATGGGAAATGATGAGGTATTATTAAAGGATAGATCTCCTATATTCTTTATAGATAGAATTAAAACACCATTGATGCTATTAGCTGGTGAGAATGATCCTAGATGTCCAGCAGAAGAGACTTTGCAAGTTGTTAATGAACTTAAAAAATTAGGAAGAGAAGTTAAGTACAAAATATATAAGGATGAAGGTCATGGATTTGCTAAAGTTGAAAATTATATAGATTCAATAAAAGAAACTGTAGAGTTTATATCTACTCACTGTCAGTAAGGCCGGAGAATTTTCGTCACCACTCTTATTCTGGCGGTCTCATCATTAGAATAATATTACTCTTACTGGCATTAAAACATATGGTGCATAAACTCCATGGTACTCATCGATAGCAAAAGGCTTAGATGTTTTCGAAATAGCATTAATAAATAAAAGTTCTTGGAATGGAATAGCGATCTCCCTAATCTTTAAACCAATCCCACCTTTCTCTACGATTTTAGGAGTAATTCTTATGCTATTTTCAACTATTTGTACTGACTCAACTCCATAAATTACTACTCCATCTTTATTTTCATTCATCATTTCTTCTAAATTCCAATCTCCAGACTTAATTTCAAGAGTGAAAAAGTCTGGCTCTGGTGGTATTCCTCTTGCATTCCCTGAAGAACCATATTTTGTATAAAGCGTACCTAAGTAATCTTGAACAATACCATCTCCAATAAGTTCTTTGCGTTTCGTTAAAACTCCTTCATCATCAAAGGTGCTAAATGCAGGGGAAATCTCATTAAGTGGGTTATCTACAATAGTCAATGTTGAAAACTTTTCGTAAAGTTTTAACCTCGGTAAAATACCATTCAGTAACGCTTTAACTGTATAAGCTATTATAGTCCCAAAAACTTCAGGTGAAAGTAAGGCATTAATTCTTCCACCTATTTGATAATCTCTTGTTATTCTTTTTACGCTCTTAATCTCATTTTGTAAATAACTGATTATACCGTCTAGATATTGAATTCTTCCTCCAACTTTTAAATACTCTTTTTCAACAATAACCAAATGCTTTACTTCTTTGCATTCATCTATTTCTCTTTCAATTTTCTTTATTATTATTTTATCTACATAAGGGGCAAGATTCTCAGCCTTAGTTATAAAGTTCTCAAGATCAACTTTCTCCTCGAAAGATTTACAAGTTGAGTACTCCTTTTCCGGTTTATAATCTATTTTATCTCTTTTCAGTAACCATCCTTCTGGTGTTAATGCCATTTCTGCTTTAGTATGTTTAGTTTCAAAATATTTTCCAGACTTAGTAATAATGATTAAATCCTCCTTAAAAATGAGGTTCTTTATCATATAATATAATAAAAAATTTCCTAACTTATAATGGTGAAGCTAGGGAATCTTTTACTACACAAGCTACTAATTTACATACCTCTTTACCATTTTCTATTCTACATTCATATAAGCCGTAATTTGTTGGACAGTAGTATGTCTGTTTTACTGTATAATATCTCATATATAATTTTCTGTTTATCCAAATATATAAATATTTGTTAATCTGTGTGCATCTATATACACAGATTAATTTTTTAAAAAACTATAATATCAATAAAATTCGACAATGTAATATTTACAAAATTATCAAGAGTTCCGAATTCTACTATAGAGGGAACTGAGATTTTGAACGTAGAAATTCCATGTTCTTTATGAGTAACTACAAGGTCTTGTTCTCTAAGTATAATCACTTGATTGCCAACTAATATTCCAGAGACTTGAACTAAATGGGGAGAAGTATAATGGCCATATCTTAATTTTAACTTTTCCTCTTTTGTAATTATAAATTCTTTGAATTTATCTCTCATAGATAATATTTTCATGAAATATACTCTATTCCTATCTACAAGTCTTTTAGTTTTCATGATACTCTTTATCTTCTCTTTAACTTCTTCTTCAATCATAGAAAGTTCTTTAACTCTTTTACCTAACATCGTATTTATTCTTCTTATTCTTCTTATTTCCTCAAGTACATTATAAAGTTTTTCAATCTCTTCTAATTCTTCATCTGTAGACAAATATTTTCTTATAAATTCTTCCCATAAAGTACTTCTTACGTCATTGAGTCCTAAACCTGGAAAATAAGATAAATAGTTTAAGATTTTATCTAGCGAGGAGAAAGTCTTTATTACTCTCATTGCAAAATCTCCTTGTATCCTTATTATTTGTCCTTTTTTCAATGAAGTGACTTCCCACTTATTATGAGTAAAACCCATAAAGCTTTTCAGTCTCTGAAGCCTTTTGTCTTCTCTCTTATTTCCGTCTAAAATAAGTCTAGGATCACCATTTATTAATCTAGCGAATATTTTTCCAGTGGTATCATCAATTCCCAAAACATAAAAACTCCTAGAAAGAGACATAGGAAAGATAACATAATCTCCAATTTTTTGTGCCTTATCAGAGTAAATTAAAGCAGTTCTTCCTCGGAAATAATGATCTTCAGACAGAAAGCAATCTTTCCTACTTTCTAATTTAGAAGGATCGTGATAGAGTAGTTCTTTGCAATCTTCCATAAGTAATACTATGTATTATCCTTTATAAATTGTTTTTTACAATAAGTATCAATTTGATCCTCTATCTCGTTTTTCGAAAGTTTATCTATTTCCTTTGAAATCTTAATTTCCCAAGTTTCTCCCTCATACTCAGAATTAATCATAACCCATGCGTTAATTAAAGCCCTATTTACCCAATCTGTAAGTATTACTGGATAAGGATATTTAGTCTTTTCAAGAAATGAATATAAAAATTCAATTTCCTCATCAGAGGCTCTTCTTGCATTCCAAACAATTTTTCTATTTCCAACATATCTTTCTCCCTTTCCCGGAATAATTACAAGACCATTAGCACCTTTTATTCTATAAGTTGCAGTATCAACGCTATCTGCATTAAAAAATATTTTTCTCATATAAGGTGAGCCAGCGCCTAAAACATGTATTATCTTTATTGATTTTCTTATATAATGGTAAAGAAAGATAACAAATTTCCTTCCCCCTCTGAGAGAAGGGGGAACAATGCCTCCAAATGCTATTAGGTCAGTATATTGTTTATAAAAGTCAATTGCTCTGTTTATATCTTCTATGTTATACCCATGAATTACTGGAATTACTTTAATTTCTTTTTCATAGAAGTATTCAAAATGCTTGAAATTTCTCTCGTCCATTCTTTGACAAGGCATTGATGGAATATCTAAATTTATGTAAGCCTCGGCATTCAGTATCTTGTATTTCTTTTCTATTTCTTCTGGGTTTAATGGAATTCCTTTTTTCATAATTTGATATCCACCAGAGTCAACCCAAGTTCTATTCTTCCAAGGTATGGAATCCCATCTTAATTGGTTAATCATAATTGGAGATCCAAATTCCCAAACTGGAATCTTCAAATCTTGTACTCCAAGAAAAACATCCATAGAGAATTATGGGTAACACCAGGTTTAAAGGTATTACTAATATAATATTTTTGCCATGCAATGTCCTCCACTTCATGGTGAACCAATTGTAAAGAAAGATGGGGAGGATCCTTTCAAACATCCTGTTGTGAGAAAGTGGCATGAAATACTTCTAAATGAATGGAAATCTGAAAAAGAGTACGCTATTCTTCTTCCATGTACGTCAGTAAAGCCTTATTATCTTTCTGCTACGCATAAGTTAGCTTATTCAATTATGAAAGGCTTTGAAGATAAGATTCAGTTTTATTCTGTATCAGAACCAATGTTGTTAGTACCTAGGGAATATGAGGATTGTTACCCTTTCAATTCTTATGATTATCCCCCATCTAAAATGACTATGGAAGAGAAGGAAGAGTTTGTTGAATTATTAAGCAAAGCCCTTTTAAAAGTTTCAAAAATGCACTCACATATTGTAGCAATTTTACCAAAACATCATTATCAGATAGTGAAAAGAGCATCTGAGTTAGTTAATGTTAATGTGGAATTGCATCCTTACGGTAGGTTAGCATTTAAAACTATAGGAGAAGTATTGAATAATGTGATGATGAGAGCCCGCCACACTTAGTGATGAAGAGAAAATGATTAAAAACTGATTTAAAGTAAACGTGTAGTAATACGCTTACCAAAAATAATATATACAACTAAGAGAAATACCATTCGATATGAAAAAAAGATACGTTATCCTATTGGGCTTATTAAGTGGATTAGCAAGCATATTTCTATTCACTAGTCTGGATTTTTACTTCTTCTTAGATGGTCCAGCAAGGTTATGGTTTACGCCAATAAATATATTCGTAATGCCAATAATCGTAGCTCTTGTGATTGTCAATATAGTTTCTCATAAATTCTCTTTTAGCGAAAAAATATATAGTAACCTTATTTCTGGGATAACTGCCTATATTGGCTCATTAATTCTTATTTCAATAATCGAAAATTTAGTTTTATATCTAAGACCTTAAACCATATCCTCCACCTCCAGGTGTTTCTATTATAACCTCGTCTCCTTCGTCTAAATCTATAGTGAATTTGCTGGGTATTTCTATTATTCTGTCCTTTTTCCTTATATATACTCTTGCAGGTTTACCGTTTTCACCACCTTTTAATCCCCATGGAGAAGTCTTAAATCTGTCTGCAAGAATTGAAAGTCTAGTAGATGAAAGGACTTTAAAACTTCTTATAATTCCATCCCCTCCCTTATATTTTCCTTCTCCTCCACTTTTCTCCCTAATTTTATAAGAGGTAAAAAGAATTGGATAAGTCATTTCGGCAATCTCTATTGGGGTATTTAATGTATTAGTCATATTTGTATGAACAGCAGATACGCCATCAGATGTAGGTCTAGCCCCGCTACCTCCTGCTATAGTTTCATAGTAAGACCAGAATTTTCCATTATATAAACCACCCATCATAACATTCATCATAGTTCCAGAACTTGCCGCAGGTATATAAGGTAAGAACTTTGATAGAGCTAGAAAAGTGACATCAGCTATTCTTTGCGAAGTCTCTACATTTCCCCCTCCTACAGCTGCTGGTTTTTTGGGATTTACTAAAGACCCCTCTTCAGCCTTAACTTCAATAAATGAGTAAAAGCCATCATTAGTTGGAATATCCTTATTTAAGGCAGAACGTATAGCAAAAGATACTGCTGAGTATGTTACTCCGATAACGGCATTTAACGGTCCATCTATCTGTTTATGACTCCCAGAGAAATCAGCAACTATCTTATCTTTTTTAATATAAAGATGTAATGTAATATTCAACAGTTTGTCATTCCACTCAAGATAATCTTCCGCCTCATAAACTCCTTCTTTCCAGCCATGACTAAGGGTTAGTTTCTTAGCATACTCTATGCTTTTATTCCAACTTTCTAACACTTCCTTTTTACCATATTTGTCAATTAATTGTTTTACTCTCTCTATCCCAATTTTATTTGCAGAAATTTGTGCATTTAAATCCCCTAAAGAAACTTCCGGTACCTTGAAGTTTTCCTTAATTATCTTAATAACTTCATCATTCAATTTAACTGGCGGTATGACGAATCCTTCTTCATAAAGAGTCTTTGCATTGGGATTAATACTTCCTGGTATAGGTCCTCCTACGTCAACATGATGGGCTTTATTAATTACATAACCTATCAATTCGGATTGATAATAGATTGGTGAAATAATTCCAACATCATTTAAATGAGTCCCAGAAATATAAGGATCGTTGAAAATTATACTTTCTCCTTCTTTTAATTCTTCTATATAATTTAATAGATTTCTTACGGCAATTTTAAATGAGCCTAAATGTACTGGAATATGCTCGGCTTGAGCAATAATTCTTCCTTCAGTATCAACTATAGCACAGCTATGATCCATTCTTTCTCTTATGTTAGGTGAGAATGCAGATTTCTTTAACATTACTCCCATTTCTTCTGCTATAAATATCATTGCTTTATTAATAACTTCCCAACTTATCAATTTAATCCCTCCTTATATCTATAAAATAATTCGGTAAAATTTCAAAACTCCAGCCATCTGGAATGACTGTTGTAGCACTATACTCCTCAATAATAGCTGGTCCTTTTCCCTTGAATCC
The DNA here is from genome assembly GCF_041154675.1 of Sulfurisphaera javensis. Lineage (NCBI taxonomy): Archaea > Thermoproteati > Thermoproteota > Thermoprotei > Sulfolobales > Sulfolobaceae > Sulfurisphaera > Sulfurisphaera javensis. The sequence continues at coordinate 270,996 of NZ_AP031322.1, forward strand.
AATTGGTAAGGTTTCCCTAATATAAACTTTAGAATTTACCCAATCATCAAAGTACACTTTCCTTTCTTTTATCTTCAACTCCCCAGAATTTGAAAATGTAAGTTTTGGTTTCTTCATTTTCTTTATAGCAAAAACTCTTATGTTAGTAATTTCTATGTCGTAAGGTAAAGTAAAGCCATAAATTGCCTTATGTCTTTCTTCAAAGTTTTTCCTTATATCACCGTCAGCAGGAACCGTTAATTCCCATCCCTGTCCTTTATATCTAACATCAGCATATCTTAAGAAGTAATCAATATCTTTAACCTTTTCTCTTAAAGTATTTTCTAGTTCTCTGAAATCATTTTCAACATCTTTAGGAAACGCTTTTCTTAATTCAAACTTTTGATCAGCTAACAGCATTGATAATGCACTAAAAAGCCCAGGGTAGATGGGTATTAACACTCTCTTTACTCCTAGTTCCTCAGCTATGTCTATTGCAAATTGTGGCCCAGCACCACCAAAGGCAAATAAGGTAAATGAAGAGGGATCAAGCCCTCTCTCAACTGTTACTAAACGTATTGCTCTAGCCATCTCTAAAGTAGCTAATTTAATTGCTTCTTTAGATATCTGAATAGGATCTCCTAGTTTTTCTAAGCCTTTTAAGGCAAGATCTTTATTTAACTTTAAATTACCACCAATTAACTCTTCTCCTATCCTTCCCAATATTAAATTTGCATCAGTTAATGTAGGTTTATCTCCACCTTTATTATAACAAATCGGTCCAGGTTCAGCACCAGCGCTTATTGGTCCAACGTTTAAGGCTCCAGCTTCATCCATCCAAATTATAGTACCTCCACCTGCTGAAACTTCAGCTAAGTCAATAAATGGGAATCTTACCGGATATCCTGAACCTTTTACGATCCTACCGTGATGAGTTCTTCCGCCGACCTCATATTCATTAACAATTTCAATCTCTCCATTAACTATTGAACCAGCCTTAGCTGTCGTTCCTCCCATATCAAAACTTATAGCATCTTTAATTCCCATTTCTTCAGAAAAATATTTAACTCCAATAACCCCTGCTGCAGGACCAGACTCAATAATTTGTACTGGTCTTCTTATTGCTTCTTCTGAATCTATTAATCCTCCGGAACTAGCCATAATGAAAAATTCTTTCGGTTTTATCTCATTAACTAATGATTCTATATATTTACTGACTAATGGCATAAGCATTGCATTAATTACTGTAGTAGTTGTTCTTTCGTATTCTCTCTGTTCTGGCGAAACTTCAAAAGAAGCTGAAACATACTTAATGTATTTAGATACAATTTCTTTTGCTATTTTTTCGTGGATAGGATTAAGATAGGAATGGAGGAAGACAATTGCAACAGCCTCAGCGTTTAAACTTTGGGCAACATTTTCAACTTCTTCTTTATTTATTGCTTTTATTATTTCTCCTCTTGCGTTAATTCTCTCATTTATTTCAAATCTGAGTTCTCTAGGGATTAATGGTTTTGGTTTTGTAAAAAATAAGTTATAAAGTTCAGGTCTATTTTGTCTCCCTATTTCAATTATATCTGAAAAACCTTTTGTAGTAAGCAAAGCAGTTTTAGGCAATTCAAGGTTAACTTGTCCTAATAGTGCGTTAGTTGCAATTGTAGTTGCATGGATTAAAGTATCAACTTTAATTCCTAAGTTTTCTAATCCTTTTTTAACTCCAATCTCTGGATTTTTAGGAGTAGTAAGACCCTTATAGTAAATTATATTTCCTTCATCATCAACTGAAATTATATCAGTAAATGTTCCCCCTATGTCTACTGCAGTAATCATGGTTATATTTTATGTAAAACTCATTTTTTAGTGTTAATCATTTTGTAGAGAAAAATACCAACAAAAGATGAAAAATAAAAATAACTAAAGTGAGTATTTTGTATATAAACTAAATTTATATATTACAAAAGCAGATTACATATTCAATGGAAAATAATATCGTTGTCAAAAAAAGTAGAGAAGAAGTTATGAGAGTTATTGTTGATCCTTTCAGACTTTTTGGAATTATATCACATATCAATATTCTTCAAGTATATGATGAAGAGAAGAACATCTATACTACATTAGACAAAGTAAATGTATTTCCAAGAAAGTTTAGAGTAATGTATATTTTCGGTACTCCAGATACTAAAATAACCACGTTTTTAGGCTATATGGAGGGTCCAAAAATTGTTCCGGGAGGAGTTAGGTATCAAGGGAGAGATAACGAGGAGACTTTCTATTGGGATTTAGAAATATACGTGAAAGAAAGACAAGAAGGTTCTTCTTTATCCTTTCATATGAATACTATATATAAGCCTAAAATAACTCATAAGCTTTTAGGGAAAGAAGTTAAAGAATTAAAAGAAGAGTTTAACTTTCCGGATCATATATTGAAAGCTCATCTAATTCCATATTTTAAATTTTATGGCTTTATCGACGATACTTTATTATCACAAGAGCAATAGCTACTATTGAAATGGCTATAGAAACAATAGCTAGAATTAAGAGACTATTATTAGAAACAGTAGTGATATAGACATTAAACTCCTCTGTCTCTTCTTCACCATCTGTTTGATATACTATAATTTTTATCCCATTATATCCCGTTTGTAAACTTATTGGAATAGATGTTTTTGTTCCATTATAAATCAATTTACCGTTATCATAGATATTAATTTCTTTAATTGAAATTCCTTCAATCTTTATTTCATTACCATTAAATAAAATTTTTGGCAGGGCCGGATATAAGTAAGTTATTTCACTTGTTCTATTACTTAAGACCGAGTTGATTAAAGTTAGATTTAATACCTTTGAGTCAAAGATTGCAAGAGTAGAGTTTATTGCTATGATTTTTTCTGCCTCTATATTGTTTAATGTAATATTAGAATCTTTGATAATTATGATTCCATTAAATTGAGTATTTGAAATAGTTAAATTACTTCTATAAATTGTATCATTAATTAGAATATCACTGAATAATTTACCATTTAATTGAATTGTATCATTTTGGAATATTGCATAAAATGTTTGAGTTAAATCAACTATCTCATTCTTTATAAGAGTATAAGGTTGCACAATGAACTCTCTTTCTGAGTTTAAATTATTTGTAGTTGGATAACCATCTGCTGATATTCCAGAGATGAATATTGCAAATGGCCCAAAGTAGTTGCCAGATAAGTAAGTTAAATTACCTAAAGTGTAAGTAGATGGTAATGTAAAGTTGCCTATCCATAAGCTTCCGTTAAACCATAATGGTATTTCTAAGGTTTGAGTTAAGTCCTCATATTCACTTTGCAATTGTAATGGATAAACGGTGGCTGAGAACATACCAAATTTAACTTCAGTACCGTTAGGATATGTTATATTAGCTAATATTTTTACGTTGCTTCCTTCAGTTAGCAATCCATTAAGTTTAACATTTATTGATAAGTTTTGAGGAACTATGTAGATTTGAGAGTAATATTTTCCTTCAAGGATTGTTCCATTTCCTAGGGGAACATATTCATTCAAAATAATTGTATACAAACCTTGACTGACTTTAGGTGGAATTGGTAAATATCCAATGTATACGTATGCTAATAATCCATCTATTGGAACTAAAACCCACGAAAGATTTCCGTAAGATATAGGTTTCCCTTCATTGTTATAAAGGACTGCTGATATATTGATATTACCATAAGGTATGTTAGAAGGCTCTATAAACAGTGATTCGCCTGGAGTTGCAACTCCAGGCTCTACAACAACTGGGGGAATAATTAAAGTGTTTAGTAAAAGTGAACTTCCAGCAAAGGTAGAAATATATCCATAAACATTGTTTCCGACAATAAGTATTGGTCCTGCAGTTAAGTTTATTGGTAAAGTAGCAAAGTAACTACCATATCCTTTTTGTTTTAATATAATGTTTGTGATTTTTATAAAACTATTATCTATTGGATTATATTCATATAATGTAATATTTAGAAATGAAATATTAACCTCATTTTGATAAATGTTGTATACTTTAGCTTTAATTGTAGGATAAATAACGTTAAGATCACCCTTAATACTCATAATATACCCTATAAAAGCGTTAGTAAATCCCTCAGAGTTATTTCCCTTTACTAATATTTCAATAGGGCCTACAACATTAGGAGATATTAAGTATACTCCAATCCATCTGCTTCCATTAAAGTGAAGTTCTATGCTATCAACCCTACCTTGTAATGTGTAAATGTAAGCTTTATAATTCCCAGAAGTTATTTCTTCTCCTTTATATGTAATATTTGCAATTATTTCCATGGATTGATTAGGTAAGAAATAAAATGAATAATTAGTTCCATTGTATAGATTTACTGTTATTATGGGGACTTTTAAAGTATTAATGTCTTTTACGAGATAAGCTATTTCTCCTATATTCGGAGATCCAAGACCAGTAACCAAATTATATCCATAATGAGCAACCCAAGGTATGTTATAGCCAAAGGTTATTGGATAGTAAGCCTCATTATAATAATGTTCCCCTAAGTAGTAAAGCAAAGGATTAATTAGCCCAAAGGTAGTATTATCTTTTTGCATAATTAATGTGAGAAAACCAGCAAATAATGGTGAAGCTTCGCTAGTGCCTCCAGTTACATAGGTAATGTTACCGGGGAATACTACTTGTATTCCAGGGAATACATTAGCATTTAATGAAATATCTGGAACCATTCTACCATCTGGATACGTTGAGGGAGTTTGAATATATGCTTGATACCATGGCTCAACGAAAAGTACACTAACTCCTCCGGTAGAACCACCATAATTTATGAAATAAGGAATAAAACCATAGTTTGACCATGCAGTTTGATAAGCACTTCCGTTTAACTCAATGTATGTAGTTGTACCTCCTACTGCAGTAACAAATGGAGAAGTTGAAGGAAATGATACAGAGCCTATAGGTGAAGTACTGTAACCACTACCTCCAACATCGCCAGTGGAAGCTAAGAATGTAATTCCTTCAAGAGAACCCAAGGCATAATAGAAGTTCATTTCATAAACCATTTCTAAGTTTGCTGGATTATCTACTATTTCAGACTCTGGAATACCCCAGCTTTGTGACAAAACGTTCACTTTATCTTCTTGAACTATTTTAGCTAAAACAGCTGGCAATGGGATGTTCGGATTTGCTACATAAAGGATTATATTAGCTTTTGGTGCAACAGCGTGAGAAACTTCAACGTCAAGGCTAATCTCTAAATTCCAACCTGACAAAATACCTCCAAATGGACATGGTGGTCCAATATACTCTATTTTAAATGAGGGTGGAGGTGAAATATTATAAAGCTTATCAAAGTAAGCTAATTGTTGAACAATAGATGGATCTCCATAAAAGTCTAAGATACCTATAGTATAACCTTCACCAGTTGCATTTAGAACAGTTGCGTTATAAGCTTTAGATAACCATGTAACTGGATAAGACTCATCTGCATATGTAAAGTTAAGCGTTATCGCTTTCTTTTCCATTTGAGATATGAGAGTAGGTGTAACTAAATCTGTTGGTTTACTTAAAAGACTTGAAGTGAGATTAGAAGCGATTACTATATCTCCTCTAAAGAATCCCATGCCTTGATAGTAAGTAGAATTATTTAGTTGATAAAATTCTATGCTAGTATTTAAATAATTCTCTATTTGGGAAGGTGTAGCATTGATAACTATTATATTTAATGAGCTCATGATAATTTTTATTCCATGATTAGTAAGATAATGTAGAAGGTTTATATATTCTTGATTATATATTAATTTTTCTATTTGTGAAGAGTTCATGAAATGGTGGAAAAGTGGAGATGAAGGATTAGAAACTTGATACGCCATTGAGTAAATTTGACTAATATCGTTAGGAGGAACGAATATGCTTGCAATTATATATTCTTGTTTAGTTTGGGAAAAGAATATTGGTAAAATTGAAATTGAAAGAAGTAATAAAAATAGTAATGCTTTTTTCATTTGAAAAAGATTGAAAAATCCAAGATATAAATCTATTCCTATCTTCTCCTTTTAATATATATTCTTCTATAAGAAATTAGAAATCTACCTAATGCAATAACAATAACTAATCCTGCATATGTGAGTAAATCTTGATAAGTATAACTACCGTTGAAAATTTCTATGATTATTTCCCTAAGAATAAATGAGATTGTTGCATCCATTACGTAAATAACACTTCTTCCTTTCCCTTTACCAAAATCAACAATACTTTGATAAATTTCTAGCAAAACAACTAATAAGAAAGCATTACCAACTAAACCAATGACTTCAGTAATGAAACCTTGAAAGATAGAAACTATTAGATCGTAAACAGTGTAAACAATGATAGTTGCTATAGCAACTAAGATAATTATTTCTATTATTCTAGTTACATAATGAACTACAACCTCTTCTTTTGTTAGTTTTTTCAAAATATCGGATATTTTCATCAACATATTATGATATGTGTAGGTAAAAAGAGAGTTGGTTATAAAACTAAAAATAAATTCAAATATTTTCGCAGAGACTAATTTTACTTTTTTGGTATTTTTGTCTATGATAAATGTACCATATTGTAAAATCAATTTGGCATTATTTTTCCATTTCTTTGCACCATTCAAACATTTTTCATATGTGTCAATTTTATCATATATAAAATGAAATAGAAAAACATTGTAATACTTCCTTTTTCTCAAGTACTTCTTCTCTCACGACAATTGTATTCAATCTGAGCCTAGTTTCTTTCAAAAATGTTAATCTAAAGTTTCTCAAATCGCATCTTTCTTTGCAACTAAACAATCTAGACTAGATCAGAGTTTTCCTATTCCAAAAATTTGATAGCTAGAGTTTTTTCTTTAGTTCTCTTAGTATTAACTTATAGCTTTCTTAAATAATCCCATTTTTTAAGATATTTATCTGCAATTTTTATCACTTCTTCAATATATTGTAAGCATATTTCTTCTGATACATATTCTTCTAGTTCTATAGCTTCATCTCCGCTTAAGAAAAAGTGTCTAGATGTGTTCCAAGTATCACTTAAACAGTCTAATGCTTCAAGTACAGTGTCTAAATTCCTGCCTAACTTAGTTTGCCAGCTCCGTAATTATCTCATACTTTTTCTTGTATATCAGTTTTATCTATAACATTGCTTTTGAGGATTTTCTACGCTTTGCTAAAAATAAAAGAAACCTTTTGGGCAGTCTTTATCCTTAAGAACTCTTTTAGCTCTTCCTAAGCCTTTTAAAGAGACTTAATAATTAACCAATTGCTTTAACTTGTTAGGTCTCACAAGATATATTAACATGACAAATATAGATTATTCCTTCACTTTTTGTTATAATAAAATAATTTAAATAACTTCTTTATTAGTTGTAAATTATGATTGATCCAAACGATTTTGCTCCAATACTAAGAATGGGAATAACTATTGATGAGGAAATTTTTATTGCAAAGAAGATAGCAAACCTATTAAAAGGCGAAAGGGGAAAGATATTGGATTATGCTTGTGGAAATTGTTTAATTCCAATTTTCCTCTCCTTATCATTAAATAATGAAATATATGCTACTGATGATTGGAAACAATTTGATAAAAAGAAAGCTGAAGAGTTAATTTCAAAATATAGAAGCAATGTGAGATTATTTTATGGATTAGAAAAAACTCCATTTCCAGATAGCTATTTTGATTTAATCTATTCAGTCCTTTATTTTTACAATTTAAAAAGAGATAGGGTAAAAAATCATGTACAAGAGATAAATAGAATTTTAAAAAGTAAGGGTAAATTCCTTGTAGTTGATATAATTTCAGTCAGGGGAAAAGTTAAAAAAGAGCTAGAAGAAATTCAATATTCTCTTTCAAATTACGAGGAGGCAAATGGTCTCTTTTTCTCCCTTTGGCAAAAATCATAGTCGATATGCCATTGATGATTTAGATGCTACTAATAGCATAATACCAACTATTACTAGAATCGACGGTAAATAGAACCTAGGCTCGGGAGCTAGCCAAGACATATACGGTGTGAAGGCTAATCCGAAAAGTATTATTGATAACGCAGTTATAATGATTCCAGTTATTAATATGCTCCACGAATAGGTGTAATATGTAAATAACTCTTGCCAATCAGCCTTTTTAGTATCAACAACAACTCCTAATCCTTTCATAAATGTCAGAGTATAGTCTCTACCTATCATTGCGAAACCGTTCATTTTATTAAATCCTAGTTCTTTTGCCTCTTCATTACCCTTTTTTACATTAAATGAGACTACTTTTGCCCATTCCTCTGGATTATCAATATTTTTAGAATTTGTTACATTTCCATTTTCATCTACGGCTATATGACCATAATATCCTTTTATTTCATCAGCTCTTTTCATAAATACCCACCTCTCTTAGTACACTTTTAATCAGAAAATCCCAATTAGTTTTCTTCGCTTCACTTACAATTAGAAGATTGTTTAGGTAAGTTATTCCTATATCATCAACTATCATTGCAAAACCTAAAAAGGGATCAATTAACTTTAGTTTTTTAGCCTCTTCTTCTCCAATTCTCATATTTTCGGTTAAAATATTTTTTAATTTATTTAGATCAATTTTAATATCTCTTCCATATAATTTTATAACTGTGTCATTATCAATTTTGTATACAGCAATTAAACCAGGTATTCTATCAAAATTAATTTGTGACATCAAATTAACTATTGTTTTACTAATTAATAAATCTTTCTTAGTTAAAATTAGAATAATTATAAGTTAATTTATAATTGTACTAAAATATCTAACAAATCTTTTATAATATTTCTAACTATTGATGAATTTTCAAATTCTGAAAAAGAAGAATAATAAGGAATAGTATAAACCTTTAGAAAAAGTCCTTCTCCATACACATAATCAAGTAGGTTTTCCTCTATGGTTTTTCTCTCATTATCTTCTAAAAAATTCACAATTAACACCTTAGGATCCATCCACTTTCTAGCATAATTCATAGTTTCTTTTATTGTAAATTTATCAGTAATAAAGACATTAAGATTTTTATCAGTTATTTTATTCTGGAATTTTACAATTTCGCTTTCAGGGTCGACATTAGTAAACATATCAGCAATACTTATTTTCCATTGATATCTACTATATTCTTTATTTAATCTTTTTTCATCTATCTTAAGTCTATTATAAAGAAAATCATTGATAGAAAAGTATTTTATAGTTGGATAAGCACATGAAGTAATAACACATATCGTTTCTAATGGATCTAACTCTTCAATTACAAAAGGAACTTCAACCTCATGTAGATAATTAGCTATTTGTATTGCTAATGTAGATTTTCCTACACCGCCTTTCAAACTTAACAATCTTATTCGTTTATTCATTAATAACCCTCAAGCGTTTGGTATACTTTAAACTTTTGAAAAGTAATAATATCTGTGATTTAAGTCTAACTGTATATAAGTAAAGTGTCTACAGGCTCAAATTATATAAAGAAATAAAGTGATAAAAAGAATCCCTTTTCTTTCAGAGAGCAAATTAATAAAACATCCATTAACAGTTTAATATAGTCTTAGTTGGAAAAAGATTAATTACCTTAATTATCATTTATATCCTAATGGCAAAGAGAAAAAGCAAAAAACAAGAAAGTAAAGAAAGCAAACTACTTTACATTCCATTTATTGCATTATTTATTGTCTTAGTTATTTTCTTTACTTTACCAATGATTCATAGTTCTTCAACTTCTAATAATAACTCTTTATCTACTTCATCTCAGAATTCTCAGGGACCATTCTTTCAATTTGTAAAAGTGTCAAACAAAGATTATGCTCCCAATAATACTGTCGAAGTGTATTTTATTAGCTGGTACGGATGTCCTTTTGGTGCATCAGATTCTTGGGGATTATATATTGCTTTAAGTCATTTCGGAATACTGAATGTTACTCCTACATATTCTGATTTGGAGCAACTACCTATTTCACCACAACAAAACCCAATTAGCGGCAAAGTCCCAGGTTTAATATTTAACTCATTCAAATCTAATAGTAGTGTAGAGTTTTACCCAATATATTTACTAGGAAGAATCTACAATAATAACAATACAGCTTCTCTTCCTAATGGCACAATAATTTCATATTCTGGCAGTAGCTTAGTAAATTTTGAATTGAATGAACTCAATAAGACAGCTCCTTCATGGGTTTATAACCTAGTATATCAGTATCAAATCCAAACACCTTTCCCTGGAAGAACGCAAGCTATAGCTTACTTAGGAAATCCACCACATATAGTTTCTACAATTATTATAACTGGTCCTAATGGTACATGGATGATAATGGGCTATGACCAAACAATTAACTATGGTATGCCTGGATTGTTAGCGCAATATGCAGCCTCTAATGGTTATAGTCCAACATTACCGTCCCAAATATTACAATATGTTAAAAATAATAATGTTCCAGCACAATTATCTTTCATAGAAGCCGAAGGACAACAAATATACAATATAATTGAGCAAGAATTATAAATAAAAAATTTATATATTTACCTTTTTTCTATGTAGATAACTTGTTATATCAATTATTTCAAGGTTATCATAAGGGCATGCCTCCACACAATCCCCACAGCCCACACAAGATATTCTGTTAGTATAACCTTTTTCAATAACGTCCCTAGATATTGGTATTTTAATTGGACATACGCTTTCACAGGCTTTAGTTTGGCACACTTTACAAGTTTCCACATCTTTAGCCTTTACCCTAAATAGTACTTTATTAAAAATTCCCGTAAAAGTTCCGAAGCCACACCATCCTTGTCTGGCACAACTATAAGTTCCAAAGACTGGAGTTAAAAAGTAAAATATCCACCAAATGTAATTTAAAGTGAACATTCCGTAAAAGTTTAGAGGATCTAAAGTTGTCATTCCAATTTTTGGTGGGATCCACAGTTTAAGTTCCATAGCTATATATGCTGAAAAAGCTATTACCATTATTACAACAAATATCCATCTGGTATAGTCCCATATTTTACTAGTCTTTTTAGGCTTAAATTGGTCATAAAATATGTTTGTCCACATATGAGCAGACATACATACAGTATTGCAATATGCTCTTCTTCCAAACAGTGTTGAAGCTATCATAACAGCTAATAATGAGATTATGAAGGGCAACAAAGTAACTGGGAATATCATGCCACTCATTCCGAAGATATAAAAGTTAGTGTAATATGGTATTAATATCACAAAAATTGGTATTCCTAAAAGGATAACTAATGCCCATCTCTTTACTCCTAAGTTCTTAGCATGTTTATATCTCTCATAAACTAAATAACTCATTTCTGCCCCCATCATTATTACGTAAAAAGGAGACATTGTTGTAGCCATTACAAACATGTAAGATGTTAAAATTGAATTGATTAAAACGTTATGAGTAGCATGAATAAACATTAATCCCATTGCTAGTGGGTTTATGGGGAATAGCCACCAGAATGGATTAGAAAATGGACTTCTCATCATCATGTGCATATTACTCATCATCATTTTCTTCATTGAAGTGACGAACAAACTATTAGTTATGTTAAATCCTAGAACACTCTCTCCAAATCCCATAGTTAATTCTGCTAAGTTTACTAAGACCAAAAAGACGAAAGGATATCTTAATTTCGTCTCAATTCTTCTATTTGGAAATTCATGAAGAACTAACAAGAAATACCAAACCATTGAAGAAGCTATAGAGATAGTTATAGTCCACATGTCATTAAGGGAGGCAAAAGTCGATAATCCTAACATCATAAAGAAATCGAAGAAAGCTAATGATAAGGATATTAACTGTCCTTGAAATGTCACTCTTCTTATTTCAATAAGGTATAAAGTCACAATATTTATTATCATTATTACAGTTGAAATTAAGGAAGCGATAAACTCAGCGATTTTTGGAAGTTCAATAAAAATTGATGGTAAGAAAGCCATTGAAATAGCAAAAGTAGCTAATGAGAATTCAATTATATCCTTAACTCTAGATATTAATAAGAAGTAAATTCCATCTGCAACCATCATAATTCCAAATGCTATATTACTTACAGCGTCAATAAATGGATTAAACATGTGAGGGCCAAAAGCTGATGCATATAAGTAACCCATTGCAATTTCATCGAAAACTACAGAGAACGATAAAAGAAGCGATAATGAATTTGAAGTTTTAACTCTAACTACTTCACTCTTTACTAACGCTGAAAAGATTAAGGGTATTGATGCAAGGAATAAGACTAATGGTTCTATAAATAAACTGCCATGGTAAAAGATAATGTAACCTAGAGATATACTCTCAACTCCCATGTAGAGGATAATAGAGGTAAAGAATAATACTGCTCTTCTATTAATGTATTCTTTTCTTAGAATATATCCTAAGATTGCGAAGTTAATTGCCATCATTAATACTATATACGTTATAACAACATAGGACAGAAGATTTAACTCCATATTTATTAGTTTAACGTTTAGTTTATAAACTTTGTAATTATAATTAACAATAAAGTAAAAAATACGGTTTAGTTTATTTTTATAATAAAAATTCTCTGTAAAAATTCTTTATAATTCGGTTCCATAAATCTACTTTATCTTTTAATTCGCAAGAATCACAGACTTTTGCTTCTTCTCCTTTATTTTTATAATACCAGAAGGAAATGGGATCAATTATTGATATCGAATTCCCAGAAACTGCTCTTACTAATTGGATATCATATAATATAGTTTCTAACTCAAATACATCCTTAACGTACTTTGCTCCAATTCCCTTTGATAAAATTGAATTAACAAAATTGCTTAACAATTTATCAAAATTCTGATAATCAATGGTAAAGTCTTTTTGGCTAACTATGAATGAGGAAAATAAATAAGCGTTAATGGTGAAAATGTTCTTTTCATGATAATCTAATAGGTCAAATGAATTAAGTTTTATGAATTTCTCTCCATCATGAACAAAATAACCTACTTGCAAAGTGTTTTTCTTCTCTTTTGATATATCCAAATATTCTAGAGGAATTGGCCTTAGATTTCCTCTGGTGGTTACTGAGAAGAATTTACCTTGTTTTTTTATCATTTTTCTTCCGTGGAATTCACCTTCACCGATATCTCCCATATCCTGGTATAAGGCTGAAAAGAAAGAGTACTTATCTAATTGAGAGAAAGGTGTCCCTTTCTGTAAATCAAATTTTAATGTAGAAATTACATAAATTAAAGTTACTGGATCAATCTTAACTTGGGAGAGATTACCATCACTGACTTTAGATACTGTTTTAACTATCTTGTCAGTTAAAATTAGAGACAGATTTTCTGGCACAAAAGCTATTAATTTCCCGTTTTCAGTAAATAAGGGAACTATATTATATTCTGCTGGTAATTTTTTCATCTCCTCTATGAGACTTTTCGTATCTATTACATTTTTCCTTTGTGGTTTGTGTTCTTTTCTAGGCAATGGTTGTCTAGAAGGCACGCAGTCCTCAAATTTAACAGTATTTGTAATGTTAAGTTCCTCTATGTCTTTTCCTATATAGTTAGAAAGTTCTTCTAAAAGTTCAATTACAGCCCTATGAATTGTTGGTTTATCATAAACTTTATGAAATTTCTTCACGTTTTCGTCTTTGCAAACGTATATTGTAACGTCATATTCACTATCCTTTGATAGCATTAAAGGTATACCTTCAGTTGTGACTAAAGCTGTAACTGAGTTTGGTTCTAGATGTTCTAATAGATATGCTAGTAGGTCGTAAGCTTTCATCTTACTCTTTCATATACTTAGTGGTTTATACGTTTTAGCCAAAAATGTGAAGGTTCTTAAACGCCTTAAATACCAGATACCCAAGAATAGCTGTCATCGCAATTATCATTACATATCCAGTGATGGGCTCTTCATAAGCTGGATAAGGCGAATAAGATAAGGGAGGAGAAGTATAGAATGGATATTGAATTACTAAAACTACAGCTAATGTTGTATCTCCTAACATCCATAAGACAAAAAGCAAAATTTTCTCTATTAATTTCATTTGTCTAACTGCTATTCCAATAAGGAAACCACCAGCCAGAATAGATATCTCGTCCAAAATCCTAAACAATAAAACTCCCCCGCCTAATACAAAAAGAGGGGGTAAATGCCATAAAACTATTAAGAGAGAACCCAAATATGCAAAATAATTTTTTCCTGAAAAGTAATAATAACCTAAAAGCCCACCAGCAATGGCTAATGCATAATGAGAAGCCATAAACACTCCTTCTTGATTAAACATTATTTCCTCTACTAAGGGATTTACAAATGCTAAGATTAACACTATTGGTGGTATTAGATAAACTTTTGAATTAGATAGCCTTCTCATATTCACCATTTTAGAATTTTTACATAAAAAATTTTTACTCCAAAAACTAAAAGAAAGGTATGAAAGCAGTTATAGTAAACCCTAAAAAACAAGGAGTAGAAGTAAAGGACGTTGACATTAAGGAACCTTTAGGAAAAAGACAAGTCAGAGTGAAATCAATTTTTACTGGTATTTGTGGTACTGACAGAGGAATTGTTAATGCTAAAATCACCTTTACTTATCCTCCTAATGGTTACAATTTTCTAATTTTAGGTCATGAAGAATTAGGAATTGTTGAAGAAGTTGGAGAAGATGTTACAACTTTAAAGAAAGGGGATTACGTAGTCCCAGTAGTAAGAAGAGGTTGTGGAGTTTGCTTAAACTGTAAAATAGGTAGGCAAGATTTTTGTGAGACTGGAAACTTTGTTGAAGCGGGAATAAGAGGAAAACATGGTTTCATGAGAGAAGAGTTTGTAGATGATGAATTGTGGTTAGTGAAAGTGCCAGACGAATTAAAAGAGATTGCAGTCCTTACTGAACCTCTCTCTAACGTTGTGAAAGCAATTGATGAATTACTTTTTGTTCAAAGGAGAATGGTATGGACATGTGAGGATTCTACTTTCGAGTGTAGGAACGCTTTTGTTGTAGGGAGTGGTCCTATCGGTACTTTCTTTTCTTTAATTTTGACAACGCTGGGATTTAACGTTTATATAATAAATAAGAGGGATCCCTCACCAATTGAGGAATATATTGCTAAAAGGCTAGGGGCTGAGTTTATTAATTCCAAGACAGAGACAGAGGAAAAATTGCCTAACGCAGATTTAATAGTAGACACTAGTGGAGTTCCTTCAGCCTTTATACCTTTAATGAATAAGATGAAGCCAAATTCAGCGTTGATCCTTTTTGGCACGGTTGAAGGAGAGAAATATGAAATAACTTCTGATTTAATTACAGCAATTGTTGAAAAGAACATTATAGTAATGGGTAGCGTTAATGCGAGTAAAAAAGACTTTCAAGGAGCTTTAAATTACTTAAGTATTTGGAGAAGTAGATATTTAGACATCTTAGAAAAAATGATAACGTCAAAAGTTCCTGTAGATAAGGCTCCAGAAGTTCTTATAAGTAAACCTAAGGGAGAAATAAAGACTGTTATTCAATGGTAAGAGGAGGAAGTTTTTATTTTAAATCATTTTTCACAAAATTCTTTAGCACTCCAATCTTTTCAACTTCAATTTCTATTATATCTCCTTCCTCAAGATATTTTTTACCGGAAAACTCAGCAACTCCAGCTGGTGTACCAGTAGTAATTATGTCTCCCGGTTCAAGAGTTATTCCTTGACTTAAATAAGATATCATATCTTCAACTGAAAATATCATGTCTTCAGTATTTCCATCTTGAACAACTTTGCCATTTAATCTAGTTACAATTCTTAGAGTAAATTCCTTAATTTCATCTTTAGTAACTATCCAAGGACCTATTGGCATGGCTGTATCTAAAGCCTTGCCCATAACCCAGTTTAAACCATAAGGATGCATTTCTGGAAATTGATAATCTCTAAAACTAACGTCATTAACTATTGTATATCCAAAGACATAATCTAAGGCTTCTTCTTTCTTTATATATTTTCCTTTTTTCCCAATAACTATTCCTATTTCACCTTCGTAGTCAACTCTTTTAACTCCTTTAGGTATTAAAATTGGATCTTCAGGTCCTATGATTGAATTACTAGAAAACTTAGTAAAGAAATAAGGAGATGAAGGAGGTTTCATTGAGGTTTCAGAAGAATGTGATTTAAAATTAACTGCTGGTAAAAATATCTTGTTAGGTATAACTGGAGGTAAGAGCTTTATAACTTTTGTCTCTCTTTTTGGTAGTTGAGATAAAAGGTCAAAAGCTTTAATGAATGAAATAGGGTTTGACATTACACAATCAAGTCCATCCTTCTCTATTTCTAGGTATTTTCCATCTTGATAAATTAAAACTCTCCTTTCTCCTCCTTCAACTAAACCGTAAGCTATTTTCATTTCCCTTCACTTATAATTCTTGTGTTAGTTATAAATGATAAGCTGACCATAAACGATGATGAGATTATAGGATTAGTGGGTAAAAATGGGAGCGGTAAAACTACACTTATAAAGAATGCTCTATGTCTTTATGGTAATGCAAAAGTGGTTATTGATGGAGAGGATTTCTGTAAATCAAAAGATTATTCAAAATTATCTGCGGTATTTCAAGATCCTTCAACTCAAATTTTAGCCTTAACTTGTGAAGACGAGTTAAAGCTACAATCGCTCTTTCATTCAGTTGATTTCAAAATTGCTAAAGAAATTATGGGAGAATACTTCGATAAAGATTTCTATACTCTATCTGATGGTTATAAAAAGAGATTTGTTATATCTACGGTAGTATCTTCTAAACCCAAACATATTCTTTTCGATGAGCCCTTTGCGAATCTAGATAAATATGCAGTAAATTTAGTTAAAAGTGCTATTCCTAAAGGAAGTTTAATAGCTGAACACAGAATTAAGGAGATAAGAGATCTTATTTCTAGAGCTTATTTAATTAAGAATGGAGATATAAGAGAGATAGATAAAGAAAAATTATATGATGAAAATTTCCTAAAAAGTGAAGGACTTAGAGGATTTTCTCTACCGAAAATAGAGATGGACGTAGGTAAAGAATTACTTAACTATGAAGGAATAAGAGTTAGGGAAAGTGAAGTTGTATGTTTAGTTGGAAGGAATGGAATAGGGAAAACTACAAGGTTAAAGAAGTTAGTAGGAAAAATTTACCTTGTCTTACAAAACCCTGATCTTCAGTTCTTTGAGGAAACCGTAAAAGTTGAAGTAAAAGATGACTACGCTCTATCACTCTTCAACTTAAAAGATAAGGCTGATAAAAGTCCTTTCACACTCAGTTATGGTGAAAAAATGAGAGTACTAATTGCTTCCGCATTTGCTTCAAAATATAAAGTAATTGGATTAGATGAACCCTCAGTAGGAATGGATGGTGATGCACTCATTTCTTTTTATGATGCTATAAAAATTTTGAAGGAAGAAAAAAGAGGAATCATTATAGCAACTCATGACGAAGATATTCTTGCTCTTTGCAATACAATAATCGATTTGGAAAAATTAAATAGTTAGAATTTGAACTCAAAAGATATATAACATTAGATGATAAAAGTATTGAATAGATAGTCCTATATAAAGTTGAATAACAAGTTAAATTTTACTATCCTTGATGTAGCTTGAGATTTATCTTATAACGAATAAATCAGTGGCCTACGTGATCTTCATCCCTTCAGTTGCAAGGTTAATCATCACTAATAATAATGATAATGAAAGGAGAATTAAATCCATTCTAGTCGGTTTCAAGTTTCTTTTTCCATTAAACTTACCGTAAAGTTTTATCGTATATGAAGTGTAAAGATCTTCGGCTACTTTAACCATCTGAACAACAAGAGGTAACACTAACTTAGTTATATGGAAACCAATTTTTCTTGCCCTAGCGTTAAAACTTATTTCAGAAGCTATTCTGTAAAAAAGAGGATAATACGCAAACCCAACAACTAATGGAACTCCTTTTTCTCCTAAAATGTTTATGATTGAGTTATAATCAACATATTCACTCATTATAAAATAAAGGTTAATATAGGAAATTGCTCTTATCGTGTAAATAAATAAACTTTCTCTTCCAACCAAATGAAGAAATATAAAAGAGATTAGAGTAATTATAACTTCTACTACTAATATTCTCCATCTTTTATAAATAAGTCCTCCAGTAATGATAAGAGAAAAGTATGTGGAGTATATGGTTGTTTCTACAGCAACAATTACAAGAAAAATTATTGAATAGAGAAAAGTTGACTTTGGCAAGCTCATCCCTTAATTATTCCACTCTTAAGTAAATATGAACCCAACTTATAAGATATTATACCCATTATTGCGCTTTCTATTAGATATATCACTGTGAATACTATGTAAGCTAACATAAGGTCATTGAAGGGTGTTACACCATAAAGTTTAACCATTATTATTCCAAAAACTACACTTAAAATTCCAGCAAGAGTTCCAACTACTGTTGTATTTATTAGAACAGCTCTAAAACTTCTATATCCAACAAACCAAGTTATTACCTCATCTACAACGCCAGCAATTATTAAAGTTGGAACCATAAAGAGTAATCCAGTAGCAGCATATAATGCTGCATTAATTAACGTTAAAAGTAATACGCTAAATTTTTCGTTCATTGCTTGTAATCCTATTGATATTAAAATTAAAGGTACTGTAAGGGTTACTATAGGGTCAGCAAAAGAGCTTAATACATAAGCACCTATACCTAATGCTAGAACTGCAGCGGCTGCGTAAGATGCTATAGAAAAGATAACTCCATAAATTATTGTTCTCCTTTTCATAAGATGAATTTTAGCATTGTAGTTTTTAAATGTACTTATCAAATTTTGTTAATGTGTTAAATAAAATAGCTAGTGATACTTAGTATTCTCTTTTTGAAAAATTAATCCTTTAAAAATTAATCTCTGATCATTTTATTATGAAAAAGTTAAAAGCTTAAATTTTAAGTATGTACATATGCAGTATAAGTGGATTGCATTAAGTAATACGACTGTTGGAGTTTTAATGGCATCAATAAATGGTACTATTACAATAATATCCTTGCCAGCGATATTTAATGGAATCCACATTAATCCCTTCACCTCTTTTCAATACCTTCTTTGGATTTTAATGAGTTATAACATAGTAACGGCAACTCTTTTAGTTTCTTTCGGAAGACTTTCAGACATTTATGGAAGGGTAAGGTTGTATAATTTAGGTTTTTTAATATTTACAATAGGCTCTATTCTTCTATTTATTACACCAAATACTGGTGACTTAGGTGCTTTAGAACTAATTTTGTTTAGAGTAGTTCAAGGTATTGGTGGTGCCTTTTTATTTGCTAATAGTGCTGCGATTTTAACTGATGCCTTCCCCCCAAATGAGAGAGGAAAAGCTTTAGGAATTAACCAAATAGCGGCTTTAGCTGGTTCATTAATTGGTTTAATCTTAGGAGGAATACTTTCAACTATAAACTGGAGGTATGTTTTCTTAGTTAGTGTTCCTGTTGGTTTATTCGGTACTGCATGGAGTTATTCTAAGTTAAAAGAGCTCTCAAAGCCAAACAAAAACGAAAAGATAGACTGGATAGGAAACACTTTATTTGCTGGTGGTTTAATTTTAATTCTTATTGCAATAACTTATGGTCTCTTACCTTATGGATCCTCACAGCTAGGTTGGGGCAATCCTTACGTCATTGCATCCTTAATTAGCGGATTAGGGTTAATTGCTGGTTTTATTTACGCTGAAACTAAAGTAAAATACCCTATGTTTAGGCTCGAACTATTTAAGATAAGAATTTTCGCCGCTGCCAATATTGCTAGTTTTCTAAGATCAGTTGCCTATGGAGGATTAATGATTATGTTAGTAATATTCCTTCAAGGAATATGGTTACCTTTACATGGTATACCTTATTCAGAAACTCCATTTTGGGCTGGAGTTTATACAATTCCCTTAATGTTAGGTTTTGTAACTATGGGACCAATTAGTGGTTGGCTTTCAGATAGATATGGTAGTAGACTTTTAGCTACTCTTGGCATGGTCATTGTAGGTATAGGATTTCTTTTGTTAACAACTTTACCTTATGACTTCAACTACCTAGAATTTGCTTTAATTATCTTTATGCTAGGAATAGGTAATGGAATGTTTGCTTCTCCAAACACAGCATCAATTATGAATAGTGTACCATCACAGCATAGAGGAGCTGCCTCTGGCATGAGAGCTACTTTGCAGAATACGGGGCAAACTATGAGTATTGCAATATTCTTTACTATTGTGATAATATCTTTAACCTCATCTTTGCCATCAGCACTGCAAAATGCTTTAATTCAAGCGGGAGCACCTCAATTAGTTCCTTACGCTCAGCATATACCAGTAACTGGTGCTTTATTTGCTGCTTTCTTAGGTTATGATCCAGTAAAGACTATGTTAGCGTCTCTACCCCCTGGTGTTAGTATTCCACAATCAGCTATCCAAATAATGGAACAACGTACTTGGTTTCCTACTGCTATTGCACCAGCATTTATGTACGCTTTAAGAAATGCATTTTATATAAGTGCTATATTAGTATTTATAGCTGCAATTGCTTCAGCATTAAGAGGAACTGAGGTGAGGCAAAGTGTTAGAGAGTAATGAAGATAGAATTCAAGTAATGTCAAATATTGCTAAGATATATAGGGCTATGAGTAGGGAGTTAAATAGGAGATTAGGAAAGCTAGGGCTTTCTTATCTAGACTTTTTAGTTTTAAGAGCTATTACTGATGGTCCTAAAACTATGGCTTATTTAGCAAATAGATATTTCGTCACTCAATCTGCAATTACAGCATCAGTTGATAAGCTCGAAGAAATGGGGCTAGTAAAAAGAGTTAGGGATAAGGAGGATAGGAGAAAAATACTAATTGAAATAACAGATAAAGGAGTTGAAACATTTAAGCAAGGCATTGAAATTTATAAGGGTTTAGCTATGGAAGTCACTAAAGATCTAAAAGAGAGTGATGTTCTTATCATTATCGATTCTCTATCTAAAGTACTAAAGAGATTCGAAGAAATGGAATAATCAGTTGGTAACCACACTGTCATCAATCCATCTCCCCTAAAAATCATCATTAAAAAAGATTCTTAATTATTATGATACATAAATTATTATCTTAAAAAGATTATTGAAAATCTCTCCCGACTTGTGGGTCATAAAATTCTGTTGGATATAGTGAAATAAACGGAATTAAGAGTAAGACAAATATTTTTCTGAGACTTAATATTTATTATGTCAACTAACAGCACGGTGATTAACTCTTCTTCTTTACTTTCACAGTATATTAACTTTATTGAGTTAGGAATTGTAATACTCACCTTTGTTATCCCCCTAATTTATTTAATATATTTTATGAGAATGATGAGAATAGGTCATTCTCAGCAAAAACAATTAGAGAAAAGAATGATTAGAGTACCCTCTATAACCTGGGACCAGATATTTGATATGAAGGAATTAAAACAGAGACTTGAAGAAATAGCTCAATATGTAACGACAAAGAATAAGGCTTATGGTGTTATCTTATTCGGTCCACCAGGAACTGGCAAAACAAGTATTGCAAAGGCCCTAGCAAACAAACTTAGGTGGAATTACTTTGAATTAAAAGCTACAGATATAATGAGTAAATGGTATGGCGAAAGCGAATTTTTACTTGATAACTTCTTTAATACAGTAGAATTAAATGCACCAGCAGTAGTTGTTATTGACGAAATAGATAGCTTTACTTTAAAAAGGGAAGGAGACATTCATGAGGTTACTCATAGGTTAATTAACATTTTTCTTATGAGGCTTCAAGATTTGCATGATAAAAATTTGCCAATAATAATTATAGGAACTACTAATATACCACAAGAGATCGATGAAGCTCTCTTAAGACCAGGCAGATTTGATGAAGTCATTTACGTACCTTTGCCGGATGAAAAAGCTAGGGAAGAAATATGGTGTGGTTACACTCAGAATGTAGATTGCAGAGAGTTAGCTAAGAGAAGCAATAGACTTTCTCCAGCTGATATAAAGGAAATAGCTGAAGAGGTAAAAATTAAGGCAGAAAAAGAAGGAAGACAACCAACTACTGAGGACTTTTTAAAAGCATTAGAGGACTACAAACCCTCTGTATCAATTCAAACATTAATAAAGTTTGAGAACATAGCCAAAAAATACACGAGACATAAATTAGGAGAAAAACCCTTTGGGGTCCCAGATGTTAAATGGGATGATTTAGGTGATTTAGAAGATGTTAAGAAAGTGATAAGAGAGTCCATTGAATTGCCTTTAAAAAACAAACAAATTGCCGAAAAACTTAATATAAAACCTGTTAAGGGAATCTTACTTTATGGCCCTCCTGGGACTGGTAAAACAAGTATTGCAAAGGCCCTAGCAAATGAACTGAACGCAACTTTCATAATACTTTCTGGAGAAGAGATTTCATCAGCTGGTCCATTTAATGCTGGTGAAATTATTGCTGAGAAGTTTCATATAGCTAGAGATAATGTTCCAGCAGTAATATTCATAGATGAAATAGATATGATAGCTAGGGCAAGAGGAGAAAATGAATGGAGAACTGCATTAACTGAACTACTTTCTCAAATGGATGGTGTCAGAGAGAATGAGGATATCATTGTAATTGGTGCTACAAATAGGCCTTGGGATTTAGATCCAGCAATCCTTAGACCTGGGAGATTTGATAAAATAATTTATGTTCCTCCGCCAGACGAAAAGGGAAGAGTAGAAGTTTTAAAAGTACTATGTAAAGGATTAGAAGTAGATGAAGATACACTTCAGAAAGTTGCTAAGATTACAGAGGGTTATACTCCAGCTGATTTGAAATTGGTAATTGATGAAATAAGGAGAAATTTATTAAAAGAAGCTACAACGACTGGAGTAGTGAGAACAAAAATAAACTTTAATGATTTTGTTAAAGTTTTAGCCAATGTCAAACCTAGTGTTGATAAAGAGACTGTGAAAATGTATGAAGATTTTAGAGCTCAGAGACTATAAGTTTGTTTTACTGTAATTATTTTAGCATATATCCATTATTAGTTCATTCTAGAAAGCTTCATACATTACTTTGTTTAACTTTAATTTTATTATCATTGTGTTTTATAATTTATAAACTTTATTATAATTTAATTTGAATTATTGGCATTTATCTTAAAACTGGAATTATTTGTGAAAAATGTATTTATAAATTAAATAAAATAATATCTATATAATTAAAATATTAACGAAGATTATTAAAAGTATTTTCTCATGTTAATCTTTATGACTAGCTTTCACAAAAAACTTAGGTTTCATGAGAAAAGTTTATATATAGCCAGACCTTAAGGTAATAAGCTCTTAATGTTTTAATACTTATTATTATTAATACTAAATTAAAAGATATCATTAAATTTATTTATGATAATTATAATATAATTATTATTTGAAAAAAGAAATATTATTACCAAAGTTAATTTCTAGTAAACTATATAATCTTATTTAATTTAAGAATGATATTGCTAAAACTGGGAAAAACTAAGATTCCGAGTGCTCATAACTCAAATTACGAGAACGTAAGAATTTTACTCATATCCAGCGATATAAGAAGTCCTATAACATAAACATTAATAAGGGTGTTCTCTTGTTTTCTTACGCTCTACTCTTGGCTCATTTACTAATCTATTTTTGTATTCATGAACTTTGGAACCCCCCTTGGCCTTAAATGCTACATTGGGCAGTTTTCTGATTTTACTTCTAAAGTCTAATTAACAAGAGTAATATTTGCATAATCTACTATCGTATTATTTATTGTGAATAAAGGAATTATGGATTGTTGGGGAATAAAGCCCTGAATTCCAAAGAAAATGGTTATATTATAATATCCTTTGGGTAATGGTACAAGTAAGTAATAATTATCTGAGGTTAAGTTACCGTAAAGTCCGCCAGATAAATTGAAAATATTATAATAAAGTAACATGGAACTATTATTAGGAGAATGCCAACCAATATAATACAAATTTGAATTATAGGATATACAAAAGGTAATGTTTTTCCAATTGCTTGGAGTGTTCTTTATGAAGGTTATGTATCCCTCAGAGAGATTAAATAACAGGATTGTATTCTGTGTTACGTTTAAGGAGAGTATTCCAATATACTTACTGCTATAATACTCTGAAGGGTTTGTAATATTCACTGTCAGATTAATGTTATATGTTCTAATAAAAACTATATTATTAATATTTATATAATGCTCACTTTTAACATTATTCTCTTTATTCTTAATTATTGAGAATTTTATATTTAATAGTGTTTGAGTATAAAATGAATAAACTACTAATGAAATTAAAATAGCTAGAATTATAAATATCGAAATATAGGCTTTCATATGAGTATATCTGAATAAAGTTATATATTAAAGTATGGTTTCAGTAGAAAAGTTTATATATAACCTTGTTTTGAAACCGAGCCAACTTTTATATGAAACCTTTTAGAGAAAGTAACTTGAGAAAAAATGAAGACAAAAATATTAATTCCAGCTATAATAGGAATAACAGTAAGTTTAGTAGCTTTAGCATCTTTCGTTTTTATTGGAAATCTGGTAAATGTAACTTTTACAGTTAATCCTTCATATGCGCAATTTAATTTAATAACAATTAATCTAGGAAATTTAACAACAAGCCAGTATGGTTATGCTACATCAACTATAACAATTAATATAGAGAAAAGTGGAGATTACCAATTTGTGTTAGAAAATCAACAAATACTACAGCAAGAGTTTTCCAATTTCACTATTGTGTTATCAGTAGTAAATTCAACTGCGTATTCAAGAGTAATTATCGGGGGCTCTAATATAACTGGCTGGATTGCTAATGATACGCTTTACTTTAATACTGGGACTTACACAGTTTCAGTGGCAATATATTATACTGTCTCGTCTAATGCGCAACCTCTAACCTTTGATGGAAACATTGTAGGTTTAAGATATGTATCTTAAAAGTAAATCTTTTTTTATTTTTTCCATATCTAATCATGTGATAACTCTCTTACAGTTTATACCAATCGATATATTATTGGGAGTTTTGGCTTTTTTCATTTCATGGTTCATTATAAATAGAAAAGAAAAAGATAGTGAGGAAGTAGTCTTAGTAGATAAAGACAATTTAGATGATAAAGAGGTAATTGTATTAGAAGCAGTTAAGAATGGTGCAAAGAATTTAGGTGATGTGATGAGAATGACTGGGTTACCTAAGGCTACAGCTTATAGGAAGATAAAAAGTCTCATAAAGAAAGGGAAATTAAAAGTAAAATCCGAAAATGGTAAGAGATATATTTATATTAATAATGAAGAAAAAAAGAAAAATAATAATAATAAATAAAATTTGAAATATATTAAATCTTGAAATTAACATTAAATAATAAATTAAAGAAACATGCTAAATTATCTTATTGAATAAAACTCCATAAAGCTACTGAAACACTATTCATTGACATAGCTAAGGCTGCATACTCTGGTGGTAAGTAAAAAGGATACAAGACTCCAGAGGCAATAGGTATTAAAATAGCATTATAAGTAAATGCCCATACTATATTTTCCTTTACTTTCCTTACTGTTTTATTAGAACGATTTAAGAGGTCTCTTAAAGAGAGGACAGAAGGTATTATTATATCTCCAGCGTATTTAGCAATATCAGTACCACTAGAGACAGCAATACCCACTAAAGCTTCTTTTATAGCTTGAGCATCATTAACTCCATCGCCAATAAATATTGCTTTTCCTAATTTCTTTATTAATTCAACCTTATCGTCTGGCGTTAAACCTTTATACACCTTAACCCCTAAAATCTCACCTATTTTATCTGCAAAGTTACTTGAATCCCCGGTTGCAATTATAATCTCATATTTTTTCTTTAGCTCATCTATTAACTCCTTCACTCCTTCCCTTAGCTTATCCTCTAAAATAAATCCAGCTTTAACTTTTGAATCAACACAGACTAATATATCAGCGTTTAAATCTCCCTCACAGTTCCTTAGTATAAACTCTCTCTTGCCAACAATTACATCATGATTATTTACTTTGCCATAAACCCCTTCGCCTTCAAATTCATTGAAGTCTTTAATTTCTGCAGAGTAATTAGAAATTGAAGCAATTACTTTTGCCACTGGATGTGAGCTTAACCTTTCTACAGCAGAAGCTAACTTAATTGCATCTTCATCACCAACCTTCTTAAGACTAAACTCTCCAGTTGTAATAGTACCAGTTTTATCAAACACTATGTATTTTGCTTCACGTAATTTCTCTAAACTTTCTCCATCTCTTATAATAATACCTTTCTTCACTAACTTTCTTATTCCAACCATTATAGCCATAGGAGTGGCTAAACCGAAACCACATGGACAAGCTGATGCCAATACTGAGACTGATATAAGGATTGAAAAATCTAAGGAGCGAGTTAAAAGATACCATAAGGAACCGACAGTTACAGAAATTAAGATCACCACGGGAACAAATATTGATGAAATCTTATCAACTAAACTTTGTATCGGTAGCCTTGTAGTTTCAGCCTCTCTTATAGCTTCAATTACTTGAGAGAGATAAGTTCTATTTCCACTTCTTGTAATATAAACCTTTAAGTAACCAGAAACTAATATTGAACCACCTATTACTGGATCTCCTTTTTTCTTTAGCACTGGTAAAGTTTCTCCGGTATAAATAGATTCATTAACATATCCTTCTCCCTCATCAATCACTCCATCAGCTGGTATTACCTCTCCAGACTTAACTATTACAATATCACCTACTTTTACATCATTAATGATCTCTTCTTTTCCGTTTCTTAATACTCTAGCTTTTACTGACTGAAGTTTTACAATATCATTACTTGTCCTTTCTTTAATGTAGGCTTCAAGAGTTTTTCCAGCCAAAATGAAAGTAATTAATAAAGAAGACGCATCAAAGAAAGTTTGAGTATGAAAAATGAAAAGAGAAAGTACACTGTAAAACCATGCAATGTTTGAAGATAGGGAAACTAAAGTATCCATATTACTTGTCTTATTCTTTAATGCCCTAATGAAACCTAAATGGAATCTTAGTCCAGAGTAAAACTGTACTGGAATAGATAAGATAAATTGTAAGTATACTGGGGTAATGAGAATAAGGGGAGAAAGTATTACTCCAACAATTAATCTTTTCAATAAGTCTTGAAAATCACTTTTACCTTTTACACTTTGAGTAACTATTTCAGCCTTATATCCTTGTTCTTTCAATTTCTCAACAATCTCCTCAGCAGAAGTAGATACTGGATTAATTTCTATAACTATAATACCAGATGCTGGATTTATCTTAACATCAATAACTCCCTTTTGACTTTCTATTAATTTAACTAATTTTCCACTTTCCTCTTCACTTATGTGAACCTTAAGTGTAGCTTTTTGTGTTATTACATCATACCCAGCTTTTCTGACAGCATTAATAACCTCTTTAAGCTTAACGTTATCTTTAGCAATTATCTTTGCCTCTCCAGAGGCTAAATTTACATTAACATCTTCAATTCCTTGTACACTCTTTATTGCTTTTGAAACAGTATTAACACAAGTTGCACAATGCATTCCAATTATTTTTAACTCTTCCTCCTTCTTTATCCTCAAACTCACATTGGCATCCCCTTAGGTCCTTCTCTTAAATAGGTCTCCGGATCTTTTTCAAACGCTTTTTTACAATGTGGACTACAAAAATAGTAAACTTTTCCCTTATACATTGTCTTATAGGGAGAAGATTCATCTACTTCCATCCCACAAACTGGATCTATCATATGATAAAATTGTTTACAAAGTTTATTTATTCAACGTTTACAAAGAGACTTTTATCCCATAAATCTTCGTCATAAAAATAAAAGTGTAAATTCATAAAGGATATATAATGGCAAAAGTAAATCAACTTGAATATAAGATTTTACAAATGTTAAAGGAAGACTCAAGGAAAAGCGCAAGCAAAATAGCAAAAGAATTAAACATTAGTAGAGCAACTGTAGCAAAAATAATTCATTCATTAAAAGAAAAAGGGGTTAAGTTCACAGTAGACTATTATGAAGAAGGAGAGTTAACAGCATTTATAATTTCTGACAAATGTTTGGAAAATTCTGAGTGTTACAAATTGATTAACGGTGAGTTTCTGAGCTTAGTAAAGGGTGATATGAAAGAAATACATAAGAGACTCTCAGATATTAAGGCTGAAAAATTCTTCCTATCTATAGAAAAAATGAACACTGAGAAAATCGAAAGGAGTGAATTATATTGTGATTATTGTGGTAATGAAATTAAGGGAAATCCATTTCTTTTAAAGATAGGAAAAAAAGTCTATTACACTTGCTGTAAAACTTGTCAAACTCAATTAAAGAAAAAATTACAGAAAGAATAGAGAGATAAAGATGTCCACATTACAAAAAGTGTGGAAAGAAAGCCTCACCCCTTCAGGGCGTGGAGGAAGTCAGTTCACATATCCATCTTTCTGAATCTCCATATTCCAATAAGCAGAGGGATGGTAATCCACAAAATTTCCGATAAAATACTAATTCCTACGTTAAATCCAGAGAAGTTATAATTGGTAGCGTAATATGTTAATGCACTTTGTAAAGATGTCGGACTTATGTAATATTGTAATGATATAGCATCCTTAGGGAAAACTAATACTAGTATAGAGAATAAAACGTTTAAAATAAAATATAATACTATACCCAGTCCTAAAGATGCTATTGGTGATAGTAATGTTGATAAGAAGAATTCTAGTGTATACCAAACTATAATTCCTACAAATATAGATATAAAGAAATAGATAATGAGTAAAGAAGGAACTAACTTCAGTAAAATTAAAGAAGAAATTCCTATTGCTAAACTAAACACAAGGGATGATAAGAGAATTGATAAGATTCCTGCAAAATACCTAATCAAATAAAACTGAGTCCTAGTTATCGGTTTAGATAATATGAAAATTAATCCAGCGTTTTTAAGTCTTCCAAATATACTGTATGCAATATAAATAAAGATTATACCAAACCCAAATAAGAATATTCCTGCGCTAGAGAACATTGCTTCTCCTAGCTCACTTTCAATTTCTGGAATTGGTAAGAACCTAAAATTTTGAGTATATACCTTAGAGGTAATAACACTAATATAACTGGTTCCAGAAGGAATATGAATAATGAAGTTACCAATTCCATTTACAGTAACGTTTGTCTCTCCCAATAATTTTCCACCAACTTTATTGTAGAATTTTACAGCGAAAGTTCCATTACCCGCTACTATTAAATGAGCTGTTTCTCCGTTATATCCAAAGATTGTAATTATTGGATATCCATAAAAGAAGGATTCACCTAGTCCAAATGGTGAAATGAAAGATGTTGGTGTGTTAGTAAATTCAGTAATATTTTCAAATGTAAAAATATAAATAGGGCCACTAGGATAAGAATACGGAGCAATTCTAGCAAGGGAAATAGAAGTCTCATTCTGTTTATTATAATTTACTATTAAGACAATCGTTAATGGTATCTTTATAGATGTTAAATTATATGAGAAAATTCCAGAAGCATTAGTAGTAAAAGAATACATTTCGGGATCTTTAACACTATTATAATATACGATATTAATATTCGAAACTGTAGGATAAATCAACTTAAGATAAACTTTAACATTAGATAAGGGATTACCATTATTATCAAACACTAATCCTAAAACATGAAGACTATGCGTGATATTCGAATAAGTTGCATAACCTACAAAATTAAAGCTATATAGAGCTGATGACGAAAGTGAAAGAGTTTTATATGCTAAGTATGTTAGTCCAATTCCACCTACAATAAAGATTATTAGAAATAAAAGTACTGAAACGCGTAAGAATGATCTTTTAAAGTCATAAAGAATAGGATTCATACTTAATAAGCTCAACAATGAAGAAGTATTTAAAATTAATCAAAATAAAAGAATTGTGCCCAAAAATTCTATTATTTCAATAAAAACTTGAGAAAAATTCTACTTATAAAGATTTAAGCAAAAACAAAATATTGAACAGGGAAAAACCAAAGAGTATAAGAATGTTTTACATAGCGTCTTTATGTAGTTAAAAATTTTACATATTTTATTTCTCTTCATTAAGTTAAATGGGAAAATACCTATACTTGAATGTTCTAAAAATAATTTACGTCCATTTAACGATGCTATGGACACGCACGCTTTATTTATAATATTAGCCGGTGGTTCTGATACTCGTCTTAAGCCTTTAACTTATACTGATAATAAGCTCACTTTATAAATAGCTAATGGTTCTATACGCTTTCGAAACCTCGTTAACGCTGGGATAAAGGATATTGGAGTAATTATTTATCCTCTTAAGGAAACCACGATTGAAATTCTATCACCCGTTAATTTTTCTAACATTTAACTTACTTCTATTAAGCAAACAGATCCTCTCGGTCTAGCTCACGCTGTTATAGCAACTGAACCTTTTCTGAAAGACAAACCTTTGAGTGTGTTAAACAATTTTTATTAATAATTTTATTAAATAAATAGACTTAAAACAGAATAGTGTTATCATAAAGATATAAATTACTTCTAGAACTCTTTAGTTATTTAATTTCGTCTTATCTTGATGAAGATACATTACATAATAAAATTTTCAACTATCTGATGACAATATGGACACATGTTCACGGGAAAATTATATCAATGCCCATTGTTTTTGCTATTGCTTTTACCTTGTCTGGATATTTATCATGAATGAAAGGAGTTACTACTATGACTCTTGTAATTTTAACATTCTTCTCTTTTTCGTAGAATTCCTTTTCCTTCTTTATTGTTGGTAAGTCACCTCTCTTCACAGCCGAGGTTACTTCCACCATTATTATCTCATGATCCTTTATCACTATGTCATATTCAACATCTGATGGTTCTCCATAAGCATCCTCTTGCTTATCATAAAGAATTTCATAAGTAACGTCAAAGCCCTCTGTCTTTAAAATCTCATACATCCCACGTCTAAAAGCGTCCTCGCCTATTAGTCCCCATCTGGCACCCAAACCCACTATTATTGTTTCCAGTCTATTAATTTCTTTTTTGAACTCATCTTTTGTAACAAAGTTTTTAGCGTCCTCATTCGTAACCAAATTCTTGAGATCTTCTTTAGTTGCCATATTGCGTTTGATCTCCTCAACATCACTTTTTAACTTCTCTACTTCGCTTAGGAGAGTTTGCCAAGGCATTAACTTAGCTAACACTTCATATAAAATTGCTGGTTTTTGCATTAAAGCCTCCACTATAATTGATGGGTTCTCCTTTAGCACTTTCTTAATCTCTTCTTGTAATGACATCTAATTAAACATCGCATTTATTCAATTAAAACTTGACTATATTCATTATTCTGAGAATTCATAAAACGACTAAGTCGCAGGGAGTTACTCAAATAAACGTTATATTTTTAGAAAATGATCCATTAGTATGCTAATTTAAGCTCATTATTTTATATGAAAATAAGCATATATTCCTTAATATGGAAGTGTTTCCGATAATTAAATCTAATGTAATATTATCTGTAATTATTTTCATGTTTTATAGCGTAGTTATTAGATAGATATTGTTTTTCATGATAAGTGCAAACTCACTTATAATTACCTTTAATAAAAGATTGGCAGATTTATTAACGATATAAGGAACAGCATTATTTATAATATCTAAGGAATTCAATATCCTATTCAAAGTTTAAAAGATATTATACATCTTGTAGAAGATTTTTACATTTATCGGAAAGTTTTAGAACTTTAACAATGTGAGAACAGTTAAAAACTTATCATAATTGAAATATGAAGAGAAACAAATAACTAAAAGGTAAAATTACATTAGATATATTAAAGGATCTTCCATTTTTCTTTTTCTTATGCTATTGTAATAGCTTGGAAACTCGTTTTTAAGATACTCATCTGGTAATTTTGCTAGGTCATATAGTGGAAGCTCTACTTTTTTGCTCTTTGATTTTAATATCATATTTTTCATCATTTATATATTGTATATTATAGTTTAAAAAACTATGTCCATCATTTTAACATAAATAAATTTTTCAACACATGCATAAGCATACTATAAAAAACTGAGTAGATAATACTTCAAATTGTTCTATCTTTTTTATTTTTGAAATCGCGTACGAGTGTATAGTAATATTTTTAAAAAGATACGTATTACGAGGAATTATGAAAAGACTAATTTTGTCTCTATTATTTTCATTATCAGTAGCGTTAATTATCAGTAGTAATCTTAACTCTAACAATGGCTATATTATATTTAGTTCTACTTTTTTAATGGACTTTATTCTATCTCTAGTTTCATTCATTCTTGTAATTTATTCTTTATTAAGAAAGCTAAGCATTTAACCTAAGACCCATTCTTTTTGATTTAATTTTGAAATCAGAAAACCCTTTAGATATTCAAAGTGGAAATCTAAAAATTCCTTAAATTTATTTTTTCTTAGATCTTTTAGATAATATTCAATGCATACTAGTATTCCTACTCTACCTTTATTTATTGCATAAATTTCTATGAAATCGTTAAATATTACTCCTTCATGATTTCCTAAAAGAGATAAAGATAACTTATAAGGAGATAACCTAAGCTGACTTTTGAATAAAATGAAAGGAGCTTCATCTATTATTATATCATACAATAGATTTGATGCAGAAACACTGAATGCTAAATACATTTTTCCTTTTCTATGACTAAAGAATGAATAAAGAAGTAAAGAAAAAGAAATAAAAACTATAATTCCAATTTTTTCGCTTAAAAAGAATATAGAAGAAAATAATAAGTAAAAAGAAAGAAATTTAGGATCAACATTCTTTGCCACTTCAGTGCCTAATAAGTACCATAAAGGAATGAGAATTAATGAAAAAAGATAGAAGGAAAAAAAGGAAATAAAAATTATAATAATTGAAAGTATAGTATAAGTAAACAATAGGAGAGGAGATGTTTTCTTTATGTTGATCTGTTTAGTATCTTCATAAATAGGTTTTATAGAACTAATCTTAGAAAGATACTCTTTATGACTCAAATAAATATTCTTGTCATCAATAACGTTCCATGGAATTGACATATTTGTAAATTCAAATGACTTACCTAGATATATTATTTTCGAATATAAATAAATCTTAAAAAATCATTCATAGCGTTCAGTAATAAATCTTTTGGTCAGAAATTTTGCATACTCCCCACTTATATAAGTGTCGTTAAGTATGTAAAAAATTTAAAGTGTTTATAATCTATTTATAAAAATCAAAGAGAAGATTCATATGTTATTAAAACATTTTGAGAAATCGTAGAAATTATTCATTGTGTAGCCATTAAGGGGTAATTCAGGTTTTCATTGCTATTTGTATTTATCTCATTCAATTATAATAATGCAGTGAAGAAATACGTGAAAATATGTATATTGTGAGTACGATTGTTTTTATATTCATTGTGTTGATGGCATTACGTAATGCCCTTGCCCTTATCCCAATCACTTGCAAATATTCTCAAAATTTTTTTACTGTTACTGATTTTTTTACAATTAGCAATGGAGCCCTGAATGACTCCATTAAGGAATAAAATTAAGATATCTATAGTCTTTACACTAAGGTTGAAAGAAAGTTTATGTATAATGAAGGTTAAATTCTATCGAGAAAATCATAGAAATAATTTATATCTTAGTAATGACATAATGAAATTATTTCTACTTTAATGTAGTATATAATCATCTATCTACTTTTTAACTTGTTCTAATGCCCACATCATGGGGCAATAACCTCCACACATAGTACAAGCTTTTACTTTAGGTTTGCCAAATTGAGTATAAACTTTCATAGCTCTTTCTGGGGCAATTAACAGGGAAATCATCTTATCCCATTCTAATTTTCCTCTATAATAACTTACTAAATCATCCCATTTTCTTGATTTCTTACCAAGCTTAACTATATCACCAGCATGAGCTGCTATCCTATAAGCAATTGCTCCTTCTTCGACTTGTTGCACATTTGGTAAACTTAAATGTTCCGCTGGAGTGAGGTAACATAAAAGATCAGCACCACTGGCTGAAGCAATAGCAGCTCCTATAGCTGAAGCAATATGATCATAAGGAGCTCCAACATCTATTGGTAGAGGTCCTAAAACATAATATGGCACACCATTAGTTAGCTTTTTCATTAATTTTACATCCCAAGCTATTTCGTTTAACGGCACATGCCCTGGTCCTTCTACCATTACCTGGACTCCTTTAGATAAAGCACTTTTTACTAATCTAGCTGTCTCTAATAATTCACCTATTTGAAATTCGTCATGCGCATCTCCAGTTGCTCCAGGCCTTAAGGCATCCCCTAAAGATATGACAGCATCGTATTCTTTAAACATTTCTAAAATATAATCCCAATTTTTCCTATATGGATTTTCAGAATTATTGTGAATCATCCATCCAGCTATCATATCTCCTCCTCTTGAAACTATAGGAATTATTCTGTCACTTTTTAGAGCCCTTATTGCAAGATCCTTAGTTAAGCCAGCATGAATAGTCATAAAGGCTACACCATCTTTCAAATGTTTTTCTATAGTATTTAACAATTCGTCTTCAGTAAAGTATGCGCCACCTGATTTTTTCTTAAAAGATTCTATAAATACTTGATAAACTGGTACAGTGCCTACTGGCAATTCTGAGTTCCTTATAATTTCTTTCCTTATATAATCAAGATCTCCACCAGTAGATAAATCCATTAAAGTATCTCCCCACTTATTAGCTACCTTAACTTTCTCTAATTCCATATGTAGATCTACTACTTCGCTTGATGTACCAATATTTACATTAACCTTTGTAGTTAAGCCTTTTCCTATTGCGACAATCTTCTTGGAAGGATACTTTACATTTCTTATTAACATAATTTTTCCTTCAGCAATTCTCTTCCTAATTTTTTCTACTGATACTTTCTCTATTTCACTTATCTTTTTCATTTCATCTGTAATTATACCTTTTCTCGCATCATCAATTATAGCCATGATTTTAATTCATATAAGTAACTTATAAATTTTATTATATTCAATTTGACTATGACTTTTTGATTTTTCAAAGATTAAGTTTAATTGCTCTAGTTCTGACTTTACTCTATGATAGTAGTTATAGGTTCTGGTCCAGCCGGATTATATGGAGCTCTTACTGCGTCACTATTGGGAGAAAAAGTGAAATTAATTGAGGAAAATGAAAAACTTGGAGGAACATGTGTTCTTTATGGTTGTATACCATCGAAAGCAATGCTTCATCCCTTAGCTTTAAAGTACTCTCTTGAAAGAATAGGAAAGAAAGTTGACTTTACCTATGAAGAGTTAACTAAATTAGCTCAAGATGCAATAAATAGGCTTTCTAAAGGAGTTGAATATATGTTAGAGAGTGCAGGAGTAGAAGTAATTCATGGTAAAGGTATTTTAAAAGGAAAAGAAGTTGAAGTTAGTGGACAAGTTCTATATCCAGATAAAGTATTAGTCGCAACTGGAACATTAAAGCCTGAAATAAAAGGGACTATTGCTTCAGATGACTTGCCTTATTTAACTAAAGATTTCAACGTTGTTACAGTTATTGGAGGAGGAGTTGGTGGTGTCGAATATGGTTGGTTATTACATAAGGTTGGTAAGGAAGTACACATAGTTGAAAAGGATAATCTTCTTTTACCTAAACATGATATGGATTTAAGAAATAGTGTAACAAATCATTTTAAGAGAATAGGTGTTAAGCTTCACTTAAGAACTGAGGCTAAAATAGAGGAAGGAAAAGTAAAACTTTCTGATGGAAGTGAAATTAAATCAGACATAATACTAATGAGTTTTGGAAGAAAACCTAACTTGAACGGAATAGAAAGCCTACCACATGATTATTGGATTAAAGTAAATGAATACATGGAAACTCCTTTAAAGGATATATATGCTGCCGGAGATGTAACGGGGTCATTTACTGCACATGAAGCAATACATAAGGGTTATATAGCTGGCTTAAATATGAAAGGAGTAAAAAAGGCGTATGATGGAACTGCAGTTCCTAAGGTTATTTATACAATGCCTCAAGTTGCTTATGTAGGCAATACTGATAGAGGTAGGTGTGTTAAGGTAGAATTATCTAGTTTAGGTAGGGCAATAACTGAAAAGAGGACTGAAGGCTTTGTAAAAATATGTGAAGAAAATGGTAAAGTAATTGGTGGTGTTGCTTTTTCAGAAAGAGCTGAAGAGATTATATCACTTATTGCCTTAGGAATAAAATTAAAGGCTACTGTGGATGAGTTATTAGATTTTCACTATCCGCATCCTTCTTACCTAGAAATAATTTGGGAAATACTAAGACGTTTTAAGTTGGGATAAGTATTTTCTTTTTATCTAACTCTTTCAAGAATAATGCGTTTTGATATACTTCATTTTCATTGAATTTTAAATCATTAAGAAGTTTTTTTGCAATGCTACAATCATATTTAGTTCCTTCATATCTTATTAAACTCCTAATTTCTTTTGGTAATGCTGATTTTACTATGCCTTTAGGAATTGGGATTTTAATTGTCTTTTTACCTAAAGCCTTAGAGTATATTTCAAAAAAGGAGTCTAAAGATACTGGTTCACACTCAGTTGCGTAAAAATAAAGTAATTCTGGTTTTTCCTTAATTAATTCTAAAATCATTTTACCAATATAATTAGCACTTATAGGCATAAACGATATACCAGTTTTAGGGATTATTCCCATTTTTACAAGCCTATACATAATTACGAATTGAATATGTGCAGCATATTTTCCATAAACTAAAGTTGGCCTAAGGATTACTAAAGGAAAATTACCTTTAGCAATTGAATATACTTCTTTTTCACCTTGTAATTTTGTTATCTCGAAAGGTGTCTGAGGATTGAACCCTTCTCCTAATTCTTTTTCAATTTTCACTTCCCCGGTAATTCCATATGTCGAACCGGAAGTATGGATAAAAAGAGCCTTGTTATTTACTTCCTTTATCGTCATTGCAATTATTTTAGGTATTTCTACGTTAGCAATATAAAGAGTTCTCTCATCACCACTAATTTCACCTATAAAATTAATTATTACATCACTCTTCTTTATTTCTTCCTTTAATTTATCTCTTTCTGTCAAGATATCAAGTTTTATTAATTTGACACCTTTTTCTTCCAATATCTCTTTATATAACTTTTTAACAGGATTTAGGTTCCTATAAGTTAATATAACTTCATTTGAAGAGGATAAAATTTCAGCAACATGAGTTGCAATAAATCCTAAACTAGTTATGAAAATTCTCATAAGAGATAGGAAGAGGGAAAAAATAAATTATTTTATCAGTTATTGTTGTTTGCCTAATTCTCTCGGAATTAATTGACCAAAAAGTTCAGCACATCTCTTGAAGTCATTAACAATTTTCTCAATTAATTTTTCTGTGGGTATAGCTTTGTATATGTACCTTGGTCTTCCTCCCTTAGAAGAAGAGTCCTTAACTCTCTCTACAAATCCTAAGGAAACTAATTTGTTAACACTCCTATTTATGGAAGCCTTGGATAGTTTTAACATTTCAGCTAACGAATCTTCGTTTTTACCTTCGCTATTTAGTAAAACTTTAAGAACTTGGAAATCTGTGTCCGAGATATCGTAGCAGAAACTAAGGGCCTCAATTATTCCTACTTCTTTCCCGCTAGGAAGTCTTATTTTAGTTACTTCTAATTCCATACTTTATCATGATATATACTTTAAATACAAGTATTTAAATCTTTGTATTTTAAGCAAATAGATTACCCAAGTATTAAAACCTAATCTTCACATTTCTAATTATTTAAAAGAATAAAACTAATACCACAAGTATAGAAATCCTTGGTAATATCAAGAATCTCTTAAACATAAAGGTTAATTATAACCTAATAAACTTTATAATGTGGATCAACCAGAGGGAATACTAATCGAAGAGAAAGAAATTAAGGACCTTAAAGATAGGAAACGATTAGAAGAACTAGGATATAAAATAATTAAGGAGAAAAGTGACGAAAACATAATAAAAATATTTGATGAAGATAAAACAGTATTACTTTGTGATAGAAATGAAACTATTTTCAGAGTTAAACTGTTGAATTCTACTCTTTGTAGGATTATGATAACAGATAAACTTACTTCTATTATCATTTTCTCAACTAAGAGAATAAGGACTTTTAGTTTTAAAATTCAGAGATCGACCTCTATTAAGGGACTGAGAGAAACTTATTCAAGATCTAACTCATATTTAGACTTTATAGAAAAATATATTAATTTCCTAAAGGAAAACAATGACGAGAAAGTAATTGAATGGTTAAAATATTTTATGAAAGAAAAAGATGGAAGAAAAGAGGAAGAAGAAAAATAAAGAACTTTTACAAGTACCTCTTTAATACACTCATTGGATTCGTCAAGTTCGCATTTAACAATGCTTCCTCTGGGGAGTGACCAAATGCAAAAGCTAACAACTGACTGAAATACACTACTGGCATTCTTAGATCTTCACCGTATAGTTCAGCAATCTTATTCATATTATTCTCAAAAGCTACACCACCTAATGGACAGTCAACAACTAACAATTCAGCACCGTTCCTTCTCGCTTCTTTTAATATTCTTGCTTCCAGATTTAGAGCAACATTTGCATCAGAATATACATGAGGTCCTCCACAGCACATAGTCTTTGCTTCAAATGGAACTGGTTCAGCTCCGGTAGCCTCTAATAACTTGTCCATGAAGAATGGTCTTTCTGGGTCATCCTTAATTTTCATATATCCAGTGAGTATGTATTGCTTAGGTCTTGCATATAAACAACCATAGTAAGGGGCAACCTTAAGCCCATTTAATGGTCTCTTGACTCTAGCCTTAATTCCTTCTGGTCCTACAGTGTTATAAATAAACTCAACAGCATGAATCATTAATAGTTTTAAATCATATGGTTTTTCTCCCATCTTCTCTAGATAAGCGTTTACTTTCTCTTTTAATTTAGGATACTTTGTCATATAATAGTGAGTTCTTGATAGAGAATAGTGACAACCCGGACATGCAGACATTACAGTGTCTGCTCCCATTTGTCTTGCTAATGATAGATTTCTTGCAGGTAGTAATAAACCAGCCATTGTATTAACGTTCTTAACTTCCAATGCACCACAACAGTTATAATCTTCAATTTTTTCATATTCTAATCCTAAATCTTTCGCTACTAATGCTAATGATACATCATACATTTTCCCCATACCATCTAAGGAACAACCAGGATAGAAGGCTACTTTACCATAAGGATTATTTATTCTGAGACTCATTCTGGTAACACCTCCTCTTGCATTGCTTCTTCTAAAACTTTCTTTATTCTATCCCAATTCTTTACTTTATTTGGTTTTAACAAATCTTTAACTAACCCAGATCTTAACATAGCTCCACCCATAACTATAAGATCCTTAAGACTTAACGTTAAGAATCCAGCTTTAGCTGATGCTGCACCAAGTGTCAATTCTGAAATTCTTCCTCCATTACTCATAACAGTCTCTAGAAATAGCTCATCAAATACCGTACCCGGATCTTTCTTTACTAAACCATGTTTTAGTAAGTAATTATGAATTGCATGTACTACTTCCTCTACTAATACTCCTTTAGGACATCTGTGAGTACATTTTTGGCAGGATACGCATCTCCATAAACTGTTTTGTAATTCAATTAATCCTTGTTTGTCTCCTTTTCTAGCTAAGTCAATAAACCTTCTTGGGCTGTAGTTTGGATCGTATTCTCTCATTGTACAACCTGAGGTACAAGTTCCGCACTGCCAGCATGCACTAATAGTATAGCCTTCTAATGTATTTGCTATTTCATCCCATACTGAGGGATCATAACCAGTTTGTGTTCTCTCTATTAAAAATGCGTTCCAAGTACCGTCTAATTCTACACCATCTACTATTACTTTATCTTTTTGAATAACTCCTTTTATAATTGGTTTTTCTAACTCAGGAATGGGCATATTTTATCACCTTAATAAAGGGTTTTAACCCAAGAACTAAAGCTGTAGTTGTGAGATGAGTGGGGAGTAACCCCGCGGCTTTTTTATCTATTGCAAGGTGTGTAGTATAATCTAAAAGCCTAACATATGCATAAACTAAAAAAATTGAAGTAGGATAATAATTTCCAGTATCTAAACCAAAAACATTTAATACTGATTTAAGTTCAGATAAAGCTTCAAAAAATTCTGAAGGAGATGTAAGCGTAATATTATCTTTTAACACATAAGTAATTGATCCAGTGTTTCTCTCCTTATTCCAAATCCATCTTGTCCATAGAGGATATTTATCTGGCTCAATAAAGTGAATTATCTCTTTTGCCATATCTTCTATGTCTTTCTTATTTCCTCCTTTAACAATAGAAACAAATCCTTCTACTCTTTCATCATATGATTTAGAAGTATCTTTTAATAAAGAATAAGCTTTAGATAATTGTGGTAATCCAGTTTGTGAAATTACTTCATCTGCATATTTCTTTGCATAAAATATAATCTCAAATAATTTCTTTGCATCTTCATGAGTAGTTATGGTAAGTTTACTAAGAAAATCTGACTTCATTTTCATTGAATCTAAAATTAAAGAAAGTGATTTCTTTGGATCTGATGCAGTATTATTTATATCCTTATCTAACATAGCATTAAAAATATCTCTAACATAATCAACGTTTAAAAAATTCATGTTAATGATGAGCCACCTCAGCAGTAGCTACCTTTACTGGTTCCTCCCATGTACCCTTCATTATATATTCATAAGCCTTCATAGCAGCTGCATATCCTTCGGTTATCGAATCTGATATTGTCTTAGGACCAGTTATAGCACCAGCTAAGAATATTCCTTTCTTTGTTGACTGTACTGGTAATCTATCTGGATCTAATGGCTTTACGAAACCATGACTTTCAAACTCTAATCCTAATACTTTAGCTACTTGTTTTGATCCTAAACCTAGCTCCATACCATTTGCCAATATTACCATATCGTATGGAACTACTAAAGCTCTGTTAAGATTCATTGTGTCTTCTCCCTTAATTATTACTGTATCATTTGGCCCTCTCATGAACTCAGAAATTCTTCCTCTAATAAATCCTACTCTATAATCTAATTGTGCTTTCCAATACAATTTATCCTCCATTAATCCATAAGTTCTTATATCCATGTAGTAAATGTGAACTACTGCGTCAGGAATTCTTTGCTTTATCTCCATAGCTTGTTTAATTGACACTGCACAGCATACTCTTGAACAATAAGTATTTCCAACAGTAGCATCTCTTGAACCTACACATAATAATATTGCTACTCTCTTTGGTGGAGTTCCCTTAGTAGTTACTAATCTATTTTCTGATAACATTCCCTCAATATCAGAAATCTGATAAATGTTTGGTATTATACCATAACCATATTCATATTTTCTCCTTGAGTCAAAATGTTCAAAACCAGAAGCAGCTATAATAGCATTTACTTTCTCAGTAGTTATCTTTCCACTCTTATCCTTAATATTTACTGTAAAACCATTTCCTTCTTGCTTAACACTATCTACTATGCTCTCAAGATAGATCTTAACATTTTTATTTTCTTGAACAGATTTAATTAATGGATCAATTACTTCAGCAGCAGGCCTTAATTCTGGAAATAATAAACTATACTTTAATCTTTTAGGAGTTCCACCTAGGAATGATTCCCTTTCAACTAGTACTACATTAATACCCAAATTAGCTAACTCCTTAGTAGCAGATAATCCTGCTGGTCCAGCACCTATTACGAGAACTTTTTCACCGGCCATTTTTTCACCAACTGCATATTAATTAAATAAAAATAATTTAAAAAACTTTGCTATTCACTTTTGAACAGCTTGCTCTCCCTTATACCACTTAACTCTATCTGGTAAAGCTAGGTAGAAGTCAATCTTTCTATGTGGTTTGTATATATATTCTGGTTGCCTCTTACCTTCTCTTAGATCAGCTAAGTATTGCAAGAACTGCTCCTTATATTCATCTACTGGTACTCCTACTTTTCTTAAGAATCCTTCTACGTCAGTAGCATGCCAATGTATTTGACCAATCTTGTATGGATCCGCACCCATCATTATTGCTGCAAACTGAGCATCAGCCAATACTGGTAAGTTATAGTTAAAACCATGAGCCTTTCCAGCCCACTGGCTCTTATCTAATGTAGTTACACATCCAGTGTCAGAGGTTACAAATACATCAGCATGACCTTCTTCTACTGCTGGAATTACTTTCTTAAATAATGCAAA
This sequence comes from Sulfurisphaera javensis, assembly GCF_041154675.1. Taxonomy (NCBI): domain Archaea; kingdom Thermoproteati; phylum Thermoproteota; class Thermoprotei; order Sulfolobales; family Sulfolobaceae; genus Sulfurisphaera; species Sulfurisphaera javensis. Next base: position 313,254 of record NZ_AP031322.1, read on the forward strand.
GCTTCTACTGAATTCTCTCTCAGTTAATATATGCCTAAATCCGAAACCACAGCAGTCCCACCAGGTTGAGTAATCAACAATCTTAGCACCAAAGTTTAATACTGTTCCAGTTGGTGCTGCTGGTCTTCTTCCCTCAAATACTGATGGATCATAAATTGTATCTTCTGGTACTAATTTGTAAACGTGACATGGTGTGTGAACTGCTGCTTTTATGTTGCTTAAATCGTATTTCTTATGCTGAGCAGCTTTTTTACTCATAACGAATAGCCATTCAGAATAGTGTACAACTTCCTCTGGAACTACAATATCCATATCTAATTTTCTCATTATTGGTCTTAACTTATCTCTAATTTCCTTATGTAATACTATCATGTTTCTTACTTCTTTGTAATGTCCAAATGATGTTCCACAGTGTATTAATGGGAAGTATCCAGTTTCATAAGCCCTCCACATGTTTCTTACATATACACCAGCTAAGGCTACTGGATTAGAGGCACCAGATGCATGATAATTCCAACCAGTACATGAAGTCTGATGAGGTTCATCCAAATAATCAATCTCTAGTTTATTCATTATCCAGAATACTGATGTTGGGTATCCAGGAATATGACCACATTGTCCACAGCTCTTATGATTCCATAATTTTGTAGTTGGTATTTTCTTTGGAAAACCATTTAATGTTTGTACTTCTACTGGATTGTTATAAGGCTTTATATGATGGACAATTATTTCTCCTTCATCCTCTAATTTGTATAGTTCTTCTTTAACGTGCTGTAAACCGTGAGGAGTACTATATTTGTAAATAATTCTTTGATATACTTCATTCCAGTCTACATCTTCGGCATAAGGAAAGGCCTCTTTTATCTCTTCATGCAACTTTTTTTCTTCTTGAGTAACCATTTTACCACCTTTACATACACCTATGTTTTTTGACATATATAAATTTTTATTTTAAACATTTTATGAGAACATGTAAATTAGCTAAATTTCAATTAAATAATACAAAAAATATATTTAACTTATAAATCCATCCAATTATCGGGTAGTTCGTCTTCGTTGAGTTCTCCTTTCATATACTTCTCTTTTATTTCCTCTAGTTGCTGCTTTCTTTCTTCATACATGTCCATAATCATTTCATACAAATCCTCATCAACGTTCTTTATTGCATCTAATACTCCAGACTCTATGAATATGGTCATTAATTCTACTGCTGTCTGAAGAGAAGTTTGCCAACCAATATCTGTTCTTTGCATTAAATCTACTGGAACTGCTTTTCTATAAACATCCATATTCTTTGACTCTTCAACTGCTTGTGGGCCCCAATCTGGGAATGCCTCTGGCTGAATCATATTTGGTGTAACTTGGTTACCAGTAGTCATTACAGTATACAAAACTCTTCTATATGGAGCTAAGATTTCTTTAGCTGATGGTAAACCAAATTGTACTGCATATTCTCTCAAAAGCATGATTAACCCAGCTATTTCATTGTTAAATGGACACCTCATTGAGCATGTGTAACACTGTACGCAAGCCCAAACTTTCTTATTAACGAATTCCCATATCTTGTCTACTGCATCTCTCATCATATATTGGATCATTTCTCTTGGTCCAAAATCGTAGAACTTAGCTGCTGGACAACCTGATGTACAAACACCACAATTTAAACATCCTCTTAAGTATTCATTAAACCTAAAATCTGATTTTACAGCTTGCCAATATTTAATTGCAAGTTCCCTTTCTTCCGGTTTTAATTTGCTTTCAAAATTTCTTAGTTCTTCTGGTTCTATCGCTTGAACATCATAAGCCATATCCATAACTCTTGGATCGTCTGGTAGAGGAATAGCTTTTACTGAAGCCATCAAATAAAAGTAGGAAAACTAACTTATAAATTTTGTTAAAAAAATAAATTAATATCCTTTACTTAACTCTCTTTATTAGTATTCTCGTTACTCCGCCTTGTTGTTGAATATCTAAAATTTGTTGGCCAGTCCTTCTAGCCCAGGCCTCAATATCTGGTTTTGCAGCTGGATCTGTTGCTAATACTTCTAGTACTTCTCCAATTCCAATTTGCTTAATTGCCTTAGCAGTTTCCATCACTGGCCCTGGACAATACATTCCCTTTACATCTAATGTTTTTGCAATCTTAATCTCTGCCATTTTTCTCACCTCAAATGAACAAAGTTGTTCCTCCTTCTGCTCTATCTAAGAATGTTGCAACTCCTACTACATCATCAACAAATTCTGCTAAGTCTTCTCTCTTTATGCCGAAGAATTCCATTGTGGTACTGCATGCAAATACTTTAACTTCTCCTACTTCCTTTGCTTGCTGAATTAATTGATACCACATTGGATATTTCATTTCTTGCATTTTTTGCATCATCATTGGACCCATTTGTTCATAGTTTTTATCTATTGGAGCTGGTTGTCTCTGAAGTCCAGATTTCGTTATATTTGTTAACCCCCAGAATGTGAAGAATAGGTTTACTTCATATCCAGCTGCTGCAGCGCCTGATGCTAATATTCCTACTGGCATTAACTTATCAATTGTTCCAGAGAAGACGATTATAGATAGTTTTTTCTTTTGTTCAGCCAAGGTTTTTTACCCAAATACTCTTTTTTATCTCAAATTATATAAGCTTTTCTCATATTCATTTTTAAAATAATTTCGTAAGGATTTTCACTTTTATTTAGTATAAACTAAACTTAGTAAACTAAAAATATCTATTTCTTTTACGTTAAAAGAATAGAAAATTTACATTTTCTTACTATAAGAAAAAATATTTTGCCAAACTTTCATTGAGTAAATTTGTTTGATAAAAAATTTAAGTTGGTGTTTTTAACTATTATTTAGGAGGATTTAAGATGAGTGAAGGAGAGAAAAAACAAAAAGTTCTAGTAGTAGTGACTCATGGACCAGAAGATTTAGATAGAACATATGCACCTCTTTTTATGGCCTCAATAGCTGCCTCAATGGAATATGAAACATCAGTATTCTTCATGATAAAAGGACCAAAGTTATTAGATAAGAAATGGCAAGAGGAGGAGAGGAAAAAAGGAGGAAATCCATTCATACACTTCTTCGATATGGCTAAAGACAATGGAGTAAAAATGTATGTATGTGTTCAAAGCCTTAAAGATATGTGCCATATGAATGAAAGTGATGTAGTGGATGGAGTTGAAATAGTTGGCGGTTCTACATTAATAGATTTACTATTCGATGCTGACAGAGCATTATTCTTCTGACCTAACATGGAATATGATGTTGTAATAATAGGTGGAGGAACTGCCGGCTACACAGCTGGTATCATATTAAGTAGAAAAGGTAAAAGAGTAGCAGTAATAGAAAAAGAAAAGTTTGGAGGAACATGCGTAAATTACGGATGTGTTCCAAGTATTTTTTTGTCAGATATTTCTTTTTTGTATTCACGACTTTCTGAATTAGGTAATTATAAAGGAATTGAAATTAATTTAAAATTAAATAATTTCTTTTCTAAAAGGGACGAAATAATAGATTATTTGAGTTCGGCGGGTAAAAAACTTATTAAGAACGCTGGCGGAGAGACTATCGAAGGAGAGGCATTTTTGCATGATAATCATAATGTAGAAGTAAATGGAAAGATACTTAACACTAAGGAAATATTTTTAGCTACTGGTTCGAAACCTAAACCGCCAAGAATTGAAGGAATAGAAAATACAATAAGTGAGGATCAAGCTGTTAGGCTTACATCAATACCTTCATCAATGATAGTTTTAGGTGGAGGAGTTGCTGGAACAGAAATTGCACAAATTTATGCTAAATTGGGCACTAAAGTTACTCTTATAACTAGAGGAAAAGTCCTAAAGGATTTGCATGAAGAAAGTAGAAAATTATTATTAGATTCATTAGAGTTTGATGGAGTGGATATTGTCGAGAATTCTAAAGTCGAGAGAATCCATGGAGAGAAAGTGTATACAAATAAAGGCGAATATGAAGGGGATATCATAGTTTATGCTACTGGTAGAGAACCAAATTATCCTAAAGGTTTTGAGAAATTAGGTATTGAAATAGGTAAAGAAGGAATAATAGTTAATGAACGAATGCAAACTAACATTAAAAACGTTTATGCAATAGGAGATATAGTAAATAAGGAAAAGAAAGTTGCTCATGTAGCTTATATGGAGGCTATAATAGCATCTCTAAATTCACTAGGAACTTGCGAATATATGGATTATTCTGGTACTCCACAAGTTATTTACACAGACCCTCAAATAGGAGTAGTCGGAGAAAAAGATAAGGTGGTAAAATTCTTAAAATTCCCATATAATGCTAATACTAGAGCCATAATCAAAGGACTAAGAGAAGGCTTTGCACTAATAGGAATAGATAAAAATGGTACTGTAGTTTATTCAGAAATTGTTGGAGATAATGCTGAAGAGTTAGTAAATATAATGGCATTAGCTATAAGGAAAAGAGTGACTATAAGGGACTTAGCATTTACGATATTTGCACATCCTTCATTAAGTGAAGTTCTAATTAACTCAGCCAGAGAAGAATTTGATTTAGATGTTGATATATATAAATGAGAGGAATCATGTCTTCACTTGAGGAATATCTAAAAAGGAAAGGTTTTCAGTTAATTAATGAAATAAGAAAAGAAAAAGTAGTTATGGATGATTATGAGTTTTACATAGAAGAAAATAGTGTTAAGTTGCCAATTCCTTTACCAACTGGAAAAGAAAGTCTTGATGATTTAGTCTCTATGGGAATTAAATATGCTAGAGCATCAAGAATATCGCAAGGATTAGGAGCTCCTCTAGAATATTTAATTTCTGGTAATGTTGTATTTGTAATAAAGACTTTTAACGATAGGAAAGAGTTAGAAGAAAAATTAATTAAAGCGTTAGAAGGAATAGAGAGTTTGAGGTACTTTTTATGAGTTACGATTACATAGTCTCGCAATACTTGTCTTATATAAATGGTTTAACATTAGAAGGATGTAAAATCGAAGAAATTTTCGATTATTTCAAGGATAAACTAAATATAGTTAATAAAGAAGGTTGTAATAAACCATACCTAAAAGTATATAAAAACGATAGACTTTATTTTACTTATTACGGTATACCCACAGTAAATGAGTTTTGGCCATTTTTAAACGCATTGGTTAGGATTTCAAATAACGTTATTCAATTAGATGAAAAGGAAAAAGAACTTGCATCTAAAATTTCTGGTAACATTAAATTATTTGTAACACCAGATTGTACTAAATGCCCAATAGCAGCAGAACTACTTTATCAACTTCCCATCTACAATCCAAACGTAAGCTTAGAAATTATAGACGTTACAATGTATGAAGAAGAGGGTAAAAAATATAGGGTTCTTAATGTACCTAAAATTATATTAAATGAAAAAGTGGAAATACCAGGTAGTTTTCCTCCAACAATAATTCTGAAAATGTTAGCTAAGGGTAGCGAACAACATTGATTCCCATTTCTTTTGCAATCTTTTCTATCTTTTCATCTGAAGTAACCAGTTGTGCAGATAATTCTTGTGCTACAAGTATTGCCTCTGAATCAGCTTCATCTAAGTCAAAAATTTTTACTGGTTTATGAGAATAGGCTCTTATCCAAACATTCTCATAAATTAATGGGTTTAACCCTTTTTTTAATGCCTTGGAATAAGTTAAAGTAGTAACAATAACTTTCTTATTCTTATAAATGTTAATTAGATCTTTAAGATAGTTAAGAGAGCTAAATGTAATTACTACAAACTCAGCCATAATTAAACTATATAAATAAAAATGTTAATAAATTTGTGGAGATAGAATTGGCTCAAACGATTACAGACCCATTGGAAAAATTAACATCCCCAGAAAATATACAAAGATTATCAAAATTGGTAGATGAATTGCCAACAATAGAAAAGTTAATGGATAAATTAAGTGAATTAGATAAGAAAGGAGAGTTAGATCAATTAATAGCATTAACTGATCAAGCATTATCAATAATTGATGCTGTTCAAAAGGCTGACCTAATAAACGCACTAATATCCTTCGGAATGGACCAAGTAACAAAAATACAAGCACTATGGCCACTAATAGAAAAACTAACAAGCGATAGAGCATTAAATCTTATACAAAGCCTTGATGTTGATGGACTCCTTACTGCAACAGAGAAATCATTACCATTACTTCAAAAATTAACTAGTGATAAGGCATTAAAAGTAATTGAAAGCATAGACATAGATTCACTCCTAGGAGCAACAGAAAAACTAACACCAATACTACAAAAACTAACAAGCGACAAAGCACTAAAACTACTAGAACAAATAGACATAGATAATCTATTAGATACAACTGAAAAAATGCTACCATTACTTAACAAATTAGCAACGATGACAGCGGATATGCAAAAGAAAGGACAATTAGATATGTTAATTAACTTAATGCAACAATCATTAGACCTTCTTGATGCTGTTCAAAAGGCTGACCTAATAAACGCACTAATATCCTTCGGAATGGACCAAGTAACAAAAATACAAGCACTATGGCCACTAATAGAAAAACTAACAAGCGACAAAGCACTCACATTATTACAATCATTAGATATTGACAGTTTGCTCAACGCAACAGAAAAGATGTTGCCATTACTTAATAAGCTTACTAGTGATAAGGCATTAAAAGTAATTGAAAGCATAGACATAGATTCACTCCTAGGAGCAACAGAAAAACTAACACCAATACTACAAAAACTAACAAGCGACAAAGCACTAAAACTACTAGAACAAATAGACATAGACTCAATGTTAAATTCGTTAATAGCATTAACCCCATTACTTAAGCAATTAACAAGTGAAAAAACAGTAAAGCTATTAACTCAAATAGACATGACATCCATGCTTGCATTATTAGAGAGAATGGCTGAGTTACAAAAAGCCGGCGTTCTTGATAAATTAATGAAAGTATTTGAAGTATTAGGAGACCCACAATTGATAGACGGTTTAGTTATGATAACGCAGAAGATGGGTGTTGCATTAAAGATGTGGATTAATGATCTACCAAGTGTTAAACCAGTAGGAACATTCGGATTAGTTGGTGCACTAGGTAATAAGGATACTAGTTATGCTATGGGAGCGTTGCTAAAGTTTGCTGAGGACTTAGGAAAAGCCTTGAAGGAATAAATTAACTTCATTTTTTACCTTTTCAATTTTCTCTTTATCAGAGGATGTTCTAGTTTCAATCTCTTCTTTTTTACCTTCTAATCCTAACAAAAAAGAAACCATACACTCTGAGCTCATTTTCCCATAACCGCCACCACCATAGCCTATTATCTTCGACTTATGAGCAATTCTTTTAACCTTTAAGCCAAGTAAATTGTAGGAATTACAAGTTAGGTTTAGGGATTTTAATCCATCATCCTTATGTCCGTCAACGCCAGCAACGACAATAATATATGTGGGATTAAAATCTGGAATAATTTCTAAGATGCGTAAAGCCTCTTCAAAAACATCATCGCCAGAATATAAAGGAAGCTGAACGTTGTAGTTTAGTCCTTTCCCCTCTCCAATACCCCTTTCCTCTATTTTCCCAGTTCCTGGGAAGAATTTTCCATCATATGCAAAAATGTTTATCTTCAATATCGGTTTATCGTAAAGATATTCTTGCAAACCATTACCATGATGCGCATCAATATCAATAATAGCTATCCTTTCTCCCTTTTCCAACAAAGTTAAAGCAGAAAAAGCAACGTCATTTATAGGACAAAATCCCATTGCTTTCTCTCTTAATGCATGATGAAATCCTCCTAATGGAATGAAAATCTTTTCAATAAATTTAGAATATTTTATTGCAGTAATTGATGCTCCAAGAACAAGTAATATATCATCAAACATTCCAGGGTAATGAATGGTATCACCACTATCTAGAAAGCCTATATAAGGAATCTTACTTACTTCCTCAAGTTTCTTAATGTATTTCTCGTCATGAATCTTTAACAGATCATATACAGTAGCCTTTTCTGGTTTAATCTCTACGAAATGTAATTTCCTCCTAGCAATTTCAATGAACCGTCTTATTCTCTCCTTCGATATATCCCTAATCATTGGATGTGAGAATGAGATTTCTTTAAATTTCTCATCCCATACGATCCCTAACATTTTACATCAGCTCTTTTATTAATTTAAGTTCTATTTCGTCGCCTTCCTCTAAATCAGTTTTCCTAAAAACTCTTATTCTTGGAGGTATTTTGTAACCTAATACTACTTCAACAAAGGCGAAACCACATATAGGCTTATTAGCCAAAACTTTAAATGAGGCTGATTTCTCCCAGTTCTTTATTATTCCCTTCTTTCCCTCAAACATGATAAGATTCTTTCTTTTTAATTTATAAGGAAAGCCTAAATTAAAACCTAAAAAGTTAAGGGTATTATTCCAATTTCCGATAATACCACCATAACAGCTGTAAGGAAAGCTAACATTTAATAAACCACCACAGCAACCTAAACCATAGAAGTTGCCAGCAACTGCGTAATCTTTTATTTCAACATCAAAGTATTCCTTTTCTTTATTTACTATTCTTCCTAATGTTGATTCTCTATAAAATTTTACCTTAGGAAATTTTAGCGTTATTCCTTCTATATGTGCATGCTTAAAATCTCCTCCGGTGTATGGAGATTCTAAAAACTTACCAATTTTCTCTCCTTCCTTTATTTCGTTCCCTTCGTTTACGAAAGGTTCTATATGAAGAATCTTAATCCTTTTCCCATTCACATTAACTTGAATTAAAACATCGTAATCTACTTTTGCATATTTATTTGGCCTTCCTATGTTAAACTTTTCTATTCTCTCTATAAAACCATTAAAGGGAGAGTAAAAATACTCTTGATCTGGAGAACTTAAATCTATAGCTTTTACTTTAACATGTGAAGGAAAACCACTCGAGAAAAAACTTAAGAGACTTCCCTTAAGGATTTTCATTGTTTTTGCTCAAAGTATTTTATAACTGACGGTAATTTACTTTGTTTAATTGCCTTTAATGCCTTATCCCTTGAAGGATACCATGGGATATTTCTAAACTCCATGTTAGGCCTTTCATTAGAGTAAGGCCTATTGCATCCTGGACAACCAGAAGTCATAAATGCTGGTGCAATTTCATCAATAGTTAAATCTGGGGGTAAATCGATATCTATTAATACTCCATCATCGTTAAACTTAAAAGCCGAATAATCGATTAAGTCGTTTTCAATAAGCCATCTAGCTAATTGCATTCTCCTATATACATTTACTGGAGCTGGCTTTACTTTTTCCATTGGAGTACCTTGCTCTGGATAGAATGCAAATAGCGTTATTTTGGCTCCTCTAGTGTGAGCGTACCACATAATATCTATAGCCTCTTTCTCAGTTTCTCCTAAACCTATAATTAAATGTATACCGGCATTTCCTTTTCCAAACACTTCCACAGCTTCATCAATACCTTGCAAATATCTTTCCCAATTATGCATACTTCTTACTTTTTTACCCCTTGTTTCTTCGAATACTCTTTTACTAGCAGCGTCTATTGCAACATCAACCATGTCTCCACCAGCTTTTTTCATTTCTATTAAATGATGCTTAAAAGTATAAGTCGGAGTAATTAATTCTGAAATTGAAAGTTCAATTCCAGCTTCCCTTATTCTTCTAGTAATTTCAATAGAATCTTGGGCAGCTCTAGGGTGAGCTAATTGACCTACACAAATTCTTTGCAAACCATATCTAGGATCTCCTTGCCTTTCTTTAATCTTCTTTATCACATCATCAAGCCTTCTTAAAGGCCATTCTACTCTTATTAATGTTTTACACTCTGGACCTTGAGCAACTTCTCTAGCTTGACCACAATAAGAGCAGTTAGCCTTACATCCATCTGGATAGTATTGTAGTAGGTTTATTGTTGTATTTAATGCATTATGTAAAAAAATTCCTGGACTAAAACCTAATACCATATCTGCTCCAAAACTTAACCTAACCCAATCTGGACTACTTACCATTCTTAACATTTAAAACACCCCCCAAAGCATCAAAAATTACATTCCCACAACACGCATTACTAAAAATAACTTCCCTTTTATTCATAGCATAAGGAATAATTTCTTCTTCTGGAAAGGCTATCCCATCAATTTCATAATCTACTGCAAACTTATCTACCTCAACATAACCTTTACCTCTAGGTCTAGCACATCCCAGCATGATGGGAACTGAAAATTCGTCTCTAACTTTCTTTAATGCAAGCTTTAATTCATCTGGCGAAGGTTGTCTAGTGTTCCTAGTACCGACTAACGGCATTAAACCAACTATAATAACAGTATCTGGATTTACTTCTTTTAGAAGTTCAATAGCGTGCAAATCTCCTTCTATTCCTCTTTTACTTAAACCAACAATGACATGAGGAGCAATTTTTATTCCAACAGACTTTAGGTATTTGAAGGAGTTAAGATAATCATCAACTGTAAATGGTTGTTTTAACACTTCTTTTATTGTTTCATTATCACCGACCATGTCTAAAAGGGCTATTTTTATCCCCGCTTTTGCAAATTTTTCAGCTATTTCCTTGTTTTTAACAACTCCAGTATGTGCAATAAAAGTCAGCTTGTTAGCATATTTACTTAAAATTTCCTCATAACGCCATATAGGAACTTCTCCTCTTATTGTAGAACCTCCTGACAAAACCAAACCTTTATGACCTTCCTTTATAACTTTCTCTATAATACTTTTCATTCTCTCTTTATTTGAAGCATCTTCCATGCCTTCTAAAATTCTCCTATTACAATGATCACAGTTAAAAGCACAAGCAGTACCAGTAACTGAAACCATTTTCCAACCATTATCAGATGTGATATAATCTGTTTCATATTTCTTTAAAGCTGGTGCATAAAGATATAACTTTTTCATTTAGACAAAACCTCCTTAAATATATTTACTAAGTCATCAGCAGATATACCAATGATTTTAACTTCCTTATACCAATCTCTAATTTCTTTTTCAACATCTTCAACTCTCGACCATTTTAACCTAGCTTCAAGGTCATAAATTGCCCTTCTTGGTTCAATAAAGAAATCACCAGTTATTAGGACAGACTCAATAATCTTTTCCCCAGCCATTTTAACTTGAACCTTTACTAATCCTCCGGGTAATTTCTTTTCTATGTATTTTATATCACCTTCTAAAGGTTTCCTTAAGTTAAATATCCATTCTGGAGAAGAGTATTTCATTCTTAACTCAGAAATAAGCTTTTCTTCCGTTTCAGTATATGTGGAATTTTCAAGCTTAACGTTAAGAGCTTCTTCGAACGATGCCTTAGCTAATTCAATTATTTGTGACATTTCAATACTTTTGCCTAATTCTCTATTTATCCAAGTGAGTCTATCTCTAAAGTCTTTTGCTAATTTATCCTTCAATTTTTCAGAAGTAAGTCTTAAAACTGAAACCATAGACTCAGCATTAAAATCAACTAGAATTGTACCAGTAACCGCGATATATTTTCCTTGAGAGAAAGCACCAATTCCAGATATCTTTCTTCCGTTTACTTCTACGTCATTTTTAGGTCTAAAATTAGCCTTTATTCCTAATTTTTCAAGAGTCTTAATTACACCTTCTGCACCTCTTTTTATTGCTTCCTCTGGAGTATAACCAACTAAAGAAGCATCAGCATAAATTTCCCAACCTAGTTGTTCTTTTCCCATTATTATTGTTCCCCCTCCAGTTGGTCTTCTACCTATATCCCAGCCTCTTTTCTTTACTTCGTCAATATTTACTTCCTGTTCCACAGCTTGATGATATCCAACTAAAACGGCAGTAGGATCAAATATTACAAATCTAAGGATTGGCTGTGCTCCGTTGCTTATACTTTCTAATAGTGCCTCTTCACCGGCTAGTATTTTATCCTGAGATCCTTGTTCTACAATAAATCTAAATAGCGTCATCCTTAAAAAATAAAGTTATTTTATTTATTTAAAGATTTCTATTAAGAGTACGTACTGAGTAAATTAAATAGTCATTATATTAGTTAACTCGTATCTATCATACGTTTTAAACTTTGAGAAATTTTTAAATATTTAAAAAGATAAGGTATTTAATGATGAAAGAAAAATTAGAGTCAAAAAAGGAAGAGATTAGATGTTGTTATAAAATTACAGATACAGATGTAGCAGTGTTATTAAAAATGGTAGAAATCGAGAAACCAATAACATCAGAGGAATTAGCAGACATTTTTAAATTAAGTAAAACTACAGTAGAAAATAGTTTGAAGAAATTAATAGAACTTGGACTAGTAGAAAGAACTAAAACTGAAGGAAAGAAAATAGGAAGACCAAAGTATTACTATTCTATTACCTCAAATATTCTAGAGAAAATAAGAGCTGACTTACTTGACTGTGCAAAAAGAATGGAATTAGCAGCCACCTAGTTTAACATCTTTAATTTCTTTACTACTTTCTCCTTTTTCAATTATCATTGAATAGATTCCATCTTGATTTACAGTTTCTACAATTTTACAATCCATTAATTTAACTGCTTCAGTTATCATATCCACACATTTAGGATCTTTAAAAATAACTTTGACAGTACCAGATTTAATACTCATTAACTTTGCTACAGTTTTCATAAATGGTTCAGGGCATTCAGAGTTAGTTGCATCAATTACTTCCATAACTTACATTAAGAGTGCAAACTTAAAAATGTATTTAGTTTTCTTATGAATATGAAAGTTGTTTGTCCAGTGTGTAACAGGCTCTTTGAGGCTGAATGTACACCTTATAAAGTAACATACAATGAGATTGTATATTATTTTGATACAGAAATATGCCAATTAGCTTTTATGAAAGAGCCAGAAAGATTTGTTTTTAACTGCCAAAAGAAGAACGAATAAATGTAGGCAGTGTATTAATAAACATTTCTGAACATTTCTTGAAATCTTCAGTTATTTTTTTGATTAACTCTTCTTTCTCTAATGATTTATATAGATACTTTGGTCTTCCTCCCTTGCTTGATTGCACTTTTTCTCTTTCTATAAATCCTAGTGAGACTAATTTATTGAGACTTCTATTTACAGAAGCTTTAGACAATTTTAATATTTCTACTAGTTCGTCCTCTGTTATAGTTTTCTTCTCAATTACAGTTTCTAATACCTTAAATTCTGTATCTGATATGTCATAACAAAAACTTAATGCATCGATTAATTTTGCCTCTTTACCAGAGGGTAACGTTATTCTTTCCATTTCTACTTGCATATAAAATATTTCATAAACCATATATTTAAATTTTATCAAAAAAACTTATTTAGTAAAGTCTACTGGTTAAGCCCAATAACCTTTATTTATATCCTCAATTTTTGTAAAGAGAGCGATTTGGAAATACCTAAATGCTTCTATGGTAAATTTTACTGCTGTCTGATCATCAAATTGCGAAATTTTATTTAATAACTCATTAAAAAACCTTGATAAATCATTATAAGTTGCTTTATCTAAATCTGGATATTGAGATAAATCAAGGGCTTTCGTTATATCTTCTTTAGTCTTAGCTGCCTTCACTTTATCATATATAAGAATAACAACTCCTCTTCCTCCCTGTTTTCCAAATAATGCCTCTTGCGGGTTCCTAAGCCATCTAGCATAAGTTGCTGCTAATTTCTTCGCTTCGTTTTCAACAGACACAATTTATAATTAGAATAAAAAGTATTAAAATATAATTATGAAAGCATTACTTTTAATGTCCGGTGGACTAGATTCGTCCTCTGCAGCTTATTACTATACAAAGAAAGGGCTTGACTTTGATTGCCTATTCGTAGATTATGGACAAAAATCTGCCAGAATGCAGTTAAAAAGTAGTAGCATAATTTGCGGAAAATTGAACAAAAAACTGTTGGTAGCTAATATAAAGAAGCTAAGAAACTTATTTATTTCATCAGAAGATTGGTTAAAACCACATGAACCAATAGTTCATAGGAACGTGATAATAATTCCTATTGCAATAGCTTTCGCTAAAGAGAAAGGTTACCAAGAGATAATCATAGCAAGCGTTAAGGAAGACTGTGAATATGAACAAAACAGGTATGAAATTATGAATGAACTAAAACGCTTAGGAGAAATACTAGGAGTTAAAGTCTCTACTCCCTTTGCTGGTATGCCAAAGTCTTTTCTTTTAAAGATAGGAGTATCATCTGGATTAGATCCCTCGCTAACTTATTCTTGTTTATTAGGACATAAGTATCATTGCGGTCAATGTAGTCAATGCACAAAAAGAAAAGAAGCTTTTAAAGCCGCAAATTTGCCAGATCCCACTAAATATTTAAAGTTTTCTTAATCTTCTTAGAGAATTAAGTAAAGAAGGAAGATCTTTTCCTATTATATATGGACTGTACCTAGAACAATCACTAAATCTCTCTATACAAGCGACTTTTATTCTTGAATCATAAAATCTAGCTGAAAGTAAGTCAAGTGGAGATGAACCAATTGTAATCACGTTAATAGGATCCCAACCAGTCCTTCTAATTAGTTCCTCATAAGGGGTCTTAGATGGCTTTGTTTTACCATTATTACTTATATAAGGAACATTAATGCCTAATTTAGTTATAATTTCTTTTGTGTTTTTCTCGTCATAAGGTGACAATAAATAAATCTTATCTTTAATATTGAAGATCTCTTTCCAATCCTCAAAAGTCTCTGTAGTGATAGGTATATTTGCTGGTTCTCCTTTATAAATTCTATAAAGAATATCAGTTAAATCTATCTTTAGAATTACCCCATCTAGCCATACTGCGTATTTCATTAATTAATAATAAAAGTTAATAAGATTAAATTTTATACCTTTATCTATGCAAGTAGAAGGTTTCGATTTTCCGGACGATCTCTATTACTATCCAGAGGAACATGTTTGGCTAAAAATTGAAGGGGATATTATAACTGTGGGAATAACTTCTCTAGGCCAATATATGGCTGGGAAAATATTCCAAGTTACAACTAAAAATAAAGGAGAGAAAGTTAATTCAAGAAGTGTTTTATTCACTCTTGAATCAGCAAAGTGGATCGGAAAATTTAGGTTACCAGTTGAAGGTGAAATAATAGACGTTAATGAGGAAGTAATAAAAAATCCTACTTTACTTAACGAGAAACCTTATGAAGCTTGGATTATTAAAATAAAAGGGGCTGTTAAAGGAAAAATAATGCCTGTTTCAGAGGCCATAAAACTCTTTGAAAATGATGCTAAAAGAGTAATAAGATAATTATTTTAAATTTCTTTTTCGAGCAAAACATTTTTATTATATTTCTTAGATATAGTAAAGAGAGGGTTTCGTATGGCAAACGTTTCAAATTGTGAAATTCCAGAAAATTTATTATATTTCATTGAAGGAAAAAACACAGTTTGGGCTAAGCAAGAAGGAACAGACGTTATTGTAGTTGGAATAACTGATATAGCTCAAACAATGGCAGGGAAAGTTGTTAAAGTAAGATTAAAGAAAAAAGGAACAAAAGTAGAAAAAGGCAAACCTGTAGCTACTATGGAGAGCGGAAAGTGGGCAGGACCAGTCCCAGCTCCTGCCAGTGGAGAAATAATTGATGTTAATCCAGACGTTGAAAAGAATCCAGTTTTAGTAAATCAAGATCCTTATGGAAAAGGATGGCTAGTAAAAATGAAAGTAAATAACCCGGAAGAATTAAAACAACTAGTAACTGGTAGTGCTGCTGTATCAAAATTAACTGAATTAATAAATAGTGAAAAATTACAATGTAAGAGGCTGTGAAATGTCTTGGAGATTTGTGTCTCTCCCTCCCCAAGATGGCTATCATATGGTAACATCTTTTGTTGCAGTGGCTGATTACGTATCAAGGGGAGGGAAAAATACACTCCTAGTTTTTTACTCTGATAAACCTTTTGTTAATGTTGGGGTTCATCAAGAAGTATGGTTAGAAGTTAACCTTGACTTCACAAAGAAAATGGGCATACCAGTAGTTAGAAGAGATTTAGGCGGAGGAACTGTTGTAATAACGCCGGGTGAACATGACTATTTTATAGTAGTTAAGGCTGAAGAGGTACCATCAAATCCTAAAGCACTTTATGAAAAGTACTTAACTCCAGTAGTTAATGTTTTACGCTCTTATGGTGTTAACGCACAACTTAGAGACCAGGATATTGTTGTTAATGGTAAAAAGATAAGTGGAAACGGTGCTATGACATATAATAAAGCTGTTGTTATAACTGGTAATATTCTACTTCATTTAGATGTGGATTTGATAAGCAAATGCATTAGAGTCCCAACTGAGAAATTCAGAGATAAAATGGCTAAAGAGATGAGTGAATGGTTAACGAGTTTAGAGAAAGAGCTAGGATACATACCTCCTAGAGAAGAGATAAATAAGAAATTAAAGGAGGAATTTGAAAAATATTTAGGAATTAAATTTGAAGAATCTAATTTAACTCCAGAAGAAATAGAAATTTGGGATAAATTAGCAAAAGAAAAGATGAATGAGGAGTGGATTTACTACAAAGATAATAGACACCCAGAATTACATACTGAAAGATGTGTTAAGATAAATAGTGCTGTAGCTTTATGTCATTTAGATTATAAGGCTAGAAAATTATTAAGAATCACAGTTAAAATAGTAAATAAGAAATTTGATGAAGTGTCAATCTCTGGTGATTTCTTCTTAATGGGACCAAAAGATTTCATAGAGTACTTAGAAGACTCGCTTAAAGGAGTAGAAGCTACTGATTATGATAAAGTAATTAAGAAAGTATTTGAGGAGAAAAAACCAAATATCTTTGGTTTTACAGCTGAAGACTTAATTAATGCTTTTAAAGAAATTATAAATAAGCCAGAAGTCCAAGAAGTTATATAGATAATACTGCTAATATTTCTCTTTCACTTATACTGCCTAATAATGAGATAGCATCTACTACTGGAAGAAAGCCTATGTTTTTCTGAGCCATCAGTAGTCTTGCTGTTTCTAATGAAGAATCTGGAGTAACTTTGTAAACGTTTATACTCATAAATCCTTCTGCATTTACTTGAGAAAGATCTTTTTTGGCTAAAAGCGCTCTTCCTATATCTTTAGCAGAAATTACTCCTATTGGTTTTTTATCATCTACAATAACTGCATGTCTTTGCCAGTAAGATTTCATAAAGTCAGCTATATCTGATAGTTTAGCATTTTTTGTTGCAACTAATGGATCCACATTCATAACATCTCCAACCTTTGTATCCCCTTTAACTTTACAATTTCTAATTAGATCTCTTTCAGTTACTATCCCTACTATTCTTACTCCATCACCAACTATTAAAGAACCAATTCCCTCGCCTGTCATAATTCTACAGGCCTCTTTTATATTAGAAGTCGGGGTAATGAATACCAGATCTCTATTCATAATTTCATCTACTGTACCATTGATTTTTTTCCAGTTATATACAATATCTCTGATCGTTATTATACCGTCCTTCTCTACAAGAAGCCTTCTAATATTATTTCCAATCATTATTTCGAGAGCTTTAAAAATTGGAGTACCTTTTGAAACAGTAACTACATCTTTTGTCATTATATCTTTTACTATCATTAAGTAGCCCTCTGTGGATTAACACCATGTGCTTTAAAACATTCCTCTATAGAGACATATTTCCATAATGCTTCAGGTTTGTAACATTCTAATGCTGGATTTTCATAATCCTTTTGTTGAGTAGTAACCATCATGTGAATTCCCAGATAAAATTATATTTTAAAAAAGAAAAAAATTTTACTCATATGAAAGTAAAAGTTGGAAACCTTGATTTAGAGATTGTAGGTGAAATAGAACTTAATGGAAAGACCTATAAAATTGTTGAAGTGCCTAGCGCTGACGAGTATAAAGGTTTTCCTCCTTCTTGGGAATTTGTTAAGAGCTCAATGCTTAATTGGAGACCTTATTTTAAAGGTAAAATGATAGAGGTCGATGAAAAATTAATACCAGTTGTTAATGATGAATACGTTTTATATCTTGATGAAGAAACTTATGAGCTTTTAATTGACCTATATTATACTTTTAAAGTAAATAAACCTCCTATTGAAGTAAACGTAAGTACTGTTGTTACAAGACAAATAGAAAATTATGAGGCTAAATTAAATAAGAATCTTACACCAGAAGAGAAAACTAATTTATATTTAAGATACTCTATTGAATTGGCTATTTTAAAAGATATTGGGATGATATCATGATAACCTTTACTGCTGAAGGAACTCTAGAAGGCGATAAGGTTAAAATAAATATTAAAGATACCGATTTTATCATAGGACTCCTAGGCTCCGATTATCCAACACCAGAAGAAGTTTTACTTGCTTCAGCCCTATCATGTTTAATGTTAACTGTATATTATGTGGCTAACGAAAAGGGGTTAAAGATAGAGAAAATGAATGGCTATATTGAGGGAAATTTAGACCCAAAGGGATTTCAAGGAGACCCCAATATTCCACCTGGATTCCTTGATATATCTTATGAAATAGAAGTGAAAGCAGATAATAAAGAGTTACTTGAAAAAGTTCTTGAAGAATCTGAAAGAAGATGCCCGCTTAAGGATACTCTTACGAGGAGTATTAAAGTTAATGTGAAATGGAAGGTAATTTAAAACTTTTTAATTTAAAAAATTAAATTATAATTATGATGGTAGAAGAAGAACTTCTCAAACCTGGGGAAAGAGAATTAAAAGAAATGCAACCATATATTTTTGATCTCATAGATCAATTAAACAATATACTAACACAAAACGAAGACATTTTGACACAAAATGGTTTAGCAAGGAAAATTTCAGTTGTTCTCTCTATAATGACTATACATAGATATTATCCTGATGTTTTCATGAAAGAAGTATGGGATGACGTAATGCAAATCGTTGATGAATTAAAGAAAATTCCACAAATTTCAAATCAATTAAATGATCTTCTAGCTGATGTAGATAAATTAAACGAATTAAAAAAACAAGCTGGTTTATAATTTTTTCTTTTTTATAGAGCATTCAATATTTTTAATATTACAAAATTTTCCGAACTAATAAAAAAGTCTTAAAAATCCAAAATCTTCTTTGAATTATTGTTAAAATTAGTTTTATATTCTATTTAGAGAATTTAACCTTTCATAACTTTCTACGCAGATTGCCAAAACTTAAGGGATAAAGCTTATTAGTAGCATTGAATATATTTCTTTACGATGTGGCGTAAAAGAATTACGACAAGTGAAAGAACAATTAATTTCATAAAATTCTTTGGTCCCGCATGGCTTGTAATGATGGCTGATATGGATGCTAGCAGTATAATTGGAGCTGCACAAACTGGAGCTGTGTATAATTATGGTTTAATATGGGTTCTTTTACTTCTAATCATCCCTCTTTATATTATTCAAGAAGCATCTGGTAGAATTGGTATTGCTACTGGTAAAGGGTTAGGCGAAGTAATTAGAGAAAATTATAGCAAAAAAATAGCTATCTTAATGGCAATGCCTATGGCAATTACAGATGCTTTCACTTACGCAATAGAATACATGGGAATCGCAATAGGTTTCGAAGTTCTTGGTATTCCTCTTTTTATAAGCATACCTTTAATCTTCATAGTTCATATAATTGTAGTGACAACAAGAAAATATATACAAGCAGAAAAAGTACTTTTAGGTATTTCCTTTGCATTAATTGCTGGATTAGTTGCTACTTTAGGACTTAGAGGAATAAAGTCCTATTCTCCAATATATTTTAGGCCGACTCCACTCTTTTTCTTTCTGGTTGCAGCCAATGTTGGTGCTGTA
The DNA here is from genome assembly GCF_041154675.1 of Sulfurisphaera javensis. NCBI lineage: Archaea > Thermoproteati > Thermoproteota > Thermoprotei > Sulfolobales > Sulfolobaceae > Sulfurisphaera > Sulfurisphaera javensis. Next base: position 333,014 of record NZ_AP031322.1, read on the forward strand.
ATAATGCCATTTATGCTTTATTTCCAAGCCTCAGCAACTGCAATTAAGCTAAATGAGATAGGCGCTTCTGAATTTAAAAATGATGCTATAAGACATATGAGAAAAGAAACCTTAATCGGTGCTATTGTTACTGAAGTACTAATGGTTATTGTGGAAATGACATTTGCTGGAATTAAAGGAGCTTCTGATCCTTCAACTTTTGCTAGCGCATATCAACTTTCAACCGTTATGGAACCGCTAGCTGGTAAATACTCTCCTATATTTTTCTCCATAGGTCTAATAAGTGCAGGATTTTTAGCACTAGTAGTAATTTCTTTAGGTAGTGCTTGGGGTGTAGTAGAAGCTTTAGGTATACCTCAAAGGAATTCATGGAAAGTTTACGTTATTGAGAGTATACCCGCTGTCTTAGCTACTCTGTTGTTACCATCAGATATGTTAATTAATACAATTCTTGATCTACTAGTATTCTTCGTATATGCACTAATAGGCCCGATTATTATTCTTGGAATAATTTCAAGAAATGAAAAAATAATGGGAAAGTTTAACTCTAAAGGGTTAAGAGAAATAGCTTATTGGCTATCGGCTATAATAATTCTTATGGTTGCAATTATTGCAACCTTTTAAAAGTTGAAGTTAAGCCATTTGGTATTATACTTCCTCTCCTTTCCTTAATATCGAAACCTTGTTGTTTAGCATAATTAAAAAATATAGCATCTAAATTCTCTTTATTAACTTTATCTAACTCTCGAAGTAATTTATTTAAACTGCTTACTAACTGAGATAAATATTGCTTGTCTTCTTCAATAGGTAAATCCTTATCTGAATGATACCAAGGTATTAAATCGTCATTATACAGAACTAGTGCAGGAAAGCCCTCAATTACAAAAGGAAAATGGTCTGAGTAAGGAGTTGGCATTTCAATTCTCTTTAAATTAAAGAACTTAGAAAAAGCAAAAAGATCTGGCGTAGCAGAAAAAACAACTCTGCTAGGGAATAATGCATCTAAAGATATCATAACGAATGTACCCTTTTTATCATATTGTATTGACCCATTACAGCATCTTGGACCTTCTTCAGAAGAGAAAAATACAAATTTGAGACCGTGATGTTTTAAATCTGCTTTTATATTTTCTATTATATCAAGTGAAAATAGATTATCATGATATCCGGATAACCAATGATCAACATGAGCTCCAACAATGATATAATCTTCTCCTGGTATTACTTCAACTTCAAGATTATAACTAATTGAATCAACTAATTGCGACTCTGCATTAATCTCAATCTCGTCATCATTTTTAAGAGAAATTGAGGAAAAAATAGCCGGAATCTTAGTTCCTACGGCAATTCTTCTTAACTTTCCTTGATCATAAAAAATTACAGCATCAGCTCCCTCTTTTATGGCTCTATCATAAAGATCTTTTACCATAAAAGGATGAGGGGGCATCTCATAATATTTTATATTTTTACCCACTTTTCCTTTTACATATCCAGAAGTATAAGGAAGGAGAGAAGCTTTAACTCTTTTACCATTAGCATAAAAATCAAAATGGCTTAAGATCCATTCTTTAGTTCTTACTTGATGAAGTGTACCACCAAAATGTTGTCTAAGTATTTCTAAAACCTTTTTCTCTTTTTCACTACCATGAATAATTTCTCCCAATTTAAACAATTCTAAAGAAAGCACAAAAGAAAAATACAAAAAGAAAAATAAAAACTATTTTTCAAAAAATGACTTTATTTAGCACTCTCGTGTTCCTCTTTTTCTTCAATAGGTTTCCCTAAAACTGATGGTGGAAATTGACTATAGATCACACCAGCTATTACTAAAAGTAATGCCACTATATATCCTACAGTAGCTACTTGGGATGGAGTAGGAGAAAATCCATTATAGTTCTGTGTTTCAGCAATTGCAACTGCAAAGATTACTATAAGTCCAATGATAAATATTATCTTAAATGTTTTGTCAAGTTTATTCAAATATTCTTGATTTTGAATGACTGCCATCTTTTCACCCCCTATATACTATCTTAGCAGTTATGATCATTGCGACCATAACCATGACACCAAACCATAATCCGCTTATTGCCATCTGTAATGCTCCACTTAATATATGGCCAGAAGCACATCCATCAGCCATTCTTGCACCGAACATCATTAATGCTGTACCTCCAAATGAGCCTAAAGCTCTTATAGCCTCATTATTCCCAAATCTCTTTGCCCAACTTGGAGGTATATTCTTTCTAAATACAGTAAATCTCCTTGTTAAGAACGTAGCAGCAAAGAATGCACCTAGTAATGTACCTATATCACTAAATGGTTCCCAACCAATTCCTTTAAACACTATTTGGCTATACTTAAAGTTTGGTAAAAATAATGCACCAGCCATCCATGAATATGTTGTTGATTCGCCAAAGATTTGATGCAAAAACATCTCAGCAACTACTGTTAATCCTACTATTGCACCAACAGAAACCATATAATATCTAGTAACGTTGCTTTCAACAGCCCAGTATTCATTTAGTTTCTTTGCCACGCTCTTTTCATCATAAGGTAATCCACCATAAGTTAGGAACATTGCAGTATCAAGTCTTTTAGCTTTTTCAAAATCAGTTATTTTCCCTTGTAATGTACCTCTTAAACAGCTATGAGCACCGCCCTTATATCTTGGCAGATAATATGCTATAGTAAAGAATATGCCAGCATATACTAATGAAATTAGAAATAAATCAACTGGTGTTAAACCTCCCCATGGTATTAAGTATTCTTTACCAGCTTGATGAGTTGCACCAATTATTACACTTCCAAAGTTCAACGTATTAACTAACCATTGTCCTGCCGGAGTCTGATATAAAGCGGTCCATGCAGCAGCACCTACTAAACCTCCTAAGATTGCATATATCGCATCCCTTCTTCCTTCGCCTAGAGCCATCCATGTAGAACCAGGGAAATAACCACTAATTGCTAAACCAATACCAAATAGAAATCCACCTAATCCTACACCAATTACGTATAAAGGCTTTGGCGACCAATGAAAACCTACTCCTAAGGCATAAAGACCAAACATAACTGGAGTAGCTACAGCAGCACCTAGCAATATACAATCAACAAAAAGTCTATCTTCCCATTTTGCTAATCTTATTAATGTTTCAGGATTTCCAATTCCCCATGCTTCTGCTGCTGCTCCGATTATAAAACCAATAACTATTCCAACCCATAACGGTGCAGTATAGGTTATCATTTTTTACTTTCACCAATTTTTTTATATTTAACAGGGTAAGTATAAATTTTAGTTACTAAAATTTGTTCGATTTTAATTAACTCTGTTAATCATAAGAAACGATATATCTATTTAAATAAATATTACTTTTTATAATTCTCTCTAAATATATTTTATCTTTAACTAAAGAAGTATAAAGATATTGCTAACTTTATTAAACTAGAAAACAATCCTTCAAGTAGTAAATGTGTGATACCATTCATTATGAAAAAATATCTGTCGTCTAACCTAGTCCTTTAAGTTCTTAGAACTTAAATATACTGAATAACCTAAGCATTTATGAGAATTTACTTAACTATTATAATGAAGTTTAATATTATATTACATTTAGTGCATACTTTAAAGTATAGAGTAAAGTTAATAAATAGGTAATACAATTAATACTTATGCAAACCTACATTTTACAAAAACAAGAAACAAAATTAAAAAGCGAAGAAGAACTTAATGAAAGAGTTGTTGATTTTACAACGATAACAGAAAGAAGAAACTTAGATTGACTTTTTAACCCTAAAGTCTTTTTCTTATTTTTTGATGATTAAACCGCTTACTTCTGGTCAACAAGAACTATTAAATGCCCTTAATGATGATAAATATCAAATAGTAGGCGTCTTTGGACCTACAGGTACGGGTAAAACATTGTTAGCTTTGTCTTATGGAATTGAAGCTATTAAACAAGGAAAATTTAAAAAATTTGTAATAGTAAAACCAATCGTTGATGTAGTAACTAAAAAGGAAATAACAGTAACTGAATTAACAAACTATGCTGAGGTAATCCTTAGCTATGTAAAAGATGTAATTGGAGAAGAATATTACAGCACGGTTGATGAATTATATAAAACTGGAAAACTTGAAATCCTTGACTCAAGGTTTTTGAGAGGGAGAACTTTTGATGATTCTTTGATCTTTATTGATGAAGTTCAGGAATTACAACCAGAAAGCATAATTGAATTAATTATTAGAATTGGAAGAAATAGTAAACTAATTGTTGCTGGTGATCCCATTTTTCAGTCATTACAAATGCAGACAGTTAAAGATCCTTCAGAGTTAATTAGAGAAGTTTTACTAAATGAAGAAGACGCAAAAGTTGTAGATCTAGGAGTAAAGGATATTATAAGGACTGGGGCAAAAAGAGGCCTTAGACTTTTAATTGAATATAGGTTAAGGAGTAGAAGTTTATCTGAAGATGAAAGTAAGATACTAAATATTGTAAAACAACATTCGCCAGATGCTGACATTGTAACTATAGTGGATTTAAGTAATGAAAAGAAAAAATTAGGCTTAGAAAATCTTACCACTTTGCCAGATAGTGTAATAGTAGTTAAAGAAGGAAATCTGGGAAGGTTGGTTGGAAAAGGTGGTGAAAGAATAAATGCTTCTGAAAAAGATTCTGGCAAAAAACTTAGAGCCTTAGAGCTTTCACTAGATTTTAAGGAGTACATTAAGGCTATGCATCCTTTACCTTGGGTAGTAAAATATATTGAAGATGCGGACTTTAAAGGAAATGAATTAGCCGTTAAAATTAGAAAAGAAACTGGTGCTTTTATGGGACAAAAAGGATCTTATGTAAGATTCCTTGACGAGGCAATTAGAAAACTTTTAGGAGTTGGTATCAGAGTTATAACAGAAGAGAATGAAAATAGTTAGCTGGAATGTCAATGGACTTAAAGCAATTACTAAGAAAGGAGCATTGGAATCAGTATTATCTTATGATGCGATTTTATTACAAGAAATAAGGAGTAGCGATTTACCTTTAGACCTATTAATGAGTGGGTATAATATCGTTTCTTTTCCAGCAAAGAAAAAAGGGTACAGTGGAGTAATGACTTTAGTGAAGGAGAAACCTAAGAGTGTAGTTAAGGGATTAAATCAAAAAGAGTTTGATGAAGAGGGAAGAACAGTTACTGTTGAATTAAGCAATTTTTATTTAATAAATGCTTACTTCCCTAGGGCTGGTGATGGTTTGTCTAGGTTAGATTTTAAGATAGCATTTGATAAAAAAATTGAAGAGTTTATGGACGAGTTACGCAAAACAAAACCAGTAATTATATGTGGAGATTTTAACGCTGTGGTTGAACGAAGAGACTCTTCTTTCTGGGACGAAAACGAGCCTGGTCTTTCACCTAAAGAAAGGGAGTGGATGGCTCATATTTTAAGTAAAGGTTATGTTGACGCTTATAGGTTTAAAAACCCTAATAAAATTGAATATAGCTGGAGAAGTTATAGGTTTAAGTGGAAGGCTATGAGAATAGATTATTGCATTGTTTCGGAGGAACTTAAAGATAAAATAAAAGATTGTAAAATTTTAAACATTGAAGGCTCAGATCACTACCCTATCCTTCTTGAGATAGATGTTTGATAGATATTTTGCAATATTGCAACTAATTGAGTTATTATTTGTTTTAATTCAATATAATTATCTTGCATTCTTAGAGTAAAAGCTTGTTGATACAAATAGTTTATTTGAGGATTTTGTATCGACAATGTTTGAATAACTCTATCAATATCTTCCTTTGTATAATATGGCAAACCCATTTTTATTGCTATAGCCGATATTAAATTAATTAAAGACACCCAAAGATAATTCATTGCCATATTAGCATCTCCTTGAGACTCATAAGTTAACGCTTTTGCCCAATTTTCTCTATATTGGTTATAATACTGATAGTCAGGTGGATTGAATAATGGAATTTGTTGGTAATATTGTGTAACAGGCTGTTGAACTTCAACGTATTTATCGGCAATTTTTTGTAAATATTGATAAAGAAAATATAATCCGACTAATATTGGTGCAGAAGCAGCCCACATTATGTAAGGATTTGGAACAAAGAATAAGCTGGCCTCTACTAATGCAGCTAAGAAAAGTTCTATAGGAACTATAATGAATGTTATTAATCCTCTCTTCCAATCTTTTCTTCTTAAGAGAATATAAGTACCAGAACCGGCAGCGATAGCATATGAAGGTAACTCCACAAATGAGTGAGGAAGCGTTAGTAAGGCTAAGGCTGCAACTATTCCTGGAATATGATTAGCTGTCATAACAGCACTAAGGATCATACCAGTATCGACTATCGAATAGGAAAGCATAATTATTCCTATTGCAGGAATAAAGTCAAGTATTGCAACTTTGATATTGTTTGCAAATATTGATAAAGCTATTGAAATATACGATTGATTACGTATTGAACTTTCTATGCTATTATATTGTTGAACTAGACTTGGAGAATTTACTGGTATTCCAGCAGATATTAGAAATATAATAATCTCGGCAACAAAGAACATTAAGATAAGCTTACTTATTGGTCTCATAATTTTAAATTTTAACTCCATTAAATAAAAGCTTTCATAAGTTTGTTTATGCTTTCTCTTAATATTTCTTCTACCTCCCTTGGTGTTTTACCTAGACTATAACCTATATGGGACCAACTTTTTCCTTGTAAAACTCTCCCTACGAGAGTTGCTTCTTCAATTATATCTAACTGCAAGGGCATTTCCCAAAAATACTTCTCCACAAGAATACTTACTGAATCAGCAACAGAGTTATATGGCAATATCCCTTCTAAGTAAGCTTTAATCTTTTCTATTTCTGTGTCTTCTATTTCTTCGACCTTTTTATAAATTTTCAAACTATCTAAAAGTTTAGCTAAAGTTAAAGGTGAAACATTGAAGTAAACTTGGTGAGAAGTTCTAAGAATTTTTCTTTTTAAATTATATGCAAGCTTTTGACTTATTTCTTTAGCTTTCTCTGTGATAGGATAAATCACAATGACTGAATAACCATTTAATCCTTCATTTTTTCTTGTAGCTAAATAAACTGGGTAAAATGCATTTTTAACCCAGAAATTTAATACTCTATAATCAAGAACAAAAGAAGAGCCTACCCAGTCAAGTCCTTCTGATATAGCTTTTTCTTTAATGTAAGAAAGTAACTTAGAGCCCAATCCTTTATTTTGAAGTTCTGGTAATACAGCAATTCTTATAACTCTCCATCCTTTGAGTGTTCCAAACTCCTTTATTCTTTCATACTTTATTAATCTGTGAGGAATTAGATGTCCTAAATTACTTTCTCCTTTCAATATTGAATTAATTCTTTCTTCATTAAGACCACCTTCATATATAACTTGAGAGACAGCAACGTCATCTAACGAAAAAATACGTTGAAAATGTAAATCGCCAAGAAGCATTAAATCGTCTGGAGAATTCCTATAATGCGCTGAAACTAATATGCCATATATTTGCCTTAATCTTCCATCGTTCTTAAAAAGTACTTGCCTGTCTATTTCTTCTATCTTATATTCAAGCTTTTTAGTCTTAGGTTCGGCATCTAAAAGCATAACGTCGTATATAAACCTTTCAATAGGATCTCCTTTAGAGTATCTTATTGGAAAATCTAAGGTAATATGTTTAAAAATGTACTTATTTTTTAAAGAAAGAAGATATTTTAGGAAAGCTTTCCCTGAGCCTTCATACCCATGAATAGTAGTTATCAAAATTATTTTGTCCCAACTTCTTGTTATATATTCTAATGTTTCTAAACCTAATGCTGCAGCCTCATCTACAACAATTAAATAGCCATTGAAGTCTTTCGCTAAGTCTGGGGCAAGCCATCTAACTATAACTTCTCCGGCAGATATCCTCATTATTTTTCCATCCCTCGATTTAGTTACAGTATGTCTAATATTTAGACTATTTAATCCTAGTAGTAAAAACTTGAAAATTTCAGAAGAAGAATAATAAGAAGGAGAAGTTATAATAATAATTGTAGGTTCTTTTAGTCTCTCTTTTATTACATAAGCAAGAAAGAGACCAATAACGGCACTTTTCCCTCTACCTCTTGGTGCAGTTAACGCTATAGTCCTTTTTTTATCATCATGAAATAGGAACGTCAATTCTTCTAAAGCCTTATTTTGATCTCCACTTACACATAACTTATGAAGTGTCAGAGGGACAGAAGAATTATCATAAATTTTTGGTTTTGGTCTCTTTAATTCATCAACTTTAGGTTCTTTAAAACTCTTTAGATTGCCATCTTTAATGTATAATATAGCTGGGTATGATTGAATTTTATTAAGAAACCTATCCTCAAAAAAATTATCTACAACTCCATCTCTGATTAAACTATTTTTATAGAGCTTGTTTTTATAAATATCATCACTATATATTGCTATTAAACCTCCTCCTTTTGCCATATCCACAAGACGAGAGATATAATTAGGTCTAAAATCATCAACAGAATCTAATATAACAATATCAAAAGTTTCTCCAAGGTATTTTTCGGAAGAGGAATAATCAATATCAACCATTGGTAATCCAATTTGTTTGAAAAAGTCTAATCTTTCTTTTGCCTTGTTTACCCAAGGGTGAAAAGCATATGCAATTTTTGGATTTTTGTTAACTTCAAGATATTGATTTAAAAAATTCAAAGTAGAATTAAGGAAATCTTTACCTTGAACAAAGAGTAAATGCCTATAATAAAAATCAATAGCTTTTTGAAACTCCTCTTTCATATTTTAATGTTTCCTCCTACCTCTTAATGCTAATGCTATCACTATTAAAATTATTATGATAACAACAACTATTATAGCTATCCAACTAATTGTGTATTTTGTGCCATTTACTTCTACTATAATACCTTGAGATAATAAGTTACTTAGGGCTGATGGTGAAACTTGTACAGTGAATTTATCATTTTGGACAAATGGGAATAATCCACCAGTCTGATTCCATAATAATGTTACAGCTAAAGAGTAGTTACCAGCTGAAATACCACTACTTACATCTACAACATAAGTTACATTTACTTCTTCTCCTGGTGCAATATCACCTAGATAGGCCTCTGAGGCAGTTAAAGCCATTAATGGGTTTGAGCTACTTACATATGGATAAATGACATCACTAGAACCTAATATTGCTTTCACATTTTTTGCAGTAGCATTTCCAACATTTTTAATAGTAATAGTTATGGGTACTTGGGATGCACCAGAAGTAAGGCTAGGATAATATACTCCAACAATTTCTAAGTTAGCCTTAGGATAAACCTCAATTTTTACTGATTTAACATACTTTCCTCCATCATAATTAACTGTAAAGTTGAAATAGTAATAGCCTGGCTTAGTATCATTAGGTATATTAATTAGGAATGTTGTATTTGCTGGAACTCCTTGAGGTAAGGCACCTATTGTAAATTGGTTTGAGGATATTACTGGAAAAGGAGAAGATAAAGATACAGTCACATTATTAGCTAAGGCTTCCCCATAATTAACAATAATAGCCTTTAATTCCACATCATAATAGCCTGGAAATATTTGTGGAGGTACTGTAAACGCATTCAACGTTATATTCGGAGAGTAAATTAGAATTGGTGTATAGATTGTAGTTTTAGTCTGGAAATATTGTAAAGTTACCGGAATATAATAAACGCCAGGAGTTGCATTTGGATATACATTAACTGTAACAGTCACATAATTGTATTCACCAGCTGGTACAATACCTAAATATGCTGTTTTTTGTGTAAAGTAAATTGGATATGAGGAATCTAGGTCAAGTGAAACATTAAGTGCATTAACATCACCTAAGTTTCTAACTATAAACGTCAATGGTACTTGAGTCTGCCCAGAGGAAACAGTTATCGGAGAGTTTATTGACCCCCAAACGGTTGAGACAGAGAAATTCATATAACCATTTACACTAACCGTCATATTGGTAGTTATTTTAGAACCATCAAAATAATCTATTTCTATTGGAACTTGATATACTCCTTCTGATGCATTTGGATAAATACTTGCATAAGTAGTTACTTCTACTGGCTCACCAACAGGTAAGTATCCTACATGAATTATCTGATCCTCAAATTTTACTGGAAAAGTAGATTTTAAGATAACTGATACGTTAGATGCAATTACGTTTCCAGTGTTTACTAAAACTATAGTTAGTGGTAAGTTATTTTCTCCGGAGCTTACTACAAGTGGAGAGCTTAAAGATCCCCAAACAGATTGTGCAGAAACTGAAACGTAACCTAATATTGGAACTGTGGCGGAAACATTTTTACTTACTGTAGTTCCGTTAGGCAATTCTCCAGTTACTTTAAAGTATACTTTATAAATTCCATCTGAGGCTGTTGGTGAGACCTTATATAAGAAAGTTACGTTTAATGAATTTCCAGATTGTAACTCTGGTATTGTTATGTTCTCAGTTTGATTATAATACTGGTAAACTGTAAATGGATAAACTGATAATGGCGTTACATTAACATCAAACAATGTTGATCCTAAGTTGATTAAAGTGTAAGTTATTGCTACTGGGCTCATCCCTGGTGCAATAAGTTGAGATGGATGGGCTATTGCCATTAAGTTTACCGAATAACTAGATGGAAGTGAAAAAACTGTTAAAGATAATATGAATAACGAAATTACAAAGAACCCTAAAGCCTTGTTTAATATCTTAAATTTCATAGGAGAAATAGATATATCGAAATTAATAAAACTAACTCAGCAGGATCCTTTCATTCACCTATCATCCCTTGTAAGGCTCATCATTCTTGGCCACCAGTTATATTTCTTCAATATTGACATTATTGCTGGAACAAATATAGGCCTTACTATAAAAGTGTCGAAAAGTATAGTTAATCCCACTCCTAATCCAATTTCCTGAAGAAAGTGCATATCTGAAGATAGTAAAGATAAAAATGCTCCAGAAAGAATTAATCCAGCAGCAGTTACTACTAGTCCAGTATTTTTTACAGCGTTTACTATTTTATTCTCTTCCTCTCCCTTTTCTTCAATTATTCTTATAATTATGAACATATCATAGTCTATTCCTAAACTATACATTATTGCAAATACTATTAATGGTGTTAACCAATATAGAGAACCATAAATTAGATATAGAACCGAAACACCAAATAGAGAACTTAAGAGTAAAGTTAAACTTAATCTTATTGGTACTATGACTGAACCTAATGAAATTACCAAGTATAATGTGATTATCAATATAGTGAGAGGCAAAACTTCCTTATAATATAAACTTACTGTATTATCAACAATGTTTACTCTTTCTGCATTGCTTCCTCCTACTAAATAACCTTGCTTTATTAGCTCTTTTGTTAGGTTAATAGCTCCCTTGCTAAATACTGGATAAGGTAAATAGACTTCAAGGAGAGTATACCCATGAGAATAGTAATAAGTAGTAATCAAGGTTTCATTCTTAATAATAGTTTTACCAATAGAAAATGGACCATAAACTAATGCTCCTTCGCCTATAAGTTTCTTTGTTAAATTATATATCTGTAAGTATGACTGGTTAGGATTACCTTGTATTATAATATAATCCAGACTATAATTATAGAATTTAGAAAGTTCATTTTCACCTATTACAACTTTAGAACTGGAAGGAACTATCTCACTTATAGCTACATTAGTATGATGAGATATAAAAATTCCATAAGAGATTATTCCAAGGATGATCATTAATACCAAGACTAAGTATCTATAATGTATTGCCTTTTTAGATATTTTTTCTAGATATTTTTGCCTAACGTCAACTGGATTAGGAATTTCCTTCTTAGGAAAACTAAGAAACCTTAATGGAATAGATGAAATAGCTGTCTTTATAAACAATAGTGCTGGAATCAAGGAGGAAATTGACGATATAACTAGAGCAATACCTATATTTCTAAGTAACGGAGAATTTGAAATAATAAAAGAGGAGAAACCTAAGGTTATACTAAGCCCACTAAACAATACGGCTTTTCCAGCAGTTTTAAACGATCTATATACAGGATCTTTTGTTCCCTTTCTTACTTCCTCAAAATATCTGTAAAGGAATAATATAGAATAATCCACTGTTATTCCAAAAACTATAGGCGGTATAACAAGCCCAGAGATATAATATATTGAATAACCAAGAAATGTGGCTAAATATAACAAAGAGTAAGCAATTACTAAACCTATTAATGCAGTAGTTACTAGTATTAATATTGGTATTATAGATCTTATTAGAACTATAAGAAGAATAATTAATATTATTACAGTAACTATGTCAATAGTTTTTAAATCATCTTCAGTTACTACAGCGGATTCTGCATAGATCGGTAAGTGCCCAGTTATAATAGCTTCATTAAGATTTTTCATAAAGTTCTCTACGTTAATCAAACTTTCATTCGATGGCACTTGAACAATAAAGAGCCATTTATCTCCCTTATGAAACTCATTTAAACTTATTGGAGGTGGTGGAAATTCTTTCTCTACATAAGTAATAGAGAAGTTGTATGGATCTTCAATCTCGTCATTAGTTACATTCTCTTTAGTTATCAGACTCACTAAGTAAGAATAATTAGAGAAATTATATAATGTCTCTCTTATCAAGGTTAGATTAGTATAGTTATTAAAAGAGAAAAGGAACACGAAAGGATCCTTAAATACTAAATAACTGGCATTCCGAGCTCTTTCCAAAGAACTTCCATTTAAGTGCGAGTAAATAGCTAGGAACTTTATTGCCGTAGAGGAATTAGATTTAAACATCATTTTAGGAATTCCATAAGTTACGTTAAGTTGATATTCTAAAAACGTAAGATTACTTAGAAGTTCATCTCTTAACAAAGTTAAATTTTGATATAAAGCATGCAAAGAAAGAATTTTATTGTAAACTTTTTCTATTAAAGGCTCTATTGTAGCAAAATAAGTTTTGTTAGTTTGATTTAGAAAAGAATATGGTGAAATTACTTGAGCGTTACTTAAATATCTTGGTGCTGTTTCATTAATTAGCTTTTCAGCATAAGTATAGTTTCCTTTAATTATAATGTAAATATTATCTTTACTTGAATAATTAAAGTACTTTATTAATATGTTTTTGACTTCAACACTACCATATTGATTAGTAAGGAATGGAGAATCAGAATATACAAATAAATGTTGAATGTTAATTGCAATTGGAGCTAATGCTACTAGAAGAATAAACCACAAAATTAGATAAGGTTTCATAAGTCAAGAATTGTCTTATTAATTAAAAACGTTAGTCATAATAATTATTACATTAATCGTTCAAACTTTAACCATTACTACCTTATTTATCACCTTTTTTGTTAATTGAGAAATCAGATTATTCCAAATTTCATTCAAGGTTCTTCCTTTCGGTTTAATCCTTAACTGAGATGCAACATTTTTTACTCCATATTTACATTCAGCCTTAACAGGGCAAGTTTCACATTCATACTTATTTGAATTTAAGTCAATTAGGACTAGACCATTCTTAGTTACACCTAATAAAGCTTTATCTAGGACAATTTTGTCATTTTCAGCTATAAAAGGAATTATAATACTTGCAGTTAACGCATTATCTTCAATTATACCAATACTTTTATAAAAATCTAAAATATAGTAATAATAACTTTTACTTAAACCATTTCTATTTTGAGAAACTAACACCTTTAAATATTTTTCATCAAATATTTTGTTAAATATTTCCCTATTCACTAATAATACTCTTTCAGTTTTTTTCAAAGGTCTATCATATTTAATTAACCTATAATCACACATCAAATAAATATTTTGAAAAAGTGAATTATATTTCTTAAACGTTGGACTGATTAAAAATCTTATTAAAGTCTGAAAATCATTGCATATAAGAAATCGCAAGCTTTGCTTACAACTGCCTATAGTAGTAAATCGATTTTATGAATTCTGCATGACTCCAAACTAAGGGAGAAACTGAAGGGTAAGAACCCTTAGGACTAATTTGTTCTGGGATTACTCCAGTTGGTAGCATATGGCTTACCACCCAGTCAATATAACCTTTTGCTTTCTCCTTATTTCCTTCTAAAATATATTGCTGCGCTAACCAAAGCGTAGTTATAAACCAAGCGTTCGGCTTCTCATCTTGTTTTAAATACCAATCATTTTCATATCTAGCTATACCACCATTTACATTTAGCCTTTCTTCAACTATCTTTCTATTACTTATTACTCTTGGGTCCTTGGGATCAAAAGCACCTAATATGGATGCAAATAAAGTACTTGCATCAACAGTTTTATCAATACTTTTATCTTCATAAATAGTCCTTGCAAAATGATCCCCCACATAGAATTTTTCTAATCCTTTTTTCACCTCATTGGCTGCAGTTAGATACTTATCCTTAAGGTTCTCATCTCCAAAAAACTCAGCAAATCTGTGAGCTGCTACTAATCCGGCATAAACTGCAATAGAGGTAAAGAAATGAGTTCCTAATCTTTCCTCCCATAAATCATATGAAGGTAAGGGTAAACCTGTTTCTTCATCTCTATATTCAACTAAGAATTCAGCAATTCTTTTTACAAAAGGAGCATATAAAGGTTTTACAAAATCAATATCAGTAAATCTACTAAAGTGAACCCACAATGCATACAGCATTAATGCTGTTTCGTCTTCTTGAATAGGTATACTTCTTGGACTCCAAGGATGCCATGTTGAACCCCAATTACCATCACAAGTATATTTCTGAAATAGAAATCCATTAAAAATCAGAGGCTTAGTGAAATGAAATAAATTTCTTACCGGATCTTGGTAACCATAAAGGGTTAGTGCTATTGCTGAAAAGGCAGCGTCTCTATGCCAAACATAATTATACGTATCCTTATTAAATCTCATAATGTCTGTATCTAATGAAGCTGGTAAAGCACCATTGTTCTGCCAATGCGCTATAATAATAAGAAGACTTCTCCTTACTAAAGTATCATAATCTCTAGCTTTTACTAACCAAGCCTTCCAATAATTATCTGTTCTTCTTATTAATTCTCTTGGCGATTTTCGCAATACGTAATTGTTCTTTTGAAAAACCTCATTATAATTTTTTCCACAAACCAGCCAACAGTAAAAGACAGTGTTTGAGGAAATCCTTATGCTTGCTACTGAATCAACAGCACCTTGAGCTATTGGATTTCCAGATAGTTCTCCATCTTCAGCATCTTTCCAGGTACCTAAATATCCTCCGGTTTCTTTATATCCAGTAGCAAACTGATAGAATGGAATATCACATTTAAATAAGAACCATTTATCCCTTTTGTAATGAATTATAGAAGATGTGAAAGGATCATATAATGCTGTATCCCCGATCTCATTTCCATTTATATGAAAATCCCAATGGAAAAATATTCTAGTTTCTTTATTTGTTGTAACGCTAAATTCCCTAACGAAAATCTCATATGCCATATCAACAGCGTCCTTGACCTTAATTTTAACACCATTAAATTCAGTTTCTGCTAAAACGGATAAACTATCATCTTCATAAGCTACTTTAATTGGTAGATCATTAAACCATGAAAATTTACCTTCTACCCATAAGCCAATCTTACTCTCATGTAGATGATTATCTATTGGAAGAGGATAATATAATTCTCTATAATTTAATTTTGAATCAGATAGTAAAGTTAAAGAACCATTGCCTAGTATAATATGTCTAACCATATAAAAAAATTAAAATTTAAACTAAAAAAACATTTAATGGTGATGATGCTCTTCATGAGTAGGTTTAAGTATCTCTGGAAGCTCTCCTCTGATAAATTTCTCTAACGCAGTCTTCACGTCTAATCCTTGACCTAAATAGGCTTTAATTTTGAAATTTTGTATTAATCTAAATCCAGGTGGACCCATTTCAGCTACTATTAAAGCATCAATTTTTCTGTCTATTGCGGATTTTAACATATGAGCTCCTCTAGCAGCCATTGCGCTTAACGCTGGGTTATCATATTCTTCAACTAGCTTATAACTTCCATCTTTAACTTCATATATTTGTACTTTTAGCGCTTCTCCAGGACCTTCTACATAACCATTTGTGACTGGAATTGCTACTCTCATTTCAATATCTATTTTGATATCAGAAATTAAAAAGTTATCTCATTTGTTTGAAATTAAATAAAATTCTATAAACTATCTAAGTTTTCTTCTTCTTTATTAAATAAAGTTTTTATACACTAATCTGTGAAGTATAAGCAAACTTAAAAAATTTATATTACTCAACGTTATTTATTCTTATGTCAGTAAACTGGGCCCTACCATTCGAAGAGAGAATTATACCTAGTAAATATCAAAGCAAAGTAATTTCTCCTTCTACATATAAAGATTTACATAAAATTGCTACTGAAAATTATAGAGAATTTTGGGCATCTATTGCATCACAATTAGAATGGACTAGACCATGGGATAAAATTCTTGATGAGACGAATCCTCCATTTTATAAGTGGTTTGTAGGCGGGGAAATTAATGCGTCTTATTTAGCAGTTGATAGACATGCGAAAAGTTGGAGGAAAAATAAAGTAGCTATAATTTGGGAAGGAGAACCAACAGAAGGGGATAAGCCTAAAGATATAAGATATTTAACTTATGGAGATTTATATAGAGAAGTTAATAGAGCTGCTTACATACTAAAAGAAGTTTATGGATTAAAGAAAGGTGATGCTATATCCCTCTACTTACCGATGATTCCAGAACTACCAATATTTATGCTTGCTGCTGCAAGACTTGGTATAGTGTTTTCAGTAGTTTTCTCTGGCTTTAGCGCACAAGCATTAGCAGACAGAATCAATGACGCAAAAGCTAAACTATTAATAACTGCCGATGGTGGATGGAGAAGAGGTAAAGTAGTCCCATTAAAGGAAATTGCAGATAAGGCACTAGAAAGCGCACCTTCAGTCAAAAATGTCCTAGTAGTTAGAAGGACTGGAAATAATGTAAATATGAAAGAAGGTAGAGATGAGTTCTTTGATTCTGTATATAAGCAAGTTCCATTAAATGTTTATGTAGAACCAGAAAGAACAAAAAGCGAGGATCCTTTATTCATACTATATACTTCTGGAACTACTGGAAAACCAAAAGGAATAGTTCATGACATTGGTGGATATATGACTATTCTTCATGCTACTATGAACTGGGTATTTGACATAAAAGATACTGATATAATGTGGACTAGTGCTGATATAGGATGGATCACCGGGCATTCATACATAGTATTTGGCCCATTATTAGAAGGAGCAACAACCATTATGTATGAAGGAGCATTAGATTATCCAACTCCAGATAGATGGACCTCAATAATTGAAAGATATGGAGTAACAATATTATACACTTCGCCCACAGCAATTAGATCCTTTATGAAGTTTGGTGAAGATACTTATAAAGGAAAAGACTTTTCCACAATAAGGTTAATGCACTCAGTTGGTGAGCCAATAAATCCAGAAGCGTTCAAATGGTTCTTTAAATTAGTAGGAAAAGAAAGCATACCATTCGGAAGTACTTGGTGGATGACTGAGACTGGAGGTATAATGATTAGTCACTTACCCGGGTTATATTTAATCCCATTAAAGCCAGGGACTAACGGTATGCCTTTACCGGGTATTGATGCTGATGTAGTTGATGAGAATGGTAATCCGACAAAGCCAGAGGAAAGAGGATATTTAGTCATAAAGAAACCTTGGCCTGGAATGCCATTAACTATATGGGGAGACCCCGAGAGATACATAAAAGTATATTGGTCCAAATTCCCTGGAATATTCTACCCTGGTGATTTCGCTGTAAAGGATAGTGATGGATACTTCTGGATTTTAGGAAGGGCTGATGAGGTAATTAAAGTTGCTGGACATAGATTAGGTACATATGAGCTTGAATCAGCACTAATACATCATCCTGCAGTCGCAGAAGCTGCAGTAGTAGGCATTCCAGATCCTTTAAAGGGTGAAGTACCAGTAGCTTTTGTAGTTCTAAAGGTTGGTCAAAAACCATCTGAAGAGTTAAAGAAAAACTTAAATGATTGGGTGAGAGAACAAGTGGGACCAATAGCTAGCTTAAGCGGTATTTACTTTGTTACAAAACTACCTAAAACTAGAAGTGGAAAAATAATGAGAAGAGTTGTAAAGGCAGTATTAACAAACCAACCAATAGGAGACGTGACGACATTAGAAGATGAAGCTTCGGTTGAAGAAGTTAAAAAAGCATACGAAGAGTTAAAGAAGGAAATTTCATAAATTGTTTTTTATGAATATTAAGATTCTTTCGGTTACAAAAAAGGATAATTTGTATGAAGTAGAAGGATTAGTTCCAGCTAAATGTGCTGTAGGTTATTATCACGTCAAAATTAAACTCCAAGGATTTAGGATAATTGAATCTAAATGTGATTGCGGAGAAAATTTTTGTACCCATGCAATAAAACTTGAATTCGCTTATGTTAAAATGAAAAATAAATTATCTAGTTAACCAATCCTGCCACCAGAAGGTTATTATTGCATATAATGAGGCAACATATTGTACAGCCAATGCAATGGAGCCAAATATTAAAGTTCTCATTTTATCTTCTGGAATTAAATATATTATAGTTAAAACGAATGGTATAATCGATACTATACTACCATAATGTATAAATAAATATAGTAAATAGCTTTGGGAATGAAATCTTGCTTGAATATCTAGCAGAAGAAATATTTTTGATGATATTATTTTAGTTGAAGAAAACAATTTCATAATCTTCGAAAAGTCCATATATACAAATAAAATTGTAAAAAGTGGTAATAAGTTAGTATATATAGCATCAAAAACGTAAAGCGTTCCCCTTTTACCTATACTTCCATCAGCTATCTCCCTTATAAAATTCAAATAATTAGCTCTCGTCCACCTTATAACTTGCTTAGTAAAAACTTTAATATCAGAGGGACATTTTGTATAAACTATGGCATCAAAGACTCTTACCGCTTTATAGCCAGATTTTATAACATAATTAGTAAGGTCCCTATCATCAGAAATTACTATACGTTTACCTAATAGTTTAGGCTCTAAAAATTGGCTTGAAGTAACATAAGGTTTGACTAAATCTGTTCTATAAACTGCACATTGACCGCTTAAAATTATAGCACTACCAAAATAGCTTACAGCCCTATTTACTATTTCACTTAATCTTTCAAAAAATTCACTATAATAGTAAGCATACTTATTTCCTTCGCTCATAATTCTTATATTAGGTCCAACTCCGCCTACATCTTCTGTAAATCGTTTTATCATTTTTTGTAAAGCATCTTTAGTCACTATAGTATCACTATCCAAAAACATTACTAGAGGAGAATTTACATATTTAATTCCCTCAGCTAAAGCATATCTTTTTCCTTTGTGCTCTTTTAGATGAATAAACTTTCCTCCATATCTTTCAGTAATAGATTTATAAGGCTCTAGAGAACTATCACCTACAACAACAAATTCTATGCCTATATCATATAATGCTCTTATAACTCTTTCGAATAAATTAGCGTTCTCTTTATAAACTGGAATAACGGCCGTTAAATCAGAAAGAGTATACATACTGTGTTTTTCAATTTTTTTCTTGCTTTTAATTGCAAAAAATGAATTTAATGAAAAATAAAGAATAGTTATAATTGTGAAAGAAAGAGAGTAAACAAAATACGAAATTCCATGAAATAAATGCAACATTATACTCACTTAATTAGTCGATATCGAAATATATAACGATTTTCATTATTTTACCACTCAAATTCTCCATTAAGGAAGGGATTAGTTATTTTTTCGTAACCTAAAGTTGTAAAGAAACCATGACCGGGATAAACTGTTAACCCATCGTTAAGATGCATGATTTTATTTAAACTCTTCTTTAATAATTCCTTATCTCCGCCTAAATCATATCTTCCAATACTTCCATTAAATAACGTATCACCAGTAAATATTCCTTCATCAAAAAGATAACATACACTACCTAATGTATGGCCTGGGGTCTCAATAACACTCAATACTTCATTACCTATTTGTATTTTTGTATTTTCATCTACGAAGCCGTCAACAGTAATATCTTTAGTTCTTTCATCATTATTTATTAATTTAAGATCATTTTTATGTACAAAGAAAGGAACATTAAAGTATTGCTTTATTTGTTTAACTCCTAAAACATGATCAAAGTGCCCATGAGTAGCATAAATAGATTTTAGTCTTATGTTATTTGATAAAATATAATCTACTATTTCACTAGGATTATCACCAACGTCAATTAGTATAGCCTCATTTCCAGAAATCAATAAGTAAGAGTTCGTAGAGTATTCCCCTACAATAAAGCGCTTAACTATCATTAATTAAAAGTTTTTTAAAAGCCTAAATAAGTTAACGCAAAAGTAATTAATGATTAATACTTTTCTTATATGATGAAATACACTGAGACAGCCCCAAAACTTTTTATGAACACTGGAACAAAATTCCCTAGAAAAATTATTTGGGCAATGGGATTAATAAAATATGCCTGTGCTAAGGTTAACTCAGATCTATCACTACTAGAAAAAGATATTGCAAAGGGAATTATGCAAGCTGCAAGAGAAGTAATGGAAGGAAGACATGATGATAAAATAGTCCTAGATGTCTTTCAAACTGGCTCGGGTACTGGACTAAATATGAATATAAATGAAGTCATAGCTGATAGAGCAACGGAAATTATTGGCAAAAAAGTTCATCCTAATGATCACGTAAACTTAGGGCAATCCTCAAATGATACAGCACCTACAGCTATGAGAATAGCTGCCGTATCAGCAGTTGAAGAGCAATTAGTACCAGCTCTTAGTAAGTTTATCTCTTTCTTGAATAAAAAAAGTGAAGATTTCAAAGATATTATAAAATCTGGAAGAACACATCTAAGAGATGCTTTACCAGTAACTTTAGGGCAAGAACTTTCAGCATATGCAGATGCTTTTTATCACGATATGGTTAACTTACAAGAAGTTCTTGAGTACGTAAAAGAACTTCCTATAGGTGGAACTGCTGTAGGGACTGGATTGAACTCGCACCCAGAATTTCAAATACGAGTTGTTCAAGAGATCAATAATGAAACTGGATTAGGGTTTAAACCAGCTAATAAGTTTAGAGGGCTCAGGCTCTTAACTGATTTATTAAGCTTAAGTGGTATAATGAGAACTATTGCTGTAGACTTGTATAGATTAGGACAAGATATCAGATTAATGTTTTCTGGTCCTATAACTGGATTAAATGAGATTGACCTACCAACACAAGAAGAGATTGCTGGAAGTAGTATCATGCCCGGGAAAACTAACCCTGTAACAGTTGAAGCAACGCTTTTAGTATCTGCCCAAGTGGTTGGCTTAGATCACGCTAATCAGTTTGCTTCAATGCTGGGAGAATTTGAATTGGCAATGGGAGTTCCATTAATAGGATATAACGTAGTTACTGAGATAAACTTACTTACTGAGGCCTTAAACAAGTTTGGAGAGCTAGTAATAAATGGCATGGTACCTAACGTCGAGAAGATGAAGAGATACGCTGAAAGTAGCCCCTCTTTAATCACAGTTATATCACCAATAATTGGCTATGATAAGGCTAGTGAAATCGGTAAGAAATTAAATAAAGGAATGTCTATTAGGGAGGCATTAAAAGAGTTAGGATTTAAGGACGAAGAAATAGATAAAATATTGGACTTAAGTAAATTAGTTAAACCAGGGTTTCCAGCTAAATGAAAACTTGCTTAGTTATAATAAAGAAAAACGATTTTTTTCTGTTTATACGAAAATTGAGGGGTTTAGGTAAGGGTTTTATTACTTTTCCCGGAGGTAAAATTGAAGAAAACGAATCTGAAAAAGACTGTGCCGTAAGAGAAACAAAAGAAGAAATAGGTATAAAAATAGTTGAACTAATTCAAGTAGCTAAAATAGATTTCTATTTAGAGGACAAACTAGCAGAAGAAATGACAGTTTTCATAAGTAGCAAATTTGAGGGAATCCCTACAGAAACGGATGAAGCAATACCTATGTGGTTAAACTATGTACCTTATGAGGAGATGTGGGAAGATGATAGGATATGGTTACCATTGGTTCTAGAAGAAAAGAAAATCTATTGTAAATTCACTTTTAGTGATAATTGGAAAAAGTTCCTAGGAGGAAACTGTAATTTATGCGAATTTACATGATTTTTTCTTCGCAAAAAATATATTATAAACTTTGCTTAGACAAATTTCTTCATCATCCTTACATTCAAATAATTTGAAACCATTAGAAATCGCATCTTTTAGATCTTCGTCTTCAATTTTTTTGACAACTAGAACGTCAATCTTGATATCTTCTTTCGTTAATTCAGCTATTGTGTTCTCGTCAATACTGAAGAGTCTTCCATTCTTAAATTTTATTATTGGCATCACAAAATACCTTGCTAATTAAGGATAAAGAGATATCATATCTAAAATTAGTATTAAAATGCCCTCCATCATATTCCTCGAATTCGTGCTTAATATTATACTTTTGCATTTTTTTATGCAGAATTCTTAAACCATAGTTTATCTTAAACTCGTCCTTGTTCCCCACATCCATATATATTAACTTTAGTTTTCTTAGGTTTTCACAATATTTATCTATTAATCTTACAGGATCTTTTTCTAGCCATTTTTTCCACACATCCTCAATAATCTCCCCCGTATCCAAATCGAATGGTAATACTATTTTATCTCCATCTGGAGAATAGAAAGCTGACATTGCAATGATATTTAAAGTATTTAGATCTTCTTTGTCTTTTTTATTTGCCTTACTCCAATATTTTTCTAACCATTTATAGTGATCTCCCTCCTTTCTAATATGCCTTATAACGCTAGGGAAGTAAGGAAGATAAACATACTCAAAATACGCATCACCAGAATGGTTAATAACTCCCTTAATAATTTCAGAGTATTTCATTCCTAATACGATAGAACCATAACCACCAGAAGACTTACCCATAAGTATTATATCTTTTTTTCCGTAAATGTCAAACAGATATGGTATTAGTTCTTTAACTATAAAATCTTCATACATTCCTACTGCCGTAGAATTTATATACTGATTTCCTCCTAATTTCGTAAACAAATCTGGAAGGATAAAAATTAGATTTTTAACATTTCCTTCTTTTTGTAATCTCTGTAACTTCTCCGTGATTGACTCTGAAAGAGGATCATAATTAAGTAAAGTAATCGATGAAGACAAGAATCCACTTAAATAAATAACTATAGGAGCACTTTCAACTTCTCCTACTTCTATTGAATAAATCTTCCTTACATAAGGGTCCTTTAAAGGATTGTCTTTGAGAACGTTACTTTCTATTTCAAAACTTTTAATTAACATACAATAATAGTTATATTACAATAAAAATAATTATCTATTGTGACAAGTGAGCTTACTAGCTTAGCTGAAATATTAGTTATCGCTAGTTTCTTAGGCTTACTACTTAGACGAATTAATGTTTCTCCAGTAATAGCTTATCTAATTTCTGGATTTATTGGAGTAGAACTTGGATTAAATTATAGTACTTCTGTATTTCAATTCTTAACTTTCCTTGCTGTAAATCTTCTCTCCTTCGAAATGGGAGTTTCTGTTAACCTAGTTGATTTAAAGAAGATATTTCGAAGAGCAGTATTTATAGTATTAATAGAATTCATTGTAACATCTTTAATCGTATTACTTATATCTTTAATAGTAAAGTTAAATTTCTTGAGTACAATTTTACTTATAGTTATTGGATTTAACACAAGTTCTTCAATTGCTTATAAATTGGCTGAAGGAAAATTAGATCCAAGCGATTTAAAGTTAGTTCTTTCTGTATCCTCTTTGGAAGATACACTAGCTTTTGTAGTTTTAGGCATAATAACTTCCAGTAACTTTAATTTTCTAGAGATAATCTTAGCTTCTTTTATATCATTAACGTTGGGTTACTTAATTTCAAGATTACTTATAAATCCTACAATTAATTTTTCAGAAGATTCCATAGTTTTATCTGGCGTTGCTTCAGTATTCTTATTTAATATTCTTAGTCAGCTATTAAACATCCCATCAAGTTTAGCTTCCTTTTTATTAGGTATAGGAACCTCATATGCATCTACAAATAATGAAAAGATTGTAAATAGCATAAAACCTTTAACAGATTTTACATTGATTCTCTTCTTCTTTGTTGCAGGAAGTTACATGAGATTTTCGCCTTACATTCTTTTTGCAATACCCATAGCAATAATACTTATACTAACAAAATATATTGCTTTTAGTACTGCTTATTGGGTATCTGGCGTAGAATTTATCAGAGCATTTAGGACTGGACTTTTCATGAGTTCATTGAGTGAGTTTGGAATTGTTATATCATTAACTGCATTACAAGAAGGCTTACCAGTTTTACCAGCATATAATATCTCGACAATAGTCGTTGCTATATCTTCAACAATAGCGAGCATAGTAACTTATAGAAATAAAAAAATTATTCCTTTGATAAACAAGATTTATAATAAACTTGAACTAGAGAAACTAGATTCTATTATTAAAAAATACTCTTCTTCTTATCATATAAAGATACCAAGTATTATAATTTATTTGGCTAAATATATAATCCTTAGCATTACAATTACCTTTAGTGGAGCATCATTAATATATTTATTGTTAACTCTTAGTCCTTATTTAATTTATCTTTCTT
The DNA here is from genome assembly GCF_041154675.1 of Sulfurisphaera javensis. Lineage (NCBI taxonomy): Archaea > Thermoproteati > Thermoproteota > Thermoprotei > Sulfolobales > Sulfolobaceae > Sulfurisphaera > Sulfurisphaera javensis. The sequence continues at coordinate 357,726 of NZ_AP031322.1, forward strand.
ATATTCTTGTCATATTAATTCCTACAATGTTATTTATCTTACTTTTAACTAGTATAAATAACATAAAAGGTAAATACGCAGAATTTGAATTTATTCTTGAGTTCGTTCTAGTAATGGTTTTTGTGTTTAATGTCCTAGAATTCGAAATATTTTTCTTGAAGATAGTGTCCTTCAATTTAACAGTATTATTATTAGCAATAGGGGTAAGCTCATTAGTAACAATAATATCTTATTCTAGGATTAGAAAGCTACTTGAAGAGATTGAGAAGATATTTTGAAGCAATTATTACCTATCTTTGTTATACTAATTTTCTCTTTTGGCAAAATATATATTTTACCGTCAATTGAAGAAATTTCTTCTGCCTTACCTATGTAATAATAAAGAGAAACTAAGGAACAAAGAACTGCATCCACAATATCCTTCTTATTAGCTAAAGATTTCCAATTTAGGCTAATGTTTTTCATTGAGGAAGTTGGATGAGTTTCTATAACTGTGGTTTTGAACATATTTTTTAAAGTTATAGCCCTTTCAACTAAACTTTTCATCCATGATGGTGGTAATACTTTATAGCCTCTTCTTATCATCTCTCTATCTACATTCCTAAATCCATTAGAATAAGTTAAAGGAGAATCGATAGAAACAACTAAAGAATTCTTACACTCTTCATAAATTTCATCATTACTAATTAGTTCTTTCACACATACAATATCCCCTTCTAAAATCCCTACAGCAGAAGGTCGTTTTACAGCTAAATCAATACCGCAAAACTTCAATATTCCCTTACCAAAGATTAATTGTGAAACCACCTATAATATTAATAAACTATAAGGCATATGAAAACTCCTATGGAGAGAAAGCAATAGAAATTTCAAAAAAGATAGAAAAAATTAGCAAAAATTATGGTATACCAATAATAATATCAGTACCAGCAACTATGATTTACAAGCTATCTCAAGAAGTAGAATTGATTATCTATGCACAGCATGTAGATAGCGTTAGACATGGTGCACATACTGGATCAATCTTACCAGAAATGATCAAAGATTCTGGAGCTAAAGGATCTCTATTAAATCATAGTGAAAAGAAAATTAGATTAGATGAAATACATGAAGCTTTAACAAGAATGAAAAACCTTGGATTGGAAAGTGTAGTTTGCATAGACTCATATGAACTAGTTCACCCTCTAGCATTATTAAAACCTGATGCAATTCTAATAGAACCGCCTGAGCTTATTGGAAGTGGAAGAGCTGTCTCAAAAGAGAGACCAGAAGTTATAACGAAAGCAGTTGATGAGGTCAAGAAAGTGCCCGGAGTATACTTATTGGCTGGAGCTGGAATTACTACTGGAGAAGATGTATATAAGGCTATACAGTTAGGTGCAGACGGTATTGGAGTAGCGAGTGCAGTGATGAAAGCTGAAAACCCAGAAAAAGTGGTAGAGGATTTTGTAGCTAATGCAATAAAGGCTATTGATAAAAGGCAATAAAATCTGTTATAATATTAAGATAATCATGATATTTATTAATTATCTCTAGTATAATTTCTTTTTTATTTTGTATTCTCATTTTAAGATTTATATATAAGATTAATGAGTATAAGATATCGCAAAAAGAATAATATCTAGTTAAAAACTCTATTACGATTATATTTATTTTTATCTTCTTATCTTCTATGTAAAATGGTTTAATTCCGGAAAATAATTCTATTTCATAATCTCTAAATTCATCTATTTTATTGGAACATAATATCGATAAGTCGATAAACAATGGAATTTTCACCGAAATACTTTTTTATAATATATCTAGTTTTCTCTACGTCATTTAAAAATGCATAAATAATAGCTATTAACAGATAAGAAGAAGAGATCTCATATTCTCCGCTACTCTGAACAGAAAAACTTTCAAATCTCACAGAATTTATTTTAACTGTATTACCATCTAATTTAGATATACTATTGAATGGTAGGTCAGTTATTAAGACATTAAAATCTTTATAGATGCCTTCTTTTTTGAGAACATCCGCAGCTATTATTTTTACACAATTTAAATCTTTACATTTTAACATCATCAGTTGAACAACCCATCATCACTTTTCAGTTAAGGTTGGTTTCCTCATTAATTAATTTTCTTCTCTCATTATTTTTAAGTCTCACGTTTAAAACTAAAATAAACAAATATCCTAGTAGCAACAACTAAGATCAATGAAAACAATATAAGAGTTGCTGCTTCTACGATAGATGCATTAAAATAAGTTAGAAATGTATTATACACACAAACAGAAGCTACAGGATCTCCATTAAATATCCAACCTGAAACATAAGGAGCAACTATTACTACTGATCCAAACTCACTTATTGCTCTCGCCATAGAAGTAAGTCCAGCTGAAATAATTCCCCTAATAGATGATGGTAATACTATCCTGAAAAATGTCCTTAATTCTGATGCTCCAAGACTTAAAGCAAAATACTCATGACTTCTAGGAAAACCCTCATAAAAGTTTTGCATTGCCCTTATATAAATTGGAGAAGATACAATAATTAATGCTGTTATCAAACCTAGATAAGTGTAAAAGAAGTTTATTCCATGATGGAGAAGAAATTTACCTAGTGGGTTTAACGGACTATCGATGAACAGAAGAGCAATACCCACAACTGGGTGAGGAACAGAAGCTGGAATATCAACTATAGCTTCAATAACAGGATTCTTATGCCTTGCTAAATAATAAGCTAACGGAGTAAATAATAAAATAATAACTAGTATGCTAATTGTTGATGCAAAGAATGTAAGTTCAATAGAAGTTATTATATTTTTCCCAAATGCATAAGATTTTACGAAATATGGACCGTAACCATAATATAGAATTGCCAAAATTGGAAATATAAGTAAAAATGCAAGGAAAAAAGCGACTGCCTTAAAAAAGTTAAACTGCACTGAAATTCCCGCCATATTGTAATACTCCCTCGTTAAGCAAATTAAGTATTTGCGAAGGAACATAGCTCTTAGATTGATAGAATAATATTGGATGAGTTACTGGAGTAACTCCAAAAATCGATAACTCTTGTACATGCTGAACTATAAATTCAACAAATTCTATTGCTCCTTGCTCATTAGTCGCATTAACTGGGATTGTAATATATAGATAGACAGGATTACCATAGATCTTTAACGTTTGTCCATTTACATTTATCTTATAGAAGAAGAAACTATACCATTTAGTCTCATTAGGATAATATCCAAAGCTTAACCATGGAGGTAATTTTAGATAATCTAGATGCTGGGATATTGCGTATGAGACATATGAGAATGTAAAGTCTAGTTGACCACTCTTTAAAGGAGCAACGAAATCAGCAGTGGTAGAAGCATTTCTTAAATTAGGATTCTGATCAACTAATTTTATGAAGTAATCAAAACTCTTATTAGCGTATAAATACCCAGCCATCTTTAAGATTAAATATGCATACAAGCCTTCTGGATCACTACTAGGATTAGATATTCCTAAACTAAATTTTGTCGTGAGTAAATAGAAGAAATTGTACCAATACTGACTCTCATTAGTTTTCATAGCCATAGTGTAATTAGAGTATAATTCATTCCAATATGGACTCTGAGTAGTATAATTAGAGTAAATTATTGCCATTTGATCAGATATAAATGCTATAGCCCAGCCTGGATCCCTATTCCCTTCAAGTTCTACTGCTTGTATATAAGCTACTGGAACAAACACACTAACTTTATCACCAGCAGCTATCTGTGAAGCTAAACTAAATGATCCCCCAGGAACTACATCAACAGTAATACCAGTTTGATTTTTAAATTGTTGAGCTAAATAGTCAAATATGGCTTTGTAAGCACCTGCTACATAAACGATAACTGGGCCACTTGAAGTTGTAGAGGTCGTTGGCACAGTTGAAGAAGGAATACTCGAAGAGCTTACTGGGCTAGTAGTTGTTGTTTTAGAAGGATGATAAAATAATAATACTGCAGCTACTGCGACTATTGCTATTACTATTATTGCGATTATTAGATAAGAAGATATAGCCTTATATAGTGTTTTTAACGCATTTTTACCTTCAGCCATTTGTGTATAATAAGTAATATTCCAATATTTAAATATTTTCATATTTCCATAAATGAAAAGAGCATATTTATATAGTCAAAATTTTTTTAAACTTTTAGATAAGAATTAGAAATAATGATTGAGACTGAGGTTGAAAAGCATTATCCTAGTTTTACGCTTAATATCAAGTTTAAAGATGAAGGCATACTTTCGATTATTGGAAGGAATGGTAGTGGAAAAACTACATTCTTAAAGATTCTAGCTGGACTCATAAAACCAGATAGGGGTTTTGTGAAATTAGACAATATAGATATAACAAATTTACCTATAAATAAAAGGAATATAATTTTAGTTAATCAAGAAACTTATATACCTAACTTTAAAGTAAAAACTCATTTACTATGGGGTGCAAAAATTAGAAAAATTAAGATTGATGAAAAAGAAGTGTACGAGATCGCTAAAATGTTAGATGTACCCATAAATGAAAATAAGAAAGTTTCAGAATTAAGCTTAGGAAATAAAGAAAAAGTAGCCTTAGCTACAGCACTTATAGCAAAACCGAAGGTAATTCTAATAGATGAAGGATTCAGTAATATAAGTAATAGGAAAACTTTCATAGAAAATTACATAAATTTGGCTAGAGATTATAAAATAGAAATCATTTACGTTACTCAGGATATTGAAGATGCAAAACTTAGTGAAAAAGTTTATAGAATGGAAAATGGTACCTTAAGATTCTTCGATTCTATTAGTTAGTTCAACTACATAAATATTGTTCACATTAGTGTAAGTATAACCAGTCTTGATCACATTTCCTATTTTCTCTAGTGCCTCGTAAGAGGAATGAGTAGAAATATAATATTCAATGTTTTCTATTGTCGTATTATTATCAATAAAACATCCTGCATATTCACTATTTCCATCTATTCCATCAGTTGCTATTGCATATAATTTAAATCTATATTGAGGATTCTTTTTTACCCATTTTAAGAATCCTAAACAAACTTCACCGTTTCTTCCACCCTTTCCAGCCTTTGCTTCAATCTTAACATCAGGTTCACCTCCAGCAAGAAGCGTATAAGGGGGGGTAAACCCTAATCCGTTTATGGATGTGTTTACTATCCCAGCTAAGTTTTGACCAAAAGAATACGCATCCCCCCTAACCTCACCAGATAGTACTATTGGATTTCTTACCACTTTTTTCAATTTACTAAGAACAATATTCACGTCAAGAATCAAATAATTAAATACGTTCTTTGTTTCTTTTTCAGTTTCAGTTAAATATTTAGAATAATCTTCAAGTCCAATTCTCTTTAATATTATCTTAGCGTCTTCTACTGTACTTTTATCTGGAACTGTCGGCCCACTTCCAACAGAACTTAAATCTCCTCCAGGTACATCACTCACAATTAAAGAAATAATAGGACCTTTTGAATATCTAGAGAGTTTCCCACCTTTTATTAATGATAGATGTTTTCTTACAACGTTTATTTCATTTATACTTAAGCCAGATTTTACGAGCTTTTCGTTTATTTCCCTTAAAATCTCATATGGGGCTGTCGAATATTCCATTAAAGCTGATGCACCACCAGATAAAAGAAACAAAACGATATCATATTCTTCATCTTTAAGAAAACGTATTACCTCATATCCTGCCTTTATGCTATCCTCAGAAATCTCAGGATGAGTAGACTCTATAACTTTAAGTCGAGGTAAAGAAACAGAAGAACCTTTAGGTACTATAACTATGCCATCTATATTCATTCTATCTATGAAAAACTTAGCCATTTTATATGAAGCTTTACCAACTGCAATAAGAATTGGTTTCTTAAACGTAAATCTGTCAGAATTAACTATTATTTCTTGGTCATGTACTATTACTTTTTCCTCTAGAGCTTCATATGGATCAGAAAATTTAAGAATTTTATTCACTAACTCTTCGACTTTCATTCTTCTTTAATCTCCTTATATAATTCTGAGGCAATCTTCTTACCTTTTTTTGTTAAGTCATAGTATATACCCTTAGGTTTATGATCTAACTCCCTAGCCTTAACTTTTAACCAGGGTTTGACAGATGATGTTACACTTCTCTTCAAAGCACCTTGAAACCTTTGGAGTAAACCTTCATCTTCTAACTTTTTGCATGCTTTTTCTATTTCATCTTCGTTATATTTTGGTGCCCAACCACTCTCTCCTAATAATCTCCTTGCCATATACCAGGGGTTATCTGGTCCATATTTGTAAATATGAACTAAAATTTTCTTTTCTAGGTCAGAAAGTTCATTCATTTATTAACACCTCTTCAGCTAATGCCTTAGGAATAGTTCGTATCTGATTATTAATTTCAACAATAAAATCATTTTCATTCTTTTTAATTATTTTTATTTCATTTCCCGGTTTAATATCTAGCTCATCAGCCATGGAAAGAATCCATTCATCTTCTCTTATTATCATAACAACTTTATACGTCTTTCCGTTTTCAGCTTCACTTAATTTAATCCCAGTTATTTTTACTTCTCTGCCTGGAATAGGGTGACCGTGAGGACATGTTAATGGTTTGCCTAAGACTTGATCCATTTTATCAATGACATCTTCTGGCCAAATGTGTTCAAGTCTATGAGCTAATTGATGAGCTCTAATCCAATCAAGCCCCAATATGTCAGTAAGTAATCTTTCAGAGAGTCTATGAGCCCTAATAAGTCTTTCCGCTAATTTTTTCCCTTCTGGAGTTAATTTTATTCTTTTGCTATTTCTTTCTATAAGGCCAAGTTTTTCCATCTTTTCAAGAGCTTTACTTATAGTACCAGGAGAAACATTAAATGAGAAAATAAGATCAGATACCCTTGCATATCCTTTCATAAGTTCTAGTTCATAAATCTCTTTTAAATAATTCTCCAATGCTTCGGAAAGTTCCATGCAAAAAATTTACTTCACAATAATTTTAGTTTTTACTGTTTGAATAAGCCTTGGTGTTTCCCCTTCTTCTCTAACGAAAACATTTACATTAGCTTGAAATTTTCCTTCATATCCTTGATTCTTAAGATATTCTTTTACCTTATCAAGGGCCTCATCGATAGCTGATGAAATATGTTCATGCATTTTAGAAGAAATTTGAGGAATATCTAAATCTAATTCAGTTATTGCATAATATTTTTTTCTTTCTTCAGATAGGCCCATGTATATCCAAAATTAAAATCGTTTTCATCAAATTAAAATTTAAGGTTTTATTTTCGAACTAGAAAGCTTAATATAAAACGAAATGAATTTTATTATATATGTACAAAGTTGTTTTTAAGGTCTTCAGCAATAACTCTTACATAAACTCCCTTAGAGAACTAAGAAAAGCAGGATTTATTCCTATTTATTTCAGAAGAAATAACGGAATTGAGGAATATACTACTCTTTATAATTCTAATGATATTAATGAAATAAAAGAAGCAATTGTAGATTTTGCATATTTAATTTCAAAACAAGGTAAATCTGGAGGTTATGATTTTGCAAAAATATACAAAGTTGAAGATAAGTATATTGGCAAGATAGCTGGTGGAAGTTTAGGTGCATTGCTTGGTTTTCAATTTGCTGGTATAGCTGGTTTAATATTAGGAACATTAGGGGGAATATTTTTAGGTGAGCTATTCGATATTGAATATGGACAAACACTTGTGGGGTTAGTAAATTGGCCAACCCAGTTAGTCAGTTAACAAAAAGAAGTTTTAGCATACTTCTAGGAGTTCTAATGTTTGTGACTTCAATCTATCTTATCCTTAAAGTTCATGTGGGTTTATCAGAAATAATGTTCTCCTTTAATCCTTACCCTTTCTATTTCATTGGCTTAATATTTGGAATTGAAAGAATATTTTATGGAGTATCTGGTAGTTCAAAACTCCTTTCCTTAATGATGGGAGGAGGAGAGTATTCCTCACTAAGTACTTTGGCTTTATTCATATTCTTCCTAAGTTTTGGAATTTATGTTCTTGTCTATACTATTGCTTATACTCAAGTATTAATAGAAATATTAAATGCACTTAACGGAATTAGTTATTTACTATTCTCTCTATCAATATTTAAGGCTTGGCACACGTAAAGAATGTCCATGCTCCAATTTTTTCATATTCTACTTCCATATTCATTTCTTCAAAAATCTTAATATAATAGTCTATTGGATAAATATTCAGTTTCCAAATTTTTGCAAGGAAATTACTTATAGCATTATTTTTAGTAAGAACTGTAGCTACACATTTTTTACCATGCTTTAACACTCTGTTAATTTCTCTAATCGCCACTAAAGGAGAAGGGAGCATATGAAGGACAAACATTGCAGATAAACCATCTAAAGATTCATCAGCTACTGGCAACTTTAATGCATTTCCTCTAACAGCTAAAACATTAGGTCTTTTCTTTTTAAGAATGTTAAGAAATTTAAACGAAACATCTAAACCTATGCAGATTTCACATTTGGTATAATCAAAAATTTTCCCTGTACCTGTACCTATATCTAATACTATTGTTCCAGATATTAGTTCACCAGCTTTTTTCATTATCCAATTATAACTTTTACCTGCAGTAAGAGTAAAACCAATAGGTGCATAAACAGACTCATATAAGGGTGCTACAATATCTAATAATTTTTCAGTTTTTATGTCTTCAGTAAGTAAATCTATAACTCCATTAGATTCAGAAAACCGATGCCCTTTTTCACAAACCCATTTGTCAACAAATTTACTTCCATCAATTGGACATCTTAATATGTCACTCATTAATCTTACTTACTCTAACTAGTATATTAAATTTCTTAAAGCAAAATCAACTAAATCTTTTAAAGTTACAATCTCTATGGTTTTAGAATTAATCACAACAACACTTCCTATATTTCTAGTAATCATAGTACTTACAACTTTTGAAATTGGCTCCTCTTTACTAGTATAAAAAACTTCTACTACCATAATTTTACTTACGCTAAGATTAAGATCAATATCATAATTATAAACTAAGTCTCTAGCCGAGATTATACCATACAAGGACTTTTCGTACACTGGTAAATGTCTTATCTTGTTTTTAATCATTATTTCTCCAGCAGTTTTTATCTTTGTATAAGGTTCTACAAAAATAGCTTGTTTTGAGATTTCACCAATTAATCTATCTGTTTTATTCCAGTCAATTTTAGAGACAATATCTTTATAAGTAATTATTTTATCATCATAAAGCACAGAATCAACATCATATCTTACCATGCTTCCCATAACTTCTCTTAACTCGTTATCGCTTACTCTAATTGGATTTTTTAGTTTAGCATCTTTAAGTTTACATTCAACGTCATTATTAATTATATGATATAAAGCTTCATCTACACTAAAAATACCTAAAATATCCTTGCCTTTACTTACTACTATTCTCCTAATGTTATTTCTCTTCATAAAGAATATGGCATCTATTACGTATGCCTCTGGATCTATGCTTATTATTTCTCTCCCTTTAATCTTCAATCTTTACTTCCCTTATATTCAGATACCTTAACAAATTATATAACAGTAATGTTATTGTATCATTACACTCAATTTTTTTACCATCAACTATTATCTTCCCTTTTGTCTTACAATTTTTAGTTTCTTCTATAATCCTTTTACTAACTTCGTCAACTTGATTAGGATTACTAATTTCAATTTTTTTACCCAGATCTAATTCTTTATAACCCTCAATTAAAACTACATCAACTGGTAAAAAATGAATTAGATCTGGGTTGCATTTATAAAATAATACACATTTAGAATTGTTAAAAGTAACTATATCTGAACCAGCGTTCCAAAACTTGTAAGTATCTTTTCCTTGTAAATCAATTTCATGATGAGAATGTTTTACAACTGCAACTGTATAGCCATTTTCTTTGAGAATTTTTACAGCCTTTTCTATTGCTGAAGTTTTTCCAGTATCTTTTTTACCTATAACTTGTATTATACATGGCATAAGATAATTTATACCACTAAGTAATATTTTATCTTGTGCTAATAAACTTAGAAGAAGCTAGAAAAATAATAGATGAACAATTTTCCATGAAAGATATTTATTATAGATATGAAAACGTTTATAATTCTATAGGGAAAATTATTTTAGAAGATATATATGCAATAAAAAGTATTCCTGAAGTAAATTTATCAGCTATGGATGGATTTGCCTTTAGAATTAATGACTATAAAAAGTATGGAAAATTAAAAATAGCTGGAAAGCTTTTTCCTTCATCAAAAAACATACCAGAACTTAAAGAAAGAGAAGCATATTATGTAGCTACAGGCTCTCCCATTCCAAGAGGCGCTGACGCTGTTGTTAGAATTGAAGCATGCAAAGTAATTAATAATGAGTTGATTATAGGCGAAGAAGTATATGAGGGAAAAGATATAAAGTATGCTGGTGAAGATATTAGAGAAGGAGAAATAATATTAAGAAAAGGAGAAATTTTGACTCCTTACTATTTAGGTATTTTAACCTATCAAGGTATCACAAAAGTTAAAATTGGTAATCTAAATAGTTGTGTCATAGCGTCTGGGGATGAGATAACTCCATTTACTAATCCAACTGAAAATCTTATTCCAGATTCAATATCACCAATATTAATTCCACTACTTGAAAAAGTAGGAAAAGCTAATTATTTAGGAGTAGTAAAGGACGATAAGGAAAGTATAAGGAAGACATTAGTAAAGTCAAAAGATTCTTGTGATATTATTTTCTTTATTGGGGGTTCTTCAGTAGGCGAAAAAGATTACGTTAAGAAGATTATAGGAGAACTAGGATCATTATTGTTTGAAGGAGTTAGTGTAAATATAATAAAAAGGGGTGGAGTAGGAAAAATTGAAAATAAACCTATTATAAGTCTACCCGGACAAGTTGTTTCTGCAATAACTGTATTTCATGAACATGGTTTACATATTATATCTAGAATGTTAAACACCGAAATTAGAAGATTTGTAAAGGCAAAACTAGGTAAGGATATAAATGTTGAACATAAAATGGATTCTACTTACTTATTTAAATTAGAAAATGGGGAAGCATTTCCTTTAAGATGGGGAACAGGTTTATATAGTGAACTTATTAAAGCTGATGGCTTTGGATACTTAACTAGAGGAAGGCTACATAAAAGAGGAGAAGAAATTGAAATTCAAAGATTTCTTTGACGTAATTATTCTAGCTGGAGGGGAATCAAAAAGATTTGGTTCTGATAAGTGTTGTTTTGAATTTAATGGAAAAACATTCTTAGAAAGGATAGTTGAGAATTTTAATAATCCTATAATAGTCACCAATAAACAAAGGAAAGTTCAAGGTATACAAATTATAGATAATATCAGAAAAGGACCAGTTAAAGCAATAGAATTAGCTTTATCATGTGTGTTTAGGGAAAAAGTCTTTATAACTGGTTGTGATTTTCCCTTTATTACTTATGAATTAGCAAGCTTTATTTGTAATAAAGAGGCAGATATAAGTTTAATTGTAGAGGAAGAAATACAGCCACTATTAGGTTGTTATTCCACAAGTTTTCTTAAAAATTACATAACTCATGTTAAAACGCTATATCAATTAATTAATTATGCAAATACAGTTTATTTTATAGGGACTTATGAGTTAAAATTACACGGTTTTTCATCAATTCAACTCAAAAATATTAATTCATGGAAAGATTTTTTGATAAATCAAGATAAATACACACTAAGCAAATATGTGATAAAGGGTAACAAAAGTGCTAGTACCCTTTGTGCCAACACCAGACGAAGTAGCAATTGAAATGTTAAAATGTGCAAATGTTAGAAAAGAAGATATAGTTTTAGACTTAGGTGCCGGTAACGCAAGACCCCTAATAATAGCTAAAAAACAGTTTAACGTAAGACTAGCTATTGGCGTAGAACTCGATAAGAGATTATGTAAGGAAGCATATGAGGATAAATCTGTAGAAATAATTTGTGGTGATATGCTTACATTGGCCCCAATTTTAATACCAAAAGTTAACGTCTTGCTTTCCTATCTTTCTACAAGAACTAATGAACTTCTAGAGCCTTATATCATAAACTATGGTAAAAAAGGATTAAGAGTGATTTCACATGATTTTAGATATGATCATCTAACACTCTATGATGTTAAAAGAGTTAAAGCGATGGGATTATTAGGAGAAACCGAGCATACAATTTATTGTTACAAACTATGAAAGTATGCGTATTGTACTCTGGAGGAAAAGACAGTACTTATTCTTTACATTGGGCAGTATTTAAAGGATTTGAGATTAAGTGTCTAATAACACTCTTGCCAGAAAAAGAGTACTCTTGGATGTTCCAAGTACCAAACGTTGAACTAACAAAGTACCAAGCTGAGGTCCTTGGATATAATTTATTACAGATAAAAACTTCTGGAATAAAAGACAGAGAATTGAAAGATCTAAAAATAGCATTTATCAAAGCTAAAGAACTAGGTGCAGAAGGTATTGTAACTGGAGCTTTACTTTCAGATTATCAGAGACTAAATATAAATTTAATAGCAGAAGAAGTTAATCTAAAAACTTATTCTCCTTTATGGAGGAAAAACCAAGAGGAATACTTAAGGGAAATTGTAAAAGAGGGATTTAAATTCATTATAACTTCAGCTACAGCTTATGGGTTTCCTTTTCATCTATTAGGTAAAGTGATAGATGAACAAGATGTTGAGGAAATAATAGAAAGAGCAAGAAAATATGGTTTTAACCCAGCCTTTGAAGGCGGAGAAGCTGAAACATTTGTAATTTACGCACCACTGTTCAAAAGAGAATTAAAAGTAGAAGGATATAAAAAGAAAATAAGTGAATACGAGTGGAGATTTATAATAACTCATATACACTAGAAAATTGCAGTTATATTATTAATTTTGATTCTGTTATGAGAGACAAAAATATCGTAATAGAAGATGGATTAATTAAAAGCATAGGTGAAGAGAAAGAAGGAGATGAAATAGATTGTACTAACTATATCGTTATCCCTGGCCTAGTGAATGCCCATACTCATACTCCTATGAGTATTTTAAGAGGATATTATGACGATGCAGAACTTAATGAATGGTTAAATAAAATCTGGGAATTTGAAAGAAACTTTGACAAAAGGTTAATGAAATTAGGCTCAGAAATCTCTATACTTGAAATGTTGATTAACGGAACAACAGCTTTTGTTGATATGTACTTTAATCCTCTTGATGTAAAGGAGTTGGCTGAAAAATATAAGATTAGAGCATTTGCTGGTTACACTTTCTTAGATTCTATGTTTGAACCTTATGAAATAGATAAACTTCAGAGAAATTTAACACCATCAACCTATTTTAAACCTATAATAAATGTACACAGCATTTACGCAGTTAACGAGAAAACATTAAAAATAGCAAAACAATTAAGAGATGAATTAAATGAATGGATACACATTCATGTTTCGGAAACAAGAAAAGAGATTTATGAAATAAAGAAAAAAACAGGCTTATTCCCAGTAGAATATCTTAATTCGATTGGGCTACTTAACGGGAAAATTCAATTAGTACACTTAGGTTGGATAGCTAGTTGGGAGATCAACTTATTAGATAATGCTACAGTAACATATTGTCCTACATCTAACATGAAACTTGCAACTGGAGGATCTTTTCCTTTATACGAAATGTTAAACAAAACAAATATTACTTTAGGTACTGATGGGCCAGCAAGTAATAATTCACTTGATTTATTTAGAGAAATGAAAATAGGTGTTTTACTTCAAAGACAAATGTATTGGAATACTAACGTTAAAGCACATCACTTATTTAAAATCGCTACTTATAACGGTTACAAATTATTAGATATTCAAGGAGGGTATATTAAGCAAGGTAATGTTGCAGATTTAGTTTTATTAGATAAAAATAGAATTTATCCTTTATTTAAAGACAGACTTCTATCCCATTTAGTATATTATATTTCAGGAGATTACGTAAAGGGAACTATAATAAATGGTATCTTTAGAAAAAGGGTAGACATAGAGAAAGTTTTACTTCAAAAAATTAAAGAGCTTTACGACATACTAAACTCTTGATCCACTAATTGAGCCATTTTATCAGCACAGTCTTTAATGTCATTAAGTATTTTTTGCTTTAATTCATTATAATCTTTTGTTTTATATAAATATCTAGGCCTACCAGCTTTATTACCAGGTTCCTTAATTCTCATTACTAATCCCATTTCTAGAAGTTTATTTAAACTTCTATTAATAGAAGCCTTTGATAATTTTAAGTCCGTCTCTAAATCTTCTGTTCCTCTAGCTTCGGATTTAGCCAAAGCTATTAATACTTGCACATCAGTTTCTGATAGGCCATAGCAAAATGATAGTATGTCGACTAACCCAGCATCTTTTCCGGAGGGTAATTTTATTCTTGTCCCACTAATCTGAGTTTGAGACATTTATATCACAAATAAAGATTCTATTATTACCTCTATTTATATTTTTTCGTTATAATTAATGAGACCTTTACTAATCAGTTAAACTTACATATCAATATTTATTGCATAAGGAATTGAAATTAGCATTTTGTATAAATGAAGAATTACCACATTTACTACTATTTTTGCTTTATCTATTTAAATCTGACTTTTGCCTACTATAGTAAAGTTTTAAATATGAGTATCAATATACATTAAATTGTGAAGTATATGCCTGTGGAAGAAATAGTTAAAGTCTCAAGAAATTATCAAGTAACAATACCGGCCAGAATAAGACAAAAATTCCAAGTTAAAGAAGGAGATCTAGTAAAAGTAATTTTCGATGAAAACGAAAATGTAATAAAGATCCAAGTCCTAAGGGAACCTTGGAAATAAATATATTTTATTTTTCTCCTTTCTTTTAATATGCTAATAGATGTACATGCACACATAGATACAAAAGAATTTGATAAAGACAGAGATGAAATAGTAAGAAAATGCAATATCCTTATAGTTAATGCAGGAGTCGACCTAGAAAGTAACTTAAAGTCATTAGACCTAGAGAAAAAATATAACAACGTAATTGCTGCAGTAGGTTTTCATCCAGAATTCATTAAGGATAAAATAAATGAAGTAGAAAAATGCTTACAACTTACGAAAAATGCTAAGATAATTAGTGAAGTAGGAATTGATTATTATTGGATAAAAGAAGAAGAATACAGGAAAAAACAAATCGAAATATTAGCTAAATTCCTTGAAATAGGAGAAAAAGATCAAAAACCAGTTATAATACATGTGAGAGGAGGATTAAGTGATTTAATTAATTTAATAGAATCTTTTAAAGTAAAATTTGTTATTCATGCTTTTGAAGGAAGTATAAAGAATGCTAAAAAGATAATTGATTTAGGTGGTTATATATCAGTTCCACCTATACTTTTGAGAGATAAACAAAGACAAGAAATAGTAAAAAACATTGACCTTGAATATATACTTACCGAAACCGATTCACCATTTATGGCTCATGAAAAAATGATAAGAAATGAACCTTGCAATGTTAAACTCACTATAGAAAAATTAGCTGAACTTAAAAAAATGAATAAAGAAGAAATTGAGAAAAAAATAGAAGATAACTTTAAAAAATTAGTTCATTTATGACTTTCTTCTTCCTCAGTAGGAGCAAAATAGACAAACAAGAAGTACGCTAGAAATCCTATAAAGGCGGATATTGTAAATGGCAATACATATGGTACGGCAGCTTTATGTAACGTTATCTCACTTATTTCCCAAACTAATCCAGCTATTGCTAATACATAACCAATTCCTAATAACCTAAAGAAACTTACCATATTTTATCACCCCTCTACTAAAATTGTTCCCCACAAAGACATTAAATATCCAGCTTGCTCACCAGTTAATAGGTTTGACATATCATCTAGGTTATAGACATAGTATGCTGGATATATTATTCCATATACATACGCTGGTGCTGTTGCCTTGAAAGTAAATGTCATATAGGTATTGTATGTTGAAGAGTTCAACACTTTATAAGCTACTGGAGTTATAGTACCATTCCACCATACAGCATATACTCCTACATAAAGTCCTGTCATTGGCTGAGGAGTGCCTGCAGATGTATAGTTATATAACCAATTGTGATCATTATTTGGAGTCGGTATATATATTTTCAACGTTGCAGTAGAATTCGCATTTATTACAAATGTTGGTCCTGGTATAGAATCATTAAATGCTGCATATTTATCGCTTACAGCATATAGTACTGGTGAAGAGCCACTAACAACTACTATTGGAGGATTATATGGATCGCCAACTAAACCAGATGAATGAGCAGTATTAGAAGAACTAATATAACTGCTAATATCTGATGGAGAGAAATAACCAGATGTTGGAATCACTAAAATTTCACCAATATCATATGAGAACCATGGACCATTATACTCACCATCAAGAAAAGCATATGCACCCTCAGCAATTGGTGAACCACTAGGAGTACCAGCATACCATACTGCATACTGTGTTAACCCTGGCACTATCTGAGTGTCTACAACATATTTTGAATTATAAACTGGAATAAACATATTTTCCGTAGCTGTTTTTCCCATTACAGCATACATAGTCATATTAAGATATTGACCAGGGTGAACAACCATTAAATTATAATAATATGGTAAAACAGTTCCATTCGGTAAAACTAATTCTGAAGATATTCCACCACCTTTTTCATGAATCATAAATACATATTGTTCAGCATATACGGTAGTTTGTACTACCATTGATGAGGGAGTATTAGCTGGTATATCAACTTTAAATACTGATGGAACACCACCAACAGTAAAAACTTCTGGTAAAGTAGTTACCACTACTATAGCTAAAAGTAAGATTGCAAATCCAGTCCAAATCCATTCCCAAGTTTCCTTTTTCATCTATTATCACCCAACTTTACAAGTTTTAAAATAAACTTCATTTAATAAAAAATTAACTAACTTTAAACCGTATTAGCCCCCTTAAGGGCACCAACAGCAGATAAAATAATACCTAAAGTTAACATACTAATCCATGCCCATTCTAATGGATCAGCTGGATTAGAAGCATTACCTACAAGGACTAATGGAATGGCACTTATAATTATTAATATAGCACCTAAAGCAGCAAGACCCCACCATGCACCCAAAGCCCTCTTTGATATTTTTGAATGATTAAACACACTCTGAATCCCTCTTATACTAAATCCAGCATTGTTCCAATCTAATTGCATTGCAACAGTATTTATTAATTGTCCTAATGATAATCCTTCAGCTTTTAATACTTTACCTTTTACTAATGTCATTACTAAATTAAGGAACCATACTAATGTAGCTAATTGTGCTATTACTGCACCTACAGTAGCTAGATTCTCTGCATCAATAACATATGGAACTCTTGGTACAATTTCAGCCCTTCTTAAAATACCATCAAGACCTAATAACTCAAAACCGATAATCAATAGTGCTGAACCAATTAAATATCCCCAGAAGTGAATCCATGCAGCCTTTATTGAATACCAAGTTCTTCCAGTCATCATTGGTAACATGAAGTATAATACAGCCATAGCCTCTGGTACAATACCTAATAATATCATAGCGTGGAAGTGTCCTACTACCCACATTGTGTTATGAACTATTGCATCAACAGATATTGTTCCATTTGAAATTCCAGTTACACCAGCCAATATAGATCCAGCCCAACCAGTTGCAGTAAATGCAGTTATAACGTTCCAACTTACATTAGCACCTTTAGCAGTAGCCCATAAGTTTAGGAATGTCATAAAAGTTGGTATAGTTACTGCATAAGTAAGTATTTCTTGAAGTACCTTCAGATCAACTGGCAAATTAACCATATAGAGGTGGTGTATGGGGATATTGTTAGAGAATATTAAGTATAATACAGCAGCAACTCTACCCATTTTATCACTATATAATGGTTTGTTAGCTAATGTTGGAATTAGTAAGTACATTGCACCAACTGCTGGCAACCATGCCATATAAACTACAGCATGACCAAATATCCAGAATGCTATTTGATTGGCAATAACATTTAACCCTACAACACCAGCAAAAGCCAATATATCCCATACATCAGCCACTGTTACACCAGAGTATCCTATCATGAATAATAAGATAATCATTAAGAAGAATACTAATGGGACTGGTAATTTCTCTTTAATTTGCTTCGAGGCTAAGTAATAATGATAAACAATCCAGAAACCAGCCAAATAAACGAAAGCATCATTCAATATCCAGCCTATAAAGAATAATGGACTCATTACATATAGAGAATAACCCGGTATTCCAATAGGTGATAAGTAATACCATGACCCAGCAGAGAAGTAATTATCAAAACCTTGAGCAGCTGTTATTAAAATTGGTCCTTCCATAAACATCATAGAAATATTTAATAAAACAAAAGATAAGTTTAATAACCATTTTGCTCTAGGTTGCAAATTAAGTAATTTTATAGTAAAGTAAATAATAATTGCATAAATTACTTGTTGCGCAAAACCAAATAGGTCTCTTTCAGCATGTAATGTAATACCAGCATAATACTCTTGTGGTGTAAATGGTAATACTCCATAAGTACTCCACATAGTCTCTTGTATTCTTACCATTAATGAATCTATAACACCCAGTAATCCCCATATTACACCTAAGACTAACATTCCCATAACAATTCTAGTAGTCCAATCCTTATCTAATTGGAATAATGCAACTATTAAATCCTTAAGTCCCACTAAAATTCACCAATTTTAGTTATTCCTTACCCTTTTTAAATCTTATTTTGATAAAAGTTACGTTTTTTATGATTAACTGAGTTTAATACTATTTAATGAATCAAATATATTATTAATTATTTTTTTTGTGAATATTGTTTTTATCAAATTATATGAATTTATATTAAAAACTTTATATTCTAGCTTTAGCTCACAGTTGAGACTGTTTCCATGAGAGTATGTACTACAATTTCTAGGCTTTGAATGTTTAGTGGAGAAAGATCTACAAATTTCCTTTCTTCTTTAGATAGTATAAGTTAAAATGTAATTAATTTCTAGGTTAATTAGATGTTTAAAGAAAAGGGAGAATGTAATTATTTTTTGATAAAAATTAAATTGTTGAACACCTTATTTTTAGATCTCACTCTAAATGTGTTTTGTAAATACCTAAATAGTAATAAAGAAGCTCAATGTGCTAATCTCATTTGAGGTTTCCCACTAGAGGGATGAAGAAGGATGATTTAGTATCCATTACTTAGGTGAAATTCAAGGACAGAGTTTATGAAACTCAATGAGACCAAAAACCATGTAAAAGAGTTAAAACCACATCAAGTTATTTCTAAACATGGATAATATAACTACCTTGATAGCTAATTTCATGATATAGCGATGTACAAAGTCTGCAAAGCATTTTGCATATACTAAATTATATAAGAACCATGAAACATCTGATTGCCATTTACTGTGATATATCGTAAAAAATTATAACCATTTAAATATGTTCTTAATAGCATTTGTAACATCATTAGCAATTGTCTCAATAGACTTACCAGCTTGAACACCCTCACTAACAATCTCACTAACTATATCATGACCCTCAGTACCAAGATTATTTATCACAACACTGCCCAGCTGAGAAGTAACAATTTGTAAAACTGTACCAATAGTCGCTAACAACTTTATGGTTGAATTGAAGAAATTGGAAGCACCAAAACTGTTCGCTAAATTCATAGCCCATGATAAAGTAGGATTATCTGAAATAGAGAATTTTAACATTTGATAAATAGCACCAGAATTCTCATTAGCCTCAACTCCGTTAACCATACCTACAAATGATGGTTCATAACAATTACCACCACACTCTGAAGCAACAAAAATAGGAGCACCAATAATAGCATTACTACCAAGAATCTTACCCCAACGTATTGCTGTTCTGTCACCAATTTCCATAACGTCCGCGAGCTCGGGAGCTAATTTCTCTAGTAATGGGTAAAGTAAGCTTTTGTTAAATGAACCAATCATTGATGGTAAGAATGTGACAAGTTGAAAAGTTCTTATTTCATCCTCAATGATGGAAATTGGACCACCTAAAATTAATTCGGGAAACCATAAGGATGGACTATCCTCAGAAATATATCCTAAAGCGCTATCTTTTATGATAACTTGAGGTCCTTTACTAGTTTCAGAAACAAAGCCTAAAGAAGGACCAGAACCTAGAATAGGATTAGTAACCCTTGGGGATGTAGCCATTTGTGCTGAGTAATTAGGCATAGTTGCAAGTATCCCAGCCCAGTTCAGAACTGTATTTTGTGGAGATAACTGATTTCCACATGGTGTAGTAGTTTTTGGATTATACCACTCCTTGTTACCTATTAGATAATTGTCTCTTGTAGCAACAGATTGAGGTTTAATTACACCAACAACTAAATTACCAAATGTTTGTTGAAGAGCACCAGTATCGAAAGGTAAATAGAAGCCAGCACCACCTTGATATACTCTTGCGGGTCTAGCTCCTAATGCATAGGCTGGAGGTTTACCACCTATATAAACAAATGCATAATTATAATTTGTATTACCCCCATAAATTTGTTGAATTTTATCTTGCATAGTATCTACTTTTACCCTTAAGACAATACCATGCCTAATAATCTCATAACCGGGAGTACTATAATACCGTTGCATAAAAGATTCTGCTGCTGATAAACGTGCTGGTATCATAAGTGCTGGCCAATATGCAAGGTTTTGATTACCATATCCAAAGAAATAATTTCTTTCTTGCCAAGTACAAGTAGCATTTTGTATACTTTGCAATACGGTAGTGAATATTATAGTACCTATTGCTCCTCCTTCTACTAAATCACTTAAACTTATCTTTGTTTGCGGACCTGTATATTTATCTGTAGACATTCAGATCTAATTATAATTTATTCTTGTCATTTCTATATTTTTCTCCCCTATAAATTGTAGCTATAACATATTTAAAATAACTAACTACACTCATTCTCTTGGGCTTTAAATCACTAACATCATTTTTACTATTCTACAAGATTAAGCTCAGATTAATACTATAGGACTATAAAATATTGCCCTTTAACAATGAGTAACATATGTAAAAATTATAGGCGCCGGCGGCGGGATTTGAACCCGCGCGGGGACGGACCCCAGCGGCTGCCCGCCCTTAATTAGCAGGCCGCCGCCCTACCAGCTAGGCCACGCCGGCATTATTAATTATTTTTTGCAAATATTTAAATCTTAGGGTCGGCCCCCTTATACCATGACCCTTTCCTCCCCAGATTTACCTCGGCCCTTCTCACACCGGTGACCGGTGAACGCGGACGGCCGGACACGGTTGCTCCCTTCCGGACCTGGCCGATTCCTCCGGTTGGCGTGATATCCCCTCTCCCTCCAGAGAGGAGATTCACGCCCGTCTCGCCCCACCGGGCGGTGCTCATCGTTAGACCGAGATCTGAAGGAGGTAGGTATCATGGTATAAGGGTTACTGGTGCCCCTTTACGCCATGAGGTTACAGGAGGTGGCGAACCTCCCCACCCTACCCGACCCAATTATATTTTAACAACTTACCTTATGAGTTTAACTCCTTAAGTATCTCGCAAAGGGAG
This sequence comes from Sulfurisphaera javensis, assembly GCF_041154675.1. NCBI lineage: Archaea > Thermoproteati > Thermoproteota > Thermoprotei > Sulfolobales > Sulfolobaceae > Sulfurisphaera > Sulfurisphaera javensis. The sequence continues at coordinate 379,382 of NZ_AP031322.1, forward strand.
TTAACAATTTTTGCCCCTAAAGCTATGACTTTGCTATCATCTATAGGAACCTCTGACCTGACAAGGTATATTTTATATAATCCGGCATTTTTAAAGGCTAATACATCTACTTCAGTATCCCCTACACCTATAGATAAAGAAGGATTAAGATTTAGCTTTTTTAAGGCTAGAATTACACCTTCGGGATCTGGTTTGCCATTCTTTACTTCATCTGATGTAATAAGTAAATCTGGGTTTATTCTTATACTATTCAAAACTTCTTTAGCTGAAATATAATTAGAAGAAGTAACTATAGCAATTTTATATCCGAGTTTTCTCGCTTTATCTATAAGTTCAATCGCACACTCTCTACCTTTAGCTTTCTTCTTTACTAAATCAAGGTAAATCTTATTTTTAATTTTCATTAATTCTTCCCATCTTTCTTTTGCTAGAATCTTTGCAATATCTGCTGTTTTTCTCCCTAATAACGTCTCTATTCTTACTTCACTTTTTATATTAAGGCTAGATAATGCAAGTTCCCATGCTTCTTTATGAATAAAAGCAGTATTAGCTAATGTACCATCTAAATCAAAAATAATACCTTTCATGGAATTATCAAACTTCTTATAGCTTCCCCTTCCTCTAATAATTTTACTGCCTCATTAATTTCTTCTAGTTTATATCTTCCAGTTACAAGCTTAGAAGGATCGTATTTTCCAGTTTTTACTAATTCTAATAATCTAGGCATATCTATTCTGGGCCTTCCGCCATAATTACCAATAATCTGTATACCGTTTCTAACTATCATTGCAATTCTGAGAGGAATTTGAGCAGAAACTGGAGGCAGGCCTACTAAAACTACCCTTCCCCCTATCCTAACGCCTTCAATAGCCATTTGTATGGTTTCTTGTGTGCCTCCAGCTTCAATAACTACATCCGGACCTCCACCAGTCATTTCTTTTAATGCCTTAATAGGATCAGTCTCTTTAGTATTTATAACGTCAGTAGCACCTAATTCCATAGCTTTCTCTAATTTCCATTTCTTAGTTCCTAAGGCTATTATCCTACCAGCACCACTAGCCTTTAGAAGCTGAATTACTGATAAACCAACACCACCAACACCAATTACAGCAACTGTTTCACCTGGTTCTATTTTTGCTGAATTAACAGCTCCATATCCAGTTATGCCAGCACATCCTAAGACAGCAACTTTCTCTAAATTCATATCTTGTGGTACGACTGTTAATGCATTTTCATGGACAATTGCATATTCTGCAAATCCTCCACCGAGAAAAGTCCTAACTGGAGTACCATTTTTTAATCTTAATCTAGTTGTGCCATCAAACATTGTACCTTTTAATCTTACAGAAGAAAATGTTTCGCAAAGATTTTCATGACCAGATATACAATTCCTACATTTTCCACAAGGATGGATAAAAGCTGAAATAACCCTATCTCCAGGTTTAACCCTAGTAACATTTGGGCCTACTTTCTTTACAATCCCAGCTATTTCATGTCCTGCAACAACTGGAGGAGGGACTGGTGTGGCTCCAACAAATACATTAACGTCTGAATGACATAAACCGGTAGCAACTATTTGTACCATTACTTCATTTTCTTTAGGATCATCAATTTCTATGTCTTCAATCTTTAATGGCTCCTTATAGTTGAAAAGAACTGCAGCACGCATGATTTAATAATTTGCTTAAACAGTATAAAAAATTTATATCCTTATCGTTATAGTTTGGAAAATTATAGCTAATATTGCAAATATTAACTCAATTCCCCATAATATTGCAACAACTTGATATTCTTTAAATTTACCCATTTTCATAACAATATGGGTTAATGAGTTTGGTTTTTCATCCCAATAAAGATATCCTTCTGGAGATACTTTACCAAAAGATACTCCTTTAAATTTTGTTCTAGCTTTGAGAATAAATTCTATAGCATATGGTATATATAAAAAGAATAACGCAGTATACATAAATCCGGCTATTCCTATAGATCCAATAACTGATCCTATGAAATAAGTACCTATATTACCCGGAAAAACCTTTGCTGGATATTTATTAAATAGAAGAAAAGCGAGTAAAACGAAAGCTAAAATTAAAGCAAGAATGCCAGCATAAAATGAAGGACCATCTGATCTAAGCCCTATATAAGCTAAAGCAGAGGCCATAATTAGCCCCATTCCAGCACCTAAACCATTTAAACCCTCTAGCATGTTAAATGCATTAGCTGTTATAGTTAAAACAGCTGGTAAAATTAAAATGTAGAAAAATATTCCAAAGTCAACTTCTCCGAAAAATGGGATCGAAATTATAGAGTGTCCAGAACTATATAGAATTAAGGGAACTGAAGCGAACACTGGTAGGAAAGCCCTTATTGACTGTCTTAAGCTAAAAATGTCATCTAAAATTCCTAAATAACCTATTAACAAGGAAGATAAAAGAACTGATATTATGACTTTTTCTATTGTTTCTGAAGCGTTCGATCTATCTGTGAATATTAAATAGGCAAATGAACCAGAAACAAAACCAGCAACTATGCTAATTCCTCCCAGTACTGGAATTTCTGGTTTATCTAATTTATTAATATCTTTACCTACAAAACCCTTAGCTTTTGAGATGTTAATTATCCATTTAGTTACTATATAGGTGATCAGATATCCTATAATTGCAGAAATTACTATACTCGCTGGATTCATTTTCTCCTTTTAACCGTAAACTCAGCTAAATATTTTAAAGCCTTTCCAGCCTCATTATTTTTCCAGCTAATAGACTCTAAACTATCTATAGCTTTTTTCATATATTCTTCAGCTTTAGTGTAAGCGTATTCTAATGAGTATTTTTTAATAATTTCAGCAACAGCACTTAATTCATCTTTTGTAGCATTTTTATTGCCTAAGGTTTTTAGTATTTTTTCTTTTTCATCTTCCTTTGCTTCTTTAATCGCTTTTATAACTAGAATTGTCTTCTTTCCCTCCCTAATATCACTATACACTGGTTTTCCTAATTCTTTTTCATCAGCTACCAAACCTAGAATATCATCAATGATCTGAAATGCAATACCTAGATTCAAACCATATTGAGCTAATGCTTCTACCTCTTTTTCATTTTCAGTAGCAATTAGACCTCCTAATGCTGCAGAAGCGGAAAATAACATTGCAGTTTTCCTAGTAATCATATCTAAATATTCTTCCTCACTTACTATGCTTCTGTCTTCAAATTGCATATCTAATGCTTGACCCTCAGATATTATTATTATTGCCTTAGTAAAAATTTCAAAAGCCTTACTTATTTTATTGTTTGAAGTTCCTTTAAACGAGTCATTAAGAATTTCAAAAGCCTTGGCATGAAGTAAATCACCAGCTAGTATTGCCATTGGTATTCCCCATTTTACATGAACAGTTGGCATTCCTCTTCTTGTTGTATCTTCATCCATTATATCATCATGAATTAAAGTAAAAGTATGTAGAACTTCTACTGCAGCACCAGCTAAATATGCTCTCTCTCTTTCACCGCCTAAAAGGTCAGAAGAGGCAACAAGAATTAGTGGTCTAAGTCTTTTCCCTCCAGCTTTAAATAAATAATAAGAAGCTTCATATAATTCTTTTACATTCCCTTTTATATATTTTTCAATCCTTTTGTTCACGTTATCGACTATGGTATTAAAATAATCTTCAAAACTCATGTTCTTCTCTTTCTAACACTATCATAATAAGATAAATTTATCCCCCTAGAGTCTAGCCATTCCCTAAGTTCCTTAGTTATAACAATTGGAGTCTTTTTTAGCCCTTGCAAATCCTTATTTCCACTGAGAAACATTGCTACCTTAAGTTCAAAGATAACTCTCTTCAGGAAATTCATTAAAGCTTCTTTCCCTTGTATTGCAGCCTTTAATGCTGGCAAAGCAAAACCTCCAATATCTGCCCCTAAAGCTATAGCCTTAGCTACTTCTAAGCCATTTCTTATTCCACCACTACCAATAATTATACTATCTGGTGCGCTAGTTCTAACTTCAATTATAGATGCAGCTGTAGGAATACCCCAATCTAAAAATAATTTTGCACTATCGGCTTTCCAATTATTTTTCCTTATTCCCCTATACATTTCAACTGATACCCAACTTGTTCCTCCTTTTCCAGAAGTGTCAAAATATCTTATTCCATTTTCGTAGAACAATTTAGCTATCTCCATAGATAAGCCTGAACCAGATTCTTTAATTATTATTGGAACTTTAAGAGATTTTGAGATATCAATAAGTTTATAAAGGATTTCAATAGAATAATTCGGTTCTCCTTCTGGTTGAAATACTTCTTGGGCAGAGTTGAAATGTATTGCTATAGCGTCAGCCTCTATCATCTGGATAGCTTCTTCGACTTGCTTAATATCATAACCCTTAACAAATTGCGGAGCTCCTAAATTTGCAATTAATGGAGAGTTTGGCGCTTTTTTTCTGGTTATAGCAAAGGTCTCTCTAGTTTCTTTTCTTTCTATTGCAATTCTTTGGCTACCAACTCCCATACCTAATCCTAATTCTTCAACTACTTCAGCAATGGTCTCGTTAATTTTACCTAATTCTGGAAGTCCCCCAGTCATTCCAGTTATTATGATAGGAGCACTCATCTTTTTTCCCAGAAAATTTGTTGTAGTATCAACATCAGATAATGAAAAACCTGGCAAAGACTGATGAACTAAGCTAACATCCTCTAGCAACGTACTTCCAAATTCAACATCTTCATATAAGCATATTTCTACATGTTCAATTTTACGATTAGTTATTGAAATTATCCTCACCCCTTAATTCAATAACACTAGCCCAATTTAAATCCCAAATTATCTTCCAGTCTAATCTTATTGGTGGGGGAATAGAATACAAGGAAAACCATAGTCCGTTTTCCATTCTAATTAAGTTAAGATCTTGAGTTTCAGCAAACTCAACGGGTAAAATACCTACCAGATGAATTAACGAGTTATCTATATAATTAAAACTTTGGGGAATTGGATATGAATAGAGTAGTTGAATCTTAAACTTTTTAACGTTAACTTCAACGGGGTCTTCACCATCTCTATAAAGAATGTCTTTGCCCATTAGTAAAGCTTTTCTTAGCCCACGTATAACTTCGGAATTGTATAAAGTATCATCTATCATTATAAGAACGTCGTTCATTTCATTATCCGAGATTGGTAAATTACACTTCTTTATTGCTTCTTTAAAATAAAGATAGGATAGATAAACATATTTAGATACAAATGGTATCTTTCCTTTCAAATTAACATTTACTGTACATTCAAATCCAGTTGCCTCCTTAAAATACTCGAAAAACTCTTGTGGTAAATCCGGTGTTTCATTAGTTATTTGAGAATTGGTAAATGCAAACATTATAAGAATAGGGTTATTTACACCTTTTAAAGGAATACCGAAAAGAGGTATAGGTAAACTAATCACCGAACCTCACTGAAAGGTAACCAACAACAGAGCTTTTGTCTCCAGAAGTATCACCAGAGGTTGCATGCTTTAAAATATATGGTTTCTTATTGAACTTCTTTGCTAATATTAAAACTGTCATTATAGGACCGTAACCACAAGCAGTAACATCTTTTTCCTCAACTACGTTAAAAAGACCTTTATAATCTAACTTCTCTATTTTTTCAATAGCCCAGCTATCTTTTTCTAACGTTCTCTCATGTGGTTCATAATGATTAAGATCACTACTAGCTATTACTACTATATCTTTCTGATTATATTTTTGTATTATTCTATAAATTCCTTCAGCTAAATATTCTGATACTTCTGGAGTTTGCATCATTATAACAATTGGTACAATTTTAAATCTAGAATCAAAGAAATACTGCAAAAAAGGAACCTGAACTTCAATAGAATGCTCATACAAATGTGCTTTTTCGTCGATGTCTATCATTTCAGTCTCTTTTACTAAATCCATAGCTATTTGTTCATCTATTTCAACTTCTCCCAAAGGGGTCTTCCATTTACCTTTAGGCCAAACAGAAACATAAGAACCTAAACCAGTATGATTAGGACCCAAAATTATTACAGTATCTGGAGTACCTTCTGAAACTAAATAATAATAAGCGTGAGCAGCTACTGGTCCACTATACATATAACCAGCATGTGGGACTATAAAGAAAAGATTATTTCTTCTACCTTTCTGTTCTGGAACTTGAGGAATCTTACCTGGTCCTAATGGGTGTAAAAAACTCCATTCAATTTGTTTCTTTAACTTATCTTCATCTCCTTCATAAAATGACCCAGCCACCGCAGGTAATCTTATCATTCCACAAGCCTCGTTTCAAAGTCTTCTACCCTTTGTGGAATATCTCCTTCTGGAGGAATCTCCTTTCTCTCTCTAAGAATTTGCCTTGCTAAAATCCAGTAAAGTAATGCTAAAGATTTCCTTCCCTTATTATTTGCCGGAATTATAAAGTCTACAAATTCAACCTTAGCATCAGTATCTGCAAATGCAACTACTGGTACACCAACGCTAGAAGCTTCCTTAATTGCTTGTAAATCAGTCCTAGGATCAGTAGCTACAATTACTTCTGGTTCAATATGATTAGGTAATTGTGGATTAGTTAAAATCCCTGGTGGAAATCTACCAACAATAGCTTTTCCTCTGATAACCTCTGCAAATTTTGATACTGGAGTAAAGGCATAAGGTCTTGATGTTACAGCAATTATATTTTCTGGATTAAAACGAGCTAAGAACTTTGCTGCAATTCTAAGCCTCTCGTCTATTTTTCTTACATCTAAAACATAAAGTCCTTCTGGTCTAACTCTATACACAAATTTCTCCATATACTTTGTACACGTATGAGTTCCTATGTGAACTCCAGCAGATAAGTAAGTATCTAAGGGTACTAGTAGTTCTATTACTGCACCTTTTTCTGACTTTTGTAGTTCAGCTTTTTCTTCTTCACTTAATTGACCTTCTTTTTCTTTTTCAGACATAAATTACACCTCAAATCGGTCTTGTATAATGAACTACCTCTCTTATGATATCTACATGAGATAAAAGCATTCTCCTACAACAATACCTTTTAACCCCTAAATCATCTAATACTTTACCAGGATCTTCACCTGCAGATACTCTGTTTATAAATGGTTCCCATTTATCTCCAATTAAAGCTCCGCAAGTAAAGCATCTAATAGGGATAATCATACAATTTCACCTATAAGCCTTCTGCCTCCATCTTCTAGCACTATATCTCATCCATTTCTCTGATTCAGTTTGTCTAGGATCTCCAGCCAACATTGTCCTATCATATACTCTGTAAATTTCTAAAAGCTCTTTACTTCCAGTAAACCTTACTAATGCTCTAGCTAATGCCATTCTTGCTGCATCAGCTTGACCCATTACTCCTCCACCATTTACATAAATCTTAGCATCTATAGAAGATGATATTTTATTACCAGCTAAAAGTAAAGGTTCCATAATTTTCATCCTTACAACTTCCATAGGAATTATCTCCAATGGTATATCATTTATGAAAACCCTACCCTTACCTGGTGTTAATATACATTTAGCTCTAGCCATCTTTCTTCTTGCATAAGAAATTATAACCTGGGATTGTTGGCTCATTGAGCGAAACCTCCTAATAATTTCGATAATTCACCAACAGTTATATATTTACCTTTCAATCTTTTTACATCAGCATCTTCAAATCTTATCATTTGCTTATCTTTATATTCATTAGGTACTCCAATGTAAACAATTAAATTCTTTAACATCATTTTACCAGACTTATTTTTTGGTAACATACCTCTAACAGTTCTTTTCACAATATTAATTGGATTTCTCGGCCTCTTTATTGTATTTTTCTCTGGATTTTGGAATTTTCTAACAGTAAAGATTAAACTATAACCTTGAACAACTCTAGCTCTAGGACCACTAATAACAGCTTTTTCAGCGTTAACAACAACAACTTTCTTACCTTGAATTAACAGCTTAGCAATATGAGTAGCCATTCTTCCTAAAATCTCATTTTCAGCGTTAACAACTACTATCTGTTCACTCATTGCTTCATCAACCTCACATTCTTAAAGTCTTTTATTTCTTCAACAGCTTTATATAAACTCATTACTTTACCACCGCTTTTCTCTATTTTCTCTTTAGCCGATTTTGAAAAAGATAAAGCCACAACTGTAACAGGGTGATCTAAATTACCTATTCCTAAAACTTTACCAGGAACAATAACGATATCATTAGACTTGGTATATTTGTTTATCTTATAAATGTTAATATATGCACGTTTTCTGCTTGGTTTCTGTAATTCCTCGGCTACTTTTTGCCACAATGGTTTTTCTTGTTTATCTAACAAATCTATGAGTTTTCTAATCATTATATTAGTGCTTCCAGTTCTGGCGACCATGTCACAATCCCTCTGCTAGCTTTTTTAATTGATCAAGTTTACGTAATAAACTTTTCCCAGCCTCTATTAAAATTCTCTCTGGCCTTAAACTTCCTACAGATTCAATTTCTAAAATATATTTATTATCAACTGACGAAAGGAAAATATTATTTTCACAGTACTTTAAGCATTCCTCACAAAGTGTACAAGCAAGCTCATTTTTGACTATAAGTTGATTATTTTCTATAGCAAAAACACCTTCAGGACAAACTTCAGCAGCTTTTTCGCAATTTCCTTTTACTTCAACATGAGGATAATATCTTACTATAGAAATAGAAACTGGACTAAACTTTATATGCTCTTTACCATATCCTAAACGTAATCTAGCTTCTAAAGTAACTTTCTGTTTAGGCCCTAATAATACAATTGGAATGTTACCAGAAATAGGAGTTATAGCCGGATCATCAGACTTTAAATCTTTAGAATATATCATTAAAGTCTCTCCTTCTCCAGTACCTACATCTAAATAAACTCTCGCATAACATCCTTCACAATTTTCTTTACATTCTACACATTCCTCTGGTGGTCTATAATGGTCTATTGCTTCTTCAGAAGAAAAAGGTATCATAGCCAGTCTATGAGCTAATATTTCATCATAAAGAGGGCTATTATTCTCTATAAAGTATACTTCATCCACAGCCATAACTGGAACATATAAAATTGTTGATCTTCTTATTGAGTTAACTAATTCTAATGGATAACCCTCAACTACTAATTTAAGGGAATTTTTGTCTTTACTAAGTAAAGAAATAGGCATAGTACGTCAGACTCTTCTCCCTCTCCTGCCTCCAGGCCTTCTTATACTATCATGAGGAATTGGTGTTACGTCTTCAATTCTTCCTATTATAAACCCTGCTCTTGCTAAAGCTCTAATTGCTGGTTGTGCGCCAGGACCAGGAGTTTTTGAACCATAACCACCTTGAGCTCTTACTTTTATGTGTATAGCTGAAATACCTTTATCAAAGGCTTCTGTTGCTGCTTTATTAGCTGCTAACATAGCAGCATAAGGTGAAGGTTTCTCTCTATCAGCTTTTACTACCATCCCACCAGAGGCTCTAGAGATAATCTCAGCACCAGTTATATCTGTTATTGTAATTAATGTATTATTTTGAGATGCATATACTCTTGCTATTCCCCACCTAATTTCACGCCTGCTGGACATTTTCCTCACCTTGTTGAGTTGGAGGATGTTGTTTGAATGGAGAGGTTGGATAGAAGTCTATTAAATCTTCCTCTCCTCTCATTACGATATATCCCGGAGAAGTAACCCTCTTTCCACCAACTGCTATATGCCCATGAACTATAAGTTGTCTTGCTTGATAGATTGTCCTTGCTAGTCCTTTCTTATATACTATAGTTTGAAGCCTTCTTTCGAGATAGTTTTCCTCAGTTAGACCTAATACGTCATCTAATGTTGCATTATCTTTTTCTATAATACCCATCCTATATAATTTTTGTATTAATTGTTTTTCTCTAGTAGCTCTTTCTGCTGGTGGTAATGCTAGCAAAGATCTAGCTTGATGCCTAAAGTTTCTAATTATTGTTTGTGCTAACCACAGTTCTCTTTTGTTTCTTAAACCATATTTACCTACTAAAACTTGTTCTTTTTCTAAGTTTACTCTAATCCAAGGATGACCAGGGCCTTCCCATTTTCTTCTGCTTTTCTTCGGATCACCCATTCATATCACCCTTGTTTCTTTTCACCACCAGAGGAAGAAGCCTGAGCTTTCTGCTGTTGTGCAGCAGGTTGAGCGGCTTTTGATCTTCTTACTCCGACTGTGGTACCAGTTCTGCCAGTTGTTCTTGTTCTTTGACCTCTAACTTTTAAGCCTAATGAGTGCCTAACTCCTCTCCAACTTTTGATTTTCTTTTCTCTCTCTATATCATTTCTAACATAGAAAATAAGGTCTGAAGTAACTAAATGTAAATCAATTCCATTTTCATAATCCTTTCTTCTATTATACATCCAATACGGGACATCTGGAATTTTCTTCTCTGTTAAATAATTTTCAATTTTCTTTATATCCTCATCACTTAATTCTCCTAATCTTCTATCCTTATCTAATCCAAGCTTAAAAATGATTGCCCTTGCCGTGTTATACCCTATGCCTTTAACCATTGCTAAAGCATAAGGGACTTTCATAGTACCATCTACGTCTTGGCCAAAAAGCCTAACTATGTATTTAAACTGCTGTTGCTGAGACATTAAATATCAACTGATACACCTAATATTTAACTCCCTTTTAAAGTTTTCAATACTTTTTCCTTCTTAGCTTTAGCTAGTTTTGTAGCGATATTAAGAGCGTTTGCTAAGGACTCCTCAGTGTATGGAGAATAATTTCCTATAACTTGTTTTATTGGAGTATAAGGAGATTCTCTAAACATTGGTTTAATAGGATTGTCATTTTCATCAACAATAGGAAACTCATGAAACTCAGTTACTTTCCCTATTATTTCTGCTCTTATGCCTCTTGAATTAAGTTTACTTTTAATTAATTCTGGATATTCCGTGAAAATCAATATAGAATCAATTGATATTCCAAAAGGATCTATTTTAAGTTTATGTAACATGTCCAAGACTTTAGAATTTATTAGTGAAAGGAACTTTTCCTTATCAATTTTAAAACTTACATTATTTTCAGATATTTCGAGAGCAGAAGCCCTAATTCCACCATTAGTTACATCTGTCATAGAACTTACATATTGATAAACATCCTTATTTATCATGTCACAAGTTAGTAGATCCTTTATACTTAGAGTTTCACTAACTACCTCATAAAATCCATTATATATTGCTGTGGTAGTTATTGTACCTCCACCACTTCCTTCTGTCATAACAATATATTGCCCCACTTTAACGTTCTTTCTAGAGAAGTAGTTATTTTTCAAAATTCCAATAGCTCCTATACCACCACTTATCCTCTCCCCTATTACCATATCTCCGCCTATTCTTAAGGTGCTTCCAGCTAATATAGATACATTTAAGGCTTCTGAAACAGTAGCTACTCCAGCTTCAAAATCAAGTAACATCCCTACATCACTATCGTCTGATAAATGAATATCGACAAGTATTCCTAATGGTTCAGCACCTTTAACCATAATATCTCTTAACGCTGCTTTGGTAGCATGAAAACCAGCAAGAAAAGGAAAATAAGATAAACGTGAATGAATACCATCTATCGATGCTATTATATTTCGATTAATTCTAGCATCTTCATATCCTTCTAAATTAGCTAATTCTAGTACCTTATTATGTATAATATGATCGCCAATCCCTCTTGATCCTAACCCGGCCTCTCCAGCCTTTATGTTTGTTCTTGGAAATTCAAAAATTTCCCCCTTTGCATTTATTGATGTTTCTACTTCTTTAACTATTGCCTCAATTATCTTATCTTTTAACGGATAATTTTTACCTTTATAAAACTCTATTTCTTCTCTGAGTTTCCGTTTAATCTCTTCCTTATTTGGATAAAGTTTTCTTGCTATACCCTCTAAATCCATATATTTCCCTTATACTATTATAGCTTATGAAAATAATTACAAAGGAATTTACAGTTAAGACGAGAAGTAGATTCGACAGTATAGACATTACTGAACAAGTGAGTGAAGCTATAAAGGGAATTAATAATGGTATTGCTTATGTTATTGTAAAACACACTACTTGTGCAGTTATTATTAATGAGGCCGAAAGCGGGTTAATGAAGGATTACTTAAGCTGGGCTAAAAAATTAGTTCCACCAGAAGGAGAGTTTGAACATAATATAATAGATAATAATGGGCATGCACATATCATTTCTTCAATTATTGGTAATTCTAGAATAGTTCCTATTATAGAAGGGAAATTAGATTTAGGAACTTGGCAAAGAATCATTTTGTTAGAATTTGATGGACCCAGAACAAGGACAGTATTAGTTAAGAGTATGGGAGAATAATAGCTTTTTTACCACTTTTTTATTAATTATCTCTGATATTCCATGCCTCCTGGGTTTTTCTCTATATTTGATAAAATTCAATATTGTTACACTTCCGAGTGCATAGAAAAGGTAGTTAATGAATATCTTTATTCGTTAATTAAAGAAAGAGAAAATTCTACAGAAATGAGGTTATTCGATGATGAAGATTCAATAACTGAAAAAGAGTTCTTTAACTATTACAAATTTAGTGAAACTTTAGTAGAAAAAGCGATAGAAAATGATATAGATTTGTCTGTAGTTATAAATGACTTAGAAGGAAAACTTGGTAAGACTCATCCAATTGTAGTTCTTTTGAAGCAGTTTCTAATTGAGGAATAGAATTTTTTACTACCTCTACTTTTCTTTAGTTTGGGGATACTTACTTTGAATGTAGAAGAGAAGATTAAAATTATATCGAGAAATACAGCAGAAATTGTAACAATAGAAGAGCTTAGGAAAAAACTAGAGGAAAATCAAAAATTAAAAGGATACATTGGATTTGAACCTAGTGGACTATTCCATATAGGTTGGCTAATATGGGCTCAGAAGCTTAAGGATTTAATAGAAGCTGGAATAGACATGTCAGTTTTAGTGGCAACATGGCATGCTTGGATAAATGATAAACTTGGAGGTAATTTAGACAAGATTAAATTAGCTGGTCAGTACGCATTAGAAGTCTTAAGTGCCTTTGGAGTAGATATGTCAAAAATTAAAGTAGTTTACGCTGAAGATTTAGTAAAAGACAGTAATTATTGGGCTTTAGTAATCAGAATAGCTAAGAATACAAGTCTAGCAAGAATGAAGAGAGCTTTAACTATTATGGGAAGAAAAGCAGAAGAAGCAGAATTAGACACCTCTAAACTTATTTATCCGGCAATGCAAGTTGCTGATATTTTATATCAAGACCTTGATATAGCTTTAGGTGGTACTGATCAAAGAAAAGCCCACATGTTGGCTAGAGATGTAGCTGACAAACTAAATAAGAAGAAAGTAATTGCAATACACACTCCATTATTAATAGGCTTACAAGGAGGACAAAGAATGGAAGGAGTTGAGGAAGATGATTATTTGGCCAACGTAAAGATGAGTAAATCAAAACCAGAAACAGCAATATTTGTTCATGATTCCCCAGAGGTAGTAGAAGCTAAACTGAAAAGCGCCTATTGTCCTAAAGGAGTAATAGTAGATAATCCAGTACTTCAGATTAACAAATATCTTATCTTCTCAAGAGACGGTGCTACATTAAAAGTTGAAAGGGATATTAAATACGGCGGAGACATAGAATTTAAATCGTATGAAGAATTAGAAAAAGTTTATTCAGAAGGGAAACTACATCCATTAGACTTAAAGCTTGCGACAGCGAGAAAATTAAATGAAATACTAGACCCAATTAGGAAAAAATTAGAATCAAAATCCGAGTTCACACTTCTCATAGAAGAACTTGAAAAAGGGATAACAAGGTGAAAAAATGAAATACAATATAGTACTCAAATTTGAGGTAGAAGGTATCGTAGATAAACCAGACGTGATTGGAGCAATATTCGGCCAAACCGAAAACTTGTTTGGAGAAGAATTTGATTTAAGAGAATTGCAAGATAAAGGAAGATTAGGAAGAATCTATGTTAACATTAATACAAGTAAAAATAAAACTGAAGGAGAAATAATAATACCATCTAATCTTGATCGAATAGAAACAGCATTAATAGCTGCTATGGTTGAGAACGTTGATAAGGTTGGTCCTTATAATGCTAAGTTTAAACTAGTTGAAATACAAGATATAAGAGAAGAGAAAATAAAGAAAATCATTGATAGAGCAAAGGAAATATTAGGAACTTGGACTAAAGAAAAGACTCTAGATATTAAAGAGGTAATTTATGAAATTTCTTCTGCGGTAAAAGCTGGTGAACTGATAGAATATGGACCCGATAGATTGCCTGCAGGGCCAGACGTCGATAAAGATCCAGAATTAATCATTGTAGAAGGTAGAGCAGATGTAATAAACTTACTAAGATATGGTTATAAAAATGTAATTGCTATTGAAGGGGCTACCGGAAAAATACCACAAACTATAATTGATTTAGCTAAACAGAAAAAGACTGTAATAGCATTTCTTGATGGAGATCACGGAGGAGATTTAATCCTTAAGGAATTACTTGCAAATAACGTGAAAATTGATTATGTTGCTAGAGCACCAACTGGAAAAGAAGTAGAAGAATTAACTGGAAAAGAAATTAACAAATCCCTTGCTAACATGATGACAGTAGCTCAATTTCTGAAGAAACAACAAGAAGCCCAACAAGCATTAAAAGAGGCTTTAGCCCCAGAAAGTCAACCACCAGTAGTAGTTACTAAGCCAGCAGTAGAAGAAGAAGTGAAAGAAATAACAATTAAAATACCTCAAAACATTATTGAAGAAATTAAGAAATTACCAGGAACATTAGAAGGAATAATGTTTGATGATAATTGGAATCCAGTTGAGAGAATTCAAGTAAGAGATATAGTACAAAGACTAGAAAATTTAGGAGAGAATCATAATATTAGTTATATAATATTTGATGGAGTCATTACACAGAGACTATTAGATTTAGCTTCGGCAAAGAATATTAAGGCTTTAGTAGGTGCTAGAATAGGTGGAATATCAAAAAGACCTAAAAATGTTGAAATATTAACAATAACTGACTTACTTACTTCTTAAAGAAGCTGAGAATATCAACTCCTCCAGTCTTAAGGGAACTTTCTTTTATTCCAAATCCTTCCAAAATTCTCATAGCTACCGGGATTATTTGTTTATCCACATAATATTCTACGTCAATTTTGTTCTTCTCCTTTACCATAAAGTAAGGCTCAGCTCTATCAGATATTTTTCCAGCACCTTTTACTATAACATATCCAATTTTAACACCCTTAGAAATTAAATAACCAGCTTTAGCTGCTTTCTTAGCTGCAACGACATGAGGAGCAGTAACATCATATTCATCTAAGTTTTTATCTATACTTTTCCATATTATTAAATCCTCAATCTTAAAGTTATATCTTCTTAAATCGAATATAACTGATTTAACATATTTAACGGCATCATCTACTTTACCAGTTTTAAGTATAAGCTCAATAACGTTAATTTGGACTTGTTTAGCCAAGTCACACCAGTCTCCTCTCACTGCTTCAAAACCTACTATATCTATTTTACCGTCCTCTGTTAAGCCAGCATAACGTTTCTTGTTCTCCGTAAAGAATACACGTTTATATACTTTATCTATCTTTATCTCAAGACCGAACTTTGTAGAAATTTCATTAATCAGAGAATTAACATCCCCTTTTCCTTTAACAAATATCGAATCAGTATCCCCATAAACAACTATAAAACCTTTCTCTTTTGCCATTTTTGCCGCTTCAGAGATTATTGCCCTACCCCAAGAAGTAACAGCTTCAGCACCTTCTTTGCTATACCATCTTGCCCCTAACCAACCCATATAACCATAAAAAGCATTAGCCATAATTTTTAATGCCCTTTGCCTAGCATCTAGTACTCTTCTTTCATATTCATCCGTAGTCTTTTCCATTAACTCTTTTACTTCTTTTCTTTCTTTAACTAATTTTTGCAAAACGTTCTTATATAAACCTGGAGGCTCTTTTCTAAACTTATACCCTGCTGGAGAAACCCAACAATCATCGCAATCTCCTTTAATTAAAGTATCTGGACCAATGTTATACTTAATCATTATAGAGGGATACATAGAAGAGAAATCTAATACGGTAACTTCTTCATGAATTCCAGGTAAAGGAGAAATTACAAGACCTCCTTCGTAACTTTCATATTCTCTTTCCTCTTTATTAGGTATTAATTCATTATACTTAAAAGCCTCCCTCATTAATAACCATTCTACTCTATACCCTACACTCGCCATGGAAAGTTGATCTAATGGCAAACCACTAATTTTTGTTAATTCTATACCAAATGGTACAAATACTTCGCCTAATAAATAAGCCGATTTTGCATCATCCATGTTGTATTTGAGGAGAATATCTCTTTTCTTCTCATCATCCCAATACTTAGGAATATCGTACCATTCTATAAGAGACCTTTTTTCCTTTGGCAATACCCCAAGATAATCAGCAACATTTTCTAAAGTTTTGACTTTTACTTCTTGAATGGATTGTGCAAATCCATAAATATCAACATTTAATCTCCCTGTAACTGAATAGTGACCATAAACACCTTGTGAAGGTTCTCCATTTATTCTTCTACCTACATCTAGTTTTAATCCTCTTATGTTTGCCCTTTCTAATAAATATGGCCAATCAAAATTATTCACATTATAACCAACTATAATGTCTGGGTCATATGTCTGAACAAAGTTTATGAAATCTCGGATTGCCTTTATGTCATCATATTTATCAGCTAAGAATTGTTTACCTCCTTCTTTAGTCCACACTCCTATTATAATTATAGGATCTCTCCTAGGATTAGGAGAACCGTACTTATTATAAACTTCGATATCAAAAGCCATCATTTTTAATTCTGGCATTTTATCCTCATAAATTCTGTTTATTTTCTTTAATTCATAAACCTTCTTTACTCTAAAATTATTCTCTTTCGCTTCTTCTATTTCAGCTTCTATCCAATAGAACGGTTTTAGATCATTATCTATTGCATATCTCATGTAAAAGCGAATATCAGCTTCTAATACATTTTTTACTCCATTGATTTTTGTTACCTCGTCACGGTAAACTCTGACATATGCTGGGATAACTGTTTCTATTCTAAGTACTTTTACTGGAGATCCAAAGTATTTCTTATCTTGTACTTCTTCTACTTTAGTTATAGGAGAATAAGATTTACTTAGTTTCAGAATTTCTTTCTTTATTTCTTCTATGTTAGCATTTTCATCTACTAATACATAAAAGTAAGGACGAAATTTCTTTTCAAGTAATACTACCCTATCATTATTCTTATCAATTGCCCAAATATAAATAACTGGCTTATTTTCAACTACATCATAAGAGAAATCAAGTATAAAGAAATTATCTATCATAAATAATTACTACTTATAATGAGATATATTTTTAATCATTCAAAACCTTTATCTCCTATAAAACTTTTAACCATTATAAAGGCGTGCTTTCCTTTTCCGTAATAGTTTTTCTGTAACTTAACTACCTTATAACCTAGCTTATTATAAAACTGTATTGCTGCTATATTTTTGTAATTGACTTCTAGATAAGAGTAAGTACATTTATATTCCCTAAATTTACGTTCTAACTCCATGAGTAATAATTTTCCTATTCCCCTCTCCCTAAATTCAGTTTTAACAGCGATAGATACGACATGTCCTCTGTATCCAAACTGAATTATCCCTAAGCTGTAGCCTAACACTCTTTCTCCTTCTTTTGCCACTAGAAACAATTCACGAGACAAATAATAATATGCTTTTAGCAAGGAATAAGGATACGGATCTTCAAAGCTTTCAACTTCCACCTCATATACCTTCGGCAAATCTGCTTCGGTTACATTAGTTATAATTACCACTATCTATCGTATTAAATATGAATTATGAAGATTTTAGAGTTTGATGATAAGAAAGGCATAATGAAATTACATGTAGAGAACGAGGATGATCTGTGGGTATTACATTTAATTCTAAAGAAAGGAGACAAAGTAATTGCAAAAACTACTAGAGATGTTAGCATGGGCAAGGAAAGTAGAAGAGTGCCTATGATAATAGAACTTGAGGTCGAACACACAGAATTTCAGTCTTTTACAAGTAGGTTAAGGATTCATGGTAAAATAATGGATGCGCCAGAAAGATTCGGAATAAAAGGAGCTTATCATACTATAAACCTCGATATAGGTGACGAAATAGTTATCGAAAAAACACACTGGAGTAAATTTGAGTTAGATAAAATAAAAAGACAATCAGAGAAACGCATAAAGCTTTTGATAGTCTTAGTTGACTTTGATGAATATCTTATTGCATTACCGATGACACAAGGAATAAGAATCTTGTCAGAGAAGTCTTTAAGGACACCAAATAAGGAAGAAGAAAGCATTATCGAAGATAATGCTAAGGAAGTTGCAAATGAGATTTTATCTTACGTAAACTCACTAAGAATAGAAATAGTATTACTTGCTGGTCCAGGACCATTTAAAGAAATAGTATCTAAATACCTTAAAAATATAAAAGTTTACATAGACAGTGTCTCATCGGCAACAAGAGCGGGATTGAATGAAATTCTCAGAAGAGATATTATTGACCAAATAAATAGAGATTATGAATTATCAGAAGAAACAAAAATAATGGAGAAAATAATGGAGAATTTAGCTAAAAATACTGGATTAGTGGCTTATGGAAAGGATGAAGTTAAGAAGACTGCCGAGTATGGAGCTATCGATAAATTATTAGTCATAGAAGATTTATTATCACCAGAGAATGAAGAAGAAAGAATACAAATAGAAGAAATAATGGAAAATGTAGAGAATAAAAATGGTGAGGTGCTCATAGTCCCTAAAGATTCGCCAATTTATTATGAAGTGAAGAACTTAACTGGACTAATAGCTTTACTTAGATTTAGAATAAACTAACTTTTCAGATACTTTTAATCTCCTAGAATCTGGATGCTCTTCTACTAACCAAACTTCATCAGCGTTTATAGAGGAAATTAGATCTGGAGATATGCTCCAATAGTCTCCTTCTTTCTCTCCATAATCAGAGAGATCATCTTTACTTTTAACAATAGCTCTAACAATAGTTCCTTCACCAGTGTAATTCTCATAAGGTTTAGATGAATATTTTATAATTCTGAGAAACCTTGTCCTTGTTTCTACTATATCTTTATAAATAGAGCTACAATAATGTAGAGCAATTTTAGAGTCTTCAAATTTGCGTAAAAGTTTTAACGCCGTTTCAAAACTACCTTTCACTCCAGCAACTCCATGAGTTATTTTAAATCCCTTAGCATTGAGTTTTTGATAATTTCTTTCTGTGAGTTCAAGTTCATTTATATTAACGAATTTGACCTTTTTTTCTATTGCCCATTTTATTAATTTCTCGGCATACTCTTCTTCCCCGGGAATAGATGGAATCTCTAAACCAACATCAAAATTAAACTTTAAAGCTTTCTCTACAGCGATCAAATACTCTTCTTTGACAGGATGGAAACGAATCTCATCTAATCTTACTTTCTCTAACTCCCTTAACACGTCTAAAGTTACGTATCTTCCACTAGTATAAAGATGAATATGAAAATCTTTACCAAACTCCTCCTTTAGCATTTTTATTAAATTAACTACTCTATCTAAAGCTAAAATAGGATCTCCACCGGTTATTCCAGCACCTAATGCATTCATTCTGTAAGCTTCATAAATATAATCAATTAACGAGGTAACTTTTGCTTCATTAGCATACATAACATCTTTACCAAATCTTTCTAAACTAACTGGACAATAATAGCAAGAATCACCGCACTCTCCAGTTATGTAAACAACTAACTTCCCTCCCAATCTACATAATTCACAACCCTTAGGTAAGAACAGATTATAAAGGCCTATATCTGGGTTACCTTTCAGCAAGTTTACTCTCAATATATCTTCTTACACATTCCCTTTTAACTTCATCTAAAAGTCTTCCTAATTGTCTTTTTTCATCCTCTTTATTAAGCGGTTTATTTGCTTGCAATTTAGGTGAGCCTTCATTTCCACCCTCTGGATAGTACCAATCCTTAAACCATGTAAATCCAGCCTTCAGTAAAGAGAAACCTAATGGAGTATCTGGCGGAGAAAAACCCTTATACAACATCTCTCTTGTTTCATTATCCCTAATGTAAGTTACAAATAATTTTCCGCCTGCTGGTAAGAAATGATAAATAAAAACAAAAAATTGTTCTTCTAATCCTTCCTTTCTTAACCAAGGATCATAATCAATTTCTAACCAAGGTGAGTAATATCCTCTTCCAGAAAAGTAAAACGCTAAGCCTAATTTTTTACTATTAACGTAAATGTCAAACTTTTTTAGTTCTCTTATGTGAGTATTTGAAATGTTCTTACTCTCAATTAACAAATTTCCAATTTTACCGTTAAGCATTCATCATCCTCCTAAAAAACTTGTTATTTTTACTTAAATTCCTAATAGCATACTCAAAACTTTCATTCTCGTCTAACTCATATTTTAGGAAAACACCCGTATGCCCTCTTTCTTCTCTTTTTTCAAGCAGTTTTTCTCTTTCTAATATAGTATCATGAGATATTTTGAGCAATTTAACAGCATAATCTTCATTTCCAACTAAAGGAAGTTGGATATGTCCTTTTTCAGAAGGAATAATTAATTCTAATATCTTGTTGACTCCAGCTACTCGTTTATTTTTAAGCAAATCATCAAATGATACTAAACCACCAAAATGATAGAATTCTATTTCTTTTCTTTTCAGTTTATTAAGTGGAAAAGATATTATTTCTTTTTCTTCTTCATCAAGTGAAATATAAGCTTTAGGAGTAGAAAAAGGAGTGGCTTGAACAATAAATTTATGGTGATGAGGAACAAGTTCAAGTTTCAACAGATCTGGGTTAAAAACTATAATATCTATATCACTACCCTTTTTTACATCACCTCTTGCTACTGAACCATAAACATAGCCTTCTATTCCTAATTCCCTTAAATTTCTAAGTATTTCTATTGCTCTATCTCTTTTATTCTTTAAAAGTTCCCAATGTTCTCTACTATACTCTATTTCCATAACTATTTAATAGTTTGAAATACTCCTTATATTTTGTGAATACAGCCGAAATATTTGGTATTTCACTTATTGTCTTTTGGGGAATAATGTACTTACTGAGAAAGAAACTTGAAAACAGAGGTTTTCAGATCTATCCTTTTTTACTATTATGGAGAAAAAGTACAAGAAGTGAGTGGCTACCAAATATAGCTAAGAGCAAAGGGTACAGAATATTTGAAAAAGTTGGAATAGGATTAGGAATAATATCTATGATAGCTGGTATTGCATTAATTATATATGTTATAAGTGAATTTATTACACCTAAAGCCCCTCAAGCAGCTTCTTTACGATTAGAACCAGTTATACCTGGAGTAACAATCGGAATTGACCAATTACCTTACATTCTTCTTGCAATTGGAATATCTGTAACTCTTCATGAACTAGCACACGCAATCTCAGCCACGTCTAACAATGTAAAAGTAAGGAGTGGTGGGTTCTTATTCTTAATCTTTTTCCCTGGAGCATTTGTCGAGCCAGATGAAGAGGAATACAATTCTTCAAGTTCTTCTGTTAGACTAAAAATATTATCAGCCGGTTTAGCTGTAAATTTAATATTAGCAGCAGTGTTTTTCCCATTAGCTGTATATTTACCTCCACTGGCATCACAAGGATTACAAATCGTAGGAGAATTAAAAGGATATCCAGCTTATAATGCATCAATTCCAGTAAATAGTGTAATACTAAAAATAGATGGACATGCAACTCATACTCCTTCTGAATTAGAAGCTTATTTACATCAAGGAGGAATACAGACACTTACGCTTTTGTATCCTAATGGTAGTATCAACAACGTTAAAGTTAATATTTCTGACCCTCAACATCTATTAGGAGTCTATTTAACATACTATTTCCCTTCATGGCTTTATGCAATACTAGATTTTATAACTTGGATGTTCACAATTAATTTTAGTTTAGCCTTATTTAATGGTGCTCCGTTAATAATAACTGATGGAGGAAAAGTATTCAATGAAATCCTGAAAAAACTTGGAGTAAATGAGAGGACTTCTTATCTTATACAAGGTGTAATAACAATGTTATTTATATCCGCAATTTTGCTCTCAATCAATCCTCTTCAATGATTTTAGCACTTAACATTGGGAATGGAATTACTTCTTTTATACTATAATTATTTGTTAATAACATTACTAATCTATCAATACCTATTCCTAAACCTCCAGTTGGTGGCATACCATAACTTAAGGCCCTAACAAAGTCTACATCATATGGGTGTGCCTCTTCATCTCCTCTTCTGAACATCTCTTGTTCTTGTTTGAATAATTTATCTTGAAGGAGAGGATCATTCAGTTCAGTATATGCATTAGCCAGCTCCATGCCTGCAATAAACAATTCAAATCTCTCCACTAATCCCGGTTTAGATCTATGAGGTTTACATAGTGGTGTTGTCTCAATAGGATAATCAAGAATAAATGTGGGCTGTATAAGATTTGGTTCCACTAATTTATCGAATAATTTCTCTATCATTAGACCTCTTATGTACATATTACCTCTTGGTTTTAACCCGTACTTGTCCATTAAGGCCTTCAACTCATCATCACTTACATTATCAATATTTTTACCTAAAGCTTCAGAAAGAGAGTCGTATAAGGTTATTTTCCTAAACTGTGAAAAGTCAATTACAAATTCCTTCCCGCCTAACGAGTATTTAATTTTTGTATCGTTAAAGATACTTTTAACTACATATTGTAGCATGTCCTCTGTCAGTTTCATGATATCATTATAATCTGCATAAGCCCAATATAATTCCATCAAAGTAAATTCTGGGTTGTGAGTGACATCTATATCTTCATTTCTGAAAACTTTACCTATTTCAAAAACCTTATCAAACCCACCTACAATGAATCTCTTTAGATAGAGTTCCAACGATATTCTTAAATACCAATCTTCATCTAGATAATTTACATGACTCTTAAATGGTTTAGCTAAAGCTCCACCATAAACTGGTTGTAATATTGGTGTCTCGACCTCAATAAAACCTTTAGAGTATAAATATTCCCTAATAAGTCTTATCACTTTGAACCTAATTTCCATAGCTTTTCTCGCACTATCGTTATAAAGGAAATCAACATATCTATGGGCATATCTAAACTCTGGAGAGAGTTTGCTCCAATCTGGTGGTTCTATTAAAGACTTAGCTAGCATTGTATAATCCTTTATTCTTAAAGTTAATTCGCCTTTAATCGTATATAGAAGATCACCTTTAACTCCTATTATATCCCCCCTATCTACAATTTCAAAGAATTTATCATATTTTTCACCTAGCTCATTTACCCTAAGTTGCAATTGTAATTTTTCACCTTCATCAAAAATATCGACAAAAGATATTTTCCCATGCCTTCTTATATTAGCAACTCTTCCAGCAGTTGATATATCAAACATAAATGGATCTTGTGGTTTATCATTTCTTTCAGAGGCTATCTTCCTTATTTCCGTAATAGTATGAGTTATTTCATATTTTTGCGGATATGGGTTTATTCCTTGTTTTCTTAGCTCTTCAATAACTTTTATCCTTCTTTCGTCCCACTTCAATTGTAATCAATATAAAGGGATAAAAAGGAGATTAAAATATTTCCGTAGATAATCAAAGTGCTCAACGTTAGGGGTTTGGATCCTATTGAATCTCACATAGTATTCAGTTCTAGTTATTGAATTTCATCGAAGTCATGTTACTCAATCTTCCCCATTCCTTTCGCAATAAGCCTCATGAAGTAAAACACTAGTAAATCGATTCCTAAATTATCTGATCTAAAGTAGCTCAAAACTTATCGCAATAATTACTGCACATTCTACAAGTATTCATGCAGACAGCATAAGCCGTATAGATTACCCCCTTCATAAAATTATGAATAGCAGAAGCATAAGTAGAACATAAAAATGATAAACCAACAAAACCCTTCCTTTAGCAAATTAGTCTTCACATTACCAAACTGCATCAATTATATCGTTATTAAAGTTCAAGTCTCTTCATATGTCTCTCTAAGTTTTTGCCGTATGTATCCATTATATTGTTATTAAAGTGTAAATTATTTCTACAACTTCCCCTATAGGACTTAGCCTTGGTTTTCTTTCATCCTTCATATAGAGATTGTAGTTATCTTAATTTCGTACTTAAACGATGACATAATGGACACACTTAGAATAAGTCCTAGAAAACACTTGAGATAATCAGAGTTAAGCTTATTTTATAAAATCACTATTAATTAGTTAGTGATCGATAAAGGGCCCGTAGCTCAGCCAGGTAGAGTGCCGGGCTCCAGCTTTTCATCGGGTCTGCTGACCCCATTTGGGGGATGAGTTAAAGCTGGAAAGGAGAGACCCGGTGGTCCGGGGTTCAAGTCCCCGCGGGCCCATTATTTTCTTCTTGTTCTAAGTTAAGAAGATACTTTCATGAATTCTAATTCTCTACAAAAGGGAAGAATCAGCGCTTGCAGTCCTCTTCATCTATCTAGAGCCCGGAAGCTCATCATGATATATCATAAGGACATGCTTGCTCTTGCTTTAATATTTTTCTCCTTGCATAACTGCATAAAATACAAAGAGATAAGGGATCTGCACCATTGTCATTAGAAACAATCTTTTGTGTAAATGAATTTAGAAGGTCCATAAAATCTGCGTCACTACTCAAAATTTTCTTCAATTGTTCATCTCCTCTCTTACCTTTTAATAGGTAATTCACTTCTGCTATAGAAATGGTTAATATTTCAGCTATTTCTTTCTGACTAAAACCTCTAGCTGATAATTCAGTTGCAATTAGAGCTTTTATTGCAGGGATTACATCTTTTACAGCAACTTCACAAGGTACTATTATCTTCTTAGGCAAGATTCTCATTTAACAATATGTAATGACATTTAATAAAATTACTTTTATACTATCTTACTATGTTTTTTCTAAAATAACATTCTCGTTATTCAAATCTAGATATGCATACACTTCATCTTCTCTTTCTATTATTTTAAAACCTAATTTTTTACCTATTTTTATCATAGGATAATTTTCAGGTAAAGTATAAAATTTTACTTTCTTAATTCCAGTCTTTTTTGCAAATTCGATAAGTCTTTTTACCAATTCAGTGCCTATTCCTAATTTCCTATAATCTGGGTGAACTACAACAGCAAATTCTCCGTCAAAATAAATTGAAGCCTCTCCAATTATTTTTCCATTTATTTCTGCAATAACAGTATAATGCTCTCTAGTATCAGCAATCTTCTTAGCTTCTTCTTCTGTTAATTTATGAAATGTAAAGAATCTTAAGTATAAATCATCATCAGAGAGAGAATTGTACAGTTCAAGAATTCCTTTCCAATCATCTTGCTTAGCCTTTCTGTAATTTACGTTTAAAGTCAAGCTCACACTTATATCTTACAATTCAAATTTAAAAATTTATACTACTGTTTAATTCTTAGCAAACAGACCGTGATATTTAATAATCAATAAACTGTTTTACTCATAATGATACAAAAAATAGTTGTCGTAGGAGCAGGAACGATGGGTCATGGAATTGCAGAAGTGGCAGCCTTATCCGGTTTTAGAGTTGGCGTGATAGATGTTTCGTGGGATTTCCTCAATAGAGCAAAAGATAGAATAAAAGAATCGGTAGTTAGATTATATGAAAAAGGTCAGCTAAAGGAAAAAGCGGAAGATATCCTTGCTAGAATAGAATTTAACACTTCTTATGATATCGCTAAAGATGCAGATTTTGCTATTGAAGCAGTACCAGAAAACTTAGAATTAAAGAAAAAAGTTTTTACAACATTAGATGAAATTGCACCTCCTCATGCTATTTTAGCAACAAACACTTCATCTATTCCAATCTCTGATATTGCAGAAGCTACTAAAAGAAAAGAAAAAGTAATTGGAATGCATTTCTTTAATCCTCCAGTTATAATGAAGCTAGTAGAAGTAATCCCAAGTAAATACACTTCAGAAGATGTAACTAACATAACTGTTGATCTTGCAAAGAAAATGAACAAAATACCAGTAAGGCTAAAGTATGAAATACCAGGTTTCGTTAGTAATAGAATATTCATAAGGCTACTACAAGAAGCATGTAGGGAAGTAGAAAGTGGTGAAGAGACTATTGAAGAAGTAGATAGTGCTGCAAGAAATAAATTAAAACTGCCAATGGGATTATTCGAGTTAGCTGATTATGTTGGTTTAGATGTAGTTGTAGATATATGGAATGTTTTAACAACAAGAGGCACTCCAGACGTTAAGTGTAGCATGTATAGGAATAAGGTAAATGAAAAGAACTTAGGTGTCAAAACTGGTAAAGGATTTTATTCTTATCCGTCACCCGGCAAATATTCAAAAGTTCAATTGCCTAATGAAAGTAAAACAGACCCAGCAAAGTTAATATCATTAGCAGTTAACGAGGCTAGTTGGATGATAGAAAATCAAATAGTTAATGCCAAAGATGTAGATACCGTAATGATATATGGTTTCAACTTCCCTAAGGGATTACTTGAAATGGCAGATGAGCTAGGTTTAGATAATATTTACAAGTACTTGAAAGAGATTTATGCAAAAGGATATGAAGCTTATAAGCCTACTTCAATCTTAGAAAAAATGGTAAATGAAAGAAAGCTTGGAAAGAAGACTGGGGAGGGTTTCTACAAGTATTAATATTTTTTAAACTGCTTATACAATTTAAGCATATGTCTAGTGTTTTATCTGAATATGAGGCTATCCACAAAGAATTAAGAGAACAGGGATACATTAGGACAGATTATCCTCCAAATCCCTCTGAAATCCTATGGAATAAAAAAATAATGTCAATGCCAAGAGAAGAATTAAATAAGATAAAGACTTTTAGACTAAAAAGAATTGTAAAATGGGCCTGGGATAATATTCCTTTTTATAGAAGATATTGGAAAGAAAAAGGATTTGAACCAGAAATGATAAAAGACTGGAAAGATATAGTTAAAATTCCTATATTAAGGAAAGATGAATTGAGGAAAGATTTACAACAGAATCCTCCCTTCGGAACAATATTTCACCCAGAACTAGCTAAGAGAATAAGATTTGTAGGAGCTACTTCTGGTTCTACTGGATTGCCGACATTTCAAGGATGGGGTGCATTAGAGATGGACTACTTCCAGGAAGGGCAAGCTAGATATTTATGGACGTTTGCTGGAGTAAAACCAACAGTAGTTTATGCAAACTATCTAAACATGAGCGGATTCTATAGCTGGGGACCCCCAGTAGTTGAAACTGCCATGTGGAGATGTGGTGCTACAGCAATTGCTGGCGGTGGAGAAACCTTCTTTAGTTGGAAAAATAGACATATGTTAATTTTCAAGTTGTGGAAAATTGATGTGTTTGCAACTACACCATGGTTGCATAGATTAATTGGCGAAGAGGCAAAGCTAGAAGGATGGGATACCCCATTTAAAGTCTTATTGCTTCATGGTGGTGCAGCAGCTGAAAATACAAAGAAGAAATTATTTAGTGTTCATCCTAACGCAGAATTAGCAATAAACGTATGGGGAACTACTGATGGTCATATGGCTATTGAGGTACCTGGTTCTGAAGGACAGTTAGTTATATGGGAAGACATGGAAATATTTGATATTGTAGATCCTAAGACTGATGAGCCAGTGAGTGAAGGGGAAAGAGGAGAATTAATAGCAACACTTCTAAATCACTTTACAATGCCATTAATCCGTTACAGTCTCGGTGATTATGTTAAAAATGAGTTTATTACTGATCCAGATCCTAGATTTGGAATCACCCATATGAGGTTTGCTGAACCAATTCCAGGGAGAGTTGAATGGATGTTTAGAGTAAGAGGAAAACTATTATTCCCAATATATGTGGAAGATGCAGTAAATGAAATTCCAGATACTACTGGAATGTATAATATTATCATATATGATAATGAGATGGATAAATTAAAAATAAAGATTGAGACCAGAAGAGAATTTGTTGATTCACAATATGATAAGCAAGCAAGAGAAATACTAGGAAGTAGACTTGGAATAAATCCAGATGATGTAGAAATTGATTGGTTAAAACCAGGAAAAACAGTTTGGACTGGATATAAATTACAAGTGTTCCTAGATCAAAGAAAGAAAAAGTAAAATAAAATATTGTTTTTGTTATCAAATTTTTACTTTATTTCTTTCCAGATTTTTCTAACATTTGTATTAGTTCTTTTGGTGCATCTTTTTCGCTTACAGCACCTCTGCCAGTTTTACCATTGTCGTCATAAGTGAATGATATCATTTTTCCTACTCTCCAAACCTTCTTTATCTTTGAAATGTCTACTTCTTTTTCCTCTCCCTTATACTTGAACTTTACTGTTACCATGTTTCCTCAAGATATCTTACGATACTCAGATAAATAAACCTTACGGTATTAACTTAAGGATTACTTATGATATTACCTTAGAGAGATTATAGGGTTTTAGGGTTTGAATTTTAATGAGAATAATGTATTAAAAAACGGTTTGCATAATTAAATTCTCTTAATAGACATAAACTAAGACATGAAAAATATCTATAGCTTGTAAAGATTTAAAGACTATGTAGAGAATTTTCTTTTTACCTTATTTTACTTGCCAGACGAAATTATCATAAATTATTTATCAATTATTAAATAATTCTCTATCTAGATATCCTAGGATAAAAATAAGATTACCCTACTATTGAATGAGTGTGTTCATAGCATCTTCGTTAAGGTATTAATTATTCCTATAACTTTTCAATATTCACTAAATGTCTAGCATATATAAACATTTTCATTTAATCTAGATATAAAGATCAGTAATTCCTTGAATTTATACCTAAAAGACGACATTATGGACATACTCCGCCTGAGGGAAAAAAATTTAAAAGCATACTCATAAGTATAGGATAAATGTAGTGGGGCCGTAGTCTAGCCTGGACTAGGACGCAAGGCTTGGGCCCTTGTGGTCGCGGGTTCAAATCCCGCCGGCCCCATTCTATATAAAAATTCTTAATGTGTATCATACTAAAATTTAAGCAATTTAAACTTACTATATAATGATGAGCCAAAAGAGAATTAAAGTTCTAGTTGCGAAATTAGGTTTAGATGGTCACGATAGAGGAGCTAAAGTAATAGCTAGAGCATTAAAAGATGCTGGTATGGAAGTTGTATATACTGGATTACGACAAACACCAGAGCAAATTGTTAAAGCAGCAGTTCAGGAAGACGTTGACGTTATAGGTATCAGTATACTAAGTGGAGCTCACTTAGAGTTGGTCCCGTATGTAGTTAACTTAATGAAGGAAAAAGGCCTAAATGATGTTGTCCTTGTAGTAGGAGGAGTTATACCACCACAAGATGTGCCAAAATTGAAAGAAATGGGAGTTGATGAGGTATTTTTACCTGGTTCGAGTTTGAAAGAAGTTGTAGAAAAGATAGCGAAAGCTGTAGAAACCAAAAGGGGTATAAAAGTTGCTTCTTGAAAAAGCGTTAGCTGGTGAAGAATTAGCAATTTCTAGGCTTTTAACTAAAATAGAGTATTTTACACAAGAAGGATTAGAAAGTTTACAAGAATTAATTAAAAGGTCTGGAAAAGCACATGTAATAGGCATTACTGGTTCTCCGGGAGCAGGAAAAAGTACGTTAATTTCTGAATTAATAACAGAGTATATCAAACGTGGTCATAGAGTTGGAGTTATTTTAATTGATCCTTCTAGTCCATTTAGTATGGGCTCCTTTATGGGTAATAGAATAAGAATGGTTGGGAAAGATATAAACGGGAATGTTTTTATCAGAAGTATTGCCTCAAGAGGTAATTTAGGTGGTATATCATCAGAAGCCTTAATGTTAATTGAAGCTCTTGATGGCTTAGGGTTTGACAGGATAATTGTAGAAACTGTTGGTGCTGGCCAAACTGATACTGATGTTGTAAGTGGTGTACATACAATTGCTGTAGTTAGTGTTCCAGGCACTGGGGATGAAATTCAAGCACTTAAAGCTGGAATTATGGAAATAGGAGATGTTTATGTAGTAAATAAGGCGGATAAAGTTGAAGCAGAGATGTTATATGACGCAATTAGATTTGCATTAGATTCTTCTGAAATCAATTTTAGAGATGGCTGGACACCTAAAATAGTAAAAACTGTTGCAATAAAAGGAATTGGAATAAGGGAATTAGTAGATAATTTTGAGGAACACTTAGCCTTTATTAAAGAGAAGGGATTGTTCGAAAAAAGGATTAAAGAAAGAAGAGTTAAGATGATTGAGTTAATGTTGCGAAAAAAAGTGAATGATGTGATAAATAATGTGATTAAAGCAAATTCAGATTATATATCGAATGAAATTAACGAGAAACATAATTTACTTAACTTAATAAATGAAATGTATAGTAAAGTAAGAGAATCTTTCTAGTTATTTTGGTAATATACCTTTTCTTTTTAATTCTCTTACTACAAGTTCACCTATTCTAGATAAACCATAATACTTATGATGAGTCCTAGTTTCTTTTTTAGGTTTAGATCTTCTGTCGATAAACTTAATTATCTTTGCATTCTTTTCCTCGATTAACCCAGTCATTTCAAGTTCTTCTAATTTTGGAGTAACTTCCTCTAAAGTCTTATGCAATAATTTGGCATATGTTAATGCATGATCAGCGTTAACTTCATCAGCTATTCTTAAAATGTCTAAAGCGAATTGATCATTCTTCACTAATTCGATATAGCCTTCAATTAAGGTGTTTTCATCTAATTGTCTAAGTAAATGATCTCCTTCTCTTGTTAATCTATAATACGTGTGATGTTTATGTACCTCTTTACTTAACTTAAATTTTGCTTCAGTGTTTTTTAAAGTTGCACCATGAACTCTTTCAATTAAACCAATTTTCTCTAATTTGTCAAGTAAGTCTACGACTTCTTGTATAGGTATTTTAGTGTTAAGCATTATTGATTTTCCATAATCTACATTAGCTTTTTTTAAATGTTTAAGGATCTCTAGCATTCTTTTGTCTTTAAGTATTTCGATAAGTTTTTGTTTTAACTCTTCATCCATTATTCACTCTCCCTTTAAGAATTTTGTTAACTCGTCATTAAATCTCATTGGATCATCTAAATAACATGCATGTTGTTTCCCTACTATAACCAGCTTAGCAGTTTTAACATGATTTAGTATTATTTCTGCGTTTCTTCTTGGTGATACTGAGTCCTTCTCGCCCCAAATTAAAAGTATAGGTTTACCATCTAAGCTTTTCAATTTACTTTCGTAAGAAGGAACTCCAACAGCACCAACTAAAACTAATCCTTCTACCATTTCTGGATTATTAACAGCAAATCCTAATACAGCTTCACCACCCATTGAAGCACCCATAAGATAAGCTTTCTGAATACTCATTGCGTCCATAAAATCTTTTATGAAATCTGAAAGAGAATCAAAATCTCCATTTTGTGATTTTCCAAACCCTGGAAAATCTACCGATATTGCTTTGAATCCCGCTGATGATATACTTTTTACAGTGTTTGTCTCTACCCAAGTATATGCGTTAAATCTTGCTCCATGAAATAATAAGAATGGTTTTCCTTCTCCTTCTTCTACAAAATGTATTTTTACACCTTTCACACTAATAAAATCGTCTTTCATAGATGAATAGTTAATTTTTAAGACTAAAAAATTTGTTATCTGGTTAAAGATTTATTTTCAGATTCTAACTTTTATACTTTTCTTCTTCCTCTATTTTATTAGAAATAAAATCAATTAAGCTCTTATCTATTACGTTAACTGACGGATATATTTTCCAGCTAGTTACTTTAGAGTATTTTATGAATGTTGATACTTTTATATTCCATGGGGGAGAAGAAAACAACTGGAGAACTTTTTTGAAATCCTCCAGAAGAAAAACTTTACCAGGAGATACAGCAAATACTAAGTCAACATGAGTTGAAAGGATTGTAGGGGCTAATGCATCATTGTAAGATTCTATTATTAAGTTTGAATTGGATAGTAGCGATACAACATAATCTGCAATATGAGGAGAAGAATCAACTAATTCTTTTAATTTCTCTGGCTGTAAGTTTATTGCATTAACTTCATTAATGAAATCCTTAAGATATGTTTTTATAGAATCTGGAATAATCGACAGATAAGATGAAGAGTAAAAATGGTATACTTTGCTTCCGTCAAAGTATCTTACCATAATTGGTAAGCCTAAGTTAACTAATTCGTTATATAATCTAACGTCCATTCTAAGCTTTTCTAAGTCAGGTGGGGCTATTAATAGAGCAAATGGATTAATCTCTTCAATTCTTAATCCAGTGTCGTCATAATATTTTAATGCATCATTTCCAGCTAAAATTCCTAGTTCCTTACTTCTAAGTAAAGTAGAAAAACTAAACCAAACGTTGTGTCCAGCAATAGGCTTTAATGGCCTAAAATTATAACCTAGATTTTTCAGCTCTCTTAATAGATGTAAGGAAAAAGTAGTCTTACCAGAATCGTATTGTAGTAAACCATTGACTAATATTTTCATCCTAATGATTTTCTTATTTTAGCCATCTCTAAAAGATAACTCTTTGCCTCTTCAACATTCCCTTCCTTTAAGGCTATTAAAGCTAAAGAAGACATTAGAGCATGCTTTCTTCCCACAGAATTATTATCTCCAATTCTTATACCTAGTGTGTGTTCTGCATATGATAAATCGTCCTTAATTTTCTTTATAACTTCGTTATTTATATTCCAAATCTCTTTTATTAGTTCTATCGACTCAAAACTTACATACTTAGCTGCTGTTTGTAAATCATGCCTCATATACTTATAATTCTTTTCTAGAATATCCCATTCATTTTCTGATAAAGATGAGAGAGATGAAATCCCTATTAACTCTGGTGGAATACCAACTGAGTACAATGCACCAGTGAATGAAATGGCTCTAGGCAAGGTCACCTTTCCAGTACTTCTTGAATAGCCAAACAGACCTATATGAAGTTTTCTAGCTCTTCTCCTAGGTAATAATAACGCAATCTTATTTATTACATCTGCTAAGCTTTCTATTATTGGTTGATAGACAGAAGTATATACGTTAGCTATTCTATTCAATATTTTTTCTTCTTCCTCGCTTAATATCTCAAAATCTGATATTTGCCTTTCATTAATTTTTCTTATTGCATTGGCAACTTCATCATCTTCATAATCATACTTGAAAGCTGATTGAACTGTAAAAGTATAAACTCCCCTATATTCATCGATGGTTTTTTCAAAATTTTGAGGATTAAAGTGTCCTCTAAATGGTAATGAACCAACGCCAATTAATGGAAATATCTTTAAGCTAAACTCTTTCTCAATTTTTCCTAGTCTGTTTAAAGCATATTTTACCGCAAGAACTGCAGAAATTAAACCATAATTCATTGCAGGATCAGATCTCGCTAAGAAGACTCTCATATAAGGAGGTTTGATTGCTTTTATGTAACCTCTAACTATATCATCAATTCTAAACATTGAATCTTTATCTTCTATCAAGGGTATGATTTCAATTGATTTTGGATTTATTTCTCCTATCAAATCTTTCACATATATATCATCAACAAGCTTTACGTTTTCTTTGCTAACTATCGCAATCTCGTAATACTTCACTATCGCAACTAACTCTTTATAATCAGTAGTAAATGGAAGAATAACTTCAAAGACTGGTGGAGTTGGTTTTGTTCCAAAGAATTTTTCAGCTAAATCATAAGTGATTGGTATACTTTCCATGGTTTCAGCAAAGACTTTTTTCTCAGCTCCTTCAATCTTAGGGTTTGGTATTCTATATGTTAGAAATATATCTCTGCCTAAAACTCTCTCTTTAAAAAACTCAGGGTATTGAGTTAAAAGTTTCCTTACCACATGGGTATCTACATCTTTACCTTCAGCATCCCACATCACTTCATCAACATTGTAGTGCTCGTATGCGAGATAAGCCTCAATAACTTCAGCTTCACCACTAATTACTTCACTTTTACTCCACTCTGGAACTCTAGCATTATCTGGATGTTGAGTAGACATAGTTTTCGGAATCTTTCGCATTTCCTTAATAACTCATGTTTTGCCTTTTTAAACTAAACTATAAAAATAAGTTCGAATTTAGTTTCCATATGCCAATAAATGTGGGAGAACCTGCACCAGATTTCGAAGCAGAATCAACTACTGGTAAAATAAAATTATCTGATTTTAAGGGAAAAAATGTTGTACTTTATTTTTATCCTAAATCATTTACCCCTGGATGCACAAGAGAAATTCAAAGATTTGTTGAATTATATGAAGAGTTTAAGAAATTAAATACAGAGATTATAGGAGTAAGTGCGGATAGCTTAACGACACAAAAGAGATTTGCTGAAAAGTATAATGCAAAGTTCCCAGTTGTTGCAGACAAAGAAAAGAAAATTATTGAGATGTACAGAGTTTTAAATGAAAAAGGGACTAGTGCGCAGAGAGTGACCTTCATAATAGACTCTGAAGGTAAAGTAGTTGAAGTTCTTAAAAATTTGAAGAAAGCAGAAGAGCATGCTGATAAAGCTTTAGAAGTAATAAAGAAAATTACTTCTACAAAGTAATAACTCTCTTGTATATTTTTTTCTTGAATGACTCTATTGGATCATTGAGCACTACTGGTATTTTATTTAAAACATCCGTAGGAGTTATATGAGGCCCTAATTCTGAATAAGCTAAAGTCCCGGCTAGACTATTTATAAAAACTCCAATAGATGCAGCATCTAGTGGAGAAAGTTTTTGTGCTAACAAAGTTCCAACTACCCCAGTTAAAGTATCTCCCGTACCTCCAACAGTCATCCCAGGATTTCCAGTCTTATTTAACCTAAAGTCTTTTCCATCACTTATTACATCTACATATCCCTTAAGTAGTATTGTACAATTATATTCTTTGGCTTTCTCTATTACTTGTTGAATTCTTTTTCTAATTTCTTTTTCGGCTTCTTCTTTAAAAAATATCTTAAACTCTCCTGCATGAGGAGTGATAATTGCATTACTATACAGCTTGGTCCCGGATATTGCTTTTAGTGCATCAGCATCAATTACTGCTGGCTTATTATTTTGCTTCAAATAGTTAACTATTAACTTAGACGCTTCTATTGTTTCTTCTGCTAATCCCATTCCAGGTCCTATTATAACGACATCAGCCTTATCTATCCATGGCTTAAGTTCTTCAAAATTTTGAGGAGAAATATTTTTACCAGAAAGTTTTATCGTAATTAAATCTGGCGAATAACCAGCAATTATCTTTGCTGTTTCTTCTGGTGATGCTACATAAACTAGATCGGCTCCAGTTCTAAGAGAGGCTAATGCTGATAATGTAGGGGCACCAGTAAAAGTATAACTACCACCTATAACTAAAACCCTTCCATTGTCACCTTTTTTAGATTTATAATCCCTTTTCTTTACATTAACTATAACATCTCCTGGACCTACGTAAATCTCTGCCTCTGGAGGGATACCTATTTTCTTTACAATAACGTTAAAATTGTATTTTGCCAAACCTTTCTTTATATCATGAAAAGTAACAACTAAATCTGGTTTTACATACTCTCCTTGAGCTTCTCCAGTATCAGCATCTATTCCAGAAGGGAGATCAATTGACACTTTATAACCTTTACTTTCGTTAAAAACTTTTATTGCTGTTGCAAAAGGTTCTCTTGGTTTTCCTCTAAACCCTGTTCCTAGCATTGCATCTACTAACACATCAGCCTCTAATGGTTTTAGATCTGAAGGATCTTTAATTTCTATTAAATCTATGCTATAATCCATATCTTCTATTGCATTAAAGTTTAAAACTGCATCTTTATGCTTATTTTCGCCCAGCGTAATTACTTTCACTTTAACCCCTTCTCCAGCCAGATGCCTTGCAGCTACTAAACCATCTCCTCCTTTTCCACCATGCCCAACAAAAACTATAGCATCTTTTGGCTTAGTTCTACTCATAATTTCGTCCTTTACACTTCTTCCAGCATTTTCCATTAATAATAAAGTGGGTACTCCGAAGGCTTCACTATTTATTTCTATGGCTCTCATTCTTTTAGTGTCTATCATATGTAGAAAAATGTATAAAGATATTTATCTCAGTTTCGGGTTACTTCTTCATCCTTCAGTATTGAAGTCATTCATCATTTCTTTTTAAATATTTTTATATTTCCACTAATATCCTTTACTTATGAAGGGAACAAAAACCGAAATGGGATTAAAAGAATTATTCTTAGCTAATAGTGAAGATCATCTTTTCCTATACTTTTTATCTGAAAAACTTGAAGAACTTAATAAAAAAGAAGAAGCGAAAATGATAAGAGATAAGGCCTTAGTTGAATTAGGTCATGCAAAGGGAATTTTTGAGAAAATGAACAAGTATTTAGGAACTGAATATTTGCAAAACTGGCTAAATGAGTTAGAAAATACAGAAGCTAAAGAAATTAAAGAAAAATTTGCATATACAGCTACGCAATATATGTTAAGTAAAATACTTTCAGAAAAAGTAACAGACGAAAAAGTTAAACAAGAGTTATCAGCTAAGGCTAGTCAAAAATATAATGAAGCTAAACAATGGTTTGAAGAATTGTTAAAGAGTGGATCTGAATTAATGTAAGAAAAAATATTTTTAAATATAAACGTAAATGAATAAACAAATCTTTATATATTCAGAGAGAACATATTTAGTAGGGGGTTTTCCATATGGCCCTCGTAGAAATAAAACAAGTTCTAAATAAATTTGTAGAAAAGGAAAGTGAAGAACACGTAAGTACATATAATAATGTTGCCTTAACAGCAAAAGCAGAAGGATATGCAGACATAGAAGCAATGCTATGCGCATACGCTGAAGAAGAGAAAAACATAGCTGAAACAGCTAAAAAAGTACTCGAATTACTATCTGTAAAAGATGTATTAAGCAAATTTGCTGAGAAAGAAAGTGCTGAGCATGTTGCAACTTATAATAATGTTGCCTTAACAGCAAAAGCAGAAGGATATGCAGACATAGAAGCAATGCTATGCGCATACGCTGAACAAGAAGCTGAGATCGCAAAAACCGCTAAGAAAGTAGCGAGCGCACTTTAAAGCTAATTTTTTTGGTATTACCTATTTTTATAACGAAATCATTTAAGTCACGATATTATTATCTATTTTTATATGATAATTGGTTATGTAGTTGGTTCAGCAACAACTCAAGAAGCTAACGTATTACTTGAGAAAAAAGTTAGATCAGGTTATTATGTTACCCTTGAATACGATGATGAAAAAGTTCTTGGTTTAGTAACTTTAATTACTACTGGAAGTCCGTTAGTTGATGATAATTTAAATGATATTGAACTCATCCAAAGAATAAAACAGATGGGCAACAAAATACCATTCTATATGAAGGCTAAAGTTAAATTACTTTGTAAACTTGATGGAAAACTTTCACAACCAGATTTACCTCCTGTGGCTGGGACACCAGTAAGATTAGCTACTAGAGAAGAGCTCAGTAACATATTTTCAGAAGGAACAATAAAAATTGGAAATTTGATTGGAAGTGACGTAGAAGTTAAACTTAGAGTTAATGCACTAACAAGACACTTAGCTATATTAGCTGCAACTGGGTCAGGAAAATCAAATACTGTAGCTGTTCTCTCCTCAAGGCTTTCTGAGATTAATGGCTCAGTAGTTATTTTTGATTATCACGGAGAATATTATGAGAGTGATATTAAGAATTTGAATAATATAGAACCTAAAATTAATCCTCTAAATTTAACACCTAATGAATTTGCGACGTTACTTGAAATTAGAGAAAATGCTATAATTCAATATAGGATTTTAAGGAGAGCATTCAAGAGCTTCTTAAATGAAATAAAAGAAAAATTAAACCAGAGTACCATTAATTATGAAGATCTAAATAATAAATTTAGAGAATACATTATTAAAAAAGTTGAGGAAGTCAGCAAAACAGAAAAAAGAAAAGATAGTAAGGACGAAGTCATAAACAAAATAGAGGATTTCTTAGATAGATATTCCGATATTATTGATTTCACTGCCGGTGATGTAATAGAAAAAATTAGAATTGGTAAAGTTAATGTAGTCAATTTAAGTTCTTTAGATGAAGATGCGATTGACGCAATTGTTTCTCACTATTTGAGAAAGATATTGACTTCTAGAAAAGAAAATAAGGTAAAAAGAAAAACAGGTTTAAGATTTCCAGTACTAGTAGTAATTGAAGAGGCTCACGTTCTTTTGTCAAAAGATAGTAATACACTGACAAAATTATGGGCTAGTAGAATTGCTAGAGAAGGTAGAAAATTTGGTGTTGGATTAATCATTGTTAGCCAAAGACCAAAGGGAATAGACGAAAACATTTTGAGTCAAATGACAAATAAAATAATTCTTAAGATCGTAGAACCGGCTGATAAAAAGTATGTTTTAGAGACTAGCGATAATCTAAGCGAAGATATAGTTGAAGGTTTATCATCTTTAGACACTGGTGAAGCTGTTATTGTTGGAAACATCGTAAGAATGCCAGCAATAGTTAAGATTGACAAATTTGAAGGTAGATTAGCTGGAAGTGATCCTAACTTAATTGAGGAATGGAAAAATGCTAAAGAAGAAGTGGAGGAACACAGTGATGTGTTAAATTGGGGTGAATAGATGCATATTCTTCACATTTCTGATACTCATCTAGGGAAAAGACAGTATAACCTTGATTCAAGAGAAAATGATGTGTATGAAGTTTTTCACCAGCTAATAAATATTGCCATAAAAGAGCACGTTGATGCAGTTGTCCATACTGGAGATTTTTTTGACGTAAATGATCCTCCAAATAAGGCAGAAGTAGAGGCTGTTAAAGGATTAAAGAGACTTAAAGAAGCTGGAATTCCCTTTATAGTAATTGCTGGAGATCATGATAGTCCCAAGAAAAATTATGCTATTTATCCACAAAAATTACTAGAAGAATTTGAGCTAATCAAATTTTTATCAAAACCTACTACACCTTACAAGCTAGGCGATATCAGCATATATGGCTTATCTCATATCCCTAATGTAGCCAGAGAGAGATTAAAAGACGTCTTTAGTAATTTAAAGCCAGAAACAAAAAAGAGTATATTACTATTACATCAAGGTCTAAAAGAAATACTTCCTTATGAAGGAGCTTGGCAAATTCAAATAGCAGACTTACCAAAGAATTTCACTTATTACGCTTTAGGACATTTTCACTCTAGGAAGATTATGCATCTAGACGGAGGAAGAATAGTTGAAATAGCTGGATCTCCAGATATTATGAGAGAAGAAGAGATAGAAGGTTATGAAAAAGATGGGAAAGGAGCTACTCTCATAGATTTTTCTGGAGATTTACCTACAATTCAGTATATCAATGTAGATATTAGAAAACAATATGTTATCAATATAGATACTGGAAAAATAAAAGATGATATAAGAAAAATAAAAGAAAAATACAAAAACAATAATTCAAAAAAGCCAATTTTTCACATTATTCTTAGTGGAATTACTATACCTAAAGACGAATTAATGAGACAGCTTCGTGAGCTAAATGAAGTTGCAGAACATTGGAGGATTTATAAAGATAATACAAAAAGAAAAGAAGAAAAAGATACTAGTGATTTACCCAATGAAACAACCATTGAAAAACTCATTTTCCATTATTTAACTAAAGTAGCACATTTTTCAGAGAATGATGCAAAAATAGTTTTAGACATTATTGAAAAAGCTGACGATAGAGCGTATGTAAAAGAGCATCTTAGAAAAATGATAGGTGTTGAAAATGATCATAAGGAAAATTGAACTTAAGGACTTTTTAAGTCATAAAGATACAACAATAGAATTTAATGGTACTATAAACGTTATCATTGGCCATAATGGGGCCGGAAAAAGCTCCATAATAGACTCTATAATGTTTGGTCTATTTAGAAAGCCCTTAAGAGATGTGAGGAAACAAGAGGACTTAATAAGAAAAGGAAGTTCTAGGGGGTCAGTAATTTTAACTTTAGAGAACAAAGGAGTAAACTATACTATAAAAAGGTATTTGCAGAACAGAGGAGGTTCAACTGAAGATACTATTTCTATTAAAGACCAAAATGGATCGAAAACTTTAGGATATGGTGCACAAAACGTCACTCAGAAAATAAAGGAAATGTTAAACTTAGATGACGAGGTACTAAGATCTACAATAGTTGTAGGACAAGGTAAAATTGACTCAGTATTTGAAAACTTGCCCAATACAATTAAGGCTATTCTAAAATTAGATAAGATAGAAAAATTAAGAGATAGTAACGGACCTATTAAGGAGTTAATAGATGAAATTCAGTTAGAAATTAAAAATCTTAATACAATAGAAGAATGGCTAAAAAAATATATACAAGAAAAGAAAGAAAAAGAACAAAGATTAACATTTTTAAAAAACGAGCTTTCCACTTTATCTAAAAAAGAAGAAGAAGTTTCAAAAAGATATGATGAAATTAAAAAGCGAGTAGAAATAGAAGAAGAGAAAGAGAGAAAGTATTCAGAACTCAACTCTCTCCTAGGAAAACTAAACGAAGAAATTAGTAGGTTAGAAAAAGAAATAGAGAAAGAAAAAGGTTTGAAAGAAGAGAAGGAGAAATTAAGTTTAGAAACTATACAGCTTGACCAACTAAGAAGAGAGAAGGAGAAATTAATTGAGATACAAAATAAATTTAAGTTGCTTGACTCAGAACTTAACAATTATTCATTATTAATTAAAGACTTAGAAACTCTAAAAGAGAAATTAAATAAAAAGAAGGAGTTTTTGCCTTATTATAATGAGTATCAGCAGATTGAAGAAAAAATTGCCACCCTAGAAGAAAAGGAGAAAGAGTACGATACTCTTCTAAAGCAAATACAAAAGTTAGAGAATGATATTGAACAAATTAAGGCTAAAATAATGGGAATGGGTAATATTCCTGATCCTAAGAAAATTGAAGAAGAGATAGAAAAATTAAACAAGGAAATAGAAGAAAAAAGTAGACAAAAAGAGGATCTTAATAATCAAATTGGAGAAATAAAAGGAAAAATTAGTGAGTTAAATAGAATACTTGAAAACTTAAATGAGGTAAAAGGAAATACATGCCCAGTATGTGGAAGAGAATTAGATGCTCACCATAAGATTAAAATTTCAACAGAAATTAAGGTAAAGACAGAAGAATTAAAGAAAGAGCTTCAAAATAAACTATTAGAATTAAATTCCATAAGTAAGCTAATTTCAGATTATAATCAAAAAATAAATGAAAAAAGAAAAGAACAACAGATTGCTATCAAGAAGAGCTCAGATTATGAAAGTCTTAACTCAAGAAAAGAGGAACTAATTAAAGAAAGAGAGAAGATTTATAACAGAATAGAAGAGTTAAAGCAATATCATGAGTTATATAACGAACTAAAGAAAAAGGAAAAAGAGCTTAGACCTAAATACGAAGAGTACTTAAAGTATTCTGACGTAGATGAAGATAAAATAAAGGAAAAAGAAGAACAAGTCGCTAAATTAAAAGAGGAAATAGAAAAACTAAAAAAAGAAACTTCAGGTTATGATAAGAATACGATTGGAGAACAAATAAAAAACATAGAGAAAAAAATTAAAGATTTAGAAGAGAAAAAGAACAGATTAAATGAGATAGAAAAAGAATTGGCAGTAATAGAAAAGTATAAGCAAATTTTAGTGCAAGACAAGGAACAAGTAGTGAAACTAAAGACAGAAATAGAAAATCTTAATTTTGATGAAAACAAACTAAAGGAACTAAAAAATACAAAAGATGAAATAGAAAAGAAACTAAATGATATTAGAATTAAAAAAGGTGAAGTTAGCGGAGAAATTAATGCTATAGAGAATAGTATTAGAGAAATAGATCAAAAGATTAAGGAGTTGGAAGGAAAATTAAAAAATAAGCAGACTTTACTTTCTGCATTTGATAAACTTAAGAAACTTAGGGATGAACTCTCTGAAACAAATTTACAAGCATATCTTATGAATACAGTAAGAAACTTAGTGGAAGATTCTCTTAATAATATTCTTTCTAGATTTGATTTAGCATTTAGCAGAGTAGAGGTAGACTTTAATGGTAAGGAAGGAATTTATGCCTATAATACTTCTGGGCAAAGATTGTCTATAAATCAGCTAAGCGGTGGTGAAAGAGTTTCTATAGCTTTAGCTTTAAGATTAGCGTTAGCTAAATCACTAATGAATGAAGTAGGTTTCTTAATACTTGATGAACCAACAGTTAATCTTGATGAATATAGAAAGAGAGAATTAATTGACATAATAAGGTCTACAGTAGAGGTTGTGCCACAAATCATTGTAGTAACTCATGATGAAGAATTATTACAAGCTGGAGATTATGTAATAAAAGTAGAGAAAAAAGGAGACTCAAGTAAAATAGAGGTGATTAATGTTGATTAAAGATGTTTACGAATTACTATTAAAAAACAAAGATGAGATAAAAAATGAAATAAGATTACTTTATGAGAAAAAAGATGATAATTTAAATAAAAAAGTCCTAGAAAAATGGACTGAATATTGTCCAACTGAATTTAAGTTTTCTACATTTTTAGCCATAGATGGAGGATTATGGACTAAGGAGCTACGTTATGGTTTTGTATATATAGTAGATGCAGAAATTGTAAAAGCAGAGGGATATAATACTACTCCAATAGATTCAAAAGCGTACATAGGTGTTATAAGACCAGGAAATTTAGCTAAGGAAAGAGTGTCTCTATTAATGCAATTACTTGAACTTAAATTAGCTCTTAAACATGGAAACGAAGCAGATTATATTTTATTTGATGGGAGTATTACCAAAAAGATCGGTAAATATAAGTTATCTTCTAAAATATCATTGCTAGATGATATAGATCCTTTATCAGATAAAATTTATTCACTAGAAGAGCAAGACGAAGAACTAATGTATAAATATTTGATCGCTGAAAACCATCTAGTTATATCAGAACTTGTAAATAGATATAAAAATAAACTAATTTGGGTATCAAAAAATAGTAAATCAATTGAACTATTCAAGGAAGGTATAAGTGATATATCTATTCTTGAGATGTTTACCAGAAACTGTGGATATACAAAACCTTTACAAAAACAGATAAGTGGAGAAAATATAATTTCCACAAAAGCATCACAAACATTAGATCAACAGACTTACTATTCATCATATATAAGACTAAAAGAAGGCGAGAAAGTATTGAAAGTAGACTCATTTACTAATAATGTTGAAGAAATTATGAACATTTTGACTCCTATCAATATAAAAGGTTATCCTTATCCATTATTAAAAGTACATACAGACGTAAAAGTGTCTAAAGAAGATAGACAAAGAATAGAGCAATTGTTAAACATAAAGAAAAGGGATATTGAGTGGTGGCCTAATCAACTCTTTTAGATTCAAATTGTACAGTTATATGATCTATATCATATTTTTCTCTAAGAACTTTTTCTATTTTTTCTCTTTCCTTATCTAATTCCTTAACTGTTAATTTCTCGTCTACTTCAACATGAATAGTAGCCACTTTTATATGCCCACAAATTGCCCAAACGTGAATGTGATGAACTCCCGAATTTATATTTTTAAGATCTTTTTCTAATTCCTCAGTATTAACTGTAGACCCCTCCAAAATAATTAAAAACGACTGCTTTAATGGTTTCATCGAAATAACTATACTTAAAATTACAATACCAAATACTCCGATTATTGTTATTATTGTATAAGGTACAAAGTAATATACAAGTAAGATTATAATACCAATCACGTAAGCTAGTACGTCAAAAAGTGCATGAGTAATTACGGATTTTTTATTTAGATCTTTTTCATCTTTATCTTTTATCGTAAGTAACAAAAATATTGCAATTAATGAAAGAATTGCTACAAGCAAAGAATAATTCTCAATTGGATTTAAGAAAGTTAAATAAAGAGTAAGTAAAGCTCCTACTATTATGACAACAGAATTAATTATTGCAGAAAACACTTCTAATCTATGTAAACCATAAGTGAAAGTTGATGAGGAAATATTAGCAATCTTTGTTACATAATAAGAAAATGTGACAGTAACTGCATCAATTAAGTCATGAAATCCCTCGGCTAATGCTATTATGTTTTTGCCTAATATAAAAGGAATTAGAAACTCAACAAATATTATCCAGTAAATTATTACAGCACGTTTCATCATAATTTATTACTTTAAACTTGGATAAAAGTGTTAGGTCTGGTAGGATCACTCCCATGAGAGGCTACAAAGCTTCGATGAATGGGAGGCCGCTATTTTGCTTTAGCTTCGATACACACAAAAGAACCATTATCATTGTCCTCTATTTTATCTACTTTTTCACCCTCAGATGGTGTTATAAACAATGTAGATTTTACCTTAACTATTTCAAAATATTTCTTTAATATATCATATAGTTCTTTTTTCTTTATAAAATTAGCATAAGAATAATACTTATGACCTTTTAATCCTAATTCATAATAATGCTCTCCCCATGGTGAATCACGAGGTACAAAACAAGTTATGACTC
This sequence comes from Sulfurisphaera javensis, assembly GCF_041154675.1. NCBI lineage: Archaea > Thermoproteati > Thermoproteota > Thermoprotei > Sulfolobales > Sulfolobaceae > Sulfurisphaera > Sulfurisphaera javensis. The sequence continues at coordinate 424,013 of NZ_AP031322.1, forward strand.
TACCCTTCAAAACTCTACTTATCTCCTTATAAAAATCTTCTATATTACTGAGAAAACATATAGTAACTGAGATAAAAGCACATTCAAGTGATTTGTCTCTAATGGGAAGATAATGAGCGTCAGCTAATATCTTATCTTCATTTTCACCTAATTGCTTAAGCATAAAAATCGATATATCAAGAGAAATTATTCTACCAGAAAACACTTCATGAAATATTCCTGGACCAGAACCAATATCTAAGCAATTAGTGGGTTTAAATTGAGAAACTAAATTCCTTTCTGACTCGTAAATCTTTTCATGAAGTTCATACCATTTTTTATAACCAATTGGATCAGTAAAAATCTCCATTATTTAAATGTTTTTAATAATTCCTTTAATACTTTTATTTTAGTAGATACATCATTGAGAAGAGCAATTAGATCGTCTCTTCTTCTCCTAAGGGATAAAGGAAAATTTATTCCAATCATTTTATTTTCAATAAAATTTAATTCTCTTTCTATCGTCTCTCTGAGTTCTTCATAGTATAATAAAATGTCAAATAAATCTAAAACTATCTCTTTTTCCTCAAATCTTATTGAAAAATAAGGACAAATATAACATATTATTGGATGAGGATTCATTCTATTGTTACTTATCCAATTTGCCGGAACGTTAGTATTTGTAACTTTAAATTTCTTACAGTAATTGCCATCATAATATGCACATAAATCTCTCTTCTTCTTTCCTTCAAAAAGCAAATCCCGGTAATTAGGAATGTGTGAAGATAAGGTAATGTCTATTAAAATTTCTCTAAACTTTTCCATCAAATAATAAACTAAGCTTTTATGTACTTAAATTTTGTATACTAAATTGATGAGTATAATTAGAGAGCCTATAATAGTGAGACCACATGATAGTTTATTACATGCAATAAAGATTATGACAATGGAATACGTACCAAAGCTTGTAGTAGCAGATGAAAATGAAGTTCCTTTGGGTTCTTTATCTCAAAAAGATGTACTTAATTTTATTTATAAAATGGGGGAAAGAGACTTAGATAACGTTTATGTTTCAGAAGTAATGAGAAAAGATATTATAACAGTAAATAACTCAATTGAACCATTAGAAGCATCACAAATTATGATAGAAAAGAAAGCTCCATTGTTAGTAGTTACTACAGATAGTGGTAAACTTTTGGGAATGATTATTAAAAGTGATCTAGCACAGTATTATGCTTCACTGGTTAAAGGTATTCATAAAGTTAATGAGTATATGAGCAAAAATCCTATCTCAGTCAATAAGAATTCGACACTAGATGAAGCAATAAAAATACTTCTAGATAAGAATGTCGGAAGATTAATAGTAGAAGATGAAGGAAAAATATTAGGTACTATAACAACTACTGATCTATTATATTTAGCTCCTGTCTTGAAAATAAAGGATATAAAAATAAAAGTTAAAGAAGTTATGACACCAACTATTGTAGTTATGGACGAAAACGAGGACTTGAGTTATGCTGCCAAGTTAATGGCTAATAGAAAGGTAAAAGGAATACCTATCGTTAGTGCTAATGGAGAAGTTAAGGGAATTGTTACAACCACTGATATAGTTAAAGCTCTTGCTGATGAAAAAGTTCGAAAATACTTACTAGAGTTAAAACTATACACTTCTACTTTTTAATTACTTCTAGTTTATGATCTATACTATTTTCTTTATCTCGTCTATCGTCTATTTTTAATAAAGTTACCACTCTTTTTACTCCCATTTTTTCTAGCTCATCATTAATTTCTTTAAGTAAATATCCAAGTTGTGTTAAATCGTCTAATTCTATCGTTGTCATTGAAGGAGCGGGATAATACTTTATACCTTTCTTATCTAATATTTCTAACACCTTCCTAATATATTTTGAAATACTTGTAGATGAGGTTCCCAGAGGTTCAATAGCTATATCAACTAGAACTTTCATATATTATACTTTCTCATTTTATTTTTATCTTTTATGCTATTAAAAAACAAGTAGTTTAAAGGAAATTTTAAATGGTTTTGTTATAATAGTTATTACTTGATGGAAGTAGAACTAGCTAATCTATTAAGAAGCCATGGACTAAAAGTAACCCCACAAAGATTGTCAATACTTAGAATGCTTTATAAAGGAGGACACTTTAGCGGTGAGCAAATATATAATGAATTAAAGAAAACAGAACCTAGCATAAGCCTTTCTACAGTTTATAATACTCTTAACTCATTAGCAGAAGCTGGAATACTTAACTCATTTGAAATTAATGGGATTACTTGGTACGAAATAAAGAGAGATTTACATGTAAATGTGTATTGTCAGGACACAAATGAAATAATAGATATTTCGAATGTAGATCTGAAATTCCTATATGACGAACTAGAAAAAAACGGAATTCATGTTAAAACATTAAATATAGTAGCTATTGCTGAATGCTCTAAGCTTTTGAAAGAGCCTCAAACAAGTACTTCTTAAACTTTAATGAGTCTACCTTAGTTACTATTTCAGCATTAGGTTTGCTTTTCTTTAAATTATACCAGTCTATTAGCATTGCACCTCTAGATTTAGAACATAGATCTACTGTTACATATTTATTTATCTTTTCAGCTATTAATGAGTTATCATAGGCAATAGTTACTGTAAGAGAGTCGGGATGAACACTTCCTTTTGATCCTACTGACTTAGAATATTCTCTTAGTGTACGATTTACTCTTATAAAAAATTCCGATCTTTTACTTCTAATTTTTTCTATCTTATCCCATTCCTCATCAGTTATAGTTGCTGTCTCTTCAGCAACCTCCCAAGGCACAATAGTAATGTTAAAGCCAGCATTAAGAATAATGTCTACTGCCTCTGGGTCTACCCAGAAGTTAAATTCTGCTAATTCTGTTGTATTTCCTCTAGAAAAAGCTCCTCCCATTACCCATATTTTTTTAATTCTATTTGCAATATGAGAATCTTTTAGATAGGCTAACGCTATATTAGTTAGAGGAGAAACGGCCAAAATCTCTAACTCTCCATTATATTCCTTAGAAAGTCTAATTATTGCATCCACAGCAAATTCACTTTCAGGTTTTTTTGACGATTTAGGATATTCCCAATCTCCAAATCCGTTTTTACCATGTACCTCTTCTACAGTCCTCCATTGACCTAATATAGGCCTTCTCGCACCTAAAAAGACTGGAATATCTGATTTACCTAAATACTCCAAAGTAAATAGTGCGTTATTAACCTCATTTTCGTATTTCACGTTTCCTGCTACTATTGTAACACCTACAACTTCAAAAAAATCTAATGCTAGCATTAAGGCTATTGCATCATCACTTGCTGTGTCTGTATCAAATATTACCTTTCTCATTTGATTAAATAATCTTTAAAAGAAATTTTATCCTTATGGCTAGACTAATATGTCTAGTTAAAAATTTTGTAGTAAATTCAGTTTATACTTTTTAACCTCTAATTTATGATTATTTCTATAGTATATGTAATATGTAGGCATAATATTTTTAAGGTATAAAAATAAAAAGCAATCAATGAAGATAAGAGTATCAAATATAGGAGGAATAACTAGAGAACTAACTTTGTATATGGAAAAAGGACTAACGTTATATAAAGCACCTAACGCCTATGGAAAAACTTCTCTTACAAAGGCATTAATTTCATTGCTAACCTCATCAATAACCCCTGCAGATCTCTTAAACGTATTTAGTGATGAAGGCTATGTGGAAGTAGAATTGGATGGAAAACTTTATTATAGAAGATTTCACAGAGTTAAGAATAGAATAGAAGAAGAAAAGAACTTAATAATGGACGATGATAGAGCACTATTACTTTCTTATTTCTCCCCAGAGAATCAACTATTAGCTAGAATTATAACAGGAGATGAAAACGTAGAATGGTTCATATCTAAAACATCAAAAGTACAAGAATTAAAAACTAAAAAAGAGGATTTAGAGAAAAAATTAAATGAATTAAAAGCTCGACATGAAGATCTAAATAAAAAGTATCAAGAGATAAAGGAAATAACTAGGGAACTTGAAAGAGTAGACGAGGAAATTAAAAAACTGGAAAGAGAGAAGAAAACCGCTGAAATAAATACAACGCAGACTATAATACTGACTAGACAAAATAGATTAGCTGAACTTAAAGCCAGAGTAGATGCTAGGCAAAAAGATCTTAAAAATTATAAAGCTAGATTAGAAAAAATAGAAAAAGAAATAGAAGATTTAAAGCAAAGAGCTAATCCTGAGCTCAAAGAGAAAATTAAAAATGAATTAAGCGAAATTAATAAGAAACTTCAAGATTTAACTTCTAAGCGTAATAATATTGAAATAGAATTAGGTGTGTTAAACCGAGTATTAGATGAAGTTAAAGAAGCAGAGAAAGCGCATGCATCCACATGCCATGTTTGTGGAAGCAAAGTAGATCCTTCAATCTGGAAAACTAGAATTGATATTATATTAAAAGAAATAGAGGAAACAAGTAGAGCTAAAAATGAAATAGTGAGTGAACTAAATACATATCTATCAAAGAAAAATGAGTTAGAAGCTAAACTTAATGAAATAGATAAAGCTGAAAAGTTACTAACTGAAAAGATGACACAAAAAGAAAACTTAGAAGCAAATATAGAAACCCTTCAACACCAAGTAGCTGAGCTAGAAAAACAAATTAAAGAATTAGAAGAAAAGATAAATGAAATAACTACTTCTTACTCTATGGAGACAACTGAGAGCGAAATAGATAAGAAGTTAAATGAACTAAGGAAGAAAAGAGGAGATTTAGAATATCAGTTACAAACCTTAGGTGTATCTAGTAAGATTCTTGAAGAAATTACTTCAATACAAAATCAAATAGAAGATTTATCTAAGCAAATAGATGAGTTACAAAGAGAGTATATTAGAAGACTTACTGTAATAAGAGAAAGATTCACAGAAATGGCCACCTCATTACTTAGAGAACTAGAATTTGATTTTACCGCTGAGATAGATAATAATTATAGGCTTATTATCAAGAGAAAAGGAGCTCAACTAGAAATTAGAAAATTATCTTCTTCAGAAAGGACAACTGTTGCCCTCATATTAGTTCTTGTAGCATTAAAAGAATACTTTAAGACACCATACTTCATCGTTGACGAATCATTTATGACATTTGACCAAAGAAGATTTGAAAAATTACTAAAATATTTAAATGGAGTAGTAGATTACATTATCATAACAAAGAGTGATGAAATGGTGCAACTAACTAATGAGACAGTTCCGGTGACCATGGCACATCAAGTTGTTTCATAAGCAGTTTATTTAAATCTGTTTTTACAGCCTCTTCAACATCTAGAGGAACTTTTGTAATTTCAGTAAACCAACCTACTAAGGCAACCATTCCTAATTCTTCTGCTTTTTGTTTTAACCACAAAGCTACAGCTAAACTAGCTTTTGTTGGTTTAAATATAACTACGGAAGCGCCTATAGACGAACTAGAAATTTTTATTGCATGTTTAGATACTGTCTTCCATCTAGTCTTCGTTATTATCTTAACCAACTCTTTTGCTCTGTCTCTTTCACCTATTGCATAGAATATTATCATTAATTTAAAAACCGAATTCTAAGTACTTAAATCTATTTACAAAAAACTAAGAACATTATAATGTCTAATTTATTAATTAACCAGAACCAGCTCCGCAACCGCAGTATCCATATTCATCTATTTCCATACCACATACTGGACAAATATATCCAGTGCCCTTTACTTCTTCAGCCCCTTTTTTAAATTGAAAGAAGTGAGGATCTAAAATAGCTTTCGATAAATCTCTAATTGAAACTATTCCTATAACCTTTCCATCTTTACCAATTATTGGTAAATGTCTAAAACCATGATCTAACATAACATCTAAAGCATCGGTAACTGGAGTTTCTTCTGTTACGCCAATAACATTTTTTGTCATGTAATCTTTTACTTTTGCATCTATTTTTCCATCAGCTACAACTTTAACCAAGTCCCTTTCAGTTATAATTCCAGTGACTTTTCCAGTCTCATCTATAACTACAAGTGCACCTAAATTATGCTTTTTCATTTCTTCGGCTGCATCCTTAATACTGTCATTTTCTTTAATTACATGGACAACTTTATTTCCTATAATACCTACTGTCAGATCCATATTATTTATACTGTATTTATAGTTGAAAAATCTTTCTTACGATAATAATATTAAGATTTAACGCAAAAAAGATATGATGACATTAATAGCTTTCATAAGACATGGGCAGTCAATTTCTAATGTAAATAGAATTCTATCTGATGAGTTGAACGCTTATCCATTAACTGATGAAGGAAGAAGACAAGCTCTTAATACTGCTAATGAATTAAAAAAACTTAATCCAGATAAGATATACAGTAGCCCAGTTCTTAGAGCATATCAAACAGCTATGATAATAGGGGAAGTCCTTAATATTATTCCAATAATTGATGAAAGATTAAGAGAAAGACAATTGGGTGAATTAAATAACACAAAAATTGACCAATTAGATCACTGGAAATTAAAAATAGCAAGAAAGGAGATTAATGTTAAAGGAGTAGAACCATGGGATTCTTTAAAGAGAAGAATGGTAAACTTTGTCGAAAGTATACTTAATGAAGGTAATACAATAATAGCTGTAAGTCATTTTGATCCAATTAGAGCATTTTTAGCTTATATTTTAGATCTTGATGATATCTCAGCTTGGGGAATTCATATTCCTAATGCAAGTATAACTCTTGTTAATTGCAAAGATATATATAAGTGTAAGATTTTATCAATAGGCGCGCCAATTATCACAAGTGAGTTATTATCGAGATTGAAACTGTAATTTATACCTAGATAAAACTCCGATTATCTTCTCTCTTATTTTCAAGTTCACATTATCAAATATTACTGTATCAATTTTCTCTGCTGTTTTTTCGATAGTCTGCAGAATTACATTCTCAGTTAAATCTGTAATGTAATATTTAGAGATAATATGACCTATGCAACTCTTGTCAGCCAGTTTAGAAAAATATGGAGTATAATGAGTTCCACCGAAACCTACTATTCTCCTTTCACATTCTATCTTATCCAAGTTATCTATTCCTTTTAATGTAGCTTTAACAAGCTTATTAACTATATTTTCGTTTTCCCAATATTCTTCTGAACTCCCTACTTCTACAAAAATAATGGGAATATTCTGATAAGTAGGACCATGATGTGTTGCTTCTATAGTTTTTTCTATATTAATATCAATCTGTTTTATTTCCCTAAAAATTGAAGTTAAAAGAGAAGGAAATGCAATTGCTAGTTTTCTTGGTTCTCCTCCCATTGTTTTGTCACTAGGATTTCCGGGATAATGAACAGTTAATGATGGGATTTTAGACGAACTCTCATGCCTAGAAAAAATTACAATTACATCTCCTTTTTCATACTTAAAATCGATTACATCTTCGTTTATTTCTTCAAATTTATATCCAAGTTTTTTTATTGTCCTTCCTACAGCATCAGAAATAGAATATAAGATCCTAATGTCCATTTACATCCCCTCAATTATTTTTAAAGCTTCCCTAGCTAGAAAAGGAGCTAATGCAAAACCAAACCTAAAACCAGAGACTATAATAGTATTTTTAAATACCTTTTTTATAATAGGCTCGCCATCATTTGATACACTTCGAATACCTACTCTAATCTTTACATTTTTACTAATTGGAATAATTCTAGATACGATATTTAAATGATCTCTTACTATGTTGTAATTTATTTCTAACGAAGCATCCTTATTTGAGTCCCCGTTTATGTACAAATTATTCTCACCTTTTACTATAATTTTGCCCTTATAATGAATAATTCCATTTAATGAATAGTTAGTTGATGTCACAATAAGATGACCTTTAAAAGGATTTAAATTAATTGGATAAAGTTCATTTATCCAGTATCCTCCAGCAATAATAAGCCTTTCTACTGATACTCTCTCATTTGAGCTAAATCTTATATATTTAACTTCTTCATTTTCTACTTCTAATGAAATAACTTTCTTTCCTAAAAATACGTTATTTGTTGAAACTAATTTTTTGATCAATTCTTCCCCTTCTATGAAGAAACTATTTTCTATTTTTCTTATCTCACCATTTAACCTTATATTCGGTTCTAATTCATGTAATTCGTCTTCACTTAATAGTGTACCATTTAGTTTCTGATCAGTAAGAGTATAAGTTATTTTACTATATACGCCATATCTCTTACTAATATCTTCATAAAATTTAATTGAGTCTAAACATTCTTCCATATACTTGCCACATAAAGGGGGTATAATGGTCCAAAGACTAGCATTAGAATTAAGGTTTTCAATATTCTTAACTTCTTCATATATTTCACTATTCCCTTTATAAAGACTTGAAATTAATAACCCCGTTATTCCCGATCCAATAATAGTCAAATCAGCCATAAATTATTTATAAAACATAAGATAAAATAAACTTTTTAAACAACGAGTAAAGATAAAATTAGTATGACAACTGAAAAAGACCCCGAATTAGAAAAGCTATTAGAGGAGAAAGCAAAAAAACTAATAACACAAAAACCTAAAGGAGAAGTAGTTCATTTGGATAGCAAGAACTTTGATTCTTTCTTGGCATCCCATAAAATAGCAGTAGTGGATTTTTGGGCGGAATGGTGTGCTCCTTGTCTAATTTTAGCTCCAGTAATTGAAGAACTTGCAGAAGATTATCCACAAGTAGGATTTGGGAAATTAAATAGTGATGAAAATCCAGATATTGCCGCTAGATATGGCGTTATGAGCTTACCTACAGTTATATTCTTTAAAGATGGTGAACCAGTAGATGAAATAATTGGAGCAGTTCCAAGAGAAGAAATAGAGATTAGAATAAAGAACTTATTAGGTGAGTAAGTTGAAGCCTATCCTTTTAGGGATACCAGGTTTAAGTTACTCAAGTTTTATGAAATGTAATCCTAGATTTTTACTAATGCTATTTAGTAGTACTTTTAGAGGAGTTGTACTAAATAATAATTTAAATTATCATCCTACACCAGCATGGTTAAGTGTTCTACAAATGGATTATGTAAAAACTGATCAGTTTCTGACTGCAATACCAGATCTTAAATTAGCCAAAATGACTGATGCTGTTTTAATAAATATACCTGTTACTAATCCTACTTATGGAGTAGTAAAACTGCCCTATGATAGTTCAATTTCTGTAGAAGAAGAATTAGGCAAAGTAAAGGAAGCTGTCTTTGAGTACATAGACGAATATCCAGTTATAGCTAGTGTAAATGCCATTGATAGATTACTATTAAATGATGGGAAAGTGAACAAATGTGAAATATATAAAGCTGTGGACAACTTCGTTAAAGAAATTATAAATAAAGTAGAAGACTTCATATTATTCTCCCCGTATGGAGAACCAAAAGAGAATAAGCTTAGAGAACAGTACGGAATATTCTTAGCCTCAATACCTAGACCGAATGAACACGAAACAGTAAAGTTACCAGAAATTGGACAACTCTTCTTAAGGCTTTCTGGAAGATAATTACTCTATCTTGTTATAAAATGGATAAAGTGCTGCAATAACTGGTTGAACATAAAGATCTTTCCTTGTAATAACTTTTGTTAAGTAGCCAATAGCACCCTCATGTTGTTTGCTTCCTTTTGTGGAAAAAATTAAATCAGTAGCTTCTCCTAATTCTTTTCCTTCAAGAATATGTTTTACCATGATAGAAGGTAAGGAAAAAGCCATAGAAAAGGAAAAGTTTTCTTTCCCTTCCTTATTTGCAGCATAGACTACAGCAAAAGCCATATATCGTTGTTCATAAATACAAATTCCTCCTTCAATACCTATACCTATATCAGCATTAGCAAGCTTTAACGCGTTATAAGCACGGTTTTTTGCTCCTACAAAAGTCTCGTGACAAAAAGGTTGAGACGAAACATTAGAGTCTACATTAACACTTATCACCTCGGCCTTTATTCCAATAATTTTCAATGCCTCCTTTACGGCTTCTACTTTTGCCCTATTTGTTGACCCTACTGCAACAAACATTTTTATTATCACGCAATATACACTTTAGTATGGTAACAATAAAAGTTGGCCCATTAGCAGATTCTGGTGATTTGTACCCTTTTATTCCATTAATTGAAGGTATAATAAAACCGGAAGGTATTAATCTAGAATTTGAAGTGATTTCTACAGTCCAAGATACTAATGAAAAAGTGTTAAAGAAAGAGGTTGATGTCGCAGTTCCATCTGCTGCTATGTACCCTTATATTCAAGATGATTACTACATACTAGGAAATGCAATAGCATCAGCAATAGATGGAATAACAGGGATGCCAATAATTTCTATATCTCCCCTTTCTATAGAAGACTTAAAGAATTCAAGGATAATAGTACATGGTCATAATACCACTGCATTTACTTTATATAAACTCCTAATAGGTAAGTACAATAAACTAGTTATCGTAAAGAAAGTATTAGATGAAATAAAAGCTTTAGGAAAAGAAGGTGATGCATTAGTAGCTGTTCATGAACTAAAGATGATGTATGCACTAGAGAAATTAGGAGTTAAAGTTCATAAGATAACTAGCATGTGGGAGATGTGGAAAAACTTGGCTGGAAATGTACCTATGCCTATGGGAACAGTGGTAATTAATAAAGATTTAGGAAAAGACGTGGCCTTAAAGTTTAAGGAAGCATATGAGAAAAGTAAAAGATATGCAGAAAAGCACATAGATGAGATAATAAAGAAGGATGCTGAAATAATGAGAGAAGCACATAAAGAAAATATAGACGAAGAAATAATAAGGAAAACAATATGGGCTGATATACAAGAATATAATGTGCCTTTAGAAGATGTTAAAAGAGGTATGGAAATATTTTATAATTTAACAGCAGAAAGAGGAATTTTACCTAAAGTGAAGAATATAGATATCATATAATCCTTTTTGAAGAGAAGAAGCTATCTGTTGCGACAATTATTTGACATTTATTTGCTTCACATATTTCCTTTACTGTTTTGATAACAACTTTAAAGTATCTTTCAGGTACAAATAGTTCTACTAAATAAAGTGGTAAGTCCTCCTCATTTATTAAAACGTATTCATATCGGATAAAAGGAATGTACTCTAAGACCTCAATTACTCCTAAATCATAAGTTAACACGTCTACATAAAAATCCCTTTTACCATAATCAACAATAAAACCTTTTATAACAGAAGATCTCACCATGCTCGCTAATGGTTCTTTTAAAGATAGATATTTAAGAGTAGAAACTGTTTCATGTCTCGCAAATTCATCTGGTAGAATACTTACATAGTTACCTCGTTTATCTAATGATAAATCCCAATCATCTGTTAGAATATTAAAAGCCTCAGCGACCCCTGAAAAATTTCTTATCTCCTTGACTTTAAGATTTCCTTGAATAGAAACTCCTTTGTTATTTTTTATACTTCTTCTTATCTTACCATCTTCCTTAATAGACAACGAAGTTATTTTAGTTATCGGTGTAAATTCTAAATATGGAACTTTTTTCAGAAAATTAAATAAAAGTTTCTCATCGTGTTTAGTTAATACTGATAAAAGTCTAATATTAGGACCTATGATTCTAAGTATTTTTACTATTTCAGCAAAGTCCACATAAGTTTATTGGGCTAAAGATTAATTAACTTTACAAAGCTCACAGAGTTTAATGGAGTTTTTATAAGATATTGGACAATAAATTTATTAATGATAAAAATAAGTATTTTTAGTTAGGTGAAAATTATGGCTGAGAAGAAAAGTCAAGAATATGAAATTAACTCTTTCGGCGATTTAATTAAAGCTTTATTTAAATATGATAACTGGTACTTAGGAGGTTTTGTGATCCTTCTAATACTTTTCGTAATATTTGATATAATAGCCTTCACTCCACATCATTGATTTTTTATAAATTAGGAAAGATAAGCTATTTAACATTCATTTTTTAATAGTATTTTGTGGTGTAAATTTGCCGAGAGTGAATATTGCAGCAGACTCAGATATATTAGATGAACTTGAGCAAGAGGCTAAGAAAAAGGGTTATACTTTATATGCTATTACTAATCTTGCATTAAAAGCTGTAGCTGAAATACTAAAAGAAGGTGGAAATTCTGAAACTTTAGTATCATTAGTAGAATATTATAGGATAATTAGAGACTTAGAAATAGTTCCAGTTACCGTATGGTACCTTGAAAATTTAATTAAAATAGCATATGAGAGCGATCAAAAGAAAGCAATAGAAATTTGTGAAACAACGGGAATGCAAGTAGCCTCTTATTTAAAAACAAAAGCGTCAACTCTTAGTGAACTTTTAGATATATATGATAAAATTAAAGAGATGTTGCCGATAAAGGATATTTCAGTAAAACAAAACGGAGATTCCATAGATTTTAGAATTACGGGAACTGGATTCGGATTAGAGTCAACTACTTGTGCTGCCCATATACTTAAGAAAATACTTGAAGAATACGGATTTAATATATTATCAATAACTCCTTCTCCTGGCGGTATAATATTAGTTAAAGCTAAGGCCAACCTAGCTGTTGAAGACAGGAGGAAATAAGTCTACAAATGACTTGATGAGTCTCTAATTTATAATTGCTTATAGAGAAATATTCATCTGCTACTTCCTTAACTTCTTCAGAAAAATCACCATGAGGAAAGGCTCCAATTCCAAGCAACCATTTTTCACCTAAATTACATAGCTCTTCTGGCTTTACTCTTTTTCCGCCTTCACTAAGTACTCCTAATTTGTATTTTTGTTTTAAATCCTTTAATCTAATGTCTAATACTTTCATTAAACTTTCATTACTATTCAAAGGGACTTTACCATAAACTAAAAGTTGTTCTGCTAAACCAACAAATCTATTGTAGTTTTTTGGAGGCCTCATTTCATTGTTAACATATATGAGTTTACTATCTATAGTGTGAATATAAAAATCTCCTTTTATTGGAGCTTGTTCTGTTAAAAACATTAACATTGCTAAATGTACGATGTCTGGTCTTCCTCTTTTTTCTCTATTAGGTAAATCTTTCATAGCGTGGTAATGTAATGATATATCAAGAAGAGTATGTTCTGCCTTTTTATTTCTCTTTTTAGCATTTCTGATAACAGCTGGATGAGATATTATCTCTTTTGGTACAAGCTCTAGGGAGGAGTCAAGCAATATAAGGTTAATTTTCACAGTAATAATGGATAATGGCAAAAGTAAAAAATGTGAAGATTTACAAGAAAAGAGCGATACAGCTCATAAGGCTTGCTATTGAATTAGCAAAAAATAACGATGTTGAACTGGCTAGGATGTATATTAAGCTTGCTATACTTTATTCTAGGAAAATAAAATTTAAAATACCATTGGAATATAAAAGACTGTTCTGTCGGAAGTGTTTTACCCCACTCATTGTAGGATTGACAGAAAGAAGAAGAATAAAAAATAAAGTCTTAGTAAGAACTTGTTTATATTGTGGCTGGACAAGAAGATATAAATTACAATATCAAACAACTCATAAAAAAAGCAAAAGCTAATCATGCTGATGTTAGAATAGGAAAGAAAGGAGTTACGGATGAAGTCATTAATGAAATTAAAAAACGTTTAAAATCACACAAAGTAGTTAAAGTAAAAATAGGTATTGACGTAGATGATAGAAGAGAATTTGCTAGAAAAATAGCTGAATTGGCTGAAGCTAAACTTATTGAAGTTAGAGGTTTTACATTTATATTAGCTAAGGAAGATGATAGCAATTGATTTAATTAAAGCTTATGGGCATCCAAATGTTAGAGGTACTCATAAGACAACATTAGAAATAACTAAAGATGATTATTTAACACCAAGAGGGGACTGCATAATAGGAATAAAGGCAAATAAAGGAGCATTTGACCTTTCTTCAGAGGTCAAACTTATGATTAAAAGCAATTCTTATGTTTATGTTGTAATAAAAGTAGACAACTTATTTGATATTATTCATGGATATGGAGATGAAAAATTGAGCTTAATTGACGAAAACAAGATAATACTTCGAAAATCTACTTACATTTCAGATGCAACAATTATGATAAAAGCTGATAAATCAGCCAGAGATATTAAAAGAGAAATTTTAGATAAAATGAGAAATGAAAAGACAGAACTAAATGCTTTCATTATTGCATCTGACAAATCCCTTAAAGATTCTGAGATCCTTAGAATAGTCATTAATAGGTATCCATCTATATCCACCTAATTTTTCTTTAGCTTCTTTTTCGTCTTTGGCAAGTACATAAAATAATACTTCATGGTCACTAACCCTACATAGTTCTTCTTTAAAACTACTTATCACTGTTGGATTATCTGCTATAACTAAATAAAATGCCTTATCTCTAAAAGGGAGAAAGAAAGCATCATATTGCACTATGTCTACATACCCTGGCAACTTGTTTAATGATAAGGATTTTTTTAACATATAAAGTCCATCTAAGTTTAAGTCACCAGCTACTACATAACTACACTTCTTTAATAAATAGAGAGTAAATGCACCATAGCCACAAAAAGCATCCAAAATTATTCCTTTACATTCAATTTCGTCCGAAAGATTTTTTCTTTCTGCTGATAAGCTAGGATTAACATAGACTTTACTTATATCAACGTAGAAATTAATACCATTTTCACGATATACAGTGGTTGTTTTATATTCTCCACTAATAAACTCTAGTTCATTTATTCTTAATTCTCCTTTAACTTTTTTCCTCACGAAAATACTTTTCACTCTAGGATTTACTCTTAAGATTACTTGTCCCAAGAGTTGCTTGTCAATTTCCTTTTTTGGGGAAATTAGTAAAATATCTCCAAGCAGATAAAAACTCCTTATCCCTTCAAATATATCACTTAATTTAGGAGTCCTTTTCTTTATTTTGTCACAATTAACAATTTCATATCCTTTATTTTCAAGATCCTCTATTTTATCATTTAGTTCTATATAAATATTTTTTCCGTCTGTAAATATAGAAGAAATATTAGAAAGAAAATACCTAATTTCTTCTATTATTTTATTTTTATCTATTTTTACACATATCATTTCTTGAACTTATCCATTTCAGAGCTATGACCAGCGAATAAGGAAGCGTTTGGATCAACATACTTTTTAGCTACGCTAATAGCTATTGCAGCTTGCCCAAAACCTACTGCTATTAATGCTAATTTTGGTGCACCTTCTTGAGATGCAATATCTCCAGCTGCATATACTCCAGGCAGATTGGTTTCCATCCTAGCATTAACAATAATATCTCTCCCTTTCATGTTCATACCCCATTTTGGCATATTGCCTAAATCTCCTTTAAAACCAATACTTATTATAACAGCATCTACATCTAACACTTTTTCATCTTTAGTCCTATTATCAAATATTACCGCTTGAGTCACTCTATTACCGTCTCCTTTTACTTCTTTTAATTCGTGCCATGTATACACTGTTGCAACTTGAAATAGCTGTTTTACACTTCTTTCATGTGCTCTAAACTGATCCCTTCTATGAATTAATGTTACAGATTTTGCCACGGGAGCTAAAGTTAATGCCCAATCTACTGCTGCATCTCCTCCTCCTACTATCAATACTCTTTTACCTTCAAAGTCTTTTTTCCTTCTTACAGTATAGTAGACTCCTTTATTTTCATATTCTATCTCTCCTTTAGCTCCTAACCTTGAAGGAGTCATTCTTCCTATTCCTGCAGCTATTAAAATAGTTTTAGTTTTGAATGTATTACCCTTATCAGTTTTTACCATCCACATATTATCGGATGTTCTCTCTATCATATCCGCCCATTCTTTTATTCTAATATCTGGAGAGAACATCTTAGCCTGTTCAACTAGTTGTTGTGCTAATTCATATGCAAGTATTCCCGGAAATCCACCTACATCGTATACCATTTTTTCTGGATATAAAGTAACTAATTGGCCACCTAACTCGTCTTGTGCATCTATTAATAATGCTTTCATATCTCTTAATCCTGCATAAAAAGTCGCATATAGCCCTACTGGACCTCCTCCTATTATTACTATATCGTATTCTGTCAAAATAATTCCCCATAATCACCTTTTGCTTATACTATTTAAACCTTAATGTCTATGTTTATATCGGACAAATAATGAGCCTCTTCATATTTATCATTACAATTTATTTCCTTGGTTTTATATTATTAATAAATATGTGGTTTAGATATTATAGAAAAGTAATAAGAGCTGGAATAGACTATGTTGGCAATAACCCCTCGCAAAAAATCATAATTTTAAAGCCTAGTGAAATCGTTAAAATCAATCTTAATGGTAAAGCGACTATAATTGTTTCTGGGGTAAATCCTTGGCTAACCATAAAATATAATGGAATAAAACAAAAAGTCTACAAAATAAGGTTATTAAACCATGTAGGCGAGATAGAGTTAATAAACGAAAGTAAAATATTTACCTTATCTGTAACTATTTTAACGGAATAGAGGAGAAAGTACAAATGAAATTAAAAATATTTACAAAAAACTCACCAGATGCAATTGAGTTTAGTAAGTATGTTAAAAACCTAGCTGAGGATTTAGGTTTTAAAATAAGTGAAAATGACGCAGATGCAATCATTGTAATTGGTGGTGATGGAACTCTTTTAAGGGCAGTAAAGGAGGGTTTACCAGTTATCGGAGTAAAATTTGGAAGAAGATCTGCATTGTTAGATATTAGACCAGAAAATATAAAGGAAGCGTTAGATTTACTTTCCAAAAATAAATATGTAGTAGAAGAATATTCAATGTTAGAAGCAAAAAGTAATAATATAAATACAATAGCGTTTAATGAAATTGCTATACTATTCAATAACCCAGAAACGGTTTACGGCAGTGTATCTATAAAAGAAAGGAAAATACTCTTTGAAGGAGATGGAATTATGGTTTCTACCCCCCAGGGAAGCTGGGCATGGAGTTATTCAGCTACAAGAGTATTACTTCACAAGGACATAAATGGAATTGAAATAACGTTCGTAAATGCTATACTTCCAAGTATTAAAGCTATAATAATTCCTCAAAACGAGAAGATAAAAGTTAAACTAGAAGATAAGGGAAGAGTTCAAAACGTTAGAGTAATTAGTGATGGTGAAACAGTAGGTAATTTAATAAGCAGAGAAGATGAGGAACTTCTTATATCAATATCTGAAAAGAAAGCAAAAATATTAAGATTCTTTAACCTAATAGAGTTTGATGGATTACTCTCATAATATAATCTTTGATACGGCTGGGTTTCTTGCTGGTTTACAAAATTACTACAACAAAATTTACACTACTTCATTTGTTGTAAATGAGGTAAAAGATCTCAAATCACGTGAGTTGCTAGATCTCGCAATTTATGCTGGTAAAGTTATTATTATGGAACCACAGGAGAAGAGCTACAGTATAGTTAAAGACGTAGCTAAAAGATCATTGGCATTAAAGCTATCTGCAACAGATTTAAGTGTTGCATCTCTTGCTTATGAATTAAAACCTAGCCTGGTTTTTACTGATGATTTGATGCTACAGAATTTATTACTAAATTTAGGTATTGAATACAAATCTGTTAAACTCAATATCAAAATAAAGAATAAGAAGATATATGAGTATGTTTGTACTGGATGTGGGAAGAAATTTACCAAATATGTTTCTATATGTCCTTATTGTGGAAATAAAATTATAACTAGGAGTATATAGATAAAAAACCCTGATTACATTGTATATATTCTTAACTAGAAAAATAAATATAATTCAAACCCTTCAATCTTTGAAATTATGTTATTTTATTTTTATATATTCTATATAAGCTTATTTATTTTCTTTGTTAAGTACTTTATAATGGAAGATGATAACTTTAAAAGGAAAATAATTAAGAAGATAAAAAGAGTAGGAGGAAATTTACATTACATTTCATATGTCACAGATATACCTATCTCAAAAATACAAAAATTATTTAAAGATCTTCTATTATTTCATAAATTGTCTATTTTTCCGCTTATC
Source organism: Sulfurisphaera javensis (assembly GCF_041154675.1). Lineage (NCBI taxonomy): Archaea > Thermoproteati > Thermoproteota > Thermoprotei > Sulfolobales > Sulfolobaceae > Sulfurisphaera > Sulfurisphaera javensis. The sequence goes on from NZ_AP031322.1 coordinate 442,025, forward strand.
GAGATGGAAAGAATAGGATTAAATAAAGCTGTTATATGGTGCAAAAAAACCTCGTTAAAATATGAAACAGCTAAAAGTCTTATGGGACCTCTAGCAAGTCTTTTTAGAGGAGACTTAGAAGAAAACAAGTTTTTATTAATGTTCTATACGAATACTTCAAATTATAAATACTATAAAGAGAACCTTGATACCTTATTTGAAAGAATCGGTTCTGAATGCGAGATTCTTTATATAAAGAAATATTATAGATATATAAATGATGAAGAATGTTAAGATTTTAGTAATAAGAGATGGATTTGTGATAATAAATCAGTTTATGTTTCATTTCCTTTGGATACATTAGTAAATTTACATAAACAAGATGTAGATTTATTAGTAAAAATCCAAGTGAACCCCTATTCACCATTTATGAGAGATCTTCACTACACTCACATAAAGAATTACGTTAAAGGATTTATGTATACACTAGGAAATTTAGATTACTTAGTTACAGTAAGAGGAAATTACTTTATTACTTCACCTTACTTAATGTGGACGATAGAACTAGATGATGGAACTTACATATCTGAATATCATGTAGATAAGCAAAATTTAGTGAATTTAACCAAAGAAATTAATGAAGGAGATATAATTGTTTCAACAAAAGAGCTCACATTTGCTCATGGATTTAGTGTTCCTTATGAAGTATTTAAATCTAATAAATGGGAAATGCCTAAAATAGTGATAGAATAGTATGGATTATTTCAGCCTTTACCAATTCTCCATTGAAAAGCCGGAAGAATACTGGAATCAATACGCAAAAAGATTGTATTGGTTTTCTGAGTGGAACAAAACAATACAAAAAGATAGATATATTGCAAAATGGTTTGTAAATGGAAAAACTAATATAGCTTATAATGCCATTGATACTCACCAGGGTACTGCATTAATATGGTATGGAGAAAACGAAAAAAGAATAGAACTATCTTTTGATGAACTAAAGAGGCTAAGTAGTTCTATTTCAAATTTGTTACTAAAAAAAGGAATATATAAAGGAAATAGAGTAGCAATATATTCTCCCAATTCAATTTTAACAATAGCTTCAATTTTAGGATCTGCAAGAATAGGTGCAATCTACAGTCTTATTTTTGCTGGTCTAGGAATAGATGCAATAAAATCAAGATTAGATGATTTTAAACCAGATATAATAATAAGTTCTACTAAAACATTTAGAAGAGGAAAAGAAATACCTCTTCTTATTCAAGGGGATATAATTTTTGATAGAAAAAATGACGAAGAGGAAATAAGAAAGCACTTAGATTCTGAGATTATTCCCCCTATTGAAGTTGAAGCTAATGAACCTCTCAAAGTCATGTATACGTCTGGCACCACAGGAAAACCTAAAGGTGTTATTTTATCTCACGGAGCCTGGATGGTTGGAGATTATACAGTTTTTGATCTACTATTTGATTTAAAACCCGGAGATAAAGTATTAACTACAACAGATGTAGGCTGGATAACATTTTCTAGGATCATGTATGGTACATTACTTCATGGTTCAACTTTTATCTTTTTGGAAGGAGCACCAGATTATCCTAAAGATAGGTTGATTAAAATAATTGAAGAGGAACAACCAAAAGTATTATTTACATCTCCTACCTTAATTAGACTCCTTATGAAGTACGATATAAGACTACCAAAGGTAGAATATATTGCAACTGCTGGAGAAATTTTTGATGAGAAAAGTTGGGAATATGCACTAAAAATTGCTGATAAAGTTACTGACGTTTATGGTCAAAGTGAGTTAGGCTATGTCGTAGGAATTCCTTATGCATTAGAAGGAGTAGAACCTAAAATAGGCTATGCAGGAGTTCCTTTACCCGGAGCAGTACTAGATACCTTGGATGATAATGGTAAACCTATAAGGAATAATCCCGGATATTTAATTGCTAAATCTCCTTTCCCAACACAATTTATAGGAATATTAAACAACGAGAAGAAGTTTTTAGAATACTTCGATAAATTTGGATATCATGACACGGGCGATTTAGCAATATTTGATGGCACTTATATTAAAATTGTAGGAAGATCTGATGACATGATAAAAGTAGCGGGACATAGAATAACTAGCGGAGAAGTAGAGAGTGTAATTTCAAAAATAGATGGGGTAAAAGATGTAGCAGTTGTTGGTATTCCAGATGAAATCAGAGGAGAAAAGTTAGCTATATTTGTAGTAGGTAATGTGAACAAGGAAGAAATAAAGAAGAAAATAGTTGAAGCTTTAGGCCCTATTTACGTTATTCATGACGTATATTTAGTTGAAAGATTACCTAAGTCAAGAAGTGGAAAAACAGTGAGAAGGATACTGAGAGATATACTACTTGGAAAAGAATTTGACCCTTCAATACTTGAAGACCCAGAAGTTGTAAAGGAGATAAAAAATGCAATTTCATGAAGAATTCAGAAGTCTAGTTCCTGTAGTTAATGAATATATATATTTAAATCATGCAGCCATATCACCAACTCCTTTGCCTGTCCTTTATGAGAGTCTAAGATATCTACTTGACGTTGCTAAGTATGGTTCTTTACCAGTGAATAATGAAGAAAATGATGATTTTTATCATCTGAGGGAGAAAGTTGGAAGACTTATAAATGCAGATCCAGATACAATTTCATTCATACCAAATACTAGTTTTGGAATTAATATTGTTGCTCATGGACTAGATTTGAAAGAAGGAGATAATATAGTTACTGATAGTTTAGAATTTCCTGCAGTTACATATCCTTTTTTAAAGTTAAAAAACAAAGGAGTTAATGTAAAGTTAGTAAAACCTAGAATAGAAAATTTCGAGGATGATATTCTTTCTGCATTAGATAATAGGACTAGATTAATTGCAATAAGCCATGTAAGTTTCAATACTGGAATAAAAGTTGATCTAAAAAGAATTTCAAAGGAAGCAAAATCAATGGGAGCATATATGCTTGTTGATATTATACAAAGTGCCGGTGCAACTGATATTGACGTTAGGAAAACAGACATTGACTTCGCTGTAGCTGGAGGATATAAGTGGTTGATGAGTCCTCAAGGTTCAGGCTTTATGTACGTTAAGAAAGGTTTATTACCAGATCCGCCATTTTACGGTTGGAAATCTTCATCAACTTATTTGGAATTTAATGCTGAAAAGTTTATCTTAGAGAACGGACCTAGAAGATTTGAAATAGGTACAATAGATGTTGCAGCAAATTTAGCTTTAGCAAAATCATGCGAAATCATTACACAACATAAAGAAGAAATATTCAGCCGAATACAATATTTATCTGATTATACTATAAAATATGCAGAGGAAAATGGATTAGAAGTAATTACACCAAAAAACAAGAAAGCCGGTATTATAGTAATCAAAGTGAAAGAACCTAAATATATAAGTAAAGAACTGTTAAAGAACAAAATAGTAGTATCACCTAGAGGAGATGGCATTAGAATTTCTACTCATTTTTATAATACAGAAGACGAAATAAAAATAACTATAGATAGGATTAAGAAGTTAGCAACGTGAAGATATACTTATATAAAGTTCTTCTAAATCTTCCATAATTCTAACTAACATGCTATAAATTATACTATCATCAATTTCATCAATTTTATTAACTAATTCTATCACATCTATGAGTTCTTGAACAATATTAGGACTTATTATCTTTAGTTTAGCTAACTCCCATATTGCCTCCTCTCCTTTCTTATTTACACATCTTTCAACTAATGCCATTACGTCAGTATAAAGACCTTTAATTCCCTTTTTGACCTTCTTTTTTAATTCCTCATTGCTTAAAAACTCATCAAGATTAACCTTTGTTCCTTGTTCAATTAATCTATAATGGTCCCAAAACACACATTTCAACTTTAAAATAAAGAGTATAAAATTACCCCCGATGGACATAAAAACATTTAACGGAGATTTCTTTATACCTAGTAACGCTAAAACTGCGTTTGTTTTAGTTATAGCTACAACAGATGTAAGTTTAATCCCTGGAATAACCGTTGCTGGTGCTACACCGGAATTAACTCATTTTACTCCTGCAGCAGATGCAGAGTTTCTTATAAAGGGGAAATGTTTCGTAATAAATACTGTTCCAGTTACTCCTACTGGTATACCTACTCCAGCAATAATATCTAGAGCCTCATTAGAACTAGTCAAGATACCTAAATTTGTGGTTAATGCTGGTAGTAGAGTAAAGCCAAATTTGCCTTTTATTGATCTTGGCGGTGAGCCAGGAAAAGATATTAGAAGAGGTAGTATGGAGAGAGAAACTGCCGATAGATTAATTAAAAATGGAATAACTTTAGGAGAAGAATTATCAAATGCTTTTGATTTCTTAATAATTGGGGAATCTATACCTGCTGGTACGACTACAGCTATGGCAGTGTTAGTGGGCTTAGGTTATGATGCATTAGATAAAGTAAGTTCTGCATCACCAGAAAACCCTAAAGATCTTAAACGTAGAGTTGTTTTAGAAGCAATAAAAGATCTTCCTTCAGAACTGTTATTAAAGTTAGCTAAATTATCCGACCCCATGCTATTGGGAGTTGCAGGAATAGCACTTGGATTTAAGGGAAAAATAATGCTAGCTGGAGGAACTCAAATGACAGCTGCAGCAGCAATTATTAAAGAATTTGATAAAGAAAAACTAAAGAACATAGTCATAGGAACAACTAAATGGATAATTAATGATCCTTCCTCTGATATTCTCTCTTTAGCAAAAGATATAGGCATTCCCATATTAGCGGCATGGTTAGATTTTAGTAACTCAAGGTTTGAGGGTTTAAAAGTTTACGAGAGAGGTTATGTAAAGGAAGGCGTTGGTGCAGGAGGATCTTCGATTTATGCAATTAGCAAAGGATATACTGCCACTCAAATACTTCAAAAAGTTGAAGAAATATATGAGAGTATAACTAAATAGTTTAATATAATGCAAACAGACTTCGATTTTTTATCGGTGAGAGAGAAGATAGTGATATTACTGAAATATTCTGAGAAGCCTCTAACCGCAAAAGATATAAAGAAAAATCTCGGTATTAAAAGAGAAAAAGAAGTGTATGAACATTTATATCACATTGCAAAATCATCTAAGCATAAAAATTATCAATTAGTTGTTTATTTACCTTACTGTAGGGATTGTGGATATGTTTTTAACTTAGATATACCAAAAAAACCGAGTAAGTGTCCTAGATGTAAAAGTGAAAACATTGAACCACCTAAATTCCTCATACGGGATAAAAGATGAGAAGAGTTATCTTTGTAGATATGGGAGAAACTCTTGTTAGCTTCACACCCAAGTTTCATCAACCTATTTACTATTTTCTAGTAAAAAAAGGGTATAATGTGACTGAGAAGAAAGTATTCAGAGCAGTCTACAAAATTCTTGGAAGAGATCATTTTCCGGATCCTATATTAGGGGGATTAAGTGTATTAGATTATAAAGAGCTTTTATCAGAATTAAAGATAAATCCCAAACAATGTTTAATAAAAGAATTAGAAAAAGTTCCTTTACTTTCAAATAAATGGGATCTTTTTAAGGACGTAGAACTTTTTCTTAAAGAATTGAAGAAAGAGAACTTTAAAATAGTGATGATAACAAATGCTACAAGATCTGTTTACAAAATTATTCAAGATCTAGGATTAGATAAATATATAGATGATGTTATAGCCTCATGTGATTATGGAATAATGAAACCACATCCAAGAATATTTAGAATAGCAATAGAAAAATATGGAACTCCAATATTTCATATTGGCGATGTTTATGAGATTGACTACTTAGGAGCTTTGAGAGCTAACATAACTCCTCTACTTTTAGATAGATTTAATTTTTATGAAGATCTTAATATAAATAAGGTGAATAATCTATTTCAAGCCCTAAAATTAATAAAAAATCCTTAGAGATTTTCTTGGAAAAAATACCTTTACATCCTAATCCAAATTATGAATTAGAACAATATTTAACACCTTCTGATTTAGCTTCAGAAATAATTTGGACCGCTTTCTTAAGAGGAGACGTAAAAAATAAAGTGGTCGTGGATTTAGGTTGCGGAACTGGAAGACTTTGTGCTGGAATATCACTCTTAGGTGGTTATTGTATTTGTGTTGACATAGATTATGAAAGCTTAAAAGTTGCAAAAGAATTTTTTGAAAACGAAAATATAATTGCAGAATTTGTAAATGCAGATGTAAATAACTTAGAAATTAGAGCCGATACTGTAATCCAAAATCCTCCATTCGGAGTAGTAAGAAAAGGTGCTGATCTAATTTTTTTAGATAAGGCACTTAGTATAGCTAAGACAGTTTACAGCATACACAAATCTAATCCCGAGACATTACAGTTAATAACTAAATTAGCTACATCTAAAGGATTTCAAGTTGAATATTTAACCCACAAGTTTAGAATGAAAGCATACTATCCATGGCATAGAAAAAAGATTCATGAGTTTTTAATCGACATATACCTATTTACTAAACCTTTTAATAGGCAATGAATCTATGTTAATCTCTCCATTAAGAATTCTTAATAAAAAATCCTTAACTCCTTCTCCATCCTCTTTATCTAAAACGATATCTGCCATACTTTTTATCTCTGGTAATGCATTTGCAACAGCAACTTTTAAATCAACTACATTAAAAAGAGGAATATCGTTTTGGCTATCACCTATTCCTATAGTTTTTCCTTTAAATCCGAGATAGCTCTTTAGAAAGAGTACCGCATTACCTTTACTAACATTATGTGGCATAATCATAGCATCATTTCTATTCCACTCTACTTTCGCCTCAACTATTTCTTCTAATTTCCTCTTATTTTCAAAAGCAGAATTAACATAAATTATTACTTCTCCTACGGAATAAGGTATTCCTTCTTTATCTAATTTCTTTATTATTTTTTCTCTTATAGAATACCAATTTTCGTCAGTGAGCTTTATTTCTTTATCTTTAATTAATATTATTCCTCCGTTTTCGATTATCCAACCAGTAGGTGAAAGGCCCCTAGCTAATATATTTATATATTTCCTTTCTCTACCAGTTACTACAAAGAATAAATATTTTGCTGAAAAGTAATTTACTATCTTAGCTACATCCTCCCTTAATATGAAACTTTCCCTATCGCTAGAAAGCGTTCTATCAAAATCAGATAATACCATTAAGCTCAAAATTTATACCCCAAATCCTCTAATATTTTCTTCATTTTTAATGCGTCCCTTTCTAACTCAGGACTCTCACATATAAGTGTTATAGATATATCTCGTTTTAATATCTCTCTTGCTAAAGGTTCAAAAGGTGGAGAGTTATTATCTATAGGTAAATGCTCATCTACATATTTGCCGTTTCTGTAAACTAAAGACTCAAAATGAGAGTTTATGTGAGAAAGGCCTAACTCTTTTATAAGCCTATCAATTATTTCACCATAATCTATTTTACCACCTTGTCTTGCAAAAGTATGAGCCCAGTCAATGTAAGGAACAACTCCTTTTATCTCCTTAGATATAGAGATAACCTCATCCAAAGTTCCAAAAGCTGAATCTTTTGCCATAGTTTCAACCCCAAATTTTACGTTTTTAATTCCCATAGATCTAGCCGTGTCAACAGTAGCTCCTAATTCTGATTTTACTATTTGATAACATTCCTCTGGCGATTTTTTACCATAAAAGGCTATATGAATAGCTATTGTGTCAGCCCCCATTCTTTCAGCTCTATCAGCAGCGTCTAGGAGTCTTTTTTTAGATGCTTCTACTTTTTCTCTCTCTTCAGAACATAAGTTTATAAAGTAAGGTGCATGAACTGATAATCTGACACCTAATTCTTTAGCAACTTTTCCGGCTTCCTCAGCACTCTCTGGACTCATTCGTACTCCTTGAACAAATTCTACTTCCATAGCATTTAAACCAAGCTCTTTTACTGTCCTTATTCCATCAATAGTATTCCTTTTCTTTGAAGAATGAGGAACTCCAGCAGGTCCAAGGTAAATTTTAGGCATAATTATAGTTTACGTTTAAAAATTAATAAAAGGATTGAGCTTATTAAACGTTAATTACCTTGACGCTCTTCTCCTTTAGCATTTGCTCATTATCCCGTATTAAGAATATTAAGGAAGACTTAAGTACAGAAGCATCAAACTCTTCAGTACTTTGCCTTTTTACTTGTTCTACGATTCCGTCAACAACAGTGTCAAGTTGAATTGTTGAAACTATAGCATTTAATTCCTTAGTTAAACTTCCTAGATAAGCAATTAGATCTTCATATTTCATCCCGTTCTTTTTCTTTTCCTCAACCAAAGATGAAATATAATTGCTAATTTGTAAAGTTGCCTCTTCAATTGCTTCTTTGACTAATGGTTCTATGATTTTCTTATATTCATCTACTCCACTTGATGTAAATGTTACAGTATCAACAATTAAGCTAATACGTTTTGTTAATGCACTTACTATTGAGTTTAATATGGTAGCTTGTAACGCATTTTTTTCAGTTGCAGAGAGCTCTATTTTAGTAACCTTAATTTCTGTAGGTACAGCTATTTTGAGCTTTTCAGCTAAGAATTCAACTAATGTTTTTGCTAGAACACCACTTTCTCTAAACTTAGCAGCAGCTAGCGGACATAAAGTTATTAACATAGGATATTTAGAACCTAAAGCTCTTGCCATCATATCTGCTCTTTTACCTATATTCTTTTCTAATACAGCGCCAGAACATCCTTCAACTTTTCTTACTCTAAATCCCATTTCAGTCAATCTTCTTATAATTTCATTAGCATAAGAGGTTGAGAAGCATGCCACATGAAGATAAATTTCCTCTCCTTTTCCATCTAATTGAATAGACTTTAATACTCTAATTTCAATTGGAGACACTTCATAGCTAATCCTTAAACCAAGCATATTTGAATAATCTCTATATACTTCTGATAGTACTTTATAATCCTCTGGAGCTATTGTAATGACTTCTAAAGAAGTATTAAGAAGTTCCTCATTTTTCTTAATATGTTGTTGAAGCCTTTCTCCCCCACTTATATAACTCATAAATCCACTATCATAGGTAGTTCCAGCTAATCTCACTTTTAGACCAAGCATCTTTATAATTTTTAATGCAGTTATTGCTACTGTAGGATTGTCGGTAAGATATTTACCTACCCATAAAACTATATCACTATTATTATTAACAACACTTGCTACATCTGGGTCTTGTGTTAAAGGTATATCTACTGGTGGTTCTTCTGGAACTTTCTTTGCAACTATACTATTTAATTTTACTAAAAGAGATGATATCGGAATCTTTGCTGGACAAACACCATCACATAAACCACACTTATGACAACCAGAAATTTCAGCAATAGCTGAATCTGGGATATCAACACTACCATTTAAGTGATAATAAGAGATAGCACCCTTTACAAAGTCAAACATACCCTTTGGTGCATAAGGCGCTTGAGGAATTAACTTAAACTGTGGACATACTGTAACACACATAGCACAATCTATACATTCCAGCGAGTAATCTGTGAAAATATCAAGAAATCTTTTAACTGCTGTAAATCCGCTAATTTCTCCCCCAGGAACTATCGCTTTTACAAAACCAATCCCAAACCTAAATTGTAAAGCTTCTTGTTGCCTTTTAACTATCTCAAATACTATTCTTCCTCTTTTTCTAGGCTCTAACACTTTTCCCGGATTAAATAATTCATCTGGATCCATTTCCTCTTTGTATTTCTTAATTACCTCGTATCTGTCAATACCTAATTGTTGGAAAGTTTTGCCCATTGCTGATAATCTATTTCTAGAATATTTATGCCCAAACATTCCAATAGAGAGTAAGGAACCTCCAACTTTTATGAACGAGTCCATCATTAGCGTGTTTTTAGCTAGATCATAAATCAGCTTCTTATCGTTAGGTTTTAAAGATACTTCTGTAAAAGCATTAACTAACAGGACCTCTCTCTTTTCTAGGTCTATATCCAAATCGAACCCTTGATTAGGAGATAATTCACCTAATTGACCTAAGAAGTTTTTTAGTTCATTTACAAGTTCATTAATCTTAGTATAATGAATTAATCCGTGCTGATGAATTAACAACCCTTTAGTTCTTAGGGCAGCCACAACTCCATGATTAAATGACCACCAGCCAGTCCACTCTCCTTCATTTATAGTAGCTCCAAATGCTTGTGCTATTCTATAGAGTTTAGGTTCAACTAAGGATGAACGTAAAGAAGGATAAAGTACTATCATATTCCATTTGCCTGGTGATAACTTCGCATTAAACTTTTGAGCTATATAGGAGGAAATTGCAGGACCTCTAACTTGAACATGCCAGGCTGGTATTACCTCTCTATAAAATTCACCAACAGCCCTCATTGCTGTGTCGAATGAATCAAAGGAAAGAACCAAAGCCTCTGTTGGAGAATATTTTCTAAGTCTTATTCCGGCTTTAACTATAAAACCTGTTATTCCTTCAGCACCAGACACTAAAGCTAAGTTACCTCCTTCAAGGTGAACTAATTCTCCTTTTGGATTAACCATGTCAACAAAACTTACATTATCAGAAATGAAACCATATTCATAAGAACCTATTCCTAATGCGTCACCAGCTATTCCTCCACCGACAGTAGAATCATACGATGAAGGGAAAGTCCTTAACTGTAAACCTTTACTTTGAGCTGCTAAATCAACTAATTTCCAAGTAGCCCCTGGTTCTGCAATAGCAACCATATTGTTTTCATCTACATCAACTTTATCCATCTTAGAGAAATCTAATAATATTCCTCCTTCTGTAGTTAATGCATTACCATATCTATTAGTACCTCTACCATATGGTGTAATAGGAACCTTATATTTTAAAGCAATCTTAACAGCATCAATTACGTCCTCTACAGATGTGGGATAAATAACATAATCCGGAATGATATTAATTTTAATATTTGCCCAAACTAATTGAGGTAAAAATCCCATATCAGCCGAATGTGAAAGACGTTCTACAAGGCTATCTGAAAAGTTATTGCCAAATCTAGCTTCTAATTCTTCTTTTAGCCCCACTTATCATCACCAGTTTTTCTTTTTAACTTTTCGATTGACTCCCTAATAATCTTTTGCAATAATTCATAATATTCCTTACTCTGTTCTCTTCTAGGTTTGAATGACTTAAAAAGTTCTGGGTAATCTCCTTCCCATGTGGGAATAACATGAATATGAAGATGAAAAATTACTTGCCCAGCACTTTCTCCTATATTAGTTAGTATTCTTAACCCATCGGCTTTTACTGCATCTTTAACCCCCAAAGAGACTATTTTAACAACTTTAGCTAACTCAGAGAGTGTATTATCATCAGCGTCTAAATAGTTTTCAAAATGCTTTTTTGGTATAACTAAGGTATGTCCAGGGGAAATTGGATACTTGTCCAAAATAGCTACATAATTATTATCCTCATAAATAAAGAAACCTTCCAATTCTTTATTTATAATACCACAAAATAAACACATATGGATTAATTATATAACATTTTGCTTATGAATTTTTATTTATATGAGTATCCCTTTAGCAGTACTATTACTTATATTTAGTATAAGCTTTATTACTAACATATTGCCATTTGCCGGAGCACCATATACTTTAATTGCTACAGACTTTCTACTAGCTTATGGAAAAAACATAGAAAATATTCTAATCGTAGTTTTAATTTCTGGAATAGGGGCAGCTTTAGCTAAAACTTTAACATATGTTTTAGGAATTGCTTTGAAAAAACCCTTAAGAGACAACAAGAACATACCATTAATACATAAGTTTATTAAAAGTAAATACTTTCCTTTAGCTCTTTTTATTACTGCCATACTTCCTGGATTACCACTCGACGACTATTTATACATTGGCGGAGGAATAGTTAGGGAATCTCTTAAAAAGATGTTAATTATTACTATTCCATCAAAAATTCTAAAAAGTATGATAGAAATTCCCCTAGAACTTTTTGGTATTATAAAAATAAGTGATTTAGCAGATATAAATCCCTTATATCTTTCTATCGCACTCACTGTTATTTTCATTATTTTAGGTATTCTATTAATTAAAATTGATTGGTATAGCTTATACGAGAAAGTTAATGAAAAATATTTAAATAAGAGATTGTAGGTTTAACTATGCGAATTTTCTCATCACAGAAGTTTGATGTGATTATAGATAAATTTTCATTACCTAATGGAAAAGAAGTAGAAAAAGCTTATGTGAAACATAGAGGTTCTGTGGTAATTGTTCCTTTCCTAGACAAAGAGACAATAATAATGATAAAACAATATAGGCCAATAGTTGGAAAATGGCTATATGAATTACCAGCTGGAACTATTGAGGAAAATGAAATTGAAGAAAACACTGCCAAAAGAGAGCTCGAAGAGGAAATAGGATATAAAGCTAATAATTTGAAGAAGCTATTTTCATTTTATGTTTCTCCAGGTGTTACTACAGAGATAATGCACGTTTATATAGCAAAAGATCTAGTGAAAACTTCCCAACACCTGGAGGAATATGAGATTATAGAGCCTTTCGAAATAAAACTTGGTGATGCTATAAAAATGGTTTTAGACGGAAAAATAGAGGATGGTAAGACTATGTTAACTCTACTATTTATTTCACAAAAATATCAAGAGCTCCTAACTCTCCAACTAATATAGGCTCTTCTAAAGTAATCCATTTTCTTGCTTTTGCTTCTCTTAATTTTTCAACAACATTTGTCCATCTATATAAATCTGGAATTTCATAAATAACAACAAATTCATAATCTCCTATTCCAAAAGAATAAGTAGTATAAGATCTTATCCCTTCATTATCTGGATGCGTTCTAGCAATCTTTATATGCTCAGCCATTATATCTTTTCTCTCGTTGAAGGGTAATAAATACCAGTCTGGTGATTTTTTCATAGGATAAGCAACAAAATACTTTAAAGGAGGTATTTTTAAGAAAGATGACAAATCTTTATTTCCTCCCATAGTATAAGGAGATTCCTTAAAGACAGAAAATAGAGATATTTTCTCTTCGAGATAAGAAGTTGAAAGCAAATCGTATCTAAATTCATTTAATGGTGTAGTATTAAAATCTGAAAGCCAATAGATTATATCACCATCATATCTTAATGAGATAAACCTCTTTAATGAAATTATTTTCTTTTCATAATCTTTTTCCATTTCGTCTATTTTTGAAATTATTTTCTTTTTCTCTTCTTTACCTAATTTCCACCATTCATGAGAAAATTTAAACATATTAACAGTCATATAAACATAATTCGACATTCATTTCACAAAACTATATAATGACAGCTAAATAAATAAACCTAATGAAACTAATCGGTGTAATTCATTTACCACCTTTGCCTGGGTCTTTCTTTTATAATGAAAACTTTGAAGATATAATTAATTTTACCTTGGAAGAGACTAGAAAGCTTGAAGAAGGAGGTTTTGACTCATTAATTTTAGAAAATTTTAACGATAAACCGTTTAGAAAAAAAGTGAGAAGAGAAACTGCAATTGCGATGGGTATAATAGCTAGGGAAGTAAAAAAATCAACGAACTTACTTGTGGGCATTAATTTATTACGTAACTCAGCTTATGATTCAGCAGTTATTGCGAGTTTAACTGGGGACTTTATTAGAGTAAATGCATTATGCGAAACAATTTCTTCACCAGAAGGAATAATTGAACCAGCAGCAATTGAAGTTCAAGAAGCATTGTACTATACTAAGAGGAAAATAAAAATATTAGCTGACATTCATGTAAAACATGCGAGCCCTTTACATCAAATGGATATATATAATATCATAAATGATTGTAAAGAAAGAGGTTTAGCAGATTATATTATTATCACAGGAGAAAGAACTGGTAAAAGTCCTAATGTGAACTCTTTTAATAAAATAAAAGAGATCTCCCCTTTACCAATATGTGTAGGAAGTGGAATAACGCCACAGAATATCAAAGATTATAAAGCTGATTGCTACATTATCGGAACATACTTAAAAGATGAGAATGGAAGAATTAATATTGAAAGAGTGAAAGAAATTGTCAGAGCGTTTAAGAGTATACATAACTGGTGAACCTGGGGTAGGGAAAACTACTTTATTTTTAAAAGTAGTTAAAGAACTTGAAAATAAAGGATTTAAAATATCTGGATTTTATTGTCCAGAAGTAAGAGAAAAAGGAATAAGAATCGGCTTTAAGATAAAAAGTCTAGATAATGAGATTGAGGATTGGCTAGCTAGCGTTAATTTAAGAAGTAACATTAGAGTTGGGAAATATTACGTAATAATTAATGATTCTACAATAAAGAAATTATACGAAAAAATCGAAAAGGCTAATATAATAGGAATTGACGAAATAGGTCCTATGGAGTTTTCAATACCGAGTTTAAAGTATTTAATAAATTATGTATTAAAAGAGAAAAAATACGTTATTGCTGTAGTTCATAGAAAAATATCTTTCAAAGATGGTAAAAATTTTGTAGTAACTCGTGATAACAGAGATCAATTACCTTATCAAATACTTAACTACATAATATCTTCCTTGAATTCTCTTGATTAGTTATTTATATTCTATTTCTGTTATTAATATGTGGACAACCAATTAAGACACAAGATTGTTTACTTAATATTAGCTTCAGTAATGCTTTACACACTCTATTTTATTAATTACAAATTCAGTGTCTTAAGTAATCCTGTTTCTGCTGCAATAGTTTCTATCTCTTTTTTCTCAGTAATATCTATAATTATAATATCTATTTACCCAGAATTACTTAACCCTAATAGAAATCTATCAAAAGTTGATGATTACGTTGTATTTATAGCGACTTCAACTTTTCTTATAGTTAGTATTTCTTTAATAACTAGTTTTGGTACGGATGACATGGAATATATTTATCAAGCTTTAAATTATCTCTTTAGCGGAAAAGACCCTTACACTATGATATATCATCCGGTGTCTGTAAGTCCTACATATTTAATATCAGGAAACATAGCCACTAATTATATTTATCCTCCTCTTTCATTTCTAATTTATATTCCGTTTTACTTTTTAGCTAAACTAGTAAATGCTCCAGGATATTATATTAATGTTATAAATGTTATATTTGATGTTATCCTTGTTATAATGATTTACATAGAGGGAAGAAAAAAACAAGATCCATTTGCTGTTTTACCAGTTATTTTTCTTTATTTATTAAGTGCAGTAGCAATTCCTCCATTCTATGGAGTAAATGCGGTCATACCAGCAACTTTTTTACTTATCGCCTATTTACGCAATGATAAATGGGGAGGAATAAGCTTAGCGTTAGCTACTTCCTTTAATCAAATAAGCTGGTTGGCTTTACCATTCATTTTAATCTATAAAATAAAAGATAAAATATCATCTTTTAATTCCTTTATACTCTATTTCATAATTACCATATCAATATTAAATATTCCATTTTTACTAATGAATTTTAAAGATTTTGTAACCAATATATTTACAACTGATATAAATACCATTCCGGTTGGTGATTTAGGTTTAACAGTCATAAATTATTCTGGTTTATTTCAACTTCAGCCCTGGTTCTTTACTTTTTCTGAAATTGCAGTATCTTTATTTCTTATTTATATCTATTATAAATTCTTTGACATTATAAAAAATACTTTGTGGATTTTTCCTATGATTATTAGTTGGTTTTTATGGAGAACGCTTACAGAATATTTCTTTTTATGGATTCCTTTGCTTTTTGTTGTAATCTATAAAATGGATTATAAACTTTCTAGTATACATGTAAATGTTAGAAGGGACATTGGACTCCCATTTTTAATGCTTTTTGTAGTGTTATTTTCAGTAGGAGCATATGCACATGAATCATACATCACATCAAATCCAATTAGAATTTTAAACGTACAACCTCTTGGTAAAGAACCAATTTCCTCAATTCTTATTGAAGTAAAAAACATAGGAAATAAACCACTTAATATAACCCTTGTAAGAGTTTCTTTACCAGATAACTTGAATATGATATGGAATTTTACATATGCTTATGTTCCACCGAATTCAACCTCTGTGTTTTATGCCTATGCACCTTACTATAATGAATCAATAAATTCAACAGTTTTTACTGTAGAAGTTTACTCTTACTATTACTTCGCAACATATAAGGTTAATGTTAGTAACATAACTTAGTATGATGCCAGAATATGTTAGACAAAAGCTTACGTTAGATTTTGGACAAGTATCTTACTATCTTGTAAAGAGAATAAGAGAATATATTGAGGAAAGTAAAAAAGATGGAGGAATAATTGGATTAAGTGGGGGAATAGACTCATCAGTTACAAGTATTCTTCTTTCCAAGGCTACTTCTAATTTTCATATATTACTTATGCCTTCTTCTTCTACAACAAAAAAAGATATGGAAGATGCAATGAAAATAATAAAACTAACAAAAGCAGAAGATAAATACACTTTAGTAAATATTGATGAAATTGTAAACAAATTTTCTTCAGCTGTAAATACTTCAAATAATGTAATTATCGGTAATATAAAAGCTAGAGTTAGAATGATTTTGTTATATGCATTTGCTCAAAAAATGAACTATTTAGTTGTTGGTACTGGAGATAAAAGTGAAATTATGTTAGGTTATTTTACTAAGTATGGCGATGGTGGAGTAGATGTTCTACCCATAGGGGACTTGTATAAAACTCAAGTAAGGATGTTAGGTAGTTACCTAGGTGTTCCAGAAGAGATCGTTGAAAAACCTCCTTCACCTGCATTATGGGAAGGACAAACAGCCGAAGGTGAAATAGGCTTAGACTATGAAACCATTGATTCAATCCTATACTTAAAATTCGAAGAGATGAGAGAACCAGAAGAAATAGCTGAGTTAACGAAAGCAAGTTTAGATAAAGTAATGAAAATAATTAACATGGTTAAAACTTCACAACATAAGAGACTTCCACCAGAAATTTTTAGATTAAGTGGAAGAGCAATAAACTCTGATTGGAGGTATCCTAGACAATGGGGCTAAAAGTGGAATTAGCACAAATAAGACCTAAGTTAGGAGATGTTAAACGTAATTTAGAAAAACACCAGGAGATAATTCAAACATCAACCGCTGATTGTATAATATTCCCAGAATTATCCTTAACTGGTTATGTACTAAGAGATTTAGTTTATGAAGTATTTAAAGAAAGTGAAAGAGCAATAGATAAATTATCTGAGGAAAACAAATGTATTATAGCAGGATTAATAAAGGAAGTTAGGCCTGGAATACTTAGGAATAGTTCGGCTATAATCATAAATCATCAGGTTAATTTTACATATAAATTTTATTTACCAACTTATGGTTTATTTGAAGAAAGAAGATATTTTCAACCCGGAGATCCTAAAAAAGATCTTAAAATATTTGAATATAACGGAATAAAATTTGGTGTTATTATATGCGAAGATGCATGGCACTATGAACCTATTGAAGCCCTAACACTAATGGGTGCCGATGCTATTTTCATTCCTTCAGCATCTCCAATGAGAAGAATGACTACAAAACTAGGTATTCAGGATAATTGGGAGGCATTATTAAAAGCTCATTCTATAATTAATGGTATTTGGACTGTATTCGTTAATAATGTAGGTAGTCAAGAAGAGGAATTCTTTTGGGGAGGTTCTATGGTTGTTTCTCCCTTTGGAGAAGTAGTAAGCAGAGCTAAATTGTTTGAAGAAGATCTGATAATATCTGAAATTAGGCTAGATGAAGTTAGGAAAAATAGATTTTTCAGCAGTTTCAGAGAACATAATAGGGATTTTCACGGAGTATTAATGAGCCTCTAAATTTATTTCCTCTTATGCAAAAATATATTTAGTCATGATAACTCAGAGAGTAAATATCTTAGAATTATTAATTCTTGTAGTATTAATAATACTTCTTATAGCCTCACTAATTAACCCCCTCTTACTATTTCCTGCTATAGGAGTTTCAATGTTACAAGCAGGATTCAATAAAGGTTTTTTACCAATACCTTTCTCCTTAATCTTACTGCTTTTATTAGGCTTAAGAGGGGATTATTACTCAATAGCAATAATGACAATTCTTGCATTTCTATTGCTATTACTTATTACAGATAGGATAAAGTATTATCCTTTTAGATAAGCATATTTTAATAAACGTCCTTTTTAAAAATTACATATGAATAGGCTAATGTTTATTCTAGTCATAATAGATATAATTTTTACATTAACATTGTCTAATCTTTTTGTATTTAATCTCACTTTTCCTGCAATAAAAATAATTTTAAGCATTAACAAAAGAGAAAAATTGAAGCAAAAAAGAGCTTAGATTTAATCAATATTTAGGACAAGTAATAACACATGAGCATACTAAAAATCGATGATATATTTGAACTCCCTGGCTGGGATACAAGAAAAAGAATAATGGAAGAATTAAGAAGCGGTCCAAAGAATGCGTATGAATTAGCAAAGATATTAGAGCTTAATTACTCTACAGTGAGATACCATTTAGAACTCCTACAAAAATTTGGTTTAGTAAATGTTAAGAAGGGTAAAAAATATTACTACGAACTAACTAAAACAGCCTTACAAATACTAAATGAGGAAAAGTAATACACCCATTTGATTTTTAAATACTCTTTTTCAAACATTAAATTATGAAATGTAGTACTGAAGGAAATAGGGATATTAGAGGTTTTAATTTTCTTTTAGATAATTGTAATAAAGAATATTTAAGCAATAAATTTCAAGAATTTAGAAAATTATCGAATGATAGTAATAAAACTTATATAATAAGACTTGCAGATAGTAACTATTATAGATTTGAAGTAATTATGATACCTAATTCTGTTACCTTGCTCTCAATAGCAACAGCTAGAGGTGTAAATAATATAAACCTTAGGGATTTTTCAGCATTAGAAGAATTAGCAACATTAAGCTGTTGTGCATACCAAAACGAGAAATTAAAAGAATTAGCAACCCAATTTTTAGGAGAACAAAGAGAATATGAATCTGAAATCGTTGATTTAGAGGAGAAAAAGATTGAACTTGAGATAAATCCAGATTGTAATAAAGTTGAATGGAATGAATTAAAATTACCCGAACAAATAGAAGGAAAATGGACTACCTCAGAATTAGCCTATACAGATAGATTAATACTTAAGGCTTTGGTTGGGCAAGGAAAATTTATAACAATATCAACAGAAAGACCTCAAAATTCAATAAAGTTCAATTCATTTGAAAGACTTGGCAGTCTTTGCTGTTTTGTAAACATAATTCTTCAGAAACTAAAGGAATGTAACGGGTTAATAGAAGCATTAACACCATTATTGCAACAAGAAACTGGAAAAAGGAAAAGGAGAAAAAATGAGTGAAAATATAAAACCAATTTACGCTAGAGGCTTTTTTAATATGAATAATTTGGGAGAAACTAATCAATTGGTTATTTTTTATTATTATGATAAGGATTCTTACTATGCTTCTCTTAAAAAAGACGAAATAAAAAATGAGCTAAACAAATTAAAAGATAATATGCAATATTACTTAGATAGAGAAATAATTAAGGTAAATGGCAAAAGAGTAAAAGCAAAAGTTCTTTTTACAAGATTAGGTTTACTTGATGTAACTCATCCTTATGTCGAATTTATTATAAGATTTTACGGAGAATTAAATCAAGGTGAAAATCTATATGAAGATATATATGAAGAGGAGATTGCTGAATACCCCTATGAAGCAATCTGGGTTTTACCAGGTAAAATTATTTCATACTCGTTATCTGGGAGAGTTAAAATAAAGAATAATATTCTTTTTGTAAAGGTTAAAAAAGGTACAAAAATTAAAGGGAATGAAAAAATAGTGTTCTTTATAGAGTAATTTCATCAATTTTTTTAGCCAGCTCTATATCTAAATCTGTAAGTCCACCTACATCATGGGTAGTTAATTGAACAATAACCTTGTTATAGTATATACATACATCAGGATGATGATCCATAGAATCCGCTATTGGTTGTATTTTTAAAACAAAAGATACCGATTCCTTAAAATCATTAAATTGAAACGTTTTTTCTATTGTATTTCCTTTTAAAATCCATCCTTTTAATTCCTTTAAAGCTTGGTATACTTCAGAATCTGATAGCTTTTTCATAGTTTAACATATTGTTTTAAAGGTATAAAAAAATCAGCACTTAAAGGACTCTTCACTATTCAGTCTGGGGAGTTTTCATCCTCATTTTAACTCTGCTGACATCCTCTTAATAAGTGTATATATTAATGGTACTAAAAGTATTGCAAAAGCAATAGCTAAACCCCAAGCTAAAGTTTGTAAAATTGACAAAACTGAACTAAATGGTTGAACAATTATTGCAATAGCTATTATAAGAAATATTGTATATAGTAGAAATCTTCCATATGTCGAGATATATGAAGCATTAGGATCTGTTTTTGCTATACTATCTATTGCTTTATCTATTATCGTAAAGCTAAATAGTAGCACTATTGAACCAATAATAATATCATAGAAAAGATATGGACTTATAAAAGGTATCCAGTAAAATATAGCCAATGTAGCTGCTAAAGTTATAATTATAGCATATAATCCAAATTTAAGGACACTAAATATTGTTGTCATAAATGGATCATTAGTAATCATTTGTTTACCCATATAATCTATAAGGACATTTACTAATGTTATCCCTAATGTTAGTAATAAAATGGCTCCGGCAAGATAAGGTAAATATCTTGCCACATCCTCTATATAAACACTAGCTGGACCTAAACTAACAACAGTCAAACCTATTGATAATGATATAAGAATTATTAAAGCCTTTACAGTTCCAGCAACTAAGCTGGCACTAATTTGAATAGTAGAGTGAGAGAATAATCTTACAAGAACTCTTTGAATAACAGAACTAACTATCTCCGCTATTACGTACCCTACAAAAACTATAATAAGAAATAATATAATTGATGGAATTGCATCTATAATTTCTGTCGCTAACGTTGTTAAAGCTTGTGAAATTGTTTCATCAATTACTATCATGGTTGTAGTACTATCACATTTCAAATTTATAAGATTAGCTATTATTATTTTCCTCTACAATTTTAGAAATTCTATATAGAATTCTATCAATTTTCTCTTTTTCCTGCTTTAAAGCTGAAAGTTTGCTCCTATATTCTATTGCTTTTTTAAGCTTATCTTCAATTTGGCTCGGATCCTTACCTATATATTTGCTTTTTAGCCTACCATCCTCCCAGTAACGAAGATAATAATATTTCTTCCCATTAATTTCCTTAACTTCTAAATGTCCTGTAGGTAAAGATTGAAGAGCTTTCTCTAGTTCTTGAATTTGGTCCAAAAGAACTTTTTGCCTATCTTCAAGTTCCCTAATCTTTTCCCATATCATGAAAAACACCAATACAGTATATAAGCAGAGTTACATTTGATCTTCATACCCTAAATCCATTGTATCTTCAATAGCTTTTCTTATTTTTTCTTTATCAGTTACTTCTATATATTTTCTTATACCACCAGCTCTTCCTTTATTTATGATTTTAACTTTTATTATTCCAAACATATCTAACTCTGATATTATATCAGAAAATCTTCTATATGATAACGGTTTTTGCTTATATTGGTTACATAAATCAGTATAAATTTTATGTGCTGTAACTACATCTTCAGCTTCCATAGTAGCCATTAAAGCTAGTTTGTAATGAAATGGAAGTGCCTTAATCGCCTCAATTAATCTTTCTTGTTCATATTCTATTATTGCTCTATCCACATGTTCCTTTCTTATAAAACCTTCTCCAGAAGCTAATTGTGCAGCTCTGAACAATAAGTTAACTGCTTTTCTTGCATCTCCATGTTCTTTAGCCGAAATAGCTGCAATATAAGATAGAATATTATCATCATAAGTACCTCTATAAAGACCGTATTCAGCGTAAATTGATAATATGTGCTTTAATTGTTCTGCATCATAAGGTTTAAAGAATACCGTAGGACCTAAAGAAGAGAGAACTCTTGGTTCCATGTAATCTCTTATATTTATATCATTACTGACCATTATTACTGATATATCTGCATCAGCTCTCAATAGTTGATAAAGTACAATATCTCCTCCTCTTCTTTTTATTAAAGTATCAACCTCATCTAAGTAAACTAAAGCTTTCTTATTAGCTAATTCTTCTTTAATTTTCTCTAAATATTCGCCAAGATTGATCCCATGTTTAGGCACCTCATCATTAGTTAGCCTCTCTGTTAAAGCAGATAAAACAGCTTGAGGAGTACCTCCAACTTCTCTACAATTTACATAAGCTTGTTTCACTTTACTATAATCTTGATCTTCATGCTTTACCTCTTCAATCTCATTTAGCATATATCTAGCTACAAATGTTTTCCCTGTACCAGTTAATCCTAAAAATAGAGTAGAAAAACGAACATCAGACTTTACAAAATATCTAACTGCGATAGCAACCTCTCTCAATATATCTTCTCTAAAAGGAATATCTTTAAATACAGTTAAAGGATCAATGAAAACCCTAGGATCCTTAATAACCTCTCCTTTTCCACCTTTCAAGGCATCTCTAATTGACACATTTACTTCTTTGTTTCCTACGTTATTTTAGTTATCAATTATTTCTCATGGTGTTACCGCGTCATATGAAACGAAAAGATTACTTTTGTTTAACTCCCCAGTTTTACAGTAAATTTCCTTCGTTTCCATAGTATTATATTCTCTAAAAAATGAAAATTAATTATATTCGTATTATTTTTTCGATATATTGTTTTAATTCTATATATTAAAAATACCATCTCTAACAGTTTATATAATATAGGTCAACAGAGAGTGTGAATTTCCAATGTTTCTATACCACTTATTATAATATATACTAGTAAAATGTTTGTATAAAGTATAATAAGGTTGATAGAAAGAAAATAAAAAACATTTGAAATTCTGAGTCAGTCTCTTTTGATTAGGGAACGGAAGACAATGGAAACAAATGAAATTTACTGTAAAACTGGGGAGTTAAAGAGTATCAATTATATTTATTAGCTCGTCTCCATATTCTTTTGTACCTAATGCTTTTACTCCCATAAATCTAGCTATATCTTGTGTAACTTTCTTTTGTTTAATAGCTATATTTATAGACTTTTCTATTAGCTCTGCAGCTTCGTTCCACCCCATCCATCTGAGCATTAGCTCTCCAGCTTTTATAATACCAGTAGGATTGGCTACATTTTTCCCTGCATATTTTGGAGCAGTTCCATGTATTGCTTCAAACATTCCTCCTTCATCACCAATATTAGCCCCACCTAGCATTCCAATATTTCCAATTAATGCTCCAGCAGCATCTGAAATATAATCACCATTAACGTTAGGGGCTAAAATTATATCATACTCCTCGGGTCTAATGATTATTTGTTGGAACATATTATCAGCTATTCTATCATTTAATACTACTTTTCCTTCATGGCTTTTTCCTTGATTAATTTCTTCTTCTGTTACTATAAAGTCTCTAAATTCGTTTAAAGCAACTTCATAAGCCCATTCTCTAAATGCTCCTTCAGTATATTTCATTACATTTCCCTTATGCATTACAGTTATTTTCTTCCTCTTATGCTCTATTGCATATTGTATTGCTAACCTAGTTATTCTCTGAGTTTTATATTTACTCATAACTTTTATTCCAATCCCTGTATCATCTTCTATTTCAACTTTGAACTCATTTCTTAGGAATTCTCTAATCTTTTTTGCCTCTTCGCTGTTAAATGGATATTCTATTCCTCTATATAAATCATCCGTATTTTCTCTGAAAATTATCATATCTACTTTTTCAGGGTTTTTTAATGGGCTTTCAAGTCCTTCAATGTATTTTACGGGTCTGATATTAGCATAAAGATCTAACATGAGTCTTATAGCAACATTAACTGATTTCCAGCCTTTCCCTATTGGTGTTTCTAATGGTCCTTTTAATACAACCCTATATTTTAATAACATCTCTTGTGTATCTTTAGGAAATCTATCTCCAGTTAGCTTTTCGGCTTTTTCTCCAGCATATACTTCTAGCCATTTAATTTCTCTTGAACTTTTATAAGCTTTTTCTACTGCTTTATTAATTACCCTTATAGCTGTAGTAGTAATCTCTGGTCCAATTCCGTCTCCTTCTATATATAATATAACAGGTTTACTAGGAACTATCCACTTACCTTTATCGAATTTTATTTTTTCTCCATCATCTGGTTCTTTATACAACATTTGTATTTAACGTAGTCGTATAACCTATTATATCTTACTTAACTCAAAAACATTCTTGTCCAAATGTTTCTCGCAATAGTGAATTTTAATTTATGGATACTGTTTTAAATTCTATTAATCTCATGCAAATATAGCTGGTTAATTTTTAAAAGATGACTAGATCAAATTATCATTACTCCAACTCTGTTAAGATAAACTAAGATATAAATTTATCCTACTAATATTAATTTAGTAAAATCATAAACCTAAAACTATTCAGTGATACTCAATACTGATGGAATAAATGGAATAATTAGTCTTTACCTTTCTTGTTAACTTGAAAAAGATTGTTATTAGTAATCGAAAATGATATCAAATTATATTGTGTGTGTTTCTTTAAGTTTTAAGTATATGGAAAAGTTATAAAATATGTGTTCAAGTAATACTACTTGATGTGGTCCTTATTATTCTTAATTTTAATAGCATCATCAGTTGTTCTTCCTTTATATCTTCAGCCTAATGTTTCTGAAATTTCTAGTAATCAGATTGTAAATGTTTCTATTGTAATTCCGCCAAAGAACCTAGAATTATTACAGTTATATGTAGAGGAACATCATATAGTCAATTCATCTGAACTAGAGACCTTATTCATTCCTAATTCTACAATTAATAAAATTGTCAACATGTTAGTAAATAATGGGATTCAGCCCGAGGTCACTTTAAACGTTATATCATTTCAAGCAAAAGCTGGAATAGTTGAAAAGTTATTTCATGGTCAATTTATTACCACAGAAATTTTAGGAAAGAAAATATATTATTTTATTAGCAGTAGTACTTCTTTCCCAGGAATTATATTAGCAACTAATTTGACTTATCTATTTTTGTCTAAACCAAATAATCTAGTTAACATTACACAAGCTATAGCCTATAATATGATAACGCCAAGCGAATTACAATCAGCGTATAATATAACCTTTTTAATAAAGCATGGAATTAACGGAAGTGGAGTAAATATTGGAATCCTTGATTTTGAAGGTGATCCATATATTTATCAGCAATTACAAGATTTTGACTCTCAATACAATTTGCCAAATCCTCCAATATTTAAAGTAGTGCCAATAGGTCCTTATAATCCAAATGATGGTATCCCTAGTGGATGGGCTTTAGAAATTTCATTAGACGTTGAATATGCTCATGCTGCAGCTCCAGGTGCAGGTATAATACTTTATGTCGCGAATCCATCAATATCAATCCCTCAAGCTATAGCATATATTGATCAGCAAGATCAAGTAAGCGTTGTTTCACAAAGCTGGGGAATTCCTGAAATTTACTTTCTATTAGGTCTTTTACCAATTTCTTATTTACAATCTATGATTTATGAATATTGGCTTGGAGAGGCAGAAGGGATTACTTTTATAGCAGCTTCTGGTGATGCAGGAGGAAATGGTTATAATTTCTTTCTAAGTCCCTTAGGCTCCACTATTGTTCCAGCATCAATTCCTTATGTTCTAGCAGTCGGAGGTACAACGCTATATGTATCTGAAAATTCAACCTATCAAACAGCATGGAGTGGTGAAAGTATAATAGGATCTACGACTGGTGGCTACAGTGCAATATTTCCTTCTCCACCTTATCAAGGATTAGAAGGATTTAGAATTACTCCAGATGTTGTAGCTGACGCAAATCCATATACGGGAGTACCAGTAGTTTACTATTATAATACAACTTATCTGGTTGGAGGTACATCTTTAGCTACTCCAATAGTTGCTGGAATAATAGCTCTAGCAGATCAAGTTCATGGGAAATTAGGGTTTATTAATCCTTTAATTTACTCGTTAAATGGAACGAAAGCTATAGTTCCAGTAAGCTTAGGGTATAATACACCTTATATAGCAAATAATAGTTTAAATCCCGTAACTGGATTAGGATATATAAATGCAGGATATTTTGTGTCCTTATTAAGGATTCCTACTGCTTCTTTATCATTAGCTGTTCAAAATACTACATATTTGCCTGGACAAGCTATAAAAGTAATAGGCTATCTTAATGGAGTTTCATCTCCGCCTGTAACCTTGACAGCCTACGTATATAATGGTTCTGCTATAGTTTCAACTTTTACACTTTCATATAATGGTTCTGCTTATATAGGAGATATTACATTATCTAAATCTGGAATTTATGAAATTTATAGTAAGTTTAATAATATTTATGGGTTTACTTACGTTACTGTTGGTTATCAAGCAGTATTTGTTTTTCCAATAGTAGCTATTTATCCTATACCCTCAAATATTCCAGTAATAGTCATGATAACATATCCAAACGGGACTCTTGTTTCTTCGTTTAATACTACTAATTTGACAGTGTATAAAGAAAATCAATTAAACGGAAAGATACAAGAAGTTACTCAAGTGAAACTTAATAATTTACCAATTATTAATATATCTCAGCTCGGCATATATATCAAGTTTAAATCTGGGATATTAGAAGGTTATATTAATTTAACTAGCAAAGAATTCGGAGGAGTATATGTTTTAAGTGTGAACAATACTATAGGTCTAGATGAAATAGTATTAGGAATGTACGTTGTACCAGCAGTAATTCCAAATTCATTTAGTGAGCCAACTTCATTGTATTCTGGTGAAAACGTAACATTAGAAGTTTTAGTTGAGAGTCTAGGAATGCCTAATGTAACTGTATCATTTATAAAGGATGGTAAGATCTATTATTCAACGCCAGTTAATTCTATAACAGTTGGTTCATCATCCTATTACATTGCTCAAGTAAATATCCCAAGGCTACCTAGTGGATATTATACCATAGAAGCTTACGCAGATTACAGTAATGGAACTTATATTGCTTATGGAGTTGGTTACACACAGATTTACATTTCTAACGAGAGTTTAGTTTTGCATGCAAAAGTAAATTCAGTAACGTTTGAGAACGATACAATAACTATTTCAGCAAATATTTACTATCCGAATGGAACTCCAGTAAAATATGGTGTATTTAGTGCAATATTTGTGCCAAGCTACTTACTAAGTGATATAGATTCTTTGCAAATATCATATTCTGTCCCTTTAACATATAAAAATGGAATTTGGATAGGTAATTTCACTGTACCTGCTGGTAGTTATAGTAACTCTGGAGTTACTGTTGGAGAAATAGCTGGGACTTGGAATGTTTATATAGTTGGTTTATCAGCTAATGGAATCCCACTTCCATTTGATTCAACTATTAATTATAATACTTTAAATATAGAACCTACATCAACAGAACTATCATTTTTAGTTTTACCATTCAATTATATTCCAACTTTTACTGGTAGCTATGCTTATCATATATATACTCCAAATGCTATAATATCCAATAAAACGGTTGTCTTAGTTAATTCGATCATAGATAATTTAACAGCAATTAACTCTGTGATTTACTCCTATAATTCTGAGATATATCATGTAACTTTAATTAATTCTAAGATCGTTAATATCTCAAACATTTCTAACATCTCTAATAATATAAAAGTAATAAATGATACAATCATTTCTACTTCAACTTCTATTAGTACTTCAAATAATATAACTGCAAGTCAATTATTAGGATTTGGAGATTTATTCATGATAGAATTAGTTATAGCCTTAATAATAAACAGCATAGTAGTTATGATCTTTGTTATTGGTGATAAAAATAAACGGTAAACTATTTTACATCAGTTATTATTCCCATCCAAGCATTTTCATCATAAATTAAATATTCAACTTCTAGGTAAATTTTTTTGATTCCATGTTTAGTCTTTATTTTTAAAGGATAGACAAAGTAATATACATCTCCTTCGACGTCTTTCTTTGCTCTTTCTGGGAACTCTACTTCATATCCGTAGCTTTCTATTATTTCTTGAATTTTAGTTGTTAGCTTTGCAGCAATTTCCTTTAAAGTCTCGCCATAAATGGGTTCAAAAGTTAAAGCCCTTAATTCTTTTTTAAGTGCTGCAATGCTTTCAGACGCTCTTTTACGTCCTTTTTGCTTTGATTTGTTCTTTTCCACAAATAAAAGATGTGAAACAATGCTTTAAAAAGAATTGTGTTAAACGTAATATTCGTTCAAAGTTCTTCTGACCCCCCATCCTTCATTATATAACTCCTCGAGACCCTGTTCTATTAGTGGCTTAATTGCGGGATTTCTTAAGTTATCCTCAATTCCACCATATTTAGTTGCTAATATATTTAAAAATGTATTTAAGTTAATTTTCATATTATCAGTCATTTCTGACGGATCCCTCTTAAAGAAACCGAAGAAAGAAGATTTTTTAGTATTATTGTAAATTTGAGGTGGAACTATTATAATATTGTTATTCATATCGACAACAAGTAAAAATGGTAAAATTACTTCTACTTTATCTTTATCAAATGGAGCTCTTCTATAAAAGGATTTAATTTTCTCCAACTCATCATTACAAATTGCCTTTATGCTTTCTAACTGATTTATGATGCTTTTCTGTAATTCATCTAGTTCTCTTATTTTAGAATCAATGCTTTCTAATTCCTTTTGTTTTTGAGTGTTGAGTGATTCAATTTCATGAACAATATTTCTTATCTCTATTCTATATTTGTTCTTAATCTCAGCTATCTTGCTTTGTATTTCACTAAGATACTTCGATCTTAACGAAATTAAATTATCTAAATCTTTTTGTAAAGATGGATTTGCTTCATAATCAAGCTCAGCTTTTCCAATTAAAACTTCAATATCTCCCATTTTAGAGTAAAGCTTGGACGCTTCATTAAGTATTTCTGTTTCAAGATTCTTTTTAGAAGTTGAAAGACTTTTCTTCAATAATTCACTCTTTTCTTGAATTAGTAAATTATACTTGTCTTCTATTTGCTTTCTTTCTTCTGCTCTTTTTCCCTTAATTATGGTTAAGATCGTATTTATTTTTCCTTCTACATCGTTTATTTTATTGATGTTTTCATTAATTAAGTATTCTCTATTATTAAGGTCGTTAATAGTAGTTTCGACATCCAATTGAGTGAGAGACTTTTCCAATATTCTTAATGGTAACTCCGGGCTTCCATAAGAAAGAATGGGAGCTAAATCATCAATAACTACTCCTTTAAAAATTTCTTCTTCTTTGCCTTTAACGTCTTTCCATCTATAAGACTTTAGAGTTGCTAACACTTCTGTCTCGTTTTTATTATTCTCCAGATTATCTATAATTCTTTTATAGTCTTGTAAAACTACAAATTGAAGCTTAGTTTCTATATTAATAGTTTCATCAAATATTATATATCCACCGGATTTTTCATGTTTAACTAATAATAGTGGCCAGCCTATTAGAGTGGCTTTTTTAATTCGTGTATTCCTTAAAGTTGCCTTAACTAGTGCAACAGCTAATTGCTTACTTACGGGTAAAGGTTGATATGCAGAGTCAACGGCTAATGGTAAGTATACACTACTCACAAAATAAATTTAGATCAGTAAAATATATGTGTTTTTATTTGACCATATAATTATGAGCTTTAAAGTACTTATAACATTTAAGTTCTTCCAGAATTGGATAGAAAAAATAAAAGAGCACGCCGAAGTAATAACATGGAACGAAGAGAGAGCACCAGATAAAAAGTGGATAATAGATAATATTAAAGATGTCGATGGACTATTATGTACTTTAATAAATAAGATTGATAAAGAAATAATTGATTCAGCGAAAAAATTGAAAGTAATTAGTACTTATAGTGTAGGGTATGATCATATTGATGTAAAATATGCTAAGAGTAAAAATATTAAAATTGGTTACACACCAGAGGTATTAACTGAAACTACTGCAGATTTAATATTTGGATTGTTATTAGCTGTTTCAAGGAGAATAGTTGAAGGTGACAAATTAATTAGAGAAGGGAAGTGGAATATTCCTTGGCAACCCGACTTTTTATTAGGTTATGATGTCTATGGTAAAACTTTAGGAATCATTGGTATGGGAAGGATAGGTAAGGCTGTAGCTAGAAGAGCTAAAGGATTTAATATGAGAATTATTTACAATAGTAGGACTCCTAAAAATGATGTTGAGGCCGAATTTGTTACGTTAGATCAATTACTTAAGGAAGCAGACTTTGTAGTAGTTACAGTTGATTTAAATGAGAGTACTTATCACTTAATTAATGAAGAAAGACTAAGATTAATGAAACCAACCTCGTTCTTAATAAATGCATCTAGAGGAAAAGTAGTTGACGAGAATGCGTTAATAAAAGCGTTAAAAGAAAAGTGGATAGCCGGAGCAGCAGTTGATGTATTTGAAAATGAGCCTATTAGCTCTAACCATCCCTTAGTAAGATTTAATAACGTTGTTCTTACTCCTCATATTGGAAGTGCTACAATAGAAACTAGAAATAAAATGGCGGAAATAGCTGTTAATAATTTATTAAATGGTCTTTTAGGTAAAAAGCTTATTTACGAAGTTTAAAAATAATTTAAATCATTATTTATTTGTGAATAAAGTTTTTCAATTTCTTCTTTTAATTCTTCGTTTTTCAATTCTCTTATATCATTAATTGTCTCATTAATTCCTTTTTCTAATAAAAGTTTGTCGAATATTAAGGTTTTAGATGCGATTAGATATCTTAGTTTAATTTTCTCTTCTTCTAGAAAATCTATAAGTTTATTTTCTAAGTAAAGTGCTTTAAGTATATTCTCTCTATTAATAACTCTAATCCAATCTTTTTCCCCTTTTATTTTAGTTAAATAATCGCTTTCATACGCCATTTCTCCTAGTATCGTGTATATATCAGATTTTATCTCATTCTCTCTCCTATTTAGAATATCTTTAACAAAGTCTGTAACAAGAGATTCATTCAATTTTAAGTCAATTCTTTGTGGATAATTAGAAAATCCTAATCTTGATGCAGTAGAGGAAATTTCGGTAAAGACAAAATCTATATCTTGATTTATTTTATCACTTTCACTTCTTCTTGATAATAAAATAGAAGAAACTGAATGAATTACTTTAACATCTAACGTAATAAAGAGCGAGATGATTTCATCTATTGCTGAATCAAAATGAGAATTGTACCATATTATAAATTTTTTAGAAAGGTATTTCTTTGGCCAATTGTCTAACGAATAAAGAATCGGATATTTTGCATAATATAGAGAAATATAATATCCACCAGAAATTTTCTTATATATATTAACAACAAGACTTTTATCAAATCCTAGACTTTCAGCTACTTTAATGTAATCCAAAAATAATCAGCCCTGCCACTTTATTCATCAAATCATAAAAGGGTGAGTTCATCAGAAAAAAGAAAGAAAAGATGAAATAAAAAATTTACTTTTCAATGTAGCCTTTTTCGATAAGTAATTCAGCAGCTAAGATTCCTCCTCCAGCGGCTCCCCTAACTGTGTTATGAATTAATGATACCATCCTTATCATTCTCTTATTCACTTGCTTTACTCTACCCACTACTATACTCATTCCAGGTACATCTCCAGCCCATCTGTCAAAGTAAACTTGTGGTCTTGTGTCTTCATTCATTACAATAATTGGCTTTGATGGTGCAGTAGGTAATTTTAGATCTTGTGGTTCTCCTCTAAAGTTCTCTAAAGTTTCTTTAACTTTTTCAACTGGAGTTTCCTCTTTGAAGGAGACGTATAATACTTCATAATGGCCATGTATTGTTGCAATTCTGTGAGTAGTAGCAGCTAAGCTTACATCTTCTAGTTTTGGTTCATTTACGTTCCTTTTAACCTCACTTAATATTCTTGTTATTTCTTTGATTGTTTTTGCATCATATCCGTCTCCTAACGGTAGAATGTTGTCTACAACGTCAAGTGATGGAATACCAGGATAACCAGCACCAGATAAAGACTGAATTGTTGTTATATATGCACCATCCATTTTATAATCCTTAAATATTACTCCTAATGGAATAGCAGCACCTTGTGCAGTACATAATGGTGTAGTTACGATAAAACCTTTCCATTCTCTTCTCTTTCTTTGCTCGTCTATTAAGCTAATAGTATGTGGATTTAGTTCTGGAACTAATAAAGGTACATCTGGATCAAATCTATGATCTGGAGAGTTACTAATTACTGGAAATCCTTCTCTTGCAAACTGTTCTTCAACTGGTCCAGCAGCTCCTTGAGGTAACGGGGAAAATACAATATCAACATCGTCCATCAATTTAGGATCCGTCGGTTTAACTTCCATATCTGCTACTTCTTTTGGAACTTGACCAATTGTTTGCCATCTTACGACTTCTCCGTACGGTTTCCCTACAGAACCTTTACCAGCTAAATAAGCTGGCTTAATGTATGGGTGATTTGATAACATTCTTACATATTCGATTCCTACTAATCCAGTTGCCCCTAATATTGCGGCTTTTAGTGTTCTCCTCATGAGTATCACCATATATATGAATTTCAAAAATATAAGCTTACTTTAAAAATATAAGCTTTACAATTTAGTAAAATACAATTAAGTTAAAAGTACAGCACCCATTGATGACGATGACACTAATTTAGCATATTGTGCAAGTAGTCCGCTTTTATATCTGGGTGGTGGTGGTGTCCATTCGTCAGCTCTCTTCTTTAGCTCTTCTTGTGATAACTCTACATCTAATTTTCCTTTGTTGGCATCAATAATTATAGTATCGCCATCTCTTAGTAATGCTATAGGACCTCCAACTGCAGCCTCTGGGGCAACATGTCCTACCATAATTCCTCTAGTAGCTCCAGAAAATCTTCCATCAGTTATTAGTGCTACTTTTTCTCCTAATCCTTGACCTACAATTGCACTTGTAACTGCTAACATCTCTCTCATACCGGGACCTCCTTTAGGTCCCTCATATCTTATTACTACTACGTCATTTTCCTGGATTTTACCTTCTAATACTGCTTTAAATGCCTCCTCTTCTGAATTGAAGACTTTTGCAGGTCCCTTATGATATCTTACTTTTGTGGCAGAAACTTTTATTACAGCACCTTCTGGTGCTAGGGATCCTTTAAGTATTCTAATACCACCGGTTGGATTGAAAGGATTAGAAACATCCTTTACGATGTGATCATGTGGTACATTTGGTAATTTATATTCCTCTAAGTTTTGTTTTAGTGTTTTACCAGTTACTGTAATTACGTCTCCGTGTAGTAATCCAGCTTCAAGGAGTTTTTTCATTATTAGAGGAGCTCCACCAACTCTATGTAAATCATACATTGCATAATCTCCACCAGGTTTCATGTTTACTATTTCCGGCGTTCTCATACTTATTCTGTCAAAATCATCCAATGTTAGTTTTACACCGGCTTCATGTGCAATAGCTAGTAAGTGAAGTACAGCATTTGTTGATCCTCCACTAGCCATTAACACAGTTATAGCGTTTTCAAAAGCTTCAAAAGTCATTATGTCTCTAGGTTTTAGTCCTATTTCGATTAAGTTCATTAACGCTTTGCCAGTCTCATAAGCATACTTAGTTCTTGCTGAGTCTACAGCTGGTGGAGAGGCACTACCCGGTAAAGCTACGCCTAGAGCTTCAGTAATTAATCCCATTGTATTTGCTGTATATAATCCTCCACATGTTCCTGGTCCAGGAATAGCGTTATCTTCCATTAATCTAAGGTCTTCTGCTGTTATTTTGCCTTTTGAATAGGCACCAACTGCTTCATAAACATCTTGAATAGTTATTGGTTTACCCTTAAAATTACCTGGAAGAGTAGTTCCTCCGTACATAATTATTGAAGGAATGTTTAATCTAGCCATTGCCATCATCATTCCCGGAGGTGTTTTATCACATCCTGCTAAGGCTACAAAACCATCATATCCATGAGCGTTTACAACTAACTCTACAGTATTAGCTACAATCTCTCTACTAACTAGGGAGTATTTCATTCCTTCACTTCCCATCGCAATTCCATCTATAACTACAGGGGCAGTAAATACTCTTGGAGTTCCTCCACCACTCCTTATTCCTTCTTTAACTACATTGGATAACCCTAAGAGATGTATATTGCAAGGCCCAGCCTCATTCCATGCTACTGCTACTCCCACTATAGGTTTTGCAATGTCTTCATCTGTTAATCCCATAGCTTTTAAGAAAGCTCTGTTAGGAGCTTTTTCGTATCCTCCATAAACTAAATTTGACCTTTTTTTCTTTTCAGAGCTCATTTCAAAGATTTATACAGTATAAGCAAATTAAAAGGTTTGTAGCATGTTTGTTTATTTATTTTGAAATAAAAGTCTAAAAAATTTTAAATAGAAAACAAACTGATTTATATTTGATGATTGAAAAAGAAATAACATTTACGCTTAATGTTAAAAAACAAGACTTTATGACACTTATTGCCAGTCCTTTAAATTTACCTCAGTTTTGGATGTTCCTTAAAGATATAAGGATAATTAATGAAACTGAATATATAGCAAAATTCAAAGTTTTTATGAATTTTAATTTTAAAATGAAGAGAGTTATCTTACCTAATCAAATCATTCATGAAGGTATAATGGATTTTCCAAAGGCTTTCTTTAGATTTACTGTTACTCTATTGGAAGGGAGAAAAGAATTAGTAGTTAATGTTAAGGGTGAGTATCAAGGTCCTTTTGAGTTTTTAGCCAAATCTCCTATGAAATCTTTTCTCGAAAACTTTAGAGATAAAGTTATAACATATTACGAAAAAAGACAGCAAGCTTTTACAGTACAAGAATTATTTAAGAAATTAAGTGAAGATAGCAAAGATAAAATCATAATGGCTACGATAGAATTTAACTCGAAACCTTATGATTTAGTCTTTAAAAAGGGAAAGTTAGAAAGAGTAGAGGGAGAAGATTATAATACTTTCTTAACACAAATACTAACTTATACTGGATTTATTAAACTTTTAAAGGAAGAAGAAATATATGAGGAGGAGTTTAACAGTTTAGATGAACTTTTAGAAAAATTAAAAAGTGAAAGTGAAAATAAAGAGATAGTTGCTATAGTTGAGATTAAAGACAAAAAATATACTGTAATAGTTAAAAATGGACGCGTTATATACAGCGAGATTGACCCTAAGTATATTGGGAAAATAAGGTTAGTTGAAGTAAATGAAAAATAAATTTTTTAAAACCTTAGTTTTCTTTGTGCGATTAGAAAAAGTTACAGAGCCTATTCCTCTTATTGGGCATATAGCTTTTGGAATAATTGATCGTGGAACTAATATGCTTCAAGTTAGACCTTTTAGTAATTGTCCTATGTCTTGTATATTCTGTTCTGTTGATGCTGGCCCTAAATCAAGATCAAGAGTTACTGAATATATTGTTGATGCAGATTATCTGATTGAATGGGTTAACTATGTAGTTCAAAAGAAAATTCATCAAGTGTCTATTCTAATTGATGGGGTCGGCGAACCGATTTTACATCCAGACATTATAAAAATAGTTAAAGGGATAAGAGAAAACAAAAAAGTTTTTGAAATAGCTGTAGAAACTCATGGTCTTCCTTTGACAGAGAGATTGGTTAAAGGTTTAGCTAACGCTGGCTTAGATAGAATAAACTTATCTTTGGATTCATTAGATGAAAGCAAAGCTAAGTATTTATCTGGGCATCAAGGTTATAATGTTTCTAACATTCTGCGAATAGTAGACATAGCTTTAAATGAAGGAATAAAAATTATGCTTACTCCGGTGTGGATTAAAGGGATCAACGATGAGGATATAATAAACATTGTAAAATATGGGAAAGAAAAAGGGCTATTTTTTGGAATACAAAAATACGTTGAACATCCTAGAGGTAGAAAAATAGGAAAAGAGGTTAGCTGGAAAGAGTTTAGCGAATTTCTATCTGAAATAGAAAAAATGCTAGATGTAAATCTTTTTCTTTCTCCTTCTCAATTTAAGATTTACCCGGATGTAAGATTAGGCCCTGTGTTTGAAATTGGGGAAAAAGTTATTGGAGAGATAGTGCTTGATGGATGGATGAAAAATGAGGTAATAATTTCAGCTAGGAATAGGGTAATAACAGTAGTTGGCGTTAATAATATTCCTAAAGGTGTTTCAATGAAAGTTAGAATAACAAGAAATAAAGATGAAATATATTTAGCTAAAATCAGTTAGGTTTAGCAATAATAGTCATTTGTGGATCATTTATTTCGAAATTCTTCCACGAATAGCCACTAAACACGTCTAATATTTTAAATCCTGCTTTTTTCATCAAATTAACTATTTCATGAAGGCTATAATATCTTTGTGAAAACTCTATTTTTTCTATTTCTTTTCCATCTTTAATATAGGTTCTAATTACGTAAAGCCTTGAAGTATATGGGTCAAATCTATTTTGATCAATTATTAGAAATGGTGGAACAAAGGAGTGGAGTATTTCTGGCTTATTATAAATCATAAAATCTCTATTTTCTAAGTTTACTATTACTATTCCATCTTGTGAAGTTACTTCTCTTAATTCCCTAAGAATTTTTAAGTCGTCTTCTTCTTCATAATAACCAAGGCTATTAAAGATATTTATCACAATATCAAATTTCTCTTTTACTACTTCGCTTAATTTTCTCATATCTCCTCTAATGAAAATTCCTTGTTTTACATTTTCTTTCGCTTTATTTATCATCTTTTCAGATATATCTACGCCAGTTATATTATATCCTAGTTTATTTAAGTAATAAGAAACTCTTCCAATACCACATGGAACATCTAGAACTTTATTTCCTTTTACATTGTATTTTTTTGTCACTTCATTAATCCATTTAGCCCACTTTTCTCCTTCCTCCCAAATCTTTAGCATCTCACTAATGTAAAGGTCTGACTCAAATATCTTTAGCCAATACTCTTCCATTAAACTCTTTTAGGAAGAAGACATAAATAAAATTGATGATGAAAAGTGAAACCATTAATCATTCTTCTTCTTTTCTTGTTAATGTCACTAGCTTTCCCTTTAACCTCTAATGAGGTTTTAGTATATCAAGTTGTAGTAACTCATGGAAATGAAGTCAATGTTTATAACTATACGTTTATTATAAATTCTATTAAAAATAATTTCGTTAATTTCACTATGATTGTTACAAATGAAAATAATGGTAGCGTAATTGTTAATAATACTTATGTTTATCCAGAGGATAATCTGAAAGTACTACCAGTTAATGGCATAGTCTTTAACGGAGAGAACTTCTCATTTATAGGTTATTCCAAGTATAATGGACAAAACGCTACAATGTACAAAGGTTATTTCGTTATAAATAGCATAAAAATACCATCAACAGCATTCTTTGTAAACAATACACTATACTATTTAAATGGAAGTTATGATGGATATTCAGTAAGTGTCTCTTTAACTTCAAAATATAGCTTAATATCTTCTCCAGGTTTTGGAGACTACTTAATAATAGGGATTATAGTAGCTTTTATAGTAATTGGTGTAATACTATTAATAAAAATAGGGAAAATATAACTAACTCATTAAATCTACTCCTACCTTATCTAAACTCTTCAGCCAATTAATGAATTTCTTTACGTTTTCTCCTTCAAACACTGAACCATGTTGAGGAGCGATCACATTTATTTCTAATCCTTCAATTTTCTTTAACCAAGCATCAATTGCCTTTTTTGACGCAATGTATCTTCTGTGAAATGGTTCCATAAGTTTTACATGAGAATCGAAATCCTCTACAATTAGATACCATTTATCTTTAAATATTGCTGCACCTAAATCACCAGAAAAGTAAATTTTTGAGTATGTGTCATAATAATGGAAGTTTCCTGGAGAATGCATGAAGTGTGCTGGAATAGCTTTTATAAAATCTATCACCATACCTTCGTCTGGGATATCTACAATTCTGTTTTTTAGTTCAGCTCCTAAATGTGGTAAAAATCTTTCCCATAATGCAGAGACATAAAAAGTTGCATTAGGAGCAACATCAACCCAAAGGTTTAAACTACCTATCACATCCGGATCCTGATGGCTGAAAAGTATTGCTGTAATTTTTTCTGGTTTAACGTATTTAACTGTATTTTCATAAACTCTTTCAAATACAAAATATCCTCCAGGGTCTAGCAAGTAACCTTTATCATTATGGACTATTAAATACTGATTAGTAAGTATGCCTTTCTCATTTTCACTTTCATCTAAGCCTAACCAAATAAACTTATGTTTTTCGTCTTCAAATAAAATATATGGTTCATGCACCTTCATTTATAACACCTTTTAAAATCTCTTCTGGCATTAGAGAAACGTAAATGTTAATCTTAAAATGACCTTCTAACTCATTTAATTCTTTTTCGTCAAAACTTTCTTTTCCTTCAATATTAACATAAACTCCCTTTTCTTCTCCATTTATGAAAATTAATCTAAACGAAGAACTTACAGATGTGCCAGAGACATAGATTATCTGATATCGTAAAAATTCTTGAATTATATTTAAAATTGAAGAAACAAGTTGTCCTTTTCCTACTGTTATTTCATCTGTTTTTACTAACCTTGATTTCATAAGAAGTTTTGTAAGGAAACTTAGCTTACTAAGGTTTTCTGAGAAGTTAGTTGAAATTGTTATACTCTCTGCTCTTTTGCTTTCTTCTTTTATTCCATGAGATATCGAAGATGCAATTTCATGTAAGAATTTGCCTACTATCCATTCTTTCTCTCCATCATATTTAATGGCAATGTTAACATTAGTCTGATTAGGCTTTTCTTCTTTAATAGAAATAAATATTTCTAAAATGTCTCCTTTGCTTGATTTCAAAACGTAAGTAACCATAGATTTAGTATCAATTTTATTTTCTAGTTTAAACGTCTGCTTATAACTAAATAAAAGAAATCTTGTAAAGCGTAAAGTTATTTCATTGTATCCTCTTTCTACTTGATATGGTATATATGATAATATATTATCAAAGTTTTTAATAATTGAGATTATTAAATTAGAATTTCCGCTAATTTTTTCTTCTACTATATAAGTTTTCACATTCTTCATTTCTCAATGGTCTAATATAACACTATCTTAGTAAAATGTAATGATAAAATCTTTAACAGAGTTAATTCATAAAAAATAATATGATTATATTAAATTCAAAGGATTTAGAGGAAGTTCTGACACCAGAAGTAAGTATAAACGCTATAAAAGATGCTTTTTCCTTTTATTCGTCCGGAAAGATTATTCAGCCTCAAAGGCAAGTATTAACGATAAAAGGGAATTGGTGGGGAATTATGCCATCCTATACGGATTTTTCTTTTGTAACAAAAATAGTAAATGTAATTCCGTCGAATAAAGAAAGAAATTTACCATCAGTTCAAGGTGTAGTAATATTAATGTCACCAGATACAGGTGAGCCATTAGCAATTATCGAAGGTTCAACATTAACTGCCATAAGAACTGCTTCAGCTAGTGTTTTATCTACAGAATTAGCGTTAAAAAGAAGAAGTATAGGTACTTTAGGAGTAATAGGTGCTGGAATGGAAGCAAGATATCATTTAAAGATAGCCTTAAAATATTTTTCAGTTTCTAAAGTTTTAATTTCAGCAAGGAAAAATCATTATCAACTAGCTAAAGAGTTTGGAGGAGAGGCAGTAGAACTAGAGAAATTGTTAAGAGAATCAGAGGTGATTTATGCTACTACATCTTCAGATAAACCAGTAGTTTTAGGTAAATTTCTAAGTGAAGACTTTCATGTATCAAGCATAGGAGCACATACACCTAACGCCAGGGAAATTGATGATGAGACAATTAAGAAAGCTAAAACATATTTTGTTGATTCAATTCAAGCTGTTTTAAATGAGACTGGAGATTTTATTCAACCAAAAAATTTAGGCATATTACCAAAAAACGTTTATGAGATTGGTGAAATAATAAACAAGGGGATATCTATAGAAAGACCCTCAATATTTAAAACAGTTGGTATAGCGTCACAAGATAACTTGACAGCTTATGTAGCTTATAATGAAGCAATAAAGAAGGGCATAGGTATACAAGTTTTCTTATGAGCCTTTACCTTTCCATAT
This sequence comes from Sulfurisphaera javensis, assembly GCF_041154675.1. Lineage (NCBI taxonomy): Archaea > Thermoproteati > Thermoproteota > Thermoprotei > Sulfolobales > Sulfolobaceae > Sulfurisphaera > Sulfurisphaera javensis. The sequence continues at coordinate 482,200 of NZ_AP031322.1, forward strand.
TACATTTGGATTGTTAGTTCTTTTATTAACAACTAAAGCCATTACGAAAAGTAATGAAGAAAGTCTATTTAGATATCTTACATGTTCTTGTTTGCATTTATTTTCCTTAAGGAGAGAAACTACACTTCTCTCTGCTCTTCTGCATATAGCTCTTGCTAAATGTAGAAAGGATGAAGCTATATGTCCTCCTGGCAATACAAAGTTCCTTAAAGGTTCAAGCTCCTTACTTAATTCGTTTATTAAAAATTCTAAGTAAGTTATTTTACTTTCATCAAACTTCATATCAAATCCAGCTATTTCTGATGAGATCTCAAAAACATCACTCTGTAACTGTTTTATTATTTCTGAAAATTCAGGATACAGAGATGACACAACACCTAATACAGAGTTTAACTCATCTAAATTGCCCAATGCTTCAGTGATTAGACTATCCTTCCATACTTCTCCTACTGAAGGTACCTTAGTTTTTCCCGAATCACCAGTACCAGTATACCACATTACTAGTTGATTTTTAATTATTGGATAATAATATAGGTTTCGCATTGAGGCAATATTTACCCATTTTAGGAGTTGTTTTAGTATGGAGTTCAGCATACCCACTAATTAAGATTGCTTTAATGTACATGTCTCCAATTATTTTAGCAATAATTAGGCTTACTATAGGTGGCCTTATCTTACTAATTTATGGTAAAGGTTTAATTTATGGTATTAAAGAGTTTATAGGAGCTTTACTAAATGTAGCTATTTTCATGATATTTCTAAATCTAGGCGTGCTTCTATCAACTAATCCAGCCTTATCAGCAACTTTAATTTATACACAACCAGTATTTGTAGCAATATTTAACTACTTTCTTTTTAAAGAGAGAATTGGAAAACTCAGATTTTTAGGTATTATAATAGCAATTAGTGGAGCTATTTATGCCTCTGGAAATATTTCTATAAATATAGGAGCTCTAATTTCATTATTAGGAGGATTTTTGTGGGCTATAGGTACAGTATATTATAGAAAATATTTACTTGACAAAGATGTGATCAAGCTTAACTCTTTTTTCGCTTTAGTTTCCGTTCCAGTATTACTTCCATTGGTTCCTTACCAAAATTACTTTAGATTTTCATTGTTAGGCATTTTTACGGCTATTATAATAGGTTTAACTGCACAAGCCATGGGTTTCATTTTGTGGTTTACTTCTGTGAAAACTTTAGGAGCGTTTAAATCAAGTAGCTTATCATTGCTAGTTCCAGCATTATCTTACTTTTTCTCTTATCTAATTCTAGGTGACATACCAACAATAACTGAAATTCTAGGTTCTTCTTTAGTTTTAATAGGTGTTATTCTAACAAATTTGGCAAGTATAAAGCATTAAATTTTCGCTCCAACTTTTAGTATTTCTCCATGCTTTATTTCAGTTTCTGGAGAAATCAAAGCACCTAATTTATTTACCTTTCCTCTCACAACCTTTGCAGGATAGCTTGAAGTTATAACATTAGCACCTATTTTAGCTTTTTCACCAACAATGGTGTAAGTTAAATAGGATTTAGAGCCAATTTCAGCTTCAGGTTGGATTAAACTATGTGTAATTTCACAATATGCACCTACTTTAGCTCCTCTCTCTATAGAAGAATAATCTCTTATTAATGAGAAATTACCTATATAAACGTTTTTACCTATATACGCTGGACCTTTAATTATTGTATAATCATCTATAATAGCATTATCATCTATTATAACTCCTTTACCTATGATTGCTGTTTTTGAGATTTCTGCAGAGTCTGAAATTATAGATTTTTTATTATCTAAAAGAAGTTCTACTGCATTTATTAAATCTTCTGGATAACCTATATCAATCCATTTCTCACTCCAGACGAAGTATTTTAACTTATCTTTCCTAGAATTAAGATATTCAAGAAAATCGTCAAATGGTTCATTCTTTATTACATAAGCTCCAGCTAAAGCTAAAGTTGAATCGCTTTCTGTAATTTCTATTTTATCCCCCTCAATTCTTGCCAAACCATAAGTTGATACTCCTTCACTAACTGGCACTAATGGGACAACGTAATCAGCTCCTGTAGTTAAATAAGTATTAATTAGACTAACGTAAAACTCCTCCGGAGCAACAATGTCACCAAAAGCTATAACTACATTATTATCAGAAACTTTTTCTAACCCATCTTTTATCGCTCCATTTATTCCTTCCCTTTTCTGTATTATAACTTCAGCAGAAACGCTTAATTTTGATAATTCTTCTTCTATCTTATTTTTCCCTTTATTTGAGGTAACAATTACAAAATCGTTTATCCCAGCTTTCTTTAACCCATTGATACTATAAGATATAATAAGATTGCCTAGAAGACTAATTGTTTCTTTTTGATATTTTTCAGTATAAGGTAATAATCCCTCTCCTTTTCCTCCAGCTAAAATAACAGCTTGCACATTTAATTCTCTTCCGAAGTCTTATTAAATGTGATAGAAGTTAAAGTTCCCCTGAAACTTACACTTTTTGGAGAGCATGCAGTAGTTTATGGTAGACCAGCAATAGCTTATACTATTTCAGAATATTTAACGATAAGATTTAAAGAAAGTAATAAGTTTTATATTAAGTCAGATAATTTGCAAATAAAAGGTGTGAAAGTAAATATAGATGAATTCAAGGTAGAAAATGAGAACATAAAGAGAGTCTTATCATACATTATTGAGGCAATAAATTACTTTGAAGCTAAAAAACCGGTAGAAATTGAAATCGAATCACCTGTTGAACCTTCAGTAGGTTTAGGTACAAGTGCTGGAGTAGTTGTTGGTACAGTAGCTGGGTATTCTGCATATTTAGGAATAGAGTTAACTAACGAGGAAATAGCTAAAATATCTCATGAAATAGAATTAAAAGTTCAAGGAATAGCTAGTAGAATGGATACTTATACAGAAACATTCGGTGGTTTTATTTTTATACAGGGAGATAAGTTTGAGAAAATAGAGAGTAATTTATCATTTTCTGGAGGGTACTTCAAGAGAATAATGACGACCGCTGAAATGTTACGAAGAGTTAAAGAAATGAAAGAAAAGAGAAAGGAACTCTTTGAAACGATATTAGATACGATAGGAAAAGTCACAGTAGAAGCTAAAGACGCTCTTTCAAGTAATGACAAAAAATCTGTGGGAGAGTTAATGTATATAAATCATGGTCTTTTATTCTCTTTAGGAATAACAGTACCTCAAATAGATGAGTTTATCTCGACGGCTAGAATGGCTGGAACTGATGGTTGTAAAATAAGTGGAGGAGGTGCTGGTGGAGCTGTAGTTTGTACTAAAGATGAAAGGGCTGAACTTTTAATGAATGCAATGGGTGGAAAAGTAATAAATGCTACACCCTCATTTGGGGGTGTTAGAGTAAAACACTTAGGATAAAATTAATTTTAATGTAAACTGATTATTTAATGTGTGCGGAATAATAGGAATAGTATCACTTAACGAAAGTAAAAAACTTGCTGAAATGACTGTTTCCGCTTTGAAGAGACTAGAATATAGAGGATATGATAGTGTGGGAGTTGCATCTTTAAGTGCTTCTGGTTTAGAGGTAAGAAAAGCAAAAGGAAAAGTGGAAGAAGTAGTTTATCAGAAAAAAGTAGAAGACATGAAAGGTTATGTATTTCTCGGCCATACTAGATGGGCAACTCACGGCCCACCAACAGACTATAATGCCCATCCTCACATAGATTGCAGTGGTAACATAGCTGTAGTTCATAATGGTACAATAAAAAATTACAAAGAATTAAGAGAAGAACTAGAGAGTTTAGGTCATAAATTTAAGAGCGAAACCGATACAGAAGTTATTCCTCATTTAATTGAAGAGTTTATGAAAAGAGGCATGGAACCATTTCAAGCATTTAAGAGTGCAATCAAGAGTATTGACGGTAGTTACGCGGTTTTAGCAATTATAAATGGTGAAAGGAGAATTTTCTTTGCTAAGAGAGACAATCCATTAGTCATTGGTTTAGGAGAAGGGCAAAATTACATAGCAAGTGATATTCCAGCATTTTTACCTTATACTAGAAGAGTAGTTATAATTAAAGACGGTGAAATAGGCTTTATAACACCAGAAACGGTTTACATTGAAGACCAAGAAGGAAATGTAGTAAACGTAAAGGAAAGAGTGAGGGTAATAGATTGGGACATAGAAACAGCTACTAAAGAAGGATACCCACACTTTATGATAAAAGAAATTCATGAATCTCCAAAAGCTGTAAAGGATACAATTGAAGGTTTTATCTCAGAAATTGACTTAATAAAGGAAGTTGCTGACGAGATAAAAAATGCTAATAGAATAATTGTAATTGGAGCTGGAACAAGTTATCATGCTGGTTTATACTTCTCTCTTCAGCTACAAAGGCTAGGATATACTTCAATACCCATTATAGCATCTGAGTATTACAACTTAAAAGCGAAAAAAGGAGATATAGCATTAGCAATTAGCCAAAGCGGAGAGACAATAGATGTCCTTCAAGGAATAAGGAAAATGAAAAATGAGGGGGCAAAGATAATTTCTTTGACCAACGTTATCGAAAGTGCTATAGCTAGAGAAAGTGATTATAAGCTTTATATGAAAGCTGGTCCTGAAATAGGAGTAGCTGCTACTAAAACTTTTACCACGCAGTTAGCTTCCCTATTGTTTTTGACTGAAGTCTTACAAGGTGGTAATATAAACAAACTAGAGAAATTGCATCAAGAAATTAGGGATACAATAACTAAAGTAGAAGGTATTACAAAGAGAATTGGAGAAAAGCTCTCTAAAAAGGCAAATATTTATTACTTAGGGAGAGGTCTATCGTTACCATTAGCTATGGAAGGAGCATTAAAAATTAAGGAAATAGCTTATGTACATGCTGAAGCTTATCCTGCTGGCGAAAGCAAACATGGTCCAATCTCATTGGTAGAAAAAGGTTTCCCTGTTGTGATCATAAATGATGGAGAATTAACTGATCTCTTGCAGAACAACTTAATGGAAATGAAAGCTAGAGGTGCAGAAATTTATACAGTGAGCGTAAATAAAAAAATGAAGGATTCAGACATAGAAATATACTTAGAGTCTGAATTTCCAGCGATAGTAATTTCTCCAGTAATTCAGTTAATAGCCTATTATGCATCAGTCTCAAAGGGTTACGATCCCGATAAACCAAGGAATTTAGCAAAAACAGTTACTGTGGAGTAAAAAGACGAAAAATCTTTTCTAGAAGAAATTTATTAAACTCTTCCCCTCGTTAAAAACACAAGTATAAATGAGAAAACTTAAATTCACTTAAACAATTTGTTATCATTTTAATGTTTGATATTTCTTATTTCTTCTAGATAACATTAACGGTAAATTACTCTTTAATCTTAATGTATCTTCACTTTCAATTTCTCTATTCAATTCATCAATAGTATAACTTCTTTGCTCACTCCTCTTTCTTACCTTTACTGTTAAAGAAAGAGTTTTTACTTCTCTTTCTCCTAAAACAATGACATAAGGTACCCATTCCTTACCAGCCCTAGCTATCTTTCCTCCTAAACCATCTTGTAAATCATCAATATCAACTCTTGCGTTAAGCTTTTCAGCTATTGAAATAGCATCATTCACAAATTCGGACTTTACTGGGACAATCCTGACTTGAATTGGAGAAAGCCATAGAGGAAGAACAGGTGGTGATTCCTTTTGCGAAGATAAAATAAAATAGTAAGTCAGAAGATTTACATCATATTCAAAATAACCTTTTCCCTCCTTCACGATCTGATAAATATTCTTTGAGTCAGAAAAAGAATCTGGTATTCCCTCAATTTTATTTTTAACTCTAACTAGAATATGAGGAGACTCATTAATACAAGGTAATCTTCTGCCTAAAGGTTCCTTATAAATTACTGAAATTTCACTCTCTCCAAACTCCTCATCTTGGGTAATTGATAGAGCATTACTTTTCATTCTTAAAAACTCAAGGACAGCATTCCTCATAAAATAAGCGTGAGGAGAAGAGGGAAAACCAAACTTTTCGCAAATTGAAAGTTCATCACTTTTTTGATATTCAATCTCGTGTCTAATTCGTTTACTTAACTCACTTAGTGGATGGCCATAACAGTTAATCATAAACTGTTTATACCAACCAAATGGAGTTCTATAAACTTCAACGTTACTCTCCTTTATCTTTTTCTCCATCCTTTCTAAAATAGAAATTGCTAAAGAGGGAGATTCCAAATTATCTGAAAGATGCGCGTAAGGATAAATAACTATTGATGAGGCCTTCACTTGCGAATAAACATTAAGAATTTCCTTAACGGCCCTTTCAACTATTTCCTCATCATCACCTTTTTCAACAGTAGTAAAAGCAACAAGAACATTCTGTTTTTGTAAAGATTGAAGTTTAGGTTCCTCCGGATTTTTTATAGCTTTTTCCTTTATAGAAAAGGAGAAATCAGATGCATGAATCAAAAGAATTATCATCTTTAATCACAACTTGATCTCCTGTCCATTTTCAGCAATTATAACTTCTACTCCGATCTCTCTTTTTAACTCTTCTGCCAAAACTGATGAACTGTCCGGTGAACCATGAACTAAAATAACTCTTTCAAGGTTTTTAGCACTCTTTATCATTTCTTTAAGTTGATTCTTTCCAGCATGACTTGAAAAATCAAATATTTGAAATCTAGCTTTTAGCATTGGCGAGTATTCATCAAATTTTCCAGTCTCCAAAAGTCTTCTTCCTGGTGTATTTTCAGCTTGATAACTTACTAAAAACACTGCATTTTTAGGATTATCTGAAATCTTTTTAAAATAATAAACAGCAGGACCACCTTTTAGCATACCTGCACTACTTACTATAACTCCTTCCCCTTTAGTTGCTTTATTCCTATCGTTCCAGCCATTTACGTACTTGAAATAATTGTAAGCCTTCTTCAACGACTCATAATCATTAATAAACTCTGGGTTTTGAATCATCAATTCTGTAATTTCTTTAACCATACCGTCGTAATATACTGGATAGTCAAAGTTTCTACTTGATAAAACAGAAAGAATTTCTTGGCTCCTTGATAAGCTAAAGGCTGGAACTAACACAGTTCCTCCTCCTTCGACAACCTCTTTAATAGCTTCAAAGAACTCATCCTCTACGACTTTTCTTTCTGGGTGATTAAATCTTCCGTATGTACTTTCTATAACTAAAGTGTTGGCATCTCTTAAAAAATCAACCTCAGCAGACTTTACTAGATGAGTATTAATTACATTAGTATCACCAGTATAGACAATATTACCTTTTTCAGTCTTTACTTTTATCATAGCACTTCCTGGGATATGGCCAGCATCTCCTAACTCAATTTTAAAAGTTGATAATTCAAATTCTTCATGATAGTTTACTGACCTAAAATTATCCATTACTTTCCTAACTTCAGTCCACTCAAATGGAACCTTTGGACCAGAAAGCTTTAGAAAGTCCTTTAGCATTAATTCTGTTATAAGCCTAGTTAATCTAGTTCCATAAACTGGATAATTGCCAGAAATTTGATATAAGGGTAAAGCTCCTACATGATCTAAATGAGAGTGAGAGACAATAAACCCCCTAACCTTGCTAGGAACTTCTTGTAAAGGCAAATTTGGATTATCATTTGGATCAAAGTTAACCCCATAATCAAGGATAATACTATCTGTAGATGTAGAAACCTCTATAGCAGATCTTCCTACCTCTTTGCCTCCTCCTAAGATCTTAATATAATACTCCATTATGCTTTAAAAATTAAACAACAAACTATTAAGTTTGTTTTATAATATTAACTTGTGAAACCAAAACCTAACCAGTTCAAAAACTTAGAAAGAATGTTAGGTTTAAAGACAGAACAACTTGACGCTGTTAAAGTTACAATCGAATTAAAAGATAAAGTATTAGTCATTGAAAATCCTACAGTAGTCAAAATGATTGCTCAAGGACAAGAAGTTTATTCAGTTATTGGCTCAGCTAGAGAAGAGGCAAAAGAACAACCAAAAGTTGAAATAAAAGATGAGGACGTAAAGTTTGTAATGGAGCAAACCGGTAAAAGCGAAAAAGAAGTAAGAGAAGCACTTGAAAAAAGTAATGGTGATATAGCAAAAGCTATACTTTTACTGACTGGGCAAGAGACCTAATCCTTTTTACTATTTCCTTTTCGTCTTTGGAAGTTGAAATAATTATTGCCATATTATCCTTTTCTGCTAAGTAAAGGGCCAAAGGATCAAACTTAACTGGCCTATGAAAAACAACTAAAGGAGGCTTAATTGGTGCAATCTTTAAAGCAATCATTGGAGATCTACCAGAAGTGACGTTAGTGAAAACTACTACTCTTCCTATCATAAAGTTCAAAAGTTGATAAAACTCCATTCCCTTTAAACTCGTTATAGCCTTAATACTATCAGTAACCAACCAACCGTAAATCTTAACGTCAGGAATTGAAGAGTTAGGAATAAAACCGTTTACAGCAGTCACGATTTCATCAACACTAACAGGGGTAGGGAAATCGCCTATGTCATCTATGTAAGGTAACATCAAAGTATAACCCTTCAAAAGTTCATTAACTATTTTATAACCTCTCGAAGCATCAATCTCTAGTAATGCTTGAACATATTTTCTGAGAAACTCAACTCCAGGCTTCCTTCTACCTCTCTCATAATCTGCAATAACTGACTGAGTAATTCCTAAGTATTTTGCTAATTCTCCTTGGCTAATCTGAAAAGCCTCCCTCCATTTTTTCATAACTTGTCCTGGTGAAGGACTCCAACTAATATCACCAAGAATTCTCTTAGCTAAACTTTCAATTAGATAATCCACAGAAAAAGCTATAAAATCGAAAGAAAAATAATTTATGGGCCCGTGGTCTAGCCTGGACTAGGATGCAGCGCTCGGGCCGCTGTGGTCCCGGGTTCAAATCCCGGCGGGCCCAAGGGCCGGTAGCTCAGCCTGGAAGAGTGCCTGGCTCGCACCCAGGAGGTCCCGGGTTCAAATCCCGGCCGGTCCATAAATAACATAGTATTGCCATCAGCTAATAAGTGATTTTTATATAGTGCTTTTCATAGTAAATGCAACGCCAGAGTGAGAGGTCGTATGATAGAAATTTATCCGTTGCATTTTCAATGAAAATGACTATATAGCTCTTATCCTTTGGTCTCTTTATAGAGATAACTACTGCACTTAATACATCCTTATATGTAATAGTTTAAGTAAATAAGACGAAGAATAAAAAAGAATTAAATTATCTTCTTAACACAATTACAGCTGCTATAGCTGCTATTATTATAACAACTACTACAATTATAATATCTGTCAAAGGTAAGCTACTTGTTGTTGTAGAAGGAACTGGAACAGATGTACTTGTTGTTGTACTAGTTGTAGTGGGACTTGTTGTAGTTGTTGATGACGAAGTAGTTGTTGTTAATGTGCTAGTTGTAGTAGTTGGAACTGTTGTACTAGTTGTTGTAGTAACAACTGGCTTTACATTTATCGTTATCGTTCTATTTGTACTAACACTATTATATTCAGCAGTTATTGTTAAAGTGTAAATTCCGGGAGAACTAAATGTGTAACTTATCTCATACTCATTCTTGCTTATCTCTGTTACACTTACTGGCATACCATTAACTTTCACAGTGACATTTGGAGTTATGTTAGAATTAGTATTTACTGTAAAAGTTATAACAAGTTTAGTATTTACAGTAGTATTTACTATTGGAGTTATAGCAGATCCATTTACTTCTATATTACTAATTGTTATTTGTATTGGCGTTAAATAAATCTTTACTAATGTTGAAGAGGAAACTGTAACTGTTGTTGAATTTGACAAATAGCCTAAAGCAGAAGCGTATATTTTAACTTCTTCTCCAATAGGTAAAGTAAGAGTTACCATTCCAGAAGAATTAGTAGTTAACTTACTTATCAATGAATTAGTAGTTACATTATAAATACTAACAACAGCATTTGGAATTGCCACTCCTTGCTGGTTTACTACTTCAACATTAAGCTTTCCTAAGGTTACCTTTGGTGGAATAGAAACAGATATTGTTCCAGTAGGTGTTGAGATGGTTATAGATGCAATTCCAAATTGAGGTAATTTCACTATTATACCGTTAGGACTTATTGCAAAAGGAACAGAAGAACCATAGAATAATGCATAATATCCTGGACTACCTCCTCCATATGCATAATTCGTTGCAGTCATATTTCCAATAGTATAAGTTTTAGAACCTACAGTTATCGTATAACTATTCTCATAGGAGAATGGGTATTTAATATATAAGTAAGTAAAACCGCTGATGTTTTGCATACTTATTGTTACTCCATTTTCCGTTAAACTTACTGGAGAGGATAGTTGTGAGATTCCATAAGAAACATTTAATATAATGACACCTAAAGAATAGCCTAAAACTTGATTAACATTAGTATAATTAGTATACTCTAGATACACATATGCAAAGTAAACTCCTTGAGGGATTCCTTGAGGAACTTGAACCTCAATATAACCATTTTCATAAGTTGCGCTAACTAATGGATAATATGTAGGATTTACGTGGAAAAAGCCTAAATCACCAGTTACCATGCTAAATCCAGGTGTTGTGTTAGGAGGCATTTGAAAAGTAACATTAAAGTAGTAGATCCCTCCAGGCTTTACATTAGCCACAAAAACGTTCTGAGTTCCATTAATATATACTGGAATTTCTCCGTAAGGTGCTTTGATTACATTAACTAAGAGATAATTGCCGTTTACAGAGACATTATAAATACCTAAACCTAACTGCAGTTGTTCATCAACATAACTATATGGTGAAATTGTAACAACAGTACGTTCACTTCCATTTACATATATTGGTACCGACTCTGAGACAAATGTCGGGTTAAAAAGATATAGATTTAATATAGCTTGTGATTGAGTAGTAGTTAATGTCATTTCTTCTAAAGATAAATATGAATGTTGATACATTAATGGTGCAGTAGTAACTATAACATTAGAGTTAGTCTGCGCATTTACTATAAAAAATCCCTCTAATATAAAGATTCCTAAAAGTATTATTGGCAGAAATTTTCTTAACATCATGTTGTAAAACTTGTTTGTATAAGGGTAATTAAGTCTTTTGGCAATAGAAAAGATCTTTAAACAAAGTCGTTTACAGTTCCACAATGAATTGTAAAATTACAACCAACAAGGAAAATTTTAAATGTGATATTTTTAAGGCTACGTGCTTTTACTCAATTTTTGAATTTAATTATCCGATATGACTAACAATTTTGTTTTTATAAAGTTTATTAAAAATAAGATAGTTACGTTACTTGATTTTTTCCTATTTTTATAATTATTTTTTCACGTTTTATGATTCGGGCCGAGAACATAGTTTTACAACTTTCTATCGCAATAATAAAATTATTATACAAACTCATATCGTCTTTAAAGTATAAATTCAAGGCGTTACTGATCTCTATGTAAAGACGAGAATGTTTATATACACTAAAAGAATATATTGAAAAGTTATAGAAATAATTTGTACCTTTATAATAACGCTATGGACACATTCATAGAGTAATTAAAAAATTGAAACAAAAAATTTTTGCTTTCATTAAGCAATTTAAAGTTTGTCATTTTTCATTAAAAATTATAATGACTTAATTTCAGCCTATAAACCCTTCGCTTCAATATAAGGTTTATGATAAAAAGTAGCATATTTAAGTACTTGGTGCGTTAAACTCAAAAGAAAACTAAAACTTGTATACAATTGTATAACCAATTTTTTAAACCCATTCTCTTTCTTTGATTTTAGAAGTGTCATGAATAAGACCCTAGGTTTAATTCTATCTATACTATTTGTATTTGAAGTATTTCTATTTGGAATACCATTAACAACACAAGCAGCGTTACCACCAATACCACAAGGAGGAGTAGTAGCAATATATCTGCCACAATACAGTAGTGTAGCATTTATTTTTAACGTATCCAAAATACCAGTAACACCTAATAATATATCCACATTATTAAATGATCTAATGTCTGACTTCTATGTGTTACTAACATTTGACAGCAGCACTTATAATTTAATATTCCCACCAACGTATGGATATTATTCAACTCAATTAAAAAGCGTAATAATTGTAACTACTGTACTAGGCAATGATGTGGTTACTACATCCAATCAAGTTCCAATTTCTTATTTGCAAGAATATACTGGACCTTTAGGAGCAGTGTATAATTATTCTGGTATAGCTGTAACAAATTTAACCTCTCCTGGTGTTGGAACTCTGAAGTGTCCTAATGGAAAAACATTACCATCTCAGGTTATCACCTATTTAAGCAATCCTGCTGGCAAGAGCTTTTATGAATATGTTCAAGGCCAAATAATTAACACTATTACAATAAGTGGTGTTACAATAACTCCAACATTATCTAACCAGTTATTAGTATTTGCTCCATTCTCATTTGTTTCACCCTTATTTATACCAACTCCAGAAGCAACTGGATTCTTTAACACTATGCAATTGAATGGTTTCTTAGGTGCTACATTACAATCTGAAGCATCAACTAAACCATATATTTGGGGTAGAGCGTTAGTTAATGTCAGTATAGTAGATCCATTTGCCGTGAGCGGAAATTATGATAACATATCATTCCAGTTAAACTATTCTACTCCAGGACCATTACAAATTAATTTAGCACAAATGGGATATGTCGCTGCAATAAATAATTATCCAGCTAAATTCTCATATCAGTCCTATAAGTTTGTATCTGGATATTATAGTTTCTTAGGATTCATAACTGATGGTGATAATCTAACAATAAATGAAGTGCCTGCTCCTGAAAGCGGTAACTTTACTTTACCTGCTTTATCTGGAGATCCATCTTTCTATGTTACATTGATAGCGATTTTACCATTAACTTCAACTAGTCCTCCAAATGGCACTGTGTTAGAGTACTTTAGTAATTTAACAATTTATTACCTTAACCTTAGCAGTGGAAAACCTGTTCCTGTTAATGTAACTCACTTCAAAGCTAAGAATTATACACTACCAGTTTATGTGTATTCTTACCCAGTTGGATCAACATTAACAATAACTGGTTACTTTAATGGTCAACCATATACTACAACTATAGTTGTTAGTAGCACTCCAACTTTAGTATCTTATACTGCATTGACAACTTTATCCGCTACAGCATACGAAGCTGGTAATATTACCGGCGCTTCATATTATCTAACATCTGGAATTATGTCAACACCACCATCAGAAGTAGCTATAAAGGGTCAAACTCAATTTACTGCAGAAGGTACATTTAATTCACAAGAAGCAACAGCGAACGTAACATTATTAACAAATGCAACATTATTATTTGAAAATGTTCCATTACCAGGATATTCATTTTCTGGAATTATTGTAACTCCAGAATATCCAATAATTAATGGTAGTATAGCAATGCAATATATGGGAACAGCACAGTACTTTACTGTTGGTAGTGAATATGAGTTAGCAATATTAGGTTCTGAATTACCAATGCAAATATCTACATTTAATGGAGAACTTAACTTCATATTATCTGCTCCAAGTTATCTAAGCATGCCGTTCTCATTAACATTAACAGTTCCAACTGTACCTGCTGTAGAAACTGGTACTGGTCCATTATTAATAGTCTTCGAGACTATTCCACAATATACTTATATAACTCTAGTTGACTTTGGATTATGGGGAAATGAGACAGCAGTTGTAGTAACTGGATATTCTCTTAAAGGTGGTATAACAACAGTTAATAAAGGATATTTCTATGGTATTGTTATACCTCCTCAAATAACTACATTACCTACACAAATAACTGCACAAGACTTTGAGTGTTACAATGCACCTGATGTGGTATTATATGATCCTGATGCAGTTCTAGTACCAGGTTATCCAAATGGTCAATACACTTATGCTGTAAATAATAGTGACATTAACTTTAGTAATACGCATTTCACTGGAGCTATAATATTCTATGGTGGTAATGTATATAAAATAAGTGGAACATTCGGAAATAAAGGATTTTCAAAGACTTCAGTAGGCACTTTCAGTTATGAGCTAGAACCAATTCCTAATTCTAAATTCTCAGCATATCAATTAACATTTAATGGAAAGACTATAATGCCAATGCCAAATGCTCCAGATGGACAAACTAATGTTACAGCATTGCAATACTATGCTGATAATAATCCAACTGATAACATGTATTTTGAAGAGTCATTTATTACTGCTAATGGTAATGAGATTGAACCAGCATATGTTGCAGGATTAAATGTAACAAGTGGAAATAACATATTGTCTCCATTTATGCAAATTGGATATGAAGAAATAATTCCAGCGCCAGCACCAATAACTACATTGATACCTGGCTCTTCTGAGCCATATTATGATATTGCTAATTATGTAACATTCAAAATAGTATCTACTCCATCTACACCCTCAGTACCAGCTGGACTATATCCAGCAGATGAAAATACGTTTGTAACTGTAACAACTAATTCCACATTTGTTGGTACTACTGATAATTATAAGTACGTATCAACTGACTATGCAGTATACTATTACTTCTTACTAACTAAGATGTATAAGGTAGAATTAACTGTACAAGTTCCTAATATAACTACATCATTATACTTCTCCTCTTCAGTAACACCATTATATGCACCATATGCTACATTATACTTCAATGAATCATACTATGGAACTAACTTACCAGATTACTTAAGCATTGGAACTAATGGATTATTAGTCTGGAATGCACCATTATATCAATTATTAGGTGTCTCTGCTACAAGCCAGTTATTATCAAAGATGATGTATGTAAATGTTACATTACCATCTGGTACAAAGTACAGTATAATGCTAACAACTAAGAACTTAACCACCTTATTCCCACAATTAGTTGCACAGCAGTTACAGTACTGTAATGGTACATATGAGTTTGAGTTAAGCATTTCCGGTTTAGAGTCAATATTACATCTAACTGTAACTCAATTAAATGGTTCGATATTAACTGTTGGTGTATATGATTATGTAACTCATGAATTAGATGTTGCAACTACTAAATTAGTTGCACTAAAGACATTAGCATTGGTGCAAACTCAACCAGGCTTAGTATTCTACTTCTTAACATTCAAGCCATCACCAGTAACGATAACTGGTGAAATTCCATGGTTTATTGCCTCTGCAATGTATAAACAACCCTTCATGAGCTTCAGTGATGAAGAATATGCTCATACAAATCCAACATCAATATTGCATCTAAATGTGTTAAACATAACTATATATCATAACGGAAATAAGGCTATGATATACTATAATGCAACTGCTAAGGAAACTGTAATAGTTAATGTATATGGGCAGATGATTACTATACCTGGTAATGTTTTACCAACAATACCAGAAACTGCCCCATTAAGTGGATTATTCAACGGAACATTACCATTAACTATTATACAAAATAATACTTTAACTACATTAACGTTCAAAGGTGAGCCAGTATATACAAATGGAACATTAGCTTTTATATTGCCAAATGGTACTCCTGTTCCATTAGGTCCTGCTGGTCTCTTCGTTTTGCCAGAAGTTGAAGCATATCCAAATATAACTGTAGGTTATAATGCTAATGTAAGTGTAACTGTAACTGATTCAGTCACTACATTAACAGTATCTACATACATATCCTCAGCTAATATAACACCAATAAGATTAGCTCCAATTCCAATTATTCCACCATTATCTAAGAGCTTATTAACACCAGAGGATACATATATTGATAATCAAACAATAGTTATTACAGCAACAAGTCCAGTAATTGACATTTATGCAACTAGCGTGCTAAAGTATCCATATGAGTTCTTCGTGTATGCCTTAGTATATAAGCATGGAGTTTACACTGGTGCACCATTATATGCAGCATATCAAGCTATAGTTCCTGGTCCTGAAGGTTTAGGAACCTCTGCTATTCCATACTTAGAAATAGCTGTCCAAATGGCTGGAATAACATCATTACCAGCGGGTAACTATACTGTTGTAATGTATGCTGTACCATATCCAACTGCCATAATAACAATATCAGAGTATCCAATAGCATTAATATTCTATAACGTGGAGCTAGTTTCATGAAGTTAGGAAAAGATTTAAGTTATGTTCTTTTTTATTATGTTTTAAAAGTGTATATGGTGAATAGGTTATGAGGTTTACTCTCGTTTTGGGATTAATTTTGTTGATATCAATAGTAGGATTAATATGGGTAGATAGTAATATTTTAGCTGGAACTAGCTCTTTAACTATAGTAACGCCATATCAAGGTGAAGTATTTCATTATGGTCAAGAGTTAGTCATTGAAGTTCAAACTACACCAAATACTCCAGTAAGTATTGGTGTTGTTAATCCTTTAGGTAAGGAGACTCCATCAGCGCCAGTAGAATCTAATTCTACTGGATATGTGGTTGTTAACTTCTGGACATGGGGAACTATTGCTGGTGTAAACAATTATACTGGTGCTTATGAAGTTATAGTTACTGCTCAAACTCCATCTGGTATAGTAACTCAAACAGTTACTGTTTACTATGAACCATATACTGCTACTATAGAAGTAACTGTTGTAAATGAGCAAAATGTTCCATTAGCTGGAGCTACTGTTAAAGCATATAATGTAACTAATGGTCTTCATGAGTTTTTAACTAGTGCTGTTACTAACGCATCTGGTACTGCTATACTTCATGTATACGCTTTTAACTTTACTGAAAATATAGAGATAGTAGCTTCTTATCCAGGTTATGTGAATTCTAGTGCCACTGTAGCTGTAAAAGCTATGCAGACTATTCCAGTTACGATAAAGTTATATCCTGCAGTCGTAACAATTTTAGCCGTTGAAGAACTGCAAAATAATAAGATAATTGCTCCACTCAATCCATCTGGTTATACATCATTTACTGGATATGCAGGCGATGAAATTTCTATATTATTTGAAGTTCTATTTGCTAATATGAAGGTTACAAATGCTACTGTAAGTGCTATGGTAGTAACTCCGGAAGGAACAGTTAGCATAACACCAACTTTAACTTCATCTGGTTATTATAACGTAACTTTCATGTTGCCATCAATAAATTCAACATATGAGGGTTATGTTGAGATTAATGCTACTTACAGTGGAGTTACAAATACATTGTCAGTTCCAATTGAAGTACAAGTAAACTTTACACAACTTATTGATCAAGAAATTAACAAATTAAATGCTGAAATTCAGACTCTTAATACCACAGTTTATACTTTAATGAATGAGATTAAATCATTAAATGACTCTATATCTTCATTAAGTGGTGAGTTATCAACTGTTAGTAGTGATATATCTACTTTAGAGAGTGAGATAACTACTCTAAAAACTTCAGTTAGTTCATTAAATACTACTGTATCTAATCTAAAAGGAACTGTTCAAAGTTTGTCTAGTGAGGTAAATAGCTTAAATAGTAAATTAAATAGTATTACTCCATTAGTATATGGCGGTTTGATAGCTGGAATAATAGGTTTAATAGTTGCGATAGTTGCTATAGTGTTAGTTTATAGAAAGATAAGCTAAACTTTTTTTATTGATTTTGTTTTTTATAGTTTGAGTATTTTTGTTTTAGTAATTTTTTTATATAGTTTAACTTAACAGTATGGTGATTGATTTTATTTCTTAATCTTCATTAATTTAGACAGATTCTCTTAATCTATACTTATAAAGTAGTTATAGAAGTTATCTTTCATTCTATTTATGTATTGTCAAAAAATTGAGGGGATTTCAAAAAGGTTTAATTTTATAATGCGGCCGCCGGGATTTGAACCCGGGATTACTGGCTTTCTTCGTCTAGCCTTGGAAGGCCAGCGTCCTAATCCAGGCTAGACGACGGCCGCATTATAAAATATGAAGTTGCCAATTTAAAAATTTGTTGTTGGAAAAAGTTTCCCTAAAGGATATTTCTTTTAGTGTAAATTATTTTTAGCTTTCTTATCTCAAGTGTGAATGATTAATTCTCGAATAGTGAATGGAACTTAGGATGTGCGATTTTCCGCGAAATGAAGAGAGAAGAATGATTAGGTAACTATGGCTTCGATGAAATCAGATAGCCGATGTTATATGCTGTCGCCTCTAACTAATTTACGCTTTTAAAATTAGTAGGATACAAAATATAAGGGATTTAAAGATATGCAAACTCACTTAATATATGATTCTCTTTCGAAATATAAGGTTTTATAGCTATTTACATATATCTAGATTGTATAGTGTTAAAACTTTCCTTTACTAGATTCTGTCTATAGGAAATTTTTATTAGAAATAATTTGCTACATTCTTCAAAAAGTATCTATAGAATTTTCGATGATTAAATTAAATCCTCTTGTAATTGGTAATTATTAAAAGTAAAAATTTATTTTTAATGGAGGGAGTTATGGTTTTAATTTTTTTCGTTTTATTTTTGTTTAAAGACTCTCATAAGTGTTTTAAAATCTTTTAATTTATTCTTTTAATCTCTGAACTATTTTGATTTTTAATGAACAGATATCCTGTGTTGTTTAAACAATGGTAAGTAAGAGTTTCTATTAACGTAAGTTAATTTATTAGATTAGAACTCTATTTAGTCGTTTTTTGTACTTATGTCTACCTAAATAATCCTATAAACAAATATATAGTGTTATATTATATTTAGATTTTGACCCCGATTGCTTGTCATCAAGCAATACTTACCTATACCGAAACAAACTGATAATGAATTTTGGACTGTTGAGAGAATTGAACATATTCGTAAGCTTGCCTTGACTGGTAAGCCACAAATGATTTTTCCAAAATGGAACTCTTTAAGAATTCTTGATCGAGTTCGTTTTAAAAAAGAAGATGGAAGTATTTCTGATTCTCCTAAGGCTAAAACTTTAACTAAAATTGCTGGAATTGAGATGTCAGCTCCTCTTTACCTAGGAGATATGTCTTATGGTGCTTTAAGTGGAAATCCAAATATTATAATTGCTAAGGTTGCCGATCTTACGGGTACTTTAGCTGGCACTGGTGAAGGTGGTCTTCATCCAGAAGTTGCTAAGTCAAAAAGAATTTTTGTTCAGTGGGCTTCAGCAAGGTTTGGGGTTGATTTTGATGTTTTAATGCATGGAGCTGGAATAGTTATTAAGATTGGTCAAGGAGCTAAACCCGGTATAGGTGGACATTTACCAGGCAGTAAGGTGACAGAACCTATTTCTTTAACTAGAAGAATTCCGATTGGTATTGATGCTATTTCTCCAGCACCTCACCATGATATTTATTCAATAGAGGATTTAGGTCAAAGGATTGAGGCTTTAAAGGAAGCAACTGGCAAGCCAGTCTTTGTAAAAGTCGCTGCAACAAATTACATTCCTTATATTGTGTCTGGTATAGCAAGAATGGGTGCTGATGGTGTTATAATCGATGGACATGGCGCTGGTACTGGAGCTACTCCTATTGTTATAAGGGATAACGTTGGTATTCCTATTGAGTTAGCTGTTGCATCAGCTGATAAGGTTTTAAGAGAACAAGGAATGAGAGAAAAGTTTACAATTATAGCAGCTGGAAGGGTTGCTGATGCTACTGATGCTGCTAAGTTGATTGCTTTAGGTGCCGATGTAGTTAGTGTTGGTACTGGAGCTTTAATTGCTATGGGCTGTGTTATGGTACATAAATGTCATATTGGATCTTGTCCAACAGCGTTAACAAACAAAATAGACGGAACTAGAATGATTGATATTGATTTTGGTCTTAAGGTTTTAGTTAATTATATTCAAGGCTTTTCCCTTGAGCTTGCTAATATATTAGATAATTTAGGTTTATCTAGTATTAACGAGCTTAAGGGAAGGAGAGATTTGCTTATAGGTAAAGGTCTTTCAAGAGAGACTTTAACAATCTTAGGCATTGAAGGAGAGGAAGAGGAACTTCCGCCTAAGCTAGGTGAACTGTGGTCTAGGAGGAGAAAAGTTTACTTACATGAGTTGGTGAATAAGGGAGATCCAGTGATAACTAGTATGGGAAGTACTGCTCCACCAGATGTTGAAAAGCCTGCAAGGATCGTTGATTGGTTAAGAAGTGATGGTGCTCAAGTAACTAGACCCTCAATAGATCCTTATAGGGAGGATATAGATACTAGCTTTTATTTAGCTGGTGGTAAAATATATCTCTCTTTGCCGGTAATTTTTGATATAATAGATGCACCAGAGGATGAGAAGAACGCTTTGCAATGGGCATCTTTAGCTTTAAGCTCAGCTGTCTTTACTTATGAATCTTCTCGTTTCTATGAAGAGATTTCAATAAGTCATGATGAAAAAGGTATAATGAAGTGGAGTAAGGATTATGAATTAGGTAGTTATATATTATTGCCTAGTGATGAAAAATCAATAGAGGAGGTTGTTGAACTTAAAGGTATTCCTGGCTTCATAATTGATGAGGATTTAGGAAATCAAGATCTTGAAATTGTGATTTCAGAAATTGATACTAAGTTAAAGAAGATGGGAATTAGGAAGAAGTTTGATTTAATAGCAAAGTCCTCAAGGATTAGAGATTCTGGAGATGTGTTTAAGTTTATAGCCTTAGGTGCTGATTCTGTTATAATGTCTTATAAAGTGTTTGAGGTAGCTTTAGGAGAGGGAAATAGGTCTGATTTGAAGAGTAAGGCTTTCAATTTAATTGCTGGTTTTAAGAAGGAAATTGCGTTATTAGCTGGTGCAGCTGGAGTTTATTCTGTTCAATCTACTTTAACTGGAAATAGGGAGTTATTAAGGGCTGTGAATTTGAACTCTTACATTTTACAAAAATTAAGGGTTAAGGTGGCTGGTTCTCTATGATTCATCCATCTGGTTGTGGGGTTTTAGGAATACTAAGGAAAAAGAACGCAAGAAAAATTACTGGGGATGAAGTTGTTAGAGGAATTGAAAGGGTTAGATATAGGGGTAGTGATAGGGGTGCTGGATTTGCTGTTTTTGATAAGGACAAAGGGAATAAGTACATTCTTAAGGTTTTTTATGAGGGAGATCCTTTAAGTTTAAGGAATATTTTAGAATCTCATGGTTTAAAAGTTGATAAATATGAAATTGAATATACTGACACTGATGTTTGTGATTGTAAGTACTACATTACTTTAGACGATATTACTCAGGGTAAAAAAGCATTTAGGAATATAAATGAGATTATATGGTCAAATAGGAAAGGAAGGCTTTATAGTTTTGGTACTTCTCTTCAAGTGTTTAAAGGTGTTGGTTATCCTAAGGATGTTGCACAAATGTATAAGGTTGAAGAATATGAGGGTGACTTATGGTTGGCTCACACTAGGCAACCTACTAATTCTCCGGGACATTACCCTTATTGGTCTCATCCTTTCTCAACTTTTAATATTGCAATAGTTCATAATGGTGATGTTAGTTCTTTTGGTGCTAATGTTGAGTATTTGTTAGAAAGAAACTGGGAAGGGTTTGTAGGTACTGATAGTGAGGTTATTGCTTTTCTTTTTGAAGAGTTAATTTCAGAAGGCTTTAGTGTTGAAGAAGCTGTAAAAATTTTAGTTAATCCTTCAAGGCGTTTTTCAGCTCTTCCAAAGGAATTAGATTATTATTACAGAAACGCTAGGTTAGATGGCCCATTTACAGCTGTTATCGGTTATGATTCTTGTGATGATCTTTATTTGATTGCCTTAGCTGATAGATCTAAATTTAGGCCAGCAATTATTGGTGAAGATGATAATTTCTATTATGTTGCTAGTGAGGAAAATGAGATTAGAGAAATTAGTCCTAATGCTCGGGTTTGGACTTTAAAGCCTGGTTCTTATTTCATTGCTTCTCTTAATAAAGGGGTAATTAGTTACGGAAGAGATGAGGCAGAGTTAAAGAGTTTTTCTCATCCACCAATTTTTACTCCTCCAAGTTACGATATAAACGCTAGAAATGTTGGTTATAAAGAGTTAAATGAGTTGATAGTTAAAGAAATCAAAAGAGGTAAAAGAGAGGTAACTGTTGCTAACGTGTTAGGTCACCGTTATATTGGTATTAATTTTAAGCGTTTTGGAGTTTCTAACATTAGAGTAAATCTTTATGGTGTTGTTGGTAATTCCTTAGCAAATCTTAATGAGGATAACTACTTTTACGTTTATGGGAATGTTGCTGATGACTGTTGTGATACTATGCATGGAGGTAAAGTAGTTATATATGGTGATGCCAGAGATGTTTTAGCTCAAACTTTTCAGAACGGTAAAATATTTGTGAAGGGGAATGCTGGTAATAGGGTTGGCATACAGATGAGAGAATATAAGGATAGAAGGCCTTATTTAGTAATTGGCGGTATGGTTGATGATTATTTAGGAGAATATATGGCTGGTGGTGTTATTATTGTTTTAGGGACTAACATTAATCATGAACCAGTTGGAAATTTTGTAGGTACTGGCATGGTTGGAGGAAGAATTTACATTAGAGGTAAAGTATCTCCATCTAAGATAGGTTTACAACCACCGAAGGTTGAAGTTATAAAGTTATTAAAGGCTTTATACATAGATAGTCTTATAGACGAAGATACATACGAAAGGTTAAGAGAGAAAGACTACATAGAAATTATGGACCAATTAGAGGGTAAAGCTAAAGAGTACGCTAAAAGGTTATTTGAAGAAAAAGTGGGTATTCCTAAAGTTGAGTACAGAGAATTAACAGAGGAAGAGTTTAAAGAGGTGTACCCTATTCTCTCTGAGTATAGTGTTGATATGGGAAAAGATTATACAGAGTATTTAAAAGACAAATTCACTGTCATAACATCTAGAGGTAAGCTTTAAAGAGGTTTTTAGTCAGTTAATAGATTTTTATAATACGAAGTAGAAAAGTATTATGGGTTGTATTTTACTCGAGTTAGAGTTTTAGGAGAGGGTGAAATAGCAAAGAAGATTTCCTCTATTCTTTCTACTTTAGGTTACGAATTAAAACCAGAAAAACCTAACTTATATATTATTGTTGGAGAAATAGAGAGAGCTTTAAGGTTTAGTAATAAGAAATCTGGTTTGATCTTTGTTTCAGAAGATGGAGAATATGTAATACCTTTAAAAGGAGAAAGTAAGGGAGTCTCTTTCATAGCTTCAATTATTGCAGACACTTTAAATTCAAATTTGATTACAACTTCTAAATTCTCTCAATTAGGATTATACAGTGTAGAAGAGTTCTCATGGTTAAATGCACTTTTCACAAGGCATAAAGAGGAAATTAGGCAATTAAATAATAAATTGATTGAGAAGAGGAAACTATATGTTTATACGGACGGATTAAAGTTAGTTTTTCCAGAAGGATATATTAAAGTAGAAACACCTTGTGAAGCTGACTTAATAATAGGAGAAGGAAAATGTAATGGTTTAGTATTAAAGCCTATAAAGATTATTGTTGGGTTACATTATATTGAAAGGGTTCCTTTTGAGGTTCTTTTGTATTCTATAAAATTAACGATGAAAAGCCTATATATTAATGAGAATAGAGTTGATGTTATTGTTACTCCAGTTAATGATAGGAATGTTAAAGAAGTTAGTAATTTACTAAACGCTGAACACGTTGTTATTAATGCTGAGACATGTGAAGATATGTTATATAATTATGGTGGAAAAATTTTACTTAAAGAGGTTCAGAGAGCTTATGGAGTTATAACTTGTTTAGCCGGGTTATTTCTCTAAAAAAAAAAGTTAAATTTAGGTTGGTTAAATAAACTCTATGAAAGTTTATAACGAGATACTCGATGAATACGTTGATGTTCCTAGGCCTATAAAGAAGATTGTTAGTTTAGATCCAGCAACTACTGAAACGTTATTTATGTTAGGATATGGTGATAAAATTATTGCAACGGATGCCTTTAGTTATAGGCCAGAAGAGGCAAGAAGAATACCAAAAATTGGGAGTTATACTCACGTTAATGTAGACTTTTTAGAGAGAAATAAGCCAGACATAATTTTCTCAACAACTGGTGCACAAAAGGAGTTAACAAAGAAGTTAATCAATTTGGGTTTTACTGTTTATCCTATTGGTGTAGCTACTTCTATTTCAAGAATTTTAAATAACGTAATAATTATTTCAAACGTTATCGGTGCCTTAAATGAAGGTAGAAAATTGTACATGGAGTTATTCTCTGCCTTATCATCTTTTATAAGAACTTCGCCTATTAAAAGGGTTAAAGTATATATAGAGTTTGATTTAGGTGGTCCTATAACTGCTGGTTTTCCAACTCACGTAAGTGATGCTATTTATCATGTAGGTGGTAAGAACATTTTTGATGACAAAGAAGACGCATACTTTACCCCTAATCCAGAAGATATACTATCAAGAGAGCCAGATGTTATAATATATGAACCTAAGATGTATAAGGATTATGAGGTTGAGAGATTTAAAAAAGGACTTATAAATAGAGGTTTATCATCTCTTCTTGAGAAACCTATTTTAATTACTAAGGGTGATTTTTTAGCACACCAAGGCCCTAGTTTTATAACTGAAGGGGTTAAATGGTTATTTCTTTCTCTTGAACCTTTTACCAAAAAATGATGCAATTAAACCGTAACCAGCAGCAACTACTCCTAATGCAATGAAGAATTCACTTATAGTAGTTATAACTCCTAAAGTTGAATATAAGCTATTTATTTCGTCATAAGTAAAGATAGCATGTCTAAGAGTAACATATTGATATGTATTTGTTGGATTTGCAATTGCAATGTAATAAGTACCAGGGTAGACTTTTGTTATTAAAACTTCTGAACTATTTGCAACTAACCCAGAGGAGTTTATAACTTGTAAATAGACTGAGGATGTATTTGCAATAAGGTATATAGTATTGTTTGATTCTGTAGTGTTAATAGTTAAAACCTTTATAGTTTTACTAGGGGGAACTTCAACAATTGTGTAATTATTTTCCAATGCTTTATCGACAACTTTATAATAGGGTAAATAAACAGGTGTTAAGATATATACGGAAAGAAATATAACAATTAACAAAACACCTACGACTATAAATAGAGAGTTTCTGTTCATAATGATATCACTTCTGACTATAAGGTTTATAAGCATTAATAATAAAATTGATCTCATGTCCGGTGTTTACGAAATCTGTTGAGGTATTGGATACTACTTTAAGAGATGGAGCACAGTCTGCAAATGTATCTTTCACATTAAATGATAAAATAAGGATAGCACTAGCATTAGATGAATTAGGAGTGAATTACATAGAAGCTGGCTGGCCTGGATCAAATCCAAAAGATGAGGAATTCTTTAAAGAAATAAAAAAATACTCTCTATCTAAAGCAAGGATTGCGGCTTTTGGAAGTACTAGGAGAAAAGAATATAGTGCAAAGGAAGATCCTAATTTAAATGCTATAATAAAAGCTGATGTAGATGTTGCTGTTCTTTTTGGGAAATCTTGGCTTTTACACGTTACTGATGTTTTAAAGATAAAACCAGAAGATAATTTAGATATAGTTTATGATAGTATAAATTATTTGAAATCTCACGGATTAACAGTAATATTTGATGCTGAACATTTCTATCAAGGATTTAAAGATAATAGAGAATATGCATTAAAAGTTGTTAAAACTGCAGAAGAGGCTAAGGTTGATGTTATAGCATTAGCTGATACAAATGGTGGAACTCTTCCTCATGAAGTTTATGAAATAACTAAGGTTGTAGTTGGAGAAGTTAAAACTAAGGTTGGATTACACATGCATAATGATTCTGGCTGTGCAGTAGCTAATAGTTTAATGGGTGTATTAGCTGGAGCAAGGCATGTTCAAGGAACTATAAATGGAATAGGAGAGAGGACTGGAAATGCAGATTTAGTTCAAATAATTCCTAATTTAGCCTTAAAGATGGGCTTTAATGTATTAAAGGGAAAGGAAAGTTTAAAGAAACTAAGAGAAGTTTCTAGGCTTGTATATGAATTAGCTGGATTGCATCCAAATCCATATCAACCTTATGTTGGTGATTTTGCATTTACTCATAAGGCTGGGGTACATGCAGATGCGGTAATGAAAGTTGCAAGGGCTTATGAACACATTGATCCTTCACTAGTAGGAAATACTAGGAGGTTTGTAATCTCTGAACTATCTGGAACTTCTAATTTAGTTACTTATTTAGAGAACATAGGAGTTAAAGTTGATAAGAAAGATGAAAGGCTTAAGAATGCTTTAAAGAAGATAAAGGAGCTTGAAAATAAGGGTTATAGTTTTGATTTAGCTCCATCATCAGCCATATTAGTTGCTTTAAAAGAACTTGGACTTTATGAAAAGAAGATAGATGTCGAATATTGGAAAGTAATAAATGAAAGTAGTAATCTATCAATTGCTGTAGTTAAGGTTAATGGTCAATTAGAAGTTTCTGAAGGTGTTGGTCCAGTTCATGCTGTTGATTTAGCCTTAAGGAAAGCATTACAAAAGGTTTATCCAGAGATAACTAATGTAAAGCTAACTGATTATAGAGTAATACTTCCCGGAGAAATAAAGAACACTGAAAGCGTTGTAAGAGTTACAATTGAATTTACTGATGGTAGTATAACTTGGAGAACTGTTGGAGTTTCGAGTAGCGTTATTGAAGCTAGTATATTAGCCTTAATTGATGGTTTAGATTATTATCTTCAGTACAAGAAGTTAAAAACCCTAAAAAGTAATTAATTCTATGCAGTGGGATCCAGGAGGAGCGACTGAAAGCAAAAGTAAACTTTACATTTATTTAAGGTTTCTTAGGATTGAACAAACTTTCTTTAGTTTACCTATGGCCTATATGGGAGCTTTTGTTGCTATTAAAAAAATACCTCCAATTTACATTTTGTTTTTAATATTTTTATCTCTCTTTTTCTTAAGAATTGCAGGAATGACTAATGATAATTTAGCTGATAGAGATATAGATGCTAAGAATCCGAGGACAAGAACAAGACCCTTAGTTACTGGAAAAATTACCGTAAAAGAGGCTAAGCTCTTGATAATAATTTCCCTAATAGCTTTCTTTATATCTGCATTTTTTGTTAATTTTTACGCTTTCATACTTTCTCCACTTGTAGCTTTAGTTGTAATGACTTATCCTTACATGAAAAGATATACGGCATTTGCTAATTATCAAATCGCCACTGTTCAAGGATTAGCTGTATTTAGTGGTGCTGTAGCTTCCTTAGGTCTATTTGTCACTTCTTTTTCTCAGTTAATTTTAGAAATACCATGGTTATTTGTAATAGCAACAATATTTTGGGCAGTTGGTTTTGATCTTTATAATCATATTCCAGATGCAGAATTTGATAAAAAAATGGGATTACATAGCTTTGCTGTTCTTTTAGGGAATAAGGCATTGCCTTTTGCTGGAATTAATCAAATACTTTCTGTTGCTTTAGCTTTTGCTGGTGATTATTTTTACCATTTAGGCTATATAGCATATTCAGCTACTATTTTACACGGTTTAATTATGGCTTATGCATATTATTTAGCGAGTAGAGGAGATTTTGGAAGAGCGTTCTATTATAACATCTACTCTTCAGTGGTTTTAGGAATTGGAGTTATTTTAGCTGTTGTTTTTAGTTAATTTTTTCTAAATTTTTGAACAAATAAAAGTCAGCGTCGGCCAAGGTCATCAAAAATCAGTGAGGGGTTCTTTCATCACTCAGACTCGGGTTCTCTCTTCATTAATCCGCTAAGGGCGGGCATCATCACAAAAGTCCAGAACTTATACAGTTATTTCCCCATCCTCTCTTTAAACCTTGGATAATTAAGCTTAAATATTCTTCTGAGGGCTTTTCTTGATTTCCTTTGTCTGGAGAAACATAAGCATATGCGTAATATTCTTTTCCCTTTTCGTCAATAACTTTAATAACTTCTCTCATATATTTCACTAGATGTTGCTCAGCCTTATCTAGTGTATTTAATTCATCTTCGTGCATTACATAAATATAACCACAGACTTTTCCCTTTTCATCTTCTATTAAATTTGCACAATATTTCCATCTACAAGGTATGTTGAATATCATTTTGTAACCATAAGCAATTGCATTAATTTTTTTCAATATCTTTTTTACTCCTCTTTGTCTAAGTACTTCCTCATTAGTATTTTCAGCATAGGCAAAGTAATTTAGAATTACTGGCATTCTAACATATTTAGAATAATCCCCTTCATCGATGAGATCTCTCCCAGAAATATCTTGATTATAAACGTAAATATATACGTCAGATAAAGAGTATTTTCTCTTATCATCAAAGTAAACTTTAGTCTTTTCTCTTATATACAAATCATCAGGTCTTCCTCTATAATCTTCAACTCTATCAAGAAGGTTAATAGTATCTTCATCTACCTCATAAACCTCTCCATAAATTATTCCATCTCCTTTAATCACACCGGGATAACTTCCTAAATCATACATTTTATAACCTTCAGTAAACGCTAAGCCCACGAATCTTGAGTTTGATAATAAATGATGTAATTCAAATCCATACCTTAATGACCCATAAACGAATAGGTAGGGCACTTTTATTCACCTAAATATTCTATCCATAGCTCTAATTCACTTTCATCAAGTTTTCTCTTTTTAATATTTCCTTCCATTACATATGCTTCAGTTATAATAACTTCATCACCCACTTTTTCTCCTAAGATTTCAATATATCTATTAACGTTTTCAACATCTTCATCTGAGCTCATAGCTTCATTGATAGAAGGAGGAGTGTAATGAATTATTACTTTATCTTTATCTTCAGTTACTGAATATCCGGAGTTTTTTAACTTTTGAAGTACTGTAAGCTTAATTTTTATCATTATCTGTAAGCTTTTTAACTTTTAATTTTAAACCTTCCATTCCAGTAACTATTACTTTTTCTCCCTCAACTATAGGCTCTTCAGCAATCGCCTTCCACATTTCTCCCTCAATCATTACATACCCTTCTCCGTTTTTTGGTATATCCTCAATAGCTTTCCCTATTTTACCTACATAAGTATAAAGATTTCTCCTCCTAGTCTTATATATAACGTAAGCTATTCTATATGATATAAAACCTACAATCGCCATTGAGGGTACTGCAACTATAGGATTTGCATATTGTCCAGTTAAAATAAGTGCAGCTACCACAATTGCGATAATTATGATCGGAATTACAACATGGCTTACCATAATATTTAATAGGTAATGATAGAAAAATATTTTTGTGAAAATTTTAGCGTTAATACTAATATTATTTCTTTTAGTAGAACCGTTAGTTTCATTTTCTCTTTCTAGTTCAGCATTTACTATATCTTACCCTATGGGAATGTCATTTTATTCTTTATTTTCAACGTATTTTACTAATGAGGTAATGGGAGTAATAAATATAACCTTTATGAGTATTGGTTCCTCGTATCTACCGAATGGTCAGTATTTAACTACCGGTAATGCTTCTTTACAGTTAAATGCTATGATTAATGGCTTATATTGGGCTCAAGATGTTATTCTTTTCCATCAGATTTCCAAAAATGAGTTTGAGGCAAGTTTAGTTTTAAACTTATGGAATTTAACTGGTCCTTTCACAATTCCTTTGAATGGAAGTGCAACAACATACCAAGGTTTAGGGGTTATATGCTATAAAGGTCCGACATTTAATGTAACTTTACCAATATCAATATCTTTGTTTATGATAGATAATTCTTCGTTATATTTTGGTTATATTATTCATAATAAATCTGGAATATTCTATAAAGCTCCTATAAGTGGGGAGTTTCAGATTGGAGGACTCTCTATAGCTGGAATTCCAAATGATTTAGAGTTTGTTTTTGGCGGTCCAGGAGGTGGAAGCGTTGTTGATATGCAAGTTGAAGGTTCAATGAACTTATATTTTATGCAAAATGGAAAGTTAAGTTTAGTTCCTTATGCTTATTCAATTGGTTTCGATACAGCAGAGTCAGCTGTTGGAGTCCAATCAACTGCAAACCTAACTAATTTATGGAAACCAGATACAATTCTCTCAAGCGGGCCAGACGATGCTATAGTTTTATGGCCTATAAAACCTAACATTTCAACTTATGAAAAAAACAATAGTATTTATGTTAATATCACTTTTGAAGGAAAGCCATTAGCAAATCAACCTATATATATAGAAGATGTAGGACTAACGGGACTAAATATAATAGCTGAAAATTATACCAATCAATCTGGTTATGTAAAATTTGAGAATGTGTCTCCTTCCTTATATGTAGTTTATTACCCTGGGAACTTCACATTATCATCTGATTATATAGTTTCTTCTCCCATTATAAATTCTATTATAATTCACCTTCAAACAATATATGATAAGATGGTAAACTTTTTGAAGAGTTATAACTTTAAAAAATCTCTTTCTTCATTTTTCAACAACATTCATGAAGTAACTTATAATCAATCAGCAGGTAGTATAAACTATGTAATTCTAATTTACATATTAGGATTTAGTGCAGGTTTAGTAATTTCAGCTTTGCTAATAAGATTTAAACTCTGAAATGTATATTATATCATGGTATCTGTTGCAGATATAATAGGATTAGTATTTCTTATCATAATAATCCTTATATTTCTAGCTATGTCTTTTAGAGTTGTCGCTGAATGGCAAAGGGCTGTTGTATTAAGATTAGGAAGAGTTTTAGGTGTTAAAGGCCCTGGAATAATATTTCTAATACCTTTTGTAGATAGACCTCTTGTCGTTGATTTAAGAATAGTCACTGTGGATGTTCCACCTCAAACTATAGTAACTAAAGATAACGTCACTGTGACAATTGATGCTGTAGTCTATTATAAAGTTGTAGATCCTATGAAAGCTGTAGTAAGTGTTAGTAACTATCCAGCAGCTGTGTTAAACTATGCTCAGACTTCTCTAAGAGACATTGTAGGACAAATGGAATTAGATGAAATCCTGACAAAAAGAGAAGAGATTAATAGGAGATTACAAGAGATATTAGATACTGTAACTGAAGGTTGGGGAATAAAAGTTACTCAAGTCACTGTTAGAGATATAAGACTATCTCCAGAGCTTTTATCAGCAATGGCTGAGCAAGCTAAAGCTGAAAGGCTTAGAAGAGCTAAAATAATTTTAAGTGAAGGAGAAAGACAAGCTGCGAATATATTAGCTGAAGCCTCTTTATCTTATCAAAATAACCCAGTTGCCTTGCAACTTAGATTCTTGGAGATGTTATCTGACATATCACAGAGAGGTAATATGGTAATTGTAGTCCCTGCTGGACAAGAGTTTTTTGCAACTCTTTCAGTACTTAAAAATACAGTAAAACAACAATAATCAGCTGGACTAGGACACTTCATCTTTCAAGGTTGTGGTCTCTTCATCATCTTTTTAATTATTTTTGATTTACTTGTATATATGAATGAGAGAGAAGAAGTTTTAATAAAACTAAAACAAGCTGTAGATAACTTTGTAAGTGAAGATAGGGCATTTTTGCTTATCCCAGAAATTCGTACTAATATAGGTTATGCTTTAAGTAATGCTAAAGGAGTAGAAGATGTTGCTGCAATTCCGGGTAGGCTTTCAGTGGCATTTAATAAAGTCATTTATTGTTTACCTCCCGCTTTTGGTGCTTCAGATCACGTTGCAAGAGTAATTCTTACTGCAATGAGTTTTGATAAAAAGAAAAGAAGTGCAATTAACGTTAAATATTATGATGAAATAGTTAATAATCTTCCTAAGGATAATGTATTTATATTCAATAGAAAAGAAGAACCCGAAGAAAGTAGAAAAATGGAAGGACATACTATGAATTATATGATAAGAAAGGCATACGAAAAACTTGGCAAGATCCCAAATTTCGTTGTAGATTTAGGAGACTACGGCAAAGAGCCTTCTATTTTCGTAATTGATGAGGATCCTCTAATAGTTGTTAAAAAAACTTTAGATCTACTTAGATTTCTCAAATAAGCTAACAACTTCTTTTTTACAATTCTGCAAAATAGTATTAATTTGTTTAAGTTTTTCACTATCAATATTCTCTCTATTTATATAAATTAAATATCCGATTTCGAATAAAACATCCACTATTTCTCTTTTTATTTCGCTGTTACTAGAAAAGAAGTCTTCACGTTCTTTCTTTATACGGTTAAATTCCTCTATTCCTTTTTCTGTCAGTTTGTACATTCTTTTCCCGTTGTCTTCAAAGGATTCAACTAGTCCATCCTTTAGTAAAGACTTTAAAACTGGATAAATTGATCCTGGACTGGGTTTATAGAATCCATGAGTTTCAGAATGAATATTTTTTATAATTTCATAAACATACATAGGTTTCTTAGCCAAAGATGATAATACTAAAGATCTAAGTGCACCTCTTTTTATGCGATCTAGTGAGATTTTTCTCATCAGAAATACATTAAGATTTCTCCTAAAATAATTTAATGCCATATAAAGTGATAAAAATTGGAGATTTAGGGTTATCCTAAACTTTATAAAATAAGTTTTTATGGAATAAATGATAAAAAGGATAACGTCATGAAAAGTGTATTAGTTATAGGAGCAGGTAATGCAGGAACTGTTGTTGCAAATAATTTAGCTAAAGATCAAAACTTAAGTGTAACAGTAGTAGAACCTTCAGAGTATCATGTATATCAGCCTGGAATAATAGATGTTGCCATGGGATTAGAAAAAGAGGAAAGTATTAGAAAAAGAGTAGGTAATATTTTAAATCAAAAGATTCAGTTAATTCAAGATAGAGCAGTCAAAGTTGACATAGAAAATAGAAAAGTTATAACTCAAAAAGGGAAAGAACTAACTTATGATTATTTAGTTTTAGCCCCTGGTGTTATAAATAGAGAAATAGGCTTACCTCATTGGCATAATATAGACGGTGCAATAAAAATAAGAGAACAAGTTAACTCTTTTAACGGTAAAAAAATTGTAGTTGGATATTTCGGAGTTATAAAGTGTCCAATGGCTCCCTTTGAGTTTGCCTTTTTATTAAGGCAGAAGTTTCCTAAAGCAGATATTACTTTAATTAATCCAGTTTCTCAACCTCCTGAATTACAAAAGCCTATGGCTGAGAAGCTTGGAAAAAGGGCTAAAGAGTTACATATAGAAGTCTTAAGAGGAGTGAAAATTAAGGAGTTAGATAAGGAAAAGAAAATAATTTATACCGAAGACGGGCAGAGTATTAACTACGATTTGGCTTTAGTTGATACACCAATAAAAGTTAGTGATGAGTTCTCAAATTTAGTAGATCAAAGCGGTTTTATTCCAGTAGATAAAGAGAGCTTAAACTACAAGAACTACTCTGATGTTTTTGTTATTGGAGATGCCACTAATATTCTATCACCACCAAAAACTGGGGCTATAGCTCATTTTCAAGCTCTTACTGTAGCTAAAAACATAATTAATGATGTATTAGGTTATGGAAAAGAAAAGTTTGATGGCAAAGCTATGTGTGCTGGATATGCTGGTTATAATGAAGGGATGTTTGTGTATATGGATTATAAGAAAAGCAAGGCGTTAGGTCCTTCAAAGATATTTGACTCTGCAAAAAGAAGCTTTCTACATTTGTATTGGTATTCACTTACTGGAAAAATTGATTTTATGTTAGATTTAGTTTCAAAACTAATCAGTGGTGGTCCGACAATCACCTCTCAGTAGTGCTCGACGTCATCATCAGCTTGGGAGCGATCTTCATCTTAATCTGTTTCTTCCCACTTCATCACTCAGAAATTGCGGGTTCAATCACCTCTCAGTAGGGGTGGAACAACATCATCGTTTTTAATTTCAAATTTAATTTTTAACTTATGATTTTAGATGAGATTATCGAGGAATTAAAGTTTGCTATTAAAGGTAAGAAATTAATAAACACTTGTGTTGGTGTTTCTTTTACAGCTTCTTTAATAAATGATGGAAGCTTAGGGATTGCACATACTGTATTAGATGGAGATAATTCATTAGCTGGAGATTTAATGGGAATGGACTTAGAGGAAATAGTTAATTCTCTTAAAAACAACTCGATTGAAAGGAGTATTTTATTATCAATATTAAATGCTGTAAGCGATATACCAAATCCTACTGAGGGAGACCCATTGGACACTTTAGAAGGAGGAAAACTATGTGTTTTTGGTTATTCACCTAAAGTTGATACTACGAAATTTTCCTCAATAGTTGCATACGATTTTGTAGCGAATAAAGAGGCTAATTTAGGTAAAATTATAATTAAGCCTTTTTCTTCATTTTCCAGTGAAGTTTGTGATTCTACAGTTATTTTTGGCTCAGCTTTGGTTAATGGTACTATTGATAAAATTGTAAAGTCTATTTCAACAAACAATTTAATCCTAGAAGGAATTTCTTCTGTTTATGCTCCGAAGACACTAAAGAATTATGGATTTTCTATGATAGGAAAAATAGTGGCTATTGATAAAATGAAGGCATTTAGAATAATTTGTGAGGGAGGGAGTCCCATAAAATTATCAACTTATACTAAGAAAATCTATGTTAAAATAAGTTAAATTCTATTTTATCTAGCGAGTCATAGCAAGAGTCTTTATATTTATAGTCTTCTTTACATCCATTATCTTTAACTATTTCAACTCTTATATCATTTTTTACTTCTTTCTTACTCTTTATTAATTCATTTAATTTTATATAAGCAATGGCAACTCTTGATAATACTCTTATGTCACTACCTAAAGTAAAGGCAATTTTTAATGCCTTTTCAGCTTTCTCTCTTATTTTTGAATCATCTGTAATAGCCCATAATTTTGTAAAGAATATAGAAGCTTCAGAATTAGCTAAGGGTTCAAAATATTCATGTTTAGTTATTGGGTCATTTACTGGGGAATCTCTAAACCCTATATCGCTTTCTAAGTTTTTTATTATCCAATCATAGATTTTTAGAGAGAGATTTAGATATTTATCGTCAAAAGTTCTTTGATAAAGTGATAGTAATGCAGATCCTGTTATAGCCTCATCAACTAGTAATCCAATAACTTCTTTCCTCGAACTTCTAAAAACAGTCCCATCATCTTTAATCCTCTCTAAGAGTTTATCTTTAACATCAGAAATGTTATAAATTGTCTCTATAGCTAGGATGTTAGTGTAAGTTTCGTCCAATGTAGTTTCTAGTTTTCCATTAACGAGAAATTTTCCTATAGGATCTAATGGTGTTATAATGTTTAGTAATCTCTCATAATCTTTATGGACTTTTGCATAAAAGAGAAGAAATTCAATACCTCTGAAATCTATTGGATTTCCATCCATAGCGAAATTAACTATATCGAAAAATTCTGCAACGTTAATTTCTTCAACAGATTTTGGCTTTGGGAACTCTATTCCGGGCAATTTGTCTCTTTTAGAGTAAATTTCTCTTAATTTTTCTTGAATATAATCTATATCTATAGATTCTATAACTGCTATCATTCTTCCTTCTAAATCAATAATACTTAAGGAAGGAATTATACCTCTTGTTAGTCTAACTGTATATTGTAAATACTCATTAGCATTTACTTTAAAAAGGTAATATTTTTGTGATATTGGCAATTTCCTTATTTTTTCAAATAACTCATCACATATACTGCAGTTTTCACTTGTGAAGAAGATTCCAACTAATTTATCATAAAACTTCGCATCCAATAATACTTTTTCGCTTATCATGAATACCGCAATGCTTATTATGAATTAATGTTTTACTGTCTGTGATGAGTAGGCCACAAACTAAATGGACATGTGGATTTTGCGGAAAACCAATTTATTGGGATGAGCTTTTCACTTTCTTATCTAATAAAGCAGTAGTTCATTATACATGCCTAAGAGAAAGAGCTGTAAAAACCAGCAAAGTAAGCCAAGATGTAATCAAAGTAGTTTTGGATTCTCTTGAAGATGAGTTAAATAAAATTGTGATATATAAGCAAAGAATTAATCAAGTAGGAGACAATGAAGAAATCAAAAAGGTTTTAGATCAAACAGAAAAAGACGCAGAAAAGAATGCTGCTCAATTCACTCGTCTAGTAGAAAAATTAAGTAATGTGATTGGTTAAGATAGGTTTTGGATTAATAAGTAATGAGCAAAAAGTTTTTTCACTCTAAACTCATAATGTATTTTTTAAATGAAAGTTGAACTTGTTTCTTATACTAAAGATGGAGAGAGAGTTATTGCAATTGCCTCTAAAATGAGTAGATCTAGGAAAGGTTGGGATTACCATGCTCAAACTATGACTGATGAGGAGATTGAAACATGGATAAAAGATGCAATACTTCATGGTTATTGGAGTGTGTTAGAACATTCTGTTTATACTTTTTCCATAGAGGGTATTTCAAGAGTAGCTTCACACCAGCTTGTGAGACATAGGATAGCATCTTATACTCAAATGTCTCATAGGTTTGCAAAACCAGTAGATGAGTATTATAAACCCGTCATACCGCCATCAACAGAAAAAAGGGCTAATGAAATTATAAATGAAGCTTACAAATCAGCTTATGAACATTATTATAAATTACTAGAGAACGGTGTGCCAGAAGAAGATGCTAGATATGTTTTACCTAATGGGGTAAACACTAACATAGTTGTTACGATGAATGCTAGAGAGTTGTATAATTTCTTCGCACTTAGGCTTTGTAGTAGAGCACAATGGGAAATTAGGGCTATAGCATGGAAAATGTTAGAAGAAGTAAAGAAAGTTCACCCGCGTTTATTTAAGTATGCTGGTCCAAATTGTATAATTCATGAAAACTTCATAAGGGAAGAACCAATAACTTTAGATGAAGTTCTTTCAAACGATAAAGTAGAATTTATTTCACAGAGGTGTATTGAGGGAGTAGTAAGAGATGGAATTTTAAAATGCATAAGAAACTCTAAACAGATATTGGAACATTTAAAGTAAATTCACTTTTTTTGAAAGAGGTTATACAAATGCTCTAAATTAATTTTTGCTTTTAAATTACCTTTTTCAAACAATTAGTAGAAAAATATATTAGGACTCTACTTTAATGGTTATTGATGGCATTAACTCAAGCTTTGCTCGCTTTTGGCTTACCCGTTATATTATTTCTTTTGGCAGGATATGGTGGTTATAAAATTCTTTCAATGATTGTTCCTAGTGAATATAATCCAATAAAAGTTAGTAGGTTTGAAGCTGGAAATATACCTTATGGTGAAGGAAGACTTTGGTTTCCATTACAATATTATGGTTACATTTTAGTCTATACTTCAATTGAACCAATTGTGGTTTTACTCTTTGCGATAGCTGAGGCTGCTTATGATACTTCCTTTATTTTATTTAGGAATCTTTTAATAATTATTCTATCAAGCATTGTAATCTTATATCCAATACTTTATTATGCGGTGAAGCAAGTTAACACTATTGAATATTGGCTCTTAAGGTGATTACATGGCTCAGACTCAACAATCTATTTTGAATAGCATTATTGCTCAAGTACAGCAAAAATTCAAAGTTGCTGGTAAAGCTGAGAGTGACAAAAGAGGATTTATTCAAGTAGATAAATCACAGATTCTCCAAGTTGCTGAGTTTCTTAAAAGTTTAGGTTATGATCACGTCAAGAGTGTTACTGCAATTGATTATCCAGAAACTCAAGAATTTGAGATAGTTTATCATGTATCTTCTTATTCTAACTTAGACTTAGCAAAAACAATACTAGCTTTAAGAACAAAAATAAAATATGATAATCCTAGATTGCCATCTTTATATTCTATTTGGGAGAGTGTTTGGACTGGAGAAAGAGAAACTTACGAGATGTATGGAATAATTTTCGAAGGTCACCCAGATCTTAGAAGGTTGTTTTTGCCAGAAGATTTTGAGGGAGTATATCCTATGAGAAAAAGTTATAAAATAAAGACGGAGGGGTTATTTGTTGACAAACCAGGCTGATATTCCTTACCCCACTGGAATGGAAGTTGAGTTTATTCCAGTTGAAGGAGAACTTAATGTAGGGCCTCAACATCCTGGATCTGGCCACATGAGAATTTATGTAAAATTAAATGGTGATATTATTGTTGATGCCGATTTAGATGTTGGATATGTCCATAGGGCAGTAGAAAAATTAAGTGAAGTAAGGAATTATATGCATTTAATACCGTTAGTGGAAAGGCCAGCTATCTTAGATTCTATACATATGAACTTAGGTTATATAATGGCAGTAGAAAAAATTCTTGGAGTTGATGTTCCAGAAAGAGCTCAATACTTACGCACTTTGGCTGCAGAAATAAACAGAATTGCTAGTCACTTATATGGTACTGGCATTTTGGCAATTTTCTTAGGGCACTCTACTGGATTTATGTGGGGATTTGGA
This sequence comes from Sulfurisphaera javensis, assembly GCF_041154675.1. Classification (NCBI taxonomy): domain Archaea; kingdom Thermoproteati; phylum Thermoproteota; class Thermoprotei; order Sulfolobales; family Sulfolobaceae; genus Sulfurisphaera; species Sulfurisphaera javensis. Next base: position 520,452 of record NZ_AP031322.1, read on the forward strand.
GATAGAGAAGTTTGGGTTGAAATACTTCAAGCACTTACTGGGGCTAGAGTAACTAACTCTTACATCATACCGGGAGGAGTTAGAAGAGATTTAACACCAGCAATAAAGGAGATGATAGAAAAAGCTATCGCATATCAAAGGAAAAAAGTCCAAGATTGGTATAAAATTTTTGTAAGAAATCCTAACATTAGGGATAGGCTTGAAAACGTAGGAGTTATGAGCAGAGAAAATGCAATAAAGTGGGGTGCTGTTGGACCAAACTTAAGAGCTTCTGGAGTTTATTATGACGTAAGGAAAATTGAGCCTTATGCAGCTTACGATAAAGTTGATTTTGAAATTCCAGTCTATAAAGAAGGAGATGCTTATGCTAGGCTTTTAGTAAGATTTGAGGAAATAGAGCAAAGTATGAGAATACTAGAGCAAGTTATTAAAAATATACCAGAAGGCAATATACTAAGTGATAGGTTCTTTAAACAAATTCCTCCAACAAGACTAAAAAAATGGTGGGAAGGGCAAAGGAGAATTGTTTTTCCAGGATATTATGCATCATTTAGACCACCTAGAGGAGAGGCAATTTCAAGGGTTGAAGCGGCTAGAGGTGAACTTGTATACTACTTAGTTAGTGATGGGTCTCCGCATCCATATAGGTTAAGAATGATAACTCCTTCGTATCGTTTAATTTATGTTTTTAAAGAATTAGTAAAGGGAGCTCGTTATGCAGATTTAGTTGCAATTTATGGTAGTTTAGATTATTTCCCTCCGGAGGCTGATAGGTAATGGTTGATATTCTTTCTGCAATTAGATATTATTTCTTTTATCCATCCTTTTTTGCTGTAATTATATTTCCAGGATTAATTTTTACAACAATAATACTATTACTTACGATATGGTTTGAAAGAAAAGCTGCTGCTAGAGTTCAAATGAGAATAGGTCCTCTTTATGTTTCAAAGAGAACTGGTGGAATTCTTCAGTTAATTGCTGATGCTGTAAGATTAGTATTTTCAGAAATAATAGTACCAGTAGGAGTTAATCCTACTTTATATGTTTTAGCTCCAATATTTCCAATAGCATTCTCTTTTATACCAATGGTTCTTATTCCATTTTCATCAATTCCACAATCAGGATCTATACTTTCACCTTACTATCACTTCTTCTATGATTCTAACATAAATATGGGTGTTTTCGTTGGTTATTTTGTTCCTTATAATATGGTTCTAATATTCGGATTAGCATCTATTGTACCAGTTTTTATACTATTGCAAGCTTGGGCTACTAATAACAGATTTGCTGTAGTTGGTGCAGTTAGAGAAGCTTTGTTGGCTGTTTCTTATGATGTTCTATTAATAATGTCAGTTGTTGCTATGGCTATTGAGTATCATACGTTAGATATAGCGAAGGTTGTTGAGTCTGGGATACCTGGAATAGTTGCAAATCCTTTAGCTGCAATAGTATTCTTAGTTGGTATGCTTATGGGAACTGGTAGATTTCCATTCGAAATAGTCGAAGCTGAAAGTGAGTTAGTTGTTGGCCCTGCAACAGAGTACAGTGGATTTTTATTTGTTCTAGCTATGGGTGGTAGTTATATTGCTACTTTTGCTTTGTCCTTTGTTTTCTCTGACTTATTCTTAGGTGGTTGGTTACCACTTAACGGCTTACCAGGGGCTTTATTAAATGCAATAAAAGCAATAATTGTTTTATGGTTTACAGTGTTCTTAAGAAGTGTTTATGGTAGATATAGAATAGATCAAGCATTAAGAGGTTCGTGGAAATATTTACTTCCCGTAGCTTTCGCATCTTTAGTTTTAGGAATGGTGGTGGGATGGTTATGGATAAAGTAAAAGAATATAAAAAGGAAAAAAATCCATTTAGATTATTTGCAGATCATCTTAATGCAGTAGGCACCGGAATAAAATATATGATTCAACCTCAAAGAATAACAGTAAAGTATCCTGAAGAATCACTCACTTTGCCAACTGGCTATAGAGGAATGATTAGGCTATATAAAAATGTATGTATAGGCTGTACTTTATGTGCTCTTATTTGTCCAGCTGATGCGATGAAAATGGTAACTGAGGGAGGTAAAAAGTTTCCTACAATAAATTATGGCAGATGTGTTTTTTGTGGTTTTTGTGTAGATGTGTGTCCGGTAGATGCGTTAAAGGAAACTAGAGTTCATGATGCTGTATTTACGAATAGAAGAGATCTAGTGTTTAGACCAGATAGGTTTGATCAAGATTTTGATCAACCAATTCCTTCTCAAGGTGTAGTAAAGAAACTTAAAACTGTGATAGATGAGAAGAAGGGGATAAAATATGTCCCTGACGAGTGATTTTGAAATATCATTTTTCATATTTTTTGGTGTAATAAGTATAACATCAGCATTATTTATAACTAGGCAAAAGAATGTGTTTTATGCTGCTATAGGTTTAGTCTTCCTTGGCATTTCTGTAGCAGCTATGATAGCATTAATCAATGTTTCTTACGCTTTCTATTCAGCATTTCATATTCTCCTTTATGTAGGTTCTACTGTAGTCTTTCTTGCTATTTCTTTAGTGATGTTTAGAGGGCTAAATGTTAAAGAAGTGAAAATTCCATGGGCTCCAGTAGTAGCTTTAGTTGTTGGAGTTTTCATATTTGTTGATTTACTTATAACTTTCTCTGGAATAACTCCAGTCTCATCGTTACAAGCATTTAGTTTACAAACGTTAGCTAATGATATATTACAAAATTATTGGTTTCCAGCAATCATTCTAATAATAGCTTTACTTACAACAATGATCGAGGCAATTTCTTTGGCTAGGAGGGATTAAAATGCTTCTACCATATCTTGGTTTGGTTGTTGGAATCTTAATTGGTAGTATTGGTGTTTATGGACTGTTAAATAGCAAAAATATTGTTAGAATACTATTATCTTCAGAGATTATTTTCAATTCAGCTATACTTCTTGTTTTTTCTGCTTCTGCAATTCTAGGTAGAGTTTATCTTCCTATTGTTTTTTCTATTTTTGCAGTTAGTATGGGTTTGGTTGAAGTTGTAGTAGCTTTTGCAGCTATAATTCTCTATTATAGAAACAAGGATAGTTTGGAGGTTGAATGAAAAATGATGTCTCTTTTAATTTTCATAATATCCTTTTTAATTGTATCATTAGTATTTTTTGTAAAAGATAAAAAAATAAGTGCAATATTATCATTTTTATCAATAGTTGTTAATGTTTACTTTTTATTTAGATATGGTTTATTTTATGAATTTTACGTAACTAATTATATAGGAAACTTTGGATTTACAGTAAATGATCTTAATTATCCATTTATAGTAACTATTCTAGTAGTTACTCTAGTTACTGTATATTACTCCTTAAGATACATGGAGAAAAGATTTCATGAACTTAAATATGGAAATTGGGGCTTGTATTACGGGCTTTACTCATTGTTTGCTATATCTATGCTTTATGTTGTGATTTCAACCAACTTATTAGAATTATATATTTTCCTAGAGATTTCTCTAATAACTTCATTTTTGTTGATCCTTCTTTATGGTTATGGCGATAGAAGGAGAATTAGCTTACTTTACTTTATTTGGACTCATGTAGGTACAATACTTACTTTATCATCAATCGTTATTTTAGGATTAATATCTGGGAAGATGGATATTTACAGTGGTTTTGGTGAAGTATATAATTACTCCACAATACCTTACGCATCTTTAGTCTTCTTAGCAGGAGTAATAGGAATGTTAGTGAAAGGAGCTCAAGCAGGATTTAATATTTGGTTACCTTATGCACATGGAGAAGCTCCTACTCCAATTTCCATACTGTTAAGTCCTAATATGGTAGGGTTAGGAATTTTTGTAATAATTGAATATTATTATCTATTTCCATCATTCTCATATTTGGCTCCTATCTTTATAGGCTGGGCTTTAATAACGATGATTTATGGAGGTATCAATGCTTTAGCTCAAAGAGACTTTAAGAGATTCTTAGCATATTCTAGTGTTTCTCAAATGGGATATATGCTACTTGGTGCATCAATAGCCTTCTTTATGGGCTTATCTTCTTCAACGGTAGATTTGCCTCTTGGTGTAATTGCATCAGTTTTAATCTATTCATCTCACGGTTTTGGTAAAGCTTTACTTTTCATGAGTGCTGGTGCAGCTATAACTGAATTAGAGGAAAGAGATATAGAAAAGTTAGGAGGACTATATTTGGTATCTCCTTTGCATACTACTTTATCATTTATAGGAATTCTGAATATCATAGGATTACCACCAACTATTGGATTAGTTAGTGAGGTTCTTCTGCTTCTTTCAGCTGGTCAATTAATTCCATTAATAGGCGAGGGATTCTTTATACTTCTTGTAGCTCTATTAATGATTGCAATTGGTATGTCTTCTGGCTATGCTACTTATTTATTTAAGAAAGTATATAGCGGAGTAAAAGAAAGGAAACAAAGCTTAGATAATATTAATGAATATTCTATTCCAATGTTATTAATAGCAATAGCAAGCATAATATTCTTCTTCTTTCCTCAACTCTTAGTTCATTCATTTAATAACTTTATACAATACTTCACTAACACTTCATTCAATTTATTCTTTATAGTGTTCTTACCAGCAATTGGTTCTCTTCTGTCTTTGATAATCCCAATGAATCAAGATGTTAGAGGAAGTTTAGTTACTATTTTGATAGGAGTATCTATGGGATTAGCCATATTAAATCTAATCAATTCATTACATTCTTCTCTATTTATTCCTGAAAGTGGGGTTACAGCATTTAGTTACTTTACATTCAGCTCATCACTACTTCAAGCAATCTTAGGAGTATTTGTGTCTTCTTTAGCTTTCTTTATCTCTATCTATAGTATAGGTTATATGAAAGAGGACAATGTTTTAAGGAGGTACTGGGGCTTTTTCGGCTTTTTCGTTTCTTCGATGTTAGCGGTAATTTATGCTGATAATATCATATTGTTTTTGGCCGGTTGGGAAGGGACAAGCCTAGCCTCATATGGTTTAATAAGCTACTGGCTAGACGATAATGAAAGAAATGTGGTAGGAGATTTTGGAAGAAAGGTATTTGGTATAGAATATTTATCTAAACCAACAACAAGTGGTATACGAGCCATGATATTTACAAGAATAGGTGATGTAGGTCTAATTACTGCGTTAGGATATTTATTATACCTTACTACTATGTCTGATTATTCTGGTATAACTACTATTTATTCTGGTTTGTTTACGACTTTCAATTTATTATATAAACTTCCTTATGCATGGGTTATATTACTTTTAATGTTCTTAGGTGGATTGGGTAAGAGTGCGCAATTCCCATTAACTCAATGGTTATTAACCGCAATGACTGGCCCTACTCCAGTAAGTGCATTAATACATGCAGCTACAATGGTTAATTTAGGGGCTATATTAACTTTCTTTGTTTATCCCTACTTAATTTATCCAAGCTCACAAACTACTCTATTCATGAGTATTATGGTTGGTGTTTCAATGTTTACTGCAATTTACACAAGTACATCAGCCTTAGCTTCTAATGAGCAAAAGTTAATACTAGCTTACTCTACTGCAGATCAGATATCTTTAATGATTTTATCATCATCAATAGGAGGTTTATTAGCTTCAATTTATTCTAATTCATCTTATCTATATGCTGGTATAATTATTGGCTTAATCCAAATGTTTGCTCATGGCACTTACAAAGCCTCATTATTTATGAATGCTGGTAGCGTTATTCATTATACTGAAAACAGATATGTAGGTGTTTTCAAAAAACTATATACGAAATTAAAATCAGTATTTGTACTTCAGTTGCTCGCTGCGTTAAATTTAGCAAGTATACCTCCACTTGTAGGTTTTTGGGCTCATAATCTAATAGGAGTTTTAGCAGCAAACACTCCAATATTCCCATTATACGTTATAACAGAATTCTTAGGAGGTGTTTATATAATAAGATACATTGTAAAAGCCTTTTTATGGGGAAATGGAGAAGAAGTTCATGAGGAAGGTCATGTACATCCATTAATGGTTATAGCTCCAGCGTTTTTAGTTTTGGCATCAATAATTTTAGGAGTTATATTTCTGCCAATTTTGGTTCCATTCTTTACAAGTATTGGTCTAAGTTCTTCTTATGTGACTTTTGATATACCTTCACTGTCTTTAGCGATAATAGGTGTAATTATAGCATTAGGAATATATCTTAACGGTCTTGATTTAGGTAAATATAATAGTGCAAGACCATTAATTAACTTCCTATATTACGGCTGGTTTATAAATCCAGCTTTTGATAAGTTTGGCATTGCTAGCTATAATTTTGCTTTAGGAGTTTATCAGAAATTTGAATATGGGGTTATTGATTTGTCATTAAATTATAATCTTCCACAAGGTCTAATTAAGGCTGGAAACAATATTTTCAAAAGGACTGAGACTGGAATATTGAGAGATTATATTTTTATGTATCTAGTTGGTTTAATTATCTTAGCTTTTCTTGTAATATTCTTCTTGATAGGGGTGTGATGAAAGATGATACTTCAATATATTCCGATAGTCCTTCCCTCAATATTAATAGTATTTTCTTCAATAGCGGTTCTTTACATAGATGATGGAAGTCGTAAGAGATATATGATGTCAGTAGATTTAAGTTTAGGAGCTCTGTTAATATCATTCTTAACATTGATAATATTTTACTCTTTGGGCTTCTATGATTATCCTTTATTTTCCTCTACCTTATATTTAACTAACTTTGGATACTTTATTTCTATATCTGCTATTATTGCAACAATCATAACAATTTATGGAGGAATCGATCATCTTGAGAGTTCTAGAACAAGATCGTCATTTCTATCACTAGCTATGTTAACTGATCTAGGAGTAATGTACTTAAGTTTTGCGTATAATGTAGTTACTATTTTGGCATCTTGGGGAATAGCTTCAGCTGCTACGTATGTAATAGCAATGATAAGGAAGGATTATTCATCTACCATAGCTGGAGTAAAGTATATTGTAATGGGATTGTTGTCAAGCTCATTAATGGTTTTGGGCTTTGCGTTCTATATCTTAGGAATAGGTTCTTTGGCTCTCGACGCTTCAATAACTTATCAAACGTTAATTATTCTAGGTATTATGTTATTGTCTATTGCGTTTCTCTTCAAAATTGGAGCATTTCCATTTCAAGCTTGGCTACCTGATGTTTATTCAATGTCAGATAGAGTATCAGTAGCTTTTGTATCTAGTGTTGGAAAAATAGTTGGCATAACCCCATTATTTGTCATTATTTACTTCTTGAAACCTACTGGTTTACTTGCTCTTTCAATTTTCGTTATATTTGCATTGATCACTGTTATGAGTCTAATATTTGGAAATATTGTAGCCTTCTCAAGGCAAGATTTTGCTTCGATGTTAGCTTATAGTAGTATCACTCAGGTAGGATTTATGTTAATTGCAATAACTATGTTGCCTTATAATCCTACAGTAGCCACAAGCGGTTTAATGATCTATTTATTAGCTTATTCAATTGCTCAAGCTGGTTTATTTATAGCCTTATCTCACATAGAAAAGGTTACTGGTACTAGTTATATTGAAGGTTTTAGAGGGATGAGCTCAGCTGATAGAGTATTAGCATTCTCTGTTACTGTGCTTTTACTAAGCCTTTTAGGTATACCACCAATTTTAGGCTTTTGGGCAAAATTATTTGTTTTAGAAGCATCTTTCTCCCAGCCATGGCTTACTGTTATAGGATTTCTAAATAGTGCAGTTTCCGCTGGTTATTATATTCCTCCCATTAGAGAAATATTCAGAGAAGGTGAATTTAAAAAGGTTAATTCTACAGAAAGAGAGGCATCTATTATAGCATCAGTTTTAAGTATTGCTTTGGGTATAGTTGCTCCATTGATAGTAGGTGTTATATTTTGATCAAGGTAGCTATTTTTGGTGTAGGAAATGTTGCTAGTGCTCTTTTACAAGGATTAGAATGGATAAAACAAGGTAAAAATTTGCCTGGTTTATTAGATCTTCCTTACTCTCCAGCAGAAATCGAAATCGTAAAGGCCTTTGATATAGATAAAAGAAAGGTTGGGAAAAAGCTCTCTGAAGCAATATTTATGAAACCAAATGTTGTAAACAAATATGTTGAAGTTAACTCAGATGTGATTGTAGAAAGAGGTCCAACATTAGATGGTTTAGATGGCTCTTTAATGAATATTATTGAAGAATCTGAAGAAAAACCAGCTGATGTTGAAAGTGAATTAAAAGGTGTTGATGTTTCTATTAGTCTTTTACCAGCTGGAACTCAAAAAGCAAATGAGTACTATGCTGAAGCCTCTCTTTCAGCTAATACAGCTTTTATAAATGCCTCTCCAGCAGAAATAGTGATAAATTATTCTAATAAGTTTGCAGAACGAAAAATACCTTTACTAGGGGACGATTTACTTAGTCAAATAGGTGGAACTATACTACATACTGGTATAGTTGAGTTCTTAAAAAACAGAGGAGTAAAAGTTACAAGGACTTATCAAATAGATATTGCGGGTACAACTGAAACGTATGTTACATTAGAGGATTGGAGAAAAGATTTAAAGAAGGGAATTAAATCTAATTTTATTGCATCTCATGCTGATGATGCTGAGGTTGTTGCAGGCACTTCAGATTATGTGGAATTTCTTGGTGATAGAAGAGTAAGTTATATGGTTATTGAGGGATATTATTCTTTTGGTGTTCCTTTCAGAATTGACATTTCCTTCAAAACACAAGATGCACCGAATGCTGTTGTTCCTTTAATAGACCTGATAAGGATAGCTAAATTTGCAAAAGATAAGGGAATTGGTGGTGCTATTCCTCAAATATGTGGTTATTATTTTAAGAGACCGCCAAAAATTTATTCAAGCTTAGATGAAGCTAAAAATGAGTTAATGAAGTTTTTGAAAATGATGACTGAACCCCGGTTAGATAGATGATATGGCCGTGTGAGAGCTGATCAGATCTCTACAATTTCGGCTTCTTCTATCAATTTTTTATAATCAATGTTAGCTTCTTCTTCAGCTTTTATTACTTCCTCTAATTTGGCGCTTGTTGTTGACTTAGAGGAAATTGCACAATACTCAGGCATTTTTGATGAGTATTCATAAGTACCAATCTTTCTAGAGAGTTCTATAATTTCTTGTTTATCAAACCCAATTAGGGGTCTAAATATGGGTATATTTATGTTATACTCAGTTACAAATAAGTTCTTCATCGTCTGGGAGGACACTTGAGACAAAGACTCTCCGGTAGTTATTGAGTACGCATTAATTTCTTTTGCTAACGTCTCTGCTGTTCTGTACATTATTCTCTTTAATGTTATGACTCTAATATAACTATTCACTTTTGTTAAACTAGTAAGCACTTTAATTCCATCTACAAAGAAAATCCTAATTTTATGTCCACTATTCCATTCTGAAAGTATCTTTGCTTCCTCAATTACAGTGTTCTTATGAATTTCACCACCTAACTTAAAATTCAAGAGAATAACTAAAGCTCCTCTTTTCATCATCATCCATGTAGCAACTGGTGAATCAAATCCGCCAGAGAAAAGTACAACTGTTTTTCCAGTAGTTCCAATTGGGAGACCTTGAGGGCCATGAAAGACTTTATCATACACATAAGCATAATCTTGTCTAATATCTACAAAGATTTCAACATCTGGATTTTCTAAATCAACACCAGAAGAATAAGGATATAATGTGCTTCCAATTACTTTTGCTGCATCTAAGCTAGTAAAATTGTGCTTTCCAGTTCTTTTAACTCTAATTGCAAATTTCTTTCCTTTTACAACCTCTGAATATTTATTCCTAACATATTCTGAAATATCCTTCAAACTAGAAAAAGAGATAACATCTGCTGGAGAATATGAAGAAATTCCAAAAATTTTATTTAGTTTGTTATAGTCTCCTTCTACGTCTAATATTATGTAGCCTTGATCTATTTTAGCGTTTTTAACATTTATCACATTTTTTATGTTATTTATTAATGAATATTCAAAGTTAGCTCTTGACCTAGGTGATTTAATTCCTATCTCTCCAGCAAGTCTAACAATAATTAACATTATGTTAAAGATTATTAACTGACTTTAAATAACTTCTCTATTGGCCTTAGAATTCCTCTCCTTTCCATATCAACTGTAAAGTATGCTATCCAAGAACCTAATAACCATCCTCCAAGAATATCGATTGGCCAATGAACTCCCACATAAACTCTTGAATAAGATACTATCAAAGCCTCAATCATGAAAGGAATCCACAACCATTTTGGCGAAGTCTTATAGAGAACCATAGCACCATCTCCAACTATAAGTGCATGACCAGAAGGATAACTATAATCAGTAGGTTTAGGAACTAAAAGATAGTCTGGATAAATATAATAAAATGGTCTTAGTTGTGCCATTAGAATTTTTGATGCTTCTCCAAGAATTATTGCTACTATAAATGATGCTGCTAATGTTATTGCTATTTTCCTAGTTTTTTTAAAGATAAGCAAGATTGCAGTTAATGGTATCCAAACATATTCTCTTCCATATTTAGAAAAAAAGACGAAGAAAGGATTTAAGTAAGAGACTTGATGATAATTGATAAGTTTAAAAACTGTTGCATTAAGAGGAAAATTGTTTTCTCCAACAATTTTTAAATAAATTGATATAATTAGGAAAATAATTAGAATGATCCAGTATTTAGGCATATTCATTTAACTTACAAAAATGCTTATAAATTTATTACAAAAACGGAGCGTCTACTTCATAATGTAGGATAAAATAAAGTGTATATTGCGAGTAATTAAACAAATGATGTTCTCTATCGTTGTTTTGGGTAAAAGTTTAAAAATACTAATTTACGAACTTTTTTTGACCTAAAATGAAAGGGATTTCGAACATAATTTTCGCAGTAGTTGTTGTAATATTATTAATAATAGCGGCAATTGGTTTCTACGAATACTCTACTGTTTCAAGCAAATACTCTTCTCTACAATCCTCTTATTCATCTCTTTCAATGATGTCTTCAAAATACATGAATTTAAGTAACGAGTATATGTCGTTACAAACAAAATATAATCAGTTAGCTAAGAATTATTCAGCATTAGAATCAATGTATAATGCTTTACAAATGTACTTAAAAGGTAATGAATCATTGCTTCAAATGTATCAAAGTTTATACATGCAAGCTGAACATAATATAAGCCAATTAGAAGCTCAATTACAAGCTACTAAGACTACTTCCGGCAAAGAAGGGGCAGCATTGGATGTCGTTATGCTATTTTACGACGGTATTGCAATTGAAAATCCAAATGACGTTACTCCCTTCCTAGCTCCTAATTTCACAGCAACAATAATAGGTGTTCCATTTGCTGGAACATATACATTATCAACGTTTAATTCAACCTGGTTATCAGATTTCTTTTCTACTTATGAAACTGTGTACTTCTACACTACTGCTTTACCAACAGTTACGGCAATGAATAATAATACTTACCAAATAACCGATGTTGTTCAATACTTTGTAGCACCAACAAATGATCCAGTATATTTGCAAGTCTTTAACGCTTCTAACATAATCACTGTTCAATATATTCACGGAGTTCCTTATATAACGAGTTTAATGTGGAAAGGAAATGAAGTTCCTCCATCTGCTGTTATTGCAGGTTATCCATCACAGCATACGTTACAGTCAAATCAAGTTTTAGAAGAGTATTTATACGAAATTAATGCATTAGGTGCAGAATTCCCACCGAACGTTATTGCTCAGTATTTCTCACCATCTGCAACTCTAGTTATTAATGGTTCATTGCCACCTGGATTAAAAGCTGGAACTTATCAAGGTTTAAGCAATATAGAGAACTTCTTCAGTAGTTGGGATAATTACTTTATATTTGTACTTGAATATTTACAAAACTTGCTACCAAATGGAACTGTCGTTCCACCAACAGTCCAAATTAACTTATCTCCTTCTGGAGCTAATGCTACATTAACTGTTAACGATACTGTGATATTTGGTTTTGTTAATCAAGGCCAACCTGGATTCCCAGCTATATATGATATGCACTCTGTAGTTACTACATACTTCATATACAATTCAACTGCTGCAGAATGGCAAATAGTAAAACAAGTATGGAATGTTCAGATGGTTCCAATTGCCTCTGATACTATATACTATCCATTAGGGCCAGCAACATTCATAGTAAATAGTGAAAGTACTGTAACTGTGAATGCATCACAAGGAGCTGTTGTAACTGACGGTAATATAATAGTAACTATTGAGCCAGGCACATATGCTTATAACACAAAGACTAATACAACTTTATCAGTATACAACTTCTCAGTTATAACATTTAGTATGGAGGGAGTTTACGCACCGCCAAATACATCTTACACACCATTGTATGCATTTGCATTTGCAATTAACGGTCAAATTTCACCAGTATGGGAATTAGTTACTGCCTCTAAATCCCCATCTCCAGCAATAACTGTAGTATTGGGCGCAACAGATACATGGACTTCATGGACATGGTTTGGTGGAACATTTAATGGAACTACTTATGTTGGAGGAGGTTACAAGTTCGCTGACCACTGGTTATACGGGAATGGTGTAATAGCTAATATACAATTCTTCAAACCAGTCATTTGGATATTTGAAGCATCTCAAACTCCAGTAGGACAACCACCAATGTCAGCTTCAGTTTCAGTTTCTCCAGTATATGGAATGAACCCAGTGATGGCATATACTTATACTGTAAATGGAACGGAAGGTGGTGTAATATTTGCTGGTAATATAATTACTATAATTAAACCAGGCTCTTATATAGTAAATACTTCAAGTAACACAACATTAAAGACTTATGAATTCTCAATAATTTATTACCAGTTAAATAACTTGCCAAATGCTCCCAATGGTCAAACTCCAATATTAGGATTTGCCTATGCTATAAATGGACAAGTAACAACTAAATTATACTCTACTGAGCCATGGATTACCTTAATAATAACCCCAGATTCACAGCAAGTTACTATGTGGACATGGTTATCTAGCGGATATGCGTTTAAAGATCCGATAGTAATAGGAAATGGAGTTGTAGTGAATCTAACGTTCTTCAGACCAGTACCATGGATACTCACAATGCCAGCAGTAACATCAACCACCTCATCCACTACATACTCATCAACTGTTGGTTATTGGGCATAAAAAGCTAAATAAAAATTTTTTATTCATAATTTTTATTCTATTTTTAGAAATATTCTTCCATCTCTATTTTTATCAAATAATGCTTTTAATGCTTCTTGTCCCTCTTCTAATTTCATAACTTTCCATGTTTTCACTCTCAGTCTTTTTGCAATTCTTGCTAACTCAACTAGTTCTTTTCTGTTTCCTCCAGTTGTTCCAACTAGACTTGCATGTTTTCCATATATCATTCCTAAATCTAAGTTTACGTTACTTCCAGTTATTCCTCCGAAGAATAGGAGTTTACCATTATTTCCTAAAACTGAAAGACTCTTATCCCAAACAGAAGATCCGACCGAATTTATTACTATATCTGCCATCTTACCATCAGTTAATTTTTTCACTTTCTCCTCAACTTCATTATAACTTACTACTTCATCTGCACCAAAGTCTTTTATCCAGTTTTTACTAGTTACAGCTATTACATAACCTCCCATCATCTTCGCCAATTGAACAGCAAATTGACCAGTGTTTCCGCTAGCCCCGAAAACAACTACAGTTTTGTTAAATACTTGGACTGTATTTAGCGCATGATAAGCTGTTAACCCAGCTACTGGTAAACTAGCTGCAATTTCTTCACTAATGTCTTCAACTTTTACTACATTATGTTCTGGTACTGAAAAATATTCTGAGAATCCGCCGTTAGTAATTACACTTATGATTCCGCCATTTCTGCATAACATTTCCATGCCTTCTAAGCACATATCACACTTTCCGTCAAAGACTCTATTATAAACAACTACTCTATCTCCAATTTTAATATCTTTTACGTGATCTCCAACTTTTACAACTTCTCCGTAAATTTCTGCACCTGGTATGTGAGGTATTGGTTTTACTGGAATGAAATTAACAACAAAATAATCAATAGGATTTACTCCAGTCATTTTTACCCTTATTAATACATCGTGTGTTCCTATCTCTGGTTGATTCACGTCTGATAGTTTTAGGTTTTCTAAACCAGATTTTTCAAAAACTAAGGCTTTCATAAGAGAATATTGGATCTATTTATTTTAATTCTAACTTAACTTAAGTAAAGCTAGTTTCCTTTAATTTATAAATAGCCATGTTTATTAAAAATTACATTTTTATAAATTTTTTCCTTCTTTCTAATGCTTCCATATATGCTTTCTTTTCTTCTTCAGTTAAAGGTTGGTATTCTTTTACTTTAGCCGGTTTTCCATTTTTATCTATTCTTACATAATTAAAATAAGCAGTAGTTACATGCTCTTCAACGAAGTTTTTTGTATCTAGTCTTATTACGTTTAATATAACTTCGAATGAAGTGCTTCCTACATATGAAATTCCTGCACGTATTTTTATTATATCTGACAATCTAATAGGAGTGTAAAAACTAGTACTGTTTACGGATACTGTAACAACAGCCCCGTTTTCTGGGTTATAGTTCTCATAATTTATGTAACTTAAACATAAGGCTCCACCTATATCATCCATAAGTTTTAATAATTTTCCAGCAGAAATTATCTTTCCATCATATGTCATTTCTGGAGTAATAAAGTAAGTTGATTCTGATCTATATCTTAACCCTACTGTAGGGTCTGAAGTATCATATCTTTTCTTTATTCTATCCTTTATGCTTTCTGCTTTTTCTTGCCTTCTATGTAATGCTTTGTTAAACTTATCAAATTCTTCTTCAGTTTCTGGTACTATTTTGTTTTCTATAATAGTAGGTCTTAAAAATTCATCAACTTTAACATAAGTGCCAGTAGCTTCCACTAAAGTTTCGTTTCCTTTTAATGCTCTCATTGAAACTTCCATAGATGTATTTCCTACATAATCTACTTCTGCTTCAATATCTATTATATCTCCAAGCATTATTGGTTTTTTAAATACTACGTCATCTAATGACGCAATTACTGCCAATCCTCTAGCAACTCTCATTGAAGCAATCATTCCAGTATCAACTAAGAAACTTAGCATGTCTCCGCCATGTAGTCTACCTAGGAAGTTAGTATTCTCATAATGTATAATTCTTTTAGTAATTACTTTAGTTTCAGAGATTCTCAAATATGACACCGTTAACTTCATCTGCAACTTTTAAGAATTTTTTATCTAACTTTGAATATTCTATTGCATAATCCCTTAATTGGTCTAGTATTTCTTTCCATTTTTCTTTTACTTCTTTTAATACGTCGTCTGGCACTTTATCTATATCTATTCTTTTGTGATTAGCAGAAAAATAAGGCAAAAATTCATCTTCCGATAGGGAAATCACAACTATTCCTTGCCTATCTAAAACATATTCATGAACTCCTTTTTTTGTTATAGTTATACCAAAATCGTCAGAAGGGGGAAGTAATCTCATAACTTCTCTTAGGAATTGAAGAATGCTTTCTTTATCTCCTTTTATTTTCATTTTTTTTAAAGATTGTGAAAGTTCATTCATTTTAACCAGCCTTAGATAAATCGTAATGCCCTAATGGAGGTGGTACTGGTACTCTTATTTTAATCTTTCCTTCTCTTAACCAGGGCGAAAGAAGGAAAGCTACACCATTCTTTTCCCAACTTAAAATTTTTGCATCACTTTTAGATATTCCTAAGTTCTCAGCAACTTCTGGTTTTATTCTAAAAATCACTTTTGTGTTTGCTAATTGAACTATTATATCTGAAAGGTCGTTAGGATTATGGGTTGAAAAGATGAAACCAATCCTTCTTCTCCTACCTAATCTCATCATGGTAGATATTTTACCAGCTACTCTTCTCACATAATTAGCATCTTCTTCTCCTCCTTTACCAGAAGGAAAGAACTTATGAGCTTCATCTATTATAAGGACCAGTCTGTCCTTAAGATTTCCTTTTTTCATTTCCAGTTCTCTTAATTCGAAAATTTTATCAAGGAAATAATATGTAATTATCTTCTGGGAGAAATCATCTAACTCACTATTGTACAAATCTAAAACTAATAACTTGTAAGGTTCATTAAGTATCTTCTTAAGCGGTTCTTTTTTCACTCCGACATCAAACAATCCTGTTTCTTTCAGTAGATATAATCCTCTAATTATGTTTTCCTTAGTACTTTTATGAATACTTATCTTTTCTATGTCGTCAGTATCCATAGCCTCAATTAAATCGTCTAAAGAATTGTATTGCGACCCTTTCTTTTTTATTAAGATTTTAAGAAACTGAGTTGCTTGTTCAGAAAAATATGGATTTAGTCTATGTAATATTTTCTTTATATCATTAAATTTGAAATAAAAAGGGTAAATGTAAGTTTCAGCTTTCCACTCACTATTACTTATAACAATATTACCTGGATTAACTGAGATATAAAAATTAAACCCTTTTTTTCTTAAATAATTCACAATAGGTTCTACGTATAAATTATAATAAGAAGAAGTAATTGATAATAAGTCTTTCTTTCCACCAGTATATTTTTTGAGCCATTTTCTTGAAATGGGATAGATAATTCCAAGCTTGATTTCATTAAACTTAGAATATAAAGATTCAAACATTGAAAGGCTCTCCTTAACGCTCTTATTATTTTTATCTGGTGGTAAAAATATGTGATAGTAATCTCCAGTTGCATCAAAGACAAAGACCTTTGTATCATCAGCTATTTTGTATATTCCAGCTATAAGATCTTTAACGAATGACGTTTTACCAGCTCCAGTAGTACCTAAAATTAACATATGATAATTTAGATCATCGAGACTAATACTAACTTTAATTTTATTTTCTGGTGAATCAAGAAGACCCAATCTTAACAATCCTCTATTTGTATCTAATGCTCTCTCTATTATATCAGGATTAGGAAGAATGACTGGTGATTGAGGTTCTATGACTATATCAGCAGCCTCTGGTTCAGTAGACTCAAGTACATTTATCTTAGTTAACATTTCACATTTAACTACTACATTAGAAACTAATGATCCAGGTTCTTCATCTCCAGTTTCATTGACTGAAATTAAAGGAGAATCGGAAAAGAGTAACGAAGATACATCACTTCGTTCATAACCAATTACTCGCAAAAGAACAAAATACAAAGTTTTAATATCAATTGCACCGAGAAGAATGCCAATTCTTCCTAAGAAGGGATATTTATAATAAGTTTGTGCATCTAAAACAATATTTACTGTATTGTTTTCTTCATCAATTTTATTTGGTATATATTTCGCTACTCTTCCTACTATAGTGCCTAATGTTATGGCTAAAGCCTTAGCTTTCTCCATACGGTCTTTAATAGATGATATAAAATCCTCAGACAAGATTATACACCTCAAATTTACTCTTGAAGCTTTCTTGAATTCCTAACCTGTCTATGGAATAAATAATGTACTTCAGAATTCCACTAGAAAGATCTTTTGCTGTTTTGTCAGCTACAGACAAAATCTTAGGAATTCCATCTACTGAAAAAGGTAAAGAGGCCACGAGATTTATAGCTTCTTTGTTTAAGGATTCTATTCTTAAAATAGAAAATTTAGGAATATATTTATGATAAGGAATAATTAAGTAATTTATGTAATACCTAACTTTTTCTACTTCTCTTATTAATGGTCCTACAGCTAAATTAGGATAAGGAGGATTATAATTAAATCTCACTAATTGATATAAAAAAGCCTCATCTGATAGGAAGCTACTCGGACTAATTTTATATTTATTTTGAAAATCCTGGCTATTTCTTAATGCATTGACTAGAATGTTTGATTTATCTAATCTTTTAACTATTCCTATATAGTTATTGTCTATTATTTTAGTTCTTTCTTTGAATAATATAGTTTTTACTTTATCGGGCAAATAAACGTATGAAGGAAATAGGGGACCATCAATGATCGTAAGTCCCTTATCTTTGGTTATTTTTAATCCTTCAGTTTCAAGTACACTTCTTATCTCAGTTTCGATTCTTTCAGGCTCATATGTAGATAAAAAGGGTTCTCCAGTAAGCGAGATAGATGTAACATAAGGATTAGAAGAATATATGAAAGGTTCTATTTTACCTTTTGATGGATTAGTGGAAGCGAGTCCGATAAAAGGTTTTTTTATTGGTAAAGAAGGTAAACCGAAAACGGAAGGATAAACGCCATAAATAGGATAAATATGAGAAGAAATAGCTAAAGTACTAATACTAATTATACCACCTGCTGAAATTAGGCTTCTACTACTTCCATCAATAGCGTAAATGCTTCCGTTATATTTTCTTGGTGAAACTTCAGTTACAATCTCTTTTTCTTTTACGCCTATCTGTATTTCAGTATTAATTTTCTCTTCATTACCACTTACAAGGAGATTAAAGTAATCTCTTACGTATTTTTGAATGATCTCATCGAGTAATACAAAGAATCCCTTGTTCTCAGCCATCTTTCATATAAGAAATATCGATAGAAATATTTAAATATGGCGTAATACCAACGGGTATTACCACTTCTTATTCATCTTTCATTAATTGTCTTATTGCAACAATAACAGGATCCCATACTCTACTTATTGCTGGTAAGTAACCCATTTCTATAAAGAATGTATCCTCAATTATGAACCCTTTCATTATTGCAGCTGCTAACATATCAATTCTGCCTAGTACTTCTTCTCCACCAACTATTTGCCCACCTAATATTTTCTTGCTATTCTCGTCAGCAATAATTTTTATATGAATATCTTTTGCATCTGGGTAATATCTAGCTCTTGTTTTCCCAGATATAGTTGCTGCAATCGGTTTAAATCCATATCTTTTTGCTTCATCTTCTTGAAGACCAACTCTTCCTATGTAAAATTCTTTGTACTTTGTTATTTGTGTATTTACAACACCTGGGAATTTCATTTCATGACCACCAATATTGCTTCCAGCAACATATCCCATTTTATTTGCTACTGGTGCAAAGGGTACCCAGTATGGTTTACCGGTAACTATATGAATTGATTCCGTATTATCCCCAGCAGAATAAACCTCTCTATAATTTGTCCGCATATGTTCATCCACTTTAATTGCTCCAGTTTCCCCTAGTTTTATCTTATCTTTTACTAATTCAACATTGGGCGTTACACCAACCGCAACTATAGTTCCATCAACTTCATATTTACCCCTATCAGTTATTATTAACCTTCCTCCATTCTTTATGGTTTCCACTCTTTCATCTAACCTTACTTCAGCATCTTTCATTATCCTTTGAGTGATAATATTTCCTAACTCTTGGTCTAAAGTCCTATTAAGCAAATATTTTCCTCTATGGATCAGAATTACTTTCTTTCCTAAGTGAGTTAAAGCCTCGGCCATTTCTACTCCAAGTATACCTCCACCAATAATTGCAATATTATTTAAAGACCATAATTTCTCCCTAAGCTCAACTGCATTAGCTGGATGATGGGCATAAAATATTCTATCATTTCCGTCTTCTACTGAAAGTTTTTTTGGTAAAGAACCAGTGCTTATAACTAAATAATCATATTCAGCTTTTATCTTACCATCTTTAGATTCAGCGTATACTATCCTAGAATCCAAATCAACCTCAGTAACTTTAGTATTAATCTTTACATTTATCTTTCTTTTTTCTTCAAAAAATTGAGGCGTATAGGTCATAAATAAATTTTCATCATTAAATAAGCCCTCAACAAAATAAGGGATTCCACATGGTGCATGACTTACCATTTTAGTTGCTTCGAACACTGTAATTTCCATATCTGGTTTAAGCTTCCTCGCTCTAGAGGAAGCACTCATTCCAGCAGCTCCACCACCAATTACTACAAGTTTATCCATAGATTAAAATAAGAGAAGACCTTTTTATATAGTATTTATAAGATTCTTTTATGGAGACTACAAGATCACTTTTTGAGGATTTAATAAAAAAACTGGAGAATACAAGTGAAGCTGGACTAAGTTTTAATGAAGCTGAAATATTAAAATTTCTAAAGGCTGAAAGTAAAAAGCAATTAGAGATATATGATAAGCTAGAAAATGCTATCAAATCTCAGAATTGGAGTGAAGCAATATCAAACTTTTTGATTCTTGTAGAGAGAATAAATGTTTCATTACTATTTCTTATGCAACCTACTAATTATTCTGTTTTGGTAAACAGTAGAATATCTCCTTTATTTGAGGAATATCTTTCAATTATTTCACTTTATGTGTCATCTTCACTCCTTGAATTAAGACCTAATTTAAAGAAGATAGGAATAGAGAGTATAACTGCATCTATTTCCTCTAATCCCCCCTCTGTGAATATATCTATGGTGATAAAGAGTGAATAATCCTTATGAAAAGTGGCCTGATTACTTTCAAGAGGCAAGTAATCATGATATACCTTCTATTTGGAAAATTGAGGATCTTGTATATTTAGGGATTGGAGGAAGTGGAATACCCGGTAAAATATTAGAACTTCTTAATCTTCCAGTAAGCTATCGCTTATATCGAGGATATAAGGTAAATGTTAGTGAGAAAAGTACAGTTTTTGCAGTAAGTTATTCTGGTAATACTACTGAAACAATTGTTGCTCTTTTATCTTCTCTAAAGAAAACTAAAAAGATAATTGTTATAACTTCTGGGGGTAAAATAGAGGAAATAGCTAACAGGAATGGTTTACCAATAATTAAGCTTCCTAAAGGTTTGCAAACTAGATATGTCTTTCCATATATCTTTACTTATTTAATAAAGTTGCTTAATGAAGGATTAGGAACTAACTATAACATAAATGAACTCTCAGAGAGTGTTAAAGAAAGCTATTCTAGAATGAATGAGATAGGAGGACTTCTAGCGTCACAAATAGTAGGGAAAATACCAATAATTTATTCATCTACTTATCTTCCAATTGCTGAAAGATTTAAACAAGAGATAAATGAAAATGCAAAATATCCTGCATTTTATAATGAATTGCCAGAAGCAAATCATAATGAGATAGAATTGTATTCTTCTTCGTCAGATTTTTATCCAATAGTTTTAGTCTCTGACAAACTTGATGAAGAAACTGCAAATCTAATTAATGCATACAAAATTTATCCACCTTATTCATCAGTGCTGAAAAACATAGCTAGTTTAACATTATTAGCCGGTTTAGCATCAGTTAAATTAGCTTTATTGTTAGGGGTTACCCCCGAAAGGCTAAATATCATTCCTAAAATTAGAGAGAAGACGTTTAAGTTATTTGAAGGTGAGATAAATGCAAGTTAGAATTTTCAATACAATGGGTAAGAAATTACAACCATTAGAAACTGTTGAGCCTCAGACAGTAAAAATGTACGTTTGTGGTCCTACAGTATATGATTATCTTCACATAGGTCATGGTAGAACCTTTGTCGCATTTGATGCTATAGTTAGATATTTAAAGCTTAGAGGATATAACGTAATTAGAGTTCAGAATATTACAGATATTGACGACAAAATTATAAAGAAAGCACAAGAAACTGGTAAAGATTGGACAGAAATAGTGGATTTTTATACTAAAGATTATTTAGAAGCATTAAATCAGTTAAAAGTCGAAATTGATCAACATCCAAGAGTAACTTATCACATAAAAGAAATTATAGATTTCATACAAAAATTAATAGATAAGGGGCATGCATATGTGGCTCAAAGTGGGAGTGTCTATTTTGATGTTGACTCCTTCCCTTCATATGGCTTACTTTCTGGAACAAAAAAAGAAGAATGGAATCAGGGAGAAGAATTTATAAAAGAAAAAAAGAATCCTTATGATTTTGCTCTATGGAAAGCATGGAAACCTGGAGAACCATATTGGGAATCCCCCTGGGGTAAAGGAAGGCCTGGATGGCATATAGAGTGTTCTACAATGTCAATGAGATATTTAGGTGAGACTTTTGACATACATGGAGGAGGAATTGACCTAGTATTTCCTCATCATGAAAATGAAAGGGCACAAAGTGAAGCGTTATTAGGTAAAGAATGGGTTAAATACTGGGTTCACGTATCATATTTAACTATAAGAAAGGAAAAAATGAGCAAGTCTTTAGGAAACATAATCCCATTAAATGAAGCGTTAAAGAAGTGGGGACCAGCAACTTTGCGATATTGGTATTTGTCTTCACATTATAGAAGTAGTCTCGATTTTAATGAAGAATCATTAGAACAAGCAAAGAATGCCTTAACAAGGTTAAAAGACTCAATGAGTATAATTAGAAGTGTAATCAAAGAAGGACCTAAATATTATTCAAAGGATGAAGATATTCAAGTCCAAAGAAGTATAATAGAATTAGTTAAAGGATTTCATGCTGCTATGAGTGAAGATTTTGATACAGCTAAGGCTTTATCATATATTCATGAGATTGTAAGTTTAGTTTTTTCAAAAGTTCAATACAGTAGAGACTTTATGTCAGCTATGCTTGCTCTTGATGCACTAAGGCAATTTAATTATGTATTTGGTGTTATGGACGAGGAGTTTTTCCCTACTTATGAGATGTTAAATAAAGTTATTGATGCAGTTATTGAAATTAGAAATCAATTAAGAGCAAAGAAAATGTATGATTTAAGTGATCAAATAAGAGCTATTTTATCTGCTGCTGGAATAAAAATCCTTGATAGTAAAGATAAATCTACATGGAGATTTGAGTAACCTTCTCTAAGATCATTAAAGGTATTTTTTCTCCATTAAAATATTTTCGTAGCATATCGATAGTAGTAGGACTAGAATTTATTTTATCTAGCTCAGCAAAACTAAAATACTTAGCATCCTCAGCATCGCTACCTGGTTTTAAAATACCGTTTTTAACTTCACAAATAAAGTCTAATATAACATAATGAAAGCCTTCCTTAATTATTTGAATTACTGCTAATAAATCTTTAACTTCTACTTCAAGGTTAGTTTCTTCTTTAATTTCCCTCTTTACAGCCTCTTCTAAGGTCTCTCCAAATTTTACTTTTCCTCCTGGGATTGCCCAGCTTCCCTTGTTGGGTGGATTTTTTCTTTTTACCAATAAAATTTCTTTATTTTGATTTAAAATGACTCCACCTACAGCAACTAAAGGATATTCCATATAAAGTTTTCATAGGAAAAAAGTTAATATAAAGTTCGTTTACGTAGAATTGATATGATTAAAAGTATTTTCCTTCTGAGCTTGATATTCCTTTTGCCAGCTGTTTTAGTTCACTCATTACCATCGATATATACAAATTATAATCAAGTTAAAGTCATAAGTACTATTACAATATATAAGAATCTAGAGTATAAAATTGAATTACAGAAACAAGTTTCTATTAATCAAACAAAAACTAGTTTAGTAAATACAACAACCACAACAGTGGTTACAACTACTACTATTCCTAAAATAACGGCAGTTTATTTAGCTAACTATAGTATTACTGGAATTAATGGAACTGAAATAAGTGTGGAAATAACAGGTAATTTCACTAAGAACTTTACTTTCATAAGCCAGGGTAATTTCAGTATTAACTTATTTGAAGATGTAATAAATCTTCATTATCCTTATATTTTACCATTTCTTTTACTTAATAATACTTACGCATTATTGAATAAACAGTCTACATATGTCATGATTTATGATAAATCATTAAACTATACTTTAAATGGTAAAAATATTACAGCATATGATTTCTTTATTGTATATAACTCTTCATACTTTGCATCCTATGAAATTCTAAGCTCTGGCTATTTAGCTAACTATACAACAACATATAACGGTTCTACTCTTATCATGAGCCTTGTAAACTACTACAATTTAGTCAACATTACATTAAATACTAATTCTAATCCGTATTTGTCGAAGCCATATCTTTATCTAGAATATTTATATAGTGGAGAATCAAAGACATTACAAGCGAATAGCTATGTAGAAACTTATTATCCTCTAATAGCTGGAAATTATATAGGTCAAATAGTTTACTTATTATATCCTCAAGAGGGAAATTTAGTAGAACCTAATACATTTTATGGAATAAACGTTAATTATGAACTATATTTTAAGCCTATTGGAGATGAAGTTTTAACTTATTTACCGTCAAATTCCTCTACCATAATGTGGAATGGGAGAGTTTACACTCTTGTAAATACTACCTCAATTAAATTAGTTAATGGAAGTACTGTTCCCGCTTTACTTTATAGAAATGCTAGTGAAAATGTTACTGTTTACATTTATTTCTCTAAGAGTTCTAATATTTTACTAGAAGAACTTGTATATAATGCACTATTTCATAATTATACAGTAGAATTAAAATATCTTGGTAATGAATATATTAGTCCTAATATGAAATACATAAATGTAACTTTACCTAAATACACAACATTACCATATTCTTTAATAAATTTCAATGAAGGATTAGTTATTGCCATTGTTCTAACAGTTATAATCTCAGCATTAATTATTCTTTTTAGACAGAGATAAATTGGAAGTTAAAACATGTAAAGTAAAGTATATAGATAAGTTAAAATTTTTAGATTAGGAATATAGAGAATGAGAATATATGAATTCGGCCATACAAGAAACTCTTTCTTCCAATCTTTATGATCAACAAGTTAAAAAGTTATATCATGTAGGTCAAATTCTTGGGTTATCACAAGATGTTATGCAAGATCTGGCAACACCAGAAAGAGTAATTCAAGTTAAGATTGAAATTAAAGGAAATGATGGCAAAGTAAAAACGTTTATTGGTTGGAGATCTCAACATAATAGTGCTTTAGGTCCTTATAAGGGTGGAGTGAGATATCATCCAGATGTTACACAAGACGAAGTAATCGCCTTATCAATGATGATGACCTGGAAGAATTCGCTATTACAATTACCTTATGGAGGGGGTAAGGGAGGAATAAGAGTAGATCCTTCTAAGTTAACAAAAGAAGAACTTGAAGCATTATCGAGGTGTTATATTGATGCCTTATACAAATATATTGGAAGTGACATAGATGTACCAGCGCCAGATGTAAATACTAATCCGCAAATTATGGCATGGTATCTCGATGAATATATAAAAATAACCGGAAAAGCCGATTTTGCTGTTTTCACTGGTAAACCAGTCGAATTAGGAGGATTACCAGCGAGAATTTACAGTACTGGACTAGGAGTAGCTACAATAACTAAAGCTGCTGCAAAGAAATTTATAGGTGGAATTGAAGGAGCTACTGTTATAATTCAAGGCTTTGGTAACGTTGGTAGTTATACAGCTCAATTTTTGCAAGAAATGGGAGCTAAAATAATTGGAGTTAGTGATTCAAAAGGAGGTGTAATAGATCCTAACGGCTTAGATATAAAGAAATTGCTAGAGGTAAAAGAGTCTACAGGATCTGTAATTAATTATCCTTCTGGCAAAAAAGTTACAAATGACGAACTTCTTATTTCGGAATGTGATATTCTGATACCAGCTGCCTTAGAAAACGTTATACATAAGTTTAATGCACCCAAGGTAAAGGCGAAGCTAATAGTCGAAGGAGCTAATGGTCCTCTTACTGCAGATGCTGATCTTATTATGAAAGATAGAGGGATACCAGTAGTTCCTGATATTTTAGCTAATGCTGGTGGTGTAGTAGGAAGTTACGTAGAATGGGCAAACAACAAAATGGGAGAGATAATGAGTGAAGAAGAAGCAAAGAGGTTAATCATTCAAAGAATGGAGAACGCTTTCGAAGGGGTATATCAGAAATATAATAAGCTAGAGGATCAAGATTTAAGAACAGCAGCTATGGCTATATCAGTTGAAAGAGTAGTTAATGCTATGAAAGCTAGAGGTATGTTATAAGAGTAAAGATAAGAAATAGAACGAAAATTATTACTCCTATAATTAACATTACTCTGGCTATTTTTTTACTACTACCAAATACAATAGGGATTGGGCCGATAAATATTACTCCTCCATATTCGGTTCTTTCTTCGTTTTGTTTATTTTCTTCTTTTTCGTTTTGTTTTTTCTTATTTAGTTCAAGTAATAATCCACCCATTATAAGAAGAAGGCCTAAAAATACAACTGTCAAACCTATAGCAAAAAGTAGCTCGTTCATAATAGGTTATATTGATTCTAAAGATTTAATTTTATTTGCAAGTATCTCCATTTCTTTTGGCATTTCAACTCCATCATTCATAGTGACCAATTCTCCTATACTGTTTCTAATTTTATCATAATCTAATCCTCTCTTCTTAAATACATTTACTAACCAACGATAAGTTTCTTCTTTTGTTAAGTCCCTTAACTCTTTTTCATCTGGATACACACCAAACTTTCTTATTACATCTATTAATCTACTCTTTGTATAGTAATTTTCTATTTCTCTTCCTAAAGGTACACAATAATCCTTTAAGCTAACATCAATTTTATCACAAAGGCCTAAGAATATAATATCTAAGCCTAACATTTCTCTCATTCTAAGCCATAATTGTAATTCTAGTTCATTATTTACTTTGTAAATTCCTATTCCTAGCTCTTCATTTGATATACCTATTCTTCTTAACCAATTTAAAATAACTGAAGGTTCGGCTAATTCACTAGTTAGAACAATTAACTTATTAAATAAGAGTTCTCCTAAGCTTACCCTTAATATTCCATTAATAGTCCTTAATTGCTCGTCTAGCTTTACTTTTATAGCAGAAGAGATTCCGTTTCTTTTCTTCATTATGATATAGTTGTCAACATTAGAAGATATTACATATGGTGAATGAGTCGTTATAAACACTTGAAAAACATTATTATTTGTCCATTCTTTAATAAGCTTCATTATTCTTGATTGTAATGTAGGGTACATATTTACTTCTGGTTCTTCAAGTAATAATATCTTTCTTCCACTCAGCCATAAAATGAATAGCATAAGAACAACTCTTTGAAATCCACTAGCGGCTAAGTCAATATATATAGGTAAATTTTGGATGTTTAATACTAATTTCCCAGAATCCCAAAACTCAATACCTTTAATTTCTGGTATAACTTCTCCTATCAAGTTAACAAAATCATACCATTTTCTTCTCATGTTTATTGGACTTCTGTTCATCTCGATCATTTTCTTTAACGTAGCATCGAAATAGGTCTGATCAAATATCGGAACATATTCTATTGACTGTGAAGCTAAAGAAAATAATGATTTAATTTCTTCAAACTGATCTCTAGTTGGGGGAGAATTATTTATGGTAAAAGATTCTAAACTCCATTCAATAAATTTGTTATTATATCTTAATTTGTTAATTATCTCAACTTTTAATCTTTGAGGTTTTCCCAAACTTTTTATTACTTCTTCTTCTGAAAATTCAATAGTACCTCCAATAGTTATGGGCTTTGTAATATCATAGTCTTTCCAAAGCAACATGTATTCTTGGTCTCTGTCTTCAATGCTTCTTTTCTCTATTCCAGAACTGAGATTCTTAACAAATAAGTATATTGCTGTTAACAAGTTTGTTTTTCCATAACCGTTGTAACCAACAATTACGTTTAGACCGCCAAGGTCCTCCAGCTTTACATTTGACAAACTTCGGAAGTTGTCCACGTAGAAGTTGATAATCTTCACTTTTCCTCACTCTACGCATATTTCTCCTTCCTATAATATAATCGTTAACCAGCTATTTTATGTCGTACTCTAAAAAGAGAAAAAAAGGAAGTATTATTAGTACTAAGAGTTTTAAAGGGTAGCTTTTATTAAACCACCATCTACTGGTATTAAAACTCCGTTGACGTAACTAGCTAAATCTGAAGCAAGAAATAGAATAACATTAGCAACTTCCTCTGGTTTAGCCATTCTCTTTAAAGGAACTTCTTTAACAATTTCTCTTATTACTTCTTCTTCTTTTCTGTTTTCTCTTCTTGCCCTATCTTTAACTAATTGATCTACTCTATCAGTTAACGTCCAACCTGGCATTATACCATTAACTAAAATACCTCTTTCACCTAATTCCTTAGAGGCAACTTTAATTAAACCAGCAAGAGATAATCTTACCACGTTAGAAAGATCCAAATTACTAATAGGCTCTTTAAGAGTCATTGAAGTAGATAATATTATTCTTCCATTTTCACGCATTAGTTTTCCTGCTTCTCTAACAGCAACCACAGCACTCATTAAAAGTAGATAAAATGCGTTAATCCAATCATCATTACTTAACTCAAATATATTACCAGGTTTAGGACTACCGGTTACATAGACTAAAACGTCTAAACCTCCTAGTATATTGTAACCATTTTTTATAAGATTCTCAACTTCATTTGGTCTTGTTAGATCCGTTACTATATAGTATACCTCTCCAATTTCTTTTAATTTTTCATATGCTTTCTTTAAATTATTCTCATCATGAGATGATATAATAACTTTGGCTCCTTCTTCCAAAAATCTTTTCGCAGTTGCAAAACCAATACCTTTACTAGCTGCTGTTACTATTACTTTCTTTCCCTTTATCCCTAGGTCTATTTTGACCACCTAGGAAATAGTCAATAGTATATCTTTTTGACGTTTTCGTAAGCTCCCTAATTTTCTTAAAATCTTCCTCTAATGTTTTCCTCAAGTTTGGGTTATATAATGCTGCAGCAGGATGATAAGTAGGGAAAACAATTATTTCTTTATCTTTATATTTCCACGAATAGCTTTTTCCTCTTACTTTTGTAATCGAAGAAAAACTCTCTCCCATTTTATTAAAAATATATTTTGTAGAATGTCTTCCTAATGTTACTATGATTTTTGGCATAATAATTTCAATCTGTTCGTCTAAGTATGGAGAACATGCAGTTATTTCATCTTCTTCTGGATCTCTATTATTTGGCGGTCTACATTTGAGTATATTAGTTATGAAAACTTGTTTTCTATCTAGTCCTAAAATCTCATTAATTAATTGAGTTAAAAGTTTCCCAGCAGCACCAACAAAAGGTCTACCTTCTTTATCCTCACTTTCGCCAGGGGCTTCTCCAATGAACATTATCTCTGCGTTAGGATTACCTTCGCCAGGGACAGCATGAGTTCTTGTTTGCCACAATTTACATTTTTTACAAGTTATAATCTCTTGAGCTATTTCATCTAATTTTTTCATCAGAAAATCGACCCCTCTTCATTTTTCAGTTTATGTCGGCGTCATCACATGTTCCCCACTCGGCTGGGGATCCTCATTGTATAAAATGAACTCAGATCCCGGAGGAGAGTGGGGTACCTAAGATTTTAATTTCAAATGTAATTATTAACTTTAATGTCCGTAAACAAAAAGTATTTTCAACTACAAGATTTAATCTTAGTAAAAACTTCTATAGAGAAAGTATTACTTCATTTGAATGAAAGAAAAGAGAAGAGCGTTTTTAAGTGGATAGATAGAGAACTAACTGGTTTATGGAATTTAAATGATGAAGAATTAAAAGCTGACATTTCAGAGCTCAAACAATACATCAAAAAAGAAGATTACACTAATGTAAAAAATAAATTAGAAAAAATAAAGACTAAAATAGAAGAAAAAATAGATAAACTATACAAAGAAATGTTAAATTATTAGTGTGCTAATGCTATGATTGCGTAATAGTTTTGATACATAATATATATTGCCACAGCAATAATAATTATTGCAAACACTTTTCTCAGCATTCCTCTAGGCATACTAGATGCTATTTTTGCTCCTACATAACCTCCCGCAATTCCTCCAACTAGATATAACACACTTATTATTGGATCTATTTCACCGGCTAAAGCATAAGTAAGCGCACCAGTAACACCAAAAGTTCCTACTGATATTAATGAAGTACCAACAGCCTTAATCATACAGATCCCAGTACTGAAGAGCAATCCAGGTACTATAAGAAATCCACCACCAATGCCGAAGAAACCAGAAGCAAAGCCTACAGCAAATCCTATTGGAATAATTCTTTGCAATTTAACCCTTTGTAACAAACCTTTAGGAGTTTCCCCACCATTTGTATAAGTCTTTGACACAGAAGGCCTATCTTTTCCTCTAAATACCATAACAGCAATAACAATCATTAATATTCCGAAAAGAAATAGTAATAAGCCACCATGCACAATTAAGCCTACTCTAGCCCCTACATAAGTCCCCACTATTCCGGGTAAAGTGAAAAATACACCTTCCAGTAACCTTACATTTCCCTTTCTCCAATGAATAAACGCATTAATATAAGCATTTAAACCCACAGCTAGCGCAGTAGTACCAATTACAACATGATCAACATAATTTTCATTCACTCCAGGCAAATAGGCTAATCCAACAAAGTAAAGTAAAAGTGGTATTGCTAATATTGAGCCTCCTCCACCTATTAAACCTAAACTAAATCCCACAAGAAAGCCAGAAACTATTGACAAAACGTATTGCAAAAATGTTAGCTCAAGCATGTGTTACATATTTTTATTTTTTGTTTAAAAAGTTTTGTTTAATCAAAAGTTGATTTGCTAATAAGGAATATTTTCTCCATGAGGACATTTTTCAGGCTTACCTAAATATTCATAAATTCTTTCTATAACCTCTTCGGGCACAGAATAGTCGAACTGCTTTGTGTAATTGCATGCCTCCTCTGGAGTTAGACCAAGCTTTACTAAAAATGTCTCAATGACTCTATGAGCCCTCAAGAGGGAGTCAATTGCTTTTTTACCCTCTTCAGTTATTACAATACCTTTATTAGATTTCTTTAAGAAACCTTTACTTTCTAAATGAGAAATTTCTTCATAAGCACTTGCTGGACTAACATTAAGATCTTTAGAAATCCATACCAATTTTGCTGGTTTTCCTTCATCATTATATTTTTTTATTGATAATAAGTATGAGAGCTCTCTTCTTGATAGTTTCACAATAAGAATATTTGCTTTAAAACTATTTAAAATTAGGTGGTTATATGAAAGGAATAATACCAGCAATAGTAACTCCTTTTAAAGAAAATGAAGAATTAGATTTAGATGCATTAGAAACTTATATACAATTTTTAAAAAGAAACGGAATAGAGTACTTTTTCGTACTAGGTACTACTGGAGAGTTTAATATGTTAACATTAGAGGAAAAGATTCAATTTCTCAAGAAATTATCAAATATAACGAAAAATGCAATAGTAAATGTAACAGAGAATTCTCTTTATAACGCGCTAAAATTAGCAAAAACAACATTAGACTTAGGATTTCAAGAACTAGCAAGTTTACCTCCATTATATCATAAACCATCAGAAAAAGGAATTATAAAATATTATGAAGAACTATCAAAATTTGGACTTCCATTGAACATGTATTATTATCCTCAAAATTCTTATTCTATATCTCAGAACGTGATAGAAACATTAGTTGAAGAGGGAATAATTCAAGGGATTAAATACACTACAAACGATCTAGTTAGCTTTAAAAATCTATTATCTTTAAAAGAGATAAATAAAGAGTTTAATCTATTAATAGGAAATGACGAACTAATCTTAGATTCCTTTTTAGTAGGAGGAGATGGTGTAATTTCCGCTGTAGCAAATATAGCTCCAGAAATTGTGATTAAAGAGTATGAATTACTAAAGAACGGAAATATAAGTGAAGCAATAAAGATTCAAAAAATAATTGACAGAATAAACAAGGCAATTCAAATTGGAGACTATCCAGCTACATTAAAAAATGGGTTAAAGTACAGAGGCATTTATGTTGGTAGAGTTAGGAGTCCGTTACAAGAAAGTGTTGATGGTAATTCATTAATATATGGAATACTAAAAGAAATTGGTTTATGATGAAGGTCGATGTACTGACTGATGACTGAATATATCCCCGGCTGATTTATTTCATATTTTTAAGAATTTTTTCTTTAACAGAAGAATCTAAAGAACTCACAACTTCGTTTAAGATTTTACTATCTCTTTCTGCTAAATTCTTAGGTAGATTAGAAACAGCTTTAGTTCTTAGTAAAATAACTGCCTTAATTACGTTATCATCATACATTGATACGAGCCTTAGCATACTATCACACCAATTTTTATATTCTTCATCTGTAGCCTTAGACGCTAAAACAGTAAGAACATCCGTTAATGTCTTAACTATTGTCTGTTCGTCTAATGTTAGTAAAAATTGTAGCGTTTGATTTAATATTTCATTTCTTTTTGTATATGGAAGCCTTGCTATATCTAATGGGTTAAATTGTTGGCTCATAATATTTAATTATTATTATAATTAATAAAATTACTCTTCACTTTTAGGCTCTTTTATAGTTCTTTCAAATTTTAAATATCTTTTTATTGCGTCAATTAAAAATATACCACTTGCAATAAAACTTATTAGAGAAGCAAAAATTTCCATTGCAAAAGGATGAGATAACATAAACAAAATGATAAGCAAGGTTGATGTTAAAAAGAAGGAAGCAAAGAAAATACTCTTAGGTAGAATACTATTGAAAATCATTATATAATCATCATCAAGCACTATCCTATTTATAGTATATTTTCCATCAAAGGTTTCTCTTACAAGACCATATTCAATTAACTTTTTTACATGATATCTCGCAGCACTAGTAGAGGCAAAACCTAAATCTTCTTGTATCTGTCTTAATGATGCTTCCTTCTTCTTTAATAAGTAATAATAAACTCTTCTTGTCGGTGGTGATAATTCTAACTCCATTAAGTATAATTAGAAAGATCTTAAAATAAAATTTTCCCTTGTTAATTGGAATAGTTATTTAAAGTATTTCACGATAAAACTATATTGTGAATAAATTATTATTAATAGCAGCTGCTACTGGAGTATTATTTGCTATAGCAATTGCATTTGCAATCATAATTTTTACTGCTAACTATGATACTTCTACATTTGTAATTAAATCAACTTTTAGCTCTGCCTTTAATGAATCTAGAGTGATAAATGCTCCAGTATATATATTAAGTAATGCTAATTATATTAAACTTGAAAATGTTTCATTAGCTCAGCTTAATTCAACTATAGAAAATTCGAGTGACAGTATAGATGAAGTTAGAGCTAATATTAGTTTAGGACCAGCATTTACTTATAATTATTATGCCTTACTATCTAATCAATCACAAAAAAATAACGTATTTTATGTTCAACCTAACCTTCTGATTGCAAAGCCTAACACTACTGTCAGCTTCACTCTGTATTTCAATATGACATATTACAAGCTATATAATGACTCTATATATTCAGATGAAATCAAAGGATACGTGTATAATTTTCATATTACTCCTTTAGGTATGGTTTCTAATGGTCTTTATGAATATCAAGTTACTATGCAAATAGGTAATGTTAAACCTGGTACATTAATCTTACTCCCAGTCTATGATATGAAACTACTTGAAATACAGTATATTATAATTTTAGTTAATTAAAATTAAAGAAAAATTTCAATTTCGAAATAACAATTTTAGTTTTAAAAACTAAATAGATAAAAACTAATTATTTGTGTTTATACTAAAAATAAAAAAAGAATATTAATTTTATATTTTCAATGATTTTAGTAGCGAATGTGTTTTCTAGCATAAAAGAGATAAATGAAGGTAAATTTAATGAGTTATAGGATAGAAAAGCGCCGCGGGGAGGACTCGGACCTCCGACCACCGGGTTTCTATACTTTTTGAATATTTTCTATTTAACAGCCCGGCGCTCTGCCAGCTGAGCTACCGCGGCAATATAACATATTTCACTCAACCTTTTATGATTTTCTGTCCAGTATGCATAAGGAATGTAGCTTATTCTTGGGAATTTTAACTTAAGTTAAATCTATTGAGGAAAACTGATATTAAAGAATGTATACGTTATATATATGCATAATTATTTCTTATAAACAAGAATTTGAATAAGATTTACAAATTCAAAGTAAGATGTTTATATATGTCTGTTAAAACTCCACCAGCTCCACCAGAAACAGATTTATCAAGTTTAGCAGAGGCATTAGGGGCAATATTAAGTATATCATTGTCTTTAGGTTATGCTCAAGAGCAGTGTGTTATAAGTAGTTTAAAGAGATATCGTTCTTTAGCTGTTTCTGGTTCTTATCAGAAGTATGAAATTTATCCAGCAATAGCTGCTAGTCAGAGGGTTGTTAGTGAAGCCTCAAATGATCCTACAAAGATTTTTAGGCAAGGCATAGTTATTAGAACAACTGATACTGGAAAATGGTATTATATAGGTGGTATCTCACCTTATTGGGGTAGAGATACTTTAATAATTTATCAAGGAGGTAGTAAAGTAACATCAAGTGGTAAGATTGCAAAATCAGTATATGAAAAATTCTTAGAAAAAACTGGGGGATTAGGAGTAATCCCTTTAGTTAAATATAGGGTTCCCGAACCGAGGTATAATCCACCATTATTTAAGAATTGTCAAGGAAGTTTTGGCTTATTCTGGGATTTTCTAGCTGAAGCCTTCGAAGCTGGAATATTAGCAATGTCTACCTTAGCCCCTTTGATAAATATACAAGCTAGCCTCAAATCTTTCATCCAATGGACTTATGAAAGTGATTCCCATTATTACTTAACTAGAGAAGCAGAAGATATTATGAGGACTGCTTCAGATTCTTATCCATACTTGCAAATATTGTTAGGAACAAACCCACAAGTAGCTAAAACTCATGGCTTACTTGTATATCCATCTTTTACAACTAATTATCCTATTAAGCCTATGGTTAGTGAGTGTGACGATCTGATGAGTGACGCTGTATGTGGAAATCTTGAGTCAGGCAGACTTTATCTTTTTCAGTTAAATGATATGGATATAGGTGCTCCAGTGTTTGCTCAAATTCCGTGTGGTATAAATAGTTGTTCTCAATTTGGTTTGGCTGGTTTTGTTTTAGGTATAAATAGTTATAGATTAGTGAAAATAGACAATATTGATGTTACTATTTATTATGTAAGGATTGTTCAACCGCCTAGTGATTTTACTGAAACGGCAATAAAAAATTATGCAGACACTTTGGGGATTCTTGATGTTCTAAACGTACTAGAGAATGCCTCTAGTAAGGCTGAGAAGGGTGAAAGTGCTTTATCTGCTATATATCCTTTGCCTATTGCTGCTTTAGCAGTTACAGCAGTTGATTGGATAGAAAATTCATATGATGAAGCATATAAAGAGGCTGAAAAGGTTGCTGAGAGGCTTTATCAAATTTACAATAACGTTTTATCTTATGCAAATTCATGTATTGAGGCTCAACCTAACTTGCCTAGGAATGCTAAAGTGATGTATGAGCAACAGGTGCAACAGTATTTAAATAGTATTTTCTATGATATAAGCCCAGATTGGAATGATAATGAGATACAAAACTACCTAGAAAATAAAGTAAATGAATATCTATCAAATCAAGGAATATATTGTTAGTGTAAAATAGATTTAATCTTCTTAATATATAAAAAGATATTATCTATTCTTTTTTTGTAATTATTAATAGAAATTAAATCGTGTTTTGATATAAGGTTGAATGCTTAGCTGTCAAAAACTGTTTCAGTTAAAGTGTGAAATCAGCATTTCTTAGATCTTTATCCTGATGTTGATGATAAATTCTCGAATAATGATGCAGAGAGAAAAAGAAACGTAAGATGCGTGGGTTTCATTTGGGGTTTCCCCGCTAAAGGGTGGAGAAGAATGATTTAAGAACAACGACTTCGATGAAATCAAAAGGTCTAGAGTCGTATACGTTTCTAATCATTTTTTATTAGTGTATGAAATTTAATGAGAGTCAAACTCTCTGTCATAATAGTCTTAGGATAATATTCTAAAGATGCCGTAAGATATCTTATATGTTTCTAACCATAAAAAGTCAGAATCACGTATTCTCTTTATATCAAATTATAAAGGACTATAATGCCGTTTTATTTTAAAATATGCTTCACGTCCTTGGTAGGACTAGTTCTAGGTTTATAAGCTCCTCCTCTTAATATAGATGCACTAGCTCTTTTTACAGTCTTTGTATTACTATACAAATGAGTTATCTATAGTCTTTCATGAAGATTAAATGAAAGTTTATATATAATGAATACTAATTCTATAGGTAAAGTTATAGGAATAATTTATACAAAATGAGGACATAATGTTATACTCTAATAAAAACTAGATGAATTCATGGTCTTTTGTATCAAGAATTTTCATTCTTGTATTATTTTAATTCTCTTATTCAAGTAGTCTAGCCAAATAAAGAAAGAGAGGGAAAATCCAAAGAATCCCATAATATAAGCTTGAGTTATGTTATCTGGAGTTATTAATGCTGACAATGCGCTTCCTCCTGCACTGGCAATGCTTTCTCCGGCGTTAAATATTCCTAATATCGCACCTCTATTTTTCTTTAAGTTTTTAAACATTATTGAAAAGAATGAGGTACTATATATTGGGTAGAGGGAACCAAAGGATACGAATGGTATTACTATTCCTTCTTCTATGTTTATTCTGAAAAAGAGTAAGACAGCCATTGTTAACATTATTATTCCTCTTAAACTAGGAATTAAAAGGCTATAGTAGATTTCATTTCCCTTGACTAATTTAATTGATTTGTTATATACATATTCGTTTATGACATAGAGTAAAGAATAACTAGTAAAGTAAACATAATTAGGAACTTTAAATAACGTTATTGTTGGAATGTAGACTACATAAAATATTTCTGCTGACAAGTTAAATAATGAAAAAGATATTATTGCTTCCATTAATTCTCTCATTGTTTTTATCTTTTCAGTTTTGTCTTCTCTAATTTCACCCTTATATCTAGGTACTAAAGTAGCGTTAAGGAAAGCTGAAATTCCAAATAACGCTAAAGTTATGCGAAAGTCAGGTAATATTGCACCTAATATACTACCTATTATGTTACCGGCTAATGATAATTGAGATAATCTGACATTTCCAGTAACTGTTTTTTCTGCTTCAAGTTGTTCTAGTAAAAGTACAGAGTATAGTGGTCCATCTAGGGCTGAAAAGAATCCTAATATAGTGTAGCCTATAATTCCTAAAGATGTTCTGAAGATAAGGAATGATATTACAATTCCACTTACTGGTAATAATAGAAAATATGAATATCTTTCTTTTCCTTTATCTAGAACAGAACCCCAAAAATAAGAGCCTATTCCATTAGCTAAGTTATTTGCTGTTATGCTTATTCCTAAAAGTGCCATTGAGTGTGTTTCTTGATAGAGTGATATAGGGTATAATAAAGAAAGTAAAGTTAAACCAGCAACAATAAAGGTTTGTCCTAGGAAGAACTTCACAAGTTTGGGCTTATATCGGTTTGTTTAAAAGGAATTGACCTCATCATTAAATAATCTTTTAGCCTTTAATCTGTTTGTAAAAATGTGTGTATATATTAGCCTTAATTATTGCAATAGTTGTTTATGGTATGATTGCTTTTAGAGGTTTAACAAAAGTTCCACCATGGACTTCTATGTTTTTTGGTGGTGTGTTAATGATTGTAACTGGTGTGCTAACTGTTGATGAGGCTCTTCAATCTATTAATCTTGACGTAATTCTTTTTCTTATCACACTATTTATATTTGCATCTTCTCTAGAAGTTTCTGGATTCTTAAAATATCTTGCATATATGATCGTAAATAAGTATAAAGAGTCTAGGAAAGTTATGTTTTATATTCTTTTTTATTCTGGTCTTTTATCAAATTTAGTAACTAATGATGGTGTTTCAGCTAGTTGGACCCCAGTGATTTTAGAGGTCTCTAAATACATGGGAGTTGATGAAATGCCTTATCTTTACTCATTAGCTTTTGGTGTTACGATAGGGAGTGTAATGATGCCTACTGGAAATCCACAGAACTTACTTATTGCTTTAGAAGGAAATTTAAGGGAACCTTTTGTTATCTTTTTAGAATATTTGGCAATACCAACAATTTTGAATTTATTTGCGTCTTATTATGTTATGTTAATACTCTTTAGGAATAGAATAAAAGATATAAAAATCGATGATGTTAAAGTAGATATAAAACTGAATAAAAGACTAGCATATTCTTCCTTAACTCTTCTTATAGTTACTGTAATATTGTTCTTTATCCTAAGTTTTGCTAGAATTGATATCCTTCTAGGTTCTCTTACTACATCCTCAATTCTCTTACTTGTAAGTAAAGAAAGGAGAGAAATAATGAGTAAAGTGGACTGGTCAACTATCATTTTCTTTGTTGGATTATTCATATTTACTGAAGGTCTTTATAAGGGTGGTGTTATTCAATTAATTTACCGAGTCTTACCTCCACCTACTAATGTTTTGTTAATCATGATCTCAAGTATTATACTGAGCCAAGTTTTAAGTAATGTGCCACTAGTAGCAATTTATATTCCAGAAATGTATCAAATAGGGGCTACTTCTATAGTAGATTGGATTGCATTGGCTGCTGGAAGCACAATAGCTGGTAATTTTACATTAAT
This sequence comes from Sulfurisphaera javensis, assembly GCF_041154675.1. Taxonomy (NCBI): domain Archaea; kingdom Thermoproteati; phylum Thermoproteota; class Thermoprotei; order Sulfolobales; family Sulfolobaceae; genus Sulfurisphaera; species Sulfurisphaera javensis. Next base: position 558,859 of record NZ_AP031322.1, read on the forward strand.
TGGGGCTGCAAGTAATATAATAATTTCAGAAGCTTCAGAAAGCAGAGGGGGAAAAAGTTTTAATTTCTTTGAATTTATGAAATATTCTTTACCGATTTTAGCTGTAAACTTTGTTATTTTGTACGTTTTTATTTCTTTGGTTGGAAGAGTCTAGAGACTGCAACTAACTGCATCTCATTTGTTCCTTCAGCAATTTCCATTATTTTTGCATCCCTATATAATCTCTCAACTTTTGATCCTCTATTAAGTCCATGTCCTCCGAAAATATGCAAGGCTAGCCTTGTTACTTCAGTTGCTGTTACTGCTGCAAAATACTTAGCCATTGAGGCTTCTGTTGTCGCTTCATAGCCATTATCGAATAGTTGTGCTGCCCTCCAAGTTAGTAGTCTTGCAGCTTCAACTTTTATATAAGCATCTGCTAAATTAAATGATATCCATTCTTGCTCAATTAAAGCTTTACCAAATTGTTTTCTGCTTTGTGCCCTAGCTATAGCTTCTTCTACAGCTCCTCTTGCAATTCCTACAGCTATTCCAGCATAACCATTTCTACTAACCATTAATGCTTTTAATGCACCTCTATAAGCATCTCCTTCTTTTCCTATAATACTGTCTTTTGGAATTCTAACATTGTTAAACTTTACATAAGATACTCCAGCACCTCTAATACCCATTAAGTCAAGTTTATGTATTTCAATTCCAGGTAATTTAGAGTCTATTAAAAGTAAAGAAATTCCTTGTCTATCTCCAGGATTTCCACTAGTTCTTGCCAATACTACCATTTTAGTAGAGAATGATGCTGCACTTGTGAATATTTTTTCTCCATTAAGTACTAATTCATTACCATCTGGTTTAGCAGTAGTTTGTAATGCTCCTAGATCAGAACCAGCTTGGGGTTCAGTTAATGCTACTGCATAAATTTCTTTTGCTTTAATTCCCTTTTCAATCCACTCTTGGGCGGAATCTCCTCCAACAGATATTAGCAGTTGTAAAGCATTTTGCTGAGTATGTAAAGAGTGAGAGGCTCCTCCGCTTTCTGCTCCTAATTCTTCTGTAGCAATTGCAAAAGCCATTTCACCTAATCCTAATCCTCCATATTTTGTTGGTTGTTTCATTCCTAATAGTCCCATTTCTCCTAAGTCTTTTACTATCTTGTCTCCTCCATCATTTGTTTCATCCATTTGTTTTGCATATTCTCTTACAGTCTTCTGAGCATATTCTCTAATTTTAGCCCTATATTCTTCCAACTCCTTACTGAGTGACAACATCATGTATAAATTGTATAAACAATATTAAATTTTACGAAAAAAGGGAGAAGGATTTGCAAGACAATCAAGTTAAGTAAGAAATATAAGGCAAAACAAATATTTTAATCATAAGGGGTATCTAGCCCTCAGACAGCCCCGCAGAGGGTGGAGTGATGAGGGCTTCCTGCCGTTGGGTGTAAGTTTCCTTGATGATAATCTATCTTATTCAAATAATTCTAACTTCAATAATGCTATTACATACCTCTTATTTGGATCTTAAAACTAGAGAAATTGACTTAAAAATATGGCTAATATATTCACCTCTAGTTATTCTATTTATTTTTGAGTATAAGCATCTTTCTCTTTTTCTATATTTATATTCAGTCATAACAACAAACATGTTAATTCTCGTTTTTTATTGGTTATCTTTAATGGGTGGGGCTGATTTATTCCTTTCACTTATACTTTCCTTTAGTAATGCATCAGTTAAACCCTTTCTTTTTCCAGCTCTTTCCATGTTAGGTTTAGAACCTTTAACAATTCTACTTTACTCATCTGCTATGATTTTCTTTGCTGGAGTTCTTAACCTATTAAAGAACTATAAATATACTTCTGGCTATCCATTTACAACTAGATTAACTCTTTCATTGTCTGGTAAAAGAATAACTGTAAGAGAATTCTTAAATTCTAAATTCCTTTTTCCGTTAACCCAAATAGATGAACAAAGTGGTACCATTACGCTTAGGACTACATTTTCTGTTGAGGAAGATGATGCTGAATGGAGGAAGAAGTTTAAGGAATATGTTGAAAAAGGATTGATTAAAGAAGATGACTATATATGGGTAATGTGGGGTGTACCAGTTATTCCTTTCATTGCAATTGGATATTTTCTAAGTTTAATAGTAGGATTACCAATTTAAATTCTAAGTATATAATAAAGTATTATTAACCCGATTAAACTTAATGACGCTATAACAGCTGAAGGATAAGCATACATTGGATTATCGTAAGAGGACCACATCATAAATGCTGAGAATAAAACTAGTTCTTCTGCTACTAATATAATTCCTAAGAGAGATAACGCAACAGTTAATTTTGTTTTATTGATTTTTCTGACTTGAAATAATTCGAATGCAATAAGACCGGCTACTATTATAGAAACTATAACGATCGCTAAGTTAATGGTCCAGATATGCATCATATATTATCATATCTTTTTTCGTATCTTTTAAATTTTTACCAAGATCTATAGATAAAGTGAAACATTTTAAGGTTTGAATAAAAAATCTAATCTCTCTGATTTGTTTATAAGATCTTCCTATATGTTAGTATAATTGATTACTTATGCTAATTAACAGAGGTTTAAAAATGACAACTTCTTACTTAATTGAGTATAAATTCAAATATAGAACAAAAAGTGATAGATATCTTAGGATAAGTGGAAATCCTTTGGGTTCTAATATTCTGAGAAGCGATAAACCTTTAAGTAAGTATATTTTATAAGAAATTTGTGGACCCGTAGCTCAGCCAGGATAGAGCGCCGGCCTTCTAAGTGAAGGCCGAGGTAAGCCGGTGGTCCCGGGTTCAAATCCCGGCGGGTCCGCTATCTTTTTGGGTGTTTAAAATGCCTTGGATTCCAGTTAAATCAGCTGATAAGCTAGTATATGGCCAAGTTACTAAATTAGAGAAAGGTAAAAAATTGAGAGTTGAGAGTTTTAAAGGGGATAGATGGTTAGAAATTACTAAAATTGATGAAAATACTTTTGAAATAAACGAACATGGGTTTAATAACAATGTATATAAAACTAATTTGAAGGAATTAAAGAAGTTGTTAAAGGAATTAATCGAAGAGGAATTTCCGAGAAGTCATCAGTTAAGGGTATCTATTACTTCATGATTATTCGTATTCTCTCCAAACTTTTCCACATTTTGTACACTTATAAAATCTAGTTGGTGGTTCATCTGCTCTTCTAGTTTGAAGAATCCAGAAGTAAGCTTCATCATTTCCACAAGCTGGGCATGTTACTCCTTTAGTTATTTGTGCTCCAACTGGTGGTTCATCGCCATCTACTACTAATGTTTTCTCTTTAACAGAATGCTTCACTACTGTCTTTACTTTCATTGAACCAGATGATGTTGCTATCTCTTCATAACCACACTTTGGACATTTATAAAGTGTTTTTCCATTTTCTTTTCTTGGAACCATAATGGAACCACATTTTGGACAGAATTTCATTTAAAACCACCAATAGCTATATCTACTTAACTAATAGTTTATTTAGTTTTCGTTCAATTTTTTCTAATATAAGTTTGCAATACTCTTCTTTCTCTTTATCATGACTGATGTTCTTTACTTCACCACTAACGCTAGATTTTAAGAATTTTTCTTCTAATAATTTAATATCGGATTCAAAGAATATTTTCTCTAAAAAATCTCCTCTAAAAATGCAAATTGCGTAAATGTTGTTTCCTTTAGCTACTACTGCTATTCTTTCACCTTTTTTCAATATTTTTCACTTCTTCAATGAACTTATTTGTGTCAGCCTCTGCTAATTCTATAGCTTTTATTAAAGCCTCTTTAGGAGAAATACTTCCATCTGTCATAATTTTTACTATTATACTGTCAATAAGTGGGTGAGGTTTAGCATAAGATGCAAACTTTACTCCTTGAACTCTCATAAGATATCCCTTTATTAAATTGCCCAAAGTGTGCTCTTCACCATCAATTTGTAATTCAATATAATTTTCGCCAGCTTTTAGAACTTTAATTTCCACCTTTCTTCACCTGAAGTAAGGCTATTTTTCTGCTTTCAATATTACCACAGTTAGGACACCTTAAATGTTCTTCGTCTTTTTTAACCATTTTTGTACCACAAATTGAACATTTAGCATAAATGACTCCTAAGTCCTTTTGCTTTATTGTTAAAGGAAGTGGTAATGAGAAATTCAGTGATTTTGCTCTTATTATATCCCCAACTTTTAAAGCCTCATTAATGTTATTTAGATATTTATTAGCAATTTGAGAAATATGTATATAGCCAGTTAAGGGAACATTAAGAGGTTTTTCTTCGATAGAATATACTGAAACCAAAGCTGAATCTTCCTTTATATTTGTCACTAAACCAATTACATATTTTGCTTTTTTTAAAGGCAAAAAGCCCGGTTTCTTGAAACTAATTGAATTACTTCTTCTATTTATCATATCATAAAATGCTTTTCCAACTACACTAGAGTAAACTTTTCCTTCATATTCGTAGGTACCTTCACCTGGTGTAAATTCTTCTATTATGCTTAATTCATCCCCTGGTAGTAGTAGATCTCCTTGCTTTTTCATAAGATCACCACGGGAATATATATTTATCAAAATTGTTAAATATAATCATTTTTGCTTCTCCAGGAGTTAAAACTGGTTTCTCAAAATCATAAAGATCATCTATTGGAAGTCTAGGACAAGATGTAACTACAAATACTTCCAAGGAAGGACTCAAATTCCTTAAAACGTCTTTTGTTAAAACTCTATTGAGAAACACAAAGACATTATACCCTTTTTCCTTTAGTTTTTTCTCGAAATATTTTACCATTAATGGTCTGTTTTGTCCAACCATTGTACCTTGAATAATACCCCAATTTCTTTTATCCATTGCTTCCATTATTTTTGCATAACGTATTTTAAGAATCTTATAAACTTCATTAGTTAGATCTTCAACCTTTCCAGTATAAGGATCAATTTTTACTGTAGGTTTGCCAGTAGCTAATCCTACCCCCAAAGCGTGAAAAATACCTCCAGAGACATTTACATATAAATCTGCCTCAACACTTGTAGCTGCTTTATAATCGCAGCCTAAGACTTGTCCATCAACCATAAAGCTAGAAGATGGTTTACCAATCATTACTTTGTAATACCTTGATAAATGATCAGAAATTTTCTTCAATAATTTTGCATGTTGGATTGTTGCAGTTAGACTAATTGTTCTTGCTTCGTATTTTTTGCTAAGTTCTATTACCTCATTAATTTGTTCGTCAGTAATATCTAAGTTGCTCTCTACCGGAACAAAGATTGTTGGGAATTTAGGGTAATACCAGGTATAAGGAGTGTGACCAAAATGAACTATTAAGTCAGCATTAATGTTTTTAGCTTCGTCCTCTGCTATATCACAAGCTCCCCAGTTTGGATCAGATGATATATAAAATTCTACATCTGGTAATAATTCTTTTAATTTTTCTACGATAGAAGTAGAAAAAATCTTTAAACCTTCAGGAAATTGAAGAAGAACTCGTTTAACATTTCTTTTCTTTATTTCCTCTGCAACAAACTCCTCCTGAAAATTATAACTCACTGTACAACTGCCTCTTTAGCTAAAGGTACAATCTCTATTCTAGTCTTTAAAGGTATTTTTGAGGCAGCTGCTTCAAATGCTTTCTTAGCAATCTCAAGGTGTTCTTTCTTCACTCTTGCTATCATTATAATATCTCCTAATTTTTCAATTCTTGCTGCTGTCCCTATTGGCTTTCCAAAAGATAATCTCATGCCATCTTGTAATCTGTCTGCTCCAGCGAAAGCCATCATCTTATTTTCTCTAATAACATGATGAGGATATTTTAATACTATAAGTGCAAAGTTTTGGTCCGAGCCAGTTTTATTTGTTAATTGTTTTAATGCTAATACACGCGAGGCTTCTAATGCGTTATGTCTTATTTGACCTTTTTCTAATGCAATAAGCTTTATTTCATAATCATAATTGCCATTTACATTTCCCATTGTGAATTTTGTTATTTTAGGCATTGGTACTCCTGGAATGTATTCTTTCCTTGTATATGCTGGTCCAGAAAAGTGCCTATAACATCTGCCTGGTCTAAGTGGCATGATATACACTTATTTATGCTACTTTAAATGTTTTACTAGTTAAATTAGTGGGATAGTTGGGATATAGTTTTTTCAATAGCAGATATATGTTGTAATATTTCGTCAATTGTGTTTCTAAGTGTTAAGATATTTCTAGGTTCATTAATTTCCATAGTGATATTCACTATTATTTTATCCTTTTCATAATTAGTCTCTATTATCATTCCTTGAGGTAAATTAATGTTGTCCACTTTTATACTTTCAGCTATTTCCTTTGCATACTTTGTGTCATAAGTTACCCTTATTGAGATCTTCAACTTTATTAAGACCCTCCTTTATTTTTAACACTTGGGTTCTACTTGTAAAAAATCCTTCTGGTAATTTTATAATTATTGGCTTATTTCTTTTTATTTTATTCATTTGTAAAAGAATTAGTTGAATAAGTAATGGCGATTTTAAATTTGTTTCCACGATATAATAATTGTTTGTCTCTTCCACATTTTTAATAAAAAATCCTTTGCTTAGCTCGTCTCTGAATTTATAAATAATAGTTTCAGCATAATTTGGTGAAATTGTAAATTGAAACAAATCTCCACTTCCTTTAAGATCTAGGAAATAAATTAAGGATAATGCTAACTCTAATGAGTCATATTCGAGATAATAAGCCCTATCTGTTATTAAATTTTCTCTAGAAAATCTAGGATTTATCTTAAGTGTATTAGATATAATTTTATATACCAAGGAATTTAATTTAGCTTCGTCTATATCTTCAAGTCTATCAGTTTCTGATATGTTAATTTCTTTAAGCATTTTTATTGAGTTCTCTCTGTTTCCAGTTACTTCTGGTATATAAGGGTCAAAAGATAACATTAGTGAGAAAAATAACGGGAGAGACTTATAGTTTGGTATTTTTAAGTTTTTCTCTGTTATAACTCCAAGTTTTACTAGATCATTATTTATAATATCTAACTCAAGTTCAGTATAGTTCCTTCTTTCTAGTATCATGCTAGTCGTAATTCCAGCTAATATTGGTAACACATCGTCTGTAGATACTGGAAAGATTGAAGTGAAAGCGTTTCTTCCAATGTAGAACTGTTGGTTATTTATTTTTATAATTTTTCCTGCATCATTTGTAATTAACTCAATTTTGCATTCATTTGATGTAAAAGAAATTGAATTTTGTTTTCCATATTTTAGAACAAGAAAAGCAAAGATCAAATCATCTGGTGTGTAAGATATTCTAATACATGTTTCACTTTCGCTTAATATCCTTGAGGCTAATTGTCTTAGTTCATCTTTGTTAGGTTCTTTTAAGAAGTTTTCCATATTTCTTTCACTTCTTTCTTTATTACTTCTAGTTTAATTTCTTTTGTATAAATAAAACCTAAGGAATAAGAAACTAACTCAAGTATTCTCACTTGAATCACATAAATTGGAGGTAAAATAGCTGATAATGCTAATTCTGCAATACCAGCTGCTGAAGGTATAGGAACTAAAGTTGCGACTAAGTAGGTTTGGTTAATTAAGTAATCGAAAAGAAGATTTTTATAAAGAAAATAAAAAGGTAATGACTGAAGGAAATAACCTAAAGCAGTTAGAAAAATAGAGTACAATGTTATCTTTTTATCTTTAAGTTTTGCTCTTAATATATCTTTTAAATTCATATAACTTTCAACTAGTGGTTTAAAATATTTTATGTTAAAAATTTTCTGCTCTATTCTATTTAATTTACCAGAAGTAAAATACGCATATCCTAAACCACTACTCCATCCTAAAATGTTACCTAAGGCAATAAGAATAAGTATTGTTTCTAAAGGAGACAATTTTATCCAAAAGAGCAATAAAAATAACGCTGTACCTACATTAACATCGAAAAATGATTCGTAAAGTGCTAAAGTAAAGGCTTTGTCTAACTTTACGTTTTTATGAACATAAGTTACTGCTCTACTTAAATCTGGACCTGCTGCTCCAGGAATTGCTAGGCTTACCGCATTTCCTAAAAATCTAGCTTTGAAAGACGTGTAGAAATCTAGGTTAGTTATAAGGGAGTCTCTATAAGATACAATCAAAATTTGACCTATATATGCAAGAAAGAAAGACAAAAGAAAATCTAGTTTTATACTGAGAATAGCATGAATTATATTTACGTGAAATATTTCAGAATAAGCAATAATTACAATAATGGGAATAGTGAAAGATACTAGTGTCTTCTTATCCACAATGAATTATCTAGATACTTTCTTAAAACATTTTCCATTACTATAACAGATTATTAATTCGTTATTACGCTTTTCAATACTAAATTCATTTTTTAGAATTTTATTATCAATCCTAATTATTCCACAATTAGGTTTTTGTTCTTTTCCATGCAAGAATTTAAATTCATGCAAGCTACAAGCCTGACATTTCTCATTTCTTTCAATGTTAATCTTATCAAATCTCATATTCTTGACGTCGATGTAGTAGAGATAATTATCCTCAATTCCTCTAATATGATTTAACATTAACTGAACTTGAATGCTTGCTGTAATTGTTACAACAGTGTCCAAAGTTCCTATTGTTTCACAAACGTTTTCTTCGTCTCCTTCATAATTTAAGAAACATGAGAGGCATGCATTCTTCTTCGGTAAAATAAGTTTTACTGATGAGTACTCACTCATAACTCCTCCGTATATTAATGGGATTGAGTGTTTAACGCATGCATCATTAAGGAGTAGCCTAAAATATAAGTTATCTAATGCATCGAAAACGTAATCACTACCTTCTATTAGACTTTCTACATTATTCTCGTCTATAATGTCGGTAATAGTATCAACTTCTATTTCATTATTAATTTCTTTAGCCCTTTCTTTACATACTATAGCTTTTGGTTTTCCTATATCTTTTTCTGTAAAAAGATGAGTTCTATGTAAATTGCTTAGTTCTACTATATCAGCATCAATTACTCTTATATGTCCTACTCCTAATCTAGCTAATAATTCAGTTAACGTAGAACCTAAAGCTCCACAACCAACAACAGTTACTTTCAAATCTTTTAGTTTTCGTTGTGTTTCAATACCTAATACTAATAACTGCCTTGAATATCTTTCCATATGATATTCTTCAAAAAAGCTTATAATTAAGAATTGTTTATTATCCGCGGGGGCTTGGTTTTGCACCAATGGAAGGAGGGAGACGTGATGGAATTCCAATATCAATAGAAGAATTAAATAAATTAAAGAGCATAGCTGAAAAGGCAAGAAGAAACGTTGTAAAGATGTTATTTTATGATCAAACAATACATGTGGGTTCTTCGCTTAGCAGTATAGAGATATTAACTACTCTATTATTTAGATATGTAAGAGAAGGAAAAGATCCGATAAATAGAGACTGGTTAATTCTAAGTAAAGGTCATGCAGCACCAGCGTTATATGCAATTCTAGTAGAAAAAGGATATATAAATGAAGATGAATTATGGAAAATTCAAGATATATCTGGATTATTACAAGGTCATCCGGAAATTCATATACCAGGAATTGATATGTCAACTGGAAGCCTTGGACAAGGATTAAGTTTTGGTGTTGGTGTTGCTCAAGGCATTAAAATGAGAGGTGGCAGTGGTAGAGTTTTCGTTATAATGGGTGATGGAGAGCAAGATGAAGGTGAGATATGGGAAGCTATGACACATGCTGTGACAAGAAAACTTGATAATTTAATTGCATTTATTGAAATGAACGGTTTTCAGTTAGACGCTGCAACATCAGAGGTAAAGCCTAAAGACTTCTTACCAGATGTTTGGAGAGCTGTCGGTTGGAAAACATTAAGTTGTGATGGACATGATTTCATAAGTTTGATTAACACAATTGAGGAAGCATTAAAGGCAAAGGCGCCAGTGGTTATATTTGCAAAAACAAGGAGAGGAATGGGCTTTAAGCCAATTGAAAATACTGAAAAACAGAGGGCGAGTCCAGATGATGCAAAGAAGTACCTTACCAATGCGTGATACATTCGGAAGACTTTTAGCTGATCTTGGAGAGAAGAATAAGGATATTATTGTAATAACTGCTGATGTTGGGAATTCAACTAGAGCTATGTATTTTAGAGAAAGATTTCCAGATAGATACTTTAATGTTGGTATATCAGAACAAGATATGGTTAATTTCGCTGCTGGTTTGTCAGTAACTGGATATAAACCAATTGTAGTTGGCTTTGCAATGTTCGTAATGAGAGCATGGGAACAAATTAGAAATTCTATAGCTAGAATGAATCTTGATGTAAAAATAATGGTTACTCATGCCGGATATAGTGATAGTGGAGATGGCTCTAGTCATCAGTCTTTAGAAGATATAGCATTAATGCGAGTTTTACCGAATATGAAAGTGATAATTCCAGCTGATTCAGCTGATGTTAAAAGATCCTTACCAGTTGTTGTTAATGAGTTAAGAGGCCCATTATATTACAGAATGGGACGAGATTATACACCAGTTATTACTGAAGGATTAGATTATGATTTTAAGCTAGGAAAAGCTTACGTTCTAAAGGATGGTGACGATTTAGCTATAATGGGTGCCGGAGTAGTATTAGCTGATGCATTAAAAGCTGCTGAAGAGTTAGAAAAAATGGGCATAAGTACTGCTGTCATTAATTTAATGAGTATTAAACCTATTGATGAGGATTTAATTGAGTATTATGCAAGGAAGACTGGAAGGATAATAACTATCGAAGAGCATTCGATATATGGCGGTATAGGCTCTGCCGTCGCAGAAGTTTTAGTTAAAAAGTATCCAGTTCCAATGAGATTTATTGGCGCTACAACATTTGGTAGATCTGCAAGGAGTGAGAGAGATTTACTTGATTACTATGGTATCAACTATAAATCAATTATTAATGCAGCAATGGAATTAGTGAAGTGAATGAGCTCTGAGATTGAGGAGCTCAGAAAAGAGATAGAAAATATAGACAAGCAACTTATAGAGCTTCTATCTAAAAGGCTTAAGATAGCTGCAAAAATTGGAGAGATCAAGAGCAAGGTTGGTAGGGACATCACTGATGAGAAGAGAGAGCAAAAAGTACGAGAATATTGGTATACTTATGCCAGGAATACAGGGATTCCAGATTCTTTAGTCGATAATATTTTACCTATTTTGTTTTCTTATTCTAAAATGGTTCAAATTAATCCCGGTAAAAAGAAGAACATTACAATTATTGGATATGGCGGGATGGCTAGATCACTTGCTTCCTTGTTTTCTCTAGTAGGGCATAACGTTGTCATAACTGGAAGGAATAAAGAAAAAGCTGAAAGATTAGCTTCTGAATTTAGATTTGTTTATATGGATTTAGACTCGGCCTTAAATTGGGGAGAATATATAATTTTAGCTCTTTCTCCTTCCTCTATGGATTACATTATTAAAATTTCACCTAAATTTTCAAATAAAGTTGTTATGGACATTTTTTCTTCAAAAAATGAAGTTTTTAGTCAATTAGAAAAATTATCTGAAATTTACTCTTTTAATTATATTTCTACTCATCCATTATTTGGTCCTCTTCTATATCCAGTAGGAGAGAGAATAGTTCTCATTCCTTCTAAATCAACTAAAAACTTAGAAGAAATAATAACATTTTGGAGAGAATGTGGGCTTAATACAACTGTATCAAGTGTAGAAGAACATGAAAAGGCTATGGCTATAGTTCAAGTTTTAGCTCATTTTTATATTTTGGGACTAGATAGAAGTGTTGAGATACTAAAGAAGGAGTTTAAGATAGAGAACTTGTCAGATTTTTTTACAACTAATTTTAGGGAAATAAATAAGATAATAGAAAAAGTAAACAACATTCTTCCAGTTATATTAGAGATACAAAAATCTAACCCCTATGCTTATAAAGTTAGAGAGATAGGAGTAAACGAGTTACAAAAAATAAGGAAAGAATTGGGTGAATAAAATGTTATTCATTTTGAAAGAAAAAGCAGACTACTCTACTTTAAAAGAAAAACTTCAAAATTCTTCTGCTTCGTATAAGTTTTTAGACTTATATGGAAAGAAAGTAGTAGTAGCGTGGCCAGACGAATATGTTTTGAATATTACAGATCCAAGTATAGAGATATCTGTAAAACCTAAGAAACCTTATCAGTTGGTAAGTAATGAGTGGAAAAAAGACCCTACTAAAGTTAAAGTAAAGGATGTTGAAATTGGAGATAATAAAGTAATAGTGGCTGCCGGTCCATGTGCAGTTGAAGATGAAGAACAAGTAATAACTGTTGCAAAAGCTGTAAAAAGAGCTGGTGCATCTATTTTAAGAGGAGGAGCTTATAAACCTAGAACTAGTCCTTATTCTTTCCAAGGACTAGGAGAAAAAGGTCTTCAGATTTTGAAAAGAGCTTCAGAAGAAACAGGTTTGCCTGTTGTCTCAGAAATAATGGACACTAGAGATACTGAAATATTTAAGAAGTACGTAGATATGATGCAAATTGGAGCTAGGAATGCCCAAAATTTTGATCTATTGAAAGAAGTAGGAAAAGCTGGACTACCAGTATTATTAAAGAGAGGAATGGCTAATACTGTTGAAGAATGGCTACTTACCGCAGAATACATTTTATTGGAAGGAAATGGAAACGTAGTTTTGTGTGAAAGGGGAATAAGGACTTTTGAGAAGGCAACTAGATTCACAATAGATATAGGTGGAATGGTTGCGGCTAAACTACAAACTCATTTGCCAATATGTGCTGATCCTAGTCACCCTGCAGGGAAAAGAGAGTTAGTTCACTCCTTAGCTTTAGCTGCTGTAGCTGCTGGTGCTGATATGCTATTAATTGAAGTCCATCCTCATCCAGAAAAAGCTTTAAGTGATTCAGAACAGCAATTAACTCCCGAATCTTTTGAAGTATTAATGAATAGAATTAAAGCTTTGGCTAATGCAATAGGTAGAACAGCATGAGGATAATAAATGAGAGTCTTTGTGATTCAAACATTTCAGTAATAATTGGAAAGGATGCTTTAGCAGAATTAGAGGAACTAAAGGACAAAAAGGTGGCCCTTTTTTATTCACAGAAGATTGATCCCTCTAAAGTGAAGAGTCATCTCAAAAACTTTATCGAAGTCCCTATTATTGATGGAGAGGAAGCAAAAGATATTCATTATGCATTAAAGCTTGCAAAGATTCTTTTTGAGAACGGATTTGATAGAGGAGATTATGTCATTGCATTAGGAGGAGGAACAGTAACTGATGTTGTTGGTTTTGTCGCATCTATCTATATGAGAGGGATAAATCTGATTAACATTCCTACTACTTTGTTAGGTATGGTCGATGCTTCTATTGGAGGTAAAACTGGAGTGAATTTTGAAAACGTAAAAAACGTCTTAGGTACTTTTTATCAACCATCAATGATAATTTCAGATCTTTTATTTCTAGATACTTTACCTTTTGAAGAAATAAAGAAAGGATTGGCAGAAGTAATAAAATATGGTTTAGTTCTAGATAAAGAGTTATATGATTTTTTAGCTATGAATAAAGAAAAAATCTTCTCTAAAGATGAAGAAGCATTAGAAGAAATAATATATAAATCAACTTTAGATAAACTTTCAGTTGTAAAGGCTGACGAGAGAGAGACTAAAGGTATTAGGATAGTCTTAAACTTTGGTCATACAATAGGCCATGCTATAGAGGCTGGGAGTAACTTTTCAGTTCCTCATGGTTACGCAATATCTGTCGGAATGGTCTGTGAAGCTAAAATGGCTGAAGAAGTTGGCTATGCTGAGGAAGGAGTAGTCGAAGATGTAACCTGGATTCTTTCACAATATGAATTACCATTAACAGTTGATGCATTAAATGCTAAAATCGATTTAGAAAAAGCTATGTCCGCAATTACTAAGGATAAAAAAGTTAGAGGAGGTATAGTTATGATGCCTTTTCCAACAAGAATAGGAGATTGGAAAAAAGTTGATGTCCCTATTGAAACTTTAAAGGGGTTTGCTGAACAATGCTTGAGATAAATTATAATACTAAACTTTTAGGTGTCGTTGGAGAAAACATACCTTACACTCTTTCCCCTGCAATACATAATTTCTCTTTTCAAAGCTTAGGTATAAATGCTGTATATTTGGCTTTTGATATAAAAAAGAAAGACTTTGATCAAATATTTCGTGGCTTAGTAAAGATTACTTATGGGTTAAATGTAACAATTCCTTATAAAGAGGACGCTATGAAATATGTAGAACAAACTGACATCATAAAAAGAATTGGAGCTTTAAATACAATTTTTGAGGGGAAGGGTTATAACACTGACTATTTAGCAATTAAGAGTTTAGTTAGTGAAAGGGTAGATAGCTTTAATACTTGTACAATTTTTGGAGCTGGCGGAGCTTCAAGGGCTGCTATATTTGCATTAGCTGATTTAGGTTGTTCAATCAGTATAATAAATAGAACTAAGGAGAAGGCTGAGAAATTAGCAAATGAGCTAGAGGAAAAAGGGATTAAAATAAAAATTAACTCTTATTGTAATGCTGACATTATCGTAAATTCTACTCCTAACTCTGATTTTGTACCAGATGAGTGTATTAATGGTAAGTTAGTTATAGATTTTGTTTATAAACCAGTTGTTACGTCATTAATAAAGAAAGCTCAAAGTAAAGGAATAAAGACTATAAACGGGCTAGAAATTTTAGTAAGACAGGCTATGGAGGCCGAAAAAATTTGGTTTGGGAAATCATTAGAAGATGAAGAAGTGGTGAAATACTTATATGCCAGGAAACTCGTTTGGTGAGCTATTTCGAATAACAACCTTTGGAGAAAGTCATGGCCCTATGGTAGGTGTAGTTATAGATGGAGTACCTGCTGGGTTACCTTTAAAGAAAGAAGATATTGAATTTGAATTATCTTTTAGAAGACCAGGAAGACAATTTGTTACAGGAAGAAGAGAGAAGGATGAGCCAGAAATAGTAAGTGGGATATATAACGGAAGAACTACTGGTGCACCAATTACAATTTTAGTTAAAAATACAGATATTATTTCCTCCTTATATGAGGAAGTACATTATAAACCTAGACCTGGCCATGCCGATTTACCATATATAATGAAGTACGGATTCGAAAACTGGGATTATAGAGGAGGTGGTAGAGCTAGTGCTAGAGAAACAGTTGGTAGGGTTGCAGCATCAGCAATTGCAAAGAAATTGTTAATGATTACAGACACATGGATAGCTGGCCATTTAAAAAGTCTAGGTTATGTAGAGTTAAACGAACCAGTCACTTTTGAGGAAGTATTATGTTCAAAATATAGTCCAGTTAGGGCTAGCAAAAAATGGCTTGAACAAAAGTATGAGGAGTTAATTAAACAAGCAACTGTGGACGGAGATAGTTGGGGAGGCATTGCAGAAATAATTGTTAAAAATACACCAGTGGGTTTAGGTGAGCCTGTTTTTGATAAATTAAAAGCCGATTTAGCTAAGGCTATTTTATCAATACCAGCTGTAACTGGGTTTGAATATGGTTTAGGTTTTTCTGCTGCTAAGATGAGGGGAAGTGAAGCAAATGATGAGATAATAAAGAAAGGAGATAGATATGGTTGGAGGTTTAATTATTCTGGTGGAATATTAGGTGGTTTATCTAATGGAGAAGATATCATAGTTAGGTGTGCTTTTAAACCTACAAGTTCAATAAGAAAGCCTCAAAAAACTGTTGATTTAAGAACTGGTGAGGAAACTACAATATCTGTTATAGGTAGACATGATCCTGCTGTTGCTATAAGAGGGGTTTCAGTTGCTGAAGCTATGGTATCTTTAGTTATTGTAGATCATGCTATGAGAGCTGGTTATATTCCTACGGTTAGATTAAATGAGGATCAAATAAAAATAATAGAGGATAGATGGAATAAGTATATTAGCTCATGCAAACCTACGCAGGAGTCTCAGTAGTAAACGCTTTACCTAGTTGGTATGGTTCATCAATGGCTGTAGACTTGAAAGTAAATGTTAGTATAAAAGAAACAAACAATTGTGAAAAGAAATATAATATTTTAATCGATACAATACTAGATTTTTTCAGAGAAAAGTTTAATATTCCTTGTCTTGATGTTCAGATTTCATCTGAAATACCAGAGAAAAGCGGGTTAAAAAGTAGTAGTGCAGTCTCTACGGCTCTAATAGGTGAAATAGCAAAAAAATACGGGTTAGAAATAGACGTTCCTAAATATTCAGCAATATTATCTTTAAAGGCTGGTGTCTCTTATACTGGAGCTTTAGATGATGCGTCTTCTGCCTATTTTGGCGGTGTAGCTTTTACGTACAATAAAGAGTTTAAGATTTTAGATATAATGCAACCGCCAGAGATCTCTATACTTATACTTCCTAGAGGGAATAGAAATATTAACATAAATCTACAGTATCTTCAGAAATATAGATTAGTATTTGAAGAGATATTTAGAATAGCTAGAAAAGATATAATACAAGGTATGAAGTTAAATGGGTTATTAATTGCATCAATTTTAGGTTACGAAACAAACGAAATAGAAATAGCGTTAAAGAAAGGTGCTTTAGCTTCTGGCATATCTGGTAATGGTCCCTCAGTTTTTGCCGTAACTAAAATTGGTGAAGAAGGCCCAATTATAGATTCTTTTTCTCGTTTTGGAAATATAATCTTAACGAGGCCTATTGATTATGTTAGCAGAAATTAAACCATCGAAAATACAAGGAAAAATAAAAGCTCCTCAATCTAAGAGTTTCGGAATTAGACTTGTTCTATATTCTCTAATCAAGGAAAGTAAATTAGAAAACTTAATTCCTTCGGATGATGTAAATGTTGCAATAAATGTTGTTAAACAATTTGGTGTTTCTGTAAATGGCAATCACTTTAAACTTGAAGGTAAATTAAAAGTTCCTAGTTATTTGTACTTTGGTGGATCTGCAACTACATTAAGAATGACTATACCAATAATATCTGTACTAGGTGGTGAGACAGTAATAGATGGGGACGATAGTCTTAGGAAAAGACCATTAACAGCTATAATTAAAGCCCTTCAAGGAAGTGTGAATTTCTCTTCTCAAAATCTTCCGACTAGAATCTCTGGTAAACTCAAGGAAAACTATGTAAGAATAGACGGAAGTGAAAGCAGTCAATATATTTCTGGTTTTATTTACGCTTTTTCTATGATCGGAGGAGGAGAAATAGAAATAATTCCACCAATTTCCTCGAAAAGCTACATTTATCTAACAAGTGAATTGATAAATAGTTTAGGTGGAAATGTAAAGATAAAAGGAAATAGAATATATATAGAGAAAGGTGATTTCAAACCTTATATAGGTAAAGTTCCAGGGGATTACGCTTTAGCCTCATTCTATGCCTCTTCGGCTATAGTTTCAGGTGGAGAAATTGCAATAGAAGATGTATATGAAATCCCACATTTTGAAGGTGATCATTCTATTGTTGATTTTTATGTCCAGATGGGTGCAGAATCTTATGTAAAGGATAAGGTATGGTATGTTAAGGGTGGTAAGGAACTCAGAGGTATTAAAGTTAACGTTGATGATTTTCCAGATTTAGCTCCTTCTATTGCATCATTAGCACCATTTACTAATTCTCCAACTATTATAGAGGGAGTAAGAAGATTGAAAACAAAAGAAAGCAATAGAATATTAACAATTTCTGATGCTTTATCGAGGTTTGGTGTTTCTGTATATTCTGACGATGAAAAAATAATTATTGAACCTGTTAAAGAAATAAGGAATGCGTCAATTGTATGTCCAAATGATCATAGAATTGCTATGATGGCAACAGTTTTAGCTTTTAAAGTTGGTGGAAAAATTGATAAAGCCGAATGTGTAAATAAAAGCAATCCTAACTTCTGGAAAGATTTAATTTCTCTAGGCGGTAAAATTATATTAACATGACTTTAATTGTTGCGTCTTTGCCTATAAGAAGTGAAGAAGATCTTAAAAAAATTCCTAGTTTTTATGATGCTGACTTAATTGAATTGCGTCTTGATTATTCTTCTTCTCTTCCTTCAATAGATAAAATAGAGAAGTTTAAGGAAAAAGTATTAGTTACGATTAGAGATACAAGAGAAGGAGGAATTAATTTTATAGATCCAAAAATTAAGGCTGACTATCTCCAAGAGTTGTATAAAAGAGGAATACTGTATGATGTTGAAGCTAGATTTGCGAAAGAATATAATATACCAACAGATGGTAAAATTGTATCAATTCATTACTTTGACAGAGTTCCATCATATGATGAGGTCATAGAAATTCTGAGAGATTTCGTTAATAAGTCATGGATATTAAAAGTAGCTGTAGTGGGTAAAGATGGTTATAAAGAACTTTTAGCTAAATTACTAAGTCTAGGAAATGTTGCAGTATTGCCAATGGGTACCAATCCATTAGAAAGGGTTGCTTTTTCAATTTTAGGTTCTAAGCTTATTTATGGGCATACTGGTGAAGAAACAGCTAAAGGTCAATTACATTATAAGGAGTTTAAGAAAATCTTAGATTATTTAACTTCAATTTCTATCTCGTCTCCTTCTATTTTAATGGGGTAAAGAATTAGCGGATTTTTTGTAGCCCCCTTTAGTGCTTTTCCATCTTTTAAAGAAAAGTGTGTAAAGTGACACTGACATATTAATTCCTCTCTTATAACTACACCAACTTTTGACAAATCACAGCCTAGATGAGGACATCTATTATTCACTGCATAGAATTTATCTC
The DNA here is from genome assembly GCF_041154675.1 of Sulfurisphaera javensis. Taxonomy (NCBI): domain Archaea; kingdom Thermoproteati; phylum Thermoproteota; class Thermoprotei; order Sulfolobales; family Sulfolobaceae; genus Sulfurisphaera; species Sulfurisphaera javensis. The sequence goes on from NZ_AP031322.1 coordinate 577,617, forward strand.
CGCCTAGATATATTATTAGAATCTCTTTGCCATTGATAATAATTTTCTTTTTCTCTCCGACTTTGAAATCAGATTTTTTAAGTCTCACAAGTTATGAATATAGTTTAAATCCTTTAACCCTAATTCTCTAAATTGTAGTAATATCCCTTGTTAGTTACTAAGTATTTATAATATTTCTTCAACTTTCATATGCAAAGTATTTATAATGTCAAAATCATATAGTATAATTAGTAAATGAGGTGAAAATAGTTGAGTATAAATGAAGAGAGACTGCTAAATAAGATTGACTACAGAATAATTGAAGTAAAGAATATATCACCATCGGCTGAGGTAAGAGCTATAGTAATAACTGAGAAACAGCCATCATCAGAAATTGTAAACGATATGTCAAGCTTAGTAAAAGTAGAACTAGTTATGCCATTCCTTTCAACTGTTAAAGTAAAAGCAAAAGCAAAGGATCTTATAACACTTGCTGAAAAGGATTATGTAAAATACATAATGTTAGAAGAAGTTTTAGCTAAGCTTGAAGAATTCTAAGAAGTGGAATTAAGAGAATGGCAGAAACAGTTAAAGGATAAGGTTATTGAGGCAGTTAAACAAGGTTTTTTAGTTGCGTTAAACTCCCCGACGGGGAGTGGTAAAACTCTTTTTTCTCTTCTTGTAGGTTTAGAGGTTAAGGGAAAAATTCTATATGTTGTAAGAACTCACAATGAATATTATCCAGTTTATAGAGATTTAAAGAAGATAAATTCTTCTCTAAAGTTCTCATTTATAGTAGGAAAACCTACAGCTTGCCCTTTTGCTATAAAAGATGTTGATTCGGAAGATATAAATTGTAAATATTGTGAAATAAAAAATGCTATAGAAGTAATTATAGATAAGTCACCTTTTGAAAAGTTAAATGAGCTAAAAAGAAAGGCTATTGAAGAAGGCTTTTGTCCATATTATTCATTATTTGAAACTTCTAAGGATGCAGATGTAATAACAATAACTTATCCATATTTTTTTATTGAAAAATATAGAAATACATTAGAAATAGAATTAAATGATTATTTTATAATAATAGATGAGGCACATAACATAGATAAAGTTAGTGAAATAGAAGAGCGAATGTTAAGTGATTTTACATTGAATATGGCTATAAGGCAAGTGAAAAGTGAAGAAGTTAGGAAAATACTCTCAAGAGTGAGAGAAGAGCTTAAGAACTTAACTTACCCTGACGAGAAATATATTAAGCTTAATAAAGTTCCTTCATTATCAGAGGAAGAATTATCGATTCTTGTTGATGAGTATGAAGAATTAAGAAAAGAAGCAATAAAAAATAAAGTAATCTCAAGAATATATTTAGGTTCTGTTATACGATTTTATGCAACTTACTCAACTGGTTCATTTATTCCTTTTTCTTTCTCTAATCGAATAGTTTTAAAGACATTAGATTTAACTCAATATTATAATCTGTTAAATGACGAGAGTTTATCAATTCTATTAATGTCTGGGACTCTACCTCCTAAAGATTATCTAGAAAAAGTTCTTGGTATAACAAGAAAAATATATTATATAGAAGTTGAAAAGATAATTCGAAAGAAAGTTACTGGTAATTATACTTGTGCAATTGCACTTGATGTGACTTCAAAATATGATTTTAGAAGTGAAATAATGTGGAAAAAATATGCATCTTATTTGCTTAAGATATATTATCAGGCAAGAAAGCATATTTTAGCAGTATTTCCTTCTTATCAAATAATGCAAAATGTAATGAATAATATTAATGTTAATAAAATCTTAGAAACCGAAGAAACTAAAATAGATGAGATAATTAATATAATAGGACAAAATCGTGATAAGAAATATATAATAGGAGGTGTAGGGAGAGGTAAGATTACAGAAGGAATAGAATTAACTGAAGATGGAAGAAGTTTAATCTCTGATGTTGTGTTAGTTGGAATTCCTTATCCACCGGAAGATGATTACATGAAAATGCTTTCTATGAGAATAGCGGAAAAGTTAGGTGGGAAAGATAAGGAATATTTGATAATGATCCCAGCTTTAATAACTGTGAAACAGGCTATTGGGAGAGCTATAAGGAATGTGAATGATAATGCCAAAATTTGGTTACTAGATAAGAGATATGATTCTTTATGGTGGAAGAAAAACCTAAATTGTTTTAACTCAATTAAAGTAAGGCTATGAAGGTAGAAATATTTACTCACAGAAATTGTATAGAATGCAATTTTCTAATCGAGTACTTGGAAAAAAATGGTTTATTAAGTAAAGTTACTATAATAGATACAGAACTTTATCCGTTTCTAGCATTTGAAAGAGGTGTAATTTCTACCCCTTCAATTTTTGTTAATGGAAAACTAGTATTCGCTGGTCTTGTTGACTACGATGAGTTAACAAAAATATTAAGTGGGGAAAGTGTTAGTGTTAATGTTAACAAGGATGAGCTACTTGATAAGTTAATGTTAGGAATCATTAACTCGTTTGCTGCAACAGCTTGGTTATATGTAAATAAAGATTTTGATGCTTTAATGGCACAGAAAGATTTTGTAACAGCAGTTACTGGATTGGCTTTAGTTAATGAAAAAGAATCTGAAGAATTATACAATTATCTTCGTAACGTCATAATAAAAGAAGGAGAAACATATTTTGAGAAATGGAAAGATAAAATGAAAAGGGTTATCTCATCAAACTTCATAAGGGAATTATATTGGCTCTATGAGAAGAAATTAGAGAAGAGCGAAGTTCTATCTAAGTATCCTTTAGAAGTTTTTGCCCATTGGTTAATGGTTAGAGGCGGTGCTGTAGGAAGAGTAGGTTTAAGGATTCATCCATTAAGTGAGAAAGAGGTTATTATGAGGATAAGTGAAGTTTATATGTATTTATTCGATAATTATGATAATTTATGGGATAAAGTTATTAAAGAACAAGAAGAAATTAAAAAAATAAATAAAGAGCAAGTTAGATTCTTAAGTTTTTAAATCCTCAATACAATGTATATGATATGTCCCAGCAATATAAACTCGACCTTAGAGGTAAGTCTTGTGAAGAATATATCTTAGAGATATCAAAGATCTTAGTTTCAATGAAACCCGGAGATGTATTAACAGTGATAGCTGATCAAGATAGAATAATATGTACGCATCAACTTCTAAGGAATTCTCCAAGATATTTATTTAAAGGTGATATAGTAGGAGATCATGCAGAAATTCTTATAAGAAGATTAAGGTAGAATTATTCTTTTGAGTTTATTTTTAAAAGAATCTTATTTCCTTCAACTTTAGCGTTAAAACCTTTCTTATTTAATAAAGCTATAATAAAATTAACATACTTATCATTTATTCCAACTTCATCTAAGTTAACTTCACCTGTTTCTAGTATTTGAGGTAATAAAGTTTCTACTAGTTCACTCAATTGTGTCAAAGTATCTTTATTGTTTGCTAATTCTATTGCCTCTTTTATTTCTGAAATAGAGTTATAAAGCCTTGATATTTTTTCACAATAAGGCATGTCTGGTGTTTGAAGTGTTTGAATCTCAATATTTATTAAATTTGTAAGATTATCTATTTCTGGCAAGTTATAAATAGAGGAAAGCGCTTTCAAACTATTGTTTAGTGCACTTAAATCTACTAAAAATATATTGTTAATTTTTTCTAGTATTTTTGTGGCATTATTTAATTTGCTTACAGTGAATTGTTGTAATGATAAATCAGCTAATGATTTCTTTAATTCGTAATCTTCTTCATTACCAAATACACTGACTACTTCTAAAGCTTTACTTGTACATGAATTTAATTTTTTATCGATTAAGGAAACATCTATACCATTTAGTTTAGAACTTATAAAGTTCATATTTATTATAGTTATCTTATCTTGCATGATACCTAGATCTTTGCTTAAATTCTCTATCATATTATTTATAATATTAGTAGCTAAAATTAAATTAGATTCTATTGTTTGTTTTAATTGCCTATAAAAATTCACAATTTCTTCTATTTTTATTTCCTCTTTAGGATATTCTAATTCAGTTAAGTTAACTCCTATTTTCTTTAGTTCTAAAGTAAAGTCATTATATTCTCTTATTAAATCAAATAATACGTTATTTATTTCTATAGTTAATATTCTTTTTGAGTTATTAAGCTCATCGTTTATTTCATTTAAACACTTTAGGTTATTACATTCATTTAACTTGTTTTGAAGTGAAGATAAGGAAGTTTGTGTAGTATCTAATAGTTTTATTATATCACTTCTCTCCTTTCCTATATCACTTTTTATAGAATATAAAGCAGTAGTGATATTTTTTATTTCTTCAGTTATTTTATTTTTCAATGCAAAAAAAGCTTCCTTATTTTCTTTTATATTTTTTGTAGTATTTATAACTTTATCAATTACGTTAATAACAGCACTTAGAATGATGCCATAATATATAGTAGATATTCCGAAGGTTGTTGAAAGATAATAGGCAGAAATTGCTAATGGGAAGACTCCTATAATACTATAAAAATGCTTATTATATGAATAGATTATTGATGCTATAAGCAAAAATATTAATGGTACTATCAAATTATGAATATTATAATTAAATAATAGATATATAAAAGGAAGGAATGATAATATACCATCAATATAGTTTTCATTAAATGAAATTCCAGAAAAGTAGAATATGAAAGAATACGTTGGATTAAAATACTGTAAAATTAAGCTGCTAGCTGATATTAATCCTCTTGAATTTTTCCTTACAGCTAAATGAATTATCGGAACTATTAATAAGAAAACTATTATTATCAAAATTTTTTCTATTAAAGTTGTTGAAATAGAAACATTCCCCGATAGTAGTGATTGAAACACACTAAGGTTTTCAATTATAATTGAGCCACCTATTAATAGTGGCATTAAAATCTCTCCAACAAGAAAAGAAATAGCCAATACCAAACCGAACATTATATAGGAGAAATTCAAATTAGTGAGATGTAGACTTAAATAGAAAGTGAGCAATCCATTAATAATCATAATTATAACTTTTTTAACAAGTTCGTTAACATTGTTGATAAGGAAGCTCATCTTAAGTTAATTAATAGAGTAGAAGATAAATAAGTTTTATTTGATGTTAATAGAGTAATATAATCTTTTTCACAATTGTAAAATTTATCGTTTAGTAGTTATTCTAAATAAGATATTTAACCTACTACCACAAATCTCTATTATGGCAATTCAAATACAGTTTAAAAAGTACGAACTACCTCCACTTCCCTATAAAGTAGATGCGTTAGAACCATACATAAGCAAAGATATAATTGATGTACATTATAACGGACATCATAAAGGGTATGTAAATGGAGCCAATTCTTTTTTGGATAGATTAGAGAAAATTATTAAAGGAGAAGTAAGTACAGGGCAGTATGATATTCAAGGTATATTAAGAGGATTAGTGTTTAATATTAATGGCCACAAGCTTCATGCTTTATATTGGCAAAATATGGCGCCTAATGGGAAAGGTGGAGGAAAACCTGGTGGAGTATTGGCTGATTTAATTAACAAGCAATATGGTAGCTTTGATAGATTTAAACAGTTATTCACAGAAGCTGCAAACAGTTTACCAGGTACTGGATGGACTGTGTTATATTATGATACAGAGTCTGGCAACTTAGAAATAATGACTTTTGAAAATCATTTCCAGAACCATATAGCAGAACTACCAATAATACTAATATTAGATGAGTTCGAGCATGCCTATTATTTGCAGTATAAAAATAAGAGAGCAGATTATGTAAACGCTTGGTGGAATGTCGTAAATTGGGATGAGGCAGATAAAAAGTTACAGAAATATCTGAACAAGTAATTTTTTTATCCTCTCTTCAAATATTTTTTATGGTTTCCGCAATAGTGTTAGCTGGTGGATATGCCACTAGGTTAAGGCCATTAAGTTTAACGAAGCCTAAAGCTCTTTTACCCATACTCGGTAAACCATTGTTAGATTACATTTTAGATTCGTTAGAAATGTCCGGAGTTGATCAAACTTATCTTTCTTTACGTGTTATGGCAGACAAAATACTTTCTCATATAGAAGGAGAAAACAGAAAAGTAATCCCGATAATAGAGAAAGAGAGACTTGGAGATGCGGGTCCATTAAAATATATCTCACACAAATATGAGTTATCAGATGACGTTCTTGTAATATACGGTGATATATACCATGAAATAGATATCAAATCTTTACTAACTTTTCATGAAAAACAAGGTTGTGATGCTACTATTGTAGGTAAGCCTGTAGAAGATCCTAGAAGGTATGGTGTCCTAATTACTGAAGGAGAGAGATTAGTACAAATCATAGAGAAACCAAAAAATCCCGTTTCCAATTTGATTAATGCAGGCGTATATATTTTTAAGAGGAAATTATTTGAAAACATAAATGGTCAAAGTATAGCTAAAGATTTCTTACCTAGATTATTAAGTGATAAAACATGCGTTGCTGTTTATAAATATGATGGTCTATGGATGGATATAGGAGTTCCTTCTGATTACATGAAAATTAATCTTGAATTGTTGTCACTAAAGTATCCAAAGGGGTTTATAGCAGAAAATGCCAAGATAAGTGAGAAAGCGGACTTAATACCTCCATTTTATATAGGAAATAATGTGAATATAAGTGGTGATTCTTATATTTTTAACAGTATTATAGGGAAAAATTCTATTATAAAAAACGGGGTTTATATAGAACAAAGCATATTAATGGATGATGTCAAGATAGATAATTATAGTTATATCAAGGATAGTATTTTATCTGATAAAAATAACTTAGGAAAATGGGTAAGGATAGACTCAGCTATTCTAGGAGATGAAGTAATAGTATATGATGGTATCTTCATAAATAAAGATACTATAATACTTCCTTACAAAGAGGTTAACGAATCAGTTTACGATAAAGGGAAAATAATACTCTGATTCTACTCTCCTCTTTATATACTCTACACTATTCGGATGAGAATTCACTTATTTTTATTCCTAATAGTGATATTTTCTTTAGTAACTAACTCATACACATTAAAGTTAATTATTAATGGGCCAGTAACTGTAATATTTAGTAACAGTACAACTACTTTTCTAATTACAAATAGTACTATAGTAAATTTTAATAATAGCGTTAAGATTACAGTGTTTTCTTCAAATCCTAGCTATTATATTGTTGTTAATGGAAGTAAATATTATAATGAATTTACAGAAAATATAAATAAATCAGAAATCTTAGAAATCAAAGCCTTACCAGAGTTCATAAAAATTCAAATTAATCTAAACGGTACAGGGAATTTAAGAATATCATTAAATAATGGTTCTTTTCTAGTCATAAATAAATCCACATCATTTTTTGTTTTAAATAACTCGATCGTTTACATAAATTCAGTAAAAACTATAGATATTAATGGAATTAAGACGAATTTTTATGTTTTTGTAGTAAGCTCAAATGAAACATTAAATATTTCATTTGTGAAGGAAAATAACTCTGCTATGAGCCCAAAAATTTCTTCACAAGGATTTCTAGGTATAGGTCTAGGATTAATAGGTTTATCTTTGTATATCTTTTTTAGAAGAAGACAACAATAATGCAAATAAATTTATTCTTATATTCAATTAAAGTATGTTAATGAATAGACTAAAAAACAGTAAAAGTGCTTTTCTTCTTCAATCTGCTGATAGCCCTATTGATTGGTTTCCTTGGTGTGAAGAAGCTTTTGAAAAAGCTAGAAAAGAAGATAAGCCAGTTTTAGTTGATGTTGGAGCTTCTTGGTGTCATTGGTGTCATGTTATGGATGAAGAAACTTATAATGACCAGGAAGTAGTAAAAATAATTAATGAGAATTTCATAGCTATAAAAGTAGATAGAGATGAGCTTCCAGATTTAGATAGAGAGTTGCAAAATACTGTTAGCGCAATTACTGGAGAATCTGGATGGCCTTTAACAGTCTTTATGACTCCCGATAAGAAAGTTTTCTTTGGTGGAACGTATTTTCCACCAGAAGATAGATATGGTAGAATAGGGTTTAAGAGACTGTTATTAGAAATTTTAAGATTATGGAGGGAAGACAGAAAGAAAATTTTAGATGTAGCTAATGCTTCTTCATCCTTAAAGATCACATTTAATACTTTATCTCCAGAATGGGAATTAATAGAAAATTCCATTTCAAGCATAGTTTCCGTATATGATTTTGATAATGGTGGTCTTCAAGGCCAAATGAAGTTTCCACATCCCACTGTAGATGAGTTCCTTCTTGCTTATTCTTATTTTACAAAAAGTGATACAGAGAGAAAATTAGCTCTCTTTACTTTAAAGAAGATGTATTATGGAGGAATTTTTGATCAAGTTGGGGGTGGATTTCATAGATATACAGTAGATGACGAATGGTACGTTCCACATTTTGAAAAATTGCTTATTGATAATGCTGAACTTTTACTGGATTATATTCAAGCGTACCAATTTACTCAAGATCTTGAGCTATTTGATGCAATTAATCAAATTTATAATTTCCTATTGAGGGACATGAAAATTGAAGGAGGTTTTGCAAATAGTTTGGATGCTGATTCTGAGGGAATAGAAGGATACTATTACACGTGGAAAGATGATGAGTTTGCTGAAGCATTAAAGGGAGAGGATATTGAATATTGGTCGAAGTTCTTTAACTTAAGAATTGCAAAAGAGGTTGAAGGGAGGAAGGTTTTAAAAAGGACTATAGACTCTAGAGATTTATTAAAAGTTTACTCTTTCGACAAATTAAACGAGATTAGAACTAAGCTTCTAGAGTATAGAGAGAAGATGAGAAAGAAACCTTTCAGAGATGAGAATTTGTATACTTATCCTAACACAAGAATTGCTGAGGCCTTACTAAATCTTTATCCAATAATAGGTAAAGGGTTAAATGAGGCATTAGAAATTGTAGATAAACTAAGCAAAGTTGTTACAAGAAGACTAGATGGGGGAAAAGAAGGATTATTAGAAGATTATTCATCTGCAACTTTAGCTTTAATCTCTGCTTATGAAGTTACTGGAAACGATAAATACAAAGATTTAGCAGTTTCAATTTCACAAAACTTGAAAAACATAGAAGGATATCCAATAGATTCACCTAATGAATCCCCAGAATCTTTAAGATTAAAAAGTCTCCTTAAAATCTCTCTATTAACTGAGGAGAAAATTAATGTTAATATTTATGAGGGCTCTCCCGCATTTACTTCTGGTATACTCTATAACGTTATGTCTTTCATGAAAGGATTAGCTCATATTGTTGTTGTTAATGAAAATGATGGAAAAGCTAAAGATTTACACAATACGGCCTTAACAACCTTCTATCCGTTGAAGATAGTAGAAATAATGGATGAATCTAAAAAAGATTATGTTCCTTCATATATGCGTTCAATGATAAATTATAACAAAGGAACTAGTAGAGCTTTTGTGTGCGTTGGTAATAAATGTAGTATGCCTTTAACTTCCCCAGAGAAATTAAGATTATACTTAAGTGGTGGGGTAATGTGAGGTTAAAGGGTAAACGTATTCTTATAGTAGGTGTAAGTAAAGGATTAGGATATGCTTTAGCATATTTTCTACTAAAGGAGGGTGCTAGTGTTATTATAAACTCTAGAAATGAAGATAAATTAAAGGAAATAAAGAAGAGTCTAGAGAGTATAGGAGAGATAAACTATGTTGTTGGAGATGTCTCGACTCTAGATGGGGCTAAAGAAGTTGTTAATAAGTCTGGTGATTTTACTGACTTAGTTGTTACAGTTGGTGGTTATGTTGAAGATACAGTTACCGAGTTGTCTGGTTTAGAAGAGATGATAAGGAATCATATAAAAATTCCCTTATATGTTGTGAATGCTTCATTAAACAAATTAAAAGAAGGTTCTACAATAGTTTTAGTTTCTTCTATGGCTGGAATATACAAAGCTGATCCTTCTCAGTTGTCTTATGGGATAGCTAAAGCCGGGTTAGCTAAAGAAGTTGAGATCTTAGCTTCAGAGTTGTTAAGTAAAGGAATAAGAGTTGTAGGAATAGCTCCAAGCACAATAAGTGGTGAATTTGTTCCTAATAGAGATTGGAGGAAATTAAGGAAATTAGGTCAATCTGATGCTCCACCAGAGGATTTTGCAAGGGTTATAGTTTGGCTCTTGACTGATGAGGCAGAATGGGTTAATGGAATTGTTATTCCAGTTGATGGAGGGGCTAGGTTAAAATAATAATCGTAGATTTTCCTATATAACCAACTTGGTTATCTACTTTTTTAATTTCTATTTCGAACCTTCCATGTATAAACGGTATATATATTTTTTCTCCTTCGTATACTGGTTGTTGATAGAGAATTTTCTTTATATAATCATCTAGACCATCTATTTTAAGAGGCGTCTCAACTATTATCTCTCTAGACTCTTCTATCTTCTGTGGCTCTACTTCAGCTTCCTCTTCGTTATTTATGAAGAGTCTACTTATTCCAATCTCATCATCTTTTATTTTATTACTAACCACTACTTTAAGAATAAGTTCCTTATTTTTAGTTACTACCCTTACATAATTACCTAAGTAGTCAGCGTTTTTCTTAGATAATACAGCATATCTTTTTCCTTTATATGGTGAGGGAGGCGATACTATCTTTAATTTCATTAATAAAATATTAGAATTCAAAGTTTTAAATCCAAATAATATTAACGTTGAACAAGACATAATAGCTGATGAGTGAAGTTAGTTTTCACTTTAAATGTAATCAAGATTCTATACTCTTCAATTGCAATTATAAACTCTATAGTATGGAGTATTCTGTGATGCAAAATAATGTTATCATTAGACTTAATTCTCCAAAGTCTAGAGTAAGTTTTGAGAGAGGGAAATTTTTCGATATGCATAATTTGTTAGTCAAGAAAGGAATAGAAGGGGAAGAATTAGTTAAACCTATAATAAAGGAGTTTTCTGATATTATGAAAGAGGGAATAGTTCAGTTTTCTTATCAGAATAATGTTCCTATAGGACTTTTACTTAGATTTTTACAAGATTTGGATAAAATCTATTTAGATCCTAGAAAATTCCTAGATTTTGAAGTAAATAGCATATTAATTGATGTAAATAAAGAGTTTCAGAAAGATAAGCCAGGTTTTACTACTAATAGGAAAATAACTATTGAATTAGGTTCCAAAAAAGGTTGTGCCAAAGTTATACTACCAGAAGAAGGAAACGTGTCTCATTTATTCTCTCTAGATTGTTCAGAGTGGAGTGAAGACTTTTCACGGTATAGGGATATACTCTATTCAATTCACCCAACAATAACTGAAATCTCTGAACTCGTTGAGTTCATGAAAAAGGTTATTTAAGTATTTTTACTTGATAATACTATGGCTTTAGTATTAACTAATCCTAATTTCGATGAAACATATAATTTTCTAGCTAATAATGTTTATAAAAAGTTAGTAACAGTGTTTGCTGATTGTGAAATTCAGTATTCTGGCAGAGCTACTTCTTATGCCTCTTTGGCTTCTAGGCTGATCATTATAAAAGTTGATGGTAGTGTTATTGTTCATGAACACACTAAGAGAGAGCCAATAAATTGGCAACCTCCAGGGAGTATAATTAGTATTAGAAAAGAGTCTGGAGTAGTAGGAATAGAGTCTATACGCAAGAGACCAAAAGAGAGACTTTACATTATTCTGAGAAGAGTTTACTATCTAACTTCTGCGGAAGTAAATAGCGGTGAATTTAATCTAAAAGGAACTGAAAAAGATCTAGTAGAAATAGTACTAGAGAAACCTAACTTAGTAGAAGATGGTTTCAAACCATTACAGAGAGAGTATAGAACTCCATATGGTATTGTTGATCTATTAGGATATGATAAAATCGGTAGACCCTTTGTTTTAGAGTTTAAGAGAAGTAAGGCAACTCTCCAAGCGGTTTCTCAGCTTTATCGTTATTACATGTTCTTTATAGAACAATACGGGAATGCTAGAGGTGCATTAGTTTCCCCAGGAATATCTGAGAAAGCTTTAAATCTCCTTAATAAACTGGGATTAGAGTACATTGATGCTAATAGAATTCTTAATTCTATTACCAATTCTAGCAAACCTATTATTAATTTATCAAACATTAAAGGAAATTGAGCTTCGCAAGATAAGTGGAAACTTTATGGGTTTTGCCTCAGTTATTATACCTATAAAGGGGCTTGACGTAAATTTAGAGGATAACGTATTATCTTTGCTTAATCAAGATTATCCAGCGTATGAGGTAATCTATGTCGTTGATAGTTATGAAGATATATGTGTACCAATATTACGTAAATATAATGTAAAAATAATAAAAACAGAAGATGTTTGTTCATTATGTAGTGGTAAGATAAGGGCTCAATTAACTGGATTAAAATATGCTAAAGGTGAAATAATAGTATTTGGTGATTCTGACACTTGGTATCCTAAGTATTGGCTTAGAGAGTTAGTAAAACCTCTATCAAATTTTGTTGCTACTACAGTTTTTTCTTGGCCAAAACCGTATAAGCTTACTCTGAAAAATTTTATAAGGGCTGGATTTTGGACTTTTGGTTTTGAATCTCAAGCAGTAGGTGGTACTTTTCTTTGGGGAGGAAGCATGGCTTTTAGAAGGGATTTCTTTGACGATTATGTGATTAGTGAACTTAGTAAGAACTGGTGCGATGATTGTACTTTAACTAGAATTGCAAAAGAGAGAGGTAAGATTGGATTTGTTATTAACGCTATGCCATTAAATATTTTTGACGAAAATGATTTGATTAATTGGTCTAAAAGGCAAATGATAACCGTTTATTTATACTCTAGGCGAGGATTTTACGCTTTCATTTTGATTGCTATTTTCATGTTATTTTTTCTAATTCTCTCGTTCTTTTCTTTAGTTTTTATAACACCTCTTATAACATGGATTATAAAGAATATAATAAGGGGTTTTAAAACTGGTTATGCGATAATTCCAAGCTTAGCTTCAGTTGTTGCAATATTTTATACCCTTTTACTTACTCCCTTTACTTTAAAACAAAAATATATAATTTGGCGAGGAAATAAATATAAAGTGTGATTTGGAAAAAATTACTTGTTATTGGTATCCTACTATTCCTATTTGCTGTAGGTTTAGGAGATTATCTCCTTAGTGTTAATTATAAAGTAATAACTTTAAAACCTTATCAAACAACAACGATTTCTCAAGCTGAAGTTTTAGCAAAACAACCTATTTCAGCTCAGTCAGTTATTGGTACTTTAGTTCAAGGTTCGACTACTTATACACTTTATTATAATTCTCAGACGCTAGTTAATAACAATACTAAAACAACTACATTAATTATATTGCAAAACAATTTCTTACTTTATATTGATTATTCTCTTATTATTCTTAGTTTCGGTATAATACTATTTTCTGTTTTGGGTCTCTTCTACGAATATCTTGTAAAGAAAAGCTAACCCTTATGAAAAAATTTGCCATAAAAAGTCAGTGTGCGTAATACTAACTCATATCTTTCCAGATTCCTTTGCTACTTTTTCTGCTATCTGGAACAAATCTGGATACATCTCTTTTAATCCTCTTTCTAGGGCTTCTTTCGCTGTCTTACTCATCTTAAACCCTGGTATTGTATTATATAAGTACTGAAGAAGTAAATAAGCTGGGTAACTCCATATTCCAATTTTAGGATCTTTTTCGATAAACTTTCTCATAATTTCCTCCACATTAGACTGTGCTTTGATTCCTTCTGGTTTACTCTCCTCTTTCTTTTCTTCTACTTTCTGCTCTATTTCTGGTTTTTTATCTTCTTCTTTTATACTCTCCTCTTTCTTTTTTCTATTAAATATTAAATCTAGTTCACTCAACTTTCTAGCACCAGTTTTGAAAGTTCCTCAAATATTGGAGAAAACTTGGGTTTCTTCACTCTGAACTCTTCATATCTTACTGCTGGAACTCCAAGTCTAGATGCTTCATAGAATAGCTTAGATGGAGGAACTGTTAACTCTACACTCTTTACTGAAGAGAATTCAATCTTCATTGCTTTCTTCGACATGTTAGTAAAAGCAATTGCTTGTTTCTTTAGACTTGCTAGTCTAGAGTCTAAATTCTTTGCTGCTTCAATAGCTAAAGGTTGTGGTGTTATTGGTGAGATTATTTTATCAGCTGATATCATTGCTGAAACGGACAAAGTACCTAAATTGGGTGGAGTGTCAATAACTAGAACATCAAAACTTTCAGAGACTTTCTTCAGTCCTTGAACTATTGATTCTACGTCTCCATTTAGTTCTAATCTGAGGAGTCCTATATGGGCTGGAAAGACTTCAACGTTAAAAATATTTACGCTCTTTTCTCCCAATTTCAGTTCTCTCTTTTCTCTTTTCATTCCAAAAGAAACAGTCGCACCTCCTTCTGGATCCAAATCTATTAAGGCTACATTTTTAAATTTACTAAGACTATAAGCTAAATTAACTGAAGTGGTAGTTTTTCCTACACCACCTTTCTGATTAATTACTGTAACTATCATGTCTAGAGTCTTAACTCGATACTCCTAATTTTAGATTCTTCATATAATACTCTGGGATATATGGTTGGTATCTCTAGTAAGTAAAAAGGTTGTAATAAAAGTAATAAAGTTTATAAGAGATCTGCAATATGTAAAGGCTTTAATCCCATTTTAAGAAATGCTAAAGAGCAACTAGGATTAGTAGATACTACTGTATTCAGTCCACTTTTTAGAGTCTTCTCCTTTTTCACTTCCATAACTTTACTAGCAATCTCCTCATGGAAAATGAAATAATCTCCTCCAGCTCCACATTCAAAAGAGGGTTCTTCAGACTCTCTTATTTCAATGCCCATTCTAGAGAGAGCCTCTCTAGTATACTTAGTTAATCCAAGTAAGTTTGCATGACAAGGATCATGAACTGTAAGTTTTGTATTTACTTTTGGTAAAGGTAAGTTGAATTTGACTAAAAATTCCGCAAAGTCATAAACCTCAAGATTGTTTTCTTTCATATGTGCAGTACAATTTGAAGATAGAGAAACTACAGTTTTTCCTTTAAACTCTTTTCTCAATTTTTCTATTAACTCCTTACTTCTATTAATTTCTCCTACATTTTTGTGGGCTAAGCCACAACAACCATTATAAATCTTCACTCTGTACCCTAGATTCTTCAGATACTGCAATGCTTTTTCCACAGTGCTTCTAAAGAATACTGACATTATGCATCCTGGGAATAAAACTATTTCCTCATTAACATCTTTGTGCTCTAAGGGCTTTTCTGGTTTTATTGGAATCTTTTTAGCAAATTCTCCTTTGACGAAATAAGGTAACAGACTAGGCCTTTCAAGAATATTTAACATGACCTTTTGAACCGTATTAGGTCTCCTAACTCTCGTTATTATCTCTGAGTAGACTACACCACTAGGACAAGCTAATTCACATCTTCTACAATACATGCATGTTTCTATTCCCTCACTGTTAATTCCCAGTTTAACAGCTGTTATTCTACCTCTTGGTGAGTGAATCTCAGACCTTGTCACTACATAAGTTGGACAAGCCTCTAAACAAAATCCGCAATGAACACATTTTTGCAATTCTTCTTCTAATCCCATTCCCACAGCACCTTTAGTTCTCTAGACTCTTCTTTACATCCACCAAACATTTTACAAGGATTAAATAAATTATCAGGGTCGAATGTTCTCTTAATTCTTTTAAGTACATTTAGTTCAGTCTCGTTATAATATACGCTTAAATATTTTATTTTTTCAATTCCTATTCCGTGTTCCCCAGAAGGAACTCCGCCTTTTTCAATAACATATTTCTCGATTTCGTCACTAGCTTTAACTGCTCTGAGAAAGCTTTCAAAGTCATCCGGATAATAAGAGATTAAAGGATGTAAGTTTCCGTCTCCAGCATGGAAAACGTTAGCTATATAAACTTTATACTTTTCTGCTATCTGAGATATTTTTTCTAATACATCTGGCAAATCACTTCTCAATACATTGCAATCTAAGGTTATGTAAGCTGGAGAAATTGAGCCCATGGCTGGAAAAGCTCCTTTTCTTGCATTCCAGAATCTAGAGTCATCAGTAGTTGTAATTTCTTCCCCATCATTATTAGCTATTGCAGTCTTCACTCTATTCTCTTCCTCTTTGACTTGTTCTTCATGACCATCAAGTTCTATTAATAGGATTGCCTCTACATCTGGTAATCCAGCTTTATATCTGCTTTTCTCAATAGCTCTTATAGCATTTCTATCCATTAATTCAAGTGCGGAAGGAATAACACCTTGTCTAAAAATGTCAACTATTGTATTAGCAGAATCCTTAATACTATTAAAAATCCCAACTACGGTTTTCTTAACTTTAGGTTTAGGGAAAAGTCTTAATCTAGCCCTTAATACTCCACCTAATGTTCCTTCTGCTCCAATGAATATACTCGATAAGTTGAAATAAGGGGAGGGAGAAAACTCCTCAACTTCACCATTAGGTAAGATAACCTTAATGGATATAACACTGTTAAAAGTAGGACCATATTTTACTACATGGATTCCTCCAGAGTCATGAGAGATATTTCCGCCTATACTAGAGACTTGAAAACTTGCTGGATCGGGTGCATAAAAAAGATGAGGAGGGGCATTTTTTGTAACCATAGCGTTTACAATTCCAGGGCCTACTTCTATTTCTAATCCTTTTTGAGAATAGATTTTATTTAATCTAGTAAGCGAAACTATGTACTCATCTCCTTCAATTGGAACAGTTGCCCCACTTAAACTTGTTCCAGACCCTCTTATAATGATTTTCTCCTTGTTTCGAATTAATTCTCTAATAACTTTAATTGCTTCTTCCTCGTTACCAGGTAAAATAACAGCTTTTGGCTCTTTCTTAATAGCAGTTAAACCATCAAAGCCATAAAGCCTTTTTTCATCACTTGTAATAACCCAATTATCGCCAACGATCTCTTTTAACTTTTTTAACATCAGTAATGATTGATTTATGTAGTTTAAATTGCTTATACATAATGTTTACTGTAAAGAAGTCTATGAGCCTTACTCTTATGAGGAAATAGTAGAATTAGTAAAAAAAGCTAATGAGGAAAAAATTAAGGTTCATCCTATAGGTTTAGGAAATAATCATATAGGCAAAAAGATAGTAGCTGATATTTGCATTTCTACCTCTAAGCTAAATAAAATAATAGAGATATCTAAATCAGATTTATATGTTACAGCACAGGCTGGAGTAAGTGTTGATTTACTTCAAAAAACTGTAGCAGAGTACGATTTATTTCTACCATTTATTTACTCTGGTACTTTAGGTGGTTTAGCTTCTACTAATAAACCCTCTATTTTTTCTTTACTTTATCCTTATCCTAAAGATTTTATTTTAGGAGCAAAAATCATAACTGGAAAAGGAGAAATAATAAGAAGTGGAAGTAGAACTACTAAATTCTCCAGCGGATATAAGATATGGAAAGTTTTGTCTGGTAGTTTAGGTAGTTTAGGAGTGTACACCGAATTAACCTTTCGTCTTCTGCCTAAGCCAGAAGAAATAAAATATACAGAAGTTGAAGACCCACTTAAATATATCTCATTAAGACCATGGGGGATTACTTCAATTGTCAGAGACGGTAAAATTACAAATTATCTTATATTTGGAAGTTTTAGTACTTTCTTTGATAGAATATCTAGAGAATTCTCATTTACTTTTTATGATGGAATACCAGAAAGTAAATTAGATTGCGAGAAAATTTTTGGGATTGTAACGTCTAGGGGAGAAGAAATTGAAGTCCTTAAAAGATTTAGTAATGGTATAGCGTATGTAGGGGCAGGTTATGTTAGAGTTTGTGAGAAAAAAGCTTTAGAATTGAGAAATGAAGGATATAATGTTATAATCGAGAAAGGATGTGAAGCTAGTGAGGATTGCTTTGGATTTAAATATTTAACATTTGATATGCTAAAAATGGCATTAGATCCAAATAATGTATTTGCATGAGGTTATGATAATGAGTGAATATTTTCTAAATTATAAAGGCGATAAGATATTTGTTATACTCTTAGGTTACTCTTCAAACAAATACTATCTTTATTATCCAAAAGGAGATACTTTAGTTATTTTAGATGATAAAGGTAATATAGAAATGAAAGAAATTTTAGAGGTAATTGGTGAGGCTCCATCCGGATTTAAAGTAGCCGACCTAATTGAACCATGGGAAAAAGTTAAAAACAGAGTAGTTACATGGAAAATCCTGGATAAGGAGATTGAGAGCGATAACGTCTACGTTGTGATTAATGATCCTAAGAATTATAAAATAATTGAGAATTCTTCAGCACCAGATAGACTTAAATACTATATATTTAAGGATCAAGATCCTTGGGAATTTAAGGATTGGTGTTGTGTTTTAATAGTGTCTACAAAAGACATAGATAACCTGCCTATGTCATTTAAGAAAATTTACTTTTAAGCAAAAATAGGAAAAAGTTAGTCAACTTCTCTTTCTTTCAATAAAGGGTCTAGTATAGTAGTTAGTTTTCCTTCTTTTTCAATTATTTGTTTTGCTGGTGGATTATCAAGGTATGCTGGAGAATTAGCTTTTATACGTTCCTCATAGCTAGGAACGGTCTCATTCTGGTAGAAAATTCCTATTGGTATTTTATCTCCCCATTCTAAGCTTTTATCAATAGCTTTCTTTATCTTTTCGCTAATGTCTTCTGGCTTTTTAACAACTGGATCCCAATCTGGTAACGTGTCTAATTTATAAATTCTCTTATCGTACCATTCTTTAGTGTTTATATCATTATAAGTTGGGCATGGCTGAAGGACATCAATAAATGCCAACCCCTTATGTTTTACGGCCATTTTAATTAATTCCTTTAAATGCTTAACGTCATATGCATATCCTCTAGCAACAAATGTATACCCAGAGGATATTGCTAATGCTATCGGGTTAACTGCATCGTTGATATTAGGTCTTGGTAAAGACTTTGGTTTTTCTCCTCTCTTAAGCGTAGGAGATGCTTGACCTTTTGTTAACCCATAAACTCCATTATCATGAAGAATAACTACCATATCAATATTTCTTCTACCTACAGCCACAAAATGTCCAGCTCCAATACCTAGTAGGTCTCCATCTCCTCCATTAACAATTACCGTAAGTTCTGGGTTAGATAGTTTAATTCCAGTAGCGAAAGCTATTGCTCTTCCGTGTAGAGTATGAACTCCAGAGACTGGAATCCTAAAGAAGTGTGGTATTTTACCAGAACAACCAATGCCAGATACTATGACTACTGACTTAGGATCTATTCCAAGTTCTATTATAGCTTGTTGTTCAGCATTTAGTATTCCAAAGTTTCCACAGCCTGGGCACCAATCATTCCATTCAGGTTTAAATGCCGCCATTTACAACCACTCTCTTTTCACCATCTTTTATAACCTTAAGTAAGGCCTCTTCTAATTCATCCATTAAGAAAGGTCTTCCGTTCCATTTCAAAATTGAACTTGATACATCTTTTCCAGTATACATTTTTATTACCATAGCAGTTTGAGCCATATAATTACCTTCAACTGTTATTACTTTCTCTTTTCCTTCGATTAATTTGCTTATTAAGTTCTTAGGAAATGGAGAGAACATCCTTAACTGTAATAATATAAAGTCTATGTTAGACTCTTCAAGGATATCCTTTAAAACGCTAGTTGGAGATCCCCAAGTAATAACTAAATATTTAGCGTTGGGATCTCCATAAATCTTAACTCTTTCTTCTTCTGGTATTTCTTTGTCAGCTAATTCTAACTTTTTCATTCTTTTCTCGTACATTAAAGTTCTATTTAATACATCTTCTGATATGTGACCCACTTCATTATGCTCATCGCCAGTATAGTACATTACTGCCTTTCCTAACGGTGCTCTAGGTGAGACTCCATCTTCTGTTATTTTAAATCTTTTATATGTGGTATCTGCAGACTCTACTATCTTCCCCCTCTCTGCCTTTAACTTATCTAATTCTAGCTCTTTTTCTGTAACAGTTGAATAAGAATTAGCTAAAGTTTTCTCTATTAAATGAATAACTGGTGTTTGATATTTTTCTGCGAGATTTAAGGCCCATATAGCATCCTTAAATGCTTCAGCATGATCTCCGGAGGCTATTACTATTTTCGGAAATTCACCGTGTCCAGCAAACATTGGGAAGATTAAATCCGATTGACTAGTTCTAGTTGGTAATCCAGTTGAAGGTCCTCCTCTAATATAATATGTGATAACAACAGGAACTTCGTTCATTCCAGCCCAGCCTAATCCCTCAACCATAAGTGAAAACCCTGGACCAGAAGTTGCTGTTGCTGCCCTAACTCCAGTTAAAGCTGCCCCAATGGCCATATTAATTGCTGCTAATTCATCTTCAGCTTGAACTACTACTATAGTACCTTTCTTTTTATCACCAGTTAAAGGATCTTCCATAAGGACGTCTTGATGAGCTTCGATGTAAACGCTTTCATCCGAAGCTGGAGTTATTGGATAATATGATTGAAACCTAACACCACCATATATTTTACCAATTGCTACAGCGGTGTTTCCATCTAGCCAATATCTTTTCTCTTTAGGTAAAGGCTTTAAATTAAATTTAGAATTAACCAAATCATATGAATCTTTTACGGCTATCTCATTCATTTTTCTATAAAGATCTTGCTTAAATGTATCATTTATCGCGTCTATTAAGTATTTAATGTCTAAGCCTAAAAGCTTGTAAGAAATTGTTATTCCAACAATATTCTTTACTCTTTCAGCTACTGAAAGTGGAATTTTTAATTCATCTGCTACCTTTTTAGCAATTTCATCATAATTAACTGGTATAAGCGCAACGTTCTTACTCTTCACATAATCTAATGCTCCTTTAACTGTTGGCTCATAATTATTTTTGATTAAGAAGTTTGTAATTCTTTCTGCTATTTCTGGTTCCATTGACTGAACTGTATCTATTTTTGTTCCTTCAACAGCTTTATTATAAATCAAAATTCCATTTACATCTAGGAAGTGTTGAAATATTGTTTCAGCATCGAATGAGACAAGGATATCTATCTTTTGAGTATTACTTCTAACTCTTTTATCACTTATCGTTAATGAAAAATAGCTATGTCTTCCTTTTATATTTGAATAATATTCTCTATTTCCAAAAATATAATAACCAGCTCCAGCCACAGCATTTCCAAAAATATTTGCAGCTGTATCTATACCAGTTCCCTGTGCACCACCTATAACCCAACTAAGTCTCATAATTGTCAATAATCTTATTCTTTTTGAGGTATATAAGTAAATTTGAAAAATAACTAATATTTCCCTACATTTTTTTAAAATGTAAATACAATAGAATTTTAGGTATAACTCAGATTTTATTTCTATAGTTCTACATATTTGGTAATTTGTAGATTAGACCTTGCAATATTGTTCTCTCATCAATCATCTTTTTCTTGTAATCATAATATAACTCGGCTTTGCTTTCTGCAGTCAAAGTGTTTCCATTTATAACGTCTTCTTTTGAGGCTTTCCCTTCTAATATACTAAATTCGAATTTGTCCTCTTTATATGTTATTTCGATTTTATTTTTATATGGATATACATTATTACTGATCATAGTAAAAATAAAGATTGAATCTAATGAAGTAAATAAATTAAGACTTACTTTATTTTTTGATTGAATAATTTGAGTAACGCTTCTAAAATCAGTAAATATATTTCTTTTTCTATCATAATTTTTAACAATTCCATTTTCGAATTCTACAACTATATCATCATCATTTTGAGTCTTTATTGCTTTCTCTAATTCTTCTATGTCAGAATATGGCATAAAAGTAAATCTAACTTTTCCATTTAATATTACAGCTTTTGGAGGTATCCAATTATTTTTTATTATCATTATTTCAGTTTTTTCACTAATTGGTGTAGCATAATAAATAAAATGTACGAAATTTTCTTTTTGTTCAGAATCTAATACTTTGATAGCTTCTTTTATGAATAAATCTCTATTATAGCTAAATTTTCTAAAAATTTCATTTAATTTAGGATCCAATTTTTTAATCAAGTTCTTTAATAAATCTTTTTCTAAATAAAATGATATTAAAGGCACTAAATTATTTTTATTTGCATAATCTAGAGCATGTTCAGCTAGCGATTTAGTAATATTTGTTTCCATGAATTGTTCTAACGAATGCACAAAGAGATATTACTGAAACAATTAAAAACCTATTTGCCCATAAAAAGACCAAAAGATTTATAAATATATAGAAAATAAATAGTTTAAATATAGCATTTCAGTTATGAAACGAAGTGAAACTATGTTAACTATTTAATAGCGAAACGTTCAGAGTAAATTTGATGAAGGCTCTAGTACTCGGTTTAATAGCAATGGTAGCTATAGCTACTGGAATATTCATAGCCGGTGTAGAAGGATATGGTCCAATAGCATATATTTCATACCATGTGCAAGTATCAAATTCTACTGCAGAAATAATACCAGCATACATAAACTTAGGTAATTTATCGTCTGGTATGAAAGGTAATGTAACAGTAAATGCAACTATAGTTATATCTAATAATGGTACGTATGTTATTCAACTTCTCCATTCAGAAAAATTAAGTAAAGTATTTAGTGAGTTTAATGTCACTATTGAAATTGCAAACAAGACATTATTACTTAATTTAGAACAAACCAAAGTCAATGTTAATTTAACAGCAGGAAAATATATAGTGTACATAAAGATATTCTATGAAGTTTCAAACCATCCTAGAGGAGACTTAAATGTAAATAAGGAACCATTATTAATAATACATCCTAAAGGAGATAAAGATTAAATCTTTTTTCTTTCAGTGATGAACGCGTCCTTATCTGATTTGTGAAGACATCCACCGGGACTGATTAATCCAGTTCATTAACGTCGAATTGCCTATATTCTTTTAACCTCTCAATTCTAAAATTCATATAAGAAAGAGGATTAATATCTACAACGATATATCCTTCCTTATCTCCTAACTCACCTACGGGTTTTGGTTCAATAAATCTGCCTCTTAAAGCTGGGATATAAGCAATACTCATTCCCAGATATTCTGGGGGAGAAAAAGTGTTTGAGTTAACAATAGCAATCCTATTTTCTAATACTCTAACTTTTAAATACTCTCTCCATAAATCTATTCCATCTACGGGTATTTTAGAAGGAACTAACAAAATTTCAACACCTCTAAGAAACATTTCTCTTATGATTTCTGGGAAATCTATGTCATAACAAATAGATATTCCTATCTTAACTCCTCTATATTTAAAAATAGTTGCAGAACTTCCAGAAATTAATCTGTTTTTCTCATCTCCAAATAGATGAATTTTCTTTGCTATAGATTTAATGTTACCGTTTGGGTCTATTATTGGAGAAATTATTGACACGCCATCTTCAACAGCTCCAGGTATAATATATGCAGTGTACTTCTTAGCTAATTGTTGGAAACTCTGTAAAGGTAATTCATCAAGGGTTTTTACCCATTTTTCCGGTAACAGTACTATTTCAGCGCCATTCTTTAGAGACTCTTCAGTGAGAAATAATGAATTAGCTATATTTGATGGTTGTACAATACCAATCTTCAACCTTCCTCTGCCTTTGGCTTTCTTCCTTTTGTTTCAATTTTTCTTAATTCTCTATTTACTCTTTCTTCTAACTTTTCTACTGCTTTTCTAACAGCAGTTACTGGATCCCAGTCAGACTCTTTACTTATAAAATCACCTATTTTAGTTACAGCCCTTGCAGTTACTTGGTACATTTTCTTATCTTGACTCTTTGCTACTTCTTTGAAGGTTACTTTAAAGTTTATGACCTCTGTAAGTTTTTCAAGTCTTGATAAATATCTCTCCAATATTCCATCAATTAATGCTTTAGTATCTCCTTGTCTTAAATCACTACTGAGTTTTGCTTCTATAGGCATTTCTAACTCAAATTTCTTAGCTATTAAATTAACTACATCTATACCACTAAACATTCCAACAACTATTTCTCCTTCAACGACTGGCATTCCAGAGATTTTCCTTTTTAACAAAGTTTCAACTGCTTGCTTTACTGATTGATTTCCATCAGTTGTAATAACTGGATAATTCATTATTTCTTTGACTGGTAAAGCCATCAATCTTTCTTCTTCTGTTAATATTGATGATTTCTTCTTACCCCCTTCTGAATATAACCTATTTACGATATCTCTAGTAGAAACTATTCCAACTAATTTCTTTTCCTCTAATACTGGTAACTTAGAAATGTGATTATTACTCATTAACCATCTAGCCCTAGCAACTGAATCGTTTGAGTTAACTGTAATTACTGGAGTAGTCATAATTTCTCTAACTTTTGCATCTGGAATTTCTCCCCTATTAAGATAATATGAGAGAAGGCTTTCTCTAGTTATTATTCCAACTAATCTTTTTTTATCATCGACTACTATTAAAGCTCTAGATTTAGTTGTAAAGAACTTAGCTACGATCTTTGCTTCATCATCTGTTTCTACTATGTTATTAGAAGGAGTCATTAGATTAATAACCTTAGATTCTGGACTCACCTTTCTTCTCAATAACTCATTGTAGCTTATTATTCCGATTACAACCTTTTCTCTTATTACTGGAACAACCCATTGATTATTTTCTTGCATCTTAGAAATGAGGTCCCTTATTCTATCATTATATGATGCAATAACCTTTGGTTCCTCTAAGAGCTCTTTTGGTATCATTAAGGAAAAATCCAGATGTACACTTATATAGTTTTTCAACGAATATATTGTGTGTGCACAAAACAGCATTTATATGGGATGATAAGTATCTTGACTATTCTTTTCCGGGGGATCATCCGTTTAAATCTCTAAGAGAAGCTATGACTAAAAAATTTCTTGAAGAGAGAGGAGCATTCCATGAAATAGATATTGTTAAACCTAAAATAATTAGCGAAGAATTATTATCTCTTATACATTCAAAAGAGTATATAGAATTTGTAAAAAAGAAAAGTGAGACTGGAGAGGGTTTATTAGATGATGGAGATACTCCAGCATTCAAGGGTATTTTTGAGGCTTCTCTAATAAGAGTAAGTGGTACAGTTACAGCAGTTGAATTAATAGGTAATTCATCTTATGATCATGCTGTAAATGTAGGTGGTGGTTTTCATCACGCTAAACGTTCTGAAGCTTCTGGCTTTTGTGTATTTAATGACGTAGCTCTAGGCATTAAATTAGCTGAAAGAAAGCTTAAGAAAATAGCATTAATAGATATTGACGGACATCACGGGGATGGTACGCAATATCTACTCTATGATGATCCTAACGTTTTAAAGGTTTCTTTACATATGTATCATCAGAGGTTTTTCCCTGGGACTGGAAGTGAAGAGGAGATCGGAGAAGGGAATGGAAAAGGTCTTACTATAAACATACCTTTACCTCCTGGTACTGCTGATGATATGTATTTATATGCATTTAATGAAATAGTTGTTCCCAAAGTTAAGGAGTTTAAACCGGATCTAATTTTCTTACTTAACGGTGGGGATGCTTATTATGAGGATCCTTTAGTTGAGTTAAAGCTTTCTACAAAAGGGTATTTAGAAGTTGTTAGGACTATACATTCCCTTTCTCATCAGTTATCAAATGGAAGGCTAATAATGACTGGAGGAGGAGGATATAACTATGAAGCCACAGCTAGAATTTGGACTCTATCTATAGCAGAAATAGCTGGGTTAGATTTTACTGAATTTGAAAATTTAGAGGATTGCTGCTTTATAGCTTCTAGTGAATTTGTGAAAAAAAGAGTAATGGAAATTGTAGAAAAATTGAAGAAAATACATGGAATTAAGTAACTAAGATCAGTGAAGAAGCTTTTCTTACCTTCTCTTTTGCTTCCTCAACAGTATTCCCAGTTGCTAAGACTAATCCCATTCTCCTTTTATAGTATGTTGAAGGTTTTCCAAATAGTCTCACTTGTACACCAGGTATTTGCAAAGCTTTTTCAACATTTATAAATTTAGGAGCCCAACCTTCGTTATTTGCTAGAATAACGTGAGCTGCAGCGGGAGAGACAATTTTTGTTTCTGGAGTAGGTAAACCCAAAGCACTTCTAATGTGAATTTGGAATTCATTAATATCTAAACTTGCCATAGTAACCATCCCAGTATCATGAGGTCTAGGTGAAACTTCACTAAACAAAACCCTATTTCCAGATACAAGTATTTCAACTCCAAATATTCCAAATCCTCCTAACTCATTAACTACTCTTATAGCATATTCTTGAGCTCTTTCTATAATATCTTTATCTGCAGTAGAAGGTTGCCATGATTCAACATAATAATAAACGTCAGATGGTCTTTGATGCTCTATTGGCGGTATAGTTTTAGTTACAACTCCATTATCACTTAAATATCTATAAGTAAGTACAGTAAGTTCTCTGTCAATTTTTACATACTCTTCTACTATGACTTTTTGACTTTTGCCTCTAGCATGTAATAATGCTTCTTTAAATTTCTCTTCAACTTCATTTTCATTATAAATAACTTCATGCCCATGCCCACTTGAACTCATTTCTGGTTTTATCATACATGGATAACCAATGTCTTTACAAATTTTCTTAACTTCATCTGGTGTCTCTGCAAAACCATATGAAGTAGTAGGCACTTTGACTTTTTCAGCAGCTAATCTTCTTAATTCTAATCTGTTCATACAAATCTTTACTGCTCTAGCGTTAGGAACTACTTTGAATCCTTCACTTTCTAGTTCTAGTAAGGCATCCGTATTTATTGCCTCAATCTCAGTTATTATAGCATCTGGACTTTCTCTCTTTATAATGTTTTTTATTGCTCCTCCATCAAGCATATTGACTACATATTTTCTATGAGCTACATGCATCGCTGGTGCCATGTCATATCTATCAACAACTATTGTTTCTATTCCCATTCTTTGAGCCTCTATTACCATTTCTTTTCCTAGTTCACCACCACCAAGAAGAAGTAACTTTTTTGCACCTTCGAATAAAGGAGTTCCTATTTCCATGATTTGCATTTACTTGATCAATGTAATAAATCTTTCTATTTTAACTCGATAATTTACTTGTTTAAGTAAATGCCTATCCAATCTATTAAAGGTTTCGAGTCTTTAATGACGTAATAAAAACATCTCCATTTTCTTGTTTTGCAATTCCCAGACCATGGAAAAACTATAGCTCCAATTTTAAACCTCTTTTCATAGTCAATAATTTGACTAACAGAATAATCTCCTACTTTTGCTTCAATTGCAATCTTATTTTCAACTATGAAATCAGGCTTATTGTGAGATTTAAATCCAAATTTAGAGAGGGAGATAAAAATCTCTTTATTTCTTTCCACTCTATAATATCTTGAAAGTAAAGAGTACACATATTCTTCAAAAAGGTATCCAATTATCTGATTTACTCTTAGTTTTCTAGATGAAATATCAGGATAAGCAAGTGCATAATTTACATTTACTTTAATATTGACTACTTTTTCTAATTCATGTAATTTCTCTAAAAGTACATATTCATCTCCTAAAAAAGAAAAGTTATAATTAGTTATTTCATTTCCTTTATTATCAAAAACTTTTACGTTATCTTTATCAACTATTACTATTATATCTCCATCTTTAGAAGGAACCAACTTATCCTTATCGAGTTTGTATAAAAACACTTGCACATTATCGAATGAGTGAACTTATAAATAAATAAATTATCTCTTCTTGTATGGTTTTGCTTACAGTAAGGGATGTAATATGGGGGATTATTCTTACTGTCTGGGTCGCAGTTGTCACTCTTTATATTTCTAAAATTGTGAGTAAGCATACTAGTATTTACGTTGCAAGGAAAGTAATTCATATGTTAGGTGGTGGTTTAGTTGCAGTATTAGCGCCTTTTGTGTTTACATCCCCATTAGTTCCAATAATTGCCTCATATACTTTAATGAGTTATTTAATTTTTAAGAGATTCAAAGACGGAATAATGGGTTGGTTTCAAGAGAAAGATAATTATGGTGAGATATTTTATACCTTTTCTTATGGTACATTACTTCTTCTAATGTGGGTATTAGATGGTAATTATTGGAATACAAAAGATGTTTTTATAGCTTTACTTCCTATATACTATATGTCATTTGGTGATGGTGTAACTGGAATAATAAGGAATTATGTTTACAAGAGGAGAGTTAAAGGATTTTGGGGTAGCGTAGGAATGGCTATAGTTAGCGTTCCTTTAGGTTATTATTTCTTTGGAGTACCAGGGGCGATATCTGGGTTGATTGCTACAATAGTTGAGGTATTACCATTGATAGACGATAATATAAGTATTCCATTTGCCTCTTTCTTATTCCTTTATGCCATCATAAAACTGTTTTAACATATAGAAACTTTTACTATCTATTATATTGATTTTCATTGCTTTTGCATTAACAGTTATAATTCCATCTATTCTAGAACTTTTAACATCACCTAAAGTGATATCGGGAGTTTTAGAGTATTTTCTTATTAATCTCATTATGTTTTTAACTTCTTCTTCAGTTCTTTCATTAGGATCTTTTAATAATGCTCTAGGAATTGGTGGTAAATAAAACGAGGGAACAGCAATATAAAATTGTTTTGCTGTACTACTATATCTAGCCGTTTTGAGTGCTAATCTACCCATTAAGAATTCTTCAGCATTTATAGCATTACTTGGAGGCACATAACCAGTTTCTACTTCTATTCCAATATCATAGCCTTTTATAGCATAAATATCCATAACTCCACCACTTACCTCAACTTCTACGTAAACCTTATATCCATTATTTGCAAGATAACCAGAAAGAATAAGTTGTAATACAGAATGGTTTATATTGAGTATGCCAACTTTACTTAAACCTAATAATTTTTTGTAAATGTCCTCTAGATTTGCACTTTTACCATAATACATTATGACCTTCTCGTAGATATGTTGTAAATCTTTAACTCTATCCCCTTTCATTTTTATCACTTCAGGCTGGGAAGCGTTCTTCACCAATCAGTAAACCGTCGTATCATCATTAATTGGAAAATAATTTAACATATGAGCTTAAAAATAATATATATGATAAGCTGGCTTATAGGTTCTTCTCCTCCGCCTTGGCATTACTTAAATGATTTGTTTAAAGATTATAGAAACGTAGCAGTTTATTTAAATGTATATGGTAATATCGAGCTAGTAAAGGTTAGTGATATTGATGAATTTTATGCCCCAACTTCAGTGTTAATCAGTGGTTATCATTTACTTACACTGAAACCATATTATATAAAATTAAAGAAATTTATTGCTTTTCCATCTAAGCGATTAAAAGTTATAAGAAGTTTAATAAGTCGACAAAAATGGAGAGCGATGGAATTTTATTACAAAGAAGAATTCTTAGTCGGATGGATAATATACGACTGTGAAGATTGTATTGAAAAACAAAGATTACACTTAGAAGTAGATGAAGATCACTTAACTGATGAGGAAATAATAGAAAGACATCTAAAGATCTACAATTCGTGAGGTTCTCTTCCAAGTTCAAAATCTGACATTGGGGGGAATCTGTCTATTAAGTATTCTTTTTCTTCTTCTCCTTTTGTTATAAGATTAAACAATAGTCTAGCTAATCCAGGCCCTACCTCAGCTCCATATCCATTAAGACCACCTATTATATATAAATTATCGGATATCCTACCATATATTGGTCTCATATCTGGCGTTCCTTCACAGTATCCTTCTCCTCTATATACTGGTTTTAAGTCTCCTAGTCTTTTCTTAGCTCTTTCTACTGGGGATAAATTTCCAAACTGCTTTGTGAAAGGGTCAGTTACTATTGTGTCACCATCCCCTATAATATTTATCTTCATTCCTAATCCAAAAAGTGGTCTAGAGTAATATCCTATTTCATAATCATAAACAAACACTTTATCCAAGAGGGGGTTAGAATTTACTGTTACCCAAGCCCAGCAATAGTAAGACTTTACAGGGAGCTTAAAGTCAATGTTATATCTATTCCATGCCCCGGAAGAAAGTACTATAATGTCAGAATCTATTTCCTTTTCGTCTACAAAGACTCTTCCATTTCTAATTTCAGCTTTTCCTTCAATATAAGGTACTGCATCAATTAATTTCCTAACTCCTACAAGTGCATCAGTTTTTTCACCTATTATTGTATAAGAGCTAAGCCAGTCTACAAACTTTTCCGAAATGTTAAAACCATATGAAATCCATTCATCAATAATTTTACTGTCTATATGACCTATAGTGTAGGAAGGATAATAGACAAGAGGTATTTTATGTTTCTCATAGAAGTTCTTGCTCTCTATAGCTAATTCGATATCTTTCCCCTTTAATAATACTGAATGAATTAAGGTAGGATAAAATTTTCTAAATCCAGATTCAATAACCCTGACGTTATAACCGGCTTCCTTAAACATGAAGTATAAAGAGCTTCCAGCTATCCCTCTGCCAATGATTGTTACTTTCACAATTTTTAAAAGCTAGATAAAAAATTAAAAACTAATGATTGAAGGGTATATGCTGAAATATAAAGACATAATATGGGCAGTTAAAGGATGTTTCCATCCAGATAATTATGCTGTTGCTGTTCCAAGATACTATAATGGGATAAAAATAAAGAAAATGAATGATGCCATTAAGCTTGTAAAGGATAAGTTTCCTTTCTTAATGAAGTATGTTCCAGAAATAGGGTTTGAAGTTCCTTTAGTTCCTTTAGATGAGGCTCAAGTTCTTGATCCATTCAATGCTAAAATTTGTGATGAAAAAGTTAAGAGATTTCTTTCATTTTTTCAAGGAAAAGTAGGAATTACCGGAAGTTTGCTTTATTCTTTAAGTTATAATGATATGGACTTTTTAAGCCTTAACGATTCTCACTACTTTACCCTAAGAAAGATGAGGGAAAAAGGGATAACAAAACCTTTAGACTTTGTGAATTCTGACGAGGTCGAAATAATTGATAAAGAGAATTTTAAAGCATTAAAAAGAGAAAGGGCATTAGAAGGCATATTTGAAGGAACTCCCTATACTTTTAAAATTGTAAAATGTGTGGATTTTGGCATAGTAATAGATAAGGTAGAGTTTAAAGGTATTGTAAGGATTGTGAAAGCTGAAAAACCTTTTTCATTACCAGTAATGTATTTAACAGACAAAGGCTATTATATAACTTCCTTTAGGACTAGATTTACTGAAATAAAAGAAGGTATAGTAATATACATTAATGGAGTCTTATTAAAAAGGGATAAATTCTTTGATTTAGACTTAGATATAGCTAAGGAGGTTAAGATTGTATGAGCCATGCTCATAAAAAACATAGAGAGAATGCTCCAAAAACTTTAAATTTCTATGTCATTACGATAAGCACTTCTAGGTATGAAAAGTTTCTAAAGAAAGAACCGGTTGTTGATGAGTCTGGGGATATAATTAAACAGCTAATAATTGAAAGTGGACATAAGTTAGTAGGATATTCCCTAGTTCCAGATGATAAAATAAAGATTCTGAAGGCTTTCGCTGATGCGTTAGATAATAATGAGGTTGATGTGATTGTTTCAACTGGAGGTACTGGTTACTCGCCGACTGATATGACAGTTGAAACTATAAGAGGATTATTTGATAGAGAGATTGAAGGATTTTCAGATGTCTTTAGGCTAGTTAGTTATAATGATCCAGAAGTTAAAGCAGCTGCTTATTTAACAAAAGCCTCAGCTGGAATTATAGGTAAAAAAGTGATTTACTTATTGCCAGGCTCGCCAGATGCTGTAAAATTAGCTCTTAAAGAGCTAATCTTACCGGAAGTTGGGCATTTAGTTTACTTAATAAGAAGTTGAGGAATTTTTTGTTCTAAATTCTTTTTATCTTGTTGGTTCAAGTCCACATTATCTAAATATAAATAAAGTAAAAGTAATTCCTCTTTTGGCACTTCCTGTAAAGCATAAGTGTATAAATTATCTGATATTTGAGAATATAAATCATCAGCAATCCCAGAATACCATATAGCATCATCTAACAATTGTGACGAATCTTTTAGTTTCTCTTTTATTTTATTTACAGTTTGATTTATAATACCTAAGTTAATTGTAGGAATAAGTAAATCTAATGGTGTCTTTATATTTAGCTTTCTAGCTGTTAAAGGACAAAGAGTTATTTCATCCTTTATATTATTAGGTACAGATGTATTGTTTAGGATATCTAAGAAGGCGAAACTACACTTACTAGGTTTGATTTTTTTCTCCAGATCTTTAAGATAACAAGGAATATGTAATTTCTTGTAATCAATTTCAATCTCTGGTAAAACATAGTCTTCAATATAAGAAATGTCAAGGACTAAATATTGTTTCAAAGGTTGTAAATAATAATATTCTTCTGGTGTCAATGTGATAATTTGAGTAATCCCAGTAAATTTAGTTGAAATACTTTTCCAATCTATCTTGTTCTTAATTAAATCATTTATATTTATATCTAGATATTTTATTCCGACTATAGAACCTTTTGAATATAAATAAAGTAATGCTTTAACTAATCTTTCTTTAAGATCTAAACTAATTGGAGTAATAACAATAACTCTATTTGAATTTAATTCTTTTATATTTAAAGAATCAGAAGTAGTTTTTACTTCATATGTTGCAGTTTTTGAAATATCAGAAAGTATATCTAAATTAGCTGGACATACTTCCACGCATTTACCACACATATGGCAATTAATTTGAATTGATGAACCTAGAGCTTGTAAAACGTAAAACCCTAAAGGAGAATAAACTGGCGAGCCTTTGTATTCTGAATACGGACATACTTCCACGCATTTACCACACATTATGCAACCATTTAATAAATTAGTTTCATTAATATCAGAAAAATTATTTAATTCTATACCGGGAAAATTAAGAAAGGTATTAGAATATATAGAGAAATATATATTTTTAAATCCTATTCTTAGAAAGGCTCTTGTAGATTTGAGTATTTGATCTTTTATCTTATAAAGATCATCAAAACTAACCACTCCAAAATATCTATACTTATGAGGAAAATTTAGATCTTCGTATAGAATTTGTCCTTCAGGAAAATCTGAAATAAAATTCTTAAGCAGTTCCTCTCTTACCTTTGTGTATGTGACGTTTAAAACAAATTTGCCATTATTCCACGCTACTGTTATATCTCTGAATGCTGGATAACTAGTAGCAAACCAAGATTTTATCTTATAATAAATAACATCAAAATCATTACTTTCGAATGATTTAGTTACTAACTCTTTACTTTCTTGCCTTATTAATACAGCATAAATAATTCCACCCTTATATTTGCCTACATATTTATTGCCATTTAAATATGCCTCTACTTCAGCTCTATCTTTTATAAATCTAAATTCATTAAATCCAAATCCAGCATCACTATATTCAATTGAACCAGCTACTGAAAAATCAAGATTTCCAAAAATTTCGGGATTATAACTAATAACTTCTCTCCAATGTGTTCCAGCTAATACTCTTAACTTATCGTCTTTCCTTTCAATTCCTTTTAGGTTAGTTAAATCAACAATTATTTTACCTTCAATTCCTCTGGTATATTCGTATCTTCCTACTCCTTCACTTATATTCTTTAAATCTTCTTCTGATTTCACAGTAACTACTCTATCAGGAAGAATAGAAGATTTTCTAGTTAATGAAAGTTGTGAATATAATAAGTTCAACATTAGTTACACTATTTTATTGAAGGATTAATAACTTTTATTTCATAATATTGTTTATGCTATTGGGTTTCCATATATTTCTTCATCAGTATTATCAGTATTTGAATAATTTTCCTTTAGGTAACTTATAAGTCTAAAAGACTTCTTCCTTGAAAGAACCTTATTGTTATTACCACAGTAGGGACTATAAATGCATTTGGGACATCCATCTTCACAATCGCATTTACCAGTTATATCTAAGGCAATATCATAGCTATCTTCTAATCTTTCATAAAGGAGTTTGCTTACTCCACTACCGCCAACCACAGCATCATAAATAATCACATGACCACTAGGATAACTTATTCCAGCTAAATCTGTCATAGACGCACCAGCAGTTATTTTAGCTGAACTAATCAAAACATGTTCGGTAGCATGAAAAGCTTCAGCAGCATCAAATTCATTAAACTCTGAAAGAATTGGATGTTTAATTAATACTCCCTTAGTTATATAAGAAAACGTGATTGGATTTTTATAATATCTTTCCTCTCTCGGTTTATTTTTCTTTCCCATAATATCATATACTACATAACCGTCAACAGAAACTAGTATCTCCGCCTCTCCGTACTTTACTGGCATATTGAACACTTTTCTGCTCTCAATTTCCTTAAATGAGATCAAATGAGTACTATAAAGGGGTTTTGTATAGAACGGTAATTCTTCCTCTACTCTCTTCACCTTAGCTATTAGCGTGGAAATATCTATGCTTTCTACTCTGTAAGTCCTCTTAGAAATTAAATAAATAGCTTCTGGGTAAAGATCATATAACGCTACTGGTAATTCCCTCTCTCCAACTTTTTTATCTCCTTCATAGATTTTTATAATAGGCCCTGTTGATCGTAATGAAGTGGATCTTACAAGTTTAATTAATTCTGGAGTTGAATAAACGTAATCTCCATTAACTTTCACTGGAAGATCTTTCAGTACCTCAATCCAGGATTTAGGTAACTTGGATATTTTAACTCTTCCTTTTTCTACTATATAGGCTGAAACGTGAATTTTTATTACTTCTTTATTAGATATGTCAAAGGGTAAAGGAGTTAATTTTCTGTTAAAAAATTCTTGAGGTCTTCTGTTATAATAAGAATCTATAGGATCGTCTCCTAGTAATGTAAATATATAACCAACTTTATATCTTCTTCCAGCTCTTCCTGCTCTTTGAAGATACTTTGTGTAACTTGGGGGATTTTCAGCCATGATAACTGCATCTAAATCACCAATATCAATACCTAGTTCTAATGTTGGAGTAGCAACTACACCCATTATTTTTCCTTCCTTAAGATCCTCTTCTACTTTTATTCTCTCCTCTGGATTTAATCCTGCTCTATGAACTGGTATATCAAATCCGAATCTCTTTATAATTTTAGCTAAAACCTCTGCCATTTGTTGAGAATCAACAAAGACTAAAACTTTCAATCCTTTCTTCATTAAGAATGAAGCTAGGTAAGCACCAATAGTCCATCTACTTGCTGATCCAATATTTAATAATACGTGAAACGCGATCCCTTTTCTTCTATTCGTGCCTTGAATTATTTCTCCTTCAACTCCAAATAATTCTTCAAATAGAAATGGTGAAGCTCCTATAGTAGCACTAGATGCTATAACGTGATAATCTAAAAATTCTCTAATTCTATCACTTATCATCCTTAGATGAGAGCCTAATACTCCTTCATAAACATGAACTTCATCAAAGACAAAATGTTCTGCTCCTCTAAGCAAAGTCCTAAACCTATGGCTTAAAGCTAAACCTATATGGATCATATCTGGGTTTGTTATAAGAACTGATGGTGGATTATTGTAAAGTCTCTCTCTTTCACTATTTGGTGTATCACCATCAAAAACGCCTACATTAATCCCTAAAGCGTGTGCAAAGCTTATTATTCTATCTAACTGATCTCGAGCTAATGCTTTTGTAGGGTAAACTAATACGCTTCTTTCGCCTTTTAATGCAAATTCTAAAATTGGAATCATGAATGCTTCAGTTTTTCCAGTTCCAGTGCCAGATATTATCATAACGTTTTTTCCAGCAAGAATTTTTCTCAATGCTTCTTCTTGAAATTTATAAAGTCTATTTATTCCCCTAGCCTTAAGAGAGTCCTTTATCCTTCGATCAATAGGTAAATTTTCGACAATCTCACCAGGTTCGGGATCAAGGGATGTTTCTGTATAAACGTGAGTAATTTTAACATTAAATAAATCTAAAGCTTGTTTAACCTCTTCTAAGTCCACAACTACAAAATATAAGCTTAGATAGATTTATTTCTTTGCATGGAAGATTAAAGGCTGTGTGTAGTGTTTCTGGTGTATTAATACTTAAACCGGAAAACTATAAGAAAATAGAGAAAAAGTTTATTCAGATTCTTAAAAAAGCAGAAGATAGAGGAAGAGATAGTTTTGGTGTAATTATTATAAATCAAGATGGAACTACTAAAAGTGTTAAATCTTTAGGAAAGCCTTCATTACAGGAGGAAAAACTTTATGGAATATTTGATGAAAAATCTAGGGTTGTAATAGCAAACAATAGAGCAGAGCCTACAACTGAATATGTTAAACAAAAAACGATAGATGACATACAACCGTTTGAAGGTGATAGATATGTAGTGACTCATAATGGAATAATAGCTAATGATATTGAATTAGAGAAAAAATTTCAAGTCATTAGGAAGACCAAGATAGATAGTGCTGTTATACCTCCGATCTTAGATAAATATTGGAGTGGAAATCTCGAAGAGTTAAAAAACTTATTAAATAATATAAAAGGGAGCTTTGCTTTTATAATTGGTGATAAAAAAAGGCCAGATAGAATATATATTGCTCAAAACTTTAAACCAGTTTATATGATGTATGACAGTGAATTAGGGGCAATATTTTTCACTTCTTTAGACGACTACTTTGAAGCTTCTCCTTTTAACTCAGTTATAAAATTAGATCCTTATTCTATCGTAGAAGTTACAAATAAACTACAAATAAATAAGGTTGAATTACTTGACAAGAGGAACAAAAAAGTTCTTGTTATTGCTAGTGGAGGTTTAGATTCTACAGTTGCTGCTACTTACCTTTTAAGGCAAGGTTATGAAGTCACACTATTACATTTCAATTATCATCACAAAGCTGAAGAAAAGGAAAGAGAAGCAGTTAAAAAGATTTCTGAATATTTACAAGTTCCTTTAGTTGAGATTAACACAGATCTCTTTAAGATTATTGGTCATACAACTCTTCTTAAAGGAGGTGGAGAAATAGTAAAGGATAGACAAGGTGAAGAAGGAGCAGAGTTTGCTCATGAGTGGGTTCCAGCAAGAAACTTAATATTCTTTTCAGTTGCTTTAGCATTAGCTGAGGCTTATGGTTATGATGCTATAGCATCTGGGATAAACCTTGAAGAGGCAGGAGCTTATCCAGATAATGAAATGGAATTTGTAAGACTTTTTGCAAAATTATCTCCTTATGCTACTGGCCCTAATAAGAAAATTGATGTTCTTATGCCAGTAGGTAATTTAGTAAAGCACGAAATAGTTAAACTTGGTGTTGAAATAGGAGCTCCATTGCATTTAACTTGGAGTTGTTATGAGGGTGGATCCAAGCATTGTGGTAAATGTGGACCATGTTATATGAGAAAGATGGCCTTTAGAATTAATGGTTTAATAGATCCAGTAGAGTATGAAAGTTAGCCTTGATAATAGAAATATCTTCCTTTTCTAATTACTTTATTCTCTCTCATTAACTGAACCAGTGCTGAATTAACATCTGATGCTGGAAAATTAACGTATTTTATTAAGTCACTGAAAGTTATCCATTCTCTTTCTTTTAATATTTTTTCAACTATGTTTTTTATTTCATTAACTTTGTCTGAGTCCATAAAGATTAACTATAATCTGTTCCAAATAAATTTTGTGCCAAGTTGAAGAAGCAACAAGAATATAAACTGATTATTAAAAATATTCATATGAAACTATTTATTCCATTAATAGGTAGTGCCATAAGTCTAGGAATTGGTGGTATTTTGTTATTTAGTATTGTTCCTTTTATTCTCTCAATAGGAACAATAATAGCCGTATCTTTATTCCTTATTTCTGCTTATTTAATTTATAAAGATGTTAAAATAGGGTATTATTTAGGTTTTGTTCTTTCTCTTTTAGCTATTATCTCTTCTGCAACTTCAACTACACATGATAAAGCTTTATTAAGCTTTGGCTCTTCTTTTTTTATTTCTATTTTAAATATTCTTATGATTTTAGGATTCTATATTTTTCCTCTGACCTATATTATACTTTTTGCGAAAAAGTTAAAAAGGAGTTTGACTAATAAGTAAAGTAATGCAAACTCAAGTACCTATACTTTCGCCCTCGGCTAGAGTTGCTGATCTATTAGGTTTACTAACAGTATTATATAATAGTTTTGAGGGAAAGACAGATATCTATCTATTGGAAAAAGAATTGGAAGTAGATATAGATGATTTCATGCCTATAGTATATGCCGCGAATACGTTGGGCTTTGTTACCATTGGGGATGGTGATATTATAATAACTGATAAAGGAATAGAGTTTCTTAAAGGTAATATAAAGAAAAGAAAGGAATTACTTAAAGAGTCTTTACATAAAATAGAACCTTTTGCCACAGCTAAGGAGTTAAAAAGATTTAGTATTGATGATTTGATGAAAAATTTAGAGGAAAAAGGGATAACAGCTTACTCTGGTCCAACTGGATATCATGATTTGCAAATTATATTAGCTGAATGGGGAATTTATTCTGGTTTTCTTAAATTAAATGATGATGATATTTATGAAGTAACAATTAGTTAATTTACGATAAGGCGTAATCCAAGAATGTTTTATAAAGTTTACATTCCAATTTGTTAATCATGGAAAATAAAAACCTTGAAGAGCCAGTAATCCATTATACTCATGAAGCTGATACTTTCAGAACAAGGGTTTTCGGAATACAAGATGGGTTAATTGGAGTAGGTGCAATAGCTCTTGGAGCAGCTGGTTATTCTCAAGATCCACTGCTAGTATTAGTAACTGGATTAATAGCAACTATTGCTCAAGCATTTTCTATGGGAATTGGAGAATATATATCTACTAGAGTAAGAAATCAAATTATTCAGAATGAAATTAGAAAAGAGCGTTATGAAATAGAGAAATACCCAGAGAAAGAAAAAGAAGAATTAAAACAATTTTATTTAAGTAAAGGGTTGTCAGAAAATGAGGCTGAAGAGATTGCTGTAAGGTTAATGAAAAATAAAGATATAGTTCTTCATGAGATGATGATTCATGAATTAAAACTTTTCCCGGAGGAATTTGAAAGCCCAGGAAAGCTTGGGTTAATAATGGCTATGTACCTCATTATAGGAGGATTAATTCCTTTATTACCATTTATTGTATCAGTATTTGTAAAAATACCTTTCATGATATCTGTGGTTATTTCAGTAATTTTAGTATTACTCACATTAGGTGTATTTGGATTAATGACAACTAAATATACTGGCTTAAGCAAATGGAGAGGTGCTTTAGAACAAATTGGGACTGGTTTAATAGCTTTAGTAGGGAGTTATATTGGGGGATTAATAATTGGATACTTTATACCAATTCATGTTGCAATTTAATTAATTATCTCCAGCATTTAGTAATTTAGCTAAACCTCTAGGTATTTTGGCTGGTTTATTTTCTTTTTTAAATAACTCTCTTCTATTTGCTTCTAACAAATTTGGTTCTAATCCTAAGTACTCCGCTGCTGAAATTACTTTACATCCTACATCTTTTGCTACTTCTTTAACTGGTTTTAAGATTGTACTATGGTTAAGATCCCTTAGGACATGATGATCAATTATAGCATACTGAAGCCCGTTTTTTACAATAAACTCCATATTTCTGATAGACTTATCTAAATCTTCTTTAGAAAGAGCTCTGCCAAGTAAATAACTTAGAGGACCGTCAATAATAATAATATTTGGCTGTATTTTCTTAGTAAATTCGACATGTTGATCTTTTGGGGCTCCTTCAATATCAGATGTAAATAAAACTGTCCCATCCTTGTCCGTAATTCCCACTTGAACAACATAACCAAGTCTCTCATCAGCACCATGTGGAACAGCATTTGAAAAAATAATTTTTGTAGAACCAAAGGTAAACTCTTTACCATCTGCTATTTCGATCTTTTTAGGTTTGTCCTTAATTGCTTTTAGAAACTTAGGAGCTCTTCTAAATTTTTGGCTATTATTTATATTATTTGTAGGATCTTTAATAAATACAATTTTATCTTTATAAATATCTATTGGAACCACATACCCTGGATCATGATGATCATAGTGATAATGAGTTATAACTATTACGTCAACATCCTTAGATACTTCATAAATTTTCTTTGCTAGTTCTGTTAGTTTCTCAACTTCTAATTGATGAGGAGGAAGTCCGTATCTTCTTGGAGCTAAAGACACTGCGGGATCTATAAGAATTCTAACATCTTTTGTTTCTACTAACGTTGCTTGTGATCTAACTCCAAGGCTTTCAAATGCTAATGGAGTTATTTTCATTTTATCAAATTACATTATAACCTCATAGTATTAATATCTAATAATGTTTCTCTCAGTCTTCTTTTGAATTCCTCTAGTTCTTGATAAGCTATTCTTAACCCATAATTTGTTCCTCTTTTCTCCATATATTTGCCGATTCCATAAATAGCTAAGCCAGATATTGTGGTAATGTGGAATGGATCATCAAGACCAAAGGCTATGAATTTCCCAATAGTTTGTGTAGTTTTTCCTTTTGGCTCATAGTCACCTAAAATTTCTTTCATATAAAATAAATTTTACATTTAACGATTTAAGAAGTAAGGTAAGGTAATATGGTATTTGCTTTTGTTATTTTATCTAAGGTACTATATTACAAAGATTTCATCTTTTTGTAAATTATTCATTACTATACCCTTGTTGTTAACGTATATCATATCTTCTATTCTAATTCCAAACTTGCCTGGTAAATAAATCCCTGGTTCGACTGTAAAGACCATATTTTTTTCGATTTTTCTCTTATAGTTTGGGGCTATATAAGGGTCTTCATGCACATCAATTCCAATACCATGACCAGTTCTATGAATGAAATACTCGCCATACCCATATGATGAAATCACTTGTCTTGCTATCTTGTCTATTTCACATGCTTGAATCCCTCCCTTTACTGCATCTTCTGCTTTAGCTTGAGCTTCCCTCACAATTTCGAAGATTTTCTTAACTTCCTCTGAAGGCTGGCCAATACTCACAACTCTTGTTGTATCTGTTGAATATCCGTTATATTTTACTCCAAAGTCAAAAATTATAATGTCGCCAGTTCTAATTTCTCTACTTGTAGACCTTAAGTGTGGCATGGATGTATTTGGACCAGAGGTCACTATAGGTTCAAAAGATACTCCTTCTGCACCATTAGTGATAAACTCATCAACTAGAATCTTAGCGACTTTTCTCTCACTCATTCCAGGCTTTATTTGATTAATCGTGTTAAGGAACGCTTTTTCAGCTATTTGTAAGCCTTTTTTCATAATTTCGATTTCCTCGTCTTGCTTAATTATGCGTAATTCTCTCATAATCTCACTTGCTTTAAGCAGTTGTGAAGGGGTAAAATAATTTATAATATCAACAGTAAAGGAGGACCATAATGTATCATCTATAGCAATACTTTTTCCTTTTTCTAATTTTATTTTTTTATATGGATTCTCGTCATCATTATAAGAAATTATGGGAAAGTTAAATTTTGATAATTGTTCCTCATAAAGCTTAGGGGCTAAGAAATATGCATCCCAATAATCTACAATGAAAAACAAAGGCCTTTCCATTTGTTCTTCAGTAAATCCAGTCAAGTAAAACATGTTACTCCCTGGACCAAGAACAATGTAATCAATTTTTTTCTCTTTCATAAATTCTCTAAGCTTGCCTATCTTTCCCATATAGCCTTTTTAAGCCAAAGAGATATATAACTTCTATGGCTTTAATACCTTTAATTTATTCAGATGTATATTTATTACATCAAAGTAAATATCATCATGTGGAAAATCCAGAGAGAGTTAGATCTATTCTTAATGAGTTAAAAGATCATCAATTTATCTCTCCATACAAAGTTAGTGAAGAAGATGTAAAAATGATTCATGACATAGATTATATTAATTTAGTTAAAAAAACTAGTGAAAAAGAAGGATGGTTAGATGCAGATACTTATACTAACAAAAATACTTGGGAATCTGCATTATATGCGTTAGGTGGTGCATTAAAAGCATTTGAAGTAAATGGTTTTGCCTTAGTTAGACCTCCTGGTCATCACTCTGGAAAATCAGGAAGAGCGTTTGGCGCCCCTACGTTAGGATTCTGCATATTTAATAATGTAGCTTTTCCGATAAGAAAATATAATCTTAAAAGAGTTGTAATAATTGATTTTGATGTTCATTATGGAAATGGAACGCAGGAAATATTTTGGGATGACCCAGAAGTAGTTCATATAGATATTCACCAAGACCCTAAAACTCTTTATCCTGGCACCGGTTTTCCAGATATGATCGGAGGAAAAGAAGCTGAAGGAACAAAAATTAATCTTTTAATCCCGCCATTAGGAGGAGATGACTTATATGAGGAACTTCTACCTATAATTCAATCTATTATAGACGATTTTAAACCTAAAATAATTGCATATTCTGCTGGTTTTGATGCCTATGAAGGTGATGGTCTAGCCAGTATTAGAGCTACTGAATGGACTTATTATAATATGGGAATTTTATCTAATAGATTTGAAAGAAAGTATGCAGTATTAGAAGGTGGTTATACTGTTGGTTTAAAAAATGGAGTTAAAGCTTTTATACAAGGCCTAGAGGGAGAGAAGAAAGAATATAACAAAAATACTTCATCTGAATCAGTAAAAAGTAGATTCAGAGATTATTTATCAGAAGAGAAAAGGATATTGAGAGAATACTGGAAGATTTAACACGTATAATAGCATTTTAAAGCTAAATTATAGGCTGCATTGAAATCTCTATCTGCTTTATACCCACACGCTGGACAAACAAATAATGGTCCTAACACTTCTCCTCTTTTAAACCCGCAATTTGAGCAAATCTTGCTTGTATTATAGGGATCGATAAGCTTATATCTTATACCTCTAGCATATAACTGCTCCTCTAATTCAACCTCAATATTCCTTAGTGTATTTCCTACTTTATTCTCGAAAATTCTCAAATCCTCTAGGGCAACAATTTTTGGGTTCAAATCTTCAATAAACTTTACTATATCTGAAATTACTTTTTTTACTTTACTTCTTATGTTTTTAATTTCAGTTATTCCTTGTGGATCTCCTAGAATTTTAATCATTTCATCAGTTATTAATTCTTTTCCCCAGAATCTAGTTTTCCATAATTTTCCGTTTCTCAGTGCTACTACTGTAATTAGATGTCTTACACCAATATCTACGCCAACTATTGATTTTGGTTTTTCGTAAGCAAGGTAAACCTTTATATCGTTAGTAAAATCAATTATTGCATAAAGCGGAAGTCCTTCTCTTTCACTTTTTACTAATGCGTCTATGCCTTTTAATTTATAGGGATTTTTTCCTATAATTTCAATTGGCCCATATTTTACTTCGTTTGAAGTTAAGGCTAAATAGTATAGTTCTCGAGGAATGCCTAGTGGAGGAGGACCCACATCAGCACCTTTCATTTTTAAAACTCTTGAATATTGTCTTATGTATTGAACTTCCTTAAATAGGTCCTTTAACTTTCCAAACTCTATAATTTTAGCTTCAACTAACTCCTCATTCATAAATATAAATTCGATTATCTATTTAAATGTTTTAGCCAACTACTTCATTAATTGATGCAAAACTTAATTCTTCAACATGTTTACCTAAATAGTAAGCTACAGTAGAAGAGAATATATAGTTTTCATATCTATAAAGTTTATAGTACTCTTCCATTTCTTTCATTCTACTTTTATTATAATAATATCCTACAAAAATTTTAGGACCTTCTTGGCTGTTAAAAGTTAACAAAGCAGAGTTTAAACTTGAAGCATATGGAGATAATGCTGAAAGTGCCTCTAAGTAAGCTATTTTGAAATCTCCTTTAACATTATAATTCTTAATGATTTCAAGAAAGAAGAGATAGCTATCAGTTGATGGATAATTAGGTTCAGAGAACGCCTTTCTATTTATCGAGCCATTATGTACGAAATATGCGTCGTGTGTAGATAATCTATAATAATAAGGGTGATTATGTCTAACGCCTAGGAGAAAGCTTTTGCCAGCCTTTCTAGCATGAAATATAGCGTAGATCTCATCTCCTTTTAGTAAGTTTATATAATCAAGAAAAGATTGATCTTCATATATTGGTTCACTGGTCTTATAGTATAATACTCGCCATTTTCCGTTTCTAAGTATATAAGCTACAAAACCCCATCCATCAGAGTGTGAACCATATTTAAAATAAACGTCATTTTTACTTGCATTAAGAAACGCTTTGAGAACCTCTAAGTTAGGCTCACCTTTAGCCTTAAAAGCTAATATTCTACACATCTAATATCATACCATCATATGCTAAAATATATCCTTTTGCTATCTCTTTCACTTGATTTTCTATTTGTGATGGGATATGCGTTATTATGACTTTCTTCGGTTCAAATAAATTCATGATTTCACCAATGGATGTATGACCGTACTGTTTACAATCATTTACGCAACTTCCCTCATGAATTATTAAATTAGCGTCCTTAGCTTCGTAAAGAATACTTTCACAAGGTTCAGATGTATCTCCAGTATAAAGTATC
The DNA here is from genome assembly GCF_041154675.1 of Sulfurisphaera javensis. Taxonomy (NCBI): domain Archaea; kingdom Thermoproteati; phylum Thermoproteota; class Thermoprotei; order Sulfolobales; family Sulfolobaceae; genus Sulfurisphaera; species Sulfurisphaera javensis. The sequence goes on from NZ_AP031322.1 coordinate 622,145, forward strand.
TTTTTTTCTCCATCAGTAATTACATAGCTAACGGCATAAATACTATGGCAAGCCTCAACAGAATATATTTCAATATCCTTAATTTTTGCTTTTGGCAACTTACTTTCCTTAACTATAGCAGAAATATTATTTCCAGTTTGTTTATAAGATTCAAGTAGTTGGTTAAACCCTGGTGGAGAATAAATCTCTATCTCTGGCATTCTTAATACTTTTCTTTGAACTAAATGATCAAATATTCCACTGACATGATCAATATGCAAATGAGTAACGAAGATCGAGGAAAAATCAAGAAGATTCCAATCCTCTATCTTAAAGTTTGCACCAGTACCTAGATCAAGTAATATTGAAGTTCCATCGTCACTTTTTAAATATATTGAAGATTTGACTCTTTTAGATCCGAAAGTTGCTCCAGCACCAGTACCAACAAAGACTAATTTCATAAATCATCCCTCTCGTTTATATCTACTAAATCATCACAACACAATCCTATACATTCATGTCCTTTAACTTCTTCTTCCTCTTTTTTACTAATTCTCATTTTCTTCTTCTTCAATTAATCTTTTCACCTCTTCATATCTAGGTCCAAGTGCACCCATAATTGTTGTTGAATAGGATGCCAGTTTATTTGCTAGTCTAACAGATTTGCGTAAATCGTATCCTTTTTCTAAAAATACAGCCAAAGCTGCATTAAACACGTCTCCTGCACCAGTAGTATCAACAGGATTTACTTTTAGTGTTGGTACTAAAATCTTTTCTTGTCTCGTAGCAATTAATGCACCTCTTTCACCTAACGTTATAATTACAGCTTTTTTAATTTTCTTTAAAAGTACACTAATTCCATAATCAAAATCGTCAGTATTTGTTAATTCTTTAAATTCTATCTCATTTGGTGTCAGAATGTCCACGTAGTCAAGAATTGAATAATCTTTAAGAACTGCTGGAGCTGGGTTAAGTATTCTTATTCCGTTAAATTCTCTTAACGCTTTTTTAACGACTCTCTCGTCAATTTCAAGTTGAGTTAAGAGTATATCTCCGGATAATGAATTATCTAAATCATCTTCATCTAGTAGTGCGTTTGCACCTCTATTCACAACTATCATGTTTTCACCTCGTGAGTTAACTATAATATAAGCTGAGCCAGTTACTGAGTTTTTAATTTTAACATAAGCTGTATCTAATCCTTCATCATCCCAAAATCTCAAAGCATTCTTACCAAATTCGTCATTTCCTACAGCGGCAATTATCCTAACTTTTGCATTTAACCTTGAAGCAGAAACAGCTTGATTTGAACCTTTACCGCCATGATTTATGTAAATCTCTTTTGCAAAAACCGTCTCCCCTTCATTAGGGAATTCGTCAACCTTTAAAATGAAGTCAATGTTATAACTACCAACAACAGTAATCATAGTTCTCTCATCCTCCTTAATTTATTTATAATGTCAGAAATAGAATCTCCTACTAAGTAGACTTTTCCTTCGCTAATTATAACATCACTATTTATCCCGCTTTCTGAGATTTTTATTAATCCTTTCTCAGAAGCCTCGAGTAGTTTTTTAGTTATAGAGATTGAAAGTAAGACTTTTTTATTAAACTGTTTGGCTTTTTCTGAGATCTCGTTCTTGATGTTTAAGAGGATAGGTCCATCTATTTTTATCTTATCTAGGTACTTTATAACACCACCAGCTAATGTCGCAACATCTCCATAATCTGTCATATAAGCTACATTAGCTTTTCCATTTTCGTCAAGTACTTGAAGTAGTAAAGATGGATCCCTTTCAAATTCCCAAAGTAATTTTTCAATCTCTTGCCTAGCGTTTTCTCTTTGTATAATAATATCGGCTGGCACAAAAGGATCTACGGGACCATGTCCTTTACCTAAATCTAAGGAATACTTAATAGCTAGTGTAACATACTCTTTTGCCTTAAGTAATGCGTTTTCGAGCTTTTCTCCTTTTGCTAAATATGCTGTTAAAGAAGCTGAAAATACATCTCCGCTACCATGAGTATTTTTAGTATTTATTGGCTCACCTTTTAGTTCAATTTCTTTACCGTCTATGATAGCATAATCCAATCCATTTAATGAACTTCCCCCCTTAACAACAACATTAACTTTAAAGCTATCGTAAATTTTTCTAGTAGCCTCTTTTAGAGAGGTTATATCAATTATTTTCATTTCTGCTAATTTTTCAGCCTCATACTTGTTTGGCGTTATTATAAGAGAATTTTTGATTAATTCTTTTAGAGCATTAACTGTATCTTCAGTGACTAAAGGAGCTCCAGATTTCGCTACCATCACTGGGTCTAAAACTAATGATATGTTATATTCAACTACTTTCTTTCTAACAGCATCAATAATTTTACTTGAAGACAACATTCCGGTTTTAGCATATTTAGGTTTTAGATCTGCCATTACAGCATCAAACTGAGCTTCAATAAATTCCGGAGGAACTTCGAGAACTTTTGTTACTGAATAGGTATTTTGTGCTGTTAAACCTGTTACTATTACTGTTCCAAAGACCCCTAAGCTAGTAAAAGTCTTTAAATCAGCTTGAAGACCAGCCCCTCCTCCAGAATCACTTCCGGCTATTGTCATCGCAACTGGTCTTATCATAATTTAGAGATTAATAAAGAGACATATTTGTTTATCTCATTTAATCTTTTTAAAAGGACAAATAGAAGAATATATGCAATAACTACATTCCCACGAATATCTAGGAACTTTAGATTTCTTTAATGTTTCTTCAGCTAATCTAATCACTCCTATTTCATCTGCCGGCTCTTTAATCTCGTATTCAGTTATTCTATCTGGAGTTATGTAAACTAGCAAACCTTTCTTTATTCCAGTCATCCATAAGTAAATTTGCAATTGTGCTTTATGATGCTCATGTGGTAAACCTTTATCAGCCCTTGCACTTTTTATTTCAATTACAACTTTCTCTCCATCTATTTCAGCTATAGCATCCATTCTTCCCTTTATCTTTATTGTTTGATTATTCACTGGAATTTCCTTTTCTATTTCTACCTCCACTTGTGAATTTGGAAATGCAGATTTTATAAATTCCTCAAGTCCAGTATGAACCATGTCCCCTAATACTGTTGCTGGAGTAAAAATCTCGGCTAAAGCTAGTTCTTTATAGACTTTCTCATAATATACCTTCATTGGACATCTAATAAGATCAGTAACATATAATGTGTTCTCTTCTTTCACATGAGAGTAATAATCATCTAATTTTTTCTTGAATATTTTTTCGATAAGCATTGTATTCACTTCCCTAGTTCGGTTAAAATTTTTCCACTTCTTTCAGTTTTGACCCAAATTCTAGGTCTTCTAGTTATTTCAAGTATTAAAGCTATAACGTTTAGTAGTATCACAAAGTTCATGTAAGCTAAAGATAGCAGAGAGTAAGGAAACTCTATTAAATGTTTCTTAGAAATTGCTAAAGCCGTGATAAAACTTGTAAACGAGGCTACAGATACAAATGCTGTAGTTATTATAAAAAGAGAAGTAGGGTATATCAGAATTAAAGAATAGTTAACAAGATTTAGTATCATGAAGATAGGAGTTGAAACTATGAGAATTCCGTCTATGATTCTAAAATCTATTCTTCCTCTATTAATTCTTAGAGTAACTTCGAAATGTCCTCTATACCATCTCAGTCTTTGCTTAATTAACCATCTTAGACTAACTGGTACTTCTCTCCAAGCTATAATGGATGGCAAGTACACGATCTTATATCCTTTAGAAGCTAGTTTTAAACTAAGATCTAAATCTTCAGTTAAGCTATATTCATTCCATCCCCCAACTTCTTGTAAAGCTGATTTTCTTACGAAAGTACAAGTACCCTCCAACGGTACAAAAAGACCTAACCTAGCCCTTCCTGCAATGGAATATTCATAATAAAGTTCTTCTAAACTAGCAAACCTAGCTATTATGCTTTCCCTAACGTTTATTGGTATTAACTTTCCTTGTACTCCTGCGACTTGTGGATCAGAAAATACAGTAGAGGCATAATTTAATATATCTAATCTAGGGACAGTATCAGCATCAAATATCCCAATAATTTCATATTTCGCAATTTTTATTGCATGATTTAATGCTCTACTTTTACCATTTGGCACTTTAGCTGGAGGAAGCTTCACACATTGAACTAGATTATCGTATAAGTTTTCATACTGTTTACAGATTTGATAAGTATTATCAGTCGAACCATCTTCTACTACTATTATTTCGTATTTAGATTTATCGTATTCTAGATTTACCATTCTATCAAGGAGTCTACCTAAAACTTTTTCCTCGTTCTTTGCTGGGATAATTATAGAAAAAGAATGCTCAGAGAAATCTTTCGTGTCTATCCTTTTCCATGTTATCCCGTAAATCGCTAGAAATGAATTGTAAACGCTCCAAGAGGATACTAAGATACTTAAAAAGGCTATTAATTCATCTAACATTATGTAAAAGTAGTAGTTCTTTTTTATATTTCTTTTCTAAAGAGATTATATGTTATTCCAAGCAGATTTTAATATTCGTACGCCTTTTTTAATGTCCTCTTCCGAAGCAACAGAAATGCTTAACCTAGCCATGGTATCTCCTCCTCTAAGGAAGAAGGGTTTTGCTGGTACAAAACTTAAACCCATTTTTACAGCTTCTAGAAACACTTTCCAACTATCCTTTTTTAAGTCCAGTAATAAGAAGAACCCGCATGAGGGTTTATTAAAATCTGTAAATCCTACATCTTGTAAGGACTCAATTAGGATTTTCATTTTGTTAGAATAATGGTTATAGAGGTAATTCATTCTCTCCTTAACTATTCCTTTCCTTAATAACCTTGACACCACGTATTGATTAATTGTTGATGTGGAGAAATCTAATTGTTCTATAAGAGAAATTTTTTCCGCAATTTCTTCATTAGCTAAAATAAATCCGACTCTTAAGCCTGGAGCAATTATCTTACTAAATGAGCTTATATAAATCACTCTTCCGAATTTATCGAAGTATTTTATAGGTTTAGGTACGTCACCTGCTATTGGCCTATATGGATCATCTTCAAGAATATAAAAGTCGTGCAATTCAGCTAGTTCAACTAATCTTTTTCTTCTTTCTTCGCATAAATTAACTCCAGCAGGGTTATGGCAATTTGGAATAACATAAAGAAATTTTATATTTATGATTTTTAGTAAATTCTCTAATTCATCAACTACGATTCCATTTGAATCCAAACTAATTGGTAATACTACATTACTTCTTAGTTTCATAGCCATAAACGTTTCTATGAAAGTGGGATTTTCCACTGCTATAGTGTCATTCTCGAGAAAGTATTTCGATAAAAGCTCAATTGCATGTTGTGCACCACTTGTTACTATAATCTTATCTTTCCCCTCAGATAACCCTAACAAAGGGAGATAATTCTTAATTTCATTAATGAGTTCTTCTTGTCCACCTGCTCCAGGATAAAAGAGGACTTTACTTCCGTACTCTTCTATCACCTCATTATATGCTTCTTTTATCTCTTTTATTGGCATTACTTTAGGATCTGGAGTACCACTTGCTAAATTAATCTCAACTTTTTTTGCTGTCTGTGAAGCTAATTCCACTGGAGAAAGCTCGACCTCCTTTCCTATACGAGATACCATTTTCCTCTTATATCAATCTCACTTCCTAACCCATATTTCTTTGCTTTCTCATAAAGTAGTTTAAGGACTGCAACATCTTCAAGACCTATTCCCATTGATTTAAAGACTGTAATATCATCTTCACTATTCCTCTTAACAACCCCAGCTATTACTTCTGCTAACGTTTTTACTTTATTCCAATCTAACATGTTCATCTTTTCAGCCATGATTAAGTCTCCAGCCTCTTCTTTTGCTTGATCCTTATCTTCTACCACTATAAGTGATGAATTTTTTATTACTTCTGGATATAGTTCAACTCTTTCTGGCAAATTAGATCCAAGGGCGTTAATATGTGTCCCCCTATTTAGGAATTCATATTTAAGAAAAGGATCTTTAGAATTTGTAATAGTTACGATAACATCAGCATTACAAACATCTTTGTAGTCCTTAGCTTTTTCTACTTTTATGCCTTCTTCTTCTATCTTCTTTAATTCTTCTTCTAATCTTTCTTTACTAAAAACTTTAATTTTTATTCCGGGCTTTAGTTCATAAAAAGCTTTAACTTGAAACTTGCCTTGCTTACCTAAGCCTATGATACCAACTGTATTATAATCTCTTTTAGCTAGGTAATCTGAGGCTAAGACAGATATAGCACCAGTTCTTATTCTTGTAATCAAATCGGCTTCAGCCATAAGTAAAGGATCTCCAGAATCATTAAATAACATAGAAAAGAAAGTTCCTTTTACAAAAACTTTAAAGCCTAAATAATGCTCAATTCCACCACTTTGATAGGTTAATACACTACCATGAAATGAGGTTCTAACTCTTTTAGTGTTTGTGGCTAATTTTTGATAAAGTAAAAGAAAAGCTTCTTTAACAGTTTCGTATGAGTCTTTGAAATTTAATATTTTTTGCACATCACTTTCCTTTAATAATAGTACCAATGTTCTCATTATTTCTTATGCCTTAGAGCTTAAAAGCAAATATTATGGTAAGCTTAAGAATATGGAGCTAACCCCAAGATTACAAGATATTATTTCTCTTTTAAAGGAAAAGAAAGAAATAAATATAAAAGATCTAGCATTAGAGTTAAAAATCTCTCCAAAAACAGCTAAAGGATATGCAAGGGAACTATATCGTTTAGGATACGTAGAAATTGTAGATGAAAACATTAAATTAAAAGATGATCGACCAGTATCAAATGATGAAATAAAGAAAATTTTAGAGCTACATGAAAATGAAATAGCTAGTTTAAAGAAAGAGGTAGAATCATTAAAGGAAGAACTTTCTAAAATGAAGAAATCAAGAGGAAAGACCTAAAGATAATTTTAAGACATAAATAAACCAATCTAGAATTTTTTCACTTCCTAATTTACTCTTTCCTTTACTTCTATCCCTAAAAGTTATTGGTACTTCAATAATTTTTAGTCCTGCTTTTTCAATTCTATAAACTGCACATATTTGAAACTCGTAGCCATCTGCATTTTCACAATTTTTAATTAATTCAATTGCATTTCTAGAGTAAACCCTATAACCCGAAGTACTATCTTTTACCTTTAAATGAAGTAAACTTCTTGCTAATATATTAGCACCTTTACTAATTATTCTTCTTTTTAAAGGCCAGTTTTCAATTCTTCCTCCTTCTATGTATCTTGAGCCTATGACTAGATCAGCGTTTTTTGCAGCCTCAAACATTTTTGGTAGATAAACAGGATCATGACTTAAATCAGCATCCATTGTTGCAATATATTCAAAACCTAGTTCGATTCCTTTTAAGAGTCCAAATCTTAGTGCACTGCCTAATCCTCTTTCATTCTTTCTAACAAAAACAATTGCGCCTAAACTTTCTGCTATTTCTGCAGTTTTATCTGGGCTATTATCATCAACTATAATAATTTTAGCATCGGATACATTCTCCTTTATTCTGGGTATTAGTTCCTTAAGGTTTTCTGCCTCATTATAAGTTGGAACCAGAACTCCTTTCATTGCACATTTCCCATATTTTGTCATTTAAATAATGTAAATTTATTCCAAACTTACCTTTCTTTTCAGCTAAAGCTTTCTCTTTATCCAGTATTACCTTAATAATAGCAATAGGAATGTTAGTTTTAGTCTTTACTAGAACAATATCCCCCTCTTTACACTCACAATCATATTGTACTATTCCTGGGACAAAAAGATCAGCACCATTTACAATATGTTTTACAGCTCCTTCATCAACTACAACTGAGGGAAGTTGTAAGTTATACTTTCTTATAAAGCAAAGGGTGGGGATTAAATCATCTGAAAAGAAGGAGAGAACTCCATCTATAAAATAATAAATCTCTTTTTTTTCTTTACCTACTTCTATTCTTCCTTGTATTTCTATTTTATATTTATTTTTTATTTCAGAAAGAATCTTTCTGGCTTCTTTCTCAGAAAGGAAATGTTTTTGCATTATTTTATCAACTCCTCAAATTTTATAGGCATTTTAGTTATTCTCTTTCTAATGCATTGTTCAACAGCATTTATAATTGTCGGTGTTCCAGCAATAGCTCCAGCCTCGCCAATGCCTTTACTTCCAGTCGGATGATTAGATTTGCCAATAACCTCATAATGCCATTCTATTTGTGGGACTTCAATAGCACTTGGAATAGGGTAATCTTGGAAATTAGTTGTTAAAAGTTGGCCGTTCTCGTCAAAGAAAGCACCTTCTAGTAAGGCCTGCCCTAATCCTTGTACTATTCCTCCAATAGCTTGCCCTTCAGCAAGTAATGGATTTATTACGTTACCTATATCGTCAATTGCAATATACTTTTTAACATAAACTTTTCCAGTATCATCTACTTTAATTAAAGCTAAATGAACACCAAAGGGCGTGGTTGGAGGTTGATTTACAGTATATATTGATGTAACATCTAAGCTTTCGCCCATTTTAAATGCATTTTTAACTATCTCTAGGAAGCTTATCTTATTACCACTCCTTTTATGTATAACTTCACCATTTTTATATTCTACTTCTTCTTTATCTGCATTTAGCATTTTGGCACCGACTTCTATTAGTTTTTCCTTTAATTTTTGTGAAGCTAAAAGAACTGCAGAACCTCCAATAGTAACTGTTCTACTTCCCCACGTACCAATTCCATCTTCAATAATTTCTGTATCTCCCCATCTAACTTCAATTTTTTCTATTGGTAATTCCAATATATCTGCAGCAATTTGAGCGAATGCTGTAGCATCTCCTTGGCCATGAGGTCCTGTTCCCGTTATAAGAGTTACTTTACCATCATATTTTACAGAAATTCTAGCAACTTCCCAGGGACCAAAGGCAGTAATTTCGGTATAGGCTGTTATTCCTATGCATCCGTCCTCTTTTTTTAGTTCATCATAATATGGTTTAGCTATTTCAAGTAGTTTCTTTATGTTTCCAGAATCATAAGTTATTCCAAAAATGTTCTTATAAGGTGTTGAATCTATCGCGTTCTTTAATCTAATTTCATATTGGTCAATTCCTAATTCATTAGCTACAATATTAACTATTCTCTCAATAAAGTAAATCCCTTCTGGCCTACCAGCTCCTCTATATGACTGTGTTGGGGTTATGTTAGTATGTACTGCATAAACGTCAATGTCTGCTCCTAATATTTTATATATTCCGGGTAACATTCTAACTGTACTTTTTACGTTTCCAGCTTCATCATCGTTAGCATCTGGATAAGGTGCTCCAAGATTTGCAATTAATGTCCCTCTTAAACCTAATATTGTACCATCTTTCTTTACTGCTACTTCAAACTTTAGCTTTTTATCTCTTCCATGGCCAGCTGAAATAAACTCCTCTGTTCTGGTAGGAATCCACTTTAAAGGTTTTCTTAGCTTAATAGCTAATTTGGCTAATGCATATTCTTCTGGATGAGCAATAATTTTACTTCCAAAAGCTCCACCAACATCAGGTTGAATAACTCTTATGTTTTCAAAACCAAGGAAGTCAACTAGATTTCTTCTTAGATAATGAGCAGATTGGGTTGAGGAATAGAAAGTTAGTTTACTTCCGTCAAAATAAGCTAATGCTCCTCTAGTTTCTAATGGTGATGCTATTACTCTTTGATTTATTAAGGTATCAGAAATAACTAAATCAGCTTCTTTAAACGCTTTTTCAACGTCTCCTCCTTTCCATCTTTCATGGTAATATATATTTGAGGATAATCCAGAATAAACTCTTATTTTATCTTCTAATGCTTTTTCGGGGTCAATTACGTAATCTAAAGGCTCATATTCTACCTCAACTGATTCAATCAAGTCATAAGCTTCATATCTATCTTTTGCTATTACAATTGCAACTGGTTGTCCTACATAGGTAGTTTCTTTTGTTGGTATAGGAAAATCTTTCCCTGGGTTTATGTCTTCCCCAGTATATACTCCCTCAGTTTTTTTAATTTTTATTCTTGCATGAGGATATTTACTTCTAACAAATGTAACAAAATGAGTTCCGGGAATTTCAATATCATCAACGTAAGTTCCCTTTCCAGTTATTAGTTTTACGTCTTCAATCCTCTTTATAGGTTTACCAATGTACATAAATAAAAATATAATGAGGAGATTTAAAATATATTTTTTGTGAAGTAGTTTTGAATATTCTTCTAAAAATAAGTTTAAAGTTTGATGATTCGATCTTAAAAACTTTCTTATGTTGTGGCAAGCATTTTTATTCTTACATCTGCATTGGGATGGGTTGAAAAAAGTCCTATTTCATTGTCACCGTATTTATAGATTACGTTTTTTAACAAATCTCCGACAACCCTATAAGCTAATCTATCGGCTTCTATTTCTTGCTTTTTTGAAATATAATTTTGTAAAAGGAATGCGAATATTAAAGCGATAAGGGATATAAAAATGTTAAATTGAAAAAGGAGGAAGGAGACTCCTAAACTGATAATTATTATAGATCTCAATTTATTATAATGATTTAGGGTAACATGTGCTAATTCATGAGCTAAAATAGCTTTTTGCTCATCCTTATTGAGGGTTAGAAATCCCTTAGTTATTACAAGATTGTTTCCAATTATATACGCGTTAATATCAGTACTATCGTCAAGTAAAACTTTCAAATTATGAAAATTAAACAAGAAGCGAAATTTTCTAATTTTTAGTCTATCAACTATAAATAAAAGAGGGAGTAAACCAAAAATAAAAATATTCATAAGTATTTTTACGCGGTATTACTATATATCTTTGCTTAAAAATAAAAAGCAGTTTCATTACACTTGACTTATTCTACTTTGAACGCTCTCTAAGCAAAAAGAGATTTAATTCTACTCTTCTTCTTTCTAATTGTGAAAGCAGTACTAATGGAAAATGGTAAAGCTGTAGTAAAAGAAATACCAAAACCAACTATAAAGGAAAAGGGAGATGTAATAGTTAAAATGAAAGCATGCGGACTTTGTGGTACTGACATAGAAAAAATATGTGGGCAATATACGGCTTCACAACCTATACTTGGTCATGAACCTACTGGTATAATAGAGGAATCAAGCGTTGATTTTCTTAAACCGGGACAAAGGGTTTTTGCTCATCATCATGTTCCATGCTATGAATGTTATTATTGTACCCATGGAAGCCCTACTATGTGTCCTTATTATAGGAAAACAAACTTAGACCCTGGAGGTTTTGCTGAATATTTTAGGGTTCCAGCATGGAATGTATTGAGAGGTGGAATCTTAGTATTACCAGATACAGTATCTTTTGATGAAGGTGCTTTTATCGAACCTCTAGCTACTGTAGTTAGGGCACAAAGGAGAGTGAAAGTTAACAAAGGTGATAGTGTTTTAGTTGTAGGAGCTGGACCAATGGGTTTATTACACGTAATGATGGCAAAGGCTAATGGAGCTGGAGAAGTAATAACTTCAGATGTAGCTGATTATAGAATTGAGTATGCAACTAAAGTTGGTGCGGATTACTCATTAAATGCTAGAAAAGTTGATGTTCCTACTGAAGTTAAAAAGTTAACAGATGGAAGAGGAGTCGATGTTGCAATAATAGCTTCTGGTTCCCCTTCAGCAATATTGTCTGGCTTACTATCGGTTAGGAAAGGAGGTTATGTTTTACTCTTTGGTGTTCCATACAAAGGTACAATATTAAATTATGATATAAGTGAACTACTTAATAACGAAATTTCCATAATCTCAAGCAATGCAGCAGTAGAAGAAGATACAAAGGAAGCATTACAACTTATATATGAGAAAAGAGTTGATGTAAAGAAATTAATTACACACAAATTCCCATTAGAGGAATTTAATGAGGCCGTAAGGATAGCTAAGGAAGGAGAGGCCATAAAGGTAATAATATATGATTGAAATCATTAAGATGAAAAGAATGAGTGTAACTTTAAATATTTTTAACGCTATTTTAACGTCATTTTCATTTGGTAAATTTCCTCCTCCAACAGAATAGTAACCAATTTTTTCTAATTTTACATTTAAAATTGCTGAAGCAAATGAAATAGGGTACCTAGCGTTTATACTCTCAATATTACTTTTCTTTAGAGTTTCTATTGTATTTCTAGGTTTAAAACCAAGTAAATAAGCTGAGATTAACATAAGAATTGCTGTTAATCTCGCCGGAATATAATTTAATATTGTATCAACTTTCGCAGAAAACCATCCCTCTTTTATCAATTCTGGCGTTTTATATCCTACCATACTGTCCATAGTGTTTGCTAACCTTTGAAGTAAAGCACCAGGATAACCTAAGATAAGGAACCAAAAAATAGGTGAAGTAATTCCGTCCACCAAACTCTCAAACAATGATTCGATTACTGCTGAAGCTACATGAGGATCGTCAATTATATAAACGTTTCTCCTAACTAATTGTTGAGCATATTTTCTATTTTCTAAGTTAATAGGAATTGATTTTCTGACTAGTGAATAAAGTAATCTTATTGAAAATGTGGTTTTAAGGAATAATACAAGTAGTATAATCTGTATTAATTTATTAGGAATGTATAACGGAAAGAGAAGAAATATAAGAACTGGAATTACTGAAGTAATCCAGATAAAAATACCGTAAGCATATCCACGATAAGGTTTAATTAATTTTTCAGAGATTTTACCAGTCCACACTACTGGGTGTATAAATAAAGGTGGCTCTCCTATTAAAAGATCAAGTAAAATAGCGAGATAAAGAATGGGTAACAACTTCTTTCAGCTATTAAAAGGAATAAAGGAAATGATAAAGTTATTATAGCTCCAACAAGATCACCAGAACTTCCCTTTAACGTTTTATAACCTAGGAAATAGAAGAGAAGGAATAGAAATAAAAATGAGATAATCACTAAAATATTTCCTATTAATGCTATCTGAATTAAGAGACTAATAATTTTCCATTTATTGTTTAATCTTTCATGGAAAACTCTACCCATATAACTACCTTCCATTGGTTTCATTATAGAAAGTATAAGAATTCCTAACCCTCTACTCTCAACTTCAGCAATTAGCAATGGAAAGAAACTCAAATTTTTCATAGATAAAATCACAGATAAAAAGAGCGAAAGATAAACCAGAAATAATCCGATGCCTCCAGCTCCTACCTCTACGTCATGTAAAGCCTTTAATCTTTTGTTGTAATCTTTAGTCATTAAAGCGTCTCCGAAATCAAGAAGACCATCAAGATGATGAAAACCTCTTATTATTTCAACTGTAGGTATAAGAAGAATAAACCCATAATTTCCAAGGACTTTAATACTTACATATAGTACTGTATAGTCTATTAATGCTGTTACTAAACCAACGAGTATAGGTGAAATAAAAGCCATATTTGCTGTCTCTTCTAATGTAGCCTTAACTGAAGGAATGATAGTGAAAAAAGATATTTGAGATGCAATCTCCTTAAATACTTTCATCTTCTTGTGATAAAATGTGGCAATTATTATAGCTTCAACTATGAGTGATACTGGTAAATCTACTGTAACTACTGGGATAGTAAAGACCCTTGGTTTAACTCCAATGAAGATTCAAAATATGTCGTTGAATAGTTTTCCTACTATGGATGGAGGAGAAATAGCATTTATTCAAGCTTATCAAGCTTTTGCAAAAGGAGTTGAACCAGAGCGATATATGAATCCTATTCTATTAAAACCATCGGGTAAAGGAATAGAAGTAATTTATTTTGGTACTCCTATAGGCATTTTTTCTACTACTGAATACTATTCTAAAGTAGATTATTTATGGGAAAAAATAAGGTACTATATAAAAGAAGATCTAGTAATAGAATCTGCTGGAGGAATTGAACCTAATTTCATTGAAAAAGACGTTACTATGGTCAAAGTAATTAAGGATTTTAATATTCCAGTAATACTAGTTCTTGATATTGACAGAGGAGGTGCATTTACATCAGCATTAGGAGCATATTATACTATTCCAGAGAATTTAAGAAAGAACCTGAAAGGTTTTATAATAAATAAGTTCCGTGGTGAAGAGAAGTTATTAGAACCAGCGATAAAATGGTTAGAAGAAAAAACTGGCATGAGGTTTCTTGGGTATCTTCCTTATTTGGATGAACCCCCCATAATGCAGGAAGATTCTATGAATATTTACGAAATTGGAGAAGGAGAATTAGAGATAGGAGTAGTCTCGTATCCTTTTATGAGTAACTTTAATGAATTTTATCCTTTTCAAAAGTCAAATGCTCATTTAAGGTTTGTAAGAAAACCTTCTCAGTTAGCTAAGGTTGACCTTGTAATTTTGCCTGGTAGTAGGAATACATATGAAAGCCTAACTTGGCTAATAGAAAATGGATTTGTAGAGTATATACGAAAGAAACCAGTTTTAGGAATATGTGGCGGTTTTCAGATATTAGGCAAAAAGCTCGTTGATCCGTATGGTTATGAAACTGGTGAGAGACGAGAATACGATGGTTTAGGAGTATTCGACTTTGTTACGACCTTCGATAAAGATAAAGTTATAGCAAGAAGCTGGAGTGATATTGAGCTAAACGGATATGAGATTAGAAGGGGAAGAATCTTTTACTATAGTGATAAGCCTCTATTAACTATAACAAGGCGCGGTTTTAATGAAGTTAATGTAAAAGATGGTGCCCTTAAAGGAGATAAAATGGGATTTAGTATTCATGGCTCTTTATTTTCTAAAGGAGGAAAGAAATTACTAGAAGAACAATACGGAATAAAGATTTATGCTTCCAGTATGGAGGAAGAAATCAGAGAACAAGCTGATAAATTTTCGGCTATTTTTAAAAAACACATTTATGTCGATTTACTTAGTCAAATAAATATAGAGCAGAATTTATTAGGGTAATTTTTAATTAGATAAATCAATGGAGTTCAACCCGGAAAAGTTTATCGAGGAAATTTCACCACAATTAAAAGAGATAGTTGATGGTAAAGCTATTGCAGCTGTAAGTGGTGGAGTTGATAGTACAACAGCATCTGTTCTCTCATACAAAATCCTTGGAGAGAAAATAATTCCAATAATGATAGATACTGGTTTTCTAAGAGAAAACGAAGCTAATAATGTAAAGAATATGCTTAAAGATATTATGCCTTTACAGATAATTGACGAAAGTGAGAGATTTATATCTGGGCTTGAAGGACTCTCTGACGCAGAAGAAAAAAGGAAGAAATTTCGACAACTTTTCTATGATACTTTATCTAGACTTGTGAAGGAATATAATGCTAAATATTTAATTCAAGGTACAATAGCAGCTGATTGGGTAGAAACGCAAGGAGGAATAAAGACACAGCACAATGTTTTAGTTCAACTTGGTATAGATACTGAGAAAGAATGGGGTTTCAAAGTAGTAGAACCATTAGCTGATTTATATAAAGATGAAGTTAGGGCTTTAGCGAGATATTTAGGACTTCCAAAAGAGATATATAATAGGCAGCCATTTCCTGGTCCGGGATTGCTCGTCAGAACTGTAGGAAAACTAACTAGGGAAAAACTTGAGTTAGTTAGGAGAGCAACTGCAATAGTTGAGAGAAATTTATCTAATCTAAATCTCTCACAATACTTTGCTGTTATTTTTGAGTCTGACGCCGAATA
Source organism: Sulfurisphaera javensis (assembly GCF_041154675.1). Lineage (NCBI taxonomy): Archaea > Thermoproteati > Thermoproteota > Thermoprotei > Sulfolobales > Sulfolobaceae > Sulfurisphaera > Sulfurisphaera javensis. Next base: position 637,786 of record NZ_AP031322.1, read on the forward strand.
CAATGAGAAACTAAGTTCAGAAGTAGGGTGCAAAGTAAAAATTTACAAATCATTAGCTACTGGTGTAAAAGGAGATGTAAGAGCTTATGGTAATGTTGCCGGTTTAGAATGTTCTAAGGATTACGAATCTTTACGTGAAATTATGGAAAAAATAACAAAATATAATATAACTCATGTAGTGGTAAAGGTGAAGGATAAAGATCCTAATGGTGTTTACACTGTAGGGATAAGGGCTGTAATAACACAAGATTTTATGACTGCAGACTTTGCAAAAATAGACTGGGATTTACTTGAAAAAATAGCTGATGAAATTAATATACAAAAAATTAAGGAAATTGTTTATGATATTACTACAAAACCTCCAGCTACTATTGAGTATGAGTAAGTTTTTCTAGTAATTGTATCCTCTTTGCCGGATGAGGATGATCGCTTAATAGATCAGCAAATGGGCTTACTTTTATATGTTTCCAGTATTCTACAAGTTCTTGAACTTTATAAGATGGAATATTTTCTTCTACATGAAATCCAGAGAATAATAACATACTGCCTATTTGTCCATATTTCTTTTTGTATCTCTCTATAATATCAGGATCAGTTGAAAGAACTATTTTTGCTAAGGCTGTTTGCAAGTTTTTAGCACCATTAGGAACTGTTAATGCAGAATTAACATCAGCATAGGCTTCTCTCATTCTATTAAGGAATAATACAAATAAGTTAAAGACAAAACTAAATGCTATTAAAGCTATACCTACTAGAAACATTGTTCCAGAGTTATTATTTCTTCCTCCTCCACCGCCTAATAATCCTCCCCACCATAAGCTATATCCTATCCAATATAGTAAAGTTGGAATAAGACCTACTGCAAGTAATAATTCAGTATCCTTATGTTTTAGATGGCCTAATTCATGTCCTACAACAGCTTTTATCTCTTCCGGTGTTAACATTCTTAAAAGTGGCATCGTAATAGCCATGTTTTTGCCATATATTGGGCTTTCAAACGCAAAAGCGTTAGGAAATGGAACGTTAGCAATATATACTTTAGGCATGCTTATTCTATTATAATAAGCTACTTCTTGCACCAAATTGTAAACCCATCCAAATTGTGGATCTGTAGGCTCAACTTCTGTGAGATGATAAAATATTTTGATTAATGCTGGTCCAAATAACCATTGAAGAATTGTAAAGAAAGTCACTAAAATTAACGAAGCTGTAATAATTATTGGGGCATTTGAGAATCCGAAGAAATATCCTAAAATTCCATATATCAAACCAAAACCTAGTAGTACGATAGCAATAGCTGATAATATCATACTTATTCTTAATTTAGTTACTTCCCAAAACATTTCAAAAGTGATATCGAATTAATTGTTTAAATATTTTTTCATAATTGATGTTAGTTATTTCAAGTTAGGTTTGAGGAAAACTCTTATTAGTCTCTTCATCGAATATTTCACTATGGAGGAAGAGACTGTTAAAGAATATATGAAAAGCCAAGTTATTTCAATTTCTAAAGATACTTCTTTAAGTGAGATAGCAAAGATAATGACAGAGAAAAATATAGGTTCAGTTATAGTTGTTGATGGCAATAAACCAGTAGGGATAATTACGGAAAGAGATATTGTGAAGGCAATTGGAAAAGGAAAAGGTCTAGATGCAAAAGCTGAAGAAATAATGACTGCTTCTCTTATAACCATTAGGGAAGACTCTCCTATTACTGGAGCGTTAGCATTAATGAGACAATTTAATATCAGGCATTTACCAGTAATTGATGATAAGGGTAATTTAAAAGGAATAGTTTCTATAAGAGATATCGCTAGAGCAGTAGATGATATGTTTGAAACTATGGGTGAATATTAAAGTCTTTTATTCTTCCTTTTTCTTATGAAACTTAATATACCAAAAGAATGGTATGAGATACTCTTAAAGATTAGTAAAGATAAGAAAATAAATCTTTCAGCTCTATTAATTCAGATATATAATTCGTCTGAGTGTCTTAACCTTTCTTACATAGAACCTTCTAGTTATAAAAGTATCAATATTCAATGCGAGTGTAAAGATTTGATAAAACATTTAAAGTACTATTTGTTCTGTTTGCATGAATGAAAGAAAAACAGCAAGAGGTTAGACTTGTTTACACCGGGGTCAGAAACCTATTTTTACGTATAATTACCGCCCCATTGTCTTTTATATTTACATACTTGGTTGCAAAATACCTAAGTTCCTTACCTAATGGAGAAGTAGTATTTGCTTCTTGGCAGTCTTTATACGTTTTAGTTTTAGGCTATTTTACTATTCCAGCAGATATTTTTTCTACGTTAACATCAAGATATGCAAGTGAAAATAAACCTGTTGGAGGAATAATTTTCTTTAATCTCTTAATTGGTACTATAAGTAGTTTAATCTATGTCTTTCTTGTACCTTTCTTTGTTTCTGCAGTTAATTATCCAGATTATACGGCTTTTTATATGGCTTCATTAATGATAATCTCTTTTTATCTTTATAGAATAACTTACGCTATAGCCAGAGGTAAAACACCTTTAGTTATTGGTAGTATAACTATGGCTTTTCAAATAATAAGATTAGTTACTGTCATAATAGCTTTTTATGTTTTTCATTTATCCATTCTTGGTGTTATATATGCCTATTTTTTAGGCTATTTAACCCAAACAATTTTAAGTATTTCTAGAATAAAAGCAAATTTAAAAATTGATTTCAAATCAGCATTAATTACGATTAAAAAGTCAATAGTGACAGTTATTTATTATATACAACTTATCTTAGAGGCAACAATTGTATGGATAACTATAATACTTCTTCATAACGATATACCAGTTGCCTATTTTGAATCAGCTTTAATAATTTCTAATGTAGTAACTTGGTCTTACTCTTTATATGACGGACTAATTGCAAAACTTAGTGAAACTAAAGATCCTAGTGTGTTAACTACTTCATTAAATTTGTTTTTCTTCCTATCAACCCTTTGGTTAGTATTAGTAATATCTGAAGGGCACGCCTTACTTTATCATATAAGAAGAGACTATCTTACAGCGATATACTCATTAATAATTTTATCGATATCATTTTATTTACGCGGTTTATATTCTATATTTTATACCTCAATTGTAATGAAAGATAAATCATTAGGATTGGAAGACTCTGAGAACCCATTTAAAGGGATAACAGCTAAGTTAAATGGTACCAACATAAAATTAAGTGCAATTGGTGTTATTATCTCGGCTATTGCTGTTTATCTTTTGCGTGATAAATCACCAGATCTAATAGCAATAGGGATGAGCTTAGGTTTGCTTATAAATTCTTTATGGTTAACAAGAACATCATACTCAATAGCTAAAAAAGAATATAATTTTAATTTACCGAAAAAGGAGATCATTGTATCACTCCTTATCGGATTACTTCTATCTATTATATTTCTTCATTTTACTTTTGTTTCTTATACGGACATGATAATTTATGGTGCTCTAGTTTCTTTCTTGTATTTATTGTTAAGTTATTTATTTAATCCATATGCAAGAACATTCGTTAAGTCTACAATAAGAGAGATAAGAAAAATTCTTATGTAGATAAGGCTACTATAGTTTATGTCTGGTTTAGAAATAAGGATGAGGAAACTTTTTGAAAGAGGAAAAGCTTTCGTTGTAGCCCTAGACCATGGTCTAGTTATGGGTCCATTAAAAGGAATAGAGAGAGTAGGTGAGGTTGTTAGAAAAATTGCATTTAATGGCCCAGACGCATTGCAAATGACTCCCGCAATGGTAAAACTTGTTAAAGAAAATTTCTTTTCTAGAGCATCGCCAATGTTAATTGCTAGATTGGATACAGCTAACGTATGGAGACAGCAATATAGAAAATATGAGAGTGGTTATTACTCAGCTGTATATACAATTAGAGACGCTATTGAAGCTGGAGCAGATGCTGTTGTAACTTATCTCGTAGTAGGATATGGGGAAGATCAAGTTGAAGGAGTTAATTTAGATACATTAGCTATACTAAGGAGAGAAGCAAATGATTATGGAATCCCATTTATCATAGAGCCATTGTTCGTTTCTCCAGACAATCCAGACTCAATTAAGGACCCCGAACTAGTAAAATATGTTACCCGTTTAGCTTCAGAAATAGGAGCTGATATTTTAAAAGTAGACTATACTGGAGAAAAAGAAAGTTTTAAGAAAGTTGTTGATGTAGCTTTTGCGCCAATTTTAATTAGAGGAGGCCCTAAGACCAGAAATGATGAAGAATTTCTTACAATGCTAAAGGATGCTATTGAGGCTGGAGCTTCTGGTGTTACAGTTGGTAGAAATCTATGGCAAGCCAGAGAACCAGATAAGATGGCTAGAGCTATTTCAGCCTTAGTTCATGAAAAGAAGAATGTTGGAGAAGTTTTAAAAATGTTAGAATAGACGTTTTTTTAATGAATAAAATTACTTTAGTTTCGATTATAGTTCTTGCTGTTGCCTTGGCAATTTATACATATTACACAGTAATCACTTTTGGTCCGGTTCAAGGGTATATAGGTGATGAAGTTTGGTATCCTACAGCAGCCTATAACATCTTGAAGTTTATATTTCACGTTCAACCTCCAATGTATTTTCCTTATTCTAATGAGCAGAATATTCAAACTTATATAAATCCAGAACACCCACCCTTAGGCAAGTATTTTATGGACATATTTATTTTGCTTTTAGGTTATAAACCAATTGCATGGAGAATACCAAGTTGGATTATGGGAGATTTAACTGTTATAGTTTCTTTCTTATTAACTAGAAAACTGGTAGGAAATGATTTATGGGGTAATGTTGCTGGTTTAGTTTCTGCTGCCCTAATAATGCTTTCACCAAACATATGGGTAATTCATGGTATAGCGATATTAGACGTCTATGTAGGATTCTTCTCTCTATTAGCAATGTATTTACTCCTTTCTGATAATAAACTTTTATGGGCTTCAGTTGCCTTAGGCTTAGCTTTTGCTTCTAAAGAAAGCGCATTTCCTTTACTTTTACCATTTTTATTTTACGTTGGTGAATTAAGGAAAAGCCCAATACAACGTGCTGTTTATGGTATAGGAATACCGGCGGCTACGTTCGCAATAGTTTCTATTCCGATAATGGTATATTTTGGAAGTTTAGATGCGTGGTTCCATAATTCCTTTTTGTACATGTTAGGTTGGGATGCAACAAATGGCCATATAGCATTATCCGCTGTTACTCAAATCTCGACTCCTTGGGACTGGTTTTTAGATGTTCATCCTTTTTATTTAGGTTATAATTTTTACGCCTCAACGAATCCACTGATAATGTGGTTATGGGTGGCAACAACTCCTATTGCATTTGTTCTAAAAGATACAAAGTTGATCACTTTAACAATGGCAGCCTGGACAATGTGGATAGCTTTTGTTGCAGTTTATTTCTTAGGCAATCACACTTTATTTAGTTTTTATGTAACTGATTTTGCCCCTATATTAAATACTTACATAGCAGCCTCAATATTTAAATTAATAAAGAATATAGATTTAAAGAACGTGGTAAAAAATGGTAAGTAAAGCTGTAATAACTGCTGCAGGAAAAGGAAGTAGAATGAAATATATTACATCTGTTTTGCCTAAAGCATTATTACCACTATTTATAACTGAAGATGGAAAAATAGTTATGAGACCAGTTATAGATTTAATCATGGATTCATTACAAGAGGCAGGAGTAAATAAGTTTTGCATAGTTGTAGGTAGGCATGGAAAGCTCTTAATGGACTATTTATTTGAAAGAGGAGTGACATTTGTCTTTCAGCCCGAACCCAAAGGGTTTGGTGACGCTGTTTTGAGGGCTGAGGATTTTTCGAATAATGATCCATTCTTTGTTCATGCGGATGATGGTGTATTAACTGGAGGATACAAAGAAGCAAATTCTCTTTTTGAAGAAAATAAACCAGATGCTATTCTTCTAGTAAGAGAAGTTAATAATCCTAAAAGATATGGTATAGTATCTGTAAAAGATTTAGGTGAATATAAAGGACATAAGTTATTTAAGGTTTTAGAAGCTCAAGAGAAACCAAATGAACCTAAAAGCAATCTTGCTATCTCTGCTGTTTACGTATTTTCTCCTAAGATCTTCAATGGTTTAAAAAGCATTAGGGTTGAAGAAGGGAAGGAATTAGAATTAACTTATGGTATTCAGCACATTATAGAAAATGGAGGAGAAGTGTTTGCAATAAAACTTGAAAATGAGAAGTGGCTTAATGTTGGAGATCCTCAGAGTTATTATGAGGCTTTGAACTACTCATATAAGAGACTAGGAAATATAGAAATAAAAAGATAATTATTTCCATTTAGTTTTAGGTAATATAGCGTGTTTAAATCTTTCTAATCTTTCCTTATACGGCAATAAATCTTTTATTATATTTTTAATCTCATCTCTTAAATTTTTCTTAGGATAGAATCCTAAAGAGGGTAAGACTTTCCTTTCTGGGTTATAATAGTGTTCTTCTGCCTCTACTCTTGGGTTTGGTAATGGGCCAATTTCTACGCTTAATCCTAATTCTTCTCCAGCTTTTTTAACCATCTCGGCAATTTGTTTAACACTATAAATTTCAGCAAATTGGTTAGCTACTCTATACTCTCCTTGGTTCGGTGGGTGTTCTAAAAGAAGTGTTAATGCCTCCATACTATCTTCTAATGATATAAACCCTCTAGTTTGTCCTCCTTTTCCGTAAACTGTTAAAGGTATTCCTAAAATTGCTTGTACACAGAACCTATTAACTACTGTTCCCCAAGTTTCATCAAAATCAAATCTAGTTCTTAAACTCTCATCAACAATTTCTTCAGTTCTAGTTCCGTAAACTGGTCCTTGCATTATATCTGTTACTGTGAGTCCCCAAAGTTCATGGAAGTAAAGTAAAAAGTCAGTGTCATGAACTTTAGTCCAGTGATATACTGAGCCAGCTTTTCTAGGTACAATAATTTTATCTTTTTTACCATTGACAATTGCCTCAACATAAATGTTTTCTGGTATGTCAAAGTTTGGTGTACCGTATTCTCCCATAGTACCCATCTTAAGTATGTGAATAGATGGGTCGACGTTCTTAACGGCATAAATTAAATTCAACGTGCTTACCTCATTATTGATTACCGTATAAACAGCATGGTCTCTATCCTTCATAGAGTAAGGAGCAGATCTCTGTTCGGCAAAATGAACAATTGTGTCTGGTTTATGTCTTCTTATCACGTCAAGAAGGAAATTATAATCAGTAACGTCACCGACGTAAAAAGTAATATCAACATCAAGGTGTTTTTTTGCTTCTTTTACTCTATCTTCTGGCTTAGGTAAAGGAAATGCTGAATCAGAGCCAACTTCTTCGGAAAATCTTCTAGTAGAAAGATTGTCTATTCCAACTACTTCATGGCCTCTTTTAGCTAATCTTAATGCTAAAGGCCATCCTAAATATCCATCAATTCCTAATATTAATACTTTCATCATAATCTTTAATTATCAATAAGTAAAAAATTTATTCGATAAGGTGTTTTTTATGATTATTGTAGGTGTGGATGCTGGTGGTACAAAAACGAAAGCAGTAGCTTACGACTGTGACGGAAATTTTATTGGCGAAGGTTCATCCGGACCAGGGAACTATCATAATGTTGGCTTAACACGAGCTATTGAAAATATTAAAGAAGCTGTAAAAATTGCTTCAAAAAAAGAACCGGATGTAGTTGGAATGGGAGTTGCCGGTTTAGATTCTAAATTTGATTGGGAAAATTTTGTACCTCTTGCTTCTTTAATTGCTCCTAGAGTTATTATTCAACACGATGGCGTAATTGCTCTCTTTGCTGAAACTTTAGGAGAGCGAGGAGTAGTAGTTATCTCTGGTACTGGGAGTGTTGTTGAGGGATTTGATGGAAGAGATTTTATTAGAGTAGGAGGTAGAGGATGGTTAATATCTGATGATGGTTCTGGTTATTGGATAGGACGAAAGGCTTTAAGGAAAGTATTAAAGATGATGGATGGCATAGAGGAAAAGAGTGAATTATATTATAAGGTCTTGAACAAAATAAATGTGAAAGACTTAGATGAATTAGTAATATGGACTTATACAAGTAGTTGTCAAATTGATTTAATTGCATCTATTGCAGTGGCAGTAGATGAAGCAGCAAATGAAGGAGATGAAAATGCTATTAATATCTTAAAAGAAGGAGCAGAATTATTAGCGAGTCAAGCTGTTTTTCTAGCTAAAAAAATAGGAGTAGATAGAGTATATCTAAAAGGCGGAATGTTTAAGTCTAAATATTATTACAAGTTCTTTTCTTCTTATCTTGAAAGATATGGTATAAAAGGTGATTTAGGTAAGAGAAACCCAGAAATAGGTGCTGTGGTATTAGCCTATAAAGAAGTTGGGTGTGATATTAAAAAATTAGTTAACGACTAAAGCTACTCCTTCACTTCTAGGATCAGCTACAGCTATACTATATTTGTTTGTTCTTTTTAATGCTTGAACAACTCCTACTTCTGGAGAGTAATAATCGAGTTGTTGATATTTTGTTCTTAATCTTTTTTCTGCAACTACTTTGCTTCCTAGAAACATAAAACGAGGAGCATCAACTGCCTCATCTATTTCCATGTTATAGTCTACATAATATTCAAATACTTGCGAATGTATTTGAGGTCTAAGATCCCCTCCAGCACAGCCTATTATCAAATTTTCTTTGTCTTTTTCTGCCATTAGAATAGATAGTGTATGCAAAGGTCTTTTCCTAGGCTCTGGCTTATTTCTTCCTTCAGTAAATCCAAAACCTCTATTATTAAATGGAATATCCTTAACTACTATTCCAGAGCCAAAGGCAAAGAATAAGCTTTGTATAAAGCCTATCTCATTTTCTCCATCTGAGACTACAAAGAACGTAGTATCTTGAGTATTCATACTTGTTGCTGTTACATTAAAATCTTTCATTCTCTTCATTAAATACTTTTCATCGAGTAAATTAACATCAAGGGGATAAAATCTGGGATCAGTAATATAATTATTTCTATCACTATACACTATACCATATATTTTAATATGTTCATTAATTCTAGTATCATCATCGTAAGGAAATCTATTTATATTACTTAATTCAACTAATTTAAGAGCTTCCAAAGTAGAAATTCCTTGAGTATTAGGAGGTAATTCATAAACTTCATAATCTTTGTAAGTAGTCTTTATAGGCTTAATTTCTTCCCCTCTAAAATTTGCGAAATCTGAAAAGTCTACATTTACTCCTTGTTTTCTTAATCCTAAAACTATATCTTCAGTTATTTTTCCTTCATAGAATTCTCTTGGATCCCTAGAAATTATTTTAAGAACCTCTCCCATTTCCCTTAATTTCAATATGTCTCCTGCCTCTTTATTTCCGTAAACTTTTCTCCAACTCTCACCTAAATCTTGAGAATTCTTTATCGCTTTGGCAAGAGATTTACTTATATAAAACCCATTTATAGCTAAGCTAATTGCAGGTTTTAGGAGCTCATGCAAACTCATTGTGGTATAATTTTCTACAATATAATTCCAAAGGTCAACTAATCCTGGTACTACAACCGTTGAAGGATGTCTTGGAGAAGGTATTTTTTCAACATTTAATCCTTTTGGTGACCAACCAGATGCATTATAAGCAATTATTCCCTCTGGAGTTTTTGCTAATAAAAAACCATCACCGCCGATGCCACTTGTATAAGGCAAAACCACTGAAAGTGTGGCACTTATTCCAATTGCTGCATCAAAAGCATTACCACCATTTTCCAATATTTTTGCACCAACATAACTCGCAATATAATTTTGTGAGGCTACGACTTTTTTGCCATAAGCTACTTTCATCAGTATAATTTTTTTAATGAAATAAATAAATCATCATGTATAATGAAAATACCAGATGAAATAAAGTCTCAACTAAAAGAAGGGAGTTGTATAGTTTGCTGTGATGAGTATGTACTATGCATGACTGAAGATTTGCCAAAACGTACTGATGTAAATATTGATCTAGAAATAGATAGAGAAGAAGGTGAAGTAGTATTAAGGAATATAATTCATGATGATCCTTCAAATCCTCTTTATCTAGAATATTTTATAAACAAAAAATTTGTTCAAAACATCTCAGAGAAAGGAGAAATTCAAGTGTTCTTTGTTGATAAAAATTTCAACGAAAAAATGAAGATGAATATAAAAATTGATAAGGATGATATTAGACTATTAAAAAGGGAACTAGGAATTGGAAGTTAAATATATTCAAGAGAAGCTTAAAGAATTATATTTCGAGAAAGATTCAGAAAGAGGATTATATGCAACATTTACTTGGCTAGTTGAAGAAGTTGGTGAGCTTGCTGAAGCTCTTCTTTCTAAGGATAAAAACTCTATCGAAGAAGAATTAGCTGATGTTATTGCTTGGGCCATATCAGTAGCTAACTTAACTGGGATAGACGTAGAAGAAGCTTTAAGGAAGAAATACAAGATATAAGTAATGAATAAAGAGGAGTTCTTTAAGCTTCTTGAAGATAGTATTAGAGATAGTGTTCAGCGATATTATAGAAACTTAATATTTATACAAGATAAGGACTATTTAACACACTTAAGGGAAATTCTTGAACTTTACCTCAGAGTTAATCCTAACCCTTCTGTAGCTTATGCGTTTCATCCATGGGTTTCCGGAGCAAAAGATAGATTGCATGAGATAAAGAAAATAGTGAGTTTAACTGATATTGATTATTCATCTTCAGAAAGGTATCTTGGTTCAACATTCGATGTTGTCATTTTAGATTTAGTGGATAATTTCGAACCAAATTATATTGGTAGACTTGTAGACCTTATACGCGGTGGAGGAATAGGAATTCTTTATACTGATGATTTAAAAGAACACAAACTGTTTAGGAATTCTATAATAAGAAATGGCAAAATAAGAGATGTGTATGAGAATAGATTTCTAAGGAAATTGAATGAGCATGAAGGTATATTCATGATTATAAATTCAGACTATATCGCAAGGCCTTTTGATGGCGAAGTAAAGGAAAAGCCTTCTCCTCAAATACCTAAAAAACCTTCAATGCCAATTGAGTTGCATAAGCTTTGTATGAGTAAAGATCAAAACAAAGTACTTGAAAGTTTTAACTTTATCAGGGGAGGTTCAAGAAGAGTTCTAGTAATAACTTCAGCAAGAGGAAGAGGTAAAAGTGCTGTGACTGGATTAGGTTTAGCTGGATTAATCTCTAAGGTAGAAAAGAGAAGAAAGTTCAAAATAGTTATAACTGCTCCATCATCAACTGGAATATCACAACTAATGCTATTTTTAAAGAAAGGTTTAGACGCTTTATTAATTCCTTATAAGACAAAAGATTCAATTTATGGCTATCCACTTTCTATTGAAGGCCCCAATTTTAAAGTGTATTATGAAATACCGGAGGCTACATTAGAAGATGAAGGAGATTTATTAGTAGTAGATGAAGCTGCTGCAATAGGAATTGGTTATATTGACTCAGCATTAAAAGTTTGGAAAAAAGTGGTTTTAGTTACTACAGTCCATGGTTATGAAGGTTCTGGTAAAACATTTTTACGATACTTAAAAAAGATATTAAACTCAAGAAAGGTTGCCGTTAATTGGCAAGAAATGGTCAAACCACTTAGATATGCTGAAGGAGATCCTATTGAAAAGTGGCTTTATGATACTCTATTGTTAGATGCTGAGCCAGAAGAACCACCAGAAGACGTTTCTCACTTATTATTTGAGACAGTATCACCAGAAGAGTTGTTTAGTGATGATAAAAAGTTAAGACAAATATATGGAATTTTAGTGACTGCACATTATAGAAATAATCCTAACGATTTAATGATAATGGCTGATGGAGTTCATCATAAAATAAAGGCTTTAAGTACTTTGGATGGGAAATATGTAGGTTTAGTTCAGATAGCTGATGAAGGTGGATTACCAGATAACTTAATTGATTTAGCTTTAAGAGGAGGAACTTTTGATGGTGATTTAATTCCAGATAGACTCATCAAACATGTTAGGCTTAAAGAATTTGGAAGAATGAAAGGATGGAGAATTGTGAGAATTGCAGTAATACAAGAGTTACAAGACATGGGTCTTGGAAGTACAATGTTAAAGATGGTTTATGAAGATGCAAAAGAAGAAAATATTGATTGGGTAGGCTCAGCTTTCATGGGAGATATAAGGGTTTTAAACTTTTGGATTAAGAATGGTTTTGTTCCAGTTCACGTTTCACCTAGGAAGAACGAAAAATTAGGTGATTATCCTGTAGTTGTAATGAAACCAATAAGTGAAACAGCAAAAAAGGCAATTGAAGTGGCATCGATGATACTTAAAGATAAGATACTAAATACGCTTCATGACATTTATTTCAGCATGGATCCAGAAGTAGCGAGAGTTATACTAAATGGTATAAAGGTACACAGAGAGGTGTATGTCAATAAAATCTATGTTGATAAGATATTGGCGTTTGTTCAAGGAGTTAGCCCTTATGAGTCTTCTGCAGATGGAATACATATGATTACATTAAAGTATTTTTGGGATGCAAAAAGGGATTGGTCATTATCCCCAGAACAAGAAATTATATTAATAGCGAAGGTACTTCAAGGGAGACCCTGGAGGTTTACATCGTCTAGTTTAAATTCAAATAGGACAACAATTAATGAACTATTATATGAGGCAATAGCTGAACTCCTATATAGGTATTATGGTTTGACGCCAGATTCAAAAGGAGGTCTAGAATTAAAAAAACTAGATGATGAGTTTCACAAAAATGAGTTGTGATTGAATGCACCTCAGCTGAAGAATATCAATGAAATTACAACAGCTAAAGAGAATAATTGGTGCAATCCTATAACAGCTCCAGGTTTAGTCGGGTTTTTATTAATTTGATAATAGGTCCATAATCCTACTGCACTTTCAATTAACGCAAAGACTAATGGAATCCAGTACCTTAAGATTATTAAAGCTATAAAGAATATTGCTCCAACAATTCCATGTATAACCCAAGCCCATTGAAGTTTATTTTTTGGTTTTCTAACATCTCCTATACTTAGTTTCATTCTCCTAGTCCCAGTTACTACTCCTCCCATAAATATTACAAAATATAGGAAATGTGGAGGTGTTATTGCACTTATTAAAAATCCTATGTACTTAGAAGGAGGAATATAATTTGTTGCCAAAATAAGGTAAGTAATGAAAGTTGTGTAAGCTGCAATATCATGAAAACCTTGAAATACTGAAGGTAATTTCCCTGCAAGAACGTATAGTGTAGCCATTCCTAGAAGGGCTGTAGCAACTATGCTTATGAAGCCTATAACAGTTAACGTGTTAAAATCTATAACAAGTAAAACGAGAGAAAGTAATCCAACTAAAGTAGCAACGATTCTGTGGATTGCTTCTGGATCTCCTTTCCCAGCTAATTCTACTATATTATTTGTATAAGGCCAATTTGTACCTAAAGACAATCCATATCCATACCCTTCAACTATTCCACCTAAAACTATTGCAGAACCAGCCAAGACTGTGGTGACATATCCCAAAATTTCATTAATCATAAATTAACTTCAGAGATAACTCTAATAAATCTTAGTCAGTCTATTTAAAATGATGAATGAAGAAGTCCTTTCAATATTGTGGAGGGTTATAGATAACGATATTCCACTGGTAAACGATGATATGACTACATTTCTAGTAAAAGATGGAGAAATAACAGAAGAAGATTTAAAAATATGGAATGATGCAGTAAAGAAGATAAAGGAGGCCTATAAAAAAGTTAATTATAATCAGAATGATGCAAAATCACTTTTAAATTCTGCATTAGAACTATTAAATTCTATTAAACCTAAAAAGCCTTTCCCACCAGAAGTAAAAATAAGGTTCGATGAATTGAAAAATTCAGTTTCAAAATGCATAGAACTATTGAACAAGACCTAAATTATCAGGAAGTTTATATATTTTTCCTGTTAATTGTTAAAAATCATTTCATGTGAAATTGAATAATTTTTCTTCTACCTTTAAGCCTATTTTATACTGTTTAAGGTCTTCTCCCTTTAAGCTTTGCTGAAACTATCGGTGGAAATTTAGGAAAGATTTAAAAACTTTTAGGACAGAAAAGCTTAAAGGGCGATTATGATGGGACTTGCTAAGGGATCTTTAAGTATAAGAGAAGCTTATGGTCAAGCTATGGCAGTTACTGCACCTTTAGGAAGCGTTGTATCTACTACAACAGCAGCAATAGCATATGCTGGGAAAGGAGTAGTATTTGCAACTATCTTAGCTTTAATTGGAAGCGCTTTATGGATTTACACTCTTACAAGATATTCTTCAAAAATAGCATCAGCTGGCGGATATTACACTTATGGAGCAGCAGCATGGAGAAATAGAACATTAGCTTATTACGAAGCAATATTAGAAGTTGTAGCTTATTCAGCATTAAATGCTGTTAATGCACTAGCTATCTATTTGCTTGTTCAGACATTTCTCCAAATGATTAATGTTAGTATACCTAGTATTTACTTGGATCTTTTTATAGTCCTGGGTTTAGTATATCCTACGCTCATATCATTTACCACTCATATAAAGAACTTGTTAGGTCAAATAGTAAGTATAAGTGCTACACTTGAAGTAATTATACTTTATGCAATGTTTATTTACGCCGTAGCTACTAAAGGCTTTAACTTATCTTATTTTAATCCTTCTGGAGTTTCATTAGGTTCATTGGGTACAGCAATGATATTATCAATTGTTAGTATATCTGGAGCCGGTGCCTCAACTTATTTGGGTGAAGAATCAAAGGTTCCAAGAAAAACCATAACGTTAGGAATGTGGTTATCCCTTATTATAGGGGGTTCAGCAATATTAGCAGGAACTTATGGTTTAGTTGCCTTATGGAATGGTTCTATAACTAGTTTAGAAAATGCTAACCAACCATTGATTCAAGAGCTATTTGGATTTGGTTTACCAATAGTGATGATAGGATTATTAATGTCAATAAATAGTTTATTAGCCTCTAATATAGGTACTACTGTGGGTAGTGCAAGAGTTTTATTTAACTTGGCGAGAGAAAAAGCAATGCCTAAAATATTGGAAAAAGTAAATAGAACACAAGAGCCAATCATTGCGACAATTATTATTGGTTTTATCTCTACATTGTTCGTGATATTCTCCACCATAATAACGGGATCTATCTCTAATGCATTTAATGAGATCAGTGTGATAACAAGCGTATTTTGGCTAACTGGAAGAATAATTGATGGATTTGGAGTCCCAGTATTTTACTGGAGAATAAGTTCCTTAAATATAACAACGTTAGTTATTCCTATCTCAGCAACATTAATTAATCTAACTGGAGTTGCACTATCATTTCAGACTCCAGACCTATTCCAGAGTGTTTCGATTATAACTATATTAGTATTAGCAACTTTGTGGTATGGACTTAGAGCCAAAAAGAGCTTGGCTGGAACTTATGTGGTTGATGATAATAATCAGTTAATTACAATAGATGAATATATAGAAAAATTGAAAAGAGAAAAACAGGTTGTTGCACAATAGTATTTATCACTTTCATTTCTCTTTGTTTAATTTATCTTCTTGATATTCTAGATTAAGTTGATATTTATTTACGCTATATTATTAAACAATTTTTAATTTTTTCACCTTTAAGAATATATACTTGTTTAACCAATTCTATCTTATGAAAATTTTGATAGCATATGATGGTTCAGATCACTCAAAAAAAGCAGTGTTTTTTACCTTAAACTTCATCAAAAAAGAAGATGAAATATATTTAGTAACAGTAATAAAAGAAGCACCTAAATCGCCAGAGCAAAAGATAATCCAAGCTAGGGAAGAAGCTGAGCAAAAGCAAAAGGAAGTACTTAAAGATCTTGAAGGCTATAAAGTAACCGCTGAAATTCTAGAAAGTCCAGATGTCTCATCTGCATTAATTGAATATTGTAAAAAAGTAAATTGTAATATGATTGTAACTGGTAGTAGAGGATTAACTGGATTAAAGAAGGCTATTCTAGGTAGCGTATCATCAGAATTAGTAAGTAAATCTGATATACCAGTACTCGTTGTTAAATAACTATATAAACTATATAGTTAACAATAGTTTATATTGTTAACTATATGCTCTATACGGTAAAATTATAAGCTATAATAAATACTCTTACTCGAAAGTAAAATGTCTAATAATCCATTTAAGTCCATTGATTCCCTAAAACTCTCTTTTAATCATATAAAGATATGGTATACAGCAGGAATGGGGTTTTTTACAGATGCATATGATTTGCTAATCATTTCGTATATTTTAGCAACTATAATTGATGCAGATAAATATGCAGGAATAGTTATACCAGGCTTTACAGAGTATTTAATAGGTCCTTCTTCAGTATTCTGGACTGGTTTACTAGCTTCTTCAGCAATTTGGACAGCAATACTAGGTCAATTACTTTTTGGTTATTTAGGTGACAGATTAGGTAGAAAGAAAGTTTATGGAGTTGAGGCAGCACTACTGACTTTTGGAGCTTTTGCAAGTGCTCTTGCTTGGAACTTACCAGCTTTAGTAGCATTTAGAATGATAATGGGATTTGGAATCGGTGGAGATTATCCTATATCTTCAACGATTATGAGTGAATATGCTAATGTGAAAGATAGAGGAAAACTAGTTGCCTTAGTTTTCGCAAACCAAGGAATAGGTTCAATAGTTGCCGCTGTAGTGGGAATTGTTTCTGCACTAACATTGCCACCAGATATCGCATGGAGAGTCATGGCTGGAATAGGTGCTATACCAGCTGCAACAGTTATATATTTAAGAAGAAAAGTCCCAGAGACACCAAGGTATTCTTTACTTGTAGAAGGAAAAGTTGAAGAAGCTAAAAAAGCAGCAAAGATCCTAGGAACAGAACTACAAGTTGATAAACCAGTTGTATCTAAGAAAATAAGTATATCTGAATTTTTAGCAAAATATGGAATGTTATTGATAGGTACTGCTGGGACGTGGTTTATATTAGATATTGCTTTCTATGGAACTGGAGTTTATTCCTCAGCAGTGATTGCACCAGTATTTGGAAGTCCATTCCCAAGTGGGCATGTTACTTTAACTCTTCCAGATTTTCAAGCAGATTTAGCTAGAGTCTTATTTCAAGGTGCTATACCATTCTTAGTTGGTTTCCCTGGATACTTTACAGCAGTAGCATTAATGGATAAGCTAGGTAGAAAAATAATACAATTACAAGGTTTTGTGATGATGGCTTTGATTTACGGAATAGTTGCGTCTTTGGCTATAACAGCTGGAACAAAAATAACCGGTTTCGTTATTCCTTCAATTATGGCTTTTGCAATATACTCCTTATCATATTTCTTCATTGATTTTGGCCCTAACACAACAACCTTTGTGGTGCCAGCAGAAGTTTATCCTGTAAGATATAGGACTACTGGTCATGGTATATCTGCTGCTAGTGGTAAACTGGGTGCTGCTATAACTACATACTTCTTCCCAGCTTTGTTAGCTTCTATAGGTGTAAAAGATATTTTAGTAATGCTAGCTATTTTAAGCATAGTAGGTGCTATATTGACTTACTTCTTTGTACCAGAGCCAAAGCATAAATCATTAGAAGAAGTAGCAAAAGAAGAATTAGAAGAGGAGCAGATTCAAAGATCGTAATCTTTTTTAATCTTCTATTATTTTATGAGTTTTACCAAACTCTGTATATTGCATTTAAAATGTATGTGTTTAATCTAATCAAAATGTTTATATCTTGCATTTTTGTAATATACGGATATGAAAAGTGTTTTATCAACTATCGTATCCCTTATAATATTATTTAGTATTTTAACAATAATAACTCCAGTAAATGGTTATAGTGGAACATATATTGGACCCACTTTGAAAGGAGAAAAGATAGGAACTATTTCATCAAGTACTATAATTACAATTGGAATACTCATACCTCCAAAAAATATGAACTTACTTTATTTAACAGCTGAAGAAGTAGCCAATCATCAAACCAAGCCCATGTCATTTAAACAAGTTTTTTCAATGTTTGCTCAACCTCAACTAGAAAATCAGATAGCGAAATATTTAGAAGAAAAAGGTTTTTCAATATCATTAAGTAATCCTTTTGTAATAATTGCAGAAGCACCAGCATCTACTGTAGAAGAGACATTTCATACAACTCTTTATTTGTATAAATATGGGAATATCACATACTATAAGCCTTATTCTACACCAATATTTCCATCATTCTTTAATGGTGTTTCAATCCTTGGTTTAACTAATTATACTACGTATCAATATCAGCTTAATACTGAAGTTTTAGGAAAAGTTGTAAACGGGAAATTAATACCTCAAATTCCTCAAGTAACTACATTTCAATTTTCCGCTGATATGTATTCTCCAGAAGATATTGTAGGAGCATATAACATCACACAAGGAGGTAAAAACGTGACCGTAGCTATCATAGACGCTTATGGAGATCCTTTAATTTATCAAGATTTACAAGCATTTGACAAACAATTTAATTTACCTCAAGCTAATTTAACAATAATACCAATAGGGCCTTATCATTCTATATTTGGATTAGCAACAGGATGGGATGTAGAGACAGCACTAGATGTTGAGACTGTTCACTCTATTGCTCCTTACGCTCATATAGACTTAGTAGTTACTGCTTCAACTGGTTTAATCCCTGCTGCTATCGATTATATTGTAAGTGAAGATTTAGCGCAAGTAGTATCAATGAGCTTCGGAATAACAGAAAACTTAATTGGAGATACAGGATTTTATTTTGTCTTTGATGGAATCCCTCAACCTAATTTACCCTATTGGGATTATTACTTTGAATTAGGCACAGTTGAAGGAATATCATTCTTTGCTGCTGCTGGTGATGAAGGTGCATACGGAGGAACTTTAATATCCTATGGTGGTGTTTCGTTCCCAGCTTCTTCTCCATTTGTAACAGCTGTTGGAGGTACATCACTCTTTGTCAATGTAACTAGCGGTTATCTTTCTTCACAAAACTCAACAGCAACTTATGGCTATGAAACTGGTTGGAATATTTTTGATCTAGATTTTCCATTTATTAGTGGTGGAGGAGGCTACAGTACATATTTTCCTAAGCCTTGGTATCAGTATATAATAAATGGCACTACAAAAGCCACTCCAGATGTTGCAGCTGACGCTAATCCTTATACTGGTTTAGTTATTTATGTACTCGGACAAGAGGAAGTTGTTGGTGGTACTAGTTTAGCTACACCAATATGGGCTGGAATGGCTGCTGATATTATTTCAGTAATTCATAAACCATTGGGATTGTTCAATAATATATTATATTGGATATACTCTAATTCTACGCTTTATAATGAAGCTTTTCATCAAATTACATTTGGATTTAACGGAGTCTATTCTGCTCATTCTGGATATAATTTAGTTACTGGTTTAGGTTCACCAGATTGGTATGGGTTATTAAAAGCAGTTGAAGAATATTTTGCCAAACCAAGGTTATCAATTTCTGTAACTGTTACAGAACCGGGTGTCCCATATCCTTGGTTTATGTATAATTCAACATTTAACATAATTGCAAAAATAAGTTATCCAAACACTACTATGGTAACTAACGGTAGCTTTTTAGCCTATATCTTTACTACCAAAGGATTATTGAAAACTGTTCCTCTCACATTTAATGGAACTTATTGGGTAGGCAGTTATACTATTACACCCGGCAATCCTCCAAACATATGGTTAGTTGTAGTTAATGGGACTTCAGCCGGTTTCTCCGGTGTTGGGGCTTATGAAATAACTGTTGGACTTTCAATTGATATAATAGAGCCAATTCCATATCCGTTTGAAATAAGTATACCACCCAATGAAGTGTTCCAAGTAGAGGCATGTATATACTATCCTAACTTGACACCAGTAGAATATCCGTCATTTACAGCTTACTTTATTCATAATGGAAAAGATATCTTCAATGTGACTCTATTACCCACGTCAGCTCCAGGTTTATATGAAGGAATATATGCATTGGTCACACCAGAGCCAGAAGGACTATACGTTATGGTAATTAATGATTCATATAGTTCGGCATACACTTATGAGACTTTTGGAGGGATAAATATTGAAACAGTAGTATTTACTCCTATAGATGATGGTTTCTCTTCAGTCTCTCCTGGACAAAATATTACAATATTTTCATTTACTTTTGATCAAAGTGGATTAGCAATATTTTCCTCAAACGTTACTGCTTTTATTTATAATCCACAAGGAAAATTGATAGCCTCATTACCAATGAAATTAGCCCCAGATACAGTGCAATTTGGTGATATTATAGCCTTTGGAACCCATGAGGTAAACTACACTATTCCATTAAACGCTACACCAGGAATTTACACTATCATTACTGAAGCCTGGTATAATAGTTCAATTGGTGTGGAAGAATTCAATTATACTGACTACATATATGTATCTCCTTATATACTTCATGCTCAAGTTAAATACCAGACTACTTTGTATGAAGGTGAAAATATTATCATTTATGCTAATATTACTTATCCAAATGGAACTGAAGTGAAATATGGTGAATTTCAAGCCACACTAGTGCCTTCAGAATTACAGTTCGAACAGTTGGCTTTAGAATTTTACACAGAAATTCCATTACAATATAATTCAACGCTTAATGAATGGGTAGGGATAATAAAAGTGCCTTCAATAAACTCTACTAACATTTATCAAGGTTCCCCAGTTTATACACTTGCAGGTCCTTGGAATTTAGAGATTAGTGGAATTTCTCCAGAAGGAGCAATAATAGAGTCAATTAATAACTACTTAACTGTTTTACCATACACAGATATAGGAACTAAAATATTATCTCCAATTAATGCTACTAGTATACCTTTAACTTATTATAACGGTAATGCTTTAGAATTATCACAAGTATATTCACCATCTTTAACGTTAGAGAACGGTAACTTCATATTAGATAACGTAATAATTGGTAGTTTAACTGTAAAAGATGCTACTGTAACTGTAATTGACTCTAAAGTAAATACAATTAATGCTATCTCATCTAATGTAGATTTAGTATCTACTAAAATTACTGATAGTAAAATTGGCATTAATGCTATCTCATCTAATGTAACACTATCTTCAGTTGTTGCAGATAACGTAGAATACTTGATAAACCAGAGTGCTAACACTAACATAATTCTTCACGGAGTAACGTTAAATAATGTTACTAGTCTCAGTACTATTCCAGAACCTAAAATAACCTATCCAACAAACATAACAAGCTTAACGTCAAATATAACAATAACTGTTACTGGTAAATATCTTAAAGTGTTAGGAGTAAAAGTGAACGGGCAATCAGTACCTTATACCACCTCGACAACGAGTAGTGGAATAGCCGTAATTATTCCATTTAACTCTCTTTCTTCTCCACCAGGGAATAATATAATAACGATTAAATTATCAGATGGTATTGAATACAATTATACCGCTATTATATACAACGACTATCCTTTCATTCAAATTCACTCTACACTTAATGATCTGAGTAGCTCAGTAACTACTTTAAGTTCCTCGCTTTCAAGAACTACTGGTTTAGCTATAGGTGGTTTAGTTATAGCCATAATTGCAGTTATTTTATTCCTTATACTCTTTAGGAGGGGTGGTAAGAAATGAAGGTAAATAAAATCCTTTCTCTTCTATTAGTTTTATTTTTAATATCCCCAATTTTAGTAAATAGCTTACCTACAAATATACATATAGAATTACAACGTCCATTTTTACCTCTTAATATTACTTTACCAGCTTATCTAGACCCACATTATTATTCATTTGAAGCATTTCAAATAAAGCCACCGACTAACGTGACACCAATTATAATTCCAGTCGCTGTTAATGCAACTTTTAATAATACTGGTTTGATGCCAATAGTTAAGAGAGTGTATATTCCTCCAGGAAATTATAGCTTAATCTTGATGAATGTCTCTATATCTGAAAATAATGGTCCGCAATATGATAGAGCTGCATACATATTCGTTAATGGTATTCCAATATTCTGGGGATCAACTCAAGAGCTAGCAAATTCAACAGCTCAAGTTGATGTGACTTTATTTGAAAACTTACTACAAGGCAATGTTACTTTCCAATTAGTTATAGAGAATTTCTATGATGCTAAAATTGGAATAACTGGGTTATACCATATGAATGTAACTCTCATACTATATCCTGGGCAAAAACCACAAGGTTTGCCAAATATGTTTATACCACTTTATTTATCAAAGTACAATTATTCATATCAAATATTAAACCCATTAATGCCTAGTATAACTCAAGAAGTCAAAATACCAAACGGAACGTACAAAATGATGCTCTTATTATATGAAGAAGGAGGAGGATTAGATGAGTTTTGGTATGCTAATGAACCAGCAACTAGAAGTATCTTAGTTTATTATGATAACTTATTAGCGGGTGTTGTTAATCCTTATGAGACTATTTATACTGGTGGGATCGATTTACTATGGTGGAAACCATTAACATCTATAAACACCCTTTCTTTCCATTCCCCAATTATGATTGATTTAACTCCAATGTTAGCTTATGGTTTAACTGCAAATATAACAACTTGTGTAACAAATTTAATTACTGCTTATGAAATAACAGGATCTACTGCTTTTGACTGGGATATATCAGCTGTCTTAATGTTATGGGTTAATCAATCTAATCCCTTAGTTTCTGCAAAACCACTAACCTCAATATCACGCTTTATTGATTCTACTCCATTATTTACTTTTGGTTACAGTGCTGAATATTACCAAGAAGATGGAAACTACTTGCTTAACTACTCCTCAGAATTAGTGTTTAAACATGGTACAGAATTTGCGTGGACATTGCAAGAAGGGAAATTTGTAGCTTATCAAACATTTAATCAAATATTTGAGAAAGCTTATTTAGATGAGAACTTCTACGAAATAGCTGTAGATAAGGGTATTTATAACTCTACGATGGTGATTAAAGGTAATTATCCAATATTATTAGATTTTAGTGCTTTTGCTGTTCCAATAACAAATCCGCATGTAATACCATATAACTTATCTTACTTCCAAAACGGAACATTATCTCTAGGGCTAAAGTATTATTACGAGTACATATTTGGAAACTATAACTTTACAGTAAAGACTATTGAGAATTTAACTACAATAGGTGGTTTTGGTGGAATAATTGAAGTCATAAATAGTTATGGTGGAGCAATACTAGTTAAATTAACAGCAAATTATGCCAATACGCAAAAGAATTTAACTTCTTGGTTCCTTATTGACAACACAGGATATAAGGAACTATTCTCTGCTGAAGGATTACAAAATAGTACAACTAATCTAACTGGGTATTATAAATATGTGCACATTAATTTTGTTCCAATAAGTTAATATTTTTTCCATGTTCCTTTTACAACCCACACTGGTTCTTCTAAAACCTCTAGTTCTTTTGGCTCAACCTTTAAACTCTCTATTAATTTCTCATTGATACTTACTCCAATACCAGGCTTTTCAGGCACTTTTACATGTCCATCTTCAACTTTTGTCTCGTCGTAAACCACATCTCTTTTCCACTGTGGGAACCAATCATAAAAGTTCTCCAGTAAATATAAGTTTGGAGTAATTGAAGCCAATTGTAGTGAGTAAGCATTTTGTATTGAACCGAAGGCGTTATGGAAGGCAATTTCAACATCAAAAGCCTCAGCTAATGAAATAACTTTCCTTCCTACTGTGATTCCTCCAATATTACACAAGTCTGGTTGCAAAATATTTACTAATCCCTCTGAGACGTAAAACGCTGCTTCTTTTAAACTAATAAGTCTTTCTCCTAAAGCAATATTTAGACTTGTGTGTTGCTTATATTTTCTTAAACCTTCAATATCCTCATGATGAACAGGTTCTTCCATAAACATTGGATTATATTTTTCAAGTCTTTTAGCAATTAATATTGCGCTATTAGCGTTAAATCTTCCATGATGCTCAATTAAAATGTCAATTTCATCACCAACAGCCTCCCTAACAGCCTTAACTCTTTCCTCAGCTTCTTTTAATCCCTTTTCATCAATCCAATTGTAATAAGGACCAAAAGGATCAAATTTTAGTGCCTTATAACCTTTTTTAATTACGTCTTTTGCTTTCTCAGCAAAATCTTCTGGTGTAACAGCATCTTGATACCAACCATTTGCATAAACTGGTATTTTATCTCTAACTTTCCCACCAAGTAGTTTGTAAATTGGTGCTCCTAACTCTTTCCCAATAATGTCCCATAACGCTTGGTCTATAGCACTTGTTGCGGTTGCTGACTCAAAAGATCTTGCTAAATAAAAGTCTTGTTTATACCACTCTTGGTAATTCTCTTCTGGCTTTTCTGCCTCTTTACCTATATAACCTTTGCTTACTTGCTTTATAGTGTTATAGACGTTAATAACTCTTAAAGTTGGTACTGCTTCACCGTAACCTACTTGGCCATCTGAAGTAATTACTTTAACTACTATCATAACTGAAGCCCAAGTTGCACTCCCTTTTTCAGAATGGGCTAATACAATTGGTTCTATTTCAGATATTTTAGCCATATAATAATTTCTACTTAATCATATTTGTATTTTTTGTATTGTGAGAAGAGAGAGTTTTGCTAAAATAATTTTTATATGTTAATATATGTAGATGTTAATATGGCTGAAATTAATTACAATGAGATCTTTGACCTTATGGATAGGGCTAAAGATATTTTCAAGGAAAATAAAACTGTAGCTGGAGTTTACAAGGTAAGAAAAGTTGCCTTTGTTGGAGATACACACGGCGCTTTAGATGTAACCCAATATGTTTTTAATGAAATATTTGATAAGGTTGACTTACTAGTTTTTTTAGGCGATTATGTAGACAGAGAACCACAGCTAGGAATAGAAAATTTAATGTTAATATTACAAAAATTTCTTGAAAACAGAGACAAAATTGTAATTCTTCGAGGAAATCATGAAAGCCCAATAACAAACATGTATTATGGTTTTTATGATGAAGTTTCCGTAAAATTTGGTGATGAAAAAGTTTACGAGAAATTTAAAGAGTTCTTTTCTTATATGCCTTATGTTGCGATTGTGAACAATTATTTTTGTGTTCATGGAGGTTTGCCGGGAAAGGTAACTAATGACAGTCAAATGAGCTTAGCAATACATTCAATAGATGAAGTTCTATCTTTGCCATATCCAGATATAGAACCAAGTGATCCCACAGCGTTCCAATTATTGTGGAATGACCCTAGAGAAGGTTTAGATGATTTTGGTTTCTTACCAAACATTAGAGGAGAAGGTACTTATTACTATGGAGAAAAAATAGTGAAAGAATTTCTAGATTCTACTGGATATTCTGGAATAATTAGGGGTCACGAGGCAGTTGATGGTTTTAGGATAGATATGAATAAAAAAGTTATTACTGTGTTTTCAAGTAGGTATCATGGTCAATCTGCTGGAGTTCTTTTAATGGACGAAAATAAAATAAAAAGGATCTATCTTCATCTAGACGGTTCTATATCTTCCTTTGATGGACTTTAACAACTCTCATAAGCTTCCTCGATTAATTGCTTAGCTAATTCTTCTGGTAATTTCTTATTTACTTTGTAATTCTCATGAAGCACAATAACCTCAATGTCTGTGCTTTTTGCTCCTTCTAGATCAAAAGTTAAATATTGAACAGTACTAAATTCGTCACCTTGTTCTCTTCCACCTTCTGGTTCTCCTTGAATTAATTTATCTCCAACTTTCAAAAATACTGAATTATATATTCCTTTAAGCTCTTTGAAAACTTTCTTTAAATCATTAAAGTCATAAGCATTTATATAAAGTGTTGCCTTAATTTTTCCATCACAAGGTAATAGTGATGAATAAACTTTAATTTCATGTTCGATTTCTTTTTCATTTTCTAATCTATCTAGATAAACCATCTCTTGTATTTGATGTAATACCGTATCCTTATTTTCAAAGAGTAACGTAAGTCTATCTCCAAGTTCTATTCTTCTTTTCTCCTTAACTTGAGATATCCACTTTATTCTTTCCATTCTGATTTTCTCATACTCTTTCCAAGGAATTATATCTGAAATAGAAATTTTACTCATTTTTTAACACCTCCTTTAAAATTTGAATTGGATGAAGGGGTTGTTTCCCAGAAGCTTTTTGAATCTGTAAACCTGCTAATGGACATTCAGTCATAAATATATCTGCTTTGTTTTCAGCAAAGGCATTCATCATTTTACTTCCAATTATCTTTGCTTTTTCATAATTCCTTAACCCCCATCCGCCATCAATACCAGAACAGCCTTTATCAGAAATTTCAACTTTAGCTCCTAATTTTCTCATTAGTGTAACTCCTG
Organism: Sulfurisphaera javensis; assembly: GCF_041154675.1. Lineage (NCBI taxonomy): Archaea > Thermoproteati > Thermoproteota > Thermoprotei > Sulfolobales > Sulfolobaceae > Sulfurisphaera > Sulfurisphaera javensis. The sequence continues at coordinate 664,200 of NZ_AP031322.1, forward strand.
CGTAACCTACCTTAAGATACTTTAGATGACAAGGAGGGTGATAAAATATACTTTTATCTAATTTTCCGCTTATTCTTATTTTTCCTTCTCTATCGAGCTTGAGAAGATATTCCATTGCATCATATACTTTTATCCCTTCTTTTCCGAGTATAGAAGGATACTCTTTACTTAACATAAGCGTGCAAGTTGGTATAGGTGATACAATATCGTAACCTTGTTCTATAAATTTCTTAAGTAAGGAATAATTATACTCAGCGTTCTTCTTTAACCTTTTTATGTCTCCTACATCTAACATTGGAGCTCCACAACACAAAAAGTTAGCAGTGATAACTTCTATTCCTAACTTGTTATAAACTTCTACCAAATCAAATCCTAATTCTGGGTAAAAATTCTCTACTAAACAAGTATGGAATAGAACTACTTTAGCAACTGGCTTTTCTATCTTTTTTATCTTAACCTCTCTTATGAATCCTTTTTCTTTAACTATAGGCATGGGAGCTTCTTCATTTATTCCAAGTATTTTTTTAGTATGAGGATAGAGTCTAGAGACTAGAGGTCTTGCTATGTTAGTCCCATCAACTAGTTCATAAAGGAAATCTCTTAAACTAAGAGGTTTTTGTGATCTAAAATATAACCATGCCCAGTCCATTAGATCAGCAAAATCCATTGCAAATTCATGCGGTGGAGTATAAGGGCAATTGTTATAACACATCTTGCAATGAAAACACTCCGAAGAGATATATTCTAAATCATTCAAGGTAAGATTCTTTGGTCCTTTCTCATCAGTTAGTTTAAATAGCTTAGGAAATGCAAAGCAGTAATTGAAACAAAGTCTACAACCATGGCAAATAGATGCTTGCCTTATAAATTCGGAGAGGAGTTTAGATGAATCAAAAAAAGATTTATCTTGTGGGTTTAAACTATACATAACTTCATGTTCCTCCTTTTAATTGCTTCAAAACAGCCTGGAACTTTTCAGCATGACTCTTTTCTGCTCTGGCTAAGGTTTCGAACCATTCTGCTACTTCTGGGAATCCTTCTTCTCGTGCAACCTTAGCAAATCCAGGATACATTTGTGTCCATTCGTAAGTTTCTCCAGCTATTGCAGATTCAATCATCTGTTCTAATGTTCCAATGGGTTTGTCTGTTGCTGGATCTGTTAATCCTCCTTGTCTTATAAAGTCTAAATGACCAAAAGCATGTGCAGTTTCTCCTTCCGCAATGCTCCTTAATAAACCAGCTATTTCTGGATATCCTTCTTCATCAGCTCTTTTCGCAAAATAAAGATATCTTCTATTAGCCATTGATTCTCCAATAAATCCTTGTTTCAGGTTTTCTGCAGTTTTAGTTCCTTTTAATTCCTTCATTTGTAAATATTATCTTTTCTAATACTTAAAAATTTTTCTCATTTAGTTTAGCTTCTAAATAATAGTTACTTTTAATAGATGAGAATTATTAATTAAAAATAATAAAAATTAAATTTACCAGAAGGCTAAATCCAATGCTATAGCACCTACAGCCTTTGCAACATCTCTTATACTTATTACTCCTTTCACTTTTCCTTCATGGTCAACTACTATGAGATGTCTAATTTCCCTTGAGGTCATTAGTGCAATAGCTTCGCTAATATCGCTATTTTCTTCGATAATAACTGGATTTTGACTCATTATTTCAGAAACCGGTTTATCCAAAGGTATTTCATCTGCTATGGCATATAATAAATCTCTTTCAGTTACAATTCCGACAGCTTTATTATTCTTATCAACTATAATAAGGGAGCCAACCTCCTCCTTTTTCATAATCTTAGCAGCTTCCTTTATGGATATTTTTTCGTTTGCAATCACGGGTTTTTTTGTAATGAGTTGAGAAACAATCACAATTATAATTCATTCTACTCCTTTTTATTCTCTTCATATCTTATTTTGTTACCTTCTCTGATTTTCTTAACATACCCTAAGCTAACAAGCTTTTTAACTCTTCTATATACTGTAGCTCTTGATAAGCCCGTCATTCTTGATATTTTAGCTATCGAATCTGCTCCTTTTGAGATTGCGTCTAAAACTAATCTATCTCTTTCATCTAAACCAGAAATTAATATAGGTTCTTCAATTTTTCCCTTTCTAATGTTCTTTAGCAATAAGTAAGTAAGAACTCCAGTTGATAATAAACTTAGAGAAAATGAAATTAGAAGAAGTATAAAGATGTTAGAATTTGGAGAGAAAGAATTCGATGATTGTGAATAATTTGTATAAATAAGTGTTAGATTAGAAGTATAAAAAGTAAGATTAAGTAAATTATTCTGAAAGTTAACGAAATCAGGCGATGTTGAAAGATATGTTATTTGAGAAGTTGATGTTATGATAATATTAATAGCAATGTTGTAAGGTTCATTTATTTTTATTTCATTCTTTATATCCGAAGAATAAATTAGAGTAGCATTAGAAGATGAAAGGAAAATCGTGTTATTAAATAACTTAAAAGGAGTAGTAGAATAGATTTTTGAAATATTCTGTAACGGTAAATAAAGACTAGTTTGGTTAATGACATGTATGGTTATAGTTCCATTATAGTATACAGTAGTAAAGACTGATGAGTGAACAGTTAATGTGAGCATAACAAGAGGAAGAAAAATAAGGATAATGGTTATCTTTTTCACAACATTATAATCTAAGTAAGGAAATATAAATCGATTAGATATAGGAGAGTTATGCTTCAATGAATTTCATGAATTTTGTATCATCTGTTTTTAAGTTTTATAACATTTCATAGTAATTTCCACATCTTAGTCAGTCTTATTTGATGCCATTAAGAATATAGTTATCATCTGAAATTTTTGAAAGTTATAGAAACAATTAAATCAACTTTATCAAGTTTGATTATTAACTTACTAAGATAAATATATACACTCACAAAGAAAATTCAGTTTGATAACTGCTCACAATTAAATACAAAAAAATCATGGATTAGTTTTATTCATAGTAAAAGCCTTGGCATTATTAATATTGCAAATAGCATCAAGAGAAGCACAACTAAACTTATCGTTACATATATTTTATCTCTTTCAAATAGATAAATTAAGACTTGTTCAAAAACGATAAGGATTGGTATCGAGATTAAAACTACAACTCCGTATAGAGTTATAGTTAAAGGATCCATATAATCTGTTAAGGGAATACTACTAGTATTAAACTTATATATATCTGAAGGAGATTTATCACTTATAATAAAGATTATTAACCCAGCTATCACAAGAATCGAAGCTATAATTACGCCATATCTAAGAGTAGTAGTAATTATTCTCTTCTCATCCAAATATCCCAAACCCCCTTAAAATAAGTTGTATTCCTAAAATTACTAAAACTAATGTAAATAATTGCCTTAATCTTCTACTCATTAATTTGTTAAGATATCTTGACCCAAGATTAGATCCTAAAAATACACCAGGAATTGTAACTCCAACAATTATAGGGTTAACTATTCCTAAAGCCCAGTAAACGCCAGAACTAGTAGCTGCTGTGACTCCTATCATAAAGCTGCTGGTTGCCGTACTTATTTTAAAAGGTAAGTTCATTCCTAAATCCATTGCTAAGACTTTTAATGCTCCGGATCCAATTCCTAAAAGTCCAGAAACTAACCCAGCTATATACATTCCTAAAAGTCCAAAAGGATACCTAACACCATGATACTCTATTTCTTTCTTCAATGCTTCATCAAAGTATTTTCCATTAAATTTTAATTTTGATGATATACCATCTGGGTTAACGTAAACTGGAACCTCGCTTTTCATTCTCATAAAGTTAGGAATAACTGAAAAAATCAATACTATACCAAAAATAATATCTAATAAATTGAAAAGATGTTCTTTCTCTACGACATACTCTAGAAAGGAACCAGTTATTGCACCACTTGTAGTTGCTAATTCTAATGCTATTGCAATTCTCATATTAGCCAACCCTGATTTTAAATATCTACTTCCAGATGATGCTGAGGTTGCAATAGTTGATATTAGGCTTGCCCCTACAGCATAAGGAATTGGAACTCCTAAAAATAAAACTAGTATTGGAGTGAGTACTACTCCTCCGCCTAATCCCGTTAATGAACCTAATAATCCAGCTATTATTGAGGCTATGAAGAGTAGTACTAATAAGGTTAGTAGCATAAAGTGTAGTTTTAATTTAGTAGTAAAAAATTATCTCTAATTAATGTATGAAAAGCGGTAATATAAATATAGCTAACATTAAATTAAAGAAGACAATTATTGTTATTATAGTATATAGTATATTTCTCTCTTTAGCAAACTGTATTATTCCAATTAAGACTCTAATTACTGGAGTTGCTATTAAAACCATTAAACCCAGAAGTATTAGATCTAATCCGTTACCAGAAAAAGCACTTATTGGAACTTTTGTAGGATTTATTACAGAAGTATTTACTCTGGACGTAGGTGATACTAATTCAGAGAAGTCTCTATTACCGGATAGAAAAGCAAGTCCTATAATGATTAATATTACACTAATTATAACTCCAATTCTTAACGCATAACCTATTACATCATTTAAATCCATAATTGGGCGCCCCTAATTATCATTTCAATCCCTAGAAAAGCTAAGATTAACATGAATATTAACCTAAGTCTTACGTTTCTAATTTTCGGTAAAACTTTGCTTCCAGCAAAAGAACCTATTAATACACCAATAGCAGTTATTCCAGCCATTAATGGTTGGATGTACCCAAAAAACCAGTATAATGAACTACTTGTAGCTGCAGTAACTCCTATCATAAAGTTACTTGTTGTAGTACTAACTTTAATTGGTAGATTCATTGCCCAGTCCATTCCAATAACCTTAAGTGCTCCGGATCCAATTCCTAAAAGCCCCGAAATCATACCAGCAAAAAACATAATTATTTCCCCTAACCACCATCTAACTCCATAATATTCAACCTCTTGATGTAAAGCAATATCATAATACTTTCCATAAAGCTGGAAAACTCTAGTAGTCCAATCCGGTTTTATAGGTTTAGGAAGCTCTAATGAGGCTTTCTTAAGTTGTGGATAAATTGAAGTTAATATAACTATACCAAAAATTATAAACAAAATAAAAGCGAGATGATGTTCATAGATATAATGAGCAATTAAAGAACCTATTATAGCTCCAGTAGTAGTAGCAATTTCTAGACCCATACCAATTCTGACGTTTGTTATTCTATCCTTTACATACGCACTAGCAGCTCCACTAGAAGTAGCAATAGTAGAAATTAAACTTGCGCCAGTAGCATATTCTATTGGAATTGATAAGAAAAGAGTATAAATCGGTACTAAAACTGTAGCACCACCTAATCCTGTTAATGAACCTATAAACCCGGCTATTATACTTGAGATCAAGAGTGAAAAAATGAATAATATGTCATTCATAGCAAGAATTTTTACTTTATCACTTAAATTATTATCTTTTTAGTTTTCAGCTTTATATGCAATGTTAACGTAAATACCTAGATTATTTATCGAAATATTTCTAACATATTCAACTATATAGATAATTTTCGCATAATAGTAATCGTGAGATAGATGAATTATTCTATAGGTTTGATTTGAATTAAGTTCTACTATTAGAACTTTTTCCTTATGGTTATGATTAATTTTCATTAGTTGTATTATAGCATTAACATAAGTTATATTTCTGTTTTTAATTTCTAGATAAATTATATATTTTCCAGATTTCACAGCATTAAATGTTTCATTATAGGTAAGAATAATTGTATATATGGTTTTAGTTCTATTTATTTGCTGAGCAGTATGAGTAGTAAAATATCCTAAATATACATTTAAGGCTAAAGAAATGGATAATAAAATTGCTATAAGTTTTATATTCACAAAATATAAGTGAGTCTTAAGTTTAAATCTAATTATCAATTAACTTTTAGTTACTTTAAGGAAGTAAAAGTTAGTGAACCTAGAGATATGTAAAGATGAGAAGAATATAGGTATTAAACTATCAGACAGGGTATTAACGTTAGTAAGCAATAAAATTATTGAAATTAAACCTGTTAAATGCGAAAAAATAAGCATTGAAATTAAAGAAAAAGAAGCAGTCTACAAGGGCATAAAAATACCACTCTACTTCCCATCTATCGAGCTAAACTTACTAAGATTACTTTATATTATAAAAGGTGAAGTAGCTCACGATATTTTTTATTATAAAAATTCAGTAGAAATCCATATTGATAGTAAACTAAAGGATATGAGACTTATGGATGAGAGTAAAGTCACATTTACTCGGTTTTGCGGTAATTATGGTTTACTTTTTCCAAATTATTGTATAGGAAATGAAACATTTGCTATATTCAGTAAAAATAAAAATGATGTAATTTCAGCATACAGAGAGTTTAAGGAATTCCTAGAGTATATTAGAAAAATTTTATTAAACTTAGGTATAAGTTAAGCCTAATGGCTCAAAAAATAACTACCTACTATTCCTACGTTTTAGCCTTAACTATTATTTTACTTATTTTTGCGTTAGCCTTAGGCCCTTTAGCTCCAATAGATGAACCAACACAATTTCCTGGTTACGATCTACAAATCCCAGTAGGGTTAAGTTTTTCAGGGTTTATTTTATTAATTATCTTTATAATATCCACGATTTTGTTTTGGGGAAGTAAAAATGTTTTTTTAAATGTTCTTATTGATTCCTCTGCATTGTCATTCTCAATAATTAATTACATAAATTTTTATATAGTTTATGAAATTTGGAAACCTATAATGATAATTCTTCCCTTTTTCTTTTATATAAAATATGATGGAGTTTCATCTCTTACATTTGATTTTGGTCAAATAAGCTTAATAATTTTCTTTTATCGCTTATATAAGAATCTAAAAACAAGAAGGACTTTTAAGTCTGTATAATAACTAATCTTTTATGTCTCAGAGTTCGTCAACAACCTTACTTTACAAGAATCAAATAATAAAGTTACTAGTGATTTTGGCTGTATTAGCTGCAGTGGACTTTGTTCTAAAGGACATTGTAGATATATTAACATATGATTTTCCTAAACTGTTAAGTCCTTATCAATCAGCAATCATAACTGGAATTGACGTTATTATAATAGCCTTGGGTGGCATTTTTATAATCAGATTCATACAGAATATTCTATCAATAACAGTTTATGGAAAGCTTGAAAAAGGAATGGCTGGCATGCTAAAGTTTGTACTAGATGTAATTCTCTATACTCTTTTAGTATTGGCAATTTTAGCAGCATTACATGTTAATTTGACTAGTGTTCTAGTTGGTGGTGCTGTTGGTGGCGTAATAATAGGTTTAGCTGTTCAAACTGTTGCTCAAAATTTACTCTCAGGAGTGTTAGTGACGTCAAGTAGAACAATTAAGCCTGGGGACGCAGTTTCATTACTTTCATGGATTTGGGGTACACCAATAATAGGGGAAGTAACAAAAGTTTCATTATTATTTACTGAAATAAAGAGTATTACTGGGAATATTTTTAAAATACCTAACACAGCATTTTTAGGAAATACAGTTTTTCAGAAATTAGAGGGTGAACATTCTCTTGTTTATCCATTACAAGTAACAGTAAATGCTGATGTTGCAGCAGAAAAGGTACTATTAAGAGTAAATGAAATATTAAAGGATAAAATTAAAGATGAAAAGAAAATAGAGATTTTCTTTACGGCTAAAAACGGCGGAACTAACGTGTTTACGGCAATAATCCATTTTGATAGGATGGATGATTTAAGAGAATTAATAGATTTAGTAAATAGTGCTTTTGATAAAGCTTATTGGAGTGCTAAGTCTTAAGTTTTAATGTGAAAGTAAAGATAGTTAAGGGAGATATTACTGAGATAGAAGCTGATGCAATAGTAAATGCTGCAAATTCTTACCTCGAACATGGTGGAGGAGTGGCTTTAGCAATTGTAAAGAAAGGGGGTTATATTATTCAAAAAGAAAGTAGAGAGTATGTTAAAAAGTACGGACCGGTTCCAGTAGGAGGTGTTGCTGTAACCTCTGCTGGAAAGTTAAAGGCAAAGTATGTTATTCATGCTGTTGGTCCTCGATATGGTCTTGAAGGAGAGGATAAACTAGAAGAAGCTATAAGAAACTCTATCAGAAAAGCTGAGGAATTAAGACTCACAAGTATCGCATTACCAGCTATTTCAACTGGAATTTATGGCTATCCTTATGAAATTTGTGCGATGAAAATGGCTAAAGTAATAAAGGAAGAATACAAAAATCTCAAACACCTAAATATGATTATTATAGCCTTATACTCAGAAGAGGCTTATAGAATATTTGTGGAGATTTTGGAGAGAGAATTAAGTAGTGAAAAAAGTATTACCTTAGAAGAAATCCAAGAATTTAACAACTACGCAAATTTGAAGTAAGGGGAAATTCCCTCAATACCTCTGTATTTTTCAAAGCATTTTTTCATTCTCCTTTTGCACACAAATATAATCTTTAACACTTTAGGGAATACTAAAAGTGTTAACAAACCAAAGAGTATCGCTAATAACGAAGCGTAAATTGTTGGCAAAAATGGTGAAATAACAAATAATGCTGTCGCTAATGTATATCCAATAAGCCATAATGATATTTCAACCAGAGTCACTTTCACTGAATCCTTAAGATCATTGATTTCAACGTTATCTACTCCTAATGCAGTTAAAGCTTCTGATATTCCGTAAAACATTGCTCCAAAAGGTAATATACTATTTGTTGAAATTAATGAAAAACTCAATAATGCTAATGACAAACCTCTTTTCATTTTGCTGAAGTAAGTTGCCATTAATATTCCTATAAACTCTCCTATTGCATAAATTACCGGAATTAAACTCAAAGGAATTTTAATATAAAGGTAGGGGAGTGAAATTGAAAGAGGAAGAATCGTAAATATGAGTGGAGTGAAATTATTATTTTTACCAGTTGCCACTCCCCTACCTTTGATCTCAACGTTAATTATTGGTACCGCCGTAAACGCCATTATTATTCCAGAAATAATAAAGATATATCTAAGACCTAGCGAAATTATTATATTTTCACTGATAAACGGTATTAATAAAGCTGGTAGCATTGATATAGCCCAAATTTTAGCTACCTCATCTCTCATAAGTAGATAAAATACTGGTACTGAGACCCAATACATGCTGTAAAGAATAATCGATATGATAACTGAAATTGGATTAATAGAGAACGATAGAAGTACTAAACCTAACCCAGAAAGTATCAGAGATACAATAGTTACTTCTTTAACCTTATTTGTATATAAGGGAATTATTGCATAAACCAAACCTACTAAGGAAGATAGTATGTATATAACTCCTATAAAGTCTTCTTTAACTATACTCTTTAAAAATACTGTTAAATATGGAGAATAAAGATAGTAAGCTAAACCCCATAAAGTCCATGAGATAGCTATAGCCTTTATTGACCTCAATCCTCATCACCTCAATATCCCTCATTTCTCCTTCCTATTATATTATATATTTTTAAATATATAAAAATTTTTTTCTTTTGGCTTGCTCGGGCAAATAATACACAATATGTATACTGTTAAAATCAAAAATTTGCCAATATCATAATTTTTTGATAATGATAAATATGTAAAATCTGATTGATAAATATAATTTTTACAGTCTTTTTTTAATAAATTCTTCATAGTACATTACAGCTTTTCTTAGGTTCTCTAGTTCATTTTCTTTTTTCGAAAGTTCAACATAAGCTCTTGCCAGAAAGAGATACTCGTCCTCTTTTTCAGCTATGCTTATAGCTTGCTTTAAAAAATCGACTATTCCAGTTCTTTTGTAAAGTTCATTAAGTAACTTTATTTTATCTTGCGCAGTCCCCTCTCCTGCTTCCTCAAGTTTTTGTAATGCCTCATAAAGAAGCTCTGGCTTATAGTAAGATAATTTATACAAAGCCCTAGCCTCTCCTTTCACATCTTTTAACTCTCTAAACAACTCTAAAGCTCTCTCTATCTTCTCTTTATCGTCATAAGAAATCAAAGCCTCAGCTAATAATCTTTTGTTCTTAAGTAGTTCAGCATATTTCACTGCTTTATCTAAGTAATCTTTCTTATTAGAAGTGTTTCTTCCTAAGAAAATGTAGGCTACAATTAAATCCTCATTTGGTTCATCAAAACCTTCTAATATAGCCCTTGCCTCTTCAACGTGTTTAATATCACCAAAACTTAAACAAACTTTAGCTAAAAGCCTTTGAGCATGAGTCTTTAGAGAAGTATTAGATAATTGCCTTAATATTTCATAAGCCCTCACTAAATCCTTTTCTCTATAGAGGGCTAAAGCCAAGTTAAAATTAATTATATTCTTATCATCAGAACTCTTTGCCTTTTTTAAAGCCTCTTCAAAACATCCAATTGCTTTTTTATTTTCTCCTTTTTCTAGATATAATAAACCTAACTGATTTAGAGATAGTACGTCTTTTCTATCCTGTAAAAGTCTTATTGCTTCTTCAAGCTTTTCAATATTCCTAGTCTTCTTATACTCTTCATAAAGGAGCTTAGCCCTTTCTAAGACTCTGCTATCTTCCATATATATTTATAATATTCCTCCGCGGTTTTATTCCAATCGTATTTTAATGAACTTTCATAACTACGTTTTGATAAGTATTTCATTACATTTTCATCCTCTAATATATAGTCAAGTCTCTCAGCAGCCTTATTAAAGTCTTGATAAGGAACTAAAAAACCATTCACTCCATCTTCAATTATTTCTGGCATAGAACCAGTAGAATAAGCAATAGAAGGAGTTCCACAAGCATTTGCTTCAACAATAGTCATACCCCATCCTTCTATAAAAGAAGTCGAAAGGATAGCCCAAGACTGCTGATAAAGTTTTACTTTCTGGCTTTCAGATACTTTACCTAAATAGATAATATTTTTATTACCTCCAATTGCCCTTCTTACTTCTTCCTCTAAATCACCTCCACCTGCAATATAAAGGGTGGCGTTTGTTTTCAATTTTTTAAAAATCTTTATAGCATCTAATGGATTTTTATACCTCTTCATTCTTCCAATCCATAAAACTATAGGTGTACTAGGCTTCTCTCCAGGCTTATACTTTTCATGATCAACACCATTATGAATTACACTTATTTTACTCTCATCTACATGTAACCTTTTTACGAGCTCGTTCTTCGTTGTATTAGATACTGAAATAACATAAGGGTAGTTTTTAATTTTCTTTTCTAACTGCCTTACGAGAAATGCCAACAAAGGGTTTAGTTCATATTTAACAACATCCTGATGAACATGATGAACTAAAGCAATTGACTTTTCATTAACTCTATAAGAAAAGAAAGGAACAGCGTGAGCAACACTATCAATCACAACATCATAATCTTTGGCATAACGCGAAGATATAAAGTGGAGAGTATATTTTCCTCCAGCATGAATAAACTTAATCCCTTCCAATTCATCATCTGGGTTTCCTACATCCTCACTAAGCCAACTTACTTCAATTCCTTTCTTTACTAACCTTCTACCTACCTCATAAATTACTCCTTCAGCACCACCAGCTTGAGGATGAAAAATATCTCTGTGATTTATAAATAATAATTTCACGAAATAAATTAGGTTTACAACTTTAAAAAATTAAAGAGCCGAGGGGACAAAGGGTTCTCATTGAGCCCTAATGGGCACTTGAACCCCGCGGCTTAATAATAAAAAAGATTTAACTTTTTTAACTTTAACTTTTATCGAATTTCCAGAGTAATGCTGATACAGCAATTAAAATAACATCCAAAATCCAGCTCTCAACTACATAAATGTTTACTGGTAAAGGTTTGCCTATGAACAGTGCTGGTGCTGTTCTAGTTTCAGTAAGTAATAAGAAATCGATAACGTAAAAGATTAATGCTGGCAAATAAAGATTTCTAATTCCTAAAATAAACGCTACAGCAGCTACTATTGCTAAAGATGCTGTAAAGGCGAAGAACGTTGAATATATTTCTGTCGCTAAAACATTTTTAGGAAAAGCTACGTGGGATGCTAAAACTATATGTACCCCAGCCCATAATGCTGATCCTAGCAGTCCAGTCCATCTTAGTGCTTGTGTTCCAAGTCCTATTTTGCTTGCCATATGCACACGTTAGAAACTTAAATATAACTATGTTTTCCCAAAAGTATGGGAAAAAATTTAAATAGTATCATCTTTTTCGACTTCATTTATTAAAATATTAAAGAATTCTATTACACAAGAAGGATCTTTTACTTTAGATAAAAGGGATAAAATTAACTCCTTATATTTCCCCCTAACTTCTTCTAATACTTTTTTTCCTTCATCAGTAATTTTAACAATTACTACTCTTCTATCTTCGGAATCCCTCTCTCTAATTATATATCCTCTTTTCTCTAACTTATCTAGAACTTCAACCATTGTAGATTTATTTACATCAGCGAAATTAGCCAAAGAAGTCACGTTCTTTTCTCCATTCTTAAGAAAGTATAAAACTTGAACTTCAGTATATGATAACCCAAACTTTTCAGCCTCTCTCTGAAGGAGCCTTCGAAATTTCTTGTTTCCTTTCAACACTATTTCCCAAGGTTCCAAATTAAGACACCTTAATTTACCATTGAAAATATTGTATAGATAACTATTAAAACTGTTGAGCCTTTTAGGTAATAAAATAGTTTAAATTTCCTTAGATTTCTATAGTTTAATTCAATTAAAGAAGTGAAATATATGGATAAAAAACTATAATTTATAAAAATATAGTTTTAATTCGTATTAGTTTCTTTATTTATATTACAGTTTCTAAACCTTAATCTATATACGGCTTTGTTTAAATCTCTCAGATTAAAAAGAAGAATTAAAACCGAACTAATCGGTAATCCGTACCATATAAATCCGAAATAAATTGGAGATGCAAGTATAGGTAAAACAGAAGATACCATTCCCAAATCTAATGCAACAAAGTATATAACTAAACTAGGAAGGGAGAGACAACAACTAGTGCCAGAAACAACTCCCAAGGCTGGAATAGCTATTAGAGCTGTACTTCTTTTATATGAAGTTAACATATCTTTTAGTTCCATAATTTTTTGAATATTACTACCAATTAGGAAGGCTAAAATAACTCCAATGAAAGTTGTGAAAGGAAAAATTCCCATATCATATCCAGCTATAATAATACTAATTGAGGGACTATTTGAAATCCAATACAAAAAATATGGCAAAGGAGGTGTAATTGAAGCATCAACATATATAGTATATATTGGGTAATATATTATAGCTCCTAAAATTATATAATAGAAGAAACCATATAAAATTAAGTGAAAAAGAAAATATAAAGAAAATGATATCCAATAAGCTCTTCCTTTATTTATATTCCAAGTTAAATCAAAAAATCTCTTCGGAATAAAAAGCCATAGACCTATCCAAAAGGTAAGCGTTAAGATAGAACCTAATAGTAAATAGTGAAGGGAAACAAAATAACCAATAATGGAAAATAAACATAAAAAAATTCCTATGATGACTTTGACATTCATATATTATTATTTTTCCCTTGAGATAATAAACTTAATCTGAAGTCTTTCGGTGTCTTTGGGAATAAACTGTTATAATGAAAAGCTAAGCCTAATGCAGTTAAAGGTGGAAGTAAAATGTAAGCTAAAAAAAGTGCAGTATTCCCTATTGGTAGAAAGAAGAGAACATTTGCGGCTGGTATAACTGATGCTAAGAGTATAGGTAAAGAAATACAACAACTTCCGCCAGCTATCACTCCTAAAATTGGAGCAATAAGTATTGCTTTAATTTTTATAGTTTTACCTATCTCTAAGACCCTCATTATCGTCGCAGTAACAATTGATCCTATTATAAAACCAAGAACTATTGAATAAGCTGAAAGTTCAATATAAAAGTTAGGAGGAAAACCAGTCGTTATGGTAGGGTTAAAAAGCAAATTTATAAAGGTAGTGTAAATGCTTGGCGGATAGAAAGGAGTAATTGACGCAGAAAAGAAAGGAGAACTAACGTAAAATATTTCTCCATAAAAATTGGTTAATAACTTTTCTAATGCAATACTATAAACAAAATAATGAACGGATAGATAACTTACTAGTATAGTAATTGACATTTTGTTTAAATGTTTTCCTAAATAGGTGAAAACCCTTCTAAGTAATTTTCTTATCAAGAGTAAAAGCAACGATGACCAAAAAAGAATATTTCCTAGAGTCACGTAAGCTTCGTAATTTAGTGAGAGAGGGGAAATATAAACTAAAATAAATCCTAAAAAAAGAATAATTAAATAGTAAATTGTTTTTGCCATAAAAATATCTTAAGGATAGGAATTAAAAAATTTAACTTGAAGAACTTGATGAAGATGGTACAGTAAATTGAACTGGAGCGAATGTTATTAACTGTTTCTCATCTTGTGATAAAGTTCCAATTTTCACTATATTTACCCAAGCCCACTTTACCATTTGGTTATCAGTCACTGGATCAACTGTTGGAGATGTTAATTGATTAGCACCAGGACTGGTTGGATAAGCCATTGCAACAAACACTTGACCGGGAGCGACAGTGTTAGATATCCACGCTACACCAGTTATTGATCCCCAGTCATTATACAACATAAGGATATCACCATTATTCCAACCATTGGCACTAGCGTCTTGCTGGCTTACTGCAATTATCGGGAATGGAACTCTTCTGTATATATCTGGAATCTGAAAGTCAGTCCAACCAGACTGGAATATAATATTCCATCTTCCGTTATTGACCCAGAACTTGTATTTCGATTGTAATTGTGAAGCATAGCCAAATACTCCTACATAAGGCATTGGGAATGGATTGAGACCGTTAATAACATATTTCATTAGTGTGTTGTAATCATAACCAAACATGGATTGTAAGTCATTTATGTTAATATATGTAACCTCTCTAGTAATTAGTGGAAGCTGAGTGTTTCCTACAGTTACTGACTGATTAGGATTGACAGTTACAGCTTCTACTCTAAATTGACCGTTAATCGCTCCTTGAATACCAGGTTCAGCGTAATTTACCAATCCGTATAGTGTATAACTTCCATCGGAGTTAGTAACTTTACCCAGTATAGGTAATTGAACACCAATAGTTCTGGTTGATTTTAAGTCACTTAATGACATTTGACTCCAGCCTGGTGCCCAGTGAGGTACGAAATAACCATAAGGCCATGAAGAGAAGTTAGTTGGTCCATTTGCTACGTAGTAAGTCCATAGGTCACTATAGATGTTAAACCAGTTATAATCATAGTAGAATTGTGAGAAACTTGAAAGTTCTGATAACGATAGAGGCTGTGAGTTTTGTGTCATATTATTCATTAACGAAGTCCAAATTTGGTTAAATGCCGTATATAATCTTTGAGCTTGCGGCGAATTCTCCATTCCATTTTGCTTAAACATCTGATATATTAAGTAAGATAGAAGTCCGTATGTCCATACATCTGGCATAGCATTTCCAGGTGGGGAGTGGAATGGCTCAACTAACCTTAATCTCCTATCATGTCCGTTCCATCTAATCTCATAAGTTTCACCATGATTAGCAGCTGCAGGTAATATAATATGAGCTGCATTTTCTAGCAATCCGTTCTGATTAAGTATAATATCATGACCTACAATAAATAATGCTCCTGGCGTTTTATTACTTCCACTTAGGCATGATATTACAGCATCAGCATATTGGTCTGGGTCTGGAAATTGTGGAATAGTTGAACTAACTGCATTAGTATTATAATATGGTGAAGATGATATTATTGATGAAGTTGAACCAGATGGTACTCCAGCGGATAGAGTATTTTCTACACATTCTTGTAAAAGTTTTGATCTATGATTAATTGTCTGTGCTAGTTTACCTCCTGCCATAGTTAGCTTATATGGTACAGCTGTGAATACCCATAATACTTTTCCATAACCGCTATATATGAGATAGTCAACGACTGGATTATACTGATAAATTTGAGGAACTAAGGAACTTGTGTATTGACTATAGAAATTCTTTATAAATTCGGCTATTGTTGTACCACTCACAGTTTGTCCTTGAGACTTTAGTTGTTGAGGAACATAACTACTCATTTGTATCCATAGTTGCCTTCCTTGATTTAACGATAGTCCAATATTAGGATACCATGGTGGTGGTGGAGGCAATGGGAATGCAGCACCTCTCTGATGGCCAAATCCAGTAGATATCCCACAACCTGGTCTACCAGATAATGCTCCAATTATTATGGCTAAATTAGCTAAGGAATATATTGGAGTGTAATTTCCAGACCAAATTATACCTTTTTCAAATTCAATTACAACTCTTTTATAATATGTCTGCCCATTAGAACCAGTTTTTGGTTTAGCTAGCATATCACCCATCATTTGTATGATATTTTGAGACACACCAGTTATTGACTCGGCCTCAGATAACCATTCGCTTAAGCTCTTAGATTGTAAGTATTGTAAATAGTATTGATAGTTTGTATTATTAAATGTGAATGCATTATTACTATTGCTTTGAGCTTGCTGATACATGTTAATGAAGTTTTGAACTGTTGTACTTCCATAAGTATAGTAAATATAAGCTGCTACAGCATTTATTAGCTCAGTATCTGTACCTGGATTTACTAATACAACTAGAACTTGTGGTAATCCATCTTGAGATTTTCCTACGTTACAAGTGCCATTCATTGCTTCTTCAACTGTACATCCTACCGCAGCTGCGACAGCATGTGCTGTTTCGGACGGTCTCGCTTCAACGACAATTGCCATTCCGGGTGGTGTAGGTTCACCAGGCTCAAACCACTGAGCTTTTCTGCTCTGTGTAGCTCCTCTTAAATTATCGAAAATGTGCTGAATAAGATTAACAGTTGATGTAACATATTCGTTAATTCCCCACATTACCATTACATCTGTTATGCTAATGTCTAACATGCTAGACGTATCAGTACCATTACCATTAGTTGCCTCCATTAAAGCATCTTCTGTTAGAGAGAAGGCAACTTGATAGTGAAACCTTATAAATGGAGTAGCTAAACCCATATGAATGAATAATCCCGGCATTAAATTACTGAATACTCCTCCACCTTCCCCACCTCCGTGGTCGGATCTTATAGCCATAACTTCTGTTGCAGCTGGGCCTACTGGATAATCAGTCGTTTCGTTTGTTAGATAATAATACAAGATTTTCGCTAATACTTTAAACACATAACTCCATCCAACTGGCTGTAGCGTTCCATTCCATCTTATCATAGGAGTCTTTATTCTGGTTTCATATACTCTAAATCCAGCAGCATTATCAACTAATGGACTCCATATTCTTTGAGCATTCCTTCCTCCTCTAGTGGAATAATTTCCTTCATTGACTGGACATTCAGAGCTAGGGACTTCTAATATATATACTTCTTCCCAAGTCTGAGTATTTGGATTATATGTTATTGTTTTACTAACCATTCCTTCTCCAATCCACGGGGTTCCAGAATTAGCTGAAAGTGAGGGTAAAACTTGAGTATAATCAGCTTTATAATTCTGTAGATTTCTGTTAAATACTTTATCTACCATGTTATAAACTATTGCGTTTTGTCCTGCTTGTGGACTACCTTCTTGTCCTACTGGAAAGACAAAAACATCATAACCACAGCCAACATTACAGAATCTACATGTAACATGGTATATCTGTGCTGTAACTGGTGGTAAAGGCACTTTATTATTTGGAACTGGTGTTATTTGAGAAGTTGAACTATTCATACTCATGAACTACCACCTCCAGAGGAAGAAGACATACCTTGTAAAGCTGTGTTATACGTACCATAGACTAATCTATTAAAACCTAGGGCATATATGTCACCAGTAGATGAATCATACTCTAAAATAAGTTGGGTTAAATACTGATTTGGATGTCCTACGACTTGCATACCACCTCTAGTAACATCATATTGGCTAAAGTGTTCAGGACATAAGAGACAATTAGTAGCAGGATCAAACTCTAATATATATCCCATATGTGCGCAATATGCTGAAAAACCTACTATATCATTATCTGGGCCTACACCATTTTCTGAAGGGACTCCAGTCTTAATTATATAAACTAGGTACCCCATATAGTTTGTTGTTACATATTGTCCGGGAGATGATAATTGAGAAATATTAGCTACCTTCTGTTTTACATAGCCTATTTGCTTAACAGTAGTTGTTGTCACAGTTTTTGTTACAGTAGAAATTTCCTTTTCTACTGTAACTTGAGGTTGAACTACTTTAGTGGTTCTAGGGAAACCATAACCACCTATAACAATACCCGCTGCAATTCCAGCAACAGCAGCTGCACCACCAATTATAACAGCACGCCTATTAGGGTCAACATTCCCCTTCTTATCCTTTCCTTCGGCCATCCTAGAACACCTATTGTTATTAAAAATTAAATAACATATTTAAAAAACTTAACCTTCGAAAATATATATATGTCTGAGTAAACATATTTTTCTTTATGAAAAATATTTTAATTTAATATTAGTAAATTTTAGTAAAAATTGACAAAGTTTAAAAAAGCTCAAGTTTTATATTGTAGATATTTAGTTATTTATTATCATAAAAATTAAAATAAGAAAAGAATAGTTTATATAAGAACATAAGCATTATTATGAAAAATCTTTTAATCCACTATTTAAAACTATAAATCAACATGGCCTCGAATACACCTATAATAGTGGCTGTAGTAATAGCCATAATTCTTGTTGCTGTAGCAGGTTACTATATAGCAACAAAACCATCACTTACAATAACTACGACAGCTCCTCCTACAACTATTGGCACAATAACTCAAACTTCAACAACTCCTACTACAACTACTCCTACTACTACTACGATTGTATCTACTACAACCTCAACTACTACGACTTCTGTTTCCTTACCTCCTGGTGCTATTAAGTTACCTTATAATCCTAGTAATCATACTGTTTTCTTATATATAGCTTCCCTATCTACTGGTTCACCATTCAACTTTAATGGTACTTCTAATGGTCAATTGCATATTTACATTCCAGCTGGTTGGACTGTAATAGTTTATTATACTAATGAAGAGAGCGGTCTTGCACACAACTTCTTAATAGTACAAAATGATACAGCAACACCAAATAACGCCAATGTAGCTCAAGATGGCAAAATATTACTCTACGTAGGAACTAGCTCATCATCTTATGAATCCACAGGATTAATTAGTGGACAATCAGCAAGTGGAACAATAACACTATCACCCGGATACTACTGGTTCTGCTGTGGAATAGCAGGACATGCACTAGCAGGAATGTGGGGAGTAATAATAGTATCATCATCAGTAACAGTACCATACGCAATAACAAGCTAAATAAGGCAATGGCAATCACTACACTAAATTAAAAAGACATTTTTTGTTTCAATTTCTCATTTTTTTATAAAAGTAAGTTTCCATCAGATTGTGTTCATAGTGTTCAGTAGTAAATCTTCTGGTTAAAAATTTCGTATACTCTGTGATTTTTCTCATTTTAGTAAGGCGGAGAAGTTTGTTGCTTATTGTGGTTTAGATCCTGTTACTGAGAGGAAAGCTTCTTATGAGAGACCTTACCCTTTCCTCTCATTATAATACTTAAAGCTGTTTTAGCAATCCTCCTTAACAAATCCCTCCTCATATCCTCAAGCTTAAGAAGCTGTCTTGCTAGTAATTGTTTTTGCTTAACTTGTGAGATTTAGTATCGTAAACTGTTGAGTTGCAATTTTTTCACTTGTATTTCTTTTTCCTCTTGATGAACCGTTTTTTATTATTTGACTTGCATTTTGGGCAAGTTATGTCTGAGATTCTTTCTCTCCTCTTCTTTATTCCTAACTTGTTAATGTAGTAGATTGTTGAAGTTGGTAAGTTGAGTTTGTTTAGTAGTACTCCTAATTGTGCTAAGGATAGTGAGATGTTGTTGTGTTTTTAGGCTTAATGTTTTTATTCTGAAGTATCATATGTATTAAGTGTGCTAGGGTTACTATGTTCATGTATTATACCCCCAATTATTACGTAGTAACAAGTGTTTTTCGCTAGGGTATTACGTTTGATATTCATATAAAATAGACTATTTTTACATTTTGAATTTTTTACGTATTACGTTTAGATTTTCATGACTGCAATTGAACACTCCCTAAAAACCATAGAAATTCTTTAGTCTATAAAATTTTATAATGATAAATATTTTACACAACTTATCACATTTTGAACGTTCTCCTCAATAGTAAAATCTGAATTAAACATATTAATCATACATTGATCTATTATCTCCTCAAGCTTTGCAATTTTTTCACGAATATAAGCATTTCTCAGCTCTTCCCAACTGACATTACCAATTACTTTTTGCTTAACTTCCTCCTTAACCTTTATAGCCATTTGGACTACATTCTCAGCATTTTGTAAATCTTCACTCTCATTACCAGTAAAATCAACATTTTGCAAAACTATCTGAGCCATAGAATCACCATATTTGTTTTTAATATAGTTATAAACGTCAGCTTCTGAAATACCTATGACTATTGCTAGATCTATAAGGGATTTAAAACTCTCGCCAAAGTATGAGCCTAAATACTCTTTAATTTCTGGCAAAGTCATATTACCATAATCCTTATATGGAATAGTCAAAAATACAGGGGCAGTACCTAGCTCTATATCACCAATCTTACTAGAATAAAGTGTTGCATAAGCTACTATTTGAGCATCATTACCATATTGTGTACACTCAGGACAGTTATCAGAAGACTGAAGTGGTGCTCCGATTACAGACTTATTTATAGAATTATCAGAATAACTTATTACCCCAGCAAGATATCTTACTACTTCTGGGAAATATACTGCTAGTGCAAATCCAAATATAGCTTTTAAGCCAACATTAATCTTTAACGTAATATAGAAATCCGGTAATAATTTTGTTATGTTGTAAAAATCATGCACTGATTGGTCATTAAGTACTATTTCGTACCCTGATTTTTGTTTTCCATATGAAGTTGGATTTATATCTTTGAAATAATCTATTGCTGCTGCAGTATAAAAGGGCAGAATCTCGCATCTAGTTGCCTTTGAATAAATAAAATTAATGATATCACCCCAAAATGCTTCTAAAGGATTACTTCCACTACAATAACCCATTTGTAATGGGTTGATCCATTGTGTTATACTACTTCTTGCTAATACATCTTCTCTTTTTCCTAAATTAATTACACCGAATTCAAAGGCATTTACATTAAATTTCGGACCTTGAATCTCTACAGTCTTCATCGGTAAAACATTCTGTATATACGATAATATTTCAGTTAATTTATTACCTAGATAACCAGAAAAAGTTTTTATTCTTTTTTGTATTGCAAATCCTCCTTGGCCTAACCATATTCTAGTCCAATTTGGACTAACCCTACCAATGTAAAGCATATAATCATCTTTAGTGTTTACGAGTATTCCGTGACCCATTAAGTCTGGTAATTCTACATTTCTATCTATAATTCCAGTTGCAAATGTAAATGCAGGTCTAATAGTCTCGCTAAAGGGATTAGGCGGCGAATTTACTTGGGTTATCTGTCTACTTCTAAAGGCTTGAGTAATTTGATTAGAAATGCAATTTAATTCACTTAAATAGATATCAACGCTTGAGAGAGAACGTAAGATTATTCCTGCTGAATTACCTACTATTTGGCCTAATAACAAACTTCCTATATCTGCTCCTGCCTCTCCTATAGCCATAATAAGTAAAAACTTTAATAATTATATATAAATTTTTTCATAAGAAAAAAGTATGCCATAATACCGTTGTAAAGATATAAATATGAAATTCTTAGCTATTTTATCCTTCATTTCTTTTTTAGTCTTTATAACGAGATTATAAATATCTTAAATTTTTACCTATATGATGTTATTGATATACATAGTGTGTTTTCCATAATGAGCTAGTATAGGTAGAAATTCTGAAATTAGGTTCTTTACTTAACTTATGTTTTACTCGAGCTTTTTTGTTATAATCTTGAACATACACTAACCCTAAACTCAGCAAATATTGCTTCAGATGGAAAAATTCTTTAACTATCAGTGCTTCATTTGAGTGTGCCTAACAACTTATCTAGCTTGCCACAACGGTAAAGTAAGTGGAGAACCAATTCCAGGGAAAGTCCATCTCGGAGAGTCTATGGTTTAAATACTTGTTCAACTCTGCTCCCTACCCTAAAGATGCTGTAGTCATGTTCTAGCAAATGGATTTAATGAGTTTCTGACTTCCTTCCCGCTCTGAGGCTTTCTGCACACGCCATTGTGTAATTTACTATCCAAAGAGAAAATAGGCTTTGTACTTAAATTCACTTTTTCCCTTGAAAAGCTTACTATACGTAAGAGCTAAGAAAGTAACATATATTCTGCTTCTATAGAAACAATAAAAGATTTATAAATAAAATATCTTGAAAAATTAATAGTAAAAGTAAATACTTTTATTTTTAAAGTTCTTGGACTAAAGGCTAATTAGTTTTTATAGCTAAGCTAGTATTATCATTTTTTATAAAAAAGTTAAAATGAAGATGAGAAGATTATATAGATATTTACCTAAAAAAGTGTTTTTCACTTTAAATAGTGACACGTTTTACCTCTTTTTAATTTAGCTTGTTATTGCGTATGGTACTGTTACTGATGATGATACTATTATTACTCCCCACATTCCTGCTAGTGCATGTCCTGCTATTCCACAGCAGAACCAGTAGTATCCGGGTGATAGTGTTATTGTTCCACTTGCTGATTGTCCACTAATTAATCCTGTGGATTCATAAGATGATGAGCTAGTTCCTACGTAGAGTAATATTTTGCCATCTTGAGCTACATTGGCGTTATTTGGTGTTGCTGTATCATTTTGTACTATTAAGAAGTTGTGTGCAAGACCGCTCTCTTCATTAGTATAATAAACTATTACAGTCCAACCAGCTGGAATGTAAATATGCAATTGACCATTAGAAGTACCATTAAAGTTGAATGGTGAACCAGTAGATAGGGAAGCTATATATAAGAAAACAGTATGATTACTAGGATTATAAGGTAACTTAATAGCACCAGGAGGTAAGGAAACAGAAGTCGTAGTAGTTGTAGTGGTGGTAGTAGTAGTCACAGAAGTAGTTGTAGTAGGAGTAGTTGTAGTTAACATTACTGCTGCATGTGATTTAGGTAATGGATATGTGACTATCATAAAGTTATATGCTATAAATCCTGCCATTACTGCTGTTCCACCAAATATAATAATAAGTAATGCTATTCCTAGCTTATTCATAGCTTATCTCAATTGTCATGATTAAAAAAGTAGTATTTATTTTTATCTATTTTTACCAAAAGCTTGTTTATGATTTTATTTTCCTATTTCAATTTTTCATTAATTTTAGAAGAATAAGATTTATGAAGAAAAAGTAGTAAAATTTATTAATAATTGTTTATTATGTGTAATATGACCCTAAATGTTATTGTTTGCAGAGCAAATAGTATCTCTTCCAAGTTTATATACTATGGTATCAACTATTGCTCCTCCTTCGAGTGTTCCATTTGAGGATGTTTTTGGATTTGCTCTAGCTGGCGCAGGTATAGCTTTTGGGATTATTTTCTATCTCCTCATAAGAAAGAAAACAATTAATATTTTCTAATTTAAGTTATCATTTTTTTAAATAAATTCTCATTTTATATTTTATTAGTTTAAAAAGTGCTATCAAACTATTCATTTATAGTAAGAAAAACTTATAAACTAATTAATATATTAAAATAATTGAGTGAGTGGTAGTGAGTGAGCACAAGAGAGATTGGGAGAAAATATGGTTTATAGTTATGTTAGTTCTTGTAGCTGCTTTTACTGGATATAGCTATGTGAGTATAATAACTGGCTCTGCTGCTACATATAGGTACGGATTACCATTAGCTAGTGGTGTTCCTAAGCCTTTACCAAACGGTACAGTTATTGTTTATATGCTAGCTGTGCAATGGTCATGGATTCCACAAAATGCTACAGAAATAATTTATTTGCCAAATGGTAGTATGGAGAATATTAGTGTTACTTCTACAGTTATTGGGTATGTTAATGGTTATCCATATATTAAAGTAAGTCCCGGACAACCAATACTATTAGTACTTTATAGTAATAACGTGATACATGCTTTCTACCTTAGACTTCCTCATGGTCCTCAAAATTGGAATATAGTTCCTGGTGTCAATAGTTATGCATTTTTCTATGCTCCAACAACTCCGGGTAACTATACTTTCCACTGTGCAGAATATTGTGGTATAGGTCATTCATACATGTATGGTTATTTGTGGGTGATGTAAGATGGTAAAGTTGTATCCTAAAACTAGTTTAGGAATGGGATTACTATACATATCTGGAGCTATTTCTTGGTTAGTAGCAATGGGAATTGCAGCGTTATGGTTTAGAACAATTTTGCTAAACCCACATACTAATCCTAAGGTAGGTTATGCAATTTCGCCACTTTATTACTTCTTAGTCACTTTTCATGGAATGTCTGCAATGTATATTATAGTTGATGATTTGGCTTTAGGAATTTTTGCATACGCATTATATAAAAGTGGAATGTCTATTGTTCACTTTAAGACATTAACAGTTCTATTTTGGATACTAAACTTAGCACCAATAGTTACTTTTGCTGGAGGCCCAATAACAGGTTGGTACATGTATCCTCCATTAGCCTTACAGACTGGTTCTTGGCTAGTATATCATACCAACGCTTTGATAGGTCTTGCTTACTTCTTCTTATTCCTAAACGCTTTGGCAGTGATATTATCCTCTTTAGTTATGTTTATTGATGCTATAAAGACTAGACCAAAAGAAGGCAAAATACCGATATTTGCTGCATACGCCATGATGTTTGCTGGCGCATTAATTTTCTTAACAGAGCCAGCCTTGGCAGCGGGTGAACTATGGTATACTCTATATTTCTGGGCTGGTGTTTCAGTAAACCCACTAACGTGGGTAGTTTTGTTCTGGTTCTTCGGTCATCCAGTAGTTTATTATGTTCCATTTACCGTATTTGGTGGGCTTTATGCTTTAATTCCTCAATATGCTGGAAGACCATTATACAGTGAAAGATGGGCAAGATGGAATATCATATTATTATTTACTTTTAGTATGCTAGCCTGGGTTCATCATTTACAGACTTTTCCATTACCAGTTTATATTAGAGCATTTATTACACCAACTACTTTAATATTAGCTGCTGGTTCTGGTTTAACAGTATTAAACTTGGCACTTACTATATTCTATAGTCCGAAAGGATATAATTACAAAGATCCAGTAGGGTTTGCTGCATTAATTGCTTATATAGGATTTATATTAGCTGGATTACAAGCCTTAATTCTTCCTATAAATATTACTAATATAATCGTTCATAACACCTACTATGTCGTTGGTCACTTTCACCTAATGATATGGACTATAATTCTTGTAGGTAGTATAGCAATAATCTTAGATATGTTAAGGAGTAAAGTAGGTGCAACATTAGATTTTTCATCATTAAGTAGAGGCTTATTATATGCTGGTTTGTCAATGTGGACTGTTGGTGCATTTATTACTGGATATACAATGAGTGTTGCAGGATATTTAGGCTTAATTAGAAGATGGGATGCTTATCCAGTACAATTCCAGCCTTACATGGATATCATGACTTATGGCGCAATAATTATGGGTGCAAGTTTTGTGTTTATTGCTTTACCTATAGTATTTACATTACTTAGAGTTGGTATTCCAATATTTTGGACACCCACTACTGGAGTTACTACACCGTCAACAATAACCATGAATATAAATTCGCCAAAAGGCGGTTCTGGATCAATAATTAAAGAAATAAAGGAAACGAAAGGCAATACATTAGATAATAAGATAACAAAGTTAAAATAAATTAATCTTTTTTTCCTTTAAATGTGTTTATTTTTTAAAAGTAAATTTTTTTAACTACCTTT
This sequence comes from Sulfurisphaera javensis, assembly GCF_041154675.1. NCBI lineage: Archaea > Thermoproteati > Thermoproteota > Thermoprotei > Sulfolobales > Sulfolobaceae > Sulfurisphaera > Sulfurisphaera javensis. Next base: position 690,163 of record NZ_AP031322.1, read on the forward strand.
ATGAGAATTATTATATGATAAGGTATAATGGTACAAAAATAAGTGTGAAAAACCTTATACTTCCTATCATATTTGTTATTGCTTTTGTTAATCCAATAGTTGAAGCAATACAATATTATAATCCTCTTGTATATATGCTAGATCATTACGCTCTATATGCTGCAGGAGTTCTTATAGGCTATAAATTTTTTAAAGGTTCTATATGGTCTTTTATTTTAGGTATGATTCCAGCAGGATTCTGGCATATTCCTCTCTTTTTTGCATTAGCTGCTGCTTTTCCCCTTTATAGAGGATTGTGTGAATTTACTTTGCTTTTAGGCGGAATTTTGGCTGGTTCTTATATTCCAAAAATGTCATTAACATTTAAAGTTGGTGCTTTAGGGATCTATATGTTTGCTGATTCTTTACTTAGTATTTTCTTTGTTTTAGGATATCCTCAATACTCAAATGTTGATTTTAAGTTTTTATACTGGGGAACTAATTTATTGCCATTTGTTGGTATTGAAATGTTTATAGTTATGAATATTGTATTAGTTTATTCGCTTTATAAGCTATTAAAAAACATTTCCCTTTTTTAAAACTTGATATACTCTTTTTTAGATCTAGGAAGTAGGTTATAACTAACTGATGCTAAGTATGTTTTAAAAAAGTTGTACTATATGGCTAATTTATAACTTGAATATTCCTTCATTGATATGTTAATTTTATGAAAAGTATGGTTATAATTTACGCAGAATAAGGTATATGATTATATTTAACGTAAACTTTTCCATATTAGAATTATTATTCCTTAATTCTTTCTACCATCGCAAGAAAGCTTGAATAGAGGATTTCTTTCATATTAACATCTCTAAGTTGTGGAGACTTTACATTGTCATTAATGTTCGAAATAAGTATCTTTATGTTCGATTTCTTAAGTATTCTGTATGAGGGGAAACATAAAGATCCATGGGGAGCAATTACTTTATCAGCTTTTAGTTTAACACATTCCTTTGCAACTGCTGGCCTTTTCATTGGAGATTTTAGAGCAGGGTTTTCTTCTTTAAAGATTATTTCATTATTCTTCTCGTCAATTAAGACAATATATCTTGCTTTAGAGAATTCCTCTAAAGTTTCTAGGTCTTCTTTTACTGTAGTGCAAATAGTCATTTTTCACAAGCCTCTTTGATTTTTTTATTTCCAGTAATTATAATTAATTCGTGCTCTTCATCTAACTTTTTCAACAATCGAGTTACTTTATCAATTTCTTCTTCTGTTAAATATTCCTCTGGATATTCTATTACTATTAGCGTCTTTCCTTTTATAGAAGATAAAACACTATCTATTACTGCTAAAGATTTAACAGAAGGTGGTGCTTTAGTTATGCTTTCATTTTTCCAATATAGTACACCATTTTCATTTTTTATATCTTCTGAGAAGAAAGGTTTGAAGTTTTTTATTCCTTCTTTTATTCTATTAATAGTAAGAACACATTTTTCTGAAAATAGTTGTGCTATTTCTTCGTTTGATAGTGCAGACTCAGAGGCATTTAATAATAATGCTCTATCTGATGGAATGTAAATGAAGTCGTTAAATCCTGCTTTTCTCTCAAATTCTTCTCTTTCTCTTAAAAGTATTGGTTCTATCATACTTTCTATTAAATTTTCTCCTATTTCATCTAACTGAGATTGACTAATTAGACTTTTTTGATTCACTTCTCTTGATGTAACTTGAAGGAGTTTGTTTATTTCTTCATCGCTAACACTTTTTGAAATTCCTTTACTTTCTATTTTTAATGAAATGTCAAGTTTTGCCTTTAACTTTCTTTCAGCAAGTTCTACTTTTGCTTTTATTTGAAAGTTCTTTATTCCAGTTAATTCGAAAAGGTCAATAATAATACTTGATTCAGTTTTTTCATCAAATGATGTTTCAGTTTCTATTTCTATTGGTTCTTTAAGGGTTATCTCATTATTTCTCCATGACAAGGGTAATGTAGTATTAATTTTATTAATTATAGAGGGTATTACGTAATTGGGATTAATCATTCTGAAGTTAAGTTCTCTCATAATAGTTGAGATTTCGAAAATAGTGAAATATAAGTTTCTTAGTTTTTCTGAGTTCTTTCTCTGTAGCTTAAAGTTTAGATCAAATGCTATTCTCTTTTTATAATTAGTAAATCCTGTAGGATCTAAGATATAATATTCTCTTAATTTCTCTGACAAATCATCATAGCCGTAAATTACTTTGCACATGTTTAATAATTAGTTTTCATCAAATAAAAATTAGTTTTAGGAAATTTCTAATTTCCCTTTGCCACTCTTTCTTTTAGAAGTTTGTAGTAAATATATCCTCCTATTGCCTGTAATATTCCTCCACTAAATTCTGGTAAAGGTAGCCAAACCTCTAAAAGATACCCACTAAGTCCACTGCTTAGCTGAGCAACTCTAGTTGATATTCCTTGTATGCTTGTAGCTGCACCATAATCCTCTTCAGATATCCCTCTAACGTTTACTGCTGTTCTATTTGGTGCTCCAATTCCAGCATTTAACCCTCTTATTGCATATAATGCAGCAGCTAAGTAAAACCAAGGTGAAAAAGCTATTCCTATAAGTAATACTCCGTTAAGGACTCTAGTTATTGAAGCTACTTTAAGAGTATCAAATTTGAGTTTAGTTGCTAGGAATGAACCAATAGATGTTAATGCATAAGATACAGTAAAAACTAAACCAATGACAAAGTCGTTAACATGGTAAGCTATTTTAAACCATAAAGGGAGTAACGGGATTGCTAAACCAATTCCAAAGCCAGTTACTGTATTTGATGCTACAACTTTAGATATATATATTAGACTAGATTTTTTCATTATTTTAGTAGTTTTTTTAGGTCTTTGCACTTCTTCGACAAAAATGAGAGAAACAATGGAAATAACTAAGAGAATAGAAGAAAAAGCGAATATAACTCTAAAATTTTCTTCTGGTGAGAAAGGTAAGAATTGTTTTATTGAGACCAAAAGGCTTCCAACTATACTAGCTGCTGATGCTGCTGAACTAATTAGGCCAAGTTTTTTAATTCTTTCCTTCTCATCCCTCCAATTAGAAGCAATTAATGCTGAAATTCCCGGACTCCACATGCCTCTTAGTCCTCCAGAAGCTCCTCCGCCAATTCCAGTAATCACTAGAAGAGGAATTATTAAATGTATGTTAGATGTGAAAGCCAAAATGAAGGTTCCAATTGCAGGCAAGGCATCGCCAATAATTAAGCTTTTCTTATATCCTATCCTATCTCCCAACATACCTAAACCCAAAGATAATAGAGAATAAAATCCTACAACTCCAAATACTATTAATCCTATAGTTATTGGAGATAATCCTAATAGAGAGAGGTAAAGTGGAATTGATAAGCTAACATAAATTAAGCTTATGCTCCTAGCGACTCTCGATATTAGGAGGAACTTAAACGTTTCATTAGACATATGTTGTATTTAGTATTTCTTCCTATAAATTTCCTTTTTAAAAGACTAAAACTTAGTTTGAAGTCAAATAATGTAGATTATTAGAATAGCGAAATATTTTCAGTTATGATATTTTGAATAATGTTTATTCCTCTTTCAAAGTAATATTTATTTGGTTTCAAACTAGATATATCTTAATGAAGAGAGATTGGGAAGTTATTTTAACAGCAGACAGAGGATCATTCACAGATTATGGTGGATCTAGTGTATTAGGTTATGTAGCTTGTATGCCATATAGACTTGTCCCTAGATTATTTATGGATAAGTTCTTTACCCCTCCCATTAAGGTTGATAAAGAAGGGAAAGCTATTTATGCACCATATGCATTGAGGAAAATTGAAGCCTCATTAATTTCTCATGGATTTAATGTGGCTGTTATCCCTCCAGAGCATTTAGAAGATTCTGTAAGTGAGAAAACAAAAGTAATTGGAATAACTGTTCATGACCCATTTGGTTTAAATCCAGTCTCCTTTAAGCTGTCAATGCTTTTTGGTGGAGGAGCTACATGGACAGCTAAGTTTTTTGAAGAGTTAGGAGATAAGCTATCTAAGCTAAAGACTAAGTATAATTTTAAGGTAATTGCAGGTGGACCGGGTGCATGGGAATTATTAAATAAGAAACCAGAATGGATTGATAATGTGTTTATTGGTGAAGCTGAAATTACTTTGCCAGAGGTAATGAAGAAAATTATTGATGGTGAATCAGTCCCTACAATAATAAAGGGTAAAGATCCTAAAGCGGATCAAATTCCGCCAATTGTAAATCCAGCTAGATTGGGAGAAGTACAAATTACTAGAGGTTGTCCTAGAGGTTGTCAATTCTGTTCAGTTACTCCAGAAACTTTTCGCTCTATTCCTCTTGATGTTATAAAGAAGGAAGTTGAAGTTAACATGAGGGGAGGATGGAACAGAGTGGAATTTATAACAGATGATGTAATGTTATACGGCTCACAAAAATTGAGAACAAATCATGATGCTATCGTGAAGTTATTTACAGAAGTAATGAGTATGGGAGTTGATGGAATATGGTGGCCTCATATTTCTGCGCCAGCAGTTAAAGAAAGTCCGAAGACTGTAAAGGCTATGGCTGAGATTGCGCGATATAATTTTGATAGAGCTGTTGCGCCAGTTGTTGGTTTAGAGACTGGGAGCACGAAAATTATGGAAAAGTACATGAGGGCTAAGGCATTTCCTTGGACTCCTAAAGATTGGGCAGATGTAATTATTGATGCTACTGCAATAATGAATGACAATTACATATTCCCATGTTATACAATGACTATTGGTTATCCAGAGGAAACTGATGAAGATGTGCAACAGTCTATCGACTTAGTTCAAAAGATTATTGACCATGGTTTCATAGCTTGGGTATTTCCATTGCCAGTAATTCCAATGGCTACGACGAGAATTAGAGATAATCCTTTCCCATTTATGGATAAGTTACCTTCAAAATATTGGGACTTGCTATATATGAGTTGGAAATATAATTTTAAGATTACTAGGCAATTGATTCCTATTCTTACTAGTGGTATAAAAAGTAGTGTGGTAAGGAAGATTGTAAAGGTAATGATTGATAGGGTATTTGATTCAATAGATCAGATCTTCTATGAATTGAAAGAGACAAAAGGTAAGAAATCCATGGAGTTTTCGAGTATTAATTTAAATAACACTATAGGGGTTATAAAGTCTATATATTGGTTAACTAGATTAGCTTTCAAAAACCAATAAAAACCAAAAATTTTTTTCTTTTTACGATAAGGTTTATTATCTCATTGTTCTTTTAAATTTCTAATGAATAAATATCAAATCGGTTCCGTTATCATCGGGATACTACTAATTTTATCAGCGGCAGTATATTTACATCAAGTTTATCTTCACAAAGTCCCCTCCACTGGGATACATACTTTAACTACTACAAACATTGCCCCTAATTTTATGAATATATTAGGAACAAATTTATCGGTTAAATTAATTCAATCTGTCCCAGAATTCACAAAGGGTTATGAAGGAAATACAGTAATGTTTGAGGGTAATCCACAACATTTATATTTTATCCCAACTACTACTGGCTATTTTTTAATCAATGTGAGTGGAGCAATAATTGTTCCTCCCTCAATATATAAGGATCTTCTAATCGTTACTACTTCTGGTCCTATGAACATGACAACAAGGAATTTACCATTTAATATCGGTTGTATTTATGCAATTAATCTCAGTAATGGTGAAATAATCTGGAGTGAGAAATTTCCTAATCAAATAATGACTCAACCAATAATTGTAAATGGTATTCTAGTAATAGGTTTAGGTAATAATATGTTCGTAAACTCTACTATAAGAGGTACTGGGGTTAATGGAATTATTGCACTAAATGTAACAAATGGTCATGTATTATGGAATTATTCAACTTTAGGAGAAGATATGCCAACTCCAGTATATTATAAAGGTATGATAATTGAGGCTAATGGTAATGGAGAAGTTTTTGCTTTGAATATTAGTAACGGAAAATTAGTGTGGAGTGATTACATAGCTTCCTATGTGAGTATGAGTTCTCCATTACTAGTAAATAATATTATTTATTTTGGTTCTGCTCATCCTTATATTTTCTGGGCTATAAATGCTGAGAATGGTAAGATCTTATGGTATGATAACTTTTCAGAGAACTTTTCATCGTTAGGTGGTTTAGATGATTCCTCACCAGCTTATGCTAATGGTATAGTAGTAACTTCTTTAGCAATTCATTTCTCTAATAATACAATGGAAGAAGCTTTAGTAGGTATGAACGCTTTTAACGGTAAAATATTATGGTGGCTTAATGAGGGTATTTCTCTTATTCCACCAAATCTCGAATCTCCACCACCAGTAATATTTCATGGAGTTGTTTTTCATGATTCTCCAGTTGGTCTTTTATATGCAGTTAATTTAACTAATGGAAAGGTCTTATGGAGTTTTTATACTGGTTTTACAACGAGTAATGTAAACATCGTTAAAGGTAGGATAATTATACAGAACCAACAAGGTATTCTATTTGTACTTAATTTAAATGGAAAGTTAATAAAGAAAATTATAACCCCTGTACTGCCGGGACCAGGGAATATCTTAGTAACGTTGAATTCAGTCATTCTAGTTGGAGTAAATGGGATCATTGATTCTATTCCTTTACAATCAATAATTAGTTAATTTTTTTATTTAAAGAAAACATATTTTTTAAAAGTTTTTAATATTACCTTTTAAACCATTTAAAAGTTATAAGACTTTACGTGGGAAAAAGAATTTAAACCTTACGTGATATGATGAAGTGTGAAACGAATAATAACATTAAGTTTGGAGGATTTGACTGACGCTAAAGATAAGGTGAAAAAGGCATTAAAGAAATTAGAATATGAAGACGAAATTATACTTATTTCTAAGGTTGATGTTTCTTATCTTTTTAGGGGTTATACTGTTGAGAAAGAGAGAAATGAAGAAGGTTTATGGATAATTAGGGTTAAAAAGAACTAAACTTTACCTTATTTCATGTTAATAAAAAATGCTAGATTATTAGATGGTAGAAAAGTAAACATTTACATAGAAGATGGAATAATAAGATGTTTCGATTGTAAAGAAAATGATGATGAAGTGATTGATGCTGAAAACAATTTAGTAATACCCCCATATTTTAATATGCATTTTCACTTGGATAGTGTATTTCTTCCTATAATAAATAAAAGTGGTACTTTATGGGAGGGGATAAGAATCTGGAAAGAAATTAAAGGTAAACTCTCTGAAGATGATGTTATCAAAAGGGTTATAACAGCAGTAAAGTTAATGGTAGCCCAAGGTACGTTATGGATTAGGACTCATGTAGATGTTACAGAAAAGTCACTAACTCTATTAAATGCATTATTAAAGGTAAAAGAGGAAGTAAAAGAGATTGCCGAAATAGAAATAACAGCATTTCCTCAAGATGGTATTTTCACAGAAAAGGGAAATGATGAGTTATTAAGGAAAGCTATTGAGAAAGGAGCAGATAATGTTGGTTTAATTCCTCATAATGAGATGACAAGAGAAGATGGAGTAAGATCAATCAAGTTTGCTTTTGATTTAGCTAAAGAATTTAACAAAAAAGTTGACGGTCATATTGATGAAACTGATGATCCAAACTCAAGATACTTAGAGGTATTGGCTAAGTATACTTTAGAATATGAATATCAGGAAAAAGTTTCTGCTGGACATGTTACGGCTATGCATTCATGGGATCCTGCTTATAGGTATAGAATATTACCAATCGTTGCTAAAGCTGGAATAACTGTTATTCCTAACCCTCTAATTAATGTTTCTTTGCAAGGTAGATTTGATAGTTATCCTAAAAGAAGAGGAATGGCACCAATTAAGGAAATGATTAATAATGGTATTAATGTTGCTTTAGGACATGATTGTATCATGGACCCATGGTATCCTTTGGGAAGTGGTAATATGTTACATGTCTTATTTATGGCTATCCATTTAGATCAAATGCTTTCTCCAGACGAGTTAAATTACTCTATTAACTTAATTACATATAATGGAGCGAAAGCTTGGCCAAAATCAAATTATGGTATTGAAGTTGGAAATGAGGCTAACTTACTTGTCACTTCTGAGGATAATTTAATAGATCTTTTGCGTTTTATGAGCCCACCGTTATACGTAATTAAGGGTGGAAGAGTGGTTGCTAAAGATGGGAAATTAATTTACTACAAAGGGAAATGGGAAAAGGTATTGAAAAAACCAGTATAGATATGATAAAAATTCAATCTCATGTAAGAGAATAGGTATTAACTACGAATGATATGGTAACACCATTCGTGGAAAAAATAACCTAACTAAACATTATTTACATAACTGACAAAATCAAGAGGAAAATGTTCAACTTCAACGGAAAGAAAAGTGCATAAATGTAAACTTATTATCGATCAATTTTGCGTTAATTTTTAACAAGTTTTATTTTAGTATTGCTTAATAACTGGAATTAGATATCTTATTTTAGACCTAATATGGCAAAGAAGAAGAAGGAGAGCCAAGGCCAACAACAGAGTGGACAACAAAAGAAATAAGCATGATAATGTTATAATGACTCCTAATAAAGTTAATTGTTTTTTATTTTCATATTTTTCATCATAGTCATGATTATTTCATGTATCTTTACTTTTCCAAAATAATCATAATTAAGTTGAACTATGTTTTTATTAAACCAAAATGCATTATAACTTATGATAAGAGGAATATATGGTATATTAAAAGGAAGAGAAACAATAGACGGTGCTGGAGTCAAGCTTTACAGAGTATTTGGTGGTTCAACAACAGTACAATTAACGGATCCTTTTTTACTCTTAGATTTCTTTGGTTCAGTAAACCCAGAGGATTATATTGTAGGCTTTCCATGGCATCCCCATAGGGGTATAGAAACTGTAACTCTTCTTTATGAAGGAAAGGTTGAACATGAAGACAGTGAAGGGAATAAAGGTGTCATTTATCCTGGTCAAGTTCAATGGATGACTGCTGGAAGTGGGATATTTCACCAGGAAATGCCAAAACCATTAGAAGGAATAGAAGTTGCTAAATATAATCAGAATCCTCTTTCAGTTAAAGGTTTGCAATTATGGATTAACTTACCTTCATATAAGAAGATGACAGAACCCACTTATAGGAATATAAAGTCTTTACCTAAAGAAAGGTTTGATTTTGGCGAAATCACTATTTTGGCTGGAGAGTATAAAGGAATAGAAGGACCAGTGAGGGTAAAAAGTGATGTAGACCCCATGTATTTAGATGTAAATTTAGATGGGGAATTTAGGCTTAACGTTAAGAATGGTTATACTGCCTTAGCTTTTGTGGTTGATGGTAAAGCAAAGTTTAGTCCTAATGTACCAGAAATAGAAAAAGGCAATTTAGTTATATTTAATAGAGAAGGAGAAGAAATTGTAGTTAAGGGGAAAGCAAGATTCATAATACTTTCTGGTAAACCCTTAGAAGAACCGGTAGCATGGTACGGTCCAATAGTTATGAATACAGAGGATCAGATTTTGGAAGCCTTAGCAGATTTAAGAAGAGGTAGATTCATAAGGCATAAGCAAGTTAATATTGAGGATTATTAGATATTTCATGGGCCATTTCAAGAATTTTTATCCAATCTTCCCACTTTAATCTTCCTGTTTTTGTATTTTGTGCACTTGGATGATAACTAGCTATTAACTTTTTGCCATCTGGTAAATCTATTATAACTCCATGTTTAAACTTTATCCTCATTCCATAAATTAACAGTATAGATTCAAATGCTATTCTTCCTAAGGCTACTATAACTCTTAGGTTTTTTAATGAGAGTATTTCCTCTCTTAGGAAATACGAGCAGTTGAGTATTTCCTCTTTTGTTGGTTTATTCTCCGGAGGAACGCATTTAACAGCATTAGTTAAATAAACTTCCTTTATTTTAAGTCCATCATTTCTATTTATTCCTTCCTCCTTGTTAGATAATCCTAACGTATAAAGTCCTTTTATCACCCATTTTCCAGATTCGTCTCCAGTAAACACTCTACCAGTTCTGTTTCCGCCATGAAGAGCTGGAGCTAAACCTACAATAAGAATTTTCGCGTCTTTATCGCCAAATCCCGGTACTGGTTTATTCCAATATTCCCAGTCTTTAAATCTCGGAGGGATCTTGAAATTTTTTACATATTCTCTAAGTCTGGTACATTTATTGCAAGAAACTATTTTATCATATAATAAGCTATCCATATGAGAAATAGATTGAAGAGCTGAATATAACTTCTTCTTCTATCTGTAATGATTAAAAAGTCAATTTTTATAATTAAATATTTTATTCCAGTTAATAGATTCAATATTATGGACGAAAAGGAAATTGTACTTAAGGCATTAGATAGGATTGATAAATGGTATGTTATGTTAGCTGGAATTAAAGACAACAATCTATTAATCGTTTCTAAGAAGGTTCCTCCTAATGTAATCAACATTGACGGTGTAGATTATACTATTAAATATTATGATCCAGAGGATTATTTGAGAGTCATAACTCAAAATGAGGAAGAATTTCGATCTTATAGAATTTACTATTTTGTAAAAGTTTATATGAGAAAAGTCCTTGACATTCTTTCCTCACTAGAAGTACAGAGGATGAGCGAAGAATTTGAGAAAAGCAATGAATTTTTTAGATGACTTTTTTAACGCTAAGCATTTTTCACTATTGTGAGAGGAATACCAATTTTTATAGCAAGAGTTATTTATGGAGCTAGTTGGTTCTTCCTATCTCCTTACATACCTTTCATTTTAAGGATGTTTTCTTCCTCTAAAAATTTCGCTAATTTAATACCTTTTTCTTTCTTTGTTACAGCAGCTATAATGCAAATACCAGCTGGATTAATATCAACAAAACTAGGAATGAAGAATACTTATACTCTAGGTCTCTTTATCATGGGCATTTCAGATACTTTAATTGGTTTAAGCAAGAACATTTATGAAGTTCTCCTACTTTATTCTTTAACAGGCTTTGGTGCTTCATTCTTTTTTTCGTCAGCTGGAGGTACATTAGCGGTAATAAATGAGGGTAGAACTGTTCTTGTAATGGGTTTATATAATGCAATGTTTTCCATTGGAGGTATAATAGGACTTAATTGGGGTTTAGTGGATTCCTTATTAGGTTTCTCTAATGCCTCTTTTCTTCTAGGTTTTTTAACTATTTTAGTCAGTGTTATAAATTATTTAACTTCATACACTAATGTTAAACCAGACTTTAAGGTTTTAAAAAACAAGAATGTATTCTTGGTTGCATCTTCTACCGCTGGTGTATGGGGTTCTTATTACGTTGTTAGTGAATTCTTTCCATCATTTGCCTTTTATGTAATGAAGACTTCTCCAGTTGTTATAGGCTCAATCTCCTCTCTCTTAGTTTTCTCATCGGTTATTGGGGGCATTTTTACTTTCATTATGTCTATAATAAAAAACGAGAAGGCACGTATAATAATTACCAGCATTTTAGGAGTAATACCAGTTCTTTTGCTATATAATTTTTATATAATTGGACTAGTTATTATGGGAATTTTTAATGAAATGGCAATATCAATAATTTATGCTTTTGTTATAAGGGAAGTAAGAAGTGAAAATTCTTCTTTAGCTTTAGCGGAAGTTAATTCTATCCAAATAGGTTTGGGAATGTTAGAATTACTTTTACCATATATTTCTATTTATAATTTATGGTATCTAGTAGTTATAGTCTCACTTATACCACTTTCTATTTTGATGAAGGTAAGATAACATTTTAATATCTCTCGTGAAAGTTAACAAGTGAATACTGATCAAATTAATGTGTTAGTTAAAAAAGCATTAAAAGGAGATATAAAAAGCCTTGAAGAAGTATTTAATTTCCTAGAAAAATTTAACGTTCCAATAACTAAGTATGCAATGTATTCAATCATCTATCAATATGTTATGAATAACGTATTAGATTTGGGAAAATACTGTGAAGAATGTGGAGGAAAATGCTGTAAGTCTGGTTTGCCAGTACCAGTTTATAACTTTGATTACAAAGAACTTAAAAATAGATTGAGTAAGGAACAGTTGAATAATTTTAGAAGAGTGAACGGGTTTTATATCCTATCTAGGCCATGTCCTTTTCAAGAGGGTTGGCTTTGCAAGATTCATCAGTATAAACCCTATGCATGTATGTCATATCCTTTCGCTACAGAGGATGAACAAAAAGAAATAATAGATAGTTATAAAGATGGTATACCGGATTTTAAGGTTCCAGATTTTTGCATAGCTGGAAAAAAAGTAAAAGAGTTTATGTCTAATAAGGTTGATGAGCTAAGAAAAAAACTTGGAAGAGATCCTACACCCAGAGAACTATTAAGGGAAATCGTAAAGTCAAGTTAATGCATTTTGTTTTTAAAATTAATTAATAGTTAGGTATAAAAAATTCTAATCTACATTAGGGGTGTGAATCATATAAATAGGCTTGCCATTATCGGAGCTTTTAGAGCTTTAGGTGGATCAATAATTTGGCCCTTCACTGGTTATGCCCTTTATACTGTGTTTAATTTCCCACTATCTATAGTTTCAATTTACTATCTGATTCAGGCTGTTTTTAGTGTTCTAGCATACATTAGTGGAGGATATATTACAGATTTCTTAGGTAGAATAAAAGCTATGATAATATCAATACTTTTATCGTCACTTTTTCTTCTTCTTTCTTTTTTATTTTATCATCCACTTCTAGTAGCTTCTTTCCTTCTTTTGCAGTCTTTTTTTAATAACGTATACAATGTAGCTAACACTACTTTAGTCGGAGATATAAATAAAGGTGAATTTAAGAAATTAGTTTCATCATTTAGCAGGGTAAGGGTTGGGATTAATGCTGGATGGGCATTTGGTCCCTTAATAGGTTCTATTATATTTGAGTATCAAGGATTTAGACAATTACTCTTAATTTCCTCATTTATTTTGCTCATTCCTTTGATATTTGTTTTCTCTTTACCAGATTTTAAAGGAATAAGAAGATTTTACTTCTCTATACATAAAGAATTTGCAAAATTCCTACTTCCTACTTTCTTAACCTTCATGCTTATGAGCCAGCTTGGATTTTCACTTTTAACATTCTATACAGAGGTGGTGAAACTCTCAGTAGAAGATGTAGGGTTTCTTTTTATGATTAATGGTTTATTAATAGTGATTTTACAGGATATTATAGGTAAATTTCTTAAGGTAAAAACTATTATCCTAGGAATGTTTATCTATTCTTTTTCTTATCTAGCTGTTGCTTTTATAACAAGCTTCATTTTTGCTTGCATAGATGTCGTGTTTATAACTTTAGCCGAGATGATAGTATCTCCTCTTTCACAAGCAATAGCTTCTTCTTTAACCAAGGATGAGGAAAGAGGAAGAGAAATGGGAGTTTATGGGATGGTTACTGCTCTCGGAAGGTTAATTGGGTCTTCTTATGCTAGTTACTTAATGTCGTTCTTTCTCTTTACTCCTCTCTATCTATGGTTTTTTATTTCTATTCTTGGTTTTTTATCTATACCATTATATTTATTAAGTCTTAAGAGGATTGAAACAAATGGATAGTGGGGCAAGATTAATACTTAAGGGACTTAAAGATTTAGGTGTAGATAAAATATTTATGGTATCTGGTACTGACTACGCCGCATTTATAGAGGAGAAAGTAAGAGATCCTTCATTGCCAGAATTTATTATAGTACCTCACGAAATTACGGCTACAGCGGCAGCAATAGGCTATTCATTATCTGGTAAAATTGGTGTAGTAGCACTTCACACAATACCCGGAACAGCTAATGCGTTAGGCATGATAATCAATGCTTATACTTCAAGAATTCCTTTGATTGTATTAGCTGGAAGAAGTCCTTATACAGAAGTAGGAAGTCCAGCAAGTAGGAATTTAAGAATTCATTGGACTCAAGAGGCTAAAGATCAAGGAGAAATTGTTAGGCAATGGGTTAAATACGATTTCGAAATAAGAAGAGTAGAACAAATACCAGAAGTATTGTCAAGGGCTTTTCAGTTAGCATTTAGTGAACCAAAAGGACCAGTATATATAGTTATTCCAAGGGAAGTTAGTATCGAAAAAGGAGAATATAGAAGGGTAAGAATGTCAACTTTTGAGCCTGGAGTTAAGAGAGAAGATTTAGAAAAGGCAAAGAAAATGATTAATGAAAGCGAAAGACCATTAATAGTTACTTGGAGAGGGGGAAGAAGGAGAGAATGGTTTGATAGCATAAAAGCGCTCGTAGACAAAGTTGGAATTCCTATAATAAATTATGTTGGTGAAGTGGTTAATTATGAAGGAGAGATGGGTTTAGATATGATAGATTTTTCTACTATTGATCTTTTAATAGTAATCGAAAGTGAGGTCCCTTATATACCAAAGAAGGTTAAGTATGAGGGTAAAATATTAAAAATTGATGTAGATCCATCTTATTCTTACATACCGTATTATGGATTCTCTTGCGATTTATGTATTCAATCAATTCCTTCAGAAGTGTTAAGTCAACTTAACGTTAATCCTAAAGACGATTGGAAGGAAAAAGTTAAAGAAATGTATTTTCAGCAAGAGAAGAGGAAAGAGGAAGAAATTAAAAGATTAAAAGGAAAGAGGACTATTCATCCAAGATATTTAAGTTATGTTATAGGAAAAGTGATTAGTAAAGAGGACGTTATTCTGAATGAATATCCTTTTAACCCTAGATATGCTAAGCTATCTTTTGGTCAGTATTTTGCTGATCCATCTTTTGGCCATTTGGGTTGGGCTTTAGGTTCCTCATTTGGCTTTAGTTTATCTGGAAGAAAAGTTATTGCAACTGTTGGGGATGGAGCTTTTATTTTTGGTGTTCCAGAAGCTTTCTACTATGCTATTTCAACCTACGGTGGTAATGTCACTGTAGTTATTTATGATAATGGTGGTTGGTTAGCTAGTGCTGAGGCAGTTGAAGAAGTTTTTCCAGAAGGATTAGCTAAGGCAAAGCAATATTTTCCAGGAGCAGACTTTAAGAGATATAATATTGGTGAAACTGTTAAGGCTTTTGGAGGTTATTATAGGCTTGTAGAAAGTACAGATGAATTAGAGGATGCTGTGAGAGAGGCTTATAATCAAAAAGGCATAGCTGTTTTACAAGTCATTGTTGAAAGGGAAAGATGACTTACTCTTTTTTTCTTTTAATTCTCTTCTCATAACACTTTAACATTTCTTCAAGACTAACAATTCCTATAAATTTTTCTCCTTCCGTAACAATTACATAACTTGATCTTGTTCTAGCTATTACTTCCCAAGCATCTTCAAGGTTAGAGTTTAAAGATACTGTAGGAACTCCTCTAATAACATAATCTCCAATCCTTCCTTCTTTTCCTTCTATGCTTTGATAAAATACTATGCCTATAAATGTTGAGTTCTTATCAACAACTGGCATTGATGTTAATCCATACTCTTTCATTAGTTCTATAACTTTTTCAACTTTCTCATCTGGGTTAATTTTAACATCTTGTAGTTTACACTGCCTAATTTTAACCTTTAACATAACTGGTATTTCGTACTCACTTCTATGAACTGGGGATTCTTTTCTGGTTGGGAATTGAGAAGGATATAAAGTGTGTTTACCAGAAATAACGTAAGCAATTGCTACAGCAACCATTTCACCTGGCAAAAGTTGTAAAGAATAAGTCATTTCAGTAACTATAATCATAACTGAAATTGGCGCCTTTGCTCCAGCACCAAATAAAGCTAACATACCAATTATTACAAAAGGTGCTATGAAAGGAACTATTGAGGGAAATAGATTATGAAAAATAATTCCAACAATTGCACCAATTAAAGCTCCTATTTCAAAAGAAGGGGCCTCAATACCTCCACTTCCTCCAGATCCTATAGTAAATGAGGAAGAAATCATTTTTGCTACTGCAATAAGGAGGAGGAAAAGGAGTAGAGGAATTCCATAAGTGTTTATTTCATTAATTTTTCCAGCTTCAAGAATATAATCCCAACCATAACCAGTTCCTATTAATTCTGGTAAAAAGAGGAGAAGAATGGAAGAAAGAAAAGAACCTAAGGTTGTTTTTACATATTGAGGAACTTTCATTTTTCTAAACATGTTTGAAATTTCATGATATATTCTCACGAAGAGAATTGTTGTTAATCCAATTAGGATACCAAGAATTGCATATAATGGCAATCTTAATGGAGAAAAAGTGTAAGGATAAATTCCAAAAATAGGTTGAAAACCAGAATACAACCCATAAATTGAATAAGCTGTGGCTGAAGATATCATTGAAGGTAAGATAACTTCAGACTCAAAATCTCTTCGATAAAGTATTTCAGCTGAAAGTAATGCTCCACCTATTGGGGCTTTGAATATTACTCCTATACCACTTCCAATACCTATAGCTATTGCTTTCCTAATATCTTCTGGGGTTAAACCTAAAACTTCAGTTATTAAAGATGCAATAGATGCTCCAATTAATCCCATAGGTCCTAAATCTCCAGCACTTCCTCCTGTTCCTAAAAGAATTGAAGATGAGAAAAGCTCAATAAAAGCTACTCTTTTCCTTATTTTACCTCTATTATGATAAGCTTTAATTGCAAAATCAACTCCTCCTCCAGATGCCTCTGGAGATAACATAGTTAATAAACCAGAAATAAGACCACCAAAAGTAACAACTAAGATTAAGAGTGGGTTTACAGTGTAAGAGAAAGTAGGATTAAGTGGTTTAGGTAAAGAAAGGTGAAGAATGTCGATGAGAAAAATTGTGTAGAATAGCCGATATAAGAAGTCAAAGGCTATAGCACTTAAGCCTATAAAGATCCCTATTATAAAACCTAAAATTATCCATTTCTCGAAATAGGGAAGTTCACTGAGTTTTAGTAATCCTCGCATATCTTATATTACATAATACTTCATTATATTTTAAATCCCTTCTCTAGCTTCAACAGTTTGTGGAATATCAAGAAAGGTAAGAAATAGGGATGTAGGTATTATTTTTTCATCAATTACATCTTTTGAAAGGTAAATAAAATCCTTTATTTTTCCAATCACCTTTTTAGCAACATTTCCGTACTTTATCTCTATTCCCTTATACTTATCTTCCTCTTTAATTATAACATCCACCTCTTTTTCTCTTTTTAAATAAAAAGTTGGGTAAAGCCTTGATAAATGAGCAACCACAACTGATTCTAAAATTTTACTTTCATCTGGCATCTTCGTAAATACCCATTTTGAAAAAGCATAATAAAGGAAAGGATCTATTAAATAGAGTTTCTTTTCTTTTTTCGGAATAGGAGTTCCATCGTTTGGATCAATAGCAAAGAGGACTATGAGATAATAAAGATGTTGAAGTAATTCTATGTAACTAATTATTGTTTTTACATTTCCAATGCCTTTAGCTATTGTATGAAAACTTACCTCACTTGAAGTTCTATCTATTATTCCTTTTAGAACTTCCTTGAAGAAAGTTTCACTCCTTCTCAGTTTATTTATCTCTAAAATCACTGTAGAAATGAAATCAGAGACCATTGAATCGTTGATTTTTCCGTGTGCATAAACGTCTTTTATAGGATTTGGAAATCCGCCAGTTTTTAAATAATTTTCAAAGAGTTCCTCAACATCCTTTCTAATTGCAAAATTTTCCTTAGCTAAATTTACAGCTTTATCAACATTCTGAGATGGAAAAGGAATCTTAAGAAAAAGTCTAACGTACTGAGAGAAAGAGAGAGGATACATAATTAATGTTTTTCCATTACCTCTTCTTCCAGGGAAATTTTCTACTTCTCCCTTTGCTTTCATCGATAAAGAACCGCTTAATATTAAAACGTCATTTTTAAAATCCCCTTTGTCTATCCTATATTTTATTGTCCTATACCATTCTTTAGGATAAGTTACTTCATCAAGGATAATATAAGACGTTTTTATTCCTTCTCTTTTCTTTACCTTCAAATATTCTTCAAGAATGCTATCTAACTCCTTATAATCAGCCAATTTTTCGCATGAAAAGTAAAAGATTGCTTTAGGGTTAACATGATTATCTAATAATTTCTTTATAAAGAGAATTAAAGCTGTAGTTTTTCCCACTTGTCTAGGGCCAAATAAGAAGTTAAGTGAAAATGGGGAAAGTGACACTTTATCTAAGAAGTCTGGATACCACTTGATCTTAGCTTCCAGGTATTTTTTGTAAGTTTCAGATTCTTCTATTAAGTCCTCAGATATCCACCAAGGATTTTGTTCTTCAATCATTGTGTATTCTGATTACACAAATATTTAAAAAATTTGTGTATTCTGATTACACAAGTTCTTATTAATCTGCTTATCTAAAATTACAAATAGTTTGTTGACTATATTATGTATCCTAAAGTAAATTTACTTAACTTTGCATATTTATTGTAAAGGGATAGTTTAAATTAAAATCTTACTAGAATTTACTTATATACTTTGACCTTGGGTGTATATCCAACAATATTTTTATTAATTTAAATTAATTTGGTAATACTTTATTATTAAGGGATATTATCTAGAGAAACACGGATAGTTAGAGGATTAACCTAAGTCTTCCCTCTTGCCCTAAGTTATTTTCTTAAGCCTTTTTCTCATAGGTTTTGATGTTGTTAAGGCTCTTGCTTCTTATTACTTGGTTTATTCTTGCGTGTTCCTAAGATTACAAGAAGATTTGGTAACTTCTATCTTGTTAACGAGATTAGGCGTGATCACCATCTCACTTTATAAAAAGGTGAGAAAAATTATTGGACACACAGAATATTACACTATTATTTTAAAAATTGAGTAGACCAACCAAACTCACCATAGATTTCTCCGTTCAAATATGATTCTAATGCTTTCCTTACATATGGCACCATATTTTGTGGTAAGCTTGATAATGGAAACCAATCTAAGGCGTCAGCTTTATTTGGTTCCATATTTTTTGGTTCAATACCAGTTTTTGAAGTTCTAAAGAAGAAATCAACTCTTTCTTGATTTTCAAACCTATGCATGAAATAAACTGGCTTTAATTCCTCTGGTTTGAAATCAACTCCTATCTCTTCTTTTGCTTCTCTGATCATAGCATAAGTGGCACTTTCTTTTGCCTCTACATGACCAGCTGGAACACTCCAATAACCATCCATATAACCAGTATTATATCTCCTTAGAAGTAAAATTTTGTCATTTACAATCCAAAAGAGATGTACAGACAAAATCTGCGGATAATATTTTCTCATAATCTATGTTTATCATGATGATTTTTAAATTTAATCGAAGTATTTTACTCTTATTATGGTTGAAATTAGTAAAATAAGAAGAATTAAAAGATCGAACATAAAAATATGGATGGGATAATAAAATAATGTAAATAGAAAAATGGAAAGAGATAAGGAAGATTCTCTAATTAAAAGAAATGTACTCATATAAAAGTTTCTTTCTTTTTCACTACTATATTTACTTATAAAATATGCTGAAAGAGGATATAAAATACCATGGGGGATACCTAATAATATCATTGATAAATACCAAAGCAAAAAGATTGGGAAAATGAGAAGGATTATTCCTATAATAGTTAAAATTATTGAAAAATAAGAAGTATAGAGTTTCTAATGGAATATTTAGCAGAAATATATCTTATAATTGTTGATGAAATGAAAAATGGTATAAATAATGAATAAGCTAAGCTTTCGCTTATGTGAAATGTTGAAACTGCATATATTACTATAAATGTAGAAACAAATGCTAATGGAAGAACATAAACTATAATGCTTATCGAAGATAATATTACTCCTCTATTTATTTTTAATTTTAAACTATTTCTACTATTAAATGGAAATTTTATAAATATAGAAGATAAAAGAAAATAAAGAAACGAAAAAGAAGCACTTATCATAAATACTGTAAGAATATTTGTAAATGTTAGCAGAAACGTTTCTATTATTGGTTGAACTACCGATGCAATTCCCAAAGATACTGAATATAAAAACAGTGAAGATTTACCATAAAATGATGTTATTGTTAGCATATAAGCTATAATTATCCCAAAGGCAAATCCAAATAGGAAACTTCCTATAAAAAATAAAGTTTTATAAATTAGCATTAAAGAAGAAATAAAGGCCAATATAGTAGAAAGAATGTAAATTTTCCTATAAAATAGAAAACCTGCCAGTAGAGTACCAAGTATTGAGGAAAAATAAAGAAGTGATTCAGCTATTCCAGCATAAGGAATCTTAAAATAATATTCTCCAAGTGGAACAACTGAAGTGTATGCAGTATTATATACTCTACGTGAAATAAAAGTTAATAATATTATTATCATAATAAGATTAACTTTTGAGAAGCCAGCCATTCTGCAGTCTACCTTCTTTTATTAGTGTATTCCAAACTGGCTCATCCTGGTCTGGCCTAAATGAAAAACATAAAGGTACATATTTATCGCTATATAATTTGACTTGATTAGTGCAAGGCGTATATTCATTTAACTTATGCCTATATGTTTCATTTTGATACTCTTCCCATGTAATTTTTTTATCGTCATAGTTTGCAATATGGTAGGGACTTGAAAGAAGCGACGAACATATTCTTATAGTATGATCTGGATGAATAAGCACTCTCTCACCCATCTTTACAGGACAATAACCATAAAATTTAGGGTTCTCGTAAAACTTTTCTTTTTCTATTACTTGCAACGGTAACCTTTCTTTTATTTTATATTCCCCTCTATTTATTTTCTCTTTAATTTCCTTATATATATAAATCCATGTTTCTGGGTTTAATGCTCATATGTGATGTTCGTGCATCTATCTCGGTACCCATTTGAAATACTACATGAAAGTTTATTGTGGTAACCCCTAACTTTTTCAGCAAATTTTATCATCCCATCTATGAGTTCTTCCTTATTATTTTTCTTAATTAAGTACTTTGTTATTGTAGTATTCTGATTTTCTTTCATTTTTATTACTTTAACCCAAAATAAACTTTTATTCACTTTTTTCCTCTTAGTTGGTAAAAACTGTTTATTTGAAAGTTATTTTTCATTCCAGTAAAAATTATATCTTTTAATCCTTTATTGTACCTATTTCTTCGAAATTTATAATTACAGTTTTTATAATTGATATAAAGATTAATTAGTAAGAAGAATTATCAAGTATAAACTCTCAAACACTCACAATTTTCTTTAGAATATCTTCTGGTATTTCAACTGATTTCCAAACTTTAGGATTTATAGCGACTTGAATAACATATCCTTCAGTAGTAACTTGTCCTTCTTTTAATATTTTAAAATCAAATCTAATTACCTTTTTTGATAAAGCTTTAGGAGAAAGAAGTATCGTTAATCTATCCCCTAACTTTACTGGTTTCTTGTAAGTTGCATGAGACTCAACCATGACAAACCATAATTCATCATTTACATTAGGATAGGGTATTCCGGCTTTTTCTCTCATATACTTTTCTATCGTGTTTGTAAAGAATCTGTAATATGAAGCATAATGTGCTATTCCTTGTGCGTCGGTATCATATATTCTTACTGTTTCCTCAAAGATAAATTCAGCTGAGGACATACTTTATTATTTTTCTTTGAAGCTTTTAATCTCTTCTAATGACTGCAGTCATACAATGAATTCCTCCAGCTCCACCAGTTAAATTTTCAACATTTACTTCTATAACATCAAACTCTTTAAACTTCTTACTATTTTTTGGAGAGATAATTTTACCATCATCAATAGTTAAAAAGTTTGTTAAATGTTGTTTAGCTTCTCTTTCACTTATCTCTATTAAATTAAATCCTTTTTTTCTTGTTATATAATCGTAAAAAGTAGTTACCTCGATAAGCTTGCCGTAATAATAAACCTCAGTTTTACTTTCTTCCATAAGCTTCTTTACTCCAACTACAGTATTTGATGAAGGAACATTAAAGAACGTATCTAAATGAAAGAATTCCTTTCTACTTTCATGAACAACCGCAACTTCTCCGTAATTAAAAAGCTCAGAAACTCCATCAATGTCACTTCTATTCCCAATTCCTATTAATAGAAAATCGTCCATTGGGAAAAAGTCTCCTCCCTCTAACTTTCCTTTCCTTATTTCTCTATAATTAATTCCAAGAGCTTCCCAGAATAGTTTTGTTATCTCTACTTCCCTTTCTCTTTGTTTTGTTGCCATCTTACCGATTATAATACCATCTTTTACAGTAATTTGTTGATCTCGCATGAAATAAAGGTTAGGTAACGGGTCGGAAATTATAACTTTTCCTTCACTTATTGAGGGTCTAAGAATGAGTAATTCGACAAGGTAATTGGGATCATCAAGGTTAGAATTAACTATAGTTTTTATTTTCTCACGAAACTGCTTATCTCCTTTTATTTTTCTAATGAAAGTTTGTCTTAATCTATAAACCTTTATTCCTTCTTCTTCTAACGTTTTCCTAAGTTCATCATGTTCCTTCCTAGCTTTGCTTAGATTAAATGATCTTTCAAAAAGGAACTCCGAGGGATTAAGTAATGCAAATATAACCTCATTTCCGGGTTTATGGACAGCTACTTCCCTAAGCTTTGCCCATTCGGATTTTGCTGACATGAATATACATTTTATTTAAACGTAAAAAATTAGGATGAAATGTAAAACACTCTTCCATCTTTTAAAGTAATCTTTTTACATGTCTTTCCTGGCTTTACATTATAATAAGAAGTTTTACCATCAATAGTCGTTCCAGCTACAATAACTCCCTTCTCGTATAAGTTCATTATCATTTTGCATATATCATCTGGCGGTACAGAATCCTCTATTTTTTCTACATTCTTTTTATTTATTCTTATCGGTTGGAAATTTGGGATTTCAATAATTATCTCATTTTCTGTTTCTTGCATATTTAGATATATGAATGATAAAATTAAAAAACTTTCGAATAAAAGAATCTAAAGACTTCAGATGCTGTAGGCCTCTTTGTAGGAGAAGTCATGTACATAATAAAATTTGCTACATCCCTTTCAACGATATTTAAAGGAGAGTAGTCTCTAGTAACATATAACTTAAGATCTAACACAGACAAATTCATTGTTGCAAAGAAATCTTCGTAAGCTTTAATCATTTGTGGTGAATTAAGTATTTTTCCAGTTAACAACTTAAAAGCTGTTGCACCCAAAGAGTATATATCATCAAATGGTGTAATCCCTCCTAAAATCATAGACCTTACATGCTCTATTGAAGCGTACTCTGGAGTCAATTGAATTGCTTTTTCACCCACTTTAACTGCACTCCCTAAATCGCTTAATTTAACTTCAATCTTCCCAGACATTAACGCTTTCAAATTCTCATCTGGCTTTTTAGTTAAAGGAGAAGTAAACAGTATATTATGAGGTTTTACATCAGAATGAACATAACCACTCTTATGTATTTTATCTAAGCTAGAGGCTATTTTTGCTATAATTAGATAAACAACTTTTCTCCATCTAGGATCTGTGAAATTGTAATCATTCGCTGAACCACCAGCCATATACTCTAGGACTATATGAGGGGGGTTTAGAATATAATTTGTAATATCACCCTTTAAAATAGCATAGATATCTGGCTCATCGAAATGAACCGCATAAACTTTAACAATATTTGGGGATTTTTCTGAAAGTTGTACTAATACGCTTTCTTCATTCTTTATATCCATTAACATATCCTTTATACTTCTTGTTGTAAAACTACTTGGGTTAAGTTTTGGAATTTTTATTGCATATAATTTTCCTCCTTTTTCAGCTTTAAGGACATAACTTAATCCTCCTTCACCAATCACATCAACAATCTTATAACCGTTTATTGTACTTCCTTTCCACATAACTGGCTTCCATTCTTTACATGCTTGTTTAAACCCATCTTTACATGCTCTCACCAATAGCTCGTTTCTCTTTTCTTGATAAAAATGGGACAAAATGTAAAGATATTTGCCCGGTAAATTCATCTCACTTAATTTTTCTAAGTCTTTTTTCCTCATTTTTCTAATAGTTTGAACAAAGTAGTACTCCGCATCAGCTCTTGCAAAGCATTCAGCAAATTTGATTAAATTTCTGCAATTTAAATAATCATTCGATTTTTGTACGTATCTAAGGATTACTCTACAATTGTTCTCTCTGCATATATTCCATCTTAATCTATAAATCAAAAAAGCCACTGCTCCCCCAATTCCTCCATCAATTTCATATACATAAGGAAAGATTTTTGCAAATTTTAGAATATAAAAAGCAACAAAAATTAAGATAATAATGATTGGAATTTTTAATCCTTCAATTAGGGCTTTTTTATAGTCTCTATAAAGTAAAAGGAGTGCAAGATAACCTAATAAGATAAAAAGAAAAGCAAAAGGTAGGAGAAGTAGATCGTAAACTGAAAGAAGTGCGAGAAGTATACCTAACGAAAAAACAACAACTCCGAAATTATGAACTAACTCTCTTAACACAATTGAATATTAAATATAAGATCTAATATATTCAACGAAAGGATCTAACTCAGTTAAATCCGTGTCAAAGTGCTTTATAAGAACCTCCTTTTTAAATGGAATTGTGAAAATAAACGTATCTCTAAAATATTTTCTAATGTTATCGTAATTAATCTGATATCCACTCTTTACTTGATTAACTATAATTGCTAATGGATTAAATAATCTAGAACTAGTTTTTATGTTAAAGTTCTTCTTTAAGAGATCTGAAAGAAAGTCATTGATAGGTAACATAATCCTCATAGTGTAATCAATTATCTCGTCTGGAGGGGCTAAAATTGGAATGGCCTTATAAACATATTCATTGGTAGCTAGTATCCACGAGGTTAAATCCATTTCAAAGCACTGATCTGATGGAAGAGGAGGATTATCTACAATAATTATATCAAAATCTTTATATTTTCTATATTCTTCTACAATTTTTTCTCTTTCTAGTGACATAAAGCTAGTAGAGCAACTTAGATCAACTATTCTTATACCTCCAACATCTTTCCAATATACACCGCTTGGAAATTCGTCCTTTATGCCAAAAAAGTTAGAAATAGTTTTTGAGAATGATCTATCTATCAATGCGACTTTTCTATTTATTGAAAGTTTTTTAGCTAATTGAAAGGCAATTAAAGATTTACCGACCCCTCCTTTTAAACTTATAATATTAATCCTATTCATTATAATTATTATTCTCTTTTTAAGACTTATAAATATTCCTTATAAAATATAGATAGTCAATTCTTCATTAAAACTTAAGTACTTCGTTTTTAGTGAAATACAAAATAACATAATTTAATATTTATTAGCTTATCTTTTTTGGTATATCTCGATTCAAGAAACTACTAAAGCTCATTACGATAGGAATTATCGAATATACTAAGACTGAAATAATTGCTATATTAATGTTATTAGATATAGTGGGCAACAAATCGATTGCTTGAATTAATATACTAAAAGGAGAATTACTAACTAAAATAAATGGTAATTGTGTTGCTCCCCATGATGGTAAGTATTCAGCAATTGTAATATATTGAGGAGAATGAGTTATTAGATTGATAAATTCAAGCACGTCAGATACTAAAATTGAACCTATTAGAATTGAACTTGAAATTATAAAGGATAAGCTACTTCTTCTTAATACTTCACCTATCATAAAGGCAATATTGAAAAATACTAAAGAAGAAAATAAAACAGAAGCAACAATTTCGGGTAAAAGATAAACATCTTGTTGACTCCCAAAAAGAGAAAAAGACATTAAAAGAGAAAGGATTACCATAATACCATAAATGAAAACTAATAAGGTAAAAGAACCTAACCATTTTTCAGTTATAAACCTGCTCCTAGTAATAGCTTTTGTAAGAAAGAAATCTATAGTTCCTTGTTCATATTCTTCTGACATAGATCCGGAAGAAATTGATATTGCTAAAAAGTGAAGTAAAAGACTTTGAGGCAAAAGAACTCCTAAAGCCCACATGTATGGATAAAAAGGAGTTAGTAAAACTTTAACCCTTTCTGAAGGAACAAAAGCTACTGCTAAGTATACAGCAATTTCAAAAAAGAGAGAAACAATAACTAAAACTATAACTTTCTTCCTAGAAAATGCCCTTCTCCATTCATAAAGCATTATTTCCAACACTATTTATCGCCCTAGAATAAGCCTCTTCAAGATTTAAATCTAAGTAAAAACCTTTAATCTTAAACCCAGAAGAAATAAGCTTTTCAAGCAATTCCTCTCTTTTATCTTCTGACATAGAAATTATAACTCTGGAACCCTCTTTAAACACTTTTTTAACATATTCAAGCGAAGAAAGAAAGTTAACAATTTTCTCTTTATCATCATCATCACTCTCTATAATCACTTGAATTCCTAGGAATTTCTTCACTAAGTCTTCAACGTTCCCTTCAAAGATTATTTTACCTTTATAAATCATATAAACCCTATCAGACAATTTCTTTACATCCTCTAGCTCATGAGAGGTCATTAAAATTGAGGAACCTTCTCTTTTAAGTCTATCAAAAATCTGTCTTACCTTTAGCGTAAAAATTGGATCAATACCTATATTTGGTTCATCTAAAATTAGAATTTCAGGATTTCCTAAAAGGGCCTCTGCAATGGCTATCCTCTGTATCATTCCCTTACTATATTTAGCAATTTGCCTATTAGCAAACTCAGTCATACCAACAACATCTAGTATTTCGTCAATTTCGTCTTTCTTTACTCCTTTTATTTTAGCTGATAATTCTAAGACTTGCCTTCCTGTCATAAAAGGAGGAAGATTAGGCAATTCTTGAACATAACCAAGATTCTTAAAGACTTTCTTGTCTTTAAAAGGATTCTTTCCTAAAATTCTAATTTCACCTTTATCTGGTCTTATCAAAGTTAAGATACTCCTAATCATAGTTGTTTTACCAGCACCATTAGGGCCTATTAATGAAACAAATTCTCCTTTTTTAACATTAATCGAAACATTAGAAAGAACTTCCCTATTGCCATATCTCTTAACAAGCCCAATAACTTCAATCATAACTTAAATTAAGATTTCAGAATAAAAAACATTTTAACCTTCAAAGCTAAGAGAATAGAATATGAGCAGAATTGTGTGGATGATAGGAGGAGCACAAGGGCTCGGAGTTGACACTTCAGCTAACATCTTTGGAAATGCCGTTGCTAAAGCTGGCTATTATCTTTTTGGTAACAGAGAATATTATTCTAACATAAAAGGTAGACATAGTTATTTTGAAGTTGTAATAAGCGAAAAACCTGTGAAGAGTCTTTCTTCATATACAAACATATTGGCTACATTTGATGCCGAAACAGTATTCCAACACTTTACTGAAGTTACAGATTATTTAATCTATAACATTGAATTTGAAAACACCTCAGTAGATTTAGTTAAATCTATGGAGCCTGAAATGGCTGAACAAGTGAAAGATATTTTGCGAAAAGAAGGACTTGGATTTACTCTTAAAGACGTACTCGAATATGTAAAGAAAAGAGGAGTAAAAACAATAGGATTTAATTATACAGAGTTAATAAAGAAGATTGCAGACACATTTAAAGTCCCAATGTCAGTTGTTGAAAGAGCTAAAAACATGATTGCTGTTGGAGCATCTTACGGACTACTAGGCTTAAAATTTGATTACATTAAAGATGCTATTACCTCAACTTTCAAAAATGAATTATTCGTAAAGTTTAATACCATGGCTGCTGAACTAGGTTATAATTCTGTTCCTAACACATATAAATTACAAGAATATAAAATAGAAAAGCCAAGAATTCAGGTTGACGGTAATACAATTTCAGCATTAGGTAAGCTTGCTGGTGGATTAAGATTTCAGTCATACTATCCAATAACTCCTGCATCAGACGAAAGCGTCTATATTGAAGCTAACCAAAACTTAGATATGATAGTCGAAGGAAATGAACTAAGAAAAGGTGGAGTAGTTGTCGTTCAAACGGAAGATGAGTTAGCAGCAATCAACATGGCAAATGGAGCAGCATTAACCGGAGTTAGGGCAGCAACGGCAACCTCTGGGCCAGGATTTTCACTAATGGCTGAAGGAATAAGCTGGGCTGGGATGAACGAAGTACCTGTTGTTATAACTTATTACATGAGAGGAGCTCCATCAACTGGCTTGCCTACCAGATCTGGTCAAGCTGACTTAAAATTTGCATTAAACGTAGGACATGGAGAGTTCCCTAGAATAGTTATTGCCTCTGGAGATCATGTTGAGATCTTTTGGGACGCAATTTGGGCCTTAAACCTTGCTGAGAAGTATCAAACTCCAGTAATTCATATAATTGAAAAAACATTAGCAAATGCATATTCAGTCTTTGACGAGGAACTAATAACTAATAAGCCTTATGTAATTGAAAGAGGGAAAATAGTAAAACCTAATGGAGATTACTTTAATAGGTTTGAGATAACTGAAGATGGAATATCGCCAAGAGCATTCCTTGGCGAAGCTAGTATTTTCCATTGTGGAGATGAACATAACGAAGAAGGTCACATAACTGAAAACAGTATTAATAGGATGAAGATGTATGAAAAAAGAATGAAAAAATTAGAAACTGCTGATAAAGAAATACCAGAGGAACAAAGGGTTAACATTGTTGGGGATTCTGATATAGTATTACTTACGTGGGGTTCTCCAAAAGGAGCAATATTAGAAGCAATGGATGAATTAAGTAAAGATGGGATTAAAGTTATGATGGTTCAAGTAAGGATGTTTAATCCTTATCCCAAAAACTTGATGAAGAAAGTACTTTCTGGTAAAAGTAAGATCATTGCAATTGAAAATAATTATCAAGGCCAAGGAGCAGAAATCTTAGCTGAACAAACTGGAATTTTTGCCACAAATTATATATTAAAGTGGACCGGAAGACCTATAACTAGGGAAGAAGTAATAGATGGAGTGAAAAAGATTTTACAAACTGATCAAAAGAGGGTGGTATTGTATGGCGGAGCGTAAACCAGTATTTGTAGATTGGTGTCCAGGCTGTGGAAACTTTGGTATATTAAGAGCTGAAGAGATGGCAATTAGAGAACTAGGAATAAATCCTAAATCAATTGTTATTGTCTCTGGAATCGGATGTTCGGGTAAGTTACCACACTTTGTGAATTTGCCAATTTCTGGCGTTCATACACTTCATGGCAGATCTATTGCATACGCTACTGGAATAAAATTGTCTAATCCCTCTTTAGAGGTAATTGTGAACATAGGAGACGGTGATGGTTTAGGAATTGGAATGGGTCACTTTGTCCATTTAGGAAGAAGAAACATTGACATAACAGTTTTAATACATGATAATGGAGTTTATGGTTTAACAAAAGGACAAGCTTCTCCAACTTTGCATAGGGGAGAAAAGACTAAATCATTACCTAAACCAAACATAATGGATGCTGTAAACCCATTAGCTGTTGCTTTAGCTAGCGGATATACATTTGTTGCAAGAGGTTATGCATATGACGTTATTCACCTTAAGGAATTAATAAAGAAGGCAATACAACATAAAGGGAGTGCATTGATTGATATTCTTCAGCCATGTCCAACATATAATGATATAAATACTAAAGAATGGTATGATAAAAGAGTTTATAAATTAGATAATACACCAGGTTGGGATCCCGTAGTTAGAAGAGAAGAAGAAGCTCAAAAGAAGTTTGAACAAGCATTAATGAAATCTTATGAGTGGGGTGATAAAATCCCAATAGGAATATTCTATCAAAATGAGTTTGTACCAACTTTTGAAGACAGGCTAACTATGAATATACCTAACTATAAGGACTTTTATCCAGCAAAACAACCAATAGAAATAAACGGAATAAGTACTACAAAAATTGATGAACTTATTAAGGCTAAAAGAATTTAATTTTTTACTCCGCACGTTCACTTTTTATTATTGGAGTAAAACTTATTACTACATAAAATGTAGATAATCTTGTGAGCTGGGTTACAATATCAACCAAAGTAAGAAGAGACTTATGGGAAAAAGCGAAAAAGTATAATATTAATATTTCTGAGGTGCTAAGGAGAGCTCTTGAAGAAGAAATAAAAGAAAAGGAAAAAGAAGAAGCCAGAAAAAGTGCTCTAATTATTTCCAAGGAATTAAACTTATCATCACAAGAAATCGTTAAAATAATAAGAGAGATCAGAGATGAAAAAACTTGAATACGTAATTGATACAAGTTCAATTATAGAGTTAATTTTAACCAAAAAAGATAAGTCAATAGACATATTGGAGAGATGTATAACAGCAGATTTAGTCTTTTATGAAATAGGAAATTTCTTATGGAAAACAAAGAAAATGGAACTACTTCATCACTTTTTAAACATTCTTAATCTTATTCAAATTGAAAATGTTAGCCTAAACAGTGAAGTGCTTAAACTCGCAATAAATGAAAATCTAACGTATTATGACTCTGTGTACTTATACCTAAGTAAAAAATATAACTTAACGTTACTAAGTGAGGATAAGGATTTAAGAAGTAAAGGAGCTAAATCAATACATGAGATATTTTCAAATTAGAGGGAAAAGTTGGACTTTATTAAACCTAAAAGATTTAGTTACCTACTAAAATGAATTTTTTAGTTTTTCTGTCTTCTATAACTCTTCCCTCTTCTGCTAACTCATATAAAGCCTTTCTTATCTTCTCATCACTTGCTAAATTAGTTAACACTGAATGAATTTCCTTTACGTCCATTGGCTTCTCTTTAAGTAAATCAACAATAACTCTCTTTAATTCATCTTCTTCTGGCGCTATTACTACTGTAACCTCATCATCGTCATAAACGACTTCTAAATTCTCCTCTATTTCCTTCCTCTTCTTATTTACTAATGCACTCATGACTATCCATTATATAATATGTAATACTAAAATATAAACTTTTGTTAATCATATTTGAAGTGTTTAAATCCATTGGTTCAAATATTATAATTACAATTAAAGGAAGTAAATGAAGGAAAAGATATGATCACAATTTGAGGTATTATTTTATTAAACCATTAAAGCATTAGCATCTCTAACAACATTGTATTATATAAAAAATCATTCTCTTTATAAATAGTTAATTAGAAAACGAGATATTAATTAGAAAAATAATTTATGCCTTATTAATCACACAAAATTTAAACTTACTTAATTTGTTCTGAAACTAATTCTTCACCAGAAGCAACTTCGAGTGGTTTATTCTTTGTCTCTGGTATAAAGAGTAAAGTTATTATGGCTGCAACAAATGCTAAAGAACTTAAGAAACCAACTGCAAATCCTTCTCCATACATACTGAAAAGTTCTGGAAAAACAAAGGACGTCAACGAAGCTCCCGTTCTTCCAGCAGCAACTGTAATTGACTGGACAGTTCCTCTTACTTTTGTTGGTGCTAATTCAACTCCTAATAATCCGGCTGCACTTATTGAACCTGGTCCTGCCTGCATAAAGAAATTTTCCATACCGTAGAGTATTAAGGCCCCAACAGCTGGTATATAAGCTTTTAATGCTGCAAATGCTAGTAAAGAACTAGCCATTCCAAAGAAACCTAAAACTTGCATAGGTTTTCTTCCTATTCTATCAATGGTAAATATTGCAACCAATCCACCAGGTATGACGAATCCAAATTCCATAATAAATTGAAATATTGCACTATTATTAATCCCTACGCTCGAAGCTATATCAGAAGGACCAAATAAAATTCCAGCGTAAGCTACAATATCAAATAAGAACCAAAGTAGTGCAGCTGGAACGAATATTTTCCAGAACTTCTTAAAGTATACGCTAAATGGTATATCATCTTTCAGATTTGATGATACATTAGTCTCTGTTTTTGTTAAAGTTCTTACTACCTCCTTAAACTTCTCAGTATCACCTTTGATTCTTAGTAAGTATCTGGGTGTTTCTGGGATTTTTCTCCTTAAATAAATTACTGAGGCAGCTGGAATTGCGCCAGAAGCTAAAACAATTTTCCAAGCTATCGAGGAAGGTACTCCTAAAGCTTGTAATATTAAGTAAATTGCTGCAGCCGTAGTAGCACCAAAGCCCCACATCATTCCAAAACCGAAAGCAATTAATTTTCCTCTGTCCTTAGCATTAGAGTGTTCTGCCATTATCATTGGCGAAAGAACGTAATCAGCGCCAACACCTAGACCAAGAAGTCCCCTAACTATAACAAGTTCTAATGATGAAGTCACAAAAGCTTGCAATAATGCGCCTATTGAAAGTAAGGCCACGTCAATACCGTAGAATGTTTTCCTACCTCTGTTTGAAAGAATTCCAAAAACTATAGCACCTATTGCAGCTCCTATTAAAGCTGAGCCAGCAATAAGGCTATCCCACAAAAGATAGTCTGGAGAGTTTTTAGTTATTCCAAAAGTTGCTAAAACAGTAGTTAATACTATTCCTATTGAAGAAAGATCATATCCATCAGTAAAGACTCCCATTCCAGTAGTTAATAAAGACTTTATATGCCATACGTCGAAGTTTCTGCTATCGAGAGGTTTGAAAACATCTGATAATTTCATTTTAAATTAAGATATTATTAATCCTTTATAAAGATTATGTATTTATTCCCTATAATAATATAGTTATATTAATAGCTTATATAGGTATATATAGACTTGATAGGGAAACTATATATATCTCGTCACACATCTTATCTCATGGGATATACAATTAAGGATCTTTTAGATGAAAACGGAAATATTAGAAAATTACCTAAAGGGTTCTCTACAATAGAAATAAAGGGACCTAACAGAGTTTTAATATTCAATGATAAGTTCAGTATTTTATTGGTAAGAGTATATAAAAATATATTTGCATCTAGAATATCTACAAGAAAAACAGTATTGTACAAATTCTTAAAGACAGACGATGAAATAATTACGGAGGAAGGAAAAATAAACGTAGGAAGGGAAGATTATTTAAGGAAAGCTTTAGATAAAGTAATTAAAGAAATTGAAGAAAACTTTGAGACAGAAAAAGCTAAAGATGTTCTGTTTTACCTCTACCTAATAAGAGGATGTATTAAGGGTGACAAATCCTCTTGTAATGAATTGCAAGATTTAGTATATTTCGAAACTGTAAAATAATTATTCCTTTGAAAAACCTAATCTACCGTTTCCTTTGTTTAGATATTCGTAAACTAAAGAAACAAAGTCATTATCTGGGTTTTTTGATTTTAACACAATATATCTGAAAGTTTCTAGCTCTAAGGCAGAAATTCCGTAAATTAAAAGAAATAATCCACTCGGTTTATGGTAAATAGATATAATGTTCCCTTTGAACACTAACAAGGACAAAGTGTTTCCCTCAGTTTTTTCCAAAATTTGAAAATCGGAGAGCTTAAGTTTAGTTAATTTTTCACTCCACAAACTACTTAGTAATCTTACTTCATTTTCATCTCCACCTTCTAATTCAACAAATTTTTGAATGACATCAGTCACGTATAAACTTTTTACTCTTCCTTTATAAATATATATGTTGATCGTCGGAGTAACGTCTGAAGGGGAACTAGGGGAATCTATAGCTAACTTCTTTGATAATGTTATAGTTATAACTTCACCGCAAAAAGTTATTGAAGAGAAACCTACTGTAGTAATTCATACTTTTGAAATTCCTTATTCTGAGGCAAACAAGAATAAAACATTAGCTTGGAACATTAACGCTTGGTATGCAATAAATATAGCTAGGGCTGCAAATAAGATAAAAGCTGTTAATGTCTATTTATCAACTTTTATGATATTTGATGGAAAGAAAGGTTATTACTCTGAAACTTCTACACCAAACCCGTTAAACTATTATGGCTTAACGAAATTGGTTGGAGAGTCTGGCATAATGAGCTTAGGAAATTATCTTATTATAAGGTTAGGATTACTTTATTCTATGCAATATAAAGGGCTTCTCTTCCCTTTTATAAAAACAATGATAAAGAGAAGGAAAATTAAGTGTAACGTTAATTTCTATGTTTCCCCAATTACAGTTAGTGAAGCGAGTGAAATAATTTCTTCTCTGATTAAAAAGGAAATAAGGGGAGTGGTGAACTTAGGAGGAAAGAGAAGGAGTATATATAATGTGTGTAAAGAGCTTGGTGAAATGTTTGAGACTGAAGTTATTCCTTATGAGGGAGGCTACTTCGACTTTTCTTTGGATAGCTGGTTACTAAATAGTCTTGGTTTTTCTGTCAGAAGTTAGGAAGAACTTATATCCTTTAGTCATCATTACCCTATCCATTTCAGAGACAAAGTTCTGCATGTAAAAATCTATATAGGGGAATTTTGTAGTAACTGCTTCATACCTCATTAAACTGACTATGTGAGAAAGTCTCTCTATCTTACTGTCTAGGCTCTCTTCTTCATAGAGAAACTTTGTAATTTCTCTACCTAAAGATCTACTAATTTCAGCTTTTCTTCTATACATGAGTCTCAATAACAAGAATAAGGATTTACCAACTCTCCTTAGTAATTCATTAGCGTTATTCGCGTTCTCAATATCATAAACTGCGGTAAAGTATAATTTTTCTAGTTTTTCAACTTTCATAAGTCATATTCTCATTCCAAGCTTAAATATTTTTGCCATATAGAGTATAATGTGGAAGATTTCCTAAGCAAAGTTCTCTACTTCGTTGATAAAGGATATCCATTGCCCGTTGCGTATAAGAAAGCAAAAGAGTTAAGTAAAGATGAAAAAGACTCTTACGAAGAGGCTAGACAATTAGTACTTTCCTATTATTCTCTTCATGGAAAAAGCTATAGGAAGAAAGTAAAAGAGTTCCTCAAAGATGGTGTAAAAATTACCTTTCCACAATGGCTAGAAAACGAACTAAAAGAAATATATGACATCGAGAAACTTAAACAAGCGTTCTTAGAAAAAACTACATGGATTAGGGTAAATACTTTAAAAGCTGATGAGGATAAGACAATTAAAGAATTAGAAAAAGAAGGAATAGAGCTTGAAAGAGATAAAGATATTAAGTACGCTTACAAAGTTATAAAAGGAAATATTAGAGGAACCAAGCCTTTTAAAGAGTTTAAAGTTATCATTCAAGATAAGGCTAGCATGGCAGTTGTAGAAGCTTTAAAACCTGAAAAAGGAGATCTCATCTTTGACATGACTTCCTCTCCGGGTGTTAAAGCGTCTTTAATAATGGCTTTAACTGAAAATCAAAGCAAGTTAATAATATCTGATATTGATTTTAAAAGAATTGAAAGAGAGATTAAGTTTTTACATGATGTTGGAGTAAACTTTGATAAAATTCAAATAGTTCATCAAGACTCTACTAAAAACAGTATCATAAAGAGTGACAAGGTGTTATTAGATGCACCATGCAGTTCTACTGGAATGATAGGAAACGAACCAACAGTCTTAGTAAAACTTACCAAGGAAAGGATAACTGAACTTTCAACTCTACAAAGAAGATTGTTAGATAATGCTGTAGCTATTTCTCCCTTTATAATATATGCTACTTGTTCTTTATTACCAGAAGAAGGAGAAAATATAGTAAAAGATTATAAAGCAAAGTCTCCACTAAACTTTGGTCTTAATGAAGAGATTGGAAATAGATTTATTCCATACTTGCATCAAACAGAAGGTTTCTTTGTTTCTAAAATAACTGGATAATTTTTGAAAGCTTCCCTAAAGCTTTTCCTTATCCTTCTTGTTTTTAGATCAACCAGCATAATTACTCACTTATCAGAAATACTTTATAAAGCGGAGGGTTAATCGAAGGATATTTTAAAAGTTTCAATCAGAATTAATTTATAATGCTAAAAATTATATAAATTCACATTTAGAATTACGCCTAGCTATGTATTCGCTTTTAATTTAATTCCCTTTTCTTTTTATGCAATTTTAAGAAGTTTGCTTAAGCACCTTTAAATCGTGTTTAAAATCATATTTTATTCTATGAAACAATATATTCATAGTACAATAATTTCTACTTTAGCTTGGGCAGGAAACATTTATGATTTACTGTTACTTACATACGTGTTTCCCTTTTTCGAAAAAACCTATGGTTTAAATTTGTTCTCTTTTTCAATACTTTTTGGTTTTGGATTAATAGGAAGAGCGATAGGAGGAAGTTATTTTGGTAGATTAGCAGACAAAATAGGAAGAAAACCAGTTCTCGCAATAGGTACTTCTGGTTATGCATTGTTCCAATTACTTTTAGCTTTTGCTCCAAATGTTGAAATTTTATTTGTATCAAGATTTCTTCAAGGAATCTTTATGGGCGCTCAATGGACTGCAGGAAC
The DNA here is from genome assembly GCF_041154675.1 of Sulfurisphaera javensis. NCBI lineage: Archaea > Thermoproteati > Thermoproteota > Thermoprotei > Sulfolobales > Sulfolobaceae > Sulfurisphaera > Sulfurisphaera javensis. The sequence goes on from NZ_AP031322.1 coordinate 726,365, forward strand.
AGTAATAGCTTATGAGAACGCACCCTTGAGTTTAAAAGGAATAATAACCGGAATAGTACAATCTGGTTATGGAATAGGTTATGCTCTTACTGGTATAACTTACGTCCTTGTAGGAAATGATCCAAGGATATTCTTACTAACTGGTAGTTTACCATTAGTTCTTCTTCCTTATATGAAATTATTAAAAGAGAGCAAAAACTCAAGTTATACTTTCAAACCAAGATATAAAGACTATATTGCTTTACTCTTGAAGGCCACTTTAGGAATGAGTGGAATGTTTGTAGCATATTTTGCAGTATTTGGAAACTATACTATAATTGCTGAAGAATATTTACATATGGGCTCAACGACATTAGGCTTGCTTCTATTCATAAGTAATATAGGCTTAGCTATATCCTTCATTCTTTTCGGGAGATTAGCCGATAGAATAGATAAAAAGAAACTAATCTATATTGGAGTAATAGGTTTATTAATTTCATTACCTTTTGCAGTACCTATTTTCACTAAAGAAATTGTAGTTTCCGAAATTGGTACTATGATATATGCCTTTTCTACGGGCTTCTGGCCATTAATGCCATTACTTTTAGCTGAAGCAGTACCTAGTGAAGTTAGAGGTTTACTGTCTGGGTTATCCTACAATATTGGAGGATTAGTCGGTGGAATAAGCAATATAGTCTTAGGGTTAATAGCAACATTATATAGTATAAATGCTTTAGTTGACGCAATTAATTTCTTTGGATTTTCGGCAATCGCTTTAGTTCTAGTTAGCATTATAAAATGGCCAAAGACCAAAACACCTACAGTTATTTATTCAAGCTAATCTTACAAATATTTTTAATTTTTGAATCAAACTTTATGCTATGGAATATTTCAGATTTGGTAACTTAACTAGTATAGTAGCTGGCTTTCTTATACTTGCTGTTTTAATACAAATTGCTTTTTTTGGACTTAAATCAGTCTTTACATTACCTATTCTAGCCCAGTTTTGGATAATTTGGATTCTATCTATTCCAGCCTTTCTGTTCTATCATAAATCTCCATTGAGAAGAAAGTTCTTTATGAATTATATGGCTCCATTAGCAATAGGAATAACTCTTATAGGGTTAATCCTTGCTTCATTTCATTACTTTTTAGGTTTAGAGCTTATCGTCCTTGGTTATATCTTTGAACCAGTAGCTGGAATTTCAATATATTTAACTGTAAATAAAATTCTATTAGCCTCTAACTTATTTTTCTGGGGAGCAGTAATCTATACAATAGGACTTCCTCTGTATTTATTCAACATTTCTGAAGTTGCTATTCTTGGTGACGTAATAAAAATAATAGGACTTATTATATTAGGAGAAAAGATAAAAGAGAGAAAAATTTTGTAATTTTTAAAATAATGTATATGTGTGCAGAATAACATAAGTGTATATATTTTTTTGTATTTAAACAATAGCAATTTAAATTTATGAAAATTAAATATTAGCATATGAGATTTGAAAAATCTTTTTTATTATCGTTGGTAACAATGTTCTCATTATTCGATGTAATAACAACTTATATAGGAATAAGCAGAGGATTAACAGAAGAGAATATATTCTTATCCTCTTTACCCGGAAACCTAATGTTTATTGTAATGACTATACTAAAAATTAGTGTCATTCTATTATCTTACATTCTTCTGAAAAAAGGATACATCTTACCCGTGATAATTGTAGCAATAATAATGGGATTTGTTGTATTAAACAATCTGTTTCTTCTTATCTAGTCACTTTATTTCTACTCTTTTTGATTTACCCTCCCATCTAGGCAATGTATTAGGGGCAACGAACTGAATTTCAGGAGTTGCGAAAGCTACTCCCTGGATGTCTCCTATTAATTTTCTCCTTAATTCTTCTGATGGTTTATCTGTTTCAACAAGGATTTCAAACTTTGCAGGCTCTTTAGTTATCACTATCTTATATTCTTTAATTTCTGGATATTTCATTATAACTTCATTAATTGCTGTAGGATATATTTTAACACCTTTATAAAATATTACATCATCAACTCTTCCTTTTATAATAGAGATTGTAGGATAAGGTATATCATCCTCGCTTTCCTCAACTTTGGTTATATCTCTAGTTCTATATCTTATTAAAGGCATTCCCTCTCTCGTTAAATGAGTTATAACTAACTCTCCTTCTTCTCCCTCTCCAACTCTTTCACCAGTATCCGGATCGATGATTTCAACATAGAAGTGATCAGTCCATATGTGCATCTTTTCATGTTTATCTTCTGGACATTCTTGTGCGACTCCAGGGCCTATTGCTTCAGTTAAACCATAAATCTCTCTTGCTCCGCCCCCTCTGACTCTTAGCCCTAATTCTTTTTCTATTCTGTAAAGCATTTCTGTAGTCATTGCTTCAGCTCCAGGGATAGCTAAGCGTAAGTTTAAGTCTTTCTCTGTATCAATTCCTGATTCTCTTATTTTCTCAGCAACATAAAGTTCATAAGACGGTGTACCAGTTATTACTGTAACTTTGAAATCTTTTAAAATCTTCACTAATGCCTCTGTTCTTCCAGTGCCCCACGGTATAACCTTAGCTCCTATTTTTTGTCCACCTATATGTAATCCTATACCACCCGTGAAAAGGCCATAACCATATATGTTCGCAATCACATCATCCTTAGTAACGCCAGCTGTCCTTAAAGATCTAGCAACTAAATTAGCCCATAATTCTATGTCAGATTTTGTATAAGCTCCAACTGTTGGCAACCCAGTAGTTCCGCTAGTCATATGCCAACCTACAATTTCACTTAAAGGAACAGTTAAGAAATCCCCTCCATAAGGATAAGCATATTTCCTTAAATCTTCCTTAGTCGTGAAAGGTAACTTAACTAAATCATCAGGAGTTTTTATGTCATCAGCAGTTAATCCTTTTTCTTTAATAACCTTATGATAAAAGGGACTTGACTCTAACACTCTTTTTATCATTCTTCTGAATCTAAACTGTTGAACAGCCTTTATTTCATCTTTTGTTAGTGATTTAGGATCAGTTTCATCATACTGAATCATTCAATCACCTCACAAATGAGTCTTTGCCCATCTGTAGTTAACTTCACTTTTTTACCCACTTTTGGTTCTCCTTTAACCCAACACATTAAATTCACCCCATCCAAATTTCTAACTATAGCTACAGTATAATCTGGAAAAGACTCAAAACCTTGAGGTTTTTGCTTAACAATGCTAAAGGTCATGAGTTCTCCCTCTTCCTTTAATTTAACCCATTCCATATCAGATGACATACATTTATTACAGTCCCTTTGAGGGGGAAAGTACAAAGAACCGCACTTTTTACATCTACTTGCATAAATTTCTCCTTTCTTTAGCCCTTCCCAGAACTTTTCATATAATTTATCTGGAACTGTATATTTAAATAAAAGAGGAATTCCGTCCATTTTTCTCACCTATTAAAAATCATAACATAAGCATAATGACCTGTTCCTCCAACGTTGTGGGTCAAAGCCAAGTACCTTTTAAAAGAATGTTGAACTGGACCAGCCTCTTCCCTAAGTTGTTTTGTAATTTCATAAATCATTGAGAGACCAGTTGCACCTAGAGGGTGACCCTTAGCTTTTAACCCACCGAACAAATTAACAGCCACTCTCCCATCTTTCTCTGTTTGCCCTTCTCTAAGTAATTCAGCACCTTTTCCTTTATCCACAAAGCCTAAGTCTTCATAAGCCATTATTTCTGCAATCGAAAAACAATCATGAACTGTAGCATACTCTATATCCATTGGAGAAACCTTAGCCATCTTATATGCTTTTACTGCTGCATCTCTAGCTGCCTCTAATCCAATCCATTCTCCCCTTGCTGCAATATAAGACGTATCACTGCTATATCCTATTCCTTTTACCCAAATTGGCGTATCAATTTTTAATTCCTTAACTTTTTCTTCTGAAGCAAATATTACTGCTGCAGAACCATCACTTATGGGAGAAGAATCAAGTAATTTTATTGGCCAAGAAATTACCCTCGATTTAAGAACGTCCTCTACTGTAATTCTATTCCTAAAATGTGCTTTCTCATTTAGAGAAGCATACTTATGAGCTTTAACTGAGGCCAAAGCCATATCTTCTTCTGTGGTCCCAAAAACAGCCATATGCCTAGTAGCATATAACGCATAATATGTAGGAAAAGTTGTCCCATAAAGTTGAAACTCCCAATAATAGTTTCCTCCTCTTCCTCCAATAGCTAAAGAAGTTGCTGTATCAACTTCAGTCATTTTGTCTACTCCAATGGCCATCACTATATCGGCTAATCCAGAAGCGATCAAATTTATTGCTGTAAATGCAGCAGAACTACCAGTTGCACAAGCTGCCTCCACTCTTATAGGACTCTTACCTACAAATCCACAATACTCAGATACTGGAGGAGCTGGATAAATTTCTGTTCCTCTATATGCTGTACTTCCTATTACAGTTATATTAATGTCTTTCTGAGTTAATCCTGCATCTTCTAGAGCTTCTTTTACTGCTTCCCAAGCTAACTCCCTTATAGTTACATCATCCCTCTTACCAAACTTGGAATTACCTACTCCAATAACGGCTACTTTTCTGTTCACGCTAATATAAATTGTATAAATGCCTTATATATCTTACTCATATATAATGATAATCATTTAAATATCATCAATAGTCCAATATTGATTAAACAAATAATATATATGAAAAATGAAAGAAAAATAAAAATTATCTGGTTTTTATCCGTAAAAGTTTTATAATTCTCAGTAATCTAAAGAGTGATGGTAAACGAAATTTTAATCGAGGATAGGGGAAGCATAAGTGTAATAACTCTAAATAGGCCGGAAAAGTTAAACGCAATGAATAGCGAGTTAAGAAGTCAACTGATAAAAACCGTTAGAGATTTTAACAGAGATCCTAAAAAGAAAGTTGCCGTAATAACTGGTTCTGGGAGGGCTTTCTCAGTTGGTGCAGATATATCAAACATAGCAGAAGATTTAGCGGAAGATTTAAGAAATTCATTTCATCAATTTATTAAAGAAATTAGATTCTCTAATAAAATATTTATTTCAGCTATAAAAGGAGTTGTCGCTGGGGCTGGAATAAGTTTAGCATTAGCTACAGACATTAGATATGCTTCTAAAGACTCAAGATTCGTTATGGCATTTCATAACATTGGTTTAGCACCAGATAGTGGATTAGTATTAATGATGCTAAGACTAGGCGGAGTTAAATTTGAGAAGTATCTACTAACTGGAGGAGAGTTTAATTCAGACGTAGCTAAAGAATTAGGATTTGAAATAGTAGATGATCCTTTGTCAGAAGCACTAAAGAAAGCTGAAGAAATTGCAAATGGTCCATTTAAGAGCTATTCAGCTAGTAAAAGGCTAATTAATAGAGTTTTGTATTATGATCTAGAAGAGTTTCTTGATTACGAGGCAGCTATGCAAGGTGCATTAGGAAAGACTTATGATTTCAAAGAAGGTATAAAAGCGTTCTTAGAAAAGAGAATCCCACAATTTAAGGGTGAATAAAATGGCGAATACTGTAATTTATGAAATTAAGGATAACATTGCTATAGTAAGGTTAAACAGACCAGAAAAATTAAACGCACTTAACATGGAGATGGTATGGGACTTTGTTAATGTTTTTAATGAACTTGAAAAAAACAAAGATGTAAAAGTTGTAATAATAACTGGTAGTGGAAGGGCATTTTGTGCTGGGGCTGATGTAAATGAGATGGCAAACATGAAAGTTGAGGACATAGTAAGAGTTGGGCATATGCCAATGTGGGAAAGGTTAAGAACATTTAGAAAACCAGTAATTGCAGCTCTCAACGGTCTAACAGTAGGGGGAGGTTTAGAATTAGCCATGGCTTGTGATATAATAATAGCTTCAGAGAATGCACAACTTGGACAACCAGAAATAAACCTAGGAATTATACCGGGTGCTGGCGGAACTCAAAGGCTAACAAGAACTATTGGAAAATATAAAGGAATGGAAATGGTACTCACTGGGAAGTTAATTTCTGCGTGGGAAGCTTATAGAAGAGGTCTAGTAGTTAAAGTAGTACCCGAAGAAGCTTTATTAGATGAGGCTATTAGGTTAGCTAAAGAAATTGCTTCTAAATCATCATTTGCTGTTGAACTAGGTAAAGAGGCTGTGAATAAAGCATTTGATACTACACTTCAACAAGGACTTGATATAGAGAGGAGAAACTTCTACACTGCGTTATTTAGTGAAGATGGAAAAGAAGGAATGAGGGCTTTTATAGAGAAAAGAAAGCCTAATTGGAAAACATAATATGTATAAGAGAAAATATTTTATACCTTTTTATTTTAAAATAAATACGTATAAATTATGAGCACTAGAAGACTCCAAAAGATCAAAGGAGGAAGTTATATAATTTCTATCCCTAGTGATTGGGTAAGAAAGAATGGCCTTGATGTAAAAAGCGAACTTAAAGTTTATGAGGTTTATGATGGTTTAAAAATAAAACCAGAGAGAAAAATAAATGACGAAAAGGAAATACTTCTTAGAGATCTCGATGAAACATTATATTTAATATCCGTTTATTATATGCAAGGAATTAGCAGAATAATTGTTAGATCAGAAAACGTTATGAGCCAAGAAATTAAGAAAGCTTTAAGAGAGTTACAACTTACTCATGCTGGTTTAGAAATTGAAGATGAGACATTTGACAAAATTGTGTTCAGAATAAATTTGCCTATAAGTACTAAATTGAACGACATGGTTAATTCGTTTATAGAGAAAATTAGAAAATTATTGATTGATCTTAAAGTGTTAGAAAGATTTAGTAAAGAGATTAAAGAGGACCTTATTACTAGATGTGATATTCTAATGAAAGATTATAGGGTTATAATAAGAAATATAGCTATTGGAGTTCAATTAGATGATACTTATAATTTCAATTTACCGACAAAAGATATAATATTATATGCCATTTTGATGAGAGATTTAGGAAGATTTATCTCACATTTGAAAACATTTTTAACACTAATAGATGAAAATAACGTAATTAATAAAGAGATGATAGACTTACTTATACAAATGTTTGATAAATCTACTTCTATGTTCATAACTGAAAATTTAGCTGATATCCAAGTAATTAGAAAAAATATGAAAATACTTGAGGAGAATTGTAATAAAGTGTCCGATCCTTGTAAAGAGTTTGTGAGAATGGCATCCTATTGTATAGCAATAATGGATGACGCTGTGCATAAATCAGTTAGGTTGATATAATTAAATGCATATAAATGTCATTATTATGCCATTTAATTGAATGATGAAGATTTATAAATTAAAAGTATAAAATATATTTTGATGAGTTCCAAATACTCTAATCTTAATTTTGAGGAGGAGCCAGATTTCCCAATAGAAAACATTTACCCTCCAAGGTGGAATTTCGACAATGAAAAAGCTTGGCAACTTTACAGAAGAGCAAAAAGAGAACAATGGGACGAAGAAAACATAGACTGGAAAGAAGTAAAAGATTATGCAACAGGATTAGACAGAAAACAAAAACTAGCAATAGCATACTGGTGGAGCCTTCTTTCAAACTTTGACAATGCAACTCCAGTCTTCGCCTATGCAGTGATAAAATCATTTGAACAACATTTAGATACTGCTGTAAAAGGAGTACTAACTACAATAACTTACGATGAAAATAGACATAACGTTATGTGTGGATTAGCAATAAATAGTGTTTTACCGGGATTTCCTTTTGATTTTAAGCCACAAGATGATCTAGAGAAAAAAGCTAAACTAAACGTTTTATGGACGTGGTGGAATGGGTCTAGATATTGGAAGGCCTATTTAGAAGCTTATAAAAAGTATACATTTGACGTACTATTCACATCTTTTATGATGGGAGAAGCAGCAGCAACAACAGTATTCACAACAATGTCAAAAGGAGCAAAACTAAAAGCATTCCAAGAACTATTCAAAAACACAGCAGTAGACGAAACAAGACACTACGCATTCACACATCTTATAATGTCTCAAAATGCCCAAAAAATGGATGAAGAGAGAAAAAAACTTGTAACTAAACAGATAAGAGCTGGTTTTGTGTTTTTATCTTTAATTACTTATAAACCTCCAAAGGACTTTTGGAAACTACCACCATGGTTCACAGAAGTACATGAAAAAATGGAAGACATAGCAAGAGACGCAGGATTCTACATACCAACAATAGAAGAAAAAGAACAAGCATGGAAACAAGCAGTACTAAGAGTAGGGGCTTCATTAAAACATTATGGTATTAAATTACCCGATATGCCAGAATTAGGTATTTCTGGAGAAGTAATTGAAGAAATCAGCGAGGAAGATTATATTCCGGTGTTCTAAATGAAAATTGCTGTTATAGGAGCTGGAGTTATGGGACATGGAATTGCTGAGGTCTTTGCTATTTATGGAAATAGTATTTATCTGTATGACAAGTATCCGGAAGCGTTAAAGAAAGGGTTAAACAGCATTTTGTGGTCTCTGCAGAAATTAAAAGAAAAAGGGAAAATAGAAGATGTAGACAAGATTTACTCAAGGATATTTCCAATTAATGATTTACAAGACATTGAAGATTCTGAGTTAGTAATAGAAGCTGTACCAGAGAACTTTGACTTAAAATCGTCTATATTTAAAGAAGTAAGTGGAATAGTAAGCAAAGATACTTTAATTGCGACTAATACAAGTAGTTTACCTATTTCAGAACTTGCTAAGAACGTTGTAAACCCTAGTAGATTTCTAGGATTGCATTTCTTTAATCCACCCGTGCTAATGAAATTAGTTGAGGTCATTAAAGGTAATGAAACAGACACATCCGTTTTTAATGAAGGAATAGAAATAGTTAAAAGAATTGAAAAAATTCCTATACCAGTACGAAAGGATGTAATAGGATTTGTTGTGAATAGAATATTATTTAGGGTATTTACATCGGCGTGTAGATTACTTAACAAATATACCGTAGAAGAAATAGATAGTTTAGCTAAGTATGTTTTAGAGTTCCCTATGGGGGTTTTCGAACTCCTAGACTATACTGGAATAGATACAAACTATTTGATTTCTAATGAAGTGAAAAAGAGAGGTTTTGATTTCACGTGTAATAAATTAAAAGAGCTTTACGAAAAAGGGTTTTACGGAACTAAAGTAGGAAAAGGATTTTATGATTGGAGTAAAGGTAGGCCGAATATTACAAAGACCGAAAAAATGCCTTCACCGGAGCAGCTATTAAAAGACGCAATAAATGAAGCTATATGGTTAGTTGAAAATGGGGTATCTACAGAAGATGAAGTAAATTTAGCTACAAAACTTGGTTTAGGTTGGAAAAAGGGTATTTTTGACTACGCTAGAGAATTATCTATTAAATAAATATATTGTTATACAATAGTTTAATTTATGGGAAAAGTAAAATCAATGACTATTGGAAATTTTTTAAGACTTGTTAAAGGAAGAGGCATTAAAAAAATGCCATTAATTGCTGGGCATAAATTACTTTATTCATGCAACTTAAGATGTAGAATGTGTCCTTTTTGGAGAAGAAAAGATGAGAGACTACTTTCTCTAGAAGAAGAAATAAAAATGATGAACGCATTACAAACTGCTGGAGTCCTTTTTATGGGTTTTGAAGGAGGAGAACCATTACTTAGAAAAGATTTGCCAGAAATTTTAGAAGAATCTTCTAAGAGATTTTACACTTCATTAGTCACTAATGGATGGCTTCTGAAAGATAAGGTAAGAGAAATAAGAGATTACGTTGATTACCTTTTCGTTTCTATTGATGGAATTGGAGAAACTCACGATAAAATTAGAGGAATTAACGGAGCATTTGAAAGAGCGATTGAAGGAATAAAAGAAAGTGTAAAACAGGGAATTCAAACTGGAATAAGTTTTACTTTAACTGAGGAAAATACTAATGAGATCATTAACGTTATCAACTTAGCTGAAAAACTTGGTGTAAGAGTAAATGTTCAAGTTGCTTATGATTATTCAACTGCTGAAAAACTTTCTCCGTCAGGGGAAAAACTTAAGAAAGCCTTAGAAACTTTAATAGAATTAAAGGAGAGAGGAAAACCAATAATTGAAAGTGAAGATTATTTTAAAGCAATTCTTAGCAGTTGGTTTTATAATATTCCTTGGATTTGCAAACCATGGATAACTATAAATATCGACCCTCAGGGGAAGATAATCCTACCATGTTATGTAATTGGTGAATATCGTGGAGATAAAAAAGTTTGGGAAGTTGATATTGTGAAATTGTGGAATGAATATGACTGGGATAAATATTCTCTATGCAATAAATGTGCTTTAAGTTGCTATCTTGAACCCTCACTTTTCACTTGGAGAAATCCACGATTAGTTAAGGAAAGAATAGTACAACCAATGATAGAAGTAATTTCTAGTAATTTTAAAAAAAAATTAACCAATAAAAAAATAATATAATTAATGAATAGTCTTCTTACGTAATAATTAAAGAATAAAATCGGTATAAATACAAGAAAAACTGGTCAGAGAAATTAGATTATAGAAAATATTTAGAGTTTAGGATTAAAAAGTATCCAGACTTCCTGGATAAACTGCTACTCTTCATTTCTCACTTTAATTTCATAATTTAAACTTAAGGCAAGCAAAGGCAGACTCAGCTTCCTCATAAAAAGATTGCTAGATAACTGAAAAAAGTTAGGGCAAGCCTCGCCATTTACGTTACTCCCTAAAATCATCACCTTAAAAATAAATCAAGGTAGATAAAAAGTGGTTCTATAATTTTAATCAATTAGATAAAAATTCATCTTGTTGTATCTCTCTTAGGAAAAGCAAAAAGTGAAGAAGCTTAAAACCTTTTTTATTATTAAATAGGAGTCTTGCCTAGGTTAGTTAATATTAGTGTTTTTATTTCTTCCCTTGAAGTTTAGGAAGAAGAAAAGTGATATATAGGCTAGTTTTGGAATTGTGAGAGGGTAGGGTTATCATGCATTATTCCAATTCTAGTATTACCTACTCTCCCACAAATGTTTTTACCTATATATTCAATTTATTTCTTAAGTTTTAATTCAAATTTTTTCATTAATTTAAAATAAAATTATAGTAATATTTTTCATGAATTGAATTTGGGGAGTACCGCAGAGAGGTGAGGCTTTCTGCCCACACTTTTTGTAAAATTACGGGTTCTAGTGATCTTGATATTGCAATTTTTTTACGATGAACCTCTTACTGATAAAGAAAAGATAAAAATAACGTTAGATATATTAGATGAGCTAAACGAGGAGATTCCTGGCGTAGATCTGAAGGTTTTAAGGAAAGATGAGGAAGGATATTTTCTGAAAATGATTAAGGATTTTGTGAGGGGTTTAAAAAGAGAAAGAAAAGAAAAAACTCTCACTCTTTTATCTCCTTATACGTGAACCACCAGTCAAATGGTTGATTTAATCTCATTTTAGCGTCTTTCACTGTCCTTGGTGGTGGGTTGATAACCTTATTCCCTATTAACTCGTTATTAGGCCAATTTGCTGGTGTAACTACCCCAGCCTTGTCCACTAATTGTAAAGCCTTTATTGATCTTAATATCTCATCGATGTTTCTACCAATCTCCATAGGATAATACATTATTAACCTTACAACACCTTTGTCATCTACTATAAAAACAGCCCTAACTGTTGACGTGTTTGATTCAGCATGAATCATTCCTAACCTTTTTGCAACATTTCCCATAGGGTCTGCTATGATTGGGAAAGGTACTTCAACCTTAAGGTTCTTCTCTATCCACATTACCCATTCTATATGTGAAATGTTACTGTCAACAGAAAGTCCTATCAACTCCGTGTTCAGTTTCTTAAATTCCTCATACTTTTTAGCAAATGAGTAAAACTCAGTAGTACATACTGGTGTAAAATCTCCTGGATGGCTGAATAAAACGAACCATTTTCCTTGGTAATAGTCTGGTAGCTTTATTTTTCCATGTGTAGTTATTACTTCCATTTCAGGGAATTTCTCTCCTATTAAGGGTATTCTTCCAGTTTCACTCATTTTGTATCTAGTATTAATTTGTAGTTACTACTATTTAAATTTAACTCACTTCTAATTCGAAGTTATTTTATGTTAAAAGCAATTTCAAGTAACTGTTTTGCATTCCTATATCTCCAATAATCTTCAATAATTTCGCCGACTTCTCCAGTACTCTTAGTATGTTGCTTATTACATGCGTTTATATTCCAATCTGGAATTATGACTATAGTTAATTCTTTGACTTCTGGTGGAACAGGAAAAAGATCATACATTTCATCACCATATTTCTTTTCAGCCTCATCTCTTGGTAAGACTTCTATCAATATTGGTACATTTTCTTTAACTTTTTCATTTCCTCGTCTGTTGGTTTTCTATTAAATTGTACTGTTAACCTTCCGTGATTCTCCTTTACATATGTGCTTGCAGTCCACTTTGCTCCTAAAACTTTTCTTACTGCTCCTTTTAAAACATGTAAAGCTGTATGAGTTCTTATCTCAATCATAATTAATCATTTTTCTTTTTTCTTATATAAGATATTTATGGTGATGAAAAGCCCATCAACTGAGTAATGAAGAGATGCGGGTAGACTGATAATATCTTTTCAATATTTTTAACTTATATAAATTCAGTTATTTACATTCAATAATAAATTTATTAAATAATTAAATCAATAATTTTTAATATATTTGATATAAATTTATATTTTCAAAGGAGTATATAAGATTAATGAAAGTATATGGGAATAATTTTCCCAGACAAGATGAAGAGAGTATTCATTATTGCTAATCTTCACATAGCTGAGAAACTAGTTCTTGATATATTGAATCTTGGTGTTTTTCAACCAGAAAAACCTATTTATTCGAAAATATTTAACAAAATAGAATATGTTGATGAATATTTGGCCTTAGTTAAAGATTATTTAACTATCACAAATGAAATTATCTCATTTTATTCTTTTCCTATTAAGAGAACTGGTGAATTAAAATTCGATAACCTTTCAAATGTCATAAAAAGTCTTTCTAATGATGTAGAAAGGATTAAACATGTTTATGAGAAGATTATAAAATTAAAGCAAAATAGAGAACAGATAGAGGATTTGTACACTAAAATTGAAGAGTACAAAGCCGAAAATTTGCTCATAGAATTAAATAATCTTTTAATCGAGGAGAAAGAACTTCAGAATTACCTTAGAAAAATTAAGTCAGAAATAGAAACTGAGGTTATTTCATTGTATAACAAATTACTCACCATTCAGAACTATTTGGAAATACTATTTTATGCTAGAAAAAGTAGATTCTTTTTCTTTCTTGAAGGTTATGTAAAAGAAAAGGCATTTTATAACTTCAAGGCAGTATTAATGAATAAATATAGCAAAAATATCATTATTGAGGCAGAAAATCCAGTAAAATATGTCTCTACATTAGAACCTCCTCCTACTTCCTTTTCCTCCTCAAGAATCATAAAACCTTTCGAAGTAATAACTAAATTTTATGGTACTCCAAATTATTGGGAGATAAATCCAGCTATAGTTTATGCATTGGCATTTCCTTTATTTTTCTCTTTAATGTTTCCTGATGCAGGTAATGGAGTTATTTTATTCATTTTTAGTCTTCTATTATATAAATATTCTAAAAATAGAAATAATCAAGATCTTTCACAAATATCTATAGTTTTGGCCATTTCTAGCTTTATATCAATAATTTTTGGACTAATAGATAGAGATTTTTTTGGACCATTATTAGTTGGAGGAGTTAGAGAAATTATTAATAGTAAAAATGCTACTGTGGGTCCTTTGTACAATTTATGGCCTATACCCTCGTATGTTTCTTTTAATTTACGATATCTAATACCTTTCGGAATTTATTCAATTCCAGAAATTAGCTTGATTAACGGAATATTGATCAGTATCTCTGTTGGAATAATTTTTATGGTGAGCACTATAATTTTAGGAATTATTAATCTTATTTATAAATATAATTTCAGGGATATATTTCTTGATTATTTGCCTTCTTTTATTGTTTACTTTTCAGTATTTTTATTATTTGCTTATGGATTCGTGTCTCCTTTTCAGTATTTTTACCGAGTAATATCTATTTTAAGTGAAATAGAAAAAATCGTAGTACACTTCCCAGACAACTTTATGGAGTCATCAGAAAGCATTTTATCATTTAGTATAATAATCGGAGTTCTTATCGGTCTTATTTATGGAAGTTCAATCAGATATTATATCTATAAATCTAAAGGGAGAAAGGGTGTTAAAACGTCACTTTTACAGTCCTTTATAGAAGGATTCTTCGATCCTTTGATTGTTTTGATTTCTAATATTATATCATTTATAAGACTCATTGTTCTTGGATTAGCTCATTATTATCTTTTGTATGCGTTCTCTTATTTTGCTATAATGATTGCTGGTTCATTTAATACACTTCAAGTTCTAACAAATCCTTCTTCGTTATTCATACTTGTTCTAGGAAATTTAATAGCTATAGCACTAGAAGGTACTCTAGCTTTTATTCAGAGTTTAAGGCTAAATCTTTATGAATTAAGTGGAAAATTCTGTAGATGTGATGGAAGGCCTTTTACTCCTAAGAAAGCTTATGTAAGTATCAAGGAATAAAAGCTTTTTAACTCTCAAGAGAATTTATAATTATGAAATTTGTTGCAAAAATAGTTGATAATAAATTAGAAATAAAAAACGCTAGTAAAGAACCGGTATTTGTAACAGCGGTCTATGTAAAATTTAGAGTTTATGTTAAGTCTGAAGAACTTATAGGTGTTGAAGCAATAAGAAATTTAACTGAAGAATATGACATAAACAGAATTATTACTGATAATTTTTATATTCCGATTCCTTATAAGGACGTTGCTGAAGTTCAGATAAAATATAGAAAAAATAATGAAATAGAATTAGAAAAAATAGAATTATAAGGTTTTTAAAGTTTATTTTTCTTGAAATAATTGCTTTTTCTGAATATATCAATCAATTTTGTTATTATAATATAAAGTTGAACAGCTTGCATTCTCTTCATAAAACATTAAATAATAAAGACTAAATTATAAAAATAGGGAAAAAGCAAAAATGTGATTAGGGTCTCATTGAATTTCATATATTTTGTATTCAATTCTCGACCCTTGGAGTTCACCGAAGTCGCAGATTAGACCCTTCATTCTTCTCATCTTCATTAGGGGGATTACCCCACACACCCTTATAGGGAAACCCCCACATCTTGAGGTTAAACTTGTTTAGAAACCTCTTCATAATATTAAGTGAAGCGTTATACTGTCTATCAAGTGTTAACCCACATTTCTCACACCTAAAAGTCTTGCCAACCATTCGGGAAACAACCCATCCACATCTAGGGCAAGACCTAGATGTGAAGTGTGGGTTAACTTCCACTATTTTACAACCATAGAAAGGAGCTTTACATTTTTACCAATAACCTTCCTCAGCGTTGTTTTTACTCTTACATAACCCTTCTTAATTAATGGTGATTTGAATTTGCTTCTCCCCTTTTCAAATCTTCTTATCCAGGATTCAAGGATAGAGTAGACGTCGTGAATTGCTTGGTCTAATGTTTTGCTAATCCTTGCGTATTTTCTCTCGTCAAGTATCCTCTCAATTCTTTGTATGTTTCCTTCTTTTTGGTAACTCTACTTTTCTTTTCTTCACTTTAATTCTACTAAACACGTATTTTATTCCCTTGTTTAGTATGTTTACGTAAGCGTGGATTAGTTCTTTACTTTTCTCTTTATTATTTCTTATCGCATACGTGAGCTATATATATTCTTTTTTCTTGTGGTGTGAATGTTTAATTCTTAAGTTCTTTTACACTTTTTCATACTTATGACTTCTCATTTTGCCAGAGAACGAGATGCTAGTTAGGTCTTCAATTACTTCTTGTTCTGGTGTTTCTTCTTCTTTTTCTAGGACTATTATTTCGCAACCGTGTGTTTTGCATACTTGCTCGAGTATTTCGAATCCGAATGTTAGTAGCCTATTTGGGTAAGCAACAATAATTTTGCTTGCTTTGTTGTTTAGTATCATTCTGAGTAGTTTTTGGAGTCCTTTTCTTTTCATGTTTATTCCAGATCCTATGTCTGTTATTATGATGTCGTGTTCTGGTATAAGTAGTTTACCTGATTTAGTAGATTATCTTTTTGTGTGTTTGATGATACGCTATCATAAAGTACTTTTTTCTTATTATTTCCTTAAGTATTTCTACATCCTCTTCTCTAAATCTCATTTTTCCAGACGGTAATCTTACTGGTGTTATTGTACTTTATATATTCTTGTAATGTTGTGTATGATATTCTTAATCTCTGGCATACTTCTTTGGTCTTAGCATCGTAATTAAATTTGTATACAGAGCGTTTAAACTTCATGCTTATATGAAAACAGTTTTCAACGGCTTATCTTATGCTCGTTTATTTAATAGATTTTGTAAAAACAAAAATTGTTGAACATGCTCACTTTTCCTAAGTTAACTTTATATATTGGATAGGCTATCCATATATTAATGAGCAAAAATTCATTCACGAAAAAAACACTAATGGGATTATTTTTCATTTTAAATATAATTTTAACGATTATTTTTTTCTCTTTTCTCTTCTCCTTACCAAGAGAAAATCTTAATATTCAAACTGACTCCGGTGTACTTACTGGTACCTTTATTACACTAGGTATTTTAGCATATACTTTTGGTCTAAGACATGCAGTTGATGCTGATCATCTTGCAGCTATAGATAACGTCACAAGGAAAATGTTGCAGGAAGGGAAAAATCCACTTTTTGTAGGTACGTTCTTCTCATTAGGACATTCTACTGTAGTAATACTACTTAGCTTAATGTTAATTGTAGCAACTAGATATGTCGTATCAAATCTAGCTAACATAGAGAATTTAGGTAGTATAATAGGAACAATAGTCAGCGGATTTTTCTTGTACATAATCGCTTTGCTTAATACCTTAGTGCTTTTAGAGCTATACAAAATATATAAGGCAGTCAAAGAAGAGAAGAATATCAATGAAGAAAAACTAAACGAACTTCTCATGAAAAGAGGTTTTATGAATAGGTTCTTTGGTAGACTTTTCAAAATAGTAACTTCAGAATGGCAAATGTATATAATTGGATTCCTCTTTGGTTTAGGTTTTGATACTGCTACTGAAGTAGCGATATTAGCGATTTCAGCAACAGTAGCTGGAGCTTTTTCTTCAATTCCAGTTACAACAATATTAGTACTTCCAGGGCTTTTTGCATTAGGTATGAGCTTAATAGATACATTAGATGGACTATTTATGAGATCAGCCTATGGTTGGGCATTTAAGAACGCTTTAGGCAAATTATGGTATAATCTCACTATGACATTTATATCTATCTTTATTGCATATGGAATAGGTACGATAGAGTTGTTAGGTCTTTTAGTTAGCGAGTTCAATCTTCATGGACCATTATGGGATCAAATTAATGCATTAAATAACATCTATTGGGAGTCAATAGGCTATTTTGTTATTGGAACTTTCGCTGTCACATGGGTTCTCTCAGCGATCATTTACAAGTTAAGGATAATGAGAAATAACAAAATATGAAATTTATAAATATAATATGTGTATCGACTTCTCTCAAAAATAGTCTCCTTTTCTTGCTTCTCTCATGATTCTAAATATTTGTAAAATAATGTCATCTGGCAAAACTGAAGGTACTTTTGGTTCGCATTCTCCATAATAGTCACAATTATAAAGATACTTTGCTAGATAGCCTGCAAGGAAAGTTTTTCTTCCTATTCTTTTATCAATAAAATTTCTAAGTATTTTTTTCTTGTTATCAATTGATAATGGAAGCAAATTTACTTTATTAACAAAACATTCCCAAGGATCATTCTTGCTACTACAATACTTGAAAATCTCTGGTAATATATAATCTTCAAAATAATCCATAAGTAAGGGATTCCTTCTTTGATCCTTAAAAAATATTTGCTCACATAATTTCATACACTTCTCCACCTACTAAACCTCAATGAGACGTAGTAAAATGCTACCGTTTCTAATATGAGTAAGATCCATGAAAATACTAATAAATCATTATTTATTGAAACTAGACCGACTGATTCTTGTGCTATTATTGCTGACAAAGTAGTTGGTAATAAATATAATATATAAAATGCAATTTTAGGTAAAAGGTAATAAGGATAGAATATTGGTGGAATTATACTTAAGAATGTTGATAATAAACCCCCAATACCCCAACTATATCTCATGTGAGGAATTAATGTACTAATAAAGAAGCCAATAGCGGAAGTATTAAAGAGTAATAGTATCATAACTACTAACACTAAGGGGTTAAAGACTTTAAATAACAAGGACAGTATAACGTAAACTATTACACCGGGCAAAGAATATACTAGATTTGATAGCATTAAACCTAAAATATAGTCGTTAGGAGAAACCTCACTAGCCACTAATAAATCTTGTAATTTTATTTCTAATCTTAGATATGCAAAATCTGCTGTAGATGATAATCCATTACTAGCTATTACGGTAATTAATCCTCCGACTATTCCAAATCCTAAGAAAGTTCCGTGAGATATCATATAAATTAAGAATAGTTCAGCTAATGGGATTGCCATGTAAGTTAAAACGTAGATGAACCCTCGTCTTATAGATGAAATTCCATAAAAGCGTATAAAAGCTAATAAAAAGTCAATTTTCCTCAAGGCTCTCACCTGTATATAAAATGAAAAGATCTTCCAAAGTTATTGGTTTAACTACGTATTTTCCTAGGTACTTAGATGCATCTTCTTTATCTACATAAGAAATTCTCAGTCTGCCTACTTTAATATCTCCGACTCCCTCAACCCTTACCTTATCTTTTAATTTATATAGAAGAGAATCAATTGTACCTTTTGCTATTATTTTCCCTTTGTGCAAAAGAATAATGTCATCAGAAAGTTCCTCGGCTTCTTCCATGTAATGAGTTGTTAAAACAATTTTACTTTTCATAGTTTTCAATATTGACCATATTTCAGTTCTTGAATATGGATCAAGACCAGTTGTTGGCTCGTCTAAAAATACTACTTCTGAATTAGAAGCTAAAGCCATGGCAACGAATATTTTTCTTTTCATTCCCCCAGAAAGCTCATCAGAGGGTTTGTCTTTTGATTCCCAAAGGCCAACTTCTTTTAATACATCTCTTGATATCCTTTCTGCTTCAGATAAAGAGTTACCTTTAGCTGTTAAAAACATAATTAAATGCTCATAGGGAGAAGCCATTCCAACTGGTTGAGCCTCTTGAGGAATTGATGTAATTATTTTCCTAACCTTATTTGCGTCTTTAACAATATGATATCCCTCGATATAAGCTTCTCCTCTGGTAGGTAAAAGTTGTGTAGACAAAATTCTAGTTAAAGTAGTTTTACCTGCACCATTCCTTCCTAATAGAGTTAATACCCTTGAATTGCTGGAAAATGAAATATTATCAAGTGCAACTGTTCCATCTTTGTAAATCTTAGTTAAATTAATAGTTTCAATCACAAATTACTATTAATGAGTGTTTGTTTTAAGTACATTGGTTATATAAAGAGAAAAGACAATTCAGCTTCAAGACATGAAATAGTTGAAGTACATGTTAACAAAGAATATGAAGATGGTCTTACTGGAATTGAAGAATTCTCTCATCTAATCTTGGTTTATCACCTTCATTTAGTTAACTTTGACGGTAGGCTTTTAAGAGAAAGAGAAAACAGACAAATAGGGATATTTGCGACTAGGTCTCAACATAGACCTAATCCTATAGGAATATCAGTTTGTGAATTAATAAAAAGGGAGAATAACATACTTTATGTTAAAGGAGTAAATGCATATAATGGCACACCAGTCTTAGATATTAAGCCTTATGATGAATGGGATAGAATAGAAAAAATAAGAGTACCTTCATGGCATAATGCTAGATAGTTACTCTTTATCTTCTTTTATCTTATTTCTAAGACCTTTTATGAAAGACTTACTAACATCCATGAAATTCTGAGACATATGAACAGCAATATTTTCGGCTTTTTTACCAAGATCGATCGAAGCTTTAACAGCTTCAGAAGTTATTTCCATAGATTTTGTGACTGCTTCTTTCATGTATTTTCTATCCTCGTAAGCTTTTTGAATAGCTTCTCCTATTTTTTCTCCCATTTCATTAGAAGCTTTTATCATTCTTTCCTTTAATTCGTCTTTTTTATTTGAATTTTCCACCATATCATACCACCTTAGGGTACAATCATAAAACTGTAATTTTCTTAACGAATTTGCATTTTTGTAATAATAAAAGCTTATTGATGGTAGACGGGACAACAACTTCATCTACAGAAATGATTGAATCAATGTAGGTATCTATTGTTTGTTGGTCAATATCATCTAAGATTAATCTCTTAATATTTCTGAAAGAAACAGGTTTACCAAGACTTACTATCTCATTCTTTGTAATTCTTAATTCCTCAAGGTCTGAAACAATAAATATGTTTTTTCCAGCCTCATTATAACCTTCAATGAAGGCTTTTCCAACCGAAATTGTTTTTTGCGTAGCTTCATCTATTTTTTCACCGACCTTTCCGGCAATCCCTAAGAAAGTCATCATTGCTTGATTCATAACTTCTCCTACTGTTTTACCTGAATTTCTGGCAATATTTACCATTCTCTCGTACAAATCTTTATTCACTCCTCTTATGGTAATAGTCTTTTTGTTCTCATCTTGTTGATTGTTTGACATGTCAAACATGTATTACAGTTTTACAAATAAAAAGTTTTTGGTAATGGAAATTTAGTAGAAATCGTAATCCATTGTACTGTCAGCTAAATATGAATTATTTCATAGTTGTTGTGTTTATTTTAATAAAGTCCTTTTAAAGAGAATTTAGATAATTTTATTTATTTAATAAAATTAGAGAATTACTCAACAATTTTACTCACATCTTTGAATTTTGATGGATCACCTAGAACAAAAAGTATCTCTCCAGGCTTTACTTCAGTTTCTTGTGTAAAATAAGGATCGAGTTTTCCGTTATGTAATATTGCTATTGGAATTACACCCTGAGGCAATTGATTTAGTTTTATGCTTTTCTGAACTTTAAAAATTCCAATTGAATAGTCTCCCTCGGCAGAAGGGTACACTATTCCAGCAAAGTTCTTCGATATTGCAGCTGACGCCATAATTCTTCCCATAAAATCCTCATAAGGTATTACAATATCGGCGCCAGCAGTTTTAAAAACGTCAATTAGAGAAGAATCTTTAACCATTGTAACTATTGTTAATGGTGGATTTAATTTTTGTACTTTTAATGTAATTAAAAGCGTCTGAGAGTCATCATCCATAGCGATTATAGCTGAATTAGCATTCTGAATTCCAGCAGCTATAAGATTATTTTCATCTTGCGGGTCACCAAATATGACTTTATCACTCTTTAGCTCTTCATAAAGCTTTTTAGAACTCGTTACTACAACATAGTCATTTCCTAATACTTCAAGTCTTCTTACTGCTGATAGTATACTTTCTGTATTTCCTATGAGAACATAATGCCCTTTCATTAATTTTCCTCTCCATCTTGCCCTTGCGTCTATCCATGTATTCCTGTTTAAAATAGTTGATATTAAAGATTGAGCCATGCTAGCAAATAAACCTACTGTGAAAAGTATCATAATAGTTAGGAAAAGCTTTTCTTGCGAAGGCATTTGATTAATATTTGGAGCATAAAGCCCTACAGTAGTGATCACATTTACAGCAGCATAAATTGCTGAAATCCAATCTAAGCCTTGATAATATACAAATACAAGGGCAATAATGTAAACTACTATACTAAGTAATATTAACTGAACGTAAATTCTCCTTAAAACTGAATACGGAGCTGCTATAAATTCAAGAATACGTATAACATACTTATTCCAAAATCTTAATCTGTCCACAATCTATGATATTCCTTTGTATGTTTAAAGTTTTCTAATGTTAAAGTAAGTTTAAATTATCATTATCAAAATTCAAACTTACTTAAAGCTTATATATTTTTAAACTATATAAATTTTGATGGCCGATAAACCCTCAAAAGATCAAATCTATAATAAAGTAGCTGAATTAACTGCAAGAATTGACAGACTACCTACTATGGTACTACCTATATCAGTAATTCTTGCATTAGCATTTGGTTATTTTATTGCCTTATATGATGTAATTGATATTGGTATTGCATTTTCTGGTACTTCATTACCGTATACTGGATTAACACCATCAGAAGCATCAACCGTAGTTTCAATGGGATTAGCAGGCTACATTCCTGGCGCTATAATATTAGGTTATCTAGCGGATAAATATGGAAGAAAGCCAATGCTAATGTTTACTGCATTATTAACCGCTATAGGAAGTTTAGGTAATGCTTTATCATTTAATTATCCAATGTTTATAGTTTTCAGATTCATTACTGGAATGGGAATAGGCGGAGATCTAATTTTAGTGCCAACTTATATAGTGGAAATGGTTCCAGCTGTCAAAAGAGGGCAGTATTTTAACCTAGTTTATATTGCCGGATGGGCTGGATTAGGTTTAGGTCCATTTCTAGCATCTATTATTGATCTACTTAATCCAGCTATAGGTTGGAGAGTAATATTCTTAATAGGTGCAACTCTAGCATTCATAGTCTTAATAATAAGATCTCATGCATCAGAAACAGTTAGAATGCTTGCGTTAAAAGGAAGGATTAATGAGGCTGAAAAGATAGTTGCAGAGATGGAAGAGAAAGCAGTCCAAAAGACTGGGATTTCCCTTCCTCCTTATAATCCATTAAATTATAAAGTTGAGGAAAAGAATCCACTTGCAGTATTTAAGAACAAGAAGTATGCTGTAAGGATTATATCAGTTATGTTATCAATATTCTTCTTCTATTTTGGTGAATATCCGTACTTAACAGAGTTCTTATTATGGGCTGGTGGTTTAAAGAACTTAACTCAAGCGCAAATAAATGAACTAACCTTCTATTATGGTTTAGCGGGCGTAGCAACATTTTTAGGAGCTATAGCATTAAGGTTCATAGTAGAAAAAATTAGGAGAGCTATACTAACAACAATTGCCTATTTTGTTGGAATGTTATTAGGAGTATTGATAGCCACTTTAGGAACTATTAACTTAAATATTCCATTAGCATTTGGAGGAATGTTATTAACAAACTTTATAGGTGTAGGATGGAGTAATCAGTTAAACTATTTAAATGGAACTGAAAACGTACCAACTTATGCGAGAGCTACATCGTTTGCATTTAGCGATGGTGCAGCACATTTAGGGGCTGCGATATCTACAGCAATAATCTTACCTATAATTTCAAGTATTGGAGCTTTATCTACATGGGTTTTATTCCAAGTACCTATGGTAATAATGGGAATTGTACTAATCTTCGTATTACCAAACACTATAGGGCAAAGTTTAGAGAAAATTAATGAAGCTGGAGCTGGTATTTAAACCTTAAGACAGTCCTTAATTTTTTCTATTAAAAGTTCTGCATCTTCTTTTTCTATATGAATGAAATATCTCCAACTCTCATCATTTAGTGAAGGAAAATGAAGTACAATATTTGCTAAGTTTTTACATTCTTCACTATCTATGAGTATGCTAGGATTATTTTTCAAAAATTGCTTAATGAAATTTAATGCTGTCAGAGGTTTCCCCATCTTTACTAAATTTAATGCAACTTCAATTTCCTCCATTTTAATCCCCAGTGTACAAAACCTAATATAATTCCGCTAATTAATGAAAGTATTCCTACTAGTGATATGGTCCCGCTATAAGGATAGATGTTTGAAAATATACCATAACCCATTAGTAATACTGCTGAAATAGATAAGAGAGCATCATAATATTTAAAGCCTATTGTTTTTCTTGTGAAAAATGGGAATAAAGCTGAAACAATAACGTGAGAGCCATAAAGCGTTACTAAAGAAGCTTCAGTAGTTAAATTATATACTTCAGTATATTGTCCTGTAATACTAGCAATTAAGTTAATAATTAAGAAAAATCCAGCAACAGCTAAAATAGATTCTAGCATATTATTCCTTAGTAAACTATATGTTAATCTTGATAATGCAACATATGCTGCTGTTACTGAGCCTATTAAACTATTTAGTGTGAAAATAAAAATAACTAATGCCATAGGATTTCCCATTAGTTCTTGAGCGATATAAAAAGCTGGATACTGAGTTATATTAAGCAGGTTTTGAACACCAGAATCAGAATAGCCAGCAAAGGCAATCTCGAAATATGAGGCAAAGAGTACTGCTATAGAAGCAATCCAATATGCGTATAAATATGATTTTGCGACGGTTTTTCCTTTTCCTATTGCCTCATATCCTAAAAAGAAGGATGCACCTCCACCAGCTAAAGTAAAACCTACGGCTAATGCACCAGAGAAAAAATTAGAAGATGAAACAGTTATGTGTAATGGTTCTAATGAAAATCCTGTGACTGAAAGAACTTTTATTCCTAATATAAAGATGAGAATAACTTCTATTGCAGATGTTATCAATGCATAGAATAATGGTGGTCTTATTCCTGTAAGAAGAAGTAAAGTCAAAATTATTGGTATTAAGATTTCTATTATGGAAATTACATAGGTTGGCAGTGAAAATTCAGAAGTTATTACAATTCCGGTTAAATAAGTAGTTGCTGATGGCAAGTAAATAGCATAACTTATCCAGTAAAGCCATCCAGCAATTCTACCTAATAATTCTCCTCCTCCTCTTCTTGCAAACTCATAAGTTCCACCAGTTGAGGCAACTACTTTTGAATATCTATAACCTATAAGAACCCATAGAAAGTAAATTAACGCTCCAAGTACGCCTGCTATAAAAGTAGAGGATAAAGCGTCTGAAAGGGCAAAAGTTAGATATGCAGATGCTGATCCTAGAGGTGCAATTGAGCTTAATGATTGAGCGTAGACTAAATAGCTTGGTATTGAGTTCTCTTTTGGTTCCAATTTCTTGGATAAGCTAACCATATGTTTAATTTAGATAAGGTAAATATATTTTTTCTTACCTCTCTTTACCTTCTGTTATCGTTCTTTGCAAAACAAGTAAGAGAAAGAATTAGAAGTTAATTGATACGGTAGAAAGTTTCTTAGATTCTTGGCTCATTCTTATATTTCAAGAATTTAAGATAGTTTATAACTTTTCGAAACGACTAAGTGAATTTCCTAGAAAATTTCTGTATTATATTTCTAATATCATGAGTCACTATGTTATCATGAGGGCATGCTTCAATACAGTCTCCTACTCCTACACATTTGAAAGCCTTAAATTCACCCTTCTTAATGAACGAAGCTCGCATATCTGTTAAACCAACTGGACAAGCTGTGGCGCAATCAACACTTCTACAATTTAAACACAGCTTAGGATCCTTAACCTTAAGTTTAAAGAGACCTAGATATCCAAAAAATTGATTAAAGGATCCCCATGCACATAATCCAGAAGTTACACAAGAATAATTTCCTAGGAAGGGCATCGTTACAAACTGAAGATACCAAATTACGTTAAAGTAAAGGCTACTATAAAATACTGTCGGATCGTTACCTAGAATAGTGAAGTTAATTATTTTTTCAAAATTAAGGTAAGATAGAATTGCAAAAATAATAAGTGAGCCCCAAATTATTATCATCAATATTTTGTAGAAATTGCTCATTTTTGATGTTAGAGTCTTTTTACCTAATTTTGATATCCTATTGTATTTTTTCATAGAATCTTGAAAAGTCCCTTGAAGCATAAAAGGTGCAGTACAAGTCACAGAGCAAACTTGTCTAGATCCAAATAAAAATGAAAGAATTGCAGTTACAATATAAGTGCCCAAAATACCATCAATAAGATATGAAGGTTCTACAGGACCATAAGTTCCAAAACCATTAAACCACATATATGGTATGTATTCCACACCATTAGCTATTGGTGAAAAACTAGGTAACCAAATACTATATACAAAGTAAGCTAAAATCATAAGAAATATTCTTACTTTATTCTCTATCTTATTTACTTCAACTAACCTAAAGAAAGCTAAACTTCCTAACCAGACTCCCATTTCTAACATAAACCAAGGACTTGCTGTAATCGTTGCAAATACAGACAGAAAGTCGACAATCAGATATAAAGGATTAGAAATCGGAAAATATCCGAATTGATTAAATAAGTTCTGAATGTTGGTAACATATCCAGTCACGTAACTTAAAACTCCACTAGAGAACCATGCAAATACAAAAGCTAAAAATAGTAGTAAGAATGCTAATTTAGAATTATTAAGATATGTTGTTTTTCCTTTTCTCATGAAGAAACGTAATAAAAGATATAATTCTGGGATAGCTAAAAGATAAGTAGGTGTGTCAATAAAATCATTAAGAAATAAAATCATATATGTTAATGATAAAGCGATAAGTATATCTAATGCGACAAATGGATATTTAGTATTTGTATTTCTGTTTAGATATAGATTCTGAAATAATATTGCAACTAGAAATAGATTTATAAATATTAAAGGTATAATGCAAAATGCACTAAATGGAATAGAAATAAATATTAAAAAATATATATTTTTAGATATTAAAAATACAAATTTTTGTAAAAAAAGGTTTAAATTGGAAAACTTCACTTAGGTCACCCTTTAGATAGGATATGGATATATATTTGGATCACTGAAGAATAATACCATATTAGAGTTAGTAGTGTTGAATAGATCTGATGGAGAGGTGATTCCTGGGATAACGACTTGCAATGCGCCTGGCTTTAATGTCTGCCATATAGGATTATCTTGATTTGCAGATATAACTGCACTATCATATGTTGTCATAGCTGCCTCTAAAGCTGAAATACTATTTAGACAATTTCCAGTTGGATCAGTTAAATTAGATGGCACTATTTGTTGGCATTGTCCTGTCACTGGATTTGGAAATATATTAGGATCAAAAACTAGTACTACTACAATATACCATGGAATTGAAGTATTTGTAGTAAATGTTACTAAATGATCGTGAGCTGGTGTAGGTAAAACTCCTTCAGGAAGTCCAAATACTCCGTTATAAATTCCTAAATGCTGTTCAACGGCTGTAAATGCTGGAGAATATATTAAGCTCATATGATCTGGGCATGCAGTTGGTGTAAGTGCAGCACCACATTGAGTTAATATAATGTATGTTTGATTCTCATAACTAAATGTTGGAAATCCTTGTGGAGTCACACCTAATTTCTGTACTCCAAATATTGATAAACCAGCAAAAGCTGGAACTAAAACAAATACTGGTGCAGCTCCTTTAGGAAAAGCAGAAATATTACCAGCACCTACTTCACAGCCCATAGCTTTACTTACATTTAATGCTGCGTTAGGGAAGAACACTGTACCGTTAGGAGTGCATTCAAATTGTGCAGTATACTCAAAAGTGATCACTTGGCCATTATAAAACGCTCCTCTTGCATTAACAGTTAAAGGCTTTGTAACTATCTGAGTTTAAGTACTTGTAGTTGAAGATATCGAAGTTAAGGTAGTTGTTGTAGTAGAGATTGATGTACTTGTAATTGTTTTAGTTATGGTTGGTTTTGATGCATATAGATAAAAGCCTATAGCCGCTATTATAATTAATATTATGGTTACAGCTCCAAACACTATATTTGATACTGCTCTTTTAGATTTTTATCGAACTTTTCAGTCTTTTTCATGATGTTTCTAAAGAAACAATTATTATAGCTTATTTAAGGATTACTTAAACTTTTTTAACACAAAATAATACAGTGATTATAGTTATAAGCTTTTATATATTATAAAACTATTAGGAATATCAGTCTTCTAGCCTTTCTAATAGGGATAATTATAGCAATACTATTTCTCTCGATATATAAAGGCTCCTCAAGTAATACCATTATAGGTAAGACTATATCTTCTAATTTATATAGGCAATTAATTGAGCTTAGTAATAACGGATATAACATTTCAGTAGCAACTACTAACATTAGAATATTTCCAGAAAATTTCTCACCTAATGGTAAACCTGCAGTAATATTTGTTGGAGCAGAATATTGCCCTTATTGTGCAGCTGAAAGATGGGCCCTTATAATAGCATTACTTAGGTTTGGTAACTTTAGCGGGTTAGAATACATGTTATCTAGTTCTATGTATGTTTATCCAAATGTTCCTACTTTTACATTTGTTAACGCAACTTACCATAGTAAGTATATTTCTTTTATAGGAATTGAATACGAAAATAGACAAGGTCAACCATTAGAAGAAGTACCACAGAGCATATATCAGATGTGGATAAATTATGGTAATGGCTCAATACCCTTTATAATTTATGGATATTATTATCAAGTTGGAACCACTATTGATCCAGAGTTATTAGCTGGGAAGAATTGGACATACGTTGTATCTCAACTTCATAATTCAAATAGTTTAATATATAAAGAGATATATGCACAAGCTAATCTTATAACTAAAATAATTTGTCAAATAGACGGAAATAAGCCTTTTAACGTATGTTCTCATTTTATAATTGGTAACACTACAAGTAACTTAAGTTTTTATCAAAAATCTAATGCTGAATATTATTCTACTTTAATAGTATTATTATCAGAGGATCTAAAAAACAAGTAAGAAAGAAAGTGTTTACTGAATCAATATTATAGCTTAATTTAAATAAGCTAAACCTAATTTTTTCTCATGGATAAAGAAAAGATTAAAAATATGTTAGAGGAGTTAAAGGATGAAATAGATTCAATATCTTCTGATTTAGACGAAATAATAGATAATATAGATAGTATGTCTGAAGATGAAATAAAAAAGAAAATAGATGATATTGTTGATGCAATACTTGATTTAAAAGATGATGCTAAAGATTTACAGAAATCAATTTAATTTTTTATCATACCGTATTATTATAAAGATAAATTTAAATTCCTCAAATTTAATATTAAATTGATGCTTATATCAGCTGAGTTGACTATAAAAATAATTTTCACTGTTATAAGTTTAGTTACGGGTTTTTATGGAGTAGTAAATCTAATATTTTATAAGTTGAGTTTACCAGGATTTGAAGGTAAATGGGTAATCCACATGTCAGCTACCTTATTAGCTGTTTCAGTCGCTTTAATTATTTTAGCCTATACGTTTATTTAATTACTTGTATTTAAGATGATAAGGATTGGAAAAATATCTAAAGATGAAGAGGAGTATTATTTTGCCTATGATAAAGGGAAATGGAGAGAAGTTAAAGTAAAAAACAAGGTTTGGCATTCAGTCAAAAGCCAAAAATATTTTGAAGCAGAAATAAGTGAAGAAGAAGGTACAATAATAAAGAGAGTTTTTAAGAAGGAAAATAATACAATCATCGATTACTTCGTAATAGAAAATGGAGAATTGAAAGAACTTATTTTGAATTGCAAAGAAATTGATAAAATTCTAGAGGAGTCTGTCTTTATTTGTGAATACAAAGATAAAGTAAAATTTTATAAATACAAAGGTAAGCTATTTGAAGATAAAGTTCAACTACAGAACTATATTTATAATCAAATAAAGAGAGAATTTGATAACGATTTAATTAAGGTGGAAGGGAAAATGAAAGTTGAAACATCAAAAGCTTATCTTTTCTCTATAAAGGGAAAAGAAGTATGGATACCTAAAAGTGTTTGTTCATTTAATGAGAATTACATTGAAATACCATTATGGTTTGCAAAGTCTAATTATATTATAAGTGAAAAGGAATATAATCAAATTATAAGTGAAAAGATGAAGAAATATGAAGAAGAGTTAAGCAAAATTGTGTTCATCTAATAAAATGATGTTTTTCATCCTCTACAATTTTTTCAATTTCGCCTTTAACCTCAAAATTTCTCAAATAAAAATTAAGAGCTTGTTCTTCAACCTTATTAACAACTAATTTAATCGCTTTGTTACCTAGTAAACCTACAATGATTCCAAGAAATAATAGTAAGTAATATACCGGCTTTTCTAAACGACTTTTTCTAAATCTTTTGAAGTAATTCCAATGCGTTAATTCATTTTCGTAAGCGTAAAAGAATCTCCCTTCTTTTTTTATCATATAAATACCTTTAGCTAAACCAGTAGCTCCTGCTTCACCCAATAAGGCTAAAAGATACTTGTCCATAAGTTAATATGAGAATGGAAATTTAAAAACAAGTGTAATAATCTCTTAAACATAATCTTTATAATTATGCTTTGCTGTTGAGTAATTTCTTAACTTCTCTCTCTAACCAATACTCACTATCTAATAAGAACGTTATCGCTTTACCTTGTTTTCCCATTCTTCCAGTTCTTCCTATTCTGTGAATATAAGTCCTTATATCTTTGGGTGCATCGAAATTTATTATCTCGCCAACCAAAGGAATATCTAAACCTCGTGAAGCTACATCAGTAGTAATTAACATATCATATTCTCCTTTTCTAAAAGCATCAATATTTCTGTTCCTTACACTTTGCGGTAAGTCCCCTCTTAATTCTACAGCATTATCAAATATTCTTACTAATTTAGCTACTCTACTCCTTGTTCTCACAAATACTATAATTCCACTTTCTTTATAAGTCCTTAATGCTTTTATTTTACTTCTCCAATCATCTTCAACTCTAATAAAGTTGTGTTCAACATTGGCTAATCCAATACATGCTTCTACTTCCTCGTAATCAGAGATGAACTCTCTTGCAATCTTTCTTATTTCTTCTGGTATAGTTGCAGAAAAAAGTCCCGTAATTTTTCTATTAGAAGTCTGAGAAAGTATTATTTTTACGTCATCAATGAATCCCATCTCTAACATTAAATCCGCTTCATCAAGGATTACAATTTCGAAAGATGAAAGATCTATTTCGCCCTTGCTCCATAAATCTAAAAGTCTACCCGGTGTAGCAACTATAATATTAGCATCTTTTACTCTCTTAATTTGGGATTTATAGGGCATTCCTCCATAAACTTCTGCAACTTTAACGTCCATATATCTACCTATGTCCCTTATATGTGAGGCTATTTGTCTTGTTAATTCTCTAGTAGGTGTAACTATTAAGCTCTTTTTACCTAGCTCAAGAATTGGGATTACGAATGCTGCAGTCTTTCCACTTCCAGTTTTTGCTCTAACGACAACATTTTTTCCTTGTAACATCAAAGGAATTGTCTTCTTTTGAACTTCTGTGAGTTCTTTGAAGCCCATTTCTTTAATGGCTTTTTCTATTTTTTCATTCATAGGATATAAACTACAGTCATTGGAATAAAAGATTATGCATTTTTATTTTAACCCTTTATATTTTCTAGGTAATAAAGTTATATTTTACAAGAACTGTAGGCAGAAAGCCTCACTCTTAACGGTACTCCTCAAATTCAATTCATGAAAAATATTTATTTTAGGCTGGTATGAGGAGATGCAAATTAAAACTTAAGAAATAAATTGACTCATCCTATGTAGGCTCATCTGTAGTTAAAATTTTTTACATACATTTTTTCTCTTTATTAAGGTAATCATAAAACTTATGATATTAATATATTTCGAAATAATTTAACACTTCTCTGACAATATATGATAGAATGTTTTTATATGCTAAATGAAATGAAGATGAATTTTTACCAAAACAGATTAAAACTATGTATAACTTTTTATCTACCTTGATTTATTATCAATGGAATGATTTTGGGAGAACCATAAATGTCGGAGATAACGTCCACACTTTTTGTTATAATTCTAGTAAAGTTTAACCTTATCAATTTTTACAATAGTGTATTTATACTTAGGTGTTTTACTTTCTTCATCTAAACTGTCACAAACAACATAGTTAACATTCGGATCATGCATATACGCAAACACACTCCCTTCTTTTACTTCATTAGAGATTGAAAGTGTGAAGATTGCTGAACCACATTTAGAAGATACCTTGACAATATCTTTGTCCTTTAATCCTAGTCTTTCAGCATCTTTAGGGTTAATATATAATGGCGATTTAAAGCTATTGAATCCGGGAGTTCTATTTATAAGCTCATCGGTATTATATCTTGTTACAGTCCTACCAGTAATTAAGATAAGACCCTCCTCTTTCATTTTCTTATATTCGACTGGGATAAACTTTGCTTTACCAGTAGGGGTAAGGAATTTCTCTCTATAAAGGATTGTATCATTAACCGGATATCTGGATGGTTTAGAGTAATCCATAACTTCATCTAAGGTTAAGTTCGAGTAAATTTTGACAACCTCTTTCATTTCAAGAAATACTTCTTTTGGATCAGATGTGAATCCTTTAAATCCAAGTTCTTTAAACAATAAAGAAATAATTTCAAGTTCACTCTTTGCTTCTCCAGGCGGATTTACAGCCTTAAATCTCCATTTAACAACTCTATCTAAACTTGTCACAGAACCCTCTTTTTCTGCCCACATTGCAGATGGTAAAACAAAATGTGCAAGTTTCGCGGTCTCAGTCATAAATGGATCTATAACTACCAAAAGTTCTAATGATTCTAGCACTTTCTTAACTTTATTTCTATTAGGCATACTTATTACTGGATTAAAATTCATTAAGACTAATGCCTTTAATCCACCTTCGAGTAATGCTTCAGTTACAGTTTTTCCAACCCAGGTTGGAGGTTTAAATCCCCATATTTTCTCTAATTCTCTAGCGTTTTCCTCATTCATTATACCGTTGGGAAAAACATTAGGTTTTATAATATCGCCAGAACCTTGAACGTTTGCTTGACCCCTATAAACTATTAATCCACTTCCGTCAGTTCCAATATTGCCAGTAAGTAATGCTAAGTTTATATAAGCTCTAACGGCATTAACTCCTTCGGATTGAGTTAAACCTAATCCCCAAGAAAAGATTACTTTTTTCTGAGAGATTAGCTTTGCAAATTCTATTATTTTTTCCTTATTTATTCCCACTATTTTCTCAGCTTCGTCTAACGTGTAAGAGGAGATAGTCTTTTTATACTCTTCAAATCCTTCAGTCCTCTTTGAGATAAATTCTTCATCTATTAAATTATTAGAAATTAAATAATTAGCAACAGTGTTAAATAAGTAAATATCTGTTCCAGGGTTAACTTGTAAATGAAGATCTGCAATTTTTGCTGTCCCAGTCATTCTGGGGTCTATTACAACAATTTTTCCTCCATTTTTCTTCAGTTGTACTAGATATTGGGAAATTACTGGATGACTTTCAGTTATTGATTCTCCAGCAATAACTAATACCTTTGCTTTGGAAATTTCTGTAACTGAAGTTGCTGAGGCTCCTATTCCTAGCATTTCTTTTAAAGCCATGGCTGAAGGCTCGTGACAGACTCTCGCGCAAGAATCAATGTTATTTGTCCCTAACGCTCTAGCTAATTTCATGAAAGAGTATACTTCTTCCAAAGTATTCTGGCAACCTCCATAAAAGCCTATTGCTTTTTCTCCGTATTTCTTCTTTATTTCTAATAACTTTGAGGCTATTTCCTTTATTGCTTCCTCCCACGTAATTCTAATGAAAACTCCTTTTTCTCTTTTAAGAGGATATGTTAATCTATCCCAACTATAAATTGGTTCATGGGCTGTACTTCCTTTTCCACATATATGACCTCTACTTACTATATGAGAGGAATCTGGAATTGTCCTTACTATAATATTATTAACAACTTCTAATTTTAAACCACATCCAACCCCACAATAAGGGCATATCGAGCTAACTTCACTCATATCAAAATAATTTGTCACAATAGTATTTATCTGAAATATTAGTAAAAATAAATATTTCAATTTGTAAATAAAAGATGAAGTATCTTCTTTCTATATTCTAAAATCTTACTACTTATGTTAACAAAGTCATTTATCTCATCATCTTTCAACTTAAATAAGTGTGCTACTTCGTTGGCTGTTTCCTTTAGGTAAATTCTAGTGTGATCACAATCAAGTGACTTAACTATTTCTACTCCTTCTTTATAACTTTCTAAGTCACTCCAAAGTTTAAATCTAGTTACTGGTTTGTTGATAATTTCTACGACGTAATATAAGGGTTTCCAGGCAGATAATGTATGACCATGATCAATAATATATGCATTATTTTCTTCATCATCCATCACATGTTCCTCTTTCAAATCAATATTTAATAACCATTCTTCGAAGGGTAATGCTCTTTTAATTTTTTTGAGGTTTTTTACATTTCCATTAGATTTCTTTTCAAGTTGTTTCATTATCATTCCTTCATTTTTGGCTGTAACTTCTAAGACCGGCATATCTAGTATTTTTCCAATCCTAGACGAAAAAAGTTCTGCTATTACTTCATATTTTGTATTAATATCATTATCTTGCTTATATTTCTTAATGAAAAATTGCACTTGTTATAGCAGTTTTTCAACCTTAAAAAACTTACTAAGAGATGAAAATATAAATACGTCTAACCCTCACTTACAATATGTACTTTCTCCTTACGTTTATATTACTTTACGTTATTTCAATTGTGATTGGGAAGTTTGTTAAACTTCCTTCGATAGTTTCTGATATTGTAGTTGTAATCTTAATATTTACAATTTCATTCTGGGGAGGAATTGAGGTAAGTGGGAGTACAATTCTTTATGTTTTACTTACTTCATTAGCTACTTCGTTAACAATTGTAGTTGTTACATATTTTATGGGAATCTTCTTTACTATTTCTGGTAAATCTGAGTGGAGAAAAATAGATTGGAAAGGACAAATAAAGTATCTTACTCCGTTAATCCTTGGATTAATTTTAGGAATATTTGTGAAGATAAACGTAAACTTTGATGAAATAATTGATTATGAACTATATGCTTTAGTTATAGTTATAGGATTGCAAATAGGAGAAAGTTTGAAGATTAATATTTTAAAGAGAATATCTGGATTAGCTGTAATTTCTATTGTGATTGACGTTTTAGGAGCAGTTGTCTCTGCTATTCTATTATCTCCTTTTTATCCTTTCAAAGAGATCTTACTTACTGCCTTAGGTTCTGGTTGGTATTCCTATACTGGTCCTTTTTTAGCTAAATATTATGGACCTACAGTAGGAGTATTTGCTTTTTTAGTAAATTTTCTTAGAGAACAACTTACTTTTCTTTTAGTTCCCTTATTTTTTAGGGTTAAAGCATCTCCTATAGGTGCTATTGCTGTTGGCGGTGCAACTAGCATGGATGTAACTTTACCACTTTATGTGGACCTTCTTGGAAATGAATATGCTATAGGAGCCTTAGTTAATGGTTTAATCTTGACCCTTCTAGTCCCAGTGATTTTACCATTAATGGTGATTTTATGAAAAAGTGGCTAATAGTTTTTATATCTTCCTTATCTTTCTTTTTAAGTTATTTTTCAAGAATAGCTTGGAGTATTGTTTCAGTATATTCCTCCCTTAAACCTACAGTCGTTGCAGATGGTATAATATTTTCGCTTTTCTTTGCTGGTTATATTATAGTTCAAATACCAGCAGGTCTTCTGTCTGACTTATTCCCTCCAAGGAATATTGGTTTATTAAGTTTAGTTGGACTTAGCATTTCTTCATTTCTTTCTGGAGTTGCAAATTCCATAGTGATAGAGTATATAGCTAGTTTATTAATGGGACTATCTGCTGGTTGGATTTACCCTGTTACAATAAAGATTCTTTCACTTAACTTCTCCCGATCAGAATTACCCATAGCAATTGGATATTATAGCTTAGCTTGGCCATTATCAATTGTTATTGCCGGACTAATTTTACCTTATATAAGTATAAATCTTGGATGGAGATTTTCATATTACTTAATTGCAATAATTTCTTTTGTAACAGCTTTAACTTATTTATCTTTTGATAAAAAAAGAGGAGAAAAATTAAAAAGAGAAATAGTAGTAAAAGATAAAAACGTGATAATAGTTAGTTTAGCTGGCTTTATGTTCTTTTTAGCTTATTGGATAATTACACTTTATGCATACAAGTATTTTCTTTTCATTGGTCTTAATGATTATATAGCTGGATTTGCATATTCCTTATTAGCATTAGCTGGAATCCCTTCTACGATTATAGCTGGTTATATTATAAAAAAGATTGGAGTAAAACTCACGCTATCGTCTTGTGAGTTATTTTACGGTCTTCTTACAATTTTACTATCCTTTTTTATCTCCTCCATTTCTATAATGATCATTTCCACCTTCATGGGTTTCATTAGGTTTATAATTACTCCGGCAAACTCTACGGCAGTTTCAATTATAGGAGGTAAAAAGGCTGGTAGTGTAACTGGATTTGCAAATTTCTTTTGGCAAAGTAGTGGAATTATAGCTCCTTTAGTAGCATCTTTTGTAATACTATCTTTTGGTTACTTTTTCCTTTGGATTTTAAGTGGTATAATTATACTAATCTCTTCTCTCATGTACTTTACTCTTCTAAAAATTTAATTTCTTTTAAATTTTTTACGCCGAATTCATAGAAATTAAATCTATTTAGTAAAATTCCTTCTATTCCAGCATCTCTTGCTCCTTTAATGTCCATTTCGTATATATCACCAATATGAAACCTAGGTTTTCCGAAATTTCTAATCACTAAAGAAAATATTTTAGGGTTTGGTTTTACTAGACCAACTTCAAAAGAGAATATAGTGAAATCAAAGTATTTATTTAGTCCTAGCTTATAAAAAACTTCTTTTCCTCTAGGCGTTGCATTAGAGACTAAAACTAACTTATGTCCTTTTGACTTTAATTTCTCTAAAAAATCTATTACCTCATCATATACCCAGTATTCTTCTCCTCTATCGATTTTTTTAATTTCCTTTACTAATTTTTCATTAGAAGGATTAATTCCTAGTTCATAAAAGAAATCCCTTAAATCAAAGGGATTAACACCATTAGAATCTGGAAAATAATGTTTTGCCATAGTTCTTATATAAGCTTTATATACTTTCTTTAACGAGAATATATAGCCGTTATCTTTTAATATTTCGTAGATTTTTTCATATTTTCTTGGTGTAAAAGCGATTAAAGTATCTCCCATATCTAAGGAAACTATCATTGATTTCTGTTTTCATTATCTCGTAAATTCTTATAAAATTAACCTAAAAGAAATTTTTAAATAGTACAAGTAGAGTTATAACATTTAATTATTGTTTTCATAAAGCTTAAAGGGTATTGAACAAAAATAGTAATAGGTTGCTAGAATTAATAATAATCTTTATATTTCTTGCTCTTTCAGCAGAACTAATAGCTAGGGGAACAGAGAAATTAGAGGCTTTCATGGGACAAGGAATGGCTGGCGGAATTATAATGGGGCTACTTACCGCTTTACCAGAAACAATTTTTGTAATAGTTGCAACACTCAGAAAAGAGCCTTATGTAGCTTTAGGATCTGCCATAGGTGGAAATGTACTTCTATTTACCTTTGGAATTGGATTTTTAGGAATATATTTCTACTTAAGATGGCAAAAAAATCTTAAGATTAATGAGGATTATTCAGTAGAACACAAGTTCTTAATATTAACTACTATTGCTTTAATTGCTATATTGATTTATGGAC
Organism: Sulfurisphaera javensis; assembly: GCF_041154675.1. Lineage (NCBI taxonomy): Archaea > Thermoproteati > Thermoproteota > Thermoprotei > Sulfolobales > Sulfolobaceae > Sulfurisphaera > Sulfurisphaera javensis. Next base: position 763,862 of record NZ_AP031322.1, read on the forward strand.
ATCTAAATATTTTTACAGCCATACCGTTGTTAGCAATTTACTTCTATTATGCAACTTATAGAGTAAGAAAATTTGTAAGAGAAGAGAGAGATTTAGATGAAAAAGAAATTCTTAAAGCTGTTATATACTTAGTTGTTGGTGCTTTTATTTTAATATTGTTTTCAGAACCTTTCGTAGAACAAATAGTCGATTTATCTAAGGAACTTGGAGTACCTTCAATATGGTTAGCTTTAATTATTTCTCCTTTAGCTGGAGAATTAGAGGAGACTTTTTCAGCTATAAGGTTAGCTCACTCTTCAGACTCTGGTGGCTCATTAGCTATTTTTGACTTTGTGGGAAGTAAAATAGAAAATGCAACAGTATTATTAGCTGTAATAGGGATTTTTTCGGATATATCATTAATGCCTGGTGTAACAGAACTTATAGCAACAGTTATTGCTAACTTTATTGCAATAATGATTTTAATGGATAAAAAATTAGGAGTTAAAGAAAGCGTTGTGTTACTAGTTCTTTATTTCTTTATCGCTACCATGACCTTATATTTCTGATATAAAAATCTAAATTCATGAGTGCAAGAGATCATTTAGCAAATAAGAGAACCTTTCTTGCCTGGGTTAGAACAGCTATAGCATTAATGGGTTTCGGTTTTGTAATAGCAAAGTTTCAGATTTTTCTTCATATACTAGTTCACCAACAACTTTCTTCAACATCCTTATTAGGTGGAGTCATAATGATTATTATGGGAATTGCAACTCTCTTATACGGTTTTTATGAATATGTAGAACAAGAAAAAGAACTAAAGAAAGAGACATTTACACCTAGGCTTACTCCTATGATAGTATATACAATTCTGTTAACAATCTTAGCTATAGCATTGGTCGTAAGCTTATACGTAAGTGTATCATGAGATTTCAGCATAACCAAAAACTCTAGGCGTTTTAGGTTTAGCGTTAATATTTATTATTATACCTCTTTCTATTGATACTGGTATTTCACCATTTAAGATAATTTCCTCATTATTTTTTATACTACCCATTACTTTTATTCCTCCCGCGATAACATGAACATTTTGGGCATCTGAGGCCCATTTAAATTTCTTAAATTTAATTTTATCAGTAAGTTTTAAGCCTGGCTTAATTAACGCTGTAACTCCTTCAATCTCCTCTAGTTTAACATTTCTTAGTGCAAAACCTATTCTTGTCCCTGGTAAAACACCTTCTTGGTCTTCATCTAGAACTTGAATGCTCTTAACTTCAACTTCTTTCTTCATAGGTAAAGCAATTAATTTATCATGAACTTTTACTTCTGTTAATGCAAAGCCTAAGACAACCGTACCTACACCTTTAACATTAAAGGCCCTATCAATGTAAACATAGCCCTTATCTTTAGGTTCAATGTCAATTTCTTTAAACTCATCAACCATAGATGAAATAGTAAGCTCTTTAAAGAATTTACTAAAATTTTCAACATCATCTGGTAAAACTATCCCTTTAATTCCAGACGCCTCAGCTAATAAAGCAAGTTCAGCCTCAACGGCTGTAATTTTAGGAATTCTTAAATAAAATGTTGTTGATAGTGATAATGCTTCGGCTTGATCTAATAATTTCTGAGGAGATGGAACTAAAACAGATCTTATTAAATCTCCAATTCTTCTATAATAAATTTGATTTTCTGTCTTCTTACCTAATTTTTCAGCTAAATTAATTGCATCATTTTCATCAGACGAAAGGATCGTAATGATTGAACCTTTAAACATAAATGAAAGTAATACGTGGGAATTATATAGTTATTCTTTAAGGCGAAACTAAGCCTCTACAATTAAAAGATTTTTTAAATTCTTTTATTTAATTCTTCTTTCTTTTAAAAGATAATAATCTGTATTACTTGTTTAAGATAAAAACCAAATATACTTAATATGTAAATTATTGAACATTATATGATTTTTATGGCTAAAAGATCTGTAAATTATTTATAAAAACAATTATATTAATAAAATTTACGCATGTTACTTATTATCTTAAAATTTAAAAAGTTACCACTTGAGACTGACTTGATCTAAAATGAACACAAAAGCATTATTAGTAGTATTTCTTCTAATAGGTTTAGTAATTGGAATAGGAGTAGGTTATTTAATTCATCAACCGTCAAGTAAAGTTAAAACAGTTACACAAACAACTACTCAAACGGTAACACAAACATTATCGCAACCCCAGGGGATTGCAATGACTACGGCGACTATAACGATGAAATCACCATTAACTGGTGTAGATGAAAAAGTTACTATAACGGCCTATCAAAATTCTTCTATGAAGTGGTATCAATACACTTACTATAATTATGGTAATTGTTATTTACCATGGTGGACAATAGTAACTTATTATCCTAGTAATTTGCCAAAAGATCCTGCTACCATAGGAAATTGGACAGTCTATGCATATCAGCAAGCTCATGAATCAGTTATTAATATTAATTTCCCTGCAGTGAATTGGTCATTTATGCAGATGAATGCCTTACCATTAAACGCGCCATTTCCAGCATATCAAGCGTTAGGAAATAGGACTGCACCAGTAATCTTAACTCAGTTAGTTGGTGATGCTGTGGGAGTAACATATTTTGATGGAATAATTTATGTTCCATCTGATGCTAACGAACTTTATGCAATAAATGCTTACACTGGTAAATTAATATGGTCAGCAACTACAGCAAACTCAGTAATGAGTAATCCTATAGTAGTTAATACATCAAAAGGACCAATAGTTTATGTATCTGTTGGTGATGCTGGATTTTCAGCTTCCCACAGCATATTTGCTGTAATTACTGGGAATTACAAGAATGTCATTAGAGGTTATAGCTATGGTGCGGTATATGCATTTAATGCAACTAATGGACAATTATTATGGGTTCACTTTGATGATGGTAATGTAATGCCAACTCCAGCTTATATAGATGGTTTATTAATTTATGGTGATGGTTCTGGGCATATAGTTGCATTAAATGCAACTACTGGACAAGTAGTTTGGAGGGATTATGTAGGAGTATCAGCTTTTGACTCAATGAGCTCAACAAACTATTATGTATTTCCTAATGGAACAACAATAGCAATAATGGGTTTCACATTAGCAGTACCACCTTATGGAGAATTAATAGCTATCAATGTACAAAATGGTGAAATCGTATGGCATTTCACTTTGCCTAAAGGTTATACTCCATTTAACACTGGTATGGGTGATGTATCACCAGCAGTTGATGAGAAAAACGGAATTGTAGTACAAAGTACAATTGTAAACTTCAATAAAACTAATAGGACTGTTGGTTTTGCAGTATTTGCATTAAATGCTACTAATGGAAAATTATTATGGATAGAACAATTAGCAAGAGGTTATGTACCACCAGCATTTAAAGGAGGAGTACCTACAATTTACAACGGAGTAGTATATGTAGGTACTCCAGTAGCTAATGAGGTATTTGCATTAAATGAAAGTAATGGAAAAGTATTATGGGTTGCAAAGATTCCAAATGTTCAAGGACCTCCAAGTGGAGCTGGTGGTGGTAGAGCTAATCCAGTAATTATTGATGGGTATTTAATAGAACCAGCCGGAGCTTATATAGATGTATATAATGCAAGTAACGGAATGCTAATAAAGAGTTATTACGTAGGAGGTAGGTTTGGAATAGTTAATGCTGTCGTAGTTGGTCAAACAGTATTTGTAGATAATAGCTATAACTGGGTATTTGCAATACCACTCTCAGATTTAATTTAACTTTCATTTTTCTCTCCTATTCATATTTTCCCTTTTTTATCATGCCAGTCTGGGTAAAAATAGGAACTCTAGACGTAATATTTCCAGATGAAGAAAGTATGATGAGAGTACTTAAAGAATCTGGAATAGATCTTAATGATGTGATAGTAATAGAAAAGATGAAGGAGGATAAGTAAGGCTACTTAATTAAGCTAAGTAAGTAATCTCTTGTTTTTTCATCCTCACAGAATATGTAAACTCCTCTTATTCCTCTCGTAAGCATAATGTAGTATCTATTCTTTAGCAAAGTTAATGCTCTATCTTTATCTTTTTTAGCAATTTGTTTAAGTGAAAATCTATTCCCGCCTACATTATCAGTTATTACACTTGGATTTATTTCCCATTTTTCTCTCCAAACTAAATCTCTTCCCCAAACTACGCCTACATAATCAGCCTCAAATCCTTGAGCACCATAAACTGATGCACAATATGATAAGGGATCAAGTTGTCCACTCCAATACCTTGGGTATTCAGTTTTTGCATCCATTAGCCAAGTTATATGTAAGTTCTTTCCCTTATATAAATCAAAGCCAGATTGCAAAGGATAGCCGATTCTAACGTTTTTTATCGATTTTTTATTCTTTAGATCCCCTTCCGATTCAGTAAATGCACAAACCAATGCTTTCTTCCCTGGCTTTTCTCTTAATTCGTTTAACATAACCTCAATGTCAGTGAAAACTTTGAAGAACGAACTAGGTAGTTCAACTTTTTCACCATTTAATAACTTCTCGATAAGAGAAGTGTAGGGCATTCTGAAAGAGCCTGTCAAACCTCTTTTTTCGACGATCGAGTATTTACTAGCAATAGACATGAAGTTTGCTTCTGTGCCTTCTTCTTCACCAAGTAAAATCTGCTCTTCATCAAAAAAGTAAACTTTTACCTTAGCCCTTTTCTGAGTATTCTCAATAACTTTAGTTGTCATTCTTTGAGCTTCATCAAAAACTGCTAAATCATGAGTTTCATTATAGCCATCATCACCTATTCCAGCTGGTTTAACTCTACCAGTAGAATAAAATCTTATCAATCCCGTTAAAGGTCTAGTTTTGTAATGTTTTTCCAAAATGTATTTTAACGTATTTAATAACCTATTATTTTTGTATCCAAGAACTACATTATATCCATGTCTTAATGCCTCAAAAAATAATGTTATTGCGACTAATGTTTTCCCGGATCCACTACCTCCTTTAACTAAGTAAGTTTTATCTATATTCTTTTTTACAGAATCGAGAATGTCTTCTATTAGCAGTAACTGTTCTTGTGTTAATCCGTAACCGTTTGTATAAAGAGTATTAGTAAAATCTGATAGTATCTGCTGATCACTTATTCCTTGTAGCAAAGAAATAAGATCTTTAGTAATTGTAAGTATACTATTTATGAAATTGTAAATCTTATCTTGAGAGGGCAAAGTTAGTTTATCAATTTCCCTCTTTAATTCATCTGGTTTTCTAATAATTAAACAATCCTCTGATGTGCTATAATCGCTAGTGTTATAAAGAAGTAAAATTCCTCTGAACTTAATCTTCATAGGATGGAAATAATTCAGTTTGCTCACATAATTTTTCAATTGAATGCAAGGATCTTGTCTTAACTGTCCGTCTGCTTCTACAGTATACTCATCAATCTTTTTTACTCTTCTCCATCCTTTAGCCTCAACGACAATTCCTTCATTGTCGTTAAGGAAAATAAAATCTGCATACTCTGAAAAGATTGGATACTCAGCAATTACTGGATGAGTAATTTTTGATTTTAAGAGGAACTGAAGGGAAGATTTCCATGAGTTTACTCTCTCTATTTTTGGTTCTTCGTTAAAAGTATTTTCATATTCACTAATCATCGTATTAACCATCTCATCAAGGCCGTCAAGTTTGTAAAATACTACTGGTAATACCACATAATTTCTATTATACTTACAACATATAAAGATTAAGAATGTTAAACTCTTAATGTGTGAGGCAAATATTAATTTATGAGACTAATTTCATGGAACGTAAATGGGCTAAAAGCAATTATAAAAAAGGGATTCATAGACACTATAAAATCTTTTGATGCTGACATTTTGATGTTCCAAGAGATTAAGACAGATAAAATCCCAGAGGAGTTAAAGGATTTAGGATATGAAATCATAATTTTTCCTTCAAAAGTTAAGGGTTATAGTGGAACAATGACAATGACTAGAGTTGAACCATTATCAGTTATTTTAGGCTTAGGTAAAGAGGAATTTGATAATGAAGGAAGAGTTATCACACTTGAGTTACCAGAATTTTACGTTATAAATGCTTATTTTCCGAATGCAGGTGGGGCTGAATTAAAAAGACTTGATTTTAAACTTTCCTTCAATCGTGAATTTGAGAGATTTGTCCTCTCTTTGAAAAAGCCAGTTATTGCTTGTGGTGACTTTAATGTTGCTCATCAAGAGATAGATATAGCTAGGCCTAAAGAAAATGAAGGTTACGCAGGTTTTACTAAAGAGGAGAGGGAATGGTTTTCTCATTTCCTTGAACTTGGTTTCATGGATACATATAGATTATTTGTTAAAGAAGGAGGGCATTATTCGTGGTGGTCATATAGATTTCATGCTAGAGAAAAGAATATTGGCTGGAGAATAGATTATTGCGTAGTTTCTAAAGAGCTTGAGAAAAGAGTGAAAAAGGCTGACATATTAGAAAAAGTTATGGGTTCTGATCACGCTCCAATTTTATTAGAAATAAGCTAACAAATCTTATTTCCAAAGCGCTCAGAATAGGTTGAGACATAGTTAATGACATATTTTAATTACTTAGACACTAAAACATGGATTGAGTAACGTTATCTATATGTAAATAAGCCTCTAATGATCTGCATTATTGTAGTGACGTTAAAAATTTGCTCTCAGATGAAGCTTACGGCGTCCGCCTGAATAGAGTCATGAAGTGTGAGTTAAGCTGAACACTGTATTTACAATATACACATTCGTAAGAAAAACGTTAGAGTAAAGGATATTGTTTTATAATAAACTAAAGTTTTCTCTTCTTAAATATTCTAACAACATAGACAATCAGAGATAATATAGACCCTATAATACTTGAATAATAAAGTAATGTTGAGTGTAAGACTAATTTAAGTTTTGTAATTTCTACTTTAGCTGTTGCGTTATACTTTATTGGAATTTCAGTGAAATTATTTGTTGTTGCGTTATATAACCATTCCTTTATTATTATAAATGAGTAATCTCCAGGCTTAAGCGAGATAGTATATGGAGATGATGAAGTTACATTAACTATGATTCCATTTATTTGAATTTCACTAATAATATCAGTTTTGTTTTGTGTAATAGTAATATAACCATTTTCGACTAGGGGTGAAATTGAAAGATTTAGTGTTTGGAAATTATACACTAAATGAACTGGTGTTGAGATTGATGCAGTAGTTAAGGCTAGAAGTGTGATAAACATAGATAAAGACAAAAGTTCCAATCTAATCATTTTTTATACCTCCATTCTTAGCATTATTAAAAAGGAGATTATAAGAAGGATCACAGCTAGAATAAAATCAATTAAAACACCACTCATCGCGTAACCTAAGTAAGTTGCATTGGAGGAAATTGCATAAGCTAAAAGAAGAGGGTAAGGATTTAAAAACGACGTAATTGAGAGTACAGAAGGATTTGTAGATAGTAGACTATAGTTTCCAAATCCACCAACGATGAAAATTGATCCTAAAATGAACATTGAGGCTAAAGTTGTTGCCCCATTACTTCTTATTGTTAATGTTAAGAATAAAATTACGTTAGTTGAGAAGAAGTAACCAGCAGTAAATGATGCTGTTAGTATTTGTGTCATAAAGTTCCAATAACCAATATCCATTAAGTAGAATACATTAATTATTAGCCACATGAGATACGGTAAGATAACGTCAAGGAAATAGCTCATCAAAAAGAAAGTTCTTCTCTTAATAGGCATCATAAGAAAAGACACAATACTTCCACTAGTTAAATGGTCTCCAAGGACAAATATTATATTTCTCAAAGCTAAAGCAAAGGCAACAGTTTCTGATAAACTAATAATTGGAATGAAAGCAACAACCAATGCATAAGTTTGAAATCCTCCTTTCTCTAGAAAAGCTGGAATGAAAATATTGCCTATTAATATTGTTGGTAACATTAACTGTAACGTTGGATCCTTGTATCTTTCCTTGAAAAGGATTTTGAATACGCTTATTGTGCTACTCATTGTTTTCACCGCTAAGTTTTCTAAATACATCATCAAGACTAGTCTTTCTAACGTTAAGTATTTCTATTCCATTATCATCTAATATATCAACAATTTCCCTTAATTTTCCTTTTATTTTTATATATGCTCCTTCAGAGACTGGATTATATTTTTTGAGTACTTCCAATGCTTTTTCCTTATCTTTAACCAGTAAAATTATTTCCTCAGAATTAAATACTGATTCAACCTCATTTATCTCCCCTTGTGCTGTTACGATCCCGTCGTTGATAAATACAACATGAGTTATTACTTTTTCTAATTCTGAAAGGATGTGAGAAGATATAAAGAAAGTTACGTCATATTCCTTGTTTAGTTTCTTCACTAAGTCATAAAACTCAATCCTAGCCTTAGGATCTAAATTTGCCGTTGGTTCATCAGCTATTATTAATTCCGGGTTTTTGATAAGTGCAGCTATTAATTGTATTTTTTGTGCTTGCCCAGATGAAAGTTGAGAAATCTTCTTTTTCAAATGTTCAGTTAAGTTGAATTCCTTAATGAGAGACTTCAGATCACCGTGATAAATAGAATTTAAATCATTAAGATATTCCTCAACTGAGTCATTAGGAGGGTAAGGCAATTTAGTAAAGATTACTGATACCCTCTCCTTAACTCTGGGATTATCCCAAGGATCTTCACCTAGAACTCTTACAATTCCCCCGTCTTTTCTTAGTAAACCGGAAAGGATTTTAATAGTTGTAGTTTTACCCGCACCATTTGGACCAATAAAACCTGTGATTGAGTTTTTAGTAACAATAAATGTAACCCCTTTTAATACTGGTTTTTCGTTAAATTTCTTCACTACATTAATAAGTTCAATCACATGGTAAATTTCCATGAGAAGTTATAAATGTTTTAGTAAGTAGAAAATTTCTTTAGTTAATTCTTTTACATCTTCTGTTACTATATATCCTTTTATTGATTTAAGCTTCTTAATTGCTTCTTCATAATTATTTACTTCTCCATTTTCAATCCATTCACAGAGTGCTTCTAAGGCAACTTTTTGTGTTAAGCAAGTAGTTGGAGAGTATCTAAGGATTAGTTTTCCATTCTCTTTCTTCCATAAAAGTTGTACAAACCCTTTCTCTGTCTTTATGAGTTCACAATTATATCCTTGTATATCTTTAGTTTGATAGATTGGTCTTAGGATAAAATCTATAGCTTTTTTCCTTCTCAATTTTAGGGTCACCCTAAAATAATCATAGCTAGTGTTTAAATATTTTGCTTTGCTAAGTGAAGTGAATTTTTAACGTGTGAAAAGGTAAATTATTTCTATGAATTTCTTAATTATTTCGAAATTCATTTACGTAAATATTTCCTCAAACCTTTATATAGTAAATGCTTCAAACTTATACCTATTAGTGAACACTATGGTTGTACTTGAAGGATGTCCTCTTTGCTTCAGAATTAAAAAGTCATGAAATAAGAAGTATGCTTTCTACTTTAACTAAATTATTGAGAGAAAACGAGTATAAAGATTTAGCTAAAGAGATAGAAGAGTTATCAAGAGAACATAGAGATAAACTAAAAGACCTTGTAGATTCTTATATTGATTCACATTATGAAGATATTGAGTATGATAAAACACAAGCTGACGAATTGATAGAGTTGGTGGAAAAGATCATAAGTAAACTGGAAGAGGTAAGTAAACGTGCTAAGCTGGGTGAAGGATAGGTTTAAACATCTTTCTAGATGGGGAGAACATGCTAAAAATATAGCTAAGACTCCCAAAGAGATTTATCCTAATGCTGAGGTTTATGTTTTTCGTGGAGTTGCTGAAGATAGGATCACAGTATTAAGTGATATAGATATATTAATCGTTTTTAATTATAAGTTAGAAGATAAAGAAATAATGAATTTAAGAAAGAGAATTTTCTTTAATGCTGTTGATAAACACGGTTTGCCCTTTGATTCACCAGTTAAACTTCATGTCGTTGATGATGATAAAGCTAAGTTATATTTTACAATTGCAAAGAAATTAATTAAGGTGGATTAAGTCCTCTTACATATATCATTAAATGAGAACAGTGCATCAATTGTCCCTTCGTTTAGGCACAAAGTTAAGAAAACTATAATTTCTATAAGAAGATACAAAGAAAAGATCATATAAATTAATACCAAAATAGAAATAATTTATACCACGGGTACTCTCCTAAACAAATAAGAAAGTAGATTTATTATAACTTTAAATCGTTATACGTTAACGAAACGTTAGTAAGCCTATAAGTTTTTAATCCATCTTACATTGCCTAAAATAGCTCAAAATTCTCGAAATGAATCATACAAGTATGCAAAATTTTTAACGAAAGATTAATTATTGAACGTTACTGTAACTCCTCCTTATCAATTAACTTTTTCCTAAAATTTAATTAATCTGTTCATAAATTAAAGATAGTAAAATTTTTAAACTTTAGGGAAACCCTAATATATGATGATAAGTATTTCTGAATTGCTAAACCCACCTGAAGGATTAAGTGTTGGAGAAATACTACTAATATCTTTAATTCTAGGAATGTTACATGGTGCTACTCCAGATGAACATACATGGCCTATAACGTTTAGTTATGCAATTGGTAAATATAGTACAAAGGGAGGAATGAAAGCTGGTTTTCTATTCTCACTAGGATTTACTATTCAAAGAGCATTCTTAACTACTATAGGATTTATCGGATTAGCTGCAATATACAAGGAATATAACTTGGATGGGCCAGTCTATTTCGTTGTAGGTATAGTTATGGCTATTGCAGGTTCATATATCTTGAAAGGAAAATATTTACATTTACCAATAGACAAACTCTTACATGGAAATATTCATGAGGAAGAAGAAAATCAATTAAGAGATGTTCCATTAAAGATGACTATAGTTCATGGTTTAATAGCAGGTTTTGGTTTTGGGGCATATGCAAGTATAATTACTTTTGTCCTAGCACCACAAATGCCGAGTATATGGTATGCTCCATTACCAGGAGCATTATTTGGAATAGGTACTATGATAATGCAAATCATATTCGGAGCATTATTTGCAAATATAATGAAAGTGAAGAAAATGACAGAACAAGAAATAACCTATATTGCTAGGAGGACTGCAGGTAGGACATTATATTATGGTGGTCTAGTCTTTGTGATTGCCGGATTAGCAATAATTGCTTTTCCCTTTATCGATAATTGGGCAATATCAACTGGAAATCCTATTCCTAACTTAGATGCAATAGATATAGGCTTTCTACTTGTAGTTACTGTAGTAGGATTAATAGGGCTTACAAGTATTATATCATCATATAGGGAGGTTATGAAAAGAAAAAGCAAGGAAGTTAAGGGAGAAGTTCAAAGATAAATTTTTTATGTATTATTTAAATCTCTTTTTGCTTATTATTACAATTGCTGTTACTATTGTCAGTAAAGTGGAAATAATATTAAGCAAATTAAGTTTAAGTACTATTTTTTCATTTACTGGTGATTCAACTGTTATCGTTGCATTATTGTTAGTAGTATATGTTCCTATCCATTTTGCTGAATAATAAAACGGAACAACCTCATATAACGTTATTTTGCTTCCTTTAAACGCCCAAAATGTCTTTCCGTTAATGTTAACTAAATATTGTTGTAAATAATAGACTGTAATATTTAACGGAGATTTAACACTAATGTTTAATGATGGAGTTGCATTATATATGGCGTATCTAGTTGTGGAGTTAATATAATATGTAATGTTTATAATCCTTATAATGTCATATTCGTTATACCAACCTGTTAATAAACTCTCATTTGTATTGTTTACAAATGCGTGAACTGGAAGGTTTGACTTAACAGTGATAAGATACTGTATTCCCCACTTAGCATAGTACGTAAAACTTTTATTTATTGTTAGATTTTCTGGGTTAAGCAAGGCGTATCTCTCTTCAGTTGAAATCATCTTATATTGGAATGGTATTTCAATTCTCTCAGAATTATTAAACCAACCATTATTAAGTGTAATTTGTTTTCCATTTACTATTCCAACTAATGGGAAGGATGAATTAAAGAATATATAGTATTGCATGATTTTTAGAAAAGTTATGTTATAGGGCTGTGTTACTATAAACTTAATGTCTGAAGGTATATACATTATCCTTTGCGTTATAGAGATATATTTAAAGTAAGTCTGATTCAACGTAATTAAGGAATATATGTTATACCAATTTGATGTAAAGTTTTCTTTACTGCCATTTAATTCACCTATAACACTCATTTCAAAATAAACGTAAAACTGGACAGTAGCATTGATTATGATTTTCTTAGGAGAATTTACAATAATTATTATTGGTGTTTTATTATAAATATAAATTCTTTCAAATTTTCCAACATATTGCGTATTTTGAGTTATTTCAATTTTTTCAGATTCATTATACCAACCAGTATTAAATACAAAAGTTTTTCCATTAATTGTAGCATTTACAGGGAAGCTAACTTGAATAAGATATTGTGTTAGCCAATTAGCAGTATAATTAAATGATGACGTAACAGTAATATTAATTGGGTTTAATAGAACTTCCCTTTGTCCATAAGAAACATTATAAATCTGGTAAAATATGACAATTCTTAAACTCTCATTGTACCAACCAGAACTCAAGTTTATAATATTATTATTAATTTTAGCTAGTAAAGGATATTCGGTTGTTATGTTAACAAAATATTGTGTTAACCATTTAGCAGTATAATTAATGGGAGAAAGTATTTGAAAAGAAGTTGGATTCAGTAAAATTTCTCTTTGAAAGGAATTAATATAATAAGTTTGCTTAGGAATATTTACAACACATGATGCATTAAACCAATTTGAAAATAAGGTCAATTTATGTCCGTTAATAAATGCATATAATGGATAGGCCGAATTTATCTCAACATAGTATTGTAATACTTGGTTAACATAAATACTAACATTTTGAGTAATTTGGATATAAGTTACGTTGGGGTACAATGCGTATCTTTCTAAAGAAGAGATATAAGTATAGTTCACTGGTGGAAGTAAAATTATAGTACCATAGTAATAAAATCCACTTCTCACTAACATTAGAGTTCCATTGACTAATCCCCACATAGGTATATTTATATAAAGAAATAATTTCTTTGGCTGAATTTTATAATGGACAACTAAAAGATAATAGTTATTGGTTAAAGAAAACGTTGTTTCAGTTGTATTATATTCTTGATTTGAATAAGGTTCAATTACTGTAACCATGTATGGAGTAATAAAATAGTTTTGCTTCACTATCGGGTAAATAATTACTGAAAGACTACTTGGAGAGGTAAACGAAATATAACATGAAAGCCCATAATGATCTGAAGGATCATAGTTCTTTAACATATTATAGGAAAAATTATATCCATTAATATTATAGGTTGAGTTGGCTATAACAGTAACCTCAGTCCAACCTGGAATAAGAGGAGTAAAGAAACTTGTTAAAAATGTAGGATTAGGAGTGCCAAGGGTAATCTGAACAAATCCCTTATTACCCAAAGATGCTTGTAAATTAGTTGCTGATTCTTCAGTATCAAAACCATAATCGTAAACTTGTGGAAAAGGTGAATATAAGTTAGGTTGAACCTCATAAAATATACCTAAAAGCGAGTCCATCTCTGAAAATGATGCCGATCCTCCGTTTCCACTACCTCCCCATACTAGTTCAATGCTATACGGTAATCCAGCACCTGTATAAGAGGAGGAAATGCAGATTGTTGCTGACTGTAGATTCTGAACTTGAATAGTAACTTCATCATATGGTGTACTTGTGGGATTAGATGGCGTTCCATATCCAATTGTGATAGTTAAATAAGATGTTGAGTAGGACAAAGAGATAAACAGTATGTAAGTTAAATGTGTTGAGTAGTATTGTGGCGAAGTAGAATAAGAGTAGTAAGTTACTACATGGCCATTTATATTGGTAGAATACACATTCCCATTTCCGTGTATAAGATTTGAAGAAATATTAGCGTAAGAATATGTGAAATTCCATATTTCATCATTAAAGTAAATTTGATTATTATTAAATTCAATAATATTCTGTACCCAATAATCATATATTTGTCCAAAGTAGTTAGTAGCCTTAATAACTGCATTAAATTGTAATGAGGCAGAAGATGTATCAATACTGGAGATATTAACATAACCTAATACTTCGTTTGTGCTTATTGGGGTAGAAGATATACTAGATACTCCTATAGCATATTTATTTGATGGAATATATCTTGGTTCAGCAGTTAATTGAGTTGAGTAACTAATTGGGATTAATGACATTAAGATAAGAATCAAGAATAGCAAATGAATTTTCATATATAAACCTTGAAATTGATATTTTTAAACTTTACACTACTAGAAGAATTAAGGATAGTATTGCGAGGAATAACAGAAGAAAAATAAATGCAAACAGAATAACATCACTAACTAATGGTTTTAAATATAGAGTAAAAGTTAATAGTCTTAGAATTAATGCTGGTAACATATAAAAATATAAAAAAGAATAGCTTAAATATTTTATATGTTGCTTTCTTTTGTCTCTTCAAGTATCTCTTCAATTGCTTGTGTTCTAAATCCACTATTTACGGCCCAGAAATAGAATAATAATATTATGAGTGCAGCTACTACTGTATCCAATGGGAATGGTATAACTGTGTCTAAGCCAAATCCTCCAAAGTATGACAATACATATATAGCAATAATGAAAAATATTAACCACCAACCAGCATTTATCTCTTTCTTTACATCTCCACTTACATTTCCAAGGAGAAATAACACGTTAGCAGCTAACATTCCTAGTATTCCTAATATGTAGATGGCAAAAGCAAGATTATTAGCTACTGATAATCCACTTGTTGCATTAAATAATCCAAAAGCTAATAACAAATCAGCTACAAGATCTAATACTCCAATTATTGATGCATATGTTCTATTTACTCCTAACATCTTGCTAGCATAGAATGCAAAGAATAAGGGCAATCCAAGGAAAATTCCAGTAAAGACGTAGAAAAGTACAGCAAAACTGGACCAATATACTATTAATCCAGATGCTAAGGTAGCTATAGGTGCTATTATTGCTGCAGCTGGAAGTTTAAAAGGCCTATTTAATTCTGGTGCATGTTTTCTAAGTACAGCTAGACTTATTCCTCCCATAATGTAAGTTAATACAGTAGCTGACGATATGAAGCCAACTAATGCATACCATGATGGGAATGGTAATAAGAATATAGCTCCAATAATTAAAGATGCAATTAATGAAAATGTAGGTATTCTTGTTTTTCCTATTTTAAGGAATATCTCTGGTAAATAACCATTACTTGCAAATGCGTAAATAGTTCTTGTAGAAGTTCCGGTATAGATCCATCCAGTTCCTGATGGGGAGATTATGGCATCAATAACAAGTATTATTCCCCATATCGAGAAGAATGCTAATATTGGACCAGCAACTGGAGCAATTTGTAACAATATCAAGAAGGGTGCTGAAGAAATAGCAACACCAGAAGATGTTACAGCATTGCCTAGTGCTGTCCAATTACCTGGAGTAACAGGGACTAAAGTTCCAGATTCGTTTAGATATAATTTATTCCAATCTATCCCTCCTACGAATGCAACTTGAAGTAAAGTATATAATGCTAATGCAATAAGTAAAGATCCTATTACAGCAAATGGGATATCTTTCTGTGGATTTCTTCCTTCTCCACCGTACTCAACAGCTTGCCTAAAGCCTAAATATGAGAATATTACTCCAGTAGTAGGTATAGCAAAAAGAACTGCGTTAAATCCATAAATTCCTGAAGGACCTTTAGCTACGTACTGAGGTGCTGGGAAGAAACCTGTAACTGTAAAGTTAGAGGGATGAAAATCAAAAGCTAAGATTATGAGCACTGTTAAAGTTGGAATAAGTAATTTCCACCATCCAGCACCATGAGTAACTTTACCTAAAACATTTACGCCGAAATAATTTAAGAAAAAGAAGATAAGCAGTAATGCTATCGCTAATCCAATACCTTCTCCAGTTAATAAAGTTACTGGAGCACCATTGAAGTACCCAGTATAACTCAATGAAGGAACGTAGGATGCTACATAGGTTACAACAGCTTCAGCCTCTATGGCGGGTACTGAGGCAGCTGAAAGGAAATAAGCCCAAGTTATTAAATATCCAACAAGCCCTCCGTGAGTATAGTGTGGATACCTAGTAATTCCACCACTTTTAGGAATAGCAGCCCCTATTTCAGCATAAGAAAGTCCAACAAATAAAACTAGAATACCAGCAACAATCCAGCTTAAAACTGCTGAGCCTCCTGCATATTCTGCTGTACCTAATGATGCAAATAGCCATCCAGAACCAATAATTCCCCCTAGAGATAAATATAGTAATTCAAATTTACCTAATGATTTTCTTAATTGTTTATCAGATGAAATGCCTAGATCTTTTGCACCTTTAGTTTCTCTTCCAGCCATCAAAATATATAGTTCTAAATACTTTATAAATATTCATGTACTAAACATGATAAATTATGTAGATTTAAAAAAGATAGAGAGTTTTAAGTAAACTATAATTTTTGATTTTAAATGTTTGGCTAAAAACATTTCATTACAAGTATTCCCAAACCCCTTTCCCACGATAATTATATACAATAGTTTTGTATGCTGTAACGTTTTCTATTGTATATCCTATACCTTCTCTTCCTATACCAGAATCTTTTCTTCCACCAAATGGGAAGTATCCAATACCATGTTTAGGATATTCATTAACATAAATAGCACCAACTTCTAACATTCTTATAGCCTTTCTAATTTTAGTAATATCATTTCCAAATATTGCAGCATCTAAACCATATCTTCTTCCATTACTTAATTCTATCGCCTCATCAATGTTATTAACTTTAGTTATTACAGCAACCGACAAGAATACCTCCTTTTTATAAAGATAAAGATCTTTAATTCTCTCTTTTCCAATTTCAATTAGTGTGGGTTCAATATACGTAGGGCCGAGTCTTTTTCCTCCATAAAGTACAATTCCACCTTTGTCAATAGCATCTTTTACAGCATATTCAAACTCATCAACAGTCCTAGAATCAATAATAGGTCCCATATTAACGTCTGGCTGTCTAGGATCACCAACCTTTACCTTCTTTAACTCTTCTACAATATTAGCTTTTAGCTCTTCATAAATCTTTGGCTCAGCAAATATGAACTTTATTGAATCGCATCTTTGACCAGAGTAGCTCGTTATTCCAGTTACAATTTTTTGTGCGGTTGTTTTAGGATCAGCATCATCTAAAACAATTGCAGGGTCTCCTCCACCTAACTCCATAACATATTGCTTTAATCCACCCACCTTCATTACATGATCCCCAGTTTCGGTACTTCCAGTTAAGGAAATCACTGAAATTCTCTTATCTGAAACTATCTTATCCATTTCACGCCCTGGAACTGTAATTATAGCTAATGCTTCTTTTGGAAATCCAGCTATTTCTAATAATTTTGCTAACATAATTGCTGGTAATGGAGTGGCCGATGCTGGTTTTAATACAAATGCGTTACCTGCAACAGTAGTATAAACAAGTTTGTTAACAATATCAAATAAAGGATAATTAAAGGGAGTTATTGCTAAAACAACTCCTAAAGGTTCTCTCCTTATTATCGCTTCTGCTTCAAGGCTTTCACTACTCCAATCTCCTGGGACGTATTCTCCATAAAGCTTTCTAACATCGAGATCGGCTCTAATTAACCTTTCAATTGCTGCATTTACTTCTCCTTCAGCAGCACTCTTAGTTTTACCATTTCCAATCATTAAGACTTCAACAAAATCTTCCCTATACTTATCGATTAAATCAGCTAATGTATGATATACTTTAAGCCTCCTCTCTCCTGGCATATCCCTAATTGCCCATCTTCCTTTTTTATATAAGGTAGAAAGAACATTGTCTACCATCTCATAGTTCAATTTAGGAACTCTGGCATAAACAGTTAGATCAATGGGAGATTTTATTTCTTCAACGTCTTTTGATGAGACCCATTCGCCAGCTAAATATGTTTTAAAAATTGGTATGCCATCTGGATCTACAGTATATATATCTTTAAATCCACTTAGCTCTTTTAGTGAAACCATATATTATTCTCTCTCTTTACATTTTTATTTTTTCATATCCCTAAGAAACATCTCAATATCTTTAGTAGTAGGTAAATTCTCTTGATCACCTCTTATCATAACATTTAACGTAGAAGCTACGATAGCATAGTCTAATGCTTTTTCAATCTCAAATCCTTTATAATAAAGGGAAAGGAAAGTACCTCCTAATGCATCTCCAGCCCCGGTTACATCTTCTACTAGGACTTGATAACCAGAGGAGTAATATTTCTTGCCGTCGTAGTAAACGATTGCACCTTTTGGACCTAGTTTCATAACAATTATTTCAGCATAATTAGAAAGTTCCTTAGAGACCTTATCAGGATCGCTCTCCCCTACAATAATCTTAGAATCATCTATATCAGTTATCAAAAACTTTAAATGATACATCGAAAGTAACTTTAGAATTTCCTTCTTGGCCTCTTCAGCGGACCATAATTTCAATCTAATATTTGTATCAAAAGACCTAGTTGATGCTAATTCAAAAGCTTTATAGACTGCTTCTTTAGCGGTAGTTGAAATTGCTAAAGTTATTCCAGTTGAGTGAACTAAAGTAGCTGATTTTATGAAGTTTTCGTCAACGTCCTCCGGGGAAAGTTTGCTTCCAGCACTCCCTTTTCTATAATATATAGAATCACTTTTGTAAGGAACTGGGTAATGTCTTTGAATGAAAAATATTCCAGTAGGTGCTGTAGGGTCAATTTTTATATGAGATACATCTACTCCTTGTCCTCTTAACCATTCAATTGCATTATAACCAAATTCATCGTCACCTACTCTTGCTATTATCCCACATTCATTACCTTGTTTTATAAATGCTACACAATAATTTGCTTCGCTTCCTGCAACATGTTTTTCAAAATAATTTACATGACGTAATGGTCCCGGTGTTAACGAATTAAATTCTATGAGAATTTCTCCAAGGGTAACTAACTTTACCATAAATAAAAGTTTATAAAAAACCATATTATCTTTTTCTCTCTCATAAAACTAACCTTTCTATTTCCTTTTTTATAGGTTGGACTTCATTTAGTAATGCTTTTACTTCATCATCTTCTAGAGGGAATATTGGTCCTCTGGGATAACCTACATCGTAACCGAGAAATTCCTTAACTAAATAATATATGGAGGAAAGTTGACCATATTTTCTACTAATATCTAAGACTTTGTTAACTAATTTTTGTAATTCTATTGCTTTATCTAATTCTTTTTTTGAAATGTATTCCTTCATTTTTCTCATTAAATGAGGTAAATAGTTAGATACTGCTGTAACACTTCCATCTAAAGAAAGTAAAGAGTAATATACTAGGGAATCAGAACCGTTATAGACTTTTAGATTAGGCATTAAAATTTTGTATTCTAATGAATGAGCTAAGTCTTGGTTCGTATCCTTTAGGCCCGTCATTATATCCTTTATCTGATAGAGGGTTTTTGCTGAAATATCATATCCAGTAGCTAAAGGATAGTTATAAAGATATAGAGGGTGAGGAGAATATTTGGAAATTGTTAAGAAATATTTAAGTATCATTTTTTCTGGAATTCTAGGGAAATAGTATGGTGGATAAGATGCAATTCCAATTATGTCATAATCCTTTGATGCTTTAACTAGATCTATTACGTCGTTAATATTTAAGCTACCTACTTGAAATATGATCTTGTTTGTAACATCATAAATAGCTTTTAAGTTCTTTAATTTTTCTTCTTTAGAAAGAGCGGGACCTAAACCAGTAGTGCCATTAACAAAAAGTATATCTATTCCATTTTCTATTAGATATTTTGCATGATTCTTTAATTTTTCAACATCTACTTCTCCTTCTTTTGTAAATGGTGTAAGAATTGGAGTTACTATTTCCATACTTAAATTTTAGTACAGTTATTAAAATACCTAATCAAATGAATAAGTACTACCTTATTCTGGTCTTTGGTGGGATAAGTTTTGGCACTGCTTCAATCTTTATAAAGCTTTCTGGGATGACTCCCTCAGCCTTAGCCTTCTTTAGATTCTTTGTAGCTGGCTTGATACTTTCACTTTTTTCAAGTATCAATCCGAGAAAAATTCTAAAATATTCTCTCTTTGGCTTTCTTCTAGCCCTACACATGATAACTTTTATTATTAGTGTTTACAAAACTACAATAATTGATGCTACAGTATTGGTATCAACTTCTCCTTTCTTTGTAATTTTACTTTCTAGATTTACAAAATTTAAAAACACTATTAAGGACGTTATTGGAAGCATAATAGGTTTTTTAGGAGTTATCTTGATAAATTACCCCCTCGAGATCGGGTATTTAATAGGTAACGTGATAGCAATTATTTCAGCCTTTCTAATAGCCCTATACACAACTTTTCTAAGCAATGTTAATGAAGAGCCTCTTTTATTAACTTCATCAATTTATCTTTCATCTTCAATCTTTACCTTTCCAATATTCCTAATTCAAGGATTTGGAAAAGTTAATGAAATTTCAATCTTATCTCTTCTGGGTTTAATCTTCTTACCAACGTTAATTGGACACACTTCAATAATAGTAGCCTCTGGTAAAGTAAAACCACAACATATAGAAATAATCGGTCTTTTAGAGCCAGTCTCAGCATCAATTTTAGCTGTTTTTATATTTAATGAAATTCCTACATTATTTCAGATCATAGGTTCGGCATTAGTTCTATTAGCTGTACTTTACATTTTGCTAAGTTCTTCGAGGTAAGATTTTTCTTTAATAAGCATTTGCATAATCTGAATGAAAGTGTCAATAACAGTGAGATAATGAAATACTTATTAGAGTGAGTAGTATAAGAGAGTACTTGTACCAGAGTTTGTAGCTTTTTAACGACACTTATGTGCAAAATTTTAAATTGAAGATTTATTACTGAATTTTATGAACGCTCGAGAAGATGATTAGAGTTATTATATCAGTAATCTTATATTTTTTAATAAGTAATTAAAAATGTGGAATGCATAGGACTTGAGAATAATAATGAAAAAGGGCCTCAATTATGATATGGAAAATTGTAAAACTAAAGCTAAAGACGAGATTTAGTAAACCCCTTATAATATCTGGTAGCGTGTTTATGATCGGTTATGCTATAAGTATCTTTGCATTTTATCACTCTAAACTTTCTACTTCTTATTTAACTTATTTAACGTTATATCTACTAATGTTCTTATTCCTTACTATAAACCTTATGGCTAGTATAGGTAATCCAATTGGTACCTTTATATATGATAAATCTGACTTTGACTTCCTCTTTACCATTCCACTAGATAAAAGAGATTTTGCGTTAGCTTTCTTTATCTTTTCTATCATTTATAATTTGTTAACATTTTCTTTACCTACTTTCATTCTTCTGGCTTATATCATGGGTATATACTCAATACCGTTGGTAATTTCATTGGCATTTTCATTTACAACGCTTAATGTAATTGCTATTAAACTTTCAAAATATAAATGGATCTTGTTTCTCTTAATCGAGTTATGGTTTCTCTCTTTTCTCTTTAAATTTCCATTATCACCTTTGTCTATAATTTACGGTGAGCCTGAAGGTTATTATACTTATATTGCTTTCTCTCTCTTAACTTTGCCTTTTTATTTCAAATATTATACAATTCCTACCCAACTTACTGTTCTAGCTTTAGGAGAAAGAAGAAGACAAATTGTATTTTCCTCTTCGATTTTCATGTCAATGTTAAGGAAAAACTTAAGAATAGCCGGCTCTATTGGGATTACATCAATAAGATTAAGGGGATATGTAATTATTTCCTTAATATTGTCAATAGTATATTATATCTTTGAGAACTTTTTTAAAGGAAATCCTCTCTATATTAACATAGTAACGTTAGTGATTCATGTCTCTTTCCTTGTTATGATTATGTCGTATGCTCAATATTCCCTTTTGGGTGAAGCAATATGGATTTATATTACTGTTATGGACGAAAAAACGTTTATTAGATATTATATTGCCTCAAAGCTTATACCATTATACCTCGTTCTTCTTCCTTTTATTTTAACATCCGCATTACTAGGAAATCTCAATGAGTTCCTACTAGCCACTTCTATTCCACTTTTCTTTATAACAGCTACATATTCCTTTTTGTATTCCCCATTAATAGTCAAACAAGGGATAGTGATTGAGAAGATGACAGTTAGAAAAATTTTCTTACCTGGAATTGTATACCCCGTTTATATTTTAGTATTATTTGAATTCTTTATTTACTTCCCTCTTTACGTTATTCTCTTCATAGTAGTCTCTAATATAGCATTATTATTTATAAGTTGGAGAAAAGCAGTTGAGAACTACGTTACAAAAGAAGTTTGATCTTTATTATGAAGATGAAAAAATTTCAATATCTTTTGCGAGTATGTTCGCATTTTTATTATTTCAATAAAAAACCTTCTTTAGATTTCCCAGTTATTAGGAAGTTGTCTAGTTATTCTGGTGGTATTTCCTTATATATCATATTAAGATCCACGCCTTTTCTCTTATTGTAAATGTAAGATGCTATAAACACTAAAGCTGAGAAAACTAAAGTTCCTATTACAAAAGCTAAAGTTATTGGATTTGGCATACCATTAGAGTTTACAAACCCGAAGTCTGGGTTAGTGGCAGATACGTAAGTTAGATAAGCGAAATAACCAGCTGATATTGCACCAAGAGGTATTAGTATTATGTTTTTGTATTTAACACCGTGCATAATTCCAGCAATACTGACTACTAAGAAATAAAGTGCACCTAACACCGTAGCTCCATATAATGCTAACGCGTTTTGTGAACCTAAGAATACTATAACTCCTAAAAAGAAGGCAGTAGCACCTAAATCTAGCAAGTGAGTGAATATAGGACTTCCGCTCTTAGTAACGTTGGTTAAGAAAGATGGTAGAACTCTATCAAAGGCCATTGCGAAGATATATCTGGAGAAGACTATTGCACCATAGGCTAATATAAATACTTCCCATAAAATTAAGCCTAGGCCAATTATCCATTCTAGAACTTGATTGCTTGATAAACCAATAGCTACTGTCCAAAAAGTATATATAAATCCGTTATTTATGTATTGAGCAGTAGTGAAGGAATAACCACCAGCATAATACATTACTCCATAACCAGCCATTACAATAATGAAAGTTAAAATAAGGCTTATAAAGACATTATACTTAAGGGAGTTCTTTCCTTTAATTTCAGCAGCTACTGCTGGACCAGCTTGCATCCATGGGAAAGTGTATAATGCCAAGAAAGGTAACATGAAGAGAGTTGCTGATAAACTAAAAGTAGGCCCAGAGTAAGAAGTTACGTTTCCTCCCATAAGAGTAATAATGTTACTGGCTTTTGTTACAAAGTTGTTAACGTTTGCTAATATTACTCCCATAGCTATTATTGTCGTAGCTAAGGAAATTACACCTAAAACGCTTATGAGTGAGTAACCCCACTTTGCTTTGACTATATTTATCCCAATAATTATAGCAAATATTACAAAACCAAGAATGAAAGAGTAAATTGGTTGAGTTAGCACGTTTCCAAGGTTAATTAAGGCCTGATTTGAATTTAATGAACCAATTTCACTAAACACAGTTTGGATTGCTGAAGAAGCGAAAAAAGCAGTTAATGCAAAATAGGCTAAGGATTCAATCATTAATGATAAAGCCATCACGGTACCAATTGCTCCATTTAATGTCCTAGATATCCAAACATAATCTCCACCAGTCCTAGGAATCTTTGTAACGAAGTATGTATAAATATAAGCTTGAGGTAAGGCAAATAAAAATCCTATTAATGTGGCAATTAGTAAATTAGAACCAGGTTGAACATAAGGTGTTATAGAAGTGTATAATGCTAAACCTGCGGACATATTTCCTATATTTAACATAATAACATCAAGGAAGTTTACTTGTTTTATTAAACCAGAACTCTCCCTAATGAAAAGGTGTGATTTTTCCATAAATCTCCGTTTTTACTAATCTCTCCTAAGAGTTTAAAAATTTTACTTACACGTTTAAACATATTACATTATCCTCTGTCAATCTTTTTACTTAATCAAGTAAAAAGAGAAAGTTTTTATCTCATTAGGAACTTATCAAATATGTGTACGTCGGTCAACGTGTAAAGAGGAAGGAAGACCTTAAGTTAATTACTGGAACTGGAAGATACGTTGACGACATAGAAATACAAGGAAACCTCTATATAAGTATCTTAAGAAGTAACGTTTCTCATGCTAAACTTAAGAGAGTTGAGTATTCTGATGCCTTAAAACTAAATGGAGTTTATGGAGTAATAACTGGGCTAAACATTCAAGTTGATAATAGGCCTAGAAACTTTCCAATGGCTAAGGATGAAATACTTTATATGGGACAACCGATAGCTGCTGTAATTGCAAAGGATAGATATATTGCTACAGATGCACTAGATTATATTTCCTTTGACTATGAAGAATTGCCAGCTGTAATTGACCCAGAAGAAGCTATAAAAAATGAGGTAAAAGCTATAGAGGATAAAGATAATGTAATTTATAAGAAGACCTATTCTGGTGGTAATGCTGAAGAAGCTTATGAGAAATCTGACTTAAAAATTGAAGAGAAACTTGAAATCTCAAGAGTTTATGCAGCGCCAATGGAGCCTAGAGGATTAGTTGTAGATTACCAACAAGATAGAGTAACAGTTTATGCATCAACCCAGTCTCCACACTACATGAGATCTTTCTTATTAGCAGCTTTTGGTGATAAAGTAAAAGATATAAGAGTTATACAAGCAGATGTTGGAGGAGCATTTGGATCTAAATTATTCCCATATCCAGAGGATTACATTGCTGTTTATGCAGCATTAACGTTTAAGAGACCAGTAAAACTAATTAACACTAGAAGAGATGACATGTTTTCTACTTATCATTCAAGAGGGCAAATACATAAAGTAAAAGTTGGAGCTTCTAAGGATGGCAAGATTAACACCATTATTGATGATTTAATAATAGACTTAGGTGCTGGATGGCATGGTACATACTTAGCAGATATTCCAGCGACTCTAATTACTGGCCCTTACGATATAAAGAACGCTAAAGTGAATATTTATGGTGTATTAACAAATAAGACTCCATTAGATCAATATAGAGGTGCAGGTAGACCAGAGGCTGCTTTCGTTTATGAAAGGATTATGGATATAGTTGCTGATGAATTAAAAATGGATCCAATTGAATTAAGGA
Organism: Sulfurisphaera javensis; assembly: GCF_041154675.1. Lineage (NCBI taxonomy): Archaea > Thermoproteati > Thermoproteota > Thermoprotei > Sulfolobales > Sulfolobaceae > Sulfurisphaera > Sulfurisphaera javensis. Next base: position 789,214 of record NZ_AP031322.1, read on the forward strand.
AAAAGAACGTAATACAATCAACACCTTATAAAAACGCAATGGGTCTTTTATATGATTCTGGTGATTACAAAGCATTACTCTCCAAAGCAGAAAGTTATTATAGGGAAATGGAAAAAAGAGCTGAGGAATTAAGAAAACAAGGAAAAAGGATTGGTGTAGGTCTTTCGTTCTACATAGAGCAAAATAACTTTGGTCCATGGGAAAGCGCTTCTGTGAGACTCCTCTCAAACGGAAAAGTTGAGGTTATAATAGGTGCAGCACCTCATGGTCAAGGAACTGGTACTGGAATTGCTCAAATTGTAGCGGATGAATTAGAAATTAGTATAGATGATGTCGATGTAGTTTGGGGTGATACTGATAAGATTTCAAACGCATTTGGGACTTATGGAAGTAGAAGTTTGACTTTAGCTGGTAATGCTGCCTTATTAGCAGCAAGAAGACTAAAGGAAAACATTATGAAGCTAGCTGCAGCATTTATGAAAAGTGATGTTGAAGAATTACAGTATAAAGATGGAAAAGTTTTCAATCCAAAATCTGGGAAATCAATGACTTTAAAGGAGATAGCTCAAAAAGCAACAAGTAACTTAGGGGGAGTCTGGCGCTATAAGGCTGAACCTACATTAGAAGCTACTGCTTCATTCGGACTTGATAATTACACATTCCCGTATGGTTCTCATATAGCTATGGTCGAAGTAACTGAAGAAGGTTTAGTTAAGGTATTGGACTACGTTGCTATTGATGATATAGGTACAGTGGTTAATCCTATGTTAGCTGAGGGACAAGTTCATGGTGGTATTATTCAAGGCTTTGGTGAATCATTACTTGAGGAAATAGTTTATGATAAAAACGGTAATTTATTAACATCAACTTTTGCAGAATATTTGATTCCTTCAGCAGTTGAGGCATTCAATATGAAATGGTTATATATGGAAATTGGTAAGTCAAACGCTCCATTACCAGCAAAGGGGATTGGTGAAGGGGCTACTATAGGAGCTCCACCAGCACTAATTAGAGCTCTTGAAAGAGCTGTCGGAAAGAGATTTACTAAGGTTCCAGTAAAAATGGAAGAATTATCTATTTTATGAAGTTTTTTGGGGTTAAATAAACTTCTTTGAGAATTACTTAAAAAATATTATTACATAAGTTTAAAAGTTATGAAATCTTATTTTTTCTTATGCCAAAGGTTCTAGTTTTAGGTGCAAGGTTTGGCGGTTTAACAGCTGCATATACTTTAAAGAGATTAGTAGGAAAAGCCGCAGATATTAAGGTAATAAATCAAAGCAGATTTTCATATTTTAGACCAGCATTACCTCATGTTTCAGTAAACTACATGGATGTAGACCAATTAAAAATCGATTTAGCACAAGCTCTTCCAGAAAAAGGTATTCAATTCCAAGAGGGAACTGTACTAAAAATTGACGCAAGAAATAGTAAAGTAATCTATAGAAAACCTGACGGTTCTGAGGTAGAAGAAGGATATGACTATGTTATAGTAGCAATTGGTGCGCATTTAGCAACTGAACTCGTTAAAGGCTGGGATCAATATGGTTATAGTGTTTGCGAACCGGAATACGCTGTTAAAACAAGAGAAAGATTAATGAATTGGCAAGGAGGAAATATTGCAATTGGTTCTGGATTCTTCTATCAAGGTCATAATCCAGCTCCTAACGTGCCAAAGAATTTCGTCCCAAATGCTGATGCTGCTTGTGAAGGACCGGTATTTGAAATGAGTTTAATGCTTTCTGGTTATTTAAAGAAGAAAGGGGTGTGGAATAAGACTAAAATCACTGTCTTCTCACCAGGGGAATACTTATCAGATTTATCTCCAGCATCTAGAAAGGCTGTAGCAGAAATTTATAAGAGCATGGGTATTGAATTAATTCATAACTTTAAGATTAAGGAGATTAGAGAGCACGAAATAGTAAGTGAAGATGGCAAAACCATTCTATCAGACTTAACAATTTTAATCCCACCATATACCGGAAATCCAGCACTAAAAGCCTCAACTCCAGACTTAGTCGATGACGGTGGTTTCATACCAACAGATTTGAACATGGTATCTATTAAATATGATAATGTATACGCTGTTGGAGACGCAAACTCATTAACAGTTCCAAAACTAGGTTATCTAGCTGTTCAAACTGGTAGAATTGCTGCTCAACATTTAGCTAGGAGATTAGGTTTCAATGTAAAGATTGATAAATATTATCCAACTATAGTATGTGTAGCTGATAACCCATATGAGAACTTTGCTGTAGCAGTTAAAGATGATACATGGTATGGCGGTAGTGTATCTGAGGCAATTCCATCACAAGCGAACCACTTGAAGAAAGAACTATTCACAAAATACTTCATGTGGACTAAAGGAGATATGGCATTAGAGAAGTTCTTAGCGAGCTGGTGAAAAATGGAGGAATTACAACTTGACAGACTTCTTTCAGAAGAAAACCTTTCAACTTTAAATAAATTACTTAATATTTTTTCTCAGGCTGAAAATAAATATGGAATTCTATCTTTAGCTGAAGGAGTAATATCTGATGAAGACTTGATAGGAAAAATACTTAATAGTGTAGTTACTGACACGACTCTAGAACTTTTACAAAAATGGAATAATATTACAAAGATGTTAGAGACATTAAGTAATGAAGAAACATTAGAAACAATAAACCAAGCTTTAGATTTAGTTAAATTATTGAACAAGAGTGGAATATTAGATCCAATAAAAGGAATATTACAAGATGAAGATACTTTAGGAAAAGTAATGTCAGCCCTTATCAATGATGATACTTTAAACTTACTGTCAAATTGGAATAACCTAGTAAAATTGTTGCAAACAGTTTCTAAGGAAGAAACTGTTAACAATATCAATGAGTTAATGGAATTATATGGAAAACTAAAGAGTACAGGAATAATGGATGTAATAAAAGGGATTTTAGAAGATGAAGATACCATTGGAAAAGTTATGAATGGTTTGATTAACGATTTTACTCTTAGCTTACTAGCTAATTGGGGTCAGATAACTAATGATTTAAGTAAATTTGATTTGACAAACTTCAAGTATTATACCTTATTAATTAATGAAACGGGTGAAGCACTTAAGGAGGAGAAAATAGAGAGAATAACTCATTGGTGGCAACTCTTAGGATTATTGAAAGACCCAGAAATACAAGTAGGATTAGGAGTAGTAATAGCTGTATTAAGGCATATAGGAAAATACCATATGAAGTATATTGAAACAAATGGGACTCAATCATAATTTTACAAAAGTGCGAGTAAAAATCCTCGCTAATGTATACTTTCAATTAGGAATGTAATAAGGCCTTTTCCATAATTTTCATTAATACATTTTTACAATTTTTTTATTTCTTCTAATGCCTTTTTTACTTCTTCAATGCTGCTTTCATCCTCTAATGTGCTAATGTCCCCTAAGTTTTCATTATTAATTAATGCTCTCAATACTCTTCTCATAATTTTCCCAGTTCTTGTATGAGGGATCTTATTAACGATAACAATTTCTTTTATATCAACTATCTTTCCTAGCTCTTTTTGAACTTTCTCCTTTATATTCTTCTTTATCATTTCGTAATCTGTTACTCCTTCTTTAGGTACAGCAAATATTACAATACTACTTCCTTTAATCTCATCTGGTACTGAGACTGCAGCAACCTCAGCAACCTCTGGAATGTGAGCAGTCTCCTCAATTTCTCCTACTCCAAGTCTATGACCTGCTATTTTAATTACATCATCTGACCTCCCTAGAATATATAAGTACCCTTCCTCGTCTTTATATCCATAATCTCCAGTAAGATAATATCCAAATCTTTCATAATACTTTATATATCTATCATCATTCCATAAACCTATCATAAATGCTGGCGAAGGAGATTTTACAATTACATAACCAGCTTTACCGGATGGCAATGGATTTCCTTTATCATCTACAATATCAATATCTATACTTGGTAGAGGTAAACTTACTGACTTTCTTTATTGGTAATAAACCTATTGCCATCCCGCCTGGAGAAGCAATATAACCACTATTCTCTGTTTGCCCCCAAGTTTCAAAAACTATAGGAGAGAACTTTTTTAGCCAATCAAATGCATCTCCGCCTAAAATTTCACCAGCTGTAACAATTATCTTTAAATTGGAAATATCGTAACCATCAGCTGAACTGCCTTCTTTCATTAATTGCCTAACTAGAGTGGGAGCTGTCCATATGTAGTTAACCTTGTATTTCTCAACTAGTTCCCATATTTTATTCCCAGATAAAACTCCTTCAAACCATAATACAGTGCCTCCATTAAGTAATGGACCATAAGTGCTGTAAGAATGACCGTTGATCCATCCTATGTCTGAAGTCGAGAGAAAAACTGAGTTGTTAAAATCAAATAACCAATTATTATGAAAATAGGCCCAAACAGTATAAGATCCCATAGCGTGAACTACGCCTTTAGGTTTTCCAGTAGTCCCAGAAGTATACAATATAAATAATGGATCCGTAGATTCAACTGGTTCTACATCAATTGAAGGATAACCCTTTGCTATAAACTCGTTATACTCAAGATCTCTTCCCTCTTTAAAGTTACTCTTTGATTCTCTATCTAAAACAATAACATGTTCTACTGGCGCTTCTTTTAAAGCATCGTCAAGAACACTTTTTAATTCAATGCTTTTACCTCTTCTATAGGTTATATCAGCAGTGAAGATAACTTTAGGCTTTGCACTAGTTATTCTATCTATTAACGCTCTTTTACCAAAACCAGAGAACACAACAGTGTGGATTCCACCAATTCTTGCAGTAGCTAACATAATTATCATTGCTTCTGGAATCATTGGCATGTAAAGCATTATTCTATCTCCTTTATTTACCCCCAACTCCTTCAATCCTTTACTTACTTTACTTATCTCTCTATGAAGATCTTGGTATGTAAGTTTATTAACATTTCCTATTTCGTTTTCCCAAATTAATGCTAACTGGGTTGATTTAGTTGATAACCATCTATCAATAGCGTTATAAGTTATGTTAATTTTTCCGCCAGCAAACCATCTGTATTCACTGGGAGATTTATAATCAAGCACTTTATCCCATTTCTTAAACCAAACAAGTTTAGATGCTATTCTTTCCCAAAATGATAAAGGATTTTCAATACTTTCTTTCCAAATTTTCATATAATCTGAAATTGAAGTAAATTTAATTTCCATAAAATGAATAAGGTTAAGGAGTTTTAAGTTTTATATTCTTTTAAATCTTTGATATTCTAATTTTTTACTTCATTCTGTAGGTCTATCTATACATTATTACACTTAAGGAAAAAATTAATAAATTACTAGGAGTAATACTATCTATGAAAAGTCGAACAGTAGTAATTATTGTTTCCTTTCTTTTTCTTATTTCAATATTAACTCCTACGGTAATATTAACTGCAGCACAAAATCAATATATACAACCAATTAAGGAACAAGGATTTAAGCGAATTGGTACTTTATCACCCAGTCAACGTGTAATTTTTACAGTTTACATACCCCTTAAGAACCTTGGTTTACTGTACTATTATGCTGAGGAGACTTCAAATCCTTCTTCTCCTTTGTATCATCACTTTTTAACCCAAAGTCAGATAGCTAAATTATTTTATCCTACTGAAGAATATAACAAAATCTTAAATTACATGAAAAGTCAAGGTTTTAATATACTTTTCACAGCAGCCGATTCAGTTATCGTAGCTGAGGGTAGTGTTAGTCAAATAGAGAATGCTTTCAACATTGAATATGCATTATATTCTAATGGTACTTTTTCATATTATACAGTATATGGGGTTCCTAAGTTTAACGTATATATAGTCTCTAATAACTTAACTTCAGTATTATTTGCTCATCCATCTACGTTAATAACTCAAAAAGATTTAGAGAAGTTTTATCAGTCAATAAATCAAACATTTTCAATAGAAGCTTATTGGCCTACAGCTTTACAAAGAGTTTATAATTTAACTTCGCTCTTTAACATAGGTTATGAGGGACAAAATTACACAATTGGAATATTAGACTTCTATGGTGATCCATATATTACTCAACAATTAGCTTATTTTGATAAAGTTACTGGTTTACCAAATCCACCAAACTTCACTATAGTTCCGATAGGTCCTTATAACCCGAATCTAGGTATTATAACTGGATGGGCTGGAGAGATCAGTTTAGATGTAGAAATAGCCCACACTATGGCACCTAAAGCAAATATCACTTTATATATAGCTAATCCTAATTTACCCTTATCCTCCATTATTGCATATATTGTATCTCAAGATAAAGTTGATGTTTTGTCTCAAAGTTTTTCTATTCCAGAGTCTTCATTTTCTAATTTCTTTAACGGAGAAACTTTCTATTCATGTGTAGTATTAACAGACGAATATTATGCTATGGGAGTAGCAGAAGGAATAACATTTCTTGCAAGTAGTGGTGATGCTGGAGGGAGTGGATATAGTAATGGGCCAATAGGAACTGTAGGATATCCAGCAGTCTCACCTTTTGTAATAGCTGTTGGTGGAACTACAACTTATATTCAATTCCCTAACGGGTCTTATTACCAAACAGCATGGTCAAACTATGGCTTTGTGCCTAATTTTATAAATTATGGAGGATCTACTGGAGGAATTAGCATAATTGAACCAAAGCCTTGGTATCAATTTGCTTTATCAACTCCAGTAACTTATCCAAATGGCAGAGAAATTCCAGATATTTCAGCTAACGCTGATGTCTTCCCTGGAATTTATATAATATGCCCAGGGAACGTCACTCAAATAACCGGAGGTACGAGTGAAGCCTCTCCATTAACTGCTGGCGCTTTAGTTACAGTTATGAGTTATTTACACCAAAGATTAGGATTAATAACTCCTACATTATATATGATAGCTCAAAACTCTACATTGTATAATAAAGTCTTTTACCCAATAACGTTTGGTTATAATATACCATGGACTACAAGTTATGGTTATAATTTAGTTACAGGTTGGGGAACAATCAACTTTGGTGAATTGGCTAATGTTTTACAAAGTACGAAAACTTCTCCTAGCCTATCAATTGAGGTTAATGTTTATAATGTAAGTGGAATGACTCCTCTTCAGTTTTATCCTGGAGAAGAAATGTTAATAAACGCTAATATCACGTATAATGGGATAGAAGTTACGTCAGGTATTTTCTTTGCGACTATTGAATCAGTTTATGGTAACGTAACTACTGTTGAATTAGCTTATAATCCGACAGCAAAAGAGTGGACTGCAACCCTTACATTACCTTCGACTGCTGTTGGCGTAATATTTATTTACGTTTATGGTTCATCAGACGGTATTAAGGGAATAGGATATACTGAGTCATTCTCTGGATATTATATACAGTTCATAACTCCAGAAACTGGTGTTCCATTTGATAGTAATGTTACCCCAGTTATAGAAGCTTGTGCAACTAATGTATATGGGCAAGTAGCTCCTCCAAACTTTAGCTTTAGTATAACTCTTTATAGTTACAATATAACAACAAATCTATATGCAGATATTGGTGGAGAAATATTAACATTCAATTCATCAGTAGATTTGTGGACGACTAAATTACCTACCTTACCAGCTGGAGTAATTCTCGGAGAGACAAATGGGGCTTATGGGTTTATAGCGTTCTCTAATGGAATATATTTGCAATCTATGTTTATTTTGCCAGATGTAATAGTTGAGCCCGGTACAGTTGCTGGAGGACAAGCAGTTATAATTGAAGGAGAACCAGAACCTCCATTGGCATTATTTGGAACTTTAACTTATAGTGATATATTATATGGAACAAATATCACGGCCCAATTGATAAGTCCTAACGGAAAAGTGATAAGTAGTACAAGAGTCTTAATTACACCTTCTGGACAATATTTAGGATTCTTACCAGTGCCTAAAGATATTCAAAGCGGATTATACACATTGATTCTAACTGCTATCTACTACTCATATACGCTTAATGAATATATCACTGGACAATTTTACGGACAAATTTACATCAGTTCTTACTATAACGTTCCTCATGTTAATACAGTGAATTACGCTTATGAAGGACAAACAATTAACATTTACGCTAATATAACATATCCTAACGGAACAGAAGTAAAGTTTGGAATGTACTCTGCTGACATATATCCTACAATACTTTCGTCACAATACTCTACAATAAGCACAGAAATTCAAATACCTTTGTGGTATAATCCATCTTTGGGACTCTGGATAGGAAATGTAACACTTCCCTCAAGCATTTCGCTAGGTAATTTCACATATTTACAGACTACGTATGCGGGAGTACCATTTGAAATACTTGTAACCGGAGTTTCTGCTGATGGAATTCCAACTACTACTAACATTTCTGCTGAACATACTTTCTACGTTTTACCTTACACTGAGGTAAAAGGAGAAACTATAGATGTCGGACAAACATATAATGCTTACCTTGTTGATGATACAATAGTTGGAAATGTAACGTTATTAAATGACGTACTTTATAATGACACTATCATGGGACACGCAACTATAATTAATTCCAACGTCTCACTAATTTATCTTAAGGGAGGAAGTATAACTATAGAGGATTCAAACGTTAAAGATATTTATGCATACAACTCATCAGTTACATTAATTAATACTCAAGCTAACTACGTTAATTTAACTTCATCAACAATATCATTAATTAATTCTAAAGTATTGTCAGTATATCCGCCATTACCAAGTGTAATAATCTCATCGCCAAAAGATAATCAAAATGTCAGTGGAACTATAACAATATCTTATAGTGTTTCTGGTTCAGACATTTCAAAAGTAGAAATATTCTTAAACGGACAGCTATTGGCTACATTACCTTCTCCCAGTGGAAGTTATACTCTCAATACTGCAAATTATCCAGACGGAACATATAATATTACAGTAATTGCAATACAAAGTGATGGTCTTTCAAATAGCTCAAGCGTTTTAGTTAGCTTTGAAAATCAACTAAATTCGTTAGGCTCTACATTAAACTCTGATATAAGCAACGTACATTCTCAAATATCGTCTTTAGGAAATACTGTTACAAGTGACTTTAACAGTTTACAAAGTAACGTGTCAAGTGTGAAAACTTATGCTATCATAGGAATAGTTTTAGCCATAATAGGCATTATAATAGGAGCTGTAGCTATATTAAGAAAATAAAGTTTTTCTTTTCTCATTTCTTTATTATTCTTAAAATTACATAAATTATAATCAATATAATTGTTACTGCTAAAGCATAAATTCCAAATTTTTCAGCTAATGTAATAATATAATTTATTTGGTTTGCATAATGATAGCCAAGAAGAGATAAAATTACATCCCATATTGAATGCCCCAAGACTGTAAACACTAAGAATCTTATTATCCTCATTTGAGCAACTCCAGCGGGGTAAGAAATTAATGCTCTAAACTCTGGAACAAATCTAAAACTAAAAACAGCAATATCTCCGTACTTCAAAAACCAATTATGAAGTCTCATAAGTCTTGCATTATCTATAAACAAATATTTTCCATACTTTGACAAAAATGGATATCCTAACTTCAAACCAATTATGTATGCAATAACTGAGCCAACTAAGCTACCTAAAGTTCCTATTATTATTCCTAAAACAAGGTTTAACTGATTTAAAAAAGAGTAATAACCAACTAGCGGCATAATGATTTCACTTGGTATTGGTAAACCTAATCCTTCGCCTATCATTAAAACTAAAAGAAAAACATATCCTTGTGTACCTTGAAATACGTAAATCATTTAGGGATACGTAACATTCAAATCTAAAAAATTTTTCCCAACATAGTAAACGTACCTTTTATCTGCTTAGTATTCTCATTGCTTCTTGGCTTATGAATCACACTTTTCTTATTGTCTTTTATGTTAATGAACTTAAAGATAAAAATAATAATTTAAAATTCATAAGAATTTTATGTTAGTTATCTCTTCTGTTTATGGTCCCGTATCTTATCCAATTATAGCATCAACAATGAAAAGACACGATATTAAAATAGTTTTTGAGAAAAGTGAAGATGCTGACGTTTATATGGATGCAATTCCTCTATTAAATAACACAGATTACGTTCTAGTATCTAAAATGCTTCTCATAACACCAAAAATAGGAGATAAAATAGCTGTATGGAAGAAAGGAAGTGCTAATGATATTTTACTTCAACTTTTAGTAAAGCTTTACAAAATTTCACCAGAAATAATTTACACTGAAGACCCTTCAGAAGTGTATAAGTTATATATTCAAGGAAAAGTTGATTCGGCAATGGTAACTGTTGGCATAACTAAGGACGGAGAATATATAGAGGATTTATTCTTAAAGAAAGGATTTATCTTGCCTGGAATTTGTGGGGCAAAAGTGAATAGAAGAGAAGAAGACTTTGTTTCTGCTTATCAAGAAGGAATAGACTTATTTAAAGAAAACCCAGAAGAAACAGCTGAATATGTTGCCGATAATTTACCAATACCTCGACCTTCTACCTTTATTGAGAAAATAATGACTAATGCTAAATATAAGGTAGAAAGAGTATCATTTGATTTTAAGAAATTTACTTCAGAGATAGAAAATAAAAAATAAGGCTTCACTTAATTTATTTCATGCTACTAATTTATTCAACAAGAGACGAGATAAAAGGGAAAATTCCACTAATTCCTATCGGAAGTATTGAACAACATGGTCCTCATTTGCCTATGGGAACAGACTCAATAATAGTTGAAGAAATTGCCAAAAGAGTAGAAAGGAGTATGAGAGATAAAATCCTACTTTTCCCTACGATTTACTATACATGCTCTCTTGAACATGGCAATTTACCGTATTTTGGTGTTTCTTATCAAACTTTATTTAACTATTTGCTCGATCTCTTAGAGAAGATAAAGGATTACTTTCCTCTTGCAATAATCTTGAACGGTCATGGAGGTAATGAGTCCTTACTTGATTTAGTAAGAAGACAAGTAAATTTCACTAACTCAAATTTTAAGGTTTACATTTTTTCTTTAGTCGGAAAAGGGAAACAATACTTTAATGTAAATGATCTTCATGCGGGGACTGTTGAGTCTTCAGTTATTAAGAGAATAAACTCAGACTTAGTTAGAGAAGAAAAACTAAAAGAAGTAAATTATGAAGTAAAGCAAGGCGTTTTTGAAACTATAACAACTTCTGAAGCAAATCCTTTTGGTATAATTAATCTTGACGGTGAAATAAAAATAAATGAACAACTGGGAGAAGAGTTTATCAAAAGGGCCACAGAAGAACTTATTAATTTCATTAACTCTCTAAACTTTTAACTAATTCTTTCCCTTTTTGAGTAAGAACAAATCTCCCCCTTTCCCTTTTTATAATTTCATCTTTAATTAAGTCATTAAGTTCCCTCTTCAATGCGTCTGTTGAAATATTTAGCTGATCCTTTATATCTTTAAATAATACTGGTCTATCATAAGAATTCAAAATTTTAATTATCTTAATCTTTAATTCGCTAAGCATAAAAAGGAAATAGAGAGGAGGTTTATAAATAATCCTCTCTATTAAGAGCTTCAAAGTAGAATCTTAATTATTACTTATTCTCTTCATCAATTATATTAATTAAAGAATAGCTTAGGATAAGAGATTTTATCTTTAGTAAATTTTACTCAATACTTTTAAGAAACGCACTCTATCTATAAGTTAGCTCTCTGACAAGAATGAATTTTAGTCGCATCTTTTGTAATTGCTTATAATTTTTATGAATCTAAATCGGAAGATGTTTTAAAATATTAAGATTATTCTTCTCGAATGAGAAAATAACAAAAGGTGAAGCTTAATTCAGAAAAGTTTTTTACTTTTCTTAATTAGTCAGTAATTATGAATTGCATAGAAGTCAATAATGTTGTTAAGAGATTTGGCAATGTTCATGCTTTAGATGGGATATCGTTCTCTATTCCTTGTGGAGCTAAGTATGCTTTGATTGGACCTAATGGTGCTGGAAAGTCTACTACTCTCAAAATTTTATCTGGCTTACTCACTCCAGACTTAGGAGAAGTTAAAATAAAAGGGATGAGACCTAACTCTAAAGAAGTTAAGAAGATCTTAGGATATCTACCGGAAGATGCTATGCCTTATAGGACTCTAACTGTATTAGAAAACTTGGAATATATTGCTTCATTAAGGGGAATTCCAAATCCTAGAGAGAAAGCTTTACAAATGATTAATATCTTTGGTTTGCAAGAGTACATGCATACTGAAGCTGGTAAACTTTCAAGAGGAAATTTGCAACGATTATCTTTAGCCTTAACTATTATTCATGATCCTGAAATAATTCTACTTGATGAACCGCTTAATTATTTGGATATTCCTACTCAGGAACTAGTGATTAGCATTCTTAAGTCATATATACTTTCAACCCTTTTAGTCTCAACTCATATAATGTCTATTGCAACTAGATTGGCAACACATGCAATAATTATAAATCACGGAAAAGTAGTCTGGGTAGGAAGCATTGATGATTTAAAGAAGATGGGTAAAGAAAATGAGCCAATAGAAAGCATTGTTGCAAGAATAATGACTGGTGGAATAACATGATAGGAAAGGTGATTGAATTAAAATTAAGGACTGTTTTCAGTTTGCCTCTTTTAGTTTTCTTTATATTCATTGCATTTATTTCTACGGTCTTTGCAATAGGATTTGCTAATATTCCACCTCAATTAGATCAGCCAAATTCTTTTGATATTGTTTTCCCTATTTCGATCTTTTCCTCTTTTCTTCTTGGATATACTCTCTTTCCTAGAAGTATATTAATTACTAAATCGGATTTGGATTTCTTATTTCAAATTCCCCTCGATGATAAAGACTTTCTTATAGCAACTACTTTAGCTGGTTTTATTATCAATTACCTTTACCTTTCCTTTCTCGTCATCTTTTTAGCTCTCATAATGCATTATTACGGTTTTCTTTTCCTTATTATTTTCTCATTAGATTTAACTTTTCTAAGTAATCTTCTTTATCTTCTAACTTTTTGGAAAAGATTACCAATAGCTATTATCTTAGTTTTATGGTTCGTTTCTTCATATTTTGATTTTCCCTTATCACCATTTTCTATAGAATATGGAAACTTCCTTGGCTTTTATTTATTCCTTATTTTCTCCTTATTACTTGCATTACTCTTGTTCAAGTACTTTTCCTTATCAAATTACGTAAATACAATGCTAATGGAGCTTGGAGGACAAAGAGGATCAGTAAAAAGTTTAATTAACTTATCTTCTTCTTCTCCTTTCATGGCTATGCTAAAGAAGAACCTAAACTTAATAGAAATAGGCGGAAGAACTGGTGGATTTACTGGAGGACAATACAGTATCGCAAGAGTCAAGATTTATTACTTAACATTAGGTGTTTTAGCTTTGGCAATAGCTTACTATTTCGTTGCAGATCTTATACCCATTTTCTCTTTCTACTTTGTCCTAATAGAGTTCTTTTTAAATTATTCCATCGCCCAAGCATCTTTTATAAATGAACCATTTTGGATAAATTTAACAATAATGAGCCCAATAGAATTTGTTAGGAGATACTTTTTAAGCAAATTAATCTCGCTTTACATAGTATTCATACCTCTTCCTATTCTAGCTTTTATAATGGGAAATTACAATGAAGCAATAGCATTTCTAATAATCCCATTAACGTTCATAATTATGACCTCATTATTAGTTAGATATTACCCAGCTACCCAACAAAGCATGCAGAATGATAGGATAACTTTTAGTAAAATTATACTATCTTATGTGGTATTGGGAATAGGAATAACAATTAGCGTTTTAGCTGTATACTTCCCATTTTACACATTAATTGGAGTAATAATATTAGATTTGCCTTTCTTTATATCACAAAGCTTTTGGGAAAAAGCATTTGAAAGAAATATAAGAGCATAATCATAGTATTGCTGAGTAGGCAAAAATTCTACCTAGAAATTGAAAGATTTATATGCGAATAGCGTCAAAATGTCCAAAGAAGCTATAGAAATAATTTATATCTAACAATGATACTGTTGATGAACTCGGACCGAAGGAAATGTTGCTGACTTCTTCCTTATCCTCAGTGCTTTCCCAAATTCAATTCATGAAAAATATTACTATAATTTTATTTTAAATAAAATATGAATTAAAACTTAAGAAACAAATTGAATCACCTTAGAAAAAATTCGCCGTTTTCACAATGTACTTGATCACATTTTTGTCTTTAGTATAATTATAATAAAAAATTAGGAATACAGGTTTTTATTTATACGTGTTCACACATAGCAGAATGAATACGCATTAACGCATATAAAGGAAAAAGAAAAAACTAGAAAAAAGAATAAATATTAGGATGAAGAAAAAACAAAAGTTGCTATAGTGTTTTCCATAGCGGGAATATTTTTCGCTATCTTAGGTATAGGGATGGCTATCTATTCTAATCTAGAAACAGCTATTGGATTTGTATCGGTTTTGGCAGTACCAATTTATGCAATAGGGTTTATAGGTTATTGTAGAGTGCCAGATGAAAAAGTTGAACATCTAGCAGGGAATAATCTATTTTCCCCAGTGTATTGATACAATGAAAAAGGCATTTGGAAAAATAGAAAATTGATGATAGAATGGTCTCAGATACAAGATATGATTGTATATAAAGTATTCATGCGACATAGCGGAAAAATCGGGCCAATTTTCGAAGGATCTAGTCCAAATATTTATGGTGAATTGGAAGAAATTGGAACTATTAGAATAATTCTAAAGGATGGAAGACAAATAGAAATAAAAAATGTCTTGACCCCATTTACTGTAGTAGATTATATAAAAAAGGTTTACCTTAAAAAATAGAATTTTTACATTCTTTACGATTTTAATGCTCTGAAGGCTCTAGCTAAGTGTTTGCGCGATCGTATCAATGTAAATGCGAAGAATAACATAATAGCAAAATCGCTCCCTAGTGAATTACTCCGCCCTTACGGTACTCTCCAAATTATTACCTTAAAAACAAGTTAAGATAGATATAAAGTAATTCCATAATTTTAATCAATTAGATAAAAATACATCTTATTGAATCTTGCCTAGAAAAAGCAAAAAGAGAAAAAACTTGAAATTCATTTTATTAACCTTAAAGAACATAAGATGTATACTTAAACTCATAGAAGATAGAGGAAAACCTAGACTAATAATTGAAACAAATAATTCCTTATTCTATGTGATTGTCAGTAGACATTATAAAAATCTGATAAAAAAGAAAAATTAAAAAATTTTATTAGCTTATTGAGGAGTAAGTTAAGAATAGTTTGTCACATTTATAACGATAGTTATGTTTCCGTAGTAGCTTACGTCTGGGTAAAATATAGCAAAGTCCCATCTGGTGCATAAAGCTTCTCTGGTACCATATCTTTTTCAATCAATTCTAGTGTATCTGGGAATTCAATTGCTTCGGGAATTTCTTAACTCACATTTTTCTTTCTAATTTTGCTTCTTCTCGTCTTTAGTTGTTTTTTATATATTATTCTTTGCCCTTATGTAACTTAAACTAACTTTCTTCCCGCCTTAACCGGTACTTCTTAAATTCAATTCATAAAAAATATTGCTAAGGCTTTATTTTATGTTAATAAGTAAGGAATACAAATTAAAACTTAGGAAATAAATTGTGTCATCCTAGCATAGGGTTGTCGATTTAATTTTAAGGTGATGATTTTGTGAAATACCATGAAGACTTTCTATCCACACTTCTTGCAAGTTTTAATTTGTTCTGACATTCTTTAAATAACTTATTGGTCGGAATGAATCTCAATCAACTTTTTTGCATGTTTGAAATAGTCTTTTGCCTTTTCTTCATCAACAACATGTAACTCAACTGGTGCACCAAAAGGCAAATTATATTTATCCATAGCTATGTTTAAAACTTGCTTTTTTAATTCTCTTCTATCCTTATCAGATAATTGATAAGGGAAAATGATTAAAATATCTATATCACTTAGAACAGTAATTCTATCTTCAGCTATTCCACCAAAGACATAAACCTTTACATTTTTATCAATTTCCTTTGATGCTTTAGCTATAATTTCAGCATATTCTTTCCATCGTCTTAAATGCTCAAATTTATATTTAACCCAGCTTGACACGTTTACTTATCTCCTCTAATTTATTTATAATTTTTTCAGCAATTGAAATAGCATTTTCCGCCTGTGATTTATCATACTCCATCTCTCCATACCTACTTTCAATATAAGCATCTTCTAGCTCAGACAGTTCATTCCTATATTCCCTAGCAAGCTCTAGAATTTCATCCGATAAATCGGGATAGCTGTTTTCTTTTAATAGCTTAGCTAAATATGACAACAGTGTTCTTACTTCATGACTTTTGAATTCAGAAGCAAATAGTTCAAACAATACTGCCTTTAGATAAAGCTGGATTGCTTCCTCAGCATGAAACATAGCTAGATCATAGAAACCATCATTTATATCCTTCTTTGCGTCACTAAGAAACTGTAAAGCTCTTCTCTTAAGTCTTTGTACTTTTATACCACTCACATGTCTATCTAAAACCTAAATAAGCTATTAACTTAATTCTACGATAGGATATAAATACTACTTAATTTATTAAGCGTAAATTCTACTAATTACTTAAATAGCGTTAACATACATAAATATTATTAAATCGTTTCATAGTATGATCGTTAGGTATAAATTATTTCTATGACTTTTCCGCTGTTTAATATATCCATTTTAGTCTTGCCTTTATGTAGAGATTCAAATGCTTTGAATTTATACCTTCATGACGATATCAGAATCGTTTCTTCTTTTTTCCGGTTCTAATACATTTCTCGTTATATATGCCACCACATAGATAATAGCTCAATAACTTTCCTAGTTAACTTCCAAAATCATTTTACATTATTTTTTGTTCCTTTCTCAAATTCAACTAGTAATTTATCAGCTTTATAAACATTCTTTAGCACTTTTCTTTCTCCATTATTTAACGTGATTATTACGTTTGAAAACTTTAGTCCTTGATCAATCTTAATCTCTTTGATTTCTTTCCACAAAATTTTCTCTTTCCCATGAATTATTATCTTATCCTTCTTCGTAAATATAGTAGGTCTTATAACTAAGTAAATGTCATAGAAACCTAGTCCTATAGTGATTAAAAACAATAATGTAAAAACACTTATATTAAAAGGAGCAATAGCTAAAGATACTATAAATGTAATAAGAGGAGAAAATAAAAGTATTAGACTTCTTCTATCGAATAATCTCATTTCAAATAATTTTTCAATATCCAAGATAAAAGGATTAGTGAGAAGGAGAGCTCATTAAAATCTCTTTTTTTCTCACACTTTAATTCTCCTATTTCTGCATTAGAAATTACATTTTTCCAATGAGTTATTGTAGCCTTATCTGAGGACAAAATCAGACTATCCTTAATTAAGAGGGGATCAATCATAGGGATTATTGCATCACAGAAGAATATTGGAGTTGGGATCATTGTAGATCTACTTATTAGCTCTTGTAAGTATATCCATGCTAATTCATGAGAAATAATTTCAGCCTTATTTCTTTTGGGCTTAGATCTATTATTAGCTATTTCAATATATGCACAATAGGGCAAAAGGGTTTGAATATCAGGATAGAATACAATACCTCTATATATTAAATTAGTATCAATTAATATACCCCTATACTTTCTCATTAGCTCTCTTAGTTCGTATTCCCTGTCAAGAACTACTTTTATCGAATAAAATCCTAACTCCTTATCCAGTGTACCACTATTATCATTGAATAATTTTTTAACTAATTCTTCAGGTTCAACTTCTTTTCCATTAAAAGTTATTTTTCCCTTATCTAAAACTAGGAGACAATCTTCCTCTTCATTCTTTATTCTTATCTCATATTTTCTATCTATACAGAGAGTAATATCTTCTCCAACTCTATAATTATCCTTTTCTTTTACATTAAAGTCAAGTGAAAGCGAGGCAATTATTTTACTTAGCTCTCTGTTCTTTAGTAATGAATTTATTGAATCTTTTGCATAATCATAATTTATAATATCGTTAACATCTTCTTTTCCTTTAAACATTGGTACTAGAAATCTAGGTACATAAGGGTAAAATAGACCATACCACGGACCAAAGGGAAACATTACGTGATCTATAGGAATACTATTTTTTACTGCCTCGGTGGTAAGTTTTATTACATACACTACTGAAGTTGCTGATGGCACTATTAAATCAGAATCTTTAACCTCTTCTTCTAATGGCATTCTATAATTTATTTCCTTAATTTCAATCTTTGGTTGGGTTTTAAGAATTCGGAGAAAACTTATGATATCTTTTAAATAAGAAGTAGCAAACGGTGGATATAATAAAACTAACTTATCAACGTCGTAAGATTCTAACGTCCTCAGTATTGTAGTAACTGCTGTCTCAAATACCTTTATTGGTGCTCCTATTGGAATTACTGCCTTCATCAATGCTATTACTTAGTCTCTCTAAATAATTATTTAAATCATTTATAAAGCTTGGAAAAACAGAAAGAACTGTCAGCATAGTTCTGTAATCTACTTCGTCATGAGCTCCTTTATTTCCAATAACCCTAAAGGCATTAAACACTGAGGAATAGTTTGCTAATTTACCATAAAATTTCATTTTTTCTTCTATTTTCTCTAGTATATCTACGAAGTTATAAAGAACTCTTAACCCTTTTCCCTCACATAATTCACTATTACTTACGTCATTCCACCCCTTTTTACTTGCGATAGAGCATAAAATATCTCTATATTTTTCTGTTATCAAATCTTCTAATATCCTTCTAATAACGACGGCAGAAGAAGTATAATATCCCATTAAATATAAAGATACTGCTTGAGAATAAGTGAAAATAAAATTGTTAAGTGTTAATGTAGTGTTAATTTCATAATTTATTGCTTCTTCAGACGAGTGACTTAAATTCTTATAAATTAAACTCAGAAGAATTAGAATATTTCTAGAAGAAAATGTAATAAAAGGTCTAATGATATGTCCCTTACCTATAATTATTGAATAGGATGTTGTAAATTTTCCCTTGTCATTAGCTTGGCAAATATTATAGGGAACTACATTAGAACCCAAAGGAATTCCATCACCCTTCTCTGGAATTATTCCTAAAAGATCAGAAAATTTTGTATCCTCACAAGTTGATCCAGTTTCGCTTTCAAACTTCTTTTCTATCTCTAAAAAATATCCCTTTTGCTTATCGTAACCAATATAAACCCGTGAAATACCTAGAGAAGAAAAGAAATAATTTCCTTCAAGAACTTCTTTCCTTAACATTTTCACAGTATCTAAATTAGAGTAAATAATTTTGAAAGGACTTCCTATCCAAATAAGAGTTTCTCCATTATCTAATTTATTGTAAAGTTTTTCAAATTCCTCCAAAGATGAAACATGTATCTCATTTCCTATTATCACAAGAACTTTTTCCCAGTCTAAAAGAGAAGAAGGATATACATTAAATTTGCTATGCAAATTACTTAGATCTGAAAGAATCCTTGTCCAATTACTCAAAGGTTCTTCCTCCATAGAATAATAAGCTAACCTTATTCTACTTTCCATAAATTATCTATAAATAGCTGGAATTATAACTTTTCTTATTTAGCGAAACTCTTCTCTTGAATTTTCCATGATTTCCGAAAATAGTAGCTAAAGTTCTTAACAATTCTTTATGTGAATCATCATAACATTTCTCTAGGTGTTTCAGTAGATCCCCGTAATTCCCAGACTTAATTTTAGCACCACAAATAGGGCAAGAATCAATTTTAGTCTTCGAAATATGAATGACTAAATCTTTCTTTCTATTATATTCTTTTTCTTCATTCTTATGAAGAGGGCACCTCATTGCTCTTTTTGAGGTGCCTTAAGATTAATCATACTAAGACTTTAATAAAGATTACTATGCAAATAACTTTTCTGACCTCTTTCCAGCCTGAAAGTGATCAAAAACTTCCATTTATTCATTATAGAAAATAAAAAAGAAAGTTAACTTACATCAACGGTTATAGTTAATGGGCCATAGTAACTTTCATTAGGAAAATAGATAGTTATTGTCAAATAGTATGTATCCCCTGGATTAATTACAACTCCTTTGTAATTTGTATCCACTGTATACTTAAACTGTGGAGAAAGCGATATACCTTCTATAGTTACTGGAGTAGAGAAATGACCATTCTGTATCTCAAGAGTTATGTTAAACGCTTGTCCATTAAATCCTTCAATGTTTGCTAATGGAGAGCTTGAAGATACTAAGACTAAACTATCTGTAGATTGACAACTTACGGTAGTAATATAAGATATATAACTATTTGGCTTAGGTAAAGAGATATTAAAATATGTTTGTCCAAGTAATGAAGTATAAACTAATCTCTGTGGCACAGCACTGCTAGGAACTAAAAATGCAATGCCACCAACTATATAATTACCATGCTGAAGAGTTACTCCATTCTCTAAATACCCACTAATTCCCGGTGGTTCAAACTCACATGAAGAATAAATTCCTTCTGTTGTATATAGATCGAAATTGCTTGTATGTAAAGTAATAGTTCCGCTTCCTAGATATGTTATATTTAGATAAACAACAAGATAAGCCTTAGTTTGATAGCCATCTTCTTCAGCCACAGCTTGTGCATTAGTTACATTAATAACTTTAACTAAGAAGGGACTTGATGGCGTTACAGAAGTAGTTGTTAAAGGCTGAGTAGTTGAAGTAACTGAAGATTGAGTAGTTGAAGAGACGGGTGACGTAGTTGATACTGGAGCTGTGGAAGGCTTTGAGACTGACATTCCGGCTATTATTAATATAACTACTATTACTACTGCTACAATCCCGATTATTAGTTTAGTATTCATATTCTCAAGACTTTAAAAGAAAAAGGATTTTTATAAAGATTATTCTATTTTATTTTCTATTAGACCTGAAAATTCTTAAAAAGAGAAAAAGGAAAAAATAGATATATCTTTTTCACTCCTTAGCAGTAATAGCTCCAACTCCTCCAGCTATTGCAAAGATTATTCCTATAATTAACCCACCAAATGTATTTATGGCTCCTAAAAGTGCCAATATAATAACTAAAGCTCCCCCAATTTTCCTCATTTTACTATTACTAGATCTCAGAAATAGAATAGAAAATAATATGATTAGAATTCCTATTACAAAACCAAAAACAATAAGAAATGTCGCATCACTAGTCCCTTGTTGCTCTATCGATTTACTATTTGCTAATCCTGCAGTAAAACTATATAGTGATCCTATCAGTAAACCAGTAGCTATTCCTCCTATTATGTACATAGCTCCTCCTATTGAAGCTAATATTGAAGCAGTCGAACGTTTCATAAAAATGTAGAAATCATTGTAAGTATATAAAAATAAGATGAAAAAATTCTAAAGCTCTTTCAGTTAAACGTGAAAAAGTAATCCTTTTAAAAATCCCTCTTTAAAACTATTTTATGATACTCTTAACAGAAATAACAAGCGATGAGACAAGACTTTTCAGAAATCTTAAAATAGATAAAATTAACGAAATTATACTTCTCTCTAGTGATAAGATTTCAGAGCAATCTTCTCGCTTTGTTTTAGAAATGTTAAACATTCCTTACGTTTTGTTAAGCCTCAAAGGATTTGAAGAGGGAGTAGTTGAAATAGCTAAAATACTAATGACGAAAAAAGAGGAGATTGGCTTAGCTCTTTCAAAGAGAGATTTAGGGATACTACAAATCATTTATGCCTTAGCTTTAGTTAAACCAACTGCTAGGCTCTTCATAGAGGGAGAAGAGATGGGGAGAATAAAAGACCTTCAAAAATTAGATATTACACAAGATGATATTACTCTTTTACAGTATATTGGAAGTGGGATAGAGAATATTTCCAAGTTGTCTAAGATAATTAACTCTTCAATGACCACAACATGGAGAAAAGTTAAGGAATTAGAGGAAAAAGGATTAGTGGAAAAAGGGAATAAACTCCAACTTACTAGAAAGGGAAAAATTGCAATTATGCTGAATAAATAAGTTCTTCTAAATCTTAATCCTATTCACATTCTTAGTTTATACGATGAAGAAAAACAAGAATACAAGTCTTGGGAATGGAAAATTTACGTAATTCTATCTCGTGAGAAGTTATAGTACTTTGACAGGCTATTTCGAGTTTAACTTTTGTTCATAATAATCGTCTGGTCCATTAAATCATCTAGAATATAAAAATATAATTCTCACATTGGAAAACAATAAGATGGGGAAAAAGTTACCTATGATGAGCTTTTCTCTAATGATCTTTTTCATAATTTTCATTATTTATGAAATATTTTAAATCTCTTTGCTTACATAATTCTCTATTTTAGTAGAGTAAGTTCATAATATTACTTCATTGTTTTAAACTATTAAAACTCTACAAGAGTAAGAAATTTAATACTATTCACTTAGCCTATCTTTAAATCCCACCCTAGATGTAGATAGAGAATTTCCGGATAAGAGAAAGTTAAGATGTATGAATTCACCTTATCATCAAGTAGAGATTTTCCTGTAAAGAGGATAGAAATATTATATTATTTATTTCAGAAAATCTTATAACTGCATAGGACTTTTAAAATCTTTAAAATGACTAGAAACATTCCTAGTTAATAGTATATCATCTTCTATCAATTTTTTAAATTATGAAAAAGATACTTTGTGGGGCAAAGTAGTTTGGGGGGCAAAGTTATATTCTCAAAGAAGCCCAGACTTAATGTGGAGGAAATATTTGATAGAGATGAGGAAATAAATCAACTTTCTTTTTTATTAAAAAGAAATGAATGGGTTATTATATTAGGTCCAAGAATGAGTGGGAAAACAAGTATAGCATTATCAGTCTCAAACACTTTCTCTGATCGTAAAACTATTTACGTAGATCTTGTTAAAGTAAAAGGATTAAGAGATTTCATAAATAGACTTTATTTTTCTATACCTAAAGGTCTAATTGAAAGAGTTAAAGAATCTTTAGAGACTATAGGAGTGAAAATAGGTCCCACTTCACTTTCCTTTAAGATAAAGAGCACTGCGGTGATTGAAAGTATTATTAGATCAATTTGTTCAAACACCATTCTAATTTTAGATGAAGCACAAGATCTAAAGCAAGGGATAAATCATTTAATTCCAGTTTTCCATAGATTATTAAACTCTTGTCCATCCCTTTCAATAATTTTTACTGGCTCAGCTATAGGATTAATAAGAACTTTGCTAGAACAGAAAGGAGAAAAACCATTAGCTGGAAGAAAACCTAGTGAGATCTTTTTAAAACCATGGAAAGAAGAACTAGCTAGAGAATACCTTGAGAGAGGATTAGAAAACTGTAACGTAAGCTTCAAAAGAGAAGAAATTAATGAGGTTTTACAAGAGTTAGGTAGTTTAGTAGGTTGGTTAAACATTTACGGAGTAAATAGATGTATTAAATCTCATGAAGAAGCATTGAAAGAAAGTATAATAGAAGCTGTGAGTATAGCTAAGGAAGAGATAAATAATGCTATAGAGAGAAAAGCTTGGAGAAAGAAAGCTTTAAAATTAATGGTTTACGGTGCTAATTGGAGCTTACTTGAGAAAGAGTCAAGAGTTTCTACTGAAACCTTGTCCTCTTTCCTTGATAAACTTGAAAGGCTTTACATTATTGAAAAGAAAGAAAAAATTTATATTGTGTCAGATCCTGTATATAGAAAGGCTATCCTTAATTTATAGTTTATAGTCTTTTTCATTGAAACGGAAACGTTAAACACGATTTCATAAATTACAATTACTATGAAAATCACCATATTAAATTCATTCTAGTGTAAAATCCTTGAATTTTCTAGCTCTGGAGATCTTTATATAAAGAGTGAAACCTAATGCTTACTGGTAGAGAGCATTTAATGGAAATACGGATAAGGAGGAGAGATTTCTATCAAATTCTTTTTGTAAAAGAAAAGTGTACTTTTTACTTGGCAATAGAAAATTGTTTTAAGAACTCCACCTTTCAATAATATCCTTGTTATCAAGAACTAACATTAATCTTTGAAGATTTTGCAACGACCTTTCATGAGCTGATTTATCTGATGAAGATACTGCTTCCTTAGCAATTACTGGTAAGAAACCTAAGGCTTGAGCATGTCTAGCAGAAGTTTCTACTCCAATATCAGTAGCGATTCCAGTAAAGACAATTGTAGTAATTCCAACGTTTCTTAACATTAATTCAAAGTTTGTTCCAACAAAAATACTTGGTGTGTTCTTATTAAGTACAACATCTCCAGGCTGAGGATATACTTCTTTGACTATATCTCCGGGATTAAAAGATCTTCTAAAAGCTGGGTTTTGAAATCTATCTGGGTAAGGTGTAATTTTCGTATAAACTATCGGTACATTATATTTTCTAGCTGCCGAGATTAATTCACTTAGCTTTTGTAAAAATTCCTCCCTGTTAAAGATACTATTTACAAGAGCCTCTTGTACATCCCATACTACCAAAACCGAATTATCTTTTCTAATTAGCTTTTTCAACTCCTCAAAATTATACCAAGACATGAGGTTAAATTGGAAATTGAAGTAAAAAGTTTAACTATTCGACGTCGAACATTTCGTGTTTTCGTTGTGTTTTTCTTTCTTCTAGTTCTCTTTTGGTATGTATGATGTTTTTATTGCTCCTATTGCTAGTCTTTTTGAGTCCATTTCATCTGTTTTCTTTCCTATCGCTTCTCTAAGTTGTAGTGGGTTTACTAATCCTTTTTATGTGAGTGTATTGTATAGGTAGTAAAAGTATACCCCAATTGCTTCCATTATTCTTTCCTTATAGTCCCCTAGGAAGTTTATTAGTTCTTGCATTCCTTCGTTGTCGTACTTGAATTCTCTTGTTTCTATTTCTTTTTGAACTAGTTTTTCTCCTTTTTGTTCTAGTCTTATTTTCGTTACTACTATTTTTGATTCTCCGACGTTAATCCCAAAGACTTTTACTTCTTGCACGAGTTATACTTTTTTCATTATTGTATTAGCTTTTCTATAATAATACTTATAGAAAATAATGCATTATCTTAACTTGTTCTCCTAGTTATGACTACTTTTTACCCCTCGGAAAAAACATGATATTCTACTACTCGGGGTTTTTACTCCCATTTGTTAGATTATTGAGGAGAGTTATTAGCCAACCTTGTTTATAGGGTGTTTAACCCCAGAGGCACAAACGGCTTGAGGTTTTTTGGGTTGAGTGTTTATTTAATTTTCGCTTGTAATACTCAAGGTATTAATGTGAGCCTAACCTGAGCAGAAAATTCGTAGGAGTGAAACTTATTACGGATTTAAAGATTCTGTCCCAATATTTAGAAAACTTATATTAGCATATCATGAGTACGCTAGAAAGAGTTATCTAATAGAGTTTCTTTTAGAATAAATTCTTTTCTAGTAACTTGCTCATATCTAACAAGATCTTTGAGATTAAAGTTTTCGAAAGAATCTAAAATATATTTACTCAAATCTCGATTACTTATTCCCTACTCTCACCTAGATTTGGAACTAGGAAATTATTATGCCAGTATGGATAAAGCTAGGAAACACAGACATAATTTTCCCCAATGAGGAATTGATGTTAAAGACATTAAAAGAGGCTGGAATACCATTAGAGAAAGTAATAATTGTCAATAAAAAAGACTAAACCTGCATATTTAAACTACTTAAGATATTTTCAATTTTTTTAATATTTTTATTATCATCATCTAATGGATTTATTTTTAGCATAAAAAGCTTTTTACCATTTTTAAACCTTATATCAACATATCCTCTCTCGTTCACTATTTCATTAAGTTTTAGTGTACTCATCTCTTCTAAATCCATAGCTTCATTCTCGATTAAACCGGGATAAACTAAAATTACAGTTAATGGGTCATACTCATAAGCATACGCCATAATTTTAAACCTACTTGCAGTAATATAACTAACTCTAGACGAGTATTTACATTCAAATATTATGAGATTGGAGTTATCCAAAGAGAAATCTGGTCTTCCCATGTATTGAGTTACGTCAGATAGATCGTCTATTCCATCAAGTTTTGACTTACTTTCAATTGAAGAGTTAAAGAGTAATCTTAACTTCTTTCCACCTTTATAAGCTAAAAATTCTCCCTTATCAAAAACAATTGTGTACCCTTTACTTTCAAGAAGTTTAGCTACTAAGAAGAATGTATAAATCTCATATAATCTCCATCTTAATAGTAATAATATTTGCTTTTTGTATTCTATCTTTAACTTTTCACTGCCTATTCCTATTTCAATTTCACTTATCCTCTTTATTTTTAAATATTCTTCATAAGCACTTATGAGCCAATCTGGGTCTCTGTGAGTTATAGGTCTAAAGAATTCATTTTTAACCTGAATTCTTAATTTGCGAATTATATTTTCTAATTTCTTAATTTTATTAACTGTTTTTTCAAATTTATTCCTGAAGTATCTTATATCTATTTTTTGTATCTCTTTGCCTAACTTTGATTCTGTGAAACTTATAATATTGTAGGCTTTATCTAATAAGTAAAGTAATATTGCATATTCTGGTGCGTTTGTTCCTTCTTCAAATGAATAATATGCATAAGCAGATTTTCCTCTAAGTAAAATAGTTCTTGGTATATCTATCGGACCATAAGGAACTGAATCAATTTTTACCGCAAATTGTCTGTGTTTTAATTTCTCTTTCTCTGCCTCCTCGTATAATTTAAGTAACTTGCTAATACTTTCTTTAAATAAAGACAATAAGAGGAAGGCCTTAGTAATTTCATCTATAGGTAATTCAGATTGATAACCGGTTTTTAATAACTTATCAACGTTTGGCACTTTATTTTTATATTCAATGTAATACTTACCTACCTTTTTGACTAACTTTGTACTCATTTTTATGTTACTTAATGACATCTCTTTCACTTTGACATACACCCATTTGCTAAGTTGTCAAAATCTTTGATAATTTCTTGATCTATAGTGCCTAAAGTTGACAAGAGAATTGATTTAAATAAGTTAAGTTTTTCTTGTTGTAAAAGTGAGTTCTTAACTTCACTATATATTTCTAGAGCTTTCTTAAGGGACGCCGGAGAAATATCGAAGTTTAATCCTTCACTATCACGCTTATCTTTGAACTTTTTCCTTAAGCAAGAGATAAAGTTTTTGATCTCGTCCTCAACTGGATAGTTTTGAATGTCTTCAGCCCCCTCAGGGTAATTAAAATCTATTGCAGCAAATCTTCTAACTAACGCATCTCCCAAATAGAAAAGATTACGAGTATCAATTAAGTTCATAGTAGCTATAATTCTAATTCTCTTTAGTGGTTCATCTTTGTATTTTTTATAATTTTCTAAGAATTCTAAAGCGACTTTATCCTTATTTGGATAACTCTTAATTTCATCAATTAAATACTTTGGTATTGACCATTCATCTGGATTAGTTGTAGAAAATATTGTAAAAAATTCACCAAATGCCTTGTCGATATCAGCTCTGTTTATTTCATCAATTATAACCAAATAATATCCATCTTTTACCTTAACAGCTTCATTATAGGCTCTAATTAACAAACCGCTCTTCCATATTACGTTATTATTTTCTATGCTTTCTCCTCCTATTAAATCTCTCCTAAACCATAACGAATTTGCAGTTGTAATAGTATAACAATTCTCTCCTAATGATCTACCTATTCTTAATGTAAGCTCAGTTTTGCCAGTACCTGGAGGACCTACAAAAAGCAAATGCCCATGCTTTAGATAGCTTAGAATCACCTTTATTAAGTCAATATTAGAAAAAGGATATGAGGTTTTAATAAAGAGATTATCTAGTATTTTTCGTAATGCGTCATCGCTGGAATTAATCTTACATATATATTCTGGCTGTGTAATTTGTTCAGATTGCGATAAATTAGAGGTATTTGTTTTGGAATTGATATTTTTCTTTATCTCTCTGTAAAACCACAAAGTTTCTACTATTTCTTCTTTTTTAGATATAACATATTCTTTAATCTGTCTAATTATGTAAGGATCTATATAGCACTGATTTCCTCTAATCGTTATAGTTTTACCCTCTTTGTTTTTTAATTCTAGTTTATCCAAGCTATTAATTAATGTATTCCATGAGATGCCCTTGTAGTTATTTACCCTTAAACTTTTATTCAGGTATAAAACTTTAATTCTAGTTATAATTTTCCATATACCATTTATTTCTTTCCAATATCTAAAATTGCGAAACAAATCATAGCTAATTTCTACGATTGTTCCAAACCCTAATACATATATGTCATTTCCCTTTTTCACTCCTAAGATTGCTAAAAGAGGGTAATTCAAATTATTATTTTTAATCTGATCTCTGTATCCTTCTACTAAACCTTTGAATTCTATACCAGTAATATCATCTTCCCCTTTACTTTCACCTTTATCGCCCCATATCATGTAACCTAATTCCTCTTCAATCGAATAAAGATAAGAACCCTTCCAATGCTCTATGTCTTCCTCATTTGCTTGAAAACACATACTCTTTTATAATCTTTACTCTCAAGAAGTGGCAAAATTTTCATCTTAATTTCTTCTTTAGCCTTATTATCATCAGCTTCATCTAAATACTTATTAAGAAAATCTAGGTTGTTCCTATATTGGAACCAGTCATTATACACAAACATTAAGTAACAGAATAAAATTTATACTTTACTTTAGCGAAAAAGAATGTGTCAAATAATTTCTTTCACTATGTTGTATATTAAGAAGAACATGCTAAACCACGATGTTAAACTTTGCTTTCTTGAATTCCATGGGAGGTTGTAATCCATTGTTGATAGTCTATGTTTTATACTTCTGAATACTTGTTCAACAATATTTTTCTTGCCAAATCTCACGTGTTCATGATAGAGAAGTAATTATATGCTGATAGTCCATCATGTATATAATAATCATCAAGTTCCTTGTTAAGGATCTTCACTCCTCCTCAGTACTACTACATCAAGTCCTTGATTCAATTAGCATAAAGAATGGGAAAACCGTTTATATCCCTAACAACCCAGGCTATAGTGCTTTTCATAGTAAATGCAACGCCAGAGTGATAGGTCATATAATTGAAATTAATTCGTTGCATTTTCATTGAAAAAGACTATTTACGCTTCAATAGAAAACTGTTCTTAACGACTTTCTTCATAGGTTTCTTATTGTCGAGCTAAACACTGAAGCTACTATAAAAATTAATATTTCTTGAAGTCAAACTATTCGTCATGGAAAGAGATTTAATTAAGCTAGATGAGAGTTACATTTACGCTAGGTTGATTAAGGCATTGGATGATTCCTTATTAGCTATTAAGCTTTTTGAGAGAGGTTTTATAAGAAACTCAGCTGGAAAAGTATTTACTGCTGTTAAAGCTTTACTTTCAGCATTAATAATAAAGTATGAAGATAAATTATGAGGAAAAAGGAAATCCCTTGTGTTCATCTATTGCTGATTGTGACTTACTTACTGCTGTAGAAGCACCGAAGAAAGTTGTTACTGAATACGTGGAATTTAAAATCTAAGCTTTTACCCAGAAGTAGGAGAGTTAGAGAGGCTAGAACTACTGGAGCTTTGCCAGTTGTATTTATTGCAGTTGAAAAAGCTGTAAAAAGAAGTTTAACAATACTCCAATATCTTCATGGCTTATAATAGATTAAAAGTTTTTTATGCTTCGTCATGTGTAATAACGTCTCAAAGGTTTTTAACGTGAAAAATTCTAATAGGTTATGAACATCTAAGAGAGCAAAATAAAAAGGGGTTATTAATTATAAATAAATGTTGAAATACCCAAGGAGCTAGAAGTAGTCTTAGAAAATGAAGCTAAGAAAAGGGGTACAGATCCCCTCCTCTTGCTTTATGACAAGTTATTAAAGGACTTAGATCCATCTCAAAGAGTGCCACTCTATATTTTAGCGTATGAAAAGTTTTCGAGTGAAACTAATGAATATAAAGATGATCTCGTTTAAACTTCTGGAAAAAACTTGGGGTGCTTGTGCATCTATTGTTAGAGCTTATGGTGAGAAACACTGTTTAGAACATTATAGGCATAGGGACCTTGAAGAGATTATGAGCAAACTAGTCTCTAAAACTGGAAAAGAACTTGGTTTATTATGGGGAGCATGTTTAAGGTTACATTCTAATTTCTACGAGAATTTTATGGTTAAGGATGACGTTAAGATGATGATAGAAGCTGTAAAGGAGTTTGTAGGAAAAATGAAAACGTTAATAGAAGAGGAAGGATAAACAAATTAAGGAGACCTAATTTAAGCGAGTATGCAATTCAGTTTAAAGTCTAATTAGTCACAAGAAGAGTGAGAAACATTCATCCAAACTCTAACCTCTTTATTCCAGAAGGCATATAACCAGATAAGGAAGTAAAGTTATTAACATCTATATCTTTAAGTTTCATAACAACAACTTTCCCTAAAAGTCCGCCTAAATCTACAGTCTCCCCAGGATTAGCATCAAGAGGGATAACTCTCACACCTAGAGTTTTATTAAGTATAACTCCCATAGCCAGAACATCAAGTATTAAACCAATTACCTTATCTTTGCCTTGTCTTTTACTAACACCAACCATATCAATCCCAGTATTGCAAACAGAGGATAAGGCTAGTAAAGTAAAGAAATCTATTGAACCATCAATAGCTCTTTCAACCATAACAGAATCTTCGCTAACCGGAATAAATGCACCACTAAGACCACCAACAGAAGAAGTTGCCATTGCACCTCCTTTCTTAACTGCATCAATAAGTAAAGCTAATGCCATTAAACTTCCATGACCACCCATTTTAGAGATCCCCATTGCCTCAATTATTCCAGCTACGCTATCACCTATTTTTGGTGAAGGAGCTAAGGATAAGTCAACAATTCCGAAAGGAATTCCTAATTCTTTTGAAACAGCCTTACCAACTAATTCACCAAGTCTAGTTATTTTAAATGCAGTTCTCTTTATTAGATCGTGAAGTTCTTGTAGTGTAGTGGGCTTATTTCTTTTTATAACGCTTTCTATTACTCCAGGACCGCTTACGGCGACGTTAATCATAGAGTCTGGCATTCCTAAGCCATGATGAGCTGAAGGAACAAAAGGAGAATCTGGAGGAACATTAGCCATTATAGTTGCTCTTGAAGAAGCTTCTGGCTTCATTTTAAATAACTCATCAACAAAAAGCTTAACAGCATCAATATTTACTCCGGCCATAGTAGAACCAGCATTAATCATTCCAGCCAATCTTTCTGTTGAATTCAGCACTTCTGATAAAGATTTCAAAACAGTTTCACTACTCTTACTTAATCCTCTATCTGCAAAGGCTGAATAACCACTAATATAATCTATACCATTTTCCTCAGCTAGTTTATCCAACTCTTTGGCTAAACTTAAAGAATAGGAGGGAGATAAGACTTCAAAGATAAATTGGACTGGCGAAATTGCGATCCTCTTTGTTACAATCCTTATACCATATTTTTCTGAGACTTTTTCTACTGTCTTCGAAAATTTACTTACAAATGAATAAAGTCCCCGTATTTTCTCCTTTATTTCTTCGAAGTTTGAGGAAATCAAAAAGTTTGTATTAATACTTAACGTTACTGATCTTATATCCAAATCTTCTTCACTTAACATCCTATGAACTTCAATAATTTCATCAACACTATATTTCATTCAAATCCTCTCCATGTATTTGAAAACCTCTTCATGATATACACTAACTTCAACGTTAAGTTCCTTTCCTTTCTTTTGTAATTCTTCTCTTAGTCTTGATAAAGGTTGCTTGCTTTGAGAAATGTCAACTATCATAATCATTGCAAAAACTCCTCTTAAAACAGTTTGAGAAATATCAATAATATTAACGTTATTTTGGGCTAAAACTGAAGCAATTCCAGCAACTATTCCGGGTTTATCAGCACCAACAACAATTATAACAGCGTTTTCCACAGAAAAAAGAAAGACTAAAGGAGTATAAAAATTGTTAATTAAGTTTTTAATATCTCATGATTGATATTCCAAAAATTAATGAAATCCATTTAAGTTCCTACCTTACGTGATGGATTACAAATTTACTATATTCTCCATGTCAAACTAAACGTAAATATTTTTAAAATAATAGGTCATAAAAAATTTTTAGTTAAACTCTAAAATTTTCAGTTATCTGAAATGACTTTAAATAGAGATTTATCCGAATGAGTAAATATGAAAGGATATTATCTTTATCCAGATATAAGAGAAAACTACATAGCTTTTACGTCAGACGACGATATATGGTTATATGACGGAGAAAATGCAAAGCGATTAACTTCTGGCTTAGGAGTAGCAATTAGACCAAAAATAAGTCCAGACAAAAGAAAAATTGCATTCACAGTTTTATGGTTACAAAACGGTAAAAGTGGAGGAGACGTTTTCATTAGTGACGGTAATGAAGCAAGAAGAGTAACTTATTTTAATTCACCTAACTCTAGAGTTGCATTTTGGTTATCTTCTGAAGAAATAATAGTAATAAGCGATTATCATCATCCTTTTTCAACTATAGCTTACAAAGTTAACATAAACACTGGTGAAGCTAAAAGGCTTAACTACGGTTTAGTTTCAAACATTTTCATAAAGGACAATATAGTTGTTTTAGCTAGGGGTTATCAAGATTTACCATTTTGGAAAGGATATAAAGGAGGTACTAAAGGCGAACTTTGGATTTCCTATGATGGGGGTAAAAAATTCGAAAAATTCGTTTCACTTGATGGAATTGTTAGTTGGCCTATGATAATAGATGACAGAGTGTATTTCCTCTCTGATCACGAGGGCATAGCAAATTTGTACTCAGTTAACCTTAAAGGAGAAGACTTAACTAAACATACAAATTTTTCTACATATTGTAGGAATGCGAGCTCTGACGGAAAAAGAATAGTATTTCAAAACATGGGTGATATATATCTTTTTAATCCTTCTACCAATGAGACAAGAAAATTAGATATTGAAATTATTACTGACAGAAAGAAGAGACAACCAAAATTCGTTAACGTGCTTGATTACCTAACAGAAGTAGATTTGAATGAAAATTATGTTAGCCTAGTCTCAAGAGGTAAAATCTTCGTAATGAAACCATGGGAAGGACCAGCTATTCAGCTAGGAGAAAAGCAAGGAGTTAAGTATTATGCTCATCAGTTATTACCAGATGGAAGTGTAATAGCATCAGATGATGAGGATAATCTTTTACTTCTAACTCTTTCTGGAAAAAAGATTCTCAAACAGAATTTAGGAAGAATAGAAAGAATTAAAGTTTCACCAGATGGTAAAAAAGTTCTTATCAGTAATAATAGGTTAGAACTTTGGCTTTACGACATAGAGAAAGACATAGTTAAGCTAATTGACAAAAGCGACTATGGAAGAATAACTGATTTTGATTGGCATCCTAATAGTGAATGGTTTGCCTACTCGTTCCCAGAAGGTCCATCAACAAGTTCAATAAAGATTGGAAATATTAACGGTAATATAGTTAGAATAACAAGTCCTTATGGTTATGATTTTTCGCCATCTTTTGACCCTGATGGAAGACATTTATATTTCTTATCTGCAAGGCATTTAGAACCATCGAGCGATAAAAGGATTTTCAACATGTCATTTCAAAAAGTCGTTAAACCTTATCTCGTTGTACTTTCTAACACTTATTCTCCATTTAATCCTCCATTTGGAAAAGTTGAGGATAAAAAGGGTGTGGAGATTCAAGGAATTCAAGACAGAGTAGTTCCTTTTCCCGTAGATGAGGACAATTACGTCAAAATTGAAGGGAGTAAAAACAATAAGGTCTTTCTCTTCTCTTATCCAATAAAGGGAGCATTATCATTTATGCAAGATCAGACTGGCAGACTTGAGGTATTTGATTTAGAAACAAAGACAAAAGAACTTTATTTAGATAATGTTAGAGATTTCATTGTTTATCAGTCTAAAATTCTTGTTGCTTTGAAGGACTCTTTAAGGATATTCGATGTTTCCTCTAAGCCTGATTTGTCAGCATCTGGTATAAAAGGAGGAGTTGTTGACATTTCAAGAGTAAAAGTTTACGTAGAACCAGAAAAGGAATGGAGGCAAATGCTCAATGAAACTTGGAAACTAATGAAACAGAATTATTGGAATGAGAAAGAATTAAAAGGATGGGATGAAGTTCTTAAAAAGTATGAACCATTATTAGACAGAGTTTCTACGAGGTATGAATTAGGCGATATAATCCTTGAAATGCAAGGTGAAACAAGAACTTCTCATTCATACCATACACCTTATACTTATGAAACTCAAGAACCTTTACCAATTAAAGGTTTAGGAGCAGAATTTGAGTACGATGAAAGTAACAATTGTTTCAGAGTAGTTAAAATATATTCCGGCGATCCAGTTAATGAAAACGAAAAAAGTCCACTAAGAGATCCGGGTATTCAATTAGATATTGGTGATTGTATAATTTCAATTGACAGAGAACCTATAACGTTTAGGCAAATTAATTACTATCTAATAAATAAGGATCAAGTCACTCTTGAAGTTTTAACAAAAGGAGGAGAAAAGAAGATTGTATACGTTAAATTGATGGATGATGAAAAGTTCTTGATTTATAGAAGCTGGGTAGAAGAAAACAGAAGACACGTTCATGAAAAGACTAACGGAAGAGTTGGCTACGTTCACATCCCAGATATGCAATATCAAGGATTTAGTGAGTTCTTTAGATTATTTGTTTCTGAGTTCGATAAAGAAGGATTGATTGTTGATGCTAGATTTAATAGGGGTGGTTTTATTTCTGGATTAATATTACAAAGACTTTTGTTAAGGAGGGCTGGTTATGTTATTCCTAGAAATGGAAAACCAGTTCCAGAACCTTATTTATCTTCTCCTAATGTAATGGTTGAAGTTGTAAATGAATATGCTGGTTCTGATGGTGATATATTTACTTATCTATTTAAGAAATTCAAATTAGGCTTAGTAATTGGTAAAAGAACTTGGGGAGGAGTAATTGGGATCTCTCCTAGACAAAGGTTAGTTGACAAAACTACTGTAACGCAGCCAGAATTTGCTGTTCATTTTGATGATATTGGTTTAGGCATAGAAAATAGGGGAGTTGACCCAGATATTGAAGTTGAGATACCCCCCGGAGTTGAAGGAGATCCACAGCTTGATAAGGCTATTGAAATTATTATGAAAGAATTGAATAAGTAATTCTTTTTTAAATGTCTAACTAGAGATAATTTAAGTAACAAAATAACATTTTTACGGATATGGGGCAATAGTGGAATTAGCTAAAGAGATAGCTAAAGGAGCAGAAGAGGAAGGAGCAGAAGTAAGAATAAAAAGAGTTAGAGAAACTCTACCTCAAGAATTACAATCAAGAATTCCATTAGACAAAGTCGAAGACATACCAGAAGTTACTCTTGAAGATATGAAATGGGCTGACGGTTTTGCTATTGGCTCACCAACAAGATATGGCAATATTGCAGGAGCACTTAAGACTTTTCTTGACACTACAGCAGTTTTATGGAAAGATAACCTGTTGTATGGTAAACCCGTAACTTTCTTCACAGAAGCATCAACAATACATGGAGGTCATGAGACAACAATATTGACAATGAGTACTTATGCTTATCATTTCGGAATGGTAATAGTTCCAGTAGGATATGGAATTCCAGAACTTTTCCAAACTACTACTGGTGGTGGTCCATATGGAGCAACACACTTAGGTTCGAAAGAGGAACTTGATGAAATGGAAAGAAAAATAGCCAGATTTCAAGGAAAGAGAATAGCGGAGGTAGCTAAAAAGCTAAAGAGTTAACATAATAAACTAACATTCTATTTTGAATCTGTTTTTCTGTAACTGAAAATGTAATTCTACTATGAAAAATTTTATAAGAAGTAATTTCATGCGAGAAATTTCTAGTCATGTAAAGATTAATTGATAAGAATATAAAGATATCTTTAACTATGTCTCTAAATTTATTTATCTTAATCTTTTTCTTCCTTCTAGTAAGAATATAAATTGACGAAAGAAGTTGATATAATAAATATTTTATTAAGAGAGAAGTGCAGAATTCATATACTTTTTTCCTTATAAGAGCGTTAGACTATTACAGCACTAACGCTTTATCTAATAATTTCCTCTCCTTAATTTTCTTCAGTGAATGGCATATGAATAAAGCTATCTTCAGTAAGTTCATGACGACGAATTAACTCATAACTTCAGCGTTTTTGAAAGCTTTTGGAATAGCGGAATCAGTAGTTATTATCTTTGCTTTCTCCCTTTCAGCTAAAGCAATTAAATATGCATCAACAATAGAAAGAAAATCATAAGTTAATTTTATCTCGCCAGCTCTTATACTAAGGTCTTCGTCTATATTAACAAATTTTATTGGAGATTTTCTTATTAATGATATTGCAGTCATTGAGGACTCTTTACCTATTAATCTTCCTAAAACATAATAGAGTTCTGTTAAATTAAGAAATAAACTAATTCCTTCTTTTTCCCCAGTAAATATTTCTTGTAATATTTTACGATACCTCTCATCCTTTTTGAGAAAATAATTTATGTATATTCCAGTATCAATAATTACCTTTTCTTTCTTTTTCAACCTCTCTTCTCCTCTCCTCTTCTAAGATATTTAATGCTTCTTTTACATCAGCTTTACCTTCAAAAATGCCCCAAGCATCAATTAGGCTCAATTCTTTCTTTAAGATTATTGTATCATCTTTAATTTCTATTTTCAAAACGCTTCCCTCTTTAATATTTAGTTTTTTTCTTACTTCTGATGGCAAAACTATAATCCCCTTTTTGTGTACTT
The DNA here is from genome assembly GCF_041154675.1 of Sulfurisphaera javensis. Taxonomy (NCBI): domain Archaea; kingdom Thermoproteati; phylum Thermoproteota; class Thermoprotei; order Sulfolobales; family Sulfolobaceae; genus Sulfurisphaera; species Sulfurisphaera javensis. Next base: position 826,057 of record NZ_AP031322.1, read on the forward strand.
TTACTTCCATAAATTATTTTTGTTTAACAATGATAAAAGTTTAACTCAATTAAAGTTTAGCTTAAAACACTTTGAACACGAATCTGAAATTTATCCCGTAAGTTGCATTATTGAGGTATATTTACATGCGTAGCCATCTTCCTTTTTTCTTGTTTTTATTGTAATATTTGGTTATGTAAATTGATCTCCATTGTTGTTTTGCTCCATATGTTTCTGCTAGTTCTAGGGCTTGTTTTTGGCTGTAAATGTTTATTTTTACTGAGGTGTTTGTTATACAAGTTTTTAGCTTAACCTTTCTTTCCGTGAAATAAGGTTTTATTTGTGATTTCCTTATATAATAAGTTAGCAAGATCTTTAGATGATAACGGTATTATTTTAAATCTTACTTACCTTAAATTCTGCATTTCCTAACTCCATCAAATTTACTACTGGAGCTCCTTATGGAGCAACGCATTTGGGTTTAAAAGAGGAACTTGATGAGATGGAAAGAAAAATAGCTAGATTTCAAGGTAAAAGAATAGCGGAAGTAACTAAAAAGCTAAAATCACAAAACTAATAAAATTGACATTAAAAAAGCATTTTCAGTAAAATATATTTATTTTATTGATTATTTAATTATTCTTCTTTTTTAATTATATAATCAAAAAAGTTTCATTTAATAGAAACTCAGAAATCTAAAAATTTTATATAATATAAGTGTTATTTCCAAGTTCTTCAATGTAAACTGTTTGTAAAGATGAAGAGGCTGATTGTGGCCAATACCACAGTATTGCATTTACTGTTAAAGGAGGATTTGAAATAGAATAAGCGAAATCCCAGTATATTGCTGAGTACAAGTTTTTCTGTGAATTACTAATAATCCAATATATGTTCTCAGTGTTATTATAATAAAATCCGTTTAAGTACACATTATTAGATATGTTGTAAAATTCTTGTGCGTGTACTCCTTGTTGATTTTGTAGTGATACAAAGTATGCTTGTGAAATACCAACAGCAAAATATGCAGATCCAAAAGATACAGAAATATTGTAACCGTTTAATTCTGATGGGGAACTAAATTTTTGAGATGCAATCATCTTCCCTTGTGAATATACTGAAATATTGAAATTTTGAGAAAGTCCTAATTGAGATCCAGTTGTTATATTTACAAAGTACATTTGCCCATTATTTAGTTGAGTCAGCTTTTGAATAGTATTACTCACGTTAGCATATAAGTAACCGTCATCTTCATATAATATTATGGTCACATCTTTGTTGTTACTGCTTGTTGTGTAGTACTTCAAATTAAGGATTGTAGCATAAGTTTGATTATTAAATACCTCAAACCATAACCCAAAAGAATCACCAGTCTGAGTAGTTACATAATGAGGAGCTTGAGCACCTTGTAATTGTTTACTACTCTGAATATAGTTTCCAGTCTTACTTACTATATAAACACCTACACCTAGAGTAGTAGGAGAGATATAAGTAAAATCTAACCTATACCATTTTCCCTCATAATTGTACAAGATCCAAATTACTATGACGTTATTAGGTTTAATTATTGATGAAATTATGTAAGTTGAGTTTGAACTCACGTTATAAGCTTCTAATCCATTTACATTGCCCAATAACTGGAAATTTTGAGGAATATAAATATTTCCGGAGAGGGAAAATGATTTAACTGGTTTATATCCATTAAGTGTAGAATAAAATACTCCAGATTTTGATGGAGAAGGCAAAGTATAAAATAGGCTTGACAAGGGTTTTTCTGCAGTATTAAATATAACTATAGTAACAGTTTTAGTTGGTGAACTTATCCATATTAAAAAACTCACATTAAAATAATTATAAGAGGGAGCAATTCCTTTAAAAGCTAGTGTTGAAGTTTCTATCTGTATGCTTTTACTTAAGCCAATAAGATAAGATTGAGACATTACAGATGCGTTAACGTTATTGAAGTAAAACGAATAAAGAACAAAAACTCCAAGCATTGCTATTAATGTTGTAATAGTAAGAATAAGTGCAATAATTGCAGTAGAGACTCCTTTCATATAGTTTTTGTCTTCAACATTCTATTTAAAGTTTACGAGAATATTGTCACTTACAAAGGGAAAAATTTACAATCTTTCTAATATATAAACGTTTAATATCAGAAGTAATTGGCATTTACAAAGAATTTAAAGCTTAAATCGTTACATTCAAAGTATAATCATGAGAAAGAAATTTATAATAGAAAAACATATATAGTAATTTGAAGGAGGGAAAATCAATGCCTTCAGAAGTAGTTAGTGAGATGATGCTTATAGTCTTAGTAATTATTGTAGGAACAGTTATTCTTGGTTTTAGCTTTGCCTATCTCCTTCCTCAGATAGCCTTTTCAAATGCACAAAATCAAGCGTCTAATTTAGCTTCCTCTTCTTCAGTTTCTGTAGGACCATTATTATTATCTTCTTCTGGAAATAGTGGTAGCTTAGTTGTTGAGCTTTTTAATCCAGCTTATAATGGAACTCTTTATGTTTATGCATTTGTTACTCCTTCTTATGAGGAATCCTCAGCTGGTATAATAACACCTACATCACCCTCTTCATTTTCTGTTTATTTTCCCAATGGAAGTACCGCACCTAGTTACAGTGTATCAACTATTTATGAAACTAACGGAAAAATTTTGTATGGTTCTGGTTTAACTGTCTATAAAGTTACATTTAATACTCCGATTACTATAGTTGTAAATAATGTGAACAAAAACGATATAGTAATTATATGGTTCATAGTAAATGAAGGGGGTTATTATTTTAGAATAGGTTATACTTATACGGGGGTGCCCACAACATGAAAGGACTTTCTATACCTGTAGCTTTACTCATAATGTTAATCTTATTCCTAGCAATATTAATTCCAGCATTTATCATATTTAACCAGTTAAATGCATATTCTGCACAAGGGAATATTCAAGGAAGTATTTATCAAAATCAACAAGAATATCAGAATGAACAAGTCTTCAAAGGTGATCCGAATATTTATTATAATGCATCCCCATCTCAACCAAGCCTTGTTTTTACTTATAATTCAATCCCTACGCCGTTTAATCTCTCAAAAATATACTACTTTGATGGTACACAATGGGTTCCAGTACAAACTGAAAGTATAACAATAGATGGTTATATTAAATATCCTTTACCTACTCAAGTTGCAGGATATCCAATAATAATTGTAACCTCTCTAGGTAACGTTTATTTCCTTAATCCGAATACTTCTGTGGTTACAGTTACTATAAGTCAAGGGCAAGGAAAAATACCAATATATATATCAGCTTATGTTAAAAATGGATCTAAGTTAATCCCTGTTTCCATCTTAGTAACTTTACAATCCTCATCTGGTGGTCAAATAATATCTGGTTTAACTCCACAAATTTTTACCGTTACACCCGGCTCATATTTACTTGATGACGTGAACGGATCCATAATTTACTTATCTAGCTATGGATTGACTGCAAAATTCCTAAATTGGAGTTTAATAGGATATGGATCTCTAACTTATCCAGATAAATTAGATACTCAATTTGACGTATATGGTCCATTAGTAATCACAGCAGTATATAATGCATCATTAGAGAAATTTAAAGTAACAATAATGCCTAATAATTTGCCTTTGGGCGAAAATATTACGTCTCAATATAATGGCGAGACATTGGTTCTTTCTGCAGTAAACAAGACAATTCCAGTCACAATAGACAATAAAGTTTATTACATTAATTCTTCTGGGCTAACGTTGACATTGACTTATGGTTACCACATTATTGAATTTCCCTCATATTATAACATTACTTTTAATTACACTTTGAAACAAGGTTCTGCTAATAGTAATAAAATTCTGTTTAACGTTTCTTACGGCCAAATTAATTGTTACGAGTTTACGGGATTAAGTTCTAGCACCTCTAAAATTTCAGTAATAAGTGGTAATACAATATTTGTTAATGGAAGCGGTACAGTATATGGTAATTATCAACAATATCAGACCTATTATCTAGTGATCGTGAAAAATGATTTCATATTACCTCCGGGTTGTACCTTAGATTCTAATACTTCTCCAGTCCTTGGTGATATAGCTGGTGAACAATTACAAATAAATGGTGTATATACTTGGGGGCCAATTAAGAACTTTGTTCCACAAGAGTTTTATGTAAAGGCTGGAACTACGTATGAAGTAACTTATGACTATTTACATCCAGCACCTTACGGTAAATACGTAGTAAGTGGAACTTGTTATGTTTCATTACTTTCATATCCTTGGTTTATTACAATTTATAGTTCAACTTATTATTATGGTCAAACATATTATCTTGAGGGGAATACTCAACCAGGGATAAGTTTCACAGCTAATTCTCCTCTTATAATTATAAATGGTGAGGAATGGTTATATGGAGGTACTCAATCTCCTAATCAATGGGGTGGAGGTTTTTGAAGAAAATTTATAAGAAAGGTTTAACTAATGTTGTTGCATTAATAATAGTCTTATTCATCTTGCTAGCTCTTTTAGTACCATTTATATTCTACTTTATGTCATCTCTTAGCTATAAGCAAGTGTCTTCAGCAGTTTTTAATAATTACGTCTATCTTAAGAATTTACAAATTAGACAAGTTACTAATGGACATCCTTCAATATATTATAATGGTAGCATTATCATTTTAGCTTATAGTAACGGAAGCTTTACTCCTCCAGCAAACTTAACTATAACTGAAATACTTTATTTAACCTCTAACAATGTATGGGAAGAGGTTCCTCTTCAATATCCACTAACTATCTATACTGGAAAGTCCTTGCAATTACCAAGTTATGTGTTAGGAAAGCCAATAATAATAGTAACATCATTAGGGAATATATTCTTCTTAACGCCGGGATCATCAATTGGTCCGTTTTCATTAGCTGGCAAAGCTGGAGTAGAGATTATTACGCAAATATCAAATTCTTCCTTTACGATAGGTACATCTGCAAACATAACGACTAACATTTATGGCAAATGGGAGAATTTCACAACGCCAATAGCTTTTCCAAATGAGAGTGGTACATTCGAAGTAAAAGTACCAGAATATGTGTTCTATGAGAATTCTAAAGGACAAATAATTACTGGGGTATTTCATAATTGGGCTATTTTAGGTCAAGCATCTCTTAATAGCACTAGTTCACTAGGCATTAGGGTAACTTTAGAGGATGCTCCGGCTGTTCTAATAGCTAATTATACTCCATTATTAGCTAAAGCCACGTTATGTATAGAGACTAACTATCCACAGTCTACAACTATTTCGATCGATGGTAGAACGTACACTATAACAAATGGTGAAAAAATACAGATTCCAGCTGGTTTTGCTAACGTTACAGTATTTACTCTTCAAGGAACAATACAAGTAAGTAGTGAGGTTAAACAACATTATGTTTATGATTATATGCAATATCAAAGTACTATTTCTCATGCAACTTCTATGATAATATTTATACCACCAGATACGACTCAGACGTTAAAAGTAGAGTATGACAATAATTATAACTGTTATCTTGTTACCTTAGAAGCACAAAATAATGATGGTTATCCTGTCTCTATTGGAAATAATCTATATAATTACGGTCAATCATATTGGTTTATAGGAGGTAACTATTCTTTCGTTCCTATTGGGTTCTTTTGTACTTATGCTAACCCGCCATATACGTACGGCGCTGTTACAGTATACTTCAACTATAGTAACGGTACAACATTTACATATAACTTCCCTAACATACCGGGATATGTTATAATAAATCAGCCGATGACAATATGTGTGATTTACGGGGTGGAGTTGTATTGGCAACCATTAACATAAAGGGACAATCAACGCTAATTGCTTTTCTGTTAGCTCTTTTATTAATAGCGTTAATTCTAATTCCGACATATTACCTTCTATTAAGTTATTCTAAACCATCAGTGAAGGTGAGTAATTTCGCATTAATTGCTAAAAACCAAATTAATGGTGGAAGTGTCAGTATTTTCTATTATGATGCTCCAGGGAAAGATAAGGGTAATATTACATTACTCCTCTTCAGTGGCAATGGCAACTTCACATTGACATCTGTTTACACCATATATAATGGATCAATTATTAATATAACAAAAGAAGTTGAAGCAATAATAATAAAACCAACTGGTAATGTCCCTATAGGGACATTACCACAACCTTTAATATATAATTTTACTACCGAATCTACTATATCTACTACTATTAATAATAGAAATGTGCTAATTTCAGTATGGCAATCAATATTAATCTTGCAAATTGAAGCATATAATCAAACAATTTTTGTTACTCTGTATCCTAATGAAACCGCCTTAAGTTAACTTTTTTATTTAGTGAGACTTAACGCAAATGGCAAGTTACTCTTCATTTTTGTGAAATATTCAAAAGATTGTACATTAGCTTTTAGCTTAATATTTCAATTATTTGGTTGGTAAGTATGGGCAGTCTTTAGACTAATATTCATGAAAAAGTTACTAGTATAAACTAATAACATACGAGGTCTTTGTGGAAACAGTAATGAAGATATACTTTAAACTACAGTTTTACACATGCTACTAACTCAAATACCGTATTATATGATATCTCATTTAGTCTTGTGAGCTAGAAAACGATAGTAATAAATTAGTGGGTTTGTCCGATAATTTTATTATTAAAATAAAATTAAAATAAAAAGTTTAAAAAGTTTTCTTCATAGAACTTAGAAGAAGAAAAATTATAATTATAAAATAGAAAAATCAAGCTATAATAGTTCATCTTACTCCTATTTATTTAATAAATTTTGTAAAAACAAAATTATTGGACACGCTCATAGTGTCATCATGAAGTTATAAATGATTTCTATATCTTTCCAATACATAATTATTGTTTAGCAACATATACATCTTGTCTCTTCATAGAGATTAGTAATGCCTTGAATTTATACCTTTGTGACGATGCTATGGTCGTACTCAAATCAGCTAAGCTAAATCTTATCAAGAGAATATGACAGTTGTGCGTTTCTTTCCTATATTATTTTATCGTTTCAAGTAAGATATTTTTCTTTCTAATAAGAAGAGACAAATAAAATAGAGCATGATAAACATAGAAAACTAACAAAGTTAAGTTAAAATGGCTCTCTTTCTTTTTCTAATTCTCTTTAACAGAGTTTAAAATAATACTAATTGGACTATTCTTTCATATTTATTTAAACTAGAATTGAAACTTGCACTTATGAAAGCCGTAAAAGTAGTAAAAATAGAAAGAAAAATGGGTAGATGTAACTACTCCCCATCTTGGGGGCAGTAAAATGCAAAAAGTCAAGTTATCTAAATTCAATGTTTTTCTTTACGATTATGGAATTATTTTTAATACATTAACAGGTTATGCAATAAAAGTTGATAAGGGGACTATGGAAAAAATTCAAAAAGGTGAAATACCGGAAGATTTAAAGGAAATTATTGAAGAAGGTTTTGCTGATCAAGATTTCGATCCAGATAGACTTATTGCAAATAAGAAGTATCTTGAACCTACTTTAGTATTAACATATGATTGTAATTTTGATTGCGTTTATTGTTTTCAAAAGGCATTTAGAAATAAAAGCAGGGTAAGTGAAACTGTAGTTAAAGGATTTGTTAATTATATTTTGAGGAAAAGAAAACCGACTAGAGTGACTTACTTTGGAGGTGAACCATTACTCGAGTTAAGAAGGATTGAAGAAATCTCTAATATTCTAAGAAAAGAGATAGATTATTCATTTAGCGTTGTAACAAATGGTTCTTTATTAACTCCTTATGTTCTTGATAAGCTAAATTCAGTGGGTTTAACACATGTTCAAATAACTTTAGATGGTCCTAGAGAAATTCATGATAAAAGAAGGTATTTTGTGAATGGTAAAGGCTCTTTTGATATTATATTGAAAAATCTAAAGTATGCACAAGATCATACTAAGGTTGTTCTAAGAATAAATATTGATGTAAAGAATATGGAAGAAATTGAAAGACTATTGAAGACTCTTAAGGATGAGGGAATAACAAATGTTAGATTAGATCCTCATTTAGTTCATGAGAATGTGTTTAGGCATGAGTATTGGCATAATACTTTATCTAAAGATAGTGAGGGTGAAATATTAGTTAAATTCTGGGAAATTGCTAAAGATTATGGATTTGAGATTCCACAAGAGGTATTCAGATTAGGAATATGTGTTGCTCACATAGATGAAGATATTGTTGTAGATCCCTTTGGAAATATTTATCCATGTTGGGCATTTACTGGTAATCCTCTTTATATAAAAGGAAAATTAAAAGAAGATGGGAGTATAGAATGGGTAAGAAAGGAATTATTAGGAGAAAGAGCTAAATATGTGTGGAAAGGTAAGTGTGATAATTGTCCATTTTTGCCAATGTGTGTTGGTGGTTGTAGATTCTTTGCAGTTCTTGATAAAGGAAAATTTGATGAAATAGATTGTCAAAAGAGGAATTATGAGGAAATTGTAAAGTTAATAAAATATTTTATATAAAGAAATTTTCCTTAAATTATGTTTTTTAAGATTTTACTTAGCAAGGTAAACAATTGTTGCTTATTTTTCTTTTTATAATTTAATTGCTTAAAGAGAATACGGTTTTTAACTTTAATTGTTGTACACACTTAAGGAGTAAGGCTTATATATGAAATTGTGAGAATAAAAAATGACAAAACAGGACTGTCCGGGGAAACGGACAGGATGATCGGATAAACCGGACTGTCCGGGGAAACGGACAGGATGATGGGGGTTGTAAAATTTTAAAAAGTTATCACTATATCTATTTTCTGTGTTAGTTAGTGTTGATGAGTCTGGAAATCAGTCTACAAAGGATCCTTACCCTTTTGTAATAGGAATTGTAATCATTAGGGACGAGGAGAGGTATAAAAAGGACTATCATAATTTCTTTGGTGATAGAATTTTCAAGTATTCGGAAGATAAGCCGAAAATAAGTAACGTAGAGGGAAACGTTAAAGGAGAATTCATTTCCTTTCTATCTGCACGTATATTCTCTATAGCGATAATCGTGGAAAAATTTGAAGATATAAAAAGTTTAGCAGTTGATATTTATGGCAAGCTTGTAGCTTTTCATTTGAGGAAAATTGATTTGAAAGGGAAAGTGAAGGTATTGTATGATAGAAATCCTCTTTTAAAGAAAGACGAGAAACTATATATTCAAAATAACTTTCATTATTGGTTAAAATACATAAAAGGTATATGGATCAGTGTTAGCTTTGAGGGTAAAGATAAAGATATAACGATCTTTCCTGCTGATTATGTAGCTGGACTAACTAGAGATTACGAATTATGCATGGAAAGAGAGATTAAAAATGAAAAATATTGCGGACTTATTAGGGAATGGATAGACTTACTCTCTCCTTGTATATATTTTTACACAACTAGTGAAATAAGAGAGATTGTTAGAGAGCTGAATTAACTACGTAATTTGTTCGAATCTTCATGTAATATTCTGGTTACGTTAGTTTATCTGATGCATTTCTTAGTTCAACTAAATGTGATTAGGAATTTCTATCTAATTGCACATCAATATTCATATTTAATCATATGTGATGATCCAAATGAGAATTATATGAAGATATTGAGAATCTTACAATTAAATATTAAATTTGAATTCTTAATCACATTTTGTTTGAATTATGAAATGTCATAAATTTATTTTATCGCTATTCTTAAAGCTTCAATAACATACGTTAAAACAGTATTTCAAAGGTTCTCACATAATAAATAATTTCTAGTCAACCTACTCCACCGTTTTGGCAAAAAAGATAAAAATCATAAGTGACGTATATAAAAATAGTTTAAATACAAGTTAAATGAGAAAAAATTAAATTATTTGACTTATAGGAATTGCTATTACATATCCCCATATTGAATCATCAATTAGAGTATTACCCACAATTACGGGCTGATCTTTTCCAAGATCAGTTCCAGTATAATAATTTGCTACTATCTGTCCATTTTCAGCGTTTAATACTGTTATGTTAACGAAGTTAGGGACAATAATGTAACCATCATAATATACTGGTTGATCAGCTAATGAGGCCTTAGGTAATTTAGGTGATACCCATATTAACTTGCCAGTAGTTAAGTTAAATGCAGCTACTGTTCTGTTAATATGTGAAGGTACATAAATTACTCCATTGTATACTAAGGGACTAAATCCATTATTATCATCTCCAGGGTGACCATAACCTGTAATGTTCTCGATATAGATTATATTCCCGTCAGTTACATTTACAACCATTAATACTTGTCTAACATAGATTTGATTTAAGTAAACTCCTTTATATATTGGATATCCCATGAAACTATCGACTAAATATTCTCCATATATTGCTGGAACTGCATCACCTACTGATGAACCGTATGCGAAGGGAACTTTTAATAACCAAGCTAATGAACCATTATTTGCATATAAAGCAACTATTGCTGACATATTTACTGGATAACCCGGAGAGAATGCTGCAATAACTAATGCGTAGTTCTTACCTTGATATAAATCTAAACTTGCCATATTTGCACTTCCATCATAAGAATAATTCCAAACTTTTTGTCCAGTTGTTGCATTTAATGCATAAATGTTTCCATCTCCGTCATCAAAGATAACTAAACCATTATAAATTACTGGAGTCGGCATTGCTTCAGATTTAGTTAAGTATAGCCATAATGGGACTCCATCAGTAGCGTTTATAGCCAATAAACCATTTAATCCAGTATATAAACCTCTATGTCCTCCACCATAGGCATTTAATTTCCCTTGAGTATATGTAAATGTAGCCCCTCCTAATCCAACGTAAACTATTCCATTATATACAACTGGCTCAACCATGATTACAGCTGCAGGTGTTGTTAATTCCCATATTAGTTTACCGGTTTGAGAATTTATCGCATAAAGTTGACCCATGTCCGAAGCAACGTACACTACTCCATTAGCATATGAAGGACCTACTGCATCTCCAGCTGCTTGTTCATAACCTGCACCATATTCTGAGCCTAATTCTTTCATATCATTTTCCCATGCAGTAATATTACCAAATTGAAATGCATTTTGTTGTTGAAAAATCCAATTAGCATTTAATGATCCAGAAAATACTGGGTTTCTATTTGGAGAATTTGCGTACATTAACCAATTTGAAGGACCAGTAATCAAAACGGATAAGTTTCCGGGGTAATAATATGTAGTAAATCCAAAACCATGTAGATAAGTAGTAAACACTTCTTCAGAAGGAGTAGAAGAAAAAGAGGATGTAGAACTTGGGACCCCCATAGACATGTTTAATACTTTCCAGAACTGGTTAATTGCTTGCATTAGTTGTGGATTGCTTTGTGTAATGAGCTCTTCCATTACTTGTTCTGGTGTTAGTTTAGCAATTGCTGATGGTGAATACGACGGACCAATTAAGATCCACGTTCCATTAGGCCCAGTTACTATCATCATTGTTACTGGATGTGGTGGCACCTTATATTGGCCTATTAAAGGAACATTATACATCACTGCTATATTATAAACCCATTGTGGAGCATATTCCTTTAATTCTTGTAATCCGGCATATAATGCAATAGTTGGGCTTAAAGAGTAGTTTAGTGGTTTTGGTGTTGGCAAGACTGTTTCGTTTAGATATTCGTTATAAAGATATATGTAATCAAATATGACTGGAGAGTTCTTTGGTATTGACACTCCTTCAAATAATAATCCAGGGACATTGGGTGGTGTTCTAAACGGATCAGATGTATGGTAAACATAGGTAAAGTTTATTCCGTAATGCGATAATACATAGTATATTAACCATGAGTCCATTGCTGCTACATGGCATCCAATCCAACCAGAAAGGAATACTTCAGTTTTGTTTGGCGGTGCAAAGTCCATATTTGTTACTTTAGTCCATACTCCAACCTTAACATCAGATAGTGGCACCCATCTTGAATTATTTGCTGGTTGTTGACTATTAGAAGGAGAATATGTTAAATACGTTGTTGATGTAGCTATACTGATAGCTATTATTACTAGAAGGGGTATGAGAAATTTTTTCATTCGGGGTCATCATTTATGCTGATTTTTAGACTATAAATTCTTTTCAAATGAAAACTTATGAAAAACTTTTTTTACTTAAAATTTTAATATCAGTATATAGAGAATTAATTTAATTGTTTTTAATAATAAATTTTAATTAGTGAAATCCAAAGTATTATTTATCTTTCAAAAATTCGGAAGATCAAAGTTTAGCAAATTTAAATTTTACTTGCGAAGTTAGTTAAAACTTAGATGAATTTAAAATAGCTAGGTTTGTTTTTAAAACCATATCCATAATTTAAATTTTTAAGAGGAGTATCAAAAGTCATTTGTATGGAACTAAATAGCGATGAAAAATTGAAAAAAGTTCTTTCTAAGTGGGAGTTAACTTATCTTTCATTAGGTGGAATAATAGGTTCTGGTTGGTTATTTGCTCCTTTAGGAGCAGCTGCTTATGCTGGAGTTTATTCAATTTTTTCTTGGATAATTAGTGGATTTATGATGATTATAATAGCACTAACCTATGCTGAAATAGCTTCTATGCTACCAAGATCTGGCGGGATCATTAGATATCCTCATTATACTCACGGTAAAATAGTAGGATTTTTTATGTTCTGGGAATATTTAATTTCAGCAGTATCAACAGTATCAGTTGAAGCTGTAGGAGCTGTAACATATCTTTCTCATTTCCTACCTTCTTTGTACTCTAATGGACAGTTAAGCCTTAAAGGCATCTTACTAACCTATTTACTGATTATAATTTTCTTTTTTGCAAATTACTATGGAGTTAAGATTTTAGGAAGAATTTCTCATGGAATGGGTTGGTGGAAGCTAATAATTCCTACAATAACTACAATAATTTTATTCTTTTTTATAAATTCAACAAACTTTACCTTACCAAGTAATTTTGAAGGTATGTTTTATGCAATCCCTGCATCTGGTATTGTCTTTTCTTATTTAGGTTTTAGACAAGCCATAGAATATGGAGGAGAAGGAAAAAATCCACAGAAAGATATTCCTTTTGCTTTATTATCTTCCCTTTCAATAGCAATGGTATTATTTACGTTATTGCAGATTGGTTTTATTGGTGCTTTAAATATTTCTTCTGCAAACTGGAAGAGTTTGCTAAGTTCTCCAATAAGTAATTCACCTATATTTTCAGTACTACAGATACATTCAATTGCAAGTATAGAGTTACCTTTAGATTTTTGGTTAACTATATTAATATTTGATAGTATTGTATCTCCGATAGGTACAGGTATTATATATACTGGCACATCTGCTAGGACTATTTATGCTTCTGCAACTAATGGATATTTACCTAAATTATTTGCAAAAGTTAATGAAAAAGGAATTCCAGAGATTTCTTTATATGTCTCAATAATCTCTGCAGGGCTATTCTTATTGCCCTTGCCTTCTTGGTTTGCTATAGTTAACATATCTTCTACGGCAACAGTTACAACATATATAATGGGAGGAATTGAGTTAGAGTCTTTTAGAAAGTTATATCCGCATATAAAGAGGCCATTTTCTTTACCTTATTGGAGAATGATATCACCACTATCAACAATATTTGCAAGTTTACTGGTTTATTGGTCTGGATTTAGCACTTTGTTTTACATTATTGTTATAGGTCTTTTAGGTCTTTCATTCTATTTATTACTATCTTCGGAAAAGAAGATTATTAATTTAATCTCCATTATAAATATTACAGTCATCTCGATACTATTCTATAGATTTACTAATAACTTGAATAATGCTAATAATTTATTTTTCTTTATCTTTCTAGTTATAGTGTCTTTATCTATAATTTCTCAATTGATATTATATAAAGATAAAAGAGAAGTAAGGGCATCATATTGGTTAATAATATTCTTAGTTATGATTATAACACTGTCATATTTTAGCTCATTTGGTTTATATACTGTGATAGAATTTCCATATGATACATTAATTCTCGGAGTCCTAATGTTAATAATCCATTATCTTGCTGTCAATACTTCTATTCCAATCCAAACTTAGAATCATAAAACTTTAAATAACTCACTAATTGAAGTCAAAACGAAGACACTTCCTAGAAACATGTAAATGTAGGAGGCTTTCATTTTGTTTGCTAATTTTGCAAAATAATAACCAGATATTAACGCTGTTATCCCGATCACTACACCTGCAATTAAGTCAATTCTTCCAGCCGATAAGTAAGCTAAACTCCCACTAGTTGCGGAAAATAACATGGCTAAAGTTGCAGTACCTATCATCCTTTTTATTTCGATATTGAAGAGTAACATCATAACTGCAATAAACATTATCCCTCCGCTTGCACCTAAAGTTCCAGTAACAATTCCTATAATCATTGCTAAAAATATTGCAATAATGAATTTTAATTTTCCAATTTCAACTCTTTTGATGTTCAGTTTTGGATTTCTTGATCTTCTAAAAGATACATAAGCCATGTATGAAGTGAAGAGTACAAAGGCTCCTTCTAATCCTTTTTCTGGCACAGCAAATGCTATTCTAGATCCGATCTGAGCTCCAATAATAGCTCCTAAACCTAACAATAAGGAAATTTTATAATCAACATTACCATGTTTAAAATAAACAAAAATAACTGATATTGTAGTAATTACATCAACTAAAAGACTTGATCCTATTGAATCATAATAAGATAAACCTAAATAAGAAAGGGCTGGGACTACAATAAGTACTCCACTAGATCCAGTTATTCCAGTTAAAATACCTACTGCAATACCTATAAGGATAAGGATGTAAATGGGGATCATAAGAATACCAGAGAAAAAAGAGTTTAAAGACTTTCTAATATAGCTTGAGCAATTATTTTCTCTTCTTCGTTTATCTTATCTTGCGTCAGTGAGTCTCCAGTTAACCCATTTCTGTATATTAAATGTACTGATAAGGCCTTAAAGTTAAGCAAATTACCTAAGAAGTATAATCCTGCGCCTTCTAATTCTATTGCTATATGATTTCTTGCTGACACTTTTTCTAAGAATTCTTTACTGTGAGTCATTAATGCATCACTAGTATATACTATTCCAACTCTGACACTTAGATTCTTTTTCTTTAAGTTTTCTACCACTTTATTGAGTAATTCATAGTCTGGTGTTAATGCGTAACTAAAGTATTCACCTAAATATTGGTAAAATGTGCCACCTATGTTATAGGAATAACCAATAGGTACTACTACTTCTCCTGCTTTTACATCTTTTAATCCTGTTGCTGATCCAAATCTTACAATTTTCCTTACTCCTAAATTATATAGATCATGAGTAACTAAAGTTAATGAAGGAATTCCTATTCCGTGAAATACTACGCTTACTTTTTCTCCTTTATATGTTCCTACATAGGTAGTATAGCCTGCAAATTCACTAACTAATTTAGGATTCTCTAAAAGTTGAACTACTGTTTTCATTCTTTGTATATTTCCAACAATTATTGCCTTATCTCCAAGTTCCCCTTCTTTTGCTGTTATTAGAGCCATTGCATTCATTGTAAGGTACTGAATAATTTATATTTCTAACTGTTCAGTTTTAACGGGGCTAAACTTATATTTTAATATTGAAAAGCAGTTTTAAAATAGTTTCAAAAGTTTAAAATCACTTTCGCTAGAAAGCCCTAAATTGTTGAAAAAATAAACTGAGATTAATAAAAATATTTGATTGTAACTAATATTTTATATATATAGAAATTAACATAAAAACTTTATAAGCGAAATAAACATTAATTTTAAATAAAAGCTTCTTTTAGCTATACCATATGAGAATAACCGCTGAATGGTTTCCGACAATTTTAGGAACAATGGTTTTATCTTTAGTCTCATGGATAAATTCTATTCTTTGGAACAACAATATTTTTCTTAATATAGGAAAAGTAATATATTTTATTGGATTAATCTTGTTTTTCTCCTTCTTATTTTTCTGGGGTTATGGATATCTTAAATCTCCAAAGTTAATAAAGGAGGACTTCAATAACATAACAAGAGTAGCTTTTTCAGCATTTATTGGAGTTTTACTTTACATTTTTGGATTCTTTACTACCGTATATGTGAATGCTTCACCATTAACAATTAATTTCTTGTATTATATTTTCTTATTTGCTTATTTTTTAGTTCTTACTGTAAATATTATTATTGGTTATAAACTCTATACTCAGAATATTGAGCAAAGGGAAGTAAGTTATGCATTATTAGTACCTTCAATAGGAATTTCCGCCAATGTAATTCTCTCAGCACCTATATTACCACCTTATTATCCTTATATTAGTAAAGAGGAGACAGAGATAGCTTATTTTTTAATGTTAATAGCCGTAGGAATAACATTCTTTCAATTTTTATTTATAGGCACTGCAGCATTTTTATCTCATATATACATAAAAGCTTATCAAACTAGCCCTGCAGTTATGATTCCCTTAGGTGCAGCTAGTATCCTTTCAATAAATATCTTAACCTTTCCTTCATATAACGATCTAGGATTATTTTATTTCCCTCAAAAATATGCAATAACTTTAGCTATAATACTTTGGGGCTTTGAGATATGGAATTTTATAGTAGCATTATTAATTGCAATAAAAAATATAAAAAAGAAAATGCCTTTAACTGTTTGGGCGTACGTATTTCCTCTAGGTATTATGACGTTTGACAACTTCATGATTTATCAAATAACAAGTTTATCAGTATTTTTCATTAGCATAGAAATATTTAGCATAATTGCAATAGCTTTTTACATTTATGCATTATACAATACAATATTATTTTTAAAAGAGAAAAAAAGCTTATTCTAGATCTGAAATTTCATCCGATATATCTTCATTGTCATCACTTTTTGTACTTCTCTTTTCATAGTTTTTTCTAGCTTCTTCTTCTAACGCTATATATTCCTTTGAAGTTTCGTTTAATGCATAACCAAGTCTATGATATAATAATGCTGCTTCTGCTTGAGAAAGTTGAAATCCTATCCTATTATTCCCATCATCTATTACTAAAAGGAACTTTGCTTCCTCTGGGAATCCTCTTTCATTCATTTTTGCCTCATCAATAAGCAACTCTAAAACTTTTGGTTTATTATTGTTTTGCTGAAATCTAGGAATCCTTAATATCCTTTTCATATTATTTCTATTCTCTGTTAAAGTATAAAAATTATTTTGCTTCTTCTATAGGGTAAGATAATAAATTAAATTAATTGTTAAAAATAATTAAAGATATACAAGAAAATGACCTCGATGACAAAATCACTTTTCCACATAAAGTCTCTTAAGCGGATAATTGATTTGTTATTAGGTTGTAACTCCTTTTTATTCTCGTCAGTTAGGTTTTAGTTTCTCTAGTTCTGAGTATCCTTATGGCTTCAAATACTTTTTAGCACTTTCTCTAAGCTCAATTATAAAGAGTGAAGATTAATAGTTACAAAACTGTATTAATAGTATTATGAAATAAAAATTCTTGAAGTTTTTATCATTAAAGGAAGAGTAATTTAGTAATTTTAAAGTCTTTAAAAAGAACTAGATTAAAATTTAAGGTATTTATGTAAAGATAGAAACAGTAAATTTTATATCAATAAAGAGTAGAAAGTCATAGAAATAATTTATACCTTCATGATTATACTATAACATTATAATAGCTTTCTTTATTTAGAGAATTTTATTTCTTTTCCTTAACTTTAATAATAGTTGTTATTACATTATATTATATGAAAGTTTATGAAATTCCTTTAAGGTTTGTAAAGTCTTTCTTGATAGAAAATGACCAAGGTTTAATACTTGTAGATTCTGGTACTCCAGGGAGTGGAAATAAGATAATTTCAACATTAAACTCTCTTGGTAAAAGTTTAACTCAAATAAAATATGTTATTTTTACGCATTCTCATGTCGATCATATAGGTGGTGCTTATGAGATTAAAAAGGTTTTAACTGATGCGAAGTTTGGCATCGATAATAACGGAATTGACTATCTGAAATACGGAAAAATAAGAGTGCCAGTTCTTCATTCTTCTCTTTTAAAGATTCTATTTTCATTAGGTAAACCTTTCTTTTTTAGGAAATTTAATGGAGTTAACGTAGATTTTATTCTTAATGAAGGCGAACTAATTAAGGGTGTTGAAATCATAAAAACACCTGGTCATACAGATGACTCAATTTCAATTTATCTCCCAGAAATTAACTCAATAATAGTAGGAGATACTTTGCAGGGTACTAAAAATGGATTAAAATATCCAAATATTTACGAGAATTTTGAAGAGCTAAAGAAGAGTATAGAAAAAATAAAATCATTTAACCCTTCAATGATTTACGTTTCTCATGGAATAAGCTCTTTAAAATTCCTAGATTAAATGTTTTTAAAGACTAATTGTATAATCATGCAATATCTATGAAGAGACCAAAAGATAAGACTTATATTAAAAGTGATGAAATATGAAAATAATTTAACTTTTTATTAATACACTATGTCAAGATTTAATTAAATTTGTATCTCTTCTATGTAATTCCTTAATTCTTAAATATAGGAAAGAGGTTATAATTCTTAAAATTCCTATACTTAACAGCATTAGATTTATTGCCGTTACAATTCCGACGGTTGCAGATATAAAAGAAAATATAATACTACTTATTGAAGAACCGGTTAGGGCAGAAATTCCATTAATTAAATTATATAGAGCTATACTTGATTTCTTCTCTTCTTTTGTCGAATTATCAAATATAAATGCTGTATAAGATATTGATGCTGAATTGGTAAACCCAGATATAATATACGCTAAATAAATGTAGTTTACACTTGGTGATAGAGCATAAGCTAGTGGAAATGTAGCTAAAGCCATTCTTCCGAAAAACATAATTCTAGTTCTAAACTTATCAACTAGCCTACCTATTAAGTGCGATAAAGATAAAGTTGAGACCCCACCTATAACATCAATTATCGCAATTTGTAGCTCATTCATATGGAACTTATAAACTTGGGCTAATGGAAATAAGGGCCACGCTGTTGACCAGACGAATGTAAATAAGAAGGAAATTATGAAAAACTTTTTAATTTCATCATTTAGGCGAATTTTGCTTCCAGGATATTCAACATCAATATCAGACTTAGATATTATATACGAATTAACTATATAAATTATGCCGGAAGTGATAAAGAAATATCTCATTAAGGAAAGAGAATCTTTAACTATAAACCCTGTAATGAATGTTGCTATTAAACCACCAATAGTAGAATAGAAATTAAAAGAAGCCAGAATTCTTCCTCTACTAGTTTCACTTATTTTATCTAAAATTAAAAGCCAACCGAAATTGATTATTCCAATAGCTATATTAACACCTATGTAAAGTAAAACCATAAAAGAATTGTATATTTGTAATAATCCTAAGGTTAGCCATAATATGCCTACAGTAAGTGTACCTAAAATAATAGATTTCTTTGCTTTTATCCAAAGGTTTGTTAAGAGGAATTGGACAATTCCAGGAAATGCTATGCTTGCTGACGTTGTCATTGCTAATAAAACTCCAGAAATTCCATAAGAGGCAGTGAAAAATGAAATAAATGGGTTTACTAAACTCGATGCAAGATTGTTTAATAACGTGTAAGTTCTTAACGGCTTCAATTAGGTCTAATACATTTTTATTATCTTTGTATTTTAAAAATTTACTATCAAGTAATAGTTAGACTTAAGGGAAATCTTCTCAAAAATTGAAATATTTATACTTAGCGATGATAAAATGGTTAGAGTTTTTCCCTTACTTTCAAGTAGTATAATTTAAAAATAAGTATATAATAATTATTAAATATAAAAATAAAATGATAAAAAACAGATTAGGAAAGAGCAAAATAGCAAAGCAATTATTTCAAGAACGATCGCGAAATATTAAGATTAATAAATAAGGTTATGTGATACATATATATATAAATTCTAATTAATTTATAAAGGATCAACAATATTATGTCGTATTAATAGATTTAAAGCCATATTACCATAATAAATTTAATGAACAAGATATTATTAGTAGGTCTTATAGGTATTCTTTCTGCATGGGTCACTATACTTATTTCTGCTTTGTTAAATCCTTGGTTTAGTATAACACATAATGCTTTAAGTGATTTAGGTGGAGGAGGTCCACAGTATGAACATCCATATCCTACAGATCCATTAGTATATAACGGAGGTCTTATAATTACAGCTATAATAATTTTCATATTTTCCATTTTAGTAGTAAAATATTCTAGGAATAAAGTAGAAGTAGTTGGAGGATCATTTTTTATGATCTCTGCATTGTTTTTAGCATTAATAGGAATATATCACGAAGGAACGTATCCACATGATTTTGTGTCATTATGGTTCTTTATCTTAGCCTCAATATCTTATTTGACAATATCAATATCTTTAATTCTTACAAAGAAATTTTGGAAAAGAGGAATTCTGTTAATCTCGATTATATTTATTTCATGGATACTTTTTACTGTAATACCGTGGCAGTCTGTTGCTGAAAGTGAGATATTTGGAATAAGTATTATTGATATATGTGTGATTTTGCATGGTTTATCATTTAACCAGTTATAAGCATTAAACTTCAGATAGAAGGTAACTTGCCGAACACTAAATACTAAGTTTTTATCATTCTATATCCTTATTGCCCTTCTAAAGATTAAAGTAGTTTTCGCCTTTTAGTAACTCTCATCATTTGCTTAAAGTTTCTCTCTTTATCTTAAATAGAAAGTATAAGAAACATTTTCTCTTTCTAATTTTAAATTTATTTTCTTTAAATAATATCTTATCTTCTTACTCAATTCTTGATATGTGCCCTCTATCATTTCTTATTATAGAAATAAAAAAGGAATAACAAACAAAAAGCTTATCTATATTCTGGAGGGAAGAATAATTTTTGTCTTTCTATTATTACTTGTTTTAAATTGTCTAAAAGCTTAAGAATTACGTCAATATTCTCGGGTATGCTTGAAAGTTGATAAATTTCATTTGCTATACTTACCATTTGCGAATCATGTTGAACAATTTCGTCTAATTGCTCAGTCTGAATTTTCCATCTAGCATATACATCAGCACCACCACCTTGTTGACTTAAAACAGTACCTATCAAAGTCCTAATTTGAGATATTACAAACTCAATTCTTTTTAAGAGTGGTGAAAAAGGATTTTGGGAGGCTAATTGACTCTCTGCCAAAGAAAGGTTAGAGATAGTACTTTCTAGTTTTTGAATTACTGATTGTCTAATAAGGAAATCGTCTTGCCTAATTAAATCCTTTACCTTATAACCTCTATACCCTGGAACCATTAATTGAAGCTTCTCTAAAGGGGTAAGTTCTCTTGGCATATATTATAATTTGAAAACTAGCTAAAAACTTTTCATATCTAAATTTTACCTTCTTTGGCATATAGGGAAAAATTGAATTAGAGGGTAGAAAAGTTTATATCGTAGATCTACTAAAATATTAGCGATAATTATGTCAATTGCGTTAAGAGGACAAGTTATATCAACAGAATTAGAAAATGGAGCTTCAACAATGGCTACTGATGTTATAGTATTTAGATATCCTAAAGAGAATATTACCTCCAAATCTATTATCATAGTTCAGCCTACAGAAAGAGCAATAGTTGTTATTCAAGGCCAAATTGCAGCAGATTTACCTCCTGGAACTCATAATATTCAATCACCATCGAACGCCTTATCACAATTCTTATCTAAATTTAGATATAATCAACTTCCTTATGATACTATAGTCTTTTACGTTTCCATGACAAGGCATGAAGTTAGAGTTTCTGGAGTAAGTCAAACTGATGATCTAGTACCGTTAGAATACGAGGTTGCTGTTTACTTTAGAGTGCAAAATCCTGGGCTATTAGTAACTAACATACAATTCTCCTCTCAATTCTTTAGAGATGCAGACTTAGCAGCTTATATTAATCCTATAGTGGATCAAGAGGTAAGTCAGATATTAAATCACGTAAAATTAATGGAGGTATTCAAAAAGTTTGGTGACATTTCAACAGCAGTTACTGCAGTATTAAAGAGTTTCTTAGCTGAAATAGGAATAGAACTTATCTCAGTAAGAATTACTAAACTTTATCCACAAGACCCAGAGTTAAGAAGAATATTACAATTGAGAGATTTAGGAATTCCAACAGAAGAGGCAGTAAGATTAGGTTTAGCAAGATTATTAGCTGAAAGAAGTGACCCTTCGAGCGTTAACATGGCTCTAGGAGTACCTTATTATCCAAACTTATCATCAATAACAATTGGTTATCCATTCTTCTTCCCAACTGGAGGAAGAGGAAGTACAACATCAACCGCAACAGGAGGTTCAATAAGCTTGCCAAGTATTTTAGCTCAAGTGCTAGGGCCAAGTAGGCAAGAGGGTGAAGAGAAATCTCAGAATCAAGAGAGTTAGGCTGGAATATATTAGCTGGTATTGGCTATTCCTTTATACTTACAGTAGTTATGGCTATCATTGCTGGATTAGTTTTTCTTTTTTACCCCTTAACAATTCCATCAATATCTCCTATAATCTCATTAATAATTTCACCAGCTGAAGGAATTATTCAACTAATAGTTTTAGGGGCGTTTATTGCTTTTGTTTTACCCATAAGAACTAAAGTAGCCGGTATAAATTTGATGCAAGTGAGAAAGTTAGGTATAATAACTGCCATTGGATATTTGGTTTTTTCGTTGCTTCCTTACGCCTTTATAGTACCATTTCCTCAAACGTATATAGGATTAATAATAGCCTTTAATGTGCTAAATGGTGCCGTAGCTGGTGGCGTAGCCACATTTTTATCTTAGTTCAATACTGTTTCTCATCTAGATTTTTTATATCTTACTAATTACTTTTCTATTTTAAAGAATAAGTAACCAAATAAAATCTTTTCTAAAAAGAAAAGAAAAAAAGATAACTTAATCAAGAGTTTTCCTCGTTATTATTTTGTCCTTTATACTTTAATAATAGAAGTGGTGCATTAATTACTGATTTTCCTTCAGGGTTTTGAGAAACAGTATAATTTATTTTCACGTCGACAGTATAGGTCCCTGCTGGTAAATACAGTTTATAGTCATTATTTTCATGTAATTGCAGAGTTACAGTATAGTTTGCAATGCTTATAGTTACAGTAAATTGCGAAAATACATCACCAAGAGCATCTTCTTTCAACTCTAATTCATAAGTACCACTAGTTAAGACAGTAACATTAGTTTTCCCAACTAAACTTCCACTTTGACCAGCCGTTAGATTACCTAAATTAAAATTAATTGGTATTACTTGTATTTGCTGATTATTGTTACTGCTAGATATATTATATGATATAGTTGCTAAAGTTCCATATATTGCCTCGCCAGCTATCACTAGTCCAGTTAGTAGTATAGCAGATATGGCTAATCCAAGTAGTAGTGGTTTGTTCATGGCTAAGATCATTTACGCGTTTCATCTTTATAAGAGTCGATTTCGGTTCGTTGAAATTCTATATTGTTTCAGGTTTCCAATAATTCATGAAACTTTCTCGCCCCTACGAAACTTAAATTTTAGAATATTTTTAAAACGTGTATCTTAAGAGGAAAAATAAACTAGTGAGAGATGAGAAAAATGAAATTGAAAGAAGAACATGAGGAAGAAAAGGAGGATATTACTGAATACTGGATAGATACGAAATTAATAACAATAAGCTTAGTAATAATGGTAAGTGTGGAAGTTCTAATAGACTTAGTGATTATAGCTACCAGCGGACATAAGTTATTTCCCTAATCTTTTTTCTTTAAAGCATATTTTACTTTTCCTCCTTCTCTAATTTCCTCTACATATCCTAACTTAACTAATTTTTTTACTCTTCTATAGGCAGTAGCTTTTGGTAGACCAGTCTTCCTTATTATTTCAGCTAATGTGATTGAACCGTCTTTTATAGCCTCTAAAACTATCTTATCTCTCTCATCTAAAACTTCAGTAACTACCTCTGCCTCTTCGTCTTTTGCTAAGGTTTCTTTCTGCTTTCTTCCCTTAATTAAGTATACTATTCCAGAAATTAATATCACATCAAGAATGATCAAGGCTATAACCAAATAGAATTCTGTGTCTTCATTAGACTTAACTTGAGGAATTAATTCTGCGTAAAGAATAGTAATCTTATTAGTATTTGTGAAAGTTATGTTATAGAATCCATTAACAGCCGTAAAACTATAAGGTTGTGGAGAAATATAAGTTATTGATGCATTTGTTGGCAAGAAAACATTAACGGTGAAATTTTGGTTCTCTTGCATCTGAATAACTCCTTTAGGCAAATTTGCTCTGTAAAAAACGTAAATAGTACCGTTTCCTCTTAAGAAAAGATGATTACCAGATAGATTATATTCCGCCCCAACTACTCTTAAATCCCCAGCATATTCGCCTATAAGAGTAAATTCGCTGACGTTATGTAGCTCAGCAACTATAGTTCCATTATAATAAATGTTAATTGTACCACTATCTCCTTTTGATATTAATGGCATTAGTAATAATATGAAAAGCATTAGTGTCAGAATTTTTCGCACATGAAAAACTCTATAATTTAAGTTTATTAACTTAGTGTTTCACTTTGTTTCACTCTTTTGTGGAACTAATGTTTAAATGAGATAAATATAATAGAGTATACACATGGAAAGGCAATCGTTATTGGTAAGTTTACTTGTAGTCACACTAATTGTAAATGTAGTGCTAGGAATAGAACTTTATTATACCTTGCATAAACCCTCTCAGCCTTCTGGCTCTGTTCCATTAAATATTTCACAACTTCAAATACTAACTAACACCACAACTACAATTACTCAAACAGCAACTAAAACAGTAACAGTTACTAGTAACTCGTCCCAAACTACGTCACAGAGCAAATTGTACTCGTTCTCTTTTAAGGTAAAGTTCAAAATTCATGTGAATGAGAAAGGGGTTTACATAATTGGAATTAAACCAAATATAACTTTTAACTCCTTATATGTATTGTTGTATTTCGAAGATGGGAAAAGTGTATCCTTAAGTCTTAACAACACATATTCTAATATAACTTTAAAAGACAACGAAGTTGAAGTTACAGCTTATATTTTCGGTTCTACTTATGAGAATTTAACTCCTTCACAGATATTTGAGGATTTAGGCTTATATTTGCATTTTGTATCTCCATTATCATCGGAGAGCGATGATTTGATTTTACTTGCGAACTATTATAGAATTAATCCTTTATGTGAAGATTTTATGTGCTATGCATAATTTATGTTTACATGATTAATTGGTAAAGATAGTCAGTAATTTATTAAAAATTTACACTATATCGTTATCTTCCTTAACATTTCTCGCACAACTGGAAAATTAATTATTCTATTAAAATCTTTTTGTTGAATAATATTTTTTATAAATTGTAATGAAAAATAACTGAAATAAAAGTATGTCCGGAATTTAGCTGTATTAAAAGGTAGTGTAATATCTTAACATTTATATCAAATCTTTCTCTTAAAAGTAAAACGTAGTCTATATCGATCTTTATAAAATATCACTTATTTTTTACATTTCAATATACTGGAATAATTAATAAATTCTAATTAATCCCGTTTGGTCAAATCCTCTATCAAAAGATGCTATATATTTTTCATTTAAATTGCGTAAAATTGTAAAAGAAATATAATCAGTAAAACTGAAATTTTGATTTTCGTATCTAACAAAGCAATTCCAGGCTTCATTAAAAGTTTTTTCATCTACTTTTATAAGAGCTAAGTATCCATTATCCACGTTTTCAAGAAGGGTTTTCCTACTTTTATTGCATAGTCTTTTCCTTTTCTTATCATTACCAAAGAAAGAATCTCGTCAAAGATATAATCCGTAATAAAAGGCTGACCATATTTTCCTTCATCAATATCGTTCATAATATTTAAAGCTCTTTCATGATTTACATCGGTCAAACTCAGAGATAAAAAAAGAAAGAAGTATCAAGAAGAATCGCGCTTTTCACCATACATTATCTTACCAATATCTTCTGGCTTAACACTACCCATGTCAGTTATTAGACGAGACAAAGACCTACTCAACCCATGAAAAGTGATAGAATTATTTAAGCTGGTTCTATCACTTTTTTCAGCTTGTAATTTCTTAGCTATTGATTCTTCTTTTGTATTGTCTTCAGGCACAAGTATAGCTAGTATTATGAGTATAAAAGTTTCTTCCTCAGATGGGTAGAGAATAATTCTGAAATAACAAGATCGTAATAGGCAGAATTATAACATGAAACGTTATGAGTGAGATATAATTATCATCACTACTAAGAACTTGACATTACTTTTCCATGGTATTTTTAAGGCTTATATTCTTATAATTTCTTTAAAACTACATTTTAATCTCTATATCTTATTAGTTACACCTAATGATAGTAAGAAATCCTAATGATTATGTAAGTTCTTATCTGAGCTGTCTAAAAATATTATAGAGAATAGACTTAAATTTCTATTTTATATAAAAGAAATTATCTATAATAATTTTTATTATATTTCGCGTTTTGTTCGAATTTACCCATTAATTCTTTATATTCTTTATACACTATATTTAATTCAGTGGTATGGATTATGATATCATCAGAATTGTTGCAGTCATTTTCTGATTATATGAATTGGAAAAATGAGAAAGTCTCACATAATTTTCCAAGAGAATTAATTAGAAAGATGGAAGAGTATTTGGTAAATAAGTATGGTGAAGATCTCATTGAAATAGGAGAATTTATACTTACAGCCTTAACTAATCCCTCTAATGAGAATGCAATAAAAATAATTTCAGAGAAATACAAGAAAATAAAGGAAGAGATAGAGCTTTACAATTCTATTGTGGAGCATAATACTGTCATTGGAGAATATAAGGAAATGGCAGAAAAGAAGTTGGCAAAATTGATAGACACCTTAATGAAAAATCAAGAGGGATTTGAGAAAGAGGCATCTAAGGATTATTCTGGTATATTTTTAATTTCTTATTATATGATTTATCTGGATTTCATAACTAAATTGTATTTGATGCTAGCAGATTTAAAGCTAGCCAAACCAAATGTGAGAACTATAGATTTGCCCTATGAAAGAAAAATTATCAACTTAATAAATACTGCAGTATTTCTTTTCGCAATACCCATTATCATATACTTAGAAAAAGGTAAAATTATGGGAGAACTCACGTACCTTCAAGGCATTATGTTATACTTCATAACTAAAGATAGAACATTTGTGAATCCGAATTCTCTAGGTTATAAGTTATTCTTGGCTGTTTTTAATGACTAAAGCAGTTTTCGTAGACACAAATATCTTAATTTTTTGGTTATTTGAACTAGATAATATAAGTTATAAACAAGTAAATAACTTAATAGAGTGCGTAAATAAAAAAGGTGAAAAGCCTAAAATTTTAGAGAAAACAGTTACAGAACTAAATATGATTATATCAGATGCTTTTCTAATGACTAGTAAAATTTTAATAAATAACTTAAGAGTTGACTGGGATTCTCTAACAATTTCAGAAAGGAAAAAGTTATTAGATGAAATAGAAAGAGATTATGATAAAAAGTATGATGATGCATACAATAAATTAAATGTTGAATTGAAAAATTTTATACCGCGAGGAGGAGTAAGAGTTTTAGTAAGCAAAAAGCTTTTCAAAGCTATTTATAAAGAGATTATCAATAAGACATACAAGGAAATACAAGAATATCTTAACCCGAAAGAATTAAATAATTTGCTTACAGCTATTCAAGTTTTTAGAATAAGACCTTTTTTTGAAATAATTGAGCTTTCTAAAACTTTTTTGTCTAATATTTCGGTTGATGAAATAACAATTATATATGAAGGAATTTTTAAAGCGATGAGAAACGTAAAAAAAAACTCCTAGTTTAATCGATAAAATGACATTTGTTTCCTTATATATACTTTTACGGGAAAAGACATATAATAAGATTATATTCGTAAGTAACGATATTGATTTCAAAAGAATATACACTTATGTATACGATTATACAAAAGACATCATTAGTGGAAAAAGAGATCCCAGAAGGTATTTGGTAAGTGATACTGAGAAGGTTTTAGAAACATTAAATAATTTGAAGATTACTGATCTGAGCAGTTTTAGCTGTAACGAATTATGATAAAGAAGTTGCTTGTTAGTGCTTATAAATTAAAAATAAGCTTTCACCAAGATTAATAATATTTTATGGTTGGTTTTGAAGTGGGTCTATAATATCGTTTCTAAGTCATAAGTTGTTGTAATAGCTTTTTCGAATATTTTTAAACTTGTTAGTATATAAACCTCATCTTTCAATCTTTATGTAAAGATCTAAATCCTCAGTTTTTCCTTATCATTGTGATATCTTTTGATAACAAAATTAATAAATAGGTAATGGAAAGTTTAATTATGCAAAAAGTTTCGATATTGTTTATTTTAATTCTACTAATAATCTCGGGAATTGTAAGTATAGCTGGACAACAACAATACTATTATATACAAACTACATCACCTCAATATTCCATCTTACCCGGTTCAGTGTTCGTTCAACCATTAAATCAATCAGAAGAGCTTTACATTGCCGTTTTGTTGAACTTTACAAACATTTCTTCTCTCGAAAACTATCTTAATCAAATTTACTTATTACCTTCTAATTTTCATCATTGGCTAACTCCCTCACAGTTTAGAGAGTATTATTATCCTTCACAGAGTT
The DNA here is from genome assembly GCF_041154675.1 of Sulfurisphaera javensis. Taxonomy (NCBI): domain Archaea; kingdom Thermoproteati; phylum Thermoproteota; class Thermoprotei; order Sulfolobales; family Sulfolobaceae; genus Sulfurisphaera; species Sulfurisphaera javensis. The sequence goes on from NZ_AP031322.1 coordinate 854,809, forward strand.
ATGTCAATTCCCTAATAAACTATCTTGAGTCTTATGGACTACAATTTAAAGGCCAATATGGTTTAGCATTAGTATTTAAAGGAACAGTAGGCGAAATAGAGAAAGCATTTAGCACTTACATTAACGTTTACTATTACCCCTTCAAAGACTTATATTGGTTTGGACAAGTAGGAATTGTTGATATAGGCCCATTTTACTATTATAGTAATAATGTTACAGCATCTTTGCCTTATAATATTGGTAAGTATGTTTTAGGGATTGTAGGTATTGATAGTGTTGATCCAAAGGTTATAAGCGTATTAAAAGATAGTGCTTGGCATTTAAATATAACTAGAGCAGAACAAAATGGGTTAATATCTAAAATAGTAATTTCTCCAATAACTATTCAAGAGTACTTTAACTTTACTAAAGCTTATGGAGTAGGTTGGACTGGTAAAGGTAGTGATATTGCAATAGAAGGAGTACCAGAATGTTATGTTAATGTATCCGACATATACTATTTCTGGAAGCTTTATAATATTCCAAGGACTGGAAGTCTTTCTGTGATAACTTTTGGTAATGACACATCTGGAGGACAGTCTGCTGAAAATGAGTTAGATGCTGAATGGAGTGGTGCTTTTGCACCCGGTGCTAATATTACAATAGTCTTTAGTGATGGTTACGTTGGTGGGCCAGCATTAGTTGGTAATTTGCTCAATTATTGGTATGAGTACTATTACATGGTTAACTATTTAGATCCTAACGTAATTTCTGTCTCAGTAACGGTCCCAGAATCTTTCTTAGCCGCCTACTATCCAGCTATGCTTTATTTGATTCATAATATGATGTTACAGGCTGCTGCAGAAGGTATCTCAGTTTTAGCAGCATCTGGTGATTGGGGATATGAGAGTGATCATCCGCCACCAAACTTCCATATTGGAATATACAATACTATTTGGTATCCAGAAAGTGATCCTTATGTTACATCAGTAGGTGGAATATTCCTAAACGCTTCATCAAATGGAAGTATTGTAAGTTTCTCTGGATGGGATTACAGTACTGGTGGAGTTAGTGTAGTGTTTCCGGCACAATATTATGAGTTAACCTCTCTTATTCCAGACACTCCAACATTTGCAAGGACTTATCCAGATATTGCATTTGTCTCTGCTGGTGGTTATAATATTCCAGAGTTCGGTTTTGGTTTACCATTAATATTTCAAGGTAAACTGTACTTATGGTATGGTACTAGTGGGGCTGCACCAATAACTGCTGCTATGATTTCATTACCTGGTGTAAGATTTGGTGCTTTAAACTTTGCATTGTATCACATTTCCTATAGTGGTATTATAATATCACCTTTAGGCAAATTCCAAGGATTATCAGCATGGATTCCAATAACATCTGGTGCAAACCCATTGCCAGCACACTACGGTTGGAACTTTGTTACTGGTCCAGGGACGTATAATGCATATGCAATGGTATATGACTTGCTACTATATTCTGGCTTAACTTCGTAAAATAAATGATATCACATAGATGCCCAGTATTAGCTCAAGAATTGAAAGATAAAGCAATACTGGTTTTACCTTAGGTCTAGCAAAATATGCTATTAGTCCGGTAAGTGATGCAATAGTTAGACCTATAGCTACTCCTCTAAAATAAAGAAGATCCATTATAAATTTTTTAATCTTTCAATATTTAAGTTTTTCCTTTTCATAGAAGTATTTTTATTTTCTTCTTTCAATAATCACGTAAAAGATTTATTTCACTATATCATAAATTAATTTATGATAAATAGAAGAGGAATAATTATAATGACAATCTTTTCGATTTTTTATGCCATGCTTGAGTTAGGAATGGTTTGGGACCCTTCTCAGATTTCTACTTCCCCTAAATGGATGAAGGATATTTTTACTCCATTTGTTTCTTTATACTTCTATAGGATTATCTATATTGTATTATTTGGATTTCCTTCATATTTGGCATCGGGAAAATTACTATCTTTAGAAACTATATGGTATATTATTTATGGTTCTACGATGGAAGATATAATTTATTGGATTTTTGATCTTCATATTCCTTATTCATGGGCATGGTTTTACCCAGTATACTTAGGCATTCCAATAGATGACGTTATAAGTGTAATTATTCTTATATTATTAGGTAAAAAAATAAAAATTGAATTAAAAAGATAAGAATATTTTTAGATCTCTTCTTATGAGACTATAGATACTCTTACTTCTCTAATGGTTTCATTAAAGTGTTCATTGATTTATGATCTATTAATCACTTTGTTACCAGTGCACAAAGACATCCTATTTATCAAGAAATAAATCACGACTTTATTAAGTTCGATAAGTTTTTAAACTGCTCTCTATATCTTTAAAACATAAGATAGTCTAAAACTTTCCGGAAAATACCAACGAGTCTTTACATACCATAGGATATATATCGTCCTTTATATGGACATACTTTTACAGATTCGTTATGCGAGTAATTAATTTTTATAGGAAAAACAGATGGATCCTTCTATGAAGTTTCATTTGTTAGATTGTCTAAACGTACTAGCTAACCGATATTTATATAGTAAGTCCGGTAAGTTTTTAAACCCTTCTTACATTACCAATGACCTAAAATAGCTCAAAACTTCCTGGAATGATTAACGTTATGAAAGATACTGTTTATAACTATGATCAGAGTTTCCGTAGCCATTAACGACTAAATAACTATAGAAAGTCTAAAAATAATTTATATCCTTACAAAAAGTGTGGGAAGAAAGCCTTTGGGTGGGGATGAATACACGTAATATTTAAATAATACTGCTAGATAAGAGCCATCATGGTTAGGGCTTCAGAGCGAGCTATCCGCGAGGACATTTCCATCGAGGAGGAAATCGTGACTGTAAGAATGAAGATTTCCTCCTCTGCTCTAAAGCCCCTAGCCGAAAAATACATGAAGCCAAAAAAATTCGTGCTAGGTTGGTTATATGAGAATAAAACAACTTCTATTAAAGAAGTACATCACGGAGTATATAAAGTGCTAAGAGAGGAATATGGCCTACCATCCAAGTTAACACAAGATTGTTATCGTGATGCAATAGCAACATACAAAGGATGGTTAAAGAATCCTAGAAGGGGAAGATTCCCAATACTGAAAAACATCTCCTTATGGTTAACACCAAGACTTAGCTATATTGATTTTGAAAACAAGAAGGTGAAAATTCTAGGAGAGTGTTCTAAGTGTGGTTCGAGAATGGTTGAATCTGGTTATCGTATGCTTAAGTGTTAAAAGTGTGGTTTTGAGGATCATCGTGATTATATAGCCGTAATGAACTTGTATGGGAGGGGGTCTCTGACCCTCTCAACTGCCTCCCAAATGAGAGATGTAATCCCGAATCGATGAGGGGAACCTCCGCCTTAGGCGGAGGAAGTCAGTAGCAACACCAACTCCCCAAGCCTCCTCATTTGGATCATAAATGACTATTGAATACGTCATATTATATCCTCATAAGTTCTGATATAAAAAGGTATAATAGATATATCTAAAATTTATTAGGATATAATTGTAACTAATATTATGTATGACTGGTTTAAGGAGATGAGAAAAGAAAGCCCAGTTTACTATGATGGTAAAGCTTGGAATTTATTTAAGTATAGTGATTGCAAAATAGTTCTTAATGATCACAAAAGATTTTCCTCTAATTTAACTGGCTATAATGATAAGGTTGAGCAAGCTAAAACTTATCGTACTTAGTAGTCTGTTAGGGAATTGCTTAAAGTAGTGTGAATATATAAAACGAAAGTGTTACCTTTTTCTCTCATAATAACGTATTACCCACTCCCTTATAATTGACAATTTATTCGTATGAGAAATCTTAATCGAGTGAAATTTATAGGTAGTGTAACATATTGGAATAAGAAAAGGAAAGAAAAGGGTTACGATCCTTTTGCTTTAACCAGTAAGACTTATTGCGGTTTCAATGATCCTGCTCCATTATTCAAAAAGCTTCTTTCATTCTATCGTGGAAGTCATAGCAGAAATAACATTAACAAAATCTCTTTCAAATTAAATTCCTTTCTAATTACTTGCCCATATTGTGGTGAGAGATTTGAAGTTGAAGATAGCAGAGTCATACGTTGTCCTAAATGTGGAAATGTAATCAAAAAGGTGGACTTTAAAACTTGGAATAACAATCTTGATCTTTTCCTTAAAGGAGAAATTACTTTAAAACAACTCTTAGACTCTCCAGTAGTAATGAAAGATTTTCCACAAGAGATTCAACAGTACTATTTAACACCAGACTTTCCAGATGAAGAACTTAATTTCAGAGTTTCTAAATACGGTTTTGATAAAGTTTACAAGTACTTTTCTCCAAACCAGTTACTTACAATAATTAAATTGACAGAGCGCATAAGGAGAAGTAAGCTAGAGGAAAGAATAACCTTATCTCTTGCTTTAATAGATTTCCTAACCTTTAACACTATATTTTCTAAATTTCAAGGTAACAGTGTTTTAGGCATTTTTAATGAAGGTGAGCCAAAAGTAGTGTGGAAATGGGCTGAACTAGACGCGGATGCAATTTATTACTTTGTGAGAAAGATAAGGAAGAGGGAAGAATGCAACTCTGACAGACTAGTATCTTATCCCTTCACTTTAGATTTAGATCTTTATGAGAAAATGGTTAATTTCTACTTTCCATTTTTGAAGAGAGCTTTAAGTGACGTTGACTCTTTCTATTTAATTCCAAATCTCTTCAAAGAAGAATTCTTTGAATGCTTAGATTCTGACTGTAATTCATATGTAGAGAAGAAATCTTATCAAGTAGAGAAAGATATTGAAAAGATAATTAACAAACCCGGAATACTCTATCTTAGAACTTTTGAAGATGTCGAAATAGCAGTGGCTCACTTTCATGTAAAAAGAGTAAGCAAAGTAGGAAGTTTTTATGCTACTGAAATTGAAGCCAGAGATAATAATAAGTTTCTTATTCCAACTCAAATAATTTGTGAAAGTGAAATAAAAGGAGATGATGTAAGTTTTCTTCTAAACGCACTATCCTCATGTGCAGATAGATTTACGTCTGCAAGGATTATTGGAATTAAAGGTGAGAAAGAATTGTTAAGAAAAATATATAACGAAACGTTTAAGCTAATTGACAAGTATGTTGGAACAATATCACTTTCAAACAAAGTTGAGAAAGTCTACGTTATTGGAAGAAAATATGGGAAATCAAAAGAGTTCTTCAAACTCCTTTATAGGATAACTGGAGGTGTAATAGTTAAATATGATAATAAATCACCAATAGCTTACGCTTTAAAGTATTTGCAAGGTGAGATAGAGGAGGAGGAATTAGATTATGAAAGTAAGCAAATAGCCCTATTACTTAAAGGCACTGATAACCAAACCTCTTCACAAATTCGCAAACTGTCCTAGAAGCTTCTGTGTGCACTGGAATCACGTATTTTGGCTTTATCGTATCCAGTATATCCCTTAATTCATAAGGATAATAATGACCAGAAATCCTTAGCCTATAAACTATAAAACCTAAAGTCTTAAACCATACATCCTCAACACTTTCATCCTCTCCACTTTCGCTTTTAGTTTCAGTTGACAATGATATTACGACAGTTCCCTCAAGGTTCTTAAGTTTTCTAGCTAATTCTATTGGCTCATCTTTCGCTGTTAAAATCACATATTCGGATTGAGATTTAGTTAGTTCTTCTTCATCAACTACCTCAAAGACTTGTTCAAAGTTTTCATCAAGTAATTGGTAAATTTCCTTATTCCATCCAAATCTTCTTGTCCAATAATCAATCATCTTTAGTAATCTTCTATTTGTAATTACTGGTTTCCTACCATAGTAATTAACATAATGCAAAATTGTAAATATTGCCTCAACATCTAGAGGGTCTAACAAAACCATGATAAGGGAGTTTTTATGTATGTTAAAAATCTCAAAAACAATGTTATTGAAAGTATATTCGTTAGTGGGAGTTGAAGGTGATGAAAAGTTAGTTCCTTCAATTATTAAAACGTCTGTGGAATAACCTTTTGCAGTTATTTCCTTTAAAAGTAACTTATTGTGAATCTTTGAATGTAATTCCGAATCAATACTATCAATTGGAGAGGTAAGCCTAAAGTCTCCAGTGTAAAGTATTCTCACGTTTGGATTGTTCAAATAGTAAGCAACTGCTGGATAAGCACTATGTTCTACGTAAAAAGGAATTACATTATCTTGATTTGAAATTGCATTATTAATATTTATAGCGACAGAAGGTGGTACGTAAGTTGTCCAGCCTGGGGAGTTCTTATAAGGTTCAAGAAATTTTTCCAATATCTCAGTATCTGGCACATAAACTTCAGCATCTGGGGGTAGATGAAATAAAAGACCCAAATGGTCCAAATGATAATGGGATATGAAGATCTTTTTGTATTCATCTGATGGCGGAATTATTCCTAATTCCTTCATTTCTTGAGGACTAAGTGGTTGTATCCTTGTATTGTAAAACTTGCGAAATCTTGAGAACCGTATCCCTTGATCAAAGACTATCTCAGAATCCTTATCCTTTATTACAATACAATTTCCTCCTATTTCATTATAACCTTGAAGTATTTTTATCTCAACTCCGTTTACAGTCTTAGTTACAGTCATACTCTCACCAGAGAACCATTAACATAAGAGCAAGCTCCCTTGCTGTTTAATAATTCTGCGGGGGGTACAATTTTAAGATAATCAACACTTCCTTTTCCTTCAATTCTTAACTGGTTATCCACAATACTTACCTTGTAACCTAATTTTTCAAGTGAAGAAATTACTTGATTTCTGTCAACAGAGTTAATTCCTTTAACTCCAATTATTCCACCTATAGGCCCTTCAAGTTCAATCTTGTAATCGTCAACTGTTTGTGGTAACCAATTATCTTTTCCTCTTTTCTTTCTATAATTTATGTAAGGATAAGAAAGAGATCTTAATTTTTCAAATAAGTCTGCCCTAACTTTACTTTCATAACTTTCTTTATTTACTATTTCAATATTACATTCAGTACTTGTTCCTTTAATTACCTTTGGAAGAATTTCTCCTAAAACTTGCGATACTGAGATAATTTTACCGTCATTTTTAATAAACAAAGGAATACTCAATACAGTTTCATTCCCTAATTTTACATCAGCAATAAGCACGTATAGTGAATAATCAATTGCATCAGATATTATAAATTGGACTTTTTTACTACCATATGTGAGATTTCTTATACTCCTAAGTATATTTCCTATTAAACCAGCGTCAACTTCTTGTGGTGGTAATTTTTCCCCTTGAATTATAATTTTCCCGTTACTCTCTGATACTTTTCCTCCATATGCTTCTACGATAGAGGATAATAAGTTTGTTAAAGAATTTGACATATCTTGTCTATTCTCAAATCCGGCAAGACTTCTTATGTAGTTTTTTATATCAAGTTCCATATTCTTAGAAACTTTAAGACCGTAAGTATTAATTGCCTTTTTGAATTTAGATACTCTATCAATTATGCTTCTAACTACTTCATCTAAAGGTGTTCCTTCACCTCCCGCTTGTTTCAATGCAGAAAAGAATATATCTTGAGAAGTCACTTTTTCATTCTTATCTTGATCATAATAACCAACATTTAACATAACATCTTCATTTTCGGACGAGAGATCGTAAACAATCTTTTTCTCTGTGTTACTTATTATAACTGAATCAGTAGTATTTACATCTGATTGAGTAGAATAAGCTATACTGAGAAGCTTTGAAAAATACTTTTCAACTAAATTCTCTTCTAATGGAGTTTTCAAAGCTATGTAATAAATGTAAACCGGTTTCCTTTGCTTTAACCTATAAACTCTTCCATTCCTTTGCTCAAACTTTACAATACTTAAAGGCAATTCATAATGAATTAACACATTTGCATCTTGTAAATTAAGTCCTTCAGAAGCAACATCAGTTGATATAAGTACTTTTCCCTCTTTTCTTAACCATTCCTTAATGTTCTCTATCCCAACTGTATTTATGTTTTCACTGTGTAAGACTCTAATATCCTTATCCTCCTTAAGGCTTAATTCATTTTTAAGCTTTTCAAAAATATATTCGGCAGTATCTTTATAATCAGTAAAAATGATCACTTTATCTCCTTTCTCTAAATGTTCTTTCACTAGAGATATCACAGCCTTAACTCTACTATCATTATTAATAACAAGTTTAGCCAATTCAGCTAATTCCTTCAACTTTTCCTTGTATTTACTTAAAAGATCGGAATTTTTACTAACGAAATTATTTATCAAATCGTCAACGTCTTTATTTTCGCTTACAGTCTCTTCATCAGCATAATCTTCGAGTTCATCTTCTTCCTCATCCTTTTCATTCAAAACGGGCGATCTTTTTTCTATTATATGATCTAAAGTAATTAAACCAGCTTTAGGACTAGATAAAGCTCTTCTACCTATTAAGAACCCTAATAATTGGATTCCCCTAGCTTCCTTATTCTGCTTTGCAGCAGCTTCTTTAACAATACTTAAACCTAAATCAACCAGTAACTTGTAGTATTTTTTCTCGTCATCTGAAATATCTTGAATGAACATTGAAAAGTAAGCCTTTGGAAATATTGGTGAATTCTCATAAATTTCATTTACTGATTTCTTAGTACGTCTAAGGATTGTGGATTTTACAGTATCTCTAACAAGATCTTCCTTTTCTCTAAAATATGGATCTATAAGGGTGAGCCTTTCTAAATAATCTTTACTATCCCCTTTATGAGGGGTAGCAGACATTCCAATAAGATGTAAGTTTGGTTTAGATGCAAGTTTCATTACTGCCTCAAATCTTTGAGTTCTCTTATTTCCCTGCATTCCTATTTTATGAATCTCATCAATTATAACTAAATCCCAATTAACATTCAAGAACTTATCCAAGTGTTCCTTTTTCTTAAATGTGTCAACACTAACAACGTATATTCCATCTTTATCAAGATCAAGAATAGTAGTATCTTTATTCCTATACTTATATGTCCAGATCGGTAACTTCCACTCAGCCTTAAATTTATTTAAATTTTCTTCAACCCACTGAAAAATAATGTTCCTTGGTAAAATAACGAGAATCTTTTTCGCATTTCTCTTTTTAATTAATTGATCCATTATCATCATTGCTTCAATAGTCTTTCCTAAACCAACGTCATCAGCTATTAGAAATCTTATAGGATGCCTAATTAAAAGCCTATAAAAAATTTCAGCTTGATGAATATATGGTTCAAAAGTGTAGTTTGTTAAATAAGTATAACGAAATAGTGGGTGATATTCTTTCAGCAAGTCCAAAACAAACGCAGAAAAATCAATAGCCTTTGACATATAGGTCCCTTAATGCTCTCCCAACTCTATATGTAGAAACCATACTATTAGTTTTCATATAGCGTGAAGTAAATTCACTATACCAAAAGTGAAGAGTAAAATTATCAAATGAAGATACAACGTTTACTAACACAGTGTATAACACTTTTTTCCTAACATTTTGCAAACTACCAACATAAACAACCATCATCTTGAATAGCGTTTCATCGTCAGTATAAACGCTCTTTTTAGTTACCTTATGAGGGAAATTCACTTTTTCTAGGAACAACTTAAGGTCTGAAAGGCCTAATCTTGCTGAAAATACTTTAACATAACTTGATCCAGTTTGACTATAAAAATGTAATTTTGGCTTCTTTTCACTAATAGTTTCTCTAACATAAAATTGACTCATTCATTAATCACCCTTATGCTTACCTTAGCTTTCCCTTTACTTACTAATTGACGAATTATTTCTTTCTCATTAGAATCTAAAATTTTATCTGTAATTATGCTAACTTCTAAGTTCCCATTAATTTTCGCATTAGTTCTACCAATTATTGTTATTTCATTATGCACTAGTTTGCTTAATGTATCCATGTCTATATCTTTAATACTAATAGTTACTGCAACATTCTTTCCATCCAATGTTATATTTCCATTTATCTTCTTCTCACCAATAATATTTCTTAATCCCCTTGTAAGATCATCAACATCTTGCTCAGAAGTGATCAAGTAATTAATTTTCTCAATCTTTCCTTTATTCGGGATATCTCCAGGAGGAACTTCAATTATGTCTGGTGTAATCTTTACTAGGACTGGGATTGTTTTTGTCTTCTCTTTTCCATTGTATCTTACTATACACGTTAGCTCATCATTATCATTAACTGTATAACTAAATTGAATTTGAGAATCAAGTTTTAAATCTGATTTATAGTACAATATGTTTCCATTTTTATTAATAATGGTTAATTCCACGTTACCTTCAAAAGACCCTATTTTCTTTAACGAGATATTGATTGTTACAGTCTTTCCTTTATATTCAGAAATTGATAAAGGATAAATTTCAATATCAACGCCTCTTTCTACTTTTTCTTCTCTTAGCTCTAATGTAGCCGTTTGATATTTATAAAACCAGTCTGGTTGAGTTATTAAGTTGTCAAGATTTAAATCTTCTTTGTCCAGCTTAAGCACGTAGTATTTTTTGATTACCGTATCTCCTTCTTCCGTATAGGTTGTTCTTTTTATAAGCTCCTCAATCTGTAATTTAGCGGCTTCTAAAGGTGGTAAAATTATTGAATCATCTTTTATTATTCCCACTGAGAAATCTTGGTTAGGTAATTTCTTAAAGTAAACTTCTTTTCCATTCCAAATTCCAATCTTTAAGTTCTCTAAACCTTCTAATAATGCCTCTTTCAAAGCATCTTTGCTTATCCATGGTAATTTAGGATTAGAATAAAACTTTTCCATAATATCACTGAATTTCCACCTCTGAGATGTTATGTCAACAGATACCTCGTTAAGGTAGTATGTCAATAAATCAAAGTTCAGATCACTTTTGTCTAATAGTTTATTTGCGCTCTTAAGTGTTTCTTCAGCTCGTTCTAATATGGTTTTGTCTTCTCTAGCAAGAGGTTCTATTCTTATTTGATTTACATCTACTGGGAATGCTAAATTACTAAAGTAAGAAATAAGATTTACATTTATGTGCTTTTCCAATTCGTTTATATAATTCTTCATTAAGCTACTAGCCACTTTCCTCATAATTTCATCACTATAGTAATTGTTTACATCTACTTTTCTACAACCCAAATACTCCTTAATTCTGCTCGTTAGTTCACTTCTTATATTAGAGTCCGTTGAGTAAACTAAGGCTATTGTATTAGCATAATTTCTTGGTGTCTTTAGTTCTTTCTTAAAAATAAACATTTTCAGTTTATCTTCAAGATCATCTTTTGATATAGGATCTCTAATAATTACAGCTTCATACTTTGGTTCATCATCACTAATTAAATTATCAATAGATGGAACAATTCTAAGTGAGGAATTACTCAATACTATATAATTTCCTCTCCTGTTATAGGACAAATCACTTATGAATTTCTCAAAATTAGTTAGAACTTCAATATCACTAATGTTTCTTGCTTCACTTATACATAAAGTCCTTGGATCAGTTAGGAATGTAAACCAATACTTACCCTCATAAGAAACCAAGTAAGGAATCATTGAAACCCCTTGAGTTATCTCATTCAATTGCTTAACTACATCACTAGGGGTAAAGTTTAGTTTTAAGAGATAAGATAGGTCAAAAACACTTGTGACAATCTCTTTATTATCCGGTAAGTTAGCTTTGTACGGATCTGGCTTTAGACCTAACCTAAAAACAAATGTGGAAAGGAATATATAGTTAGCTATTAAGTAGTTGATTTCTAAACCCTTTGTCTTGTTCTTTATTTCTGTTACAACATTTTTGAATTCTTCATACTTTCTTAACAGTAGATTTTCTATTTCAGAATCCTTTATGTCAATATCTGAAGGTAAAACAAGATCTCTTGTTGGTTTTTGGTTGTATAACTGTCTCACAGTTATTCTAGTTATTCTTAATGCGTCTCTGGTTTTTTCTAGTCCGTTATGTAATTCTAAGAGTCTTTGCAGTACTTTTATATATAAGGGGTGGAATGGGTAAGTTTTATCCAGTTCGTCAATGATAGAAACGTCAACAAGATCTTTGAAATCTTGTGCCTTCTTCTTATACTCTTGTAATAGATTTAGTGGTATTTTTACGTCTCCAAAGATTCTCTTTTTAAGCATTTGTGCCAAATCAATTTCAGTCGATATTGGTGATTGGGAAGGTTTACCTATTCTTTCAACCCTTTTCCATAAAGCTTCTATTACAGCTTCATCGTAACCAATTTCGCCTTTTATTCCTTGGTTTGTTAAGTTTGCTGGTAGTGTAATAACTAATACCAGGGGTACATTTTGTGTTACTCCGGCTAATGCTTCAAAGAAGAGCAAACATTGATTGTAATAGGTTCCGTAAACAGATTTTGATATCCTTTCTAAATACCAAGCTATCTCGTCAACTAGGATAAGAACTTTCTCGCCCAAGAATAACTTCTCTAGTTCATCCTTAGTGGGTGTTATCATGTCTTCGTCTCTTTTTTTCATCATATCGTATTTTCCTATTTTGTGTGCTATGTAACCCCAAAGTGTTTTTATTCCATTTATTGGATTGTCTGGTGATGGTGCTGTATTAGCATCTTTTCCACCAATTACAATTACCTTAACATCTGAAGGAATATTAAAACCATACTTCTTAGCTATATCTGGTGAATTAAAAGCGTGATACAAAGCAATAAGGGAGTGTGTTTTTCCACCACCGAACAATGAAGTTATTATAATTGTATCTCCCTTGTTTTGACTTAGTGTGCCCGCAACTTCTTCAATTAGTCTTTCCATGGATGGTGAGAAGTATGTTGCTGAGAAGAATTGGTTTGGGTCGTTATAGATTGGGTGTGCTTTGCCTAATGCTACGTCTGAGAGTTCTGGTGCTAGGTTTGCGTCTAGTTTTTTATCCCATACATCATTTCTTATTTGCAAGTCATAAAGTGTCATATAATCACCTCGAGAAGTACAAGTCTAATCCTTGTTTTTCTTCATATCATATAAGTTTTTTGCATGCTTCTTTTTCTATATCTCCATCCGGGAGTACTTTAACAAATATTTTTGCTATTGTTAATGCCTCATCAACATATGGTGATTTACTCCTAACTTCCTCAATCTTTTTCTTAATATTTGTAGGATCTTGAACAGCAAAATACTCTAGGTAATGCAAGGTCTGTATTGGGCTTGAGAATTTTTCCTTCAATATTGCTGTCTCCATGTCTGGCATGTTCTTCCAAGAGTCTATAGCATTCAAAAGATCTTTCCCATAAGGTTCATTCAATGTTAGAGTTTTGTCTTTCTTTTCATCACTTATTATAATTATTCCAGAGTTTTTGAGTTCATTTTCATTTATGTCACCGGTAACATTTAGCATCGTCAATGTAGTGGTGTCTAGTTTTCTTTGTGAGTTTTTCACTGGTGGTAATAGGACTTTCAGAAGTACGTATAGTGAGGAGATTTTTGTTAATGCTTTTGTTGTTGTTATTTCTCCTAATGTTTTGACTATTGCTTCTGATGTTGTTGGGAATATGTATTTTTCTACTAGTTCTTTTACTCCCTCATAACCTTCTCTTATTCCTATCAATTTCTCATACGACGTGAATTTCTCAAGTACTTTTCCAAGGCTTGCAAAATATGTGTCTAAGTCAAGTAGTGGTTTCTTGTTAGCCCCTTTCATTCTAGTCGTTAGGTAGTTCTTTAACCAACTTACAGCATGGTTTAATGCTTCATTTTTAACTTCATTAACTGGTTTTTGTCCTTTAGCCTCTTTCCTCCATACAATAACCATAGATTTATCTAATGATCTAACTGTATTTCTAGCAGTTAATCTTGTTTCATCTTCGGTGGTCACGGTGTGTACTACTGATATTCTCAGTTTTGCTTTTTTCCAACCGGCATAAAGTAGTGCTATCCATGCTTCTGGTGAAGTATGATTGTAAAAGGTGACTATTACACCATCGTCCTTGACAAGATCCTTCATTTTAATGAATGCTTCACCAAGCCTTTCTCTAAAATACTCTATTGTACCTATTCCGTTTCCGAATTCTTTTTTTCTACCTCTATCTACTCCTAAATCCTTATCAGCTAATGATTCAAATTGAGTTATTCTAGATAGGTCAAATACTCTGGTGTACCAAATATAGTAATAATCACTTACCTCAGGGTAAGGAACGTCGTTGAAATATGGAGGATCTGTTATAATAGCATCAACTTTTTCTGTTAAAGAAAGTTTTGTAACATCAGATGTAATTATTTCTATTTTGCTATTCGTGTTACCTAATGCATTTATAAGATACTCTAAACCATCATAAACATGCTCTAAGCTCCTCCTTAAACTACCAATAATATCTGCTAAGGGTGATATTTCAGCCCAATTCCATGTTACTCCAAATCGTGTAAATGCACTTGTTTCTCTTATAAACTTTTCTGTGGAATCTATTGAAGTAAAATAAGAATTATATCTTGTATAATTTAGAAACGCAATAACTAAATAAGTTATTATTGTCTCTGCGTACTCTCTATCAGGAATACTATTTTCTATTTCTTTAATTATTTCTATAATTTTTTCATAAATGAGAAGTTGTCTAGGATTGTAAATTTTGAACCATTTAGTAAAGCCAGATCCAAATATTCCTAAACCAGGTGAGATTTTTTCAGTTGGTAAATCGTTTAATTTTTTCATTTCCTCGAATAATTTCCAAAATCTTTCTTCATCGTCTTCGGTTATTTCGAAGAAGTCTAAATTCTTTCCTTGGCCTTTAAACTTTACTAGTAAGCTTGGTCTTGCTGGTGAGTTTTTCAACTCTTCAAGGCTTATCTCACCGTTCAAAAATCTTTCAAGGTTTTTATTCCATTCTTTTAATGCTTTTTTAACATACCATTCTTCTCCTTTTCCTTTGGGTATTGTGTTTCCACTTTGTAAGCAGCGAGCATAATTGCTTTGAGCTTTAATATTCCGTTCTGGTACTTCATATGTTTTTCCTTCAACGATTATTTTATTTCCCTTGACCGTTGCTTTTATTGAGTTTTTACCTAACTCCTTGTTTAAGTCTCTTGGTATGATTTTTACTTTATTTCCTTCAACCTTATAATCCATGTAAACAAGTCTTTTGAAAGTGCCGGAAGTTGTTTTTTCTTTTCTCTCCTCTTCATCACTCTTTCCTTCTTCTTTATCATCTGATGAGTTTCCTTTCATTTTCATGAGCCAGAACTGGCTTAGCATTGGTGAATAGTAGTTTGTTCCAGGGCATTTGATCTCCCAAGTTCCTATGAACCCGTCATAATCATTGTAAAGTTCTTTTACGTAAGGTTCTATTCTTTTTAGTAACTCGTCACCATACTTTTTAACATCGTTTAGTAATTTGCTTCCGTATTTTTTAGGGTATTCAAGTACCGCTTTTTCGAAGAACGTTGCTATCGGTAACAAATCAGACGAGATTACTTTTCCAACTCCTAATCTTAATGCTTCAAGTGGTATTGAACCAAAACCAGCAAATGGGTCTAGGACTGTCTTTTCTTTGAATTCGTCAAACGGTGTAGGATTTATACTATGGGGTGATTTTACATTATCTAGTAATTTTATCTTTTGTCTAAATTTATTTATATTATAATTTTCTGGTAGTAGTGATGCTGCCACAAATGCTCTTGATGCTATTAATGGTTTTCTTGTTTTCCAATAAATTATCTCCCAATATTTTGGTCGTTTTCTATAACCTTTTTCCTCTTTAGCTCTTTTATCAATTTCTGGGACAATTTCAATAAATTCATCACTTTCAATAAGTCTCCTGCTAGAGGAAAGGTCTGGCACAGTACATTTATTGAACACTAATATAAAAATTTTATAACGAACAAATCAATCTTACAGAGTGATAAAGTTAGGGATATTCAAGTTTAATACATATTCATAGAGTCATTAACCATGTGTAATTATATTTCTTTAACTTAGCCGAAATTTTAATTTTCGTCATGATTTATTTTATTTTTATTAACCTCTGTATGAAGATCTTGTGTCACAAATATTACATTAATGTAATCTATTAATGCATATGTTTAACAATTTCTTTATTATAAAGTATATGGATATATGATAAGGAGAGTGCATTGAACCATTACATTAATCTTTGTTTTAATTTTACGAAGGGTAGAAAACTAATAATTAAAAAGAAATTATCAATATTTTATTTTTGCTCCTCAATACTTATTTCTCGATATCTAAAAAATTACTTGATTATAATAATTTTTCTTGAAATCGGATAAAGAAACTACATGAACAACCATGTTTAAGCCATTATTTTTTCTGGCCTTGTAATACTTAGAATTTAGACTTCATTTCTAAATTGCCTCTAACCTAACTTAATTTATAAAAAATTTTAGCATCTCTAGTTCTTCTTTTGATGTTAAGTAGTATAATCTTATTGATAACGTAAGAACTAAGAAAACTTGATAAAAAATTGAAAAGGTTAATTACTGAGGAGTTCTCTCTTACTAAATGTTTACGGAGTAAATTCCTCTAAAAGAGCAGGAATTTTTAGTTTTATACCTAATTTTCTTCTATGTCCCTATTCTCTTTCTAAGAAATTTTCACGGGCGGTAATAACTTAACTAGATTTTCAAATAATAACTGATTTTTAATAATTACTGTTCTTCTTTTGCATTTGACGTTTCTACATTCTCGGAAAATATAATTATCCCTTTTCATAAACTATTAATATGTATATTGTATTAAAAGGGAAGCTTGGAAATTTCCTTTATTCCCTGAAAGATATGAAGAAGAGGGAAACTCAGTTAATTAAAAAATTCCCCGAGGGAACATTTATTTGGGGTACTAACAGACGGATCTCTTCTTTGGAAAAGGGAGTAAAAGTATTATTTTATCTTACTGGCGAGGGTATTGAAAGTGGTATTGTGTTCTATGGCGAGATATTAAGTGTGGGCGAACTTAAGGAGAAGTACTGGCCAGAAGGTGAATGGAAATATTGGATTGCTATTAAGGTAGAAAAGATGCCTAAGTCAATAATAGAATATGATGATCCTTCAAAGTGGCATTACGTAACTTATGAGGAGTTAAAAAGTTTAGGTTTTAGGCCATTGCCTTGGCCTCAAAAGATTGAAGATGAGTTAGCAAAAAAGATAATCTCGATGCTAGAAAAGAAGTAAAAGATGAAATTCGTGTAAGACCTCTTTGTACTAACAAAGAAATAACCCCGAACTTATGCATTCCTAAATAATTTAGGCATTGAGCCCAATAACTCATATCTAGATTAAATATGTGCTTTAAGGAGAATGCTAAGAAAAATTTTAAGATTTCTTAAACTAGTTGTTCTTAGCATTAAAATTTCTTTCTAGCTAAGATAAATAATCTACTTAAATGGATTTCTTCTAAAAATAGAATATAGACATGCTGTTATATTTATACTCTTTTTCCAGTACTCCTTTACTTCTTCTTGTTATAATTCTATGTGAGTAAAATTTTCTATGCATGTAAACTATGGCTAAGTGGTAATTAAATCTAGTTCAAATAAAAATAATAAAAAGTGAAATATTACTTAGCGAAAAACAAATTACTCCTTTTTACTATAATACATTTAAGAATGAGTGATGAAGTAAGTTTTCATAAGAATGTTATATCCAGTTATAGAGCAGTGTTAAGTCGCCTTGGCATGGATGTAGATATAAAAAAATTTCTTTATAATCTTAGAGGTAGGGGATACGATTCTAAAATATTGTGTAATTTGAAAAGCTTCTCAGAATACCTTGATAAGCTTGATTCTTCAATAATTGACCATGTTAAACATATACTTACTGGAGTTAAAATTACTGATGTAGATGATATTAACTATGTTCAAAATTTTATTAACAATATTTTTCGCTATAAGGAATTGATATCTAAATCAGAAATAATGGAAATATTAGCAGCAGAGTTAAATTACTCGAACATAAGTGTATTTCGTCGTGTAGCACACAATTTAGATGGTTTCATCAGAGAAAATGTATATATTAGCAAGTATATTAAGTCTATTAATCAAAAACTTAAACTAAAGGGAAAAGCCGAAATTAGTTTAAGATGTTTGCAGATAAAGAATATTGATGAAAATAGAAACATAGAAAATTTTTTAGCTGAACGGAAACGTGCGCTAGCTCGGCTTGATGAGCTTACTACTTTATATCTAATGTTAGCTTCTGATTATTATCCTTTAAAAGATGTATTTATGAAAATTGATAAGATTTTAAATTCGATAAAAGAATGTGATTATGAATTATTTAATATAGGTAAATTAGATAATATTTACGATGAAGCAAAAGATAAAATGAGGGAAAGATTCGAAAACATAATAAGGAACCTCAAGCAGTTAAAGGAAAGCTATTGTGAATTAAGTAATAAATTTGATTTAAAAGTAAATTGTAATTTTATTGAAAATAACATTAATGAAATATATAATTTACAAAATGCTTATTCACAGATGAGAAAAAGCCTAGATGAACTATATATATATCTCCTTAAAGTTGAAAAAATAAAATGCCAAATTATTGAATATATAATTAACAACTTTTCTATTAAAAGTATTTCAATTTCAAGTGATGGTAAGAAAAAAGGTTCAGAATTAATCAAATATATCGATATGTTTGGAAAGTTTATAGATAGTTTAATTTATTTGGCAAATAGTGAGATAGTTCTATCCATAAGATCTTTGCAGATAACTACTGCTGATGTATTTTATCATGCCATGAGACAAAAAAGTGAGAAAATTAAAGAAGTAGAGAGGAAATTGAATGAGAATAAGCCAGATGAGGCTATAGCTGTTCTTAACGAAATAATGAAGGAAAGTCCTAATGATGCTTACTACTACTATTATGCTAAAGCATATATTCAAAAAGGAATGTATGAAGAGGCACTTAAAATGTGCGAAAAAGCGTCATCAGCAATCCCTAGATATGAATATTATGAATGCTGGGCCGAAATTGTGAAAAAACAGAATACTAATGGTTAGACTCGCGGAATAATATATATAATATCAGTTGCTTAATAATACTTGTAATGCTTAAAAAGAATAGGATAAGTGTAAAGCAATTAGCTAGTGTAAATTTAGGTTCTTGTACTCATTTTATTGGAGATGAGGACTTGTTAAATAGTTTCAAAGAAAAGCATGATAGAATTGTTCAAGATATAGAAATAGCTATGAAAAACATAGGTTTCAATTGTAACAAAGAAAAAGTCGTAGGAAGTAAATTAGATGACGGAATATTAGTAAGTGGAAGAATAGATCTATATTGTGAGAAAAATAACGATGTAATTATCTTCGAAATGAAATCATCATTTATTGGCAACGCAAAACCAAATGATAAATTGCAATTAGGTATTTACTACGTTCTTTTATCAAAAATTGGAAAAAATGTTGTTGGAGCAATTTTAGTTTACAATAAGGATAATAATGAGCTAGGATATGAATCGTTTAATGTGGGAAAATATAAACTAAGTCTGCCTAAAAAGTACTTTTATTATATTGTAGATCTAAAAGAGGCCAAAATAACGGCTGAAATATCAAATATTGTAAGAGCATTTAAGAATTATAGTAACATTGACTCGTATATTATTGGAAAACATTGTGACTTTTGTAAAAATTTAAACTGTCCTTTTAATTCAAAACTTTCCGCATAAACGGTTCATTTAAATATTCCAATGTTAAGTTGCATTTAGTCATTACTTATATTATCTATATCAACGTTAATTAAGCCCAGATCTTTTAGTATATAAACCGCAGACCATTTACTAGTTTTTAGTTCTTGTGAAAGTGGATTCATATCACAATAGTTATTACCTAATTCTCCTTCAATATAAACGCAATTATAACATCCATCAACACACTGATCTAAGTAATAGGGCCAAATATATTGTGAATAAGTGTAAAGGTCGTTCTTTCCTATGTTTAATTTCTTAGATATATCATAAACAAGTTTATTAGCATATATAAATCTAAATATTGTCCTAGAAGGTTTATAGTGAGTATTAATGTAATTTTTAACTTCATTATCAGCCTGGTTAAGAGCATTATTTCTTTGTATAAATTTTTGTCTGGCATATTCTAGCCTTTGCTTTTCAAGAGTCCAATTATAATTACATCTGTCTAACACAGTATTTGTCTGCTTAAATAAGATATCGTTTATACTCTTTTTAAGTTCATCAATAAAATTAGTGTTATTATATATATTATTTAATAAATTATATGAGTACTTTTCCTTAGAAAATACATTTATCTCCAAATTAAAATTTTCTCCGGAGTCCTCACTTTCGATTTGAAAAGTATTTTCATAGAATATTTTTTTCTTTTGTAATGTAACATCATTCGAAAATTCTACTACTGTAAGATAATTTAGCAGTGAAGGATTTTGTTGATCAGCTGATACTCTAATATTTATAAGTTCTCCGAAATGCTTAATGCCAGTAATTTTAGTAAGTGCTTTCATTAACAAATGGGATATTCCATGTAATCCATACATCAATGCGTAAAAGCCAATAATTTTCTTCAAAGTTAAAACTTGATCATAATTTAAACTAAGTGATTTCGATTCATCGAATACATCAAGTATTAGATCTTCCAATTTGCTATGAGACTTGTTGAATTTGTTATACAAATTTAATGCTTGAGTAAGAGTTAGAGAGTAATATATGAGATAGTAATTGTAAAATTCAAGTGTACTCCTAAATTCAATATTACTGAAAGTGCCATAAGCACTATTTGAGTTTTTAAGAGCACTTAGATATTTATAGATACTATCATTTATGTCTTTACTAAGAAATAGCTTGAATATTGAAGCCCTATGATGATTCCATAGCCAATCTACTAACTCAACTACTTTATTCCAATTGTAATTATTTATAGTCATTTTTAATTTTCCACTTTCAAACACATAGTCCTTTGGCAGTCCAATATTAGCTGAATTGTTGCTAGATGAAACTTGAGGAAATTTAACGGAGTAAGCAACTATAAGAGGTAGCATAAAATATATGTATTTCTCTTTTTCCTTTCTACCATTCTGTATACGATAACCTTGTCCCTTTATTGATATTTGAGCGCCAAGATAATAGATTTGTAAATTTGTGTCATTTAATGAAAAAATTTGTGTTTGAGAACTCGAATTCGCTTCCTTATCTATAATAAATGACCTTAAATGCACTTTTGCATCTCTATATTTGGTAGCGAAAATTCTTATATCTTCAGCTTCTAAGATAAACTGTCCTTTTTTATTTTTTTCATATTTTTCAATTCTTATATTTATTTTATGTTCTTTAGGCAAACTGTCTAAAATATCCTTGCTCAGAACTAAAACGAAATATAACTTGCAATTACCAGTATTAGAACACTTAGTGGCTTTATTCCCATTATTGCCTCTCCACCTACTATAACCTAAAACATAATATATTTTATCCTTGTCATTTAGATCGTTTTCTTTCAATGAAATTCCAGCTAAAAAGAATATTTTAATGCTATTTGACTTAGGTTTCTCTCTTCCATAATCACTATTGTATACAAGTAAAATGGGATATTTATCGTTGTCAGTTATCAATTTTTTAAAAATCTTAATGATATTATCTAAATTTATTTTAGTCGCATATAAACCATTTGGATCAATAGGTAATAATTTATTTATAATTATTTCTTTTATAATTTTTATCACTAATGTAGAAACTTTTTTTGAGTTGTCATTTTTAATACTCAGGGTTCCAAGGTAAGCCATATTGTACTGGTAAAATGGAAAAGAGATATCCATTTCTCTCACTCCTCATGTCTAAATGGTATGTATTTGATCACATCATCTCTTGACTTACGATTTATGTTCCCGCACTTAAGTTTAATTATATTTGACTGTTTTTTTCTACTAGATTTCTTGACACTATTAATATCGTCACATACATATTCTATTGCTTGTATCTCTGCTAATGTAGGATTAGGTATAACGTTTCCAGTAACTAAATCTATTGCTGATGATAGAAGTATTCTATATACTTTCGAACTTTGTTTTAGTTTAGGTAGACGAATGGCATACAATCTCATTAGCTGACTAATAATATCGCTAATATAGTTATCAATATATATAACTGAAGTTGGTGAATTATTCTTTATAATATTCTTCAGATGTATATAAAGTGAGGTCTGATTGTTTCCTGCTACATTTCTTACACATTTTATTACATTATTAATATCAAATCTGATTTTTTCTAAATCAATAATATAAGAAGGAATTTTTGCGCTCAGAAGAATAGAAAGCGAAATTGAACCTGAGCGTGTAGGATAGTTTGTAATTGAATCGATATCGAAAATAAAACTGTTAATAATTTGAGGTGCATTTACTAAATTATTTATATTAATGGAAGAACAAGAAGAATTTGATTGATTTCCATTTAAGAGTAGCTTCAGATAATTTACATTCATGTTTTTTAAAATATTTTCCACATAAAATAACATTGGTTCCACATTATAAATTACGTCATAAACCTCTTGTATACCATTGTAAGTATTAGTATATTTCTGAATAATTTGTTCTATGTGATCTCTAGCTTTTACGAGATTTATGACTTCATCTATTATATTTCTTGATGGATTAGGGGTCTTCTCTGATGTATATAATAAAATAACGTTTGAAAGGAAGTTTTTAATTGCTTGTTGATTTATCTTACGATTGTTAAAATCGATGTATATCAATGCGCAGTATCTTTTAATTGTATTTTCGTCTATATCCTTAGGAATACGTTGCTGATACACGTTAAATAAGTATCTGAAAGCAAATTCTTCATCTATAAAGGAAATATCTATACCAACATTTCTCATAAATAGACTTCCAAAAGCTATTCTCAATGTGCTATTAGTTCTTCCGGCTCTGCCTATTCTCTGTATATAACTTTCGCTTGATGTAGGAGCTCCATACTGATAAACTAACGAAACGCCAGGAATATTAAGTCCTAATTCAAGAGTAGAGGTTGAAAGAATTAATCTCCATTTATCACTATTATTTCTTATTATGTTTTCTATTTTATTCCTTGTTTGAGGATCTAATTTTGCATTATGAAGCAATACGTAATATATGCTATTTGAATTTATAACATTGTTTGCAAATACTAACACATCTTTAACAATGTTTAACGCATTAGAACTATTATTGTTAAAAGCTATAATATATTTGTTTATTTCTGATAAGGGATAAAATAACTGTATATGAGAATACTGAGCGAGATACGTATCTTGAAGTAGAGAATAACCGTTCGGTATTTGATTTAATAGATCTTTAATTATTTCAGAACCAATTCTTTTTTGCCATGAAGTTATTAGTGGACTTACAAGCAATTTATCTGCATGAAAATGTTCCTTACGAATACCATTTTCTACGAATCTTCTAAAGATTTCTCCTTGAGTCGGAATATTATCTATAAACGTAATATTGTGAAGGTAAAAGTTATTTAGATTGTATGCATTTTTGACTCCTAAGCTAAGTCCCTCAATCCATATAAGCGTAGTAGCCAAAGCCTCTATTAATGGAGTTTGTGAGCCCCCTCCTGGAGCTGGGAAATTTACTGTTGTTATTATAAGTCTTTTCTTTGAATTCTTGTCTACAAAATTGTAGTAATCTTCATATATAACACCAATATTTGCAATAGTATAGTATAGATCTTGAATCCATCTAAGCAACGGAGTTAGATCAGGTTGTGCTCGTTTGGATAAACCCGAAACGTTTATTCCACCTACGTATGATAAAGAAACGTTATTAGGAACTAAAACTCTATCACCTATTGTTGCACTAGACAAAATTATATCAATTTTCCTATAGTTAATAAATTTCTTTAAATCTTCATATAGGTTCTGGTAATTGTTCCCGTATTTATTCCAAAATGATAATAATAACAACCTAGCCAAAAGGAAATGTAAATTGTTTATTTTCGAAATATCAGTAAGAAATACATGTGCTTCATCAATAACAATTAGTTTAAGATTATCTAGTAAAGTGTTAATCCAATTTGGATTTTTGCTTAAATGATAAGAAAGCATTGAATGGTTTGTTATAATGATACATGGAGTGTTAATGGGATCGGAGCGAATTTCACTAACCCAATCTAAAATTTCGAGCCTATTCTTAGAAATTAATTCTACATCTTTATTTTGTGTATATCGTAATTCTCCTCCATTTATTTTTATACCACCTCGAAAAGGGCTATCCCCATTTACTTCATTTTTACTAAGAGGACTATCCCCATCCATTATCTTTACGCAAATTTTCTTTCCGCTAGATAACTGTGAATTTACCCAGTATATCAAGTTTAACATATCCTCTAATTGTTGTCTAGCTAGCGCCTTAGTTGGATAAATTATAACTCCAACTCCTCCTTCTTTAAGTAACTTCAATATAATATAGCTCATGAAAATCAAGGTTTTACCAGCACCCGTAGGAGCTGAAATTAAGGCAATCTTTGGTTTATCAATATTTTGTAAGAGATCCATTATCATTTTTTCTTGGTAAGGATTAAGTGCTGTTATCTGGTTCTTACGAAGAGATTCACAAAATATCTCCTTAAGGTCACTAAACTTCTGTTCTAAATGCTTGCATAACTCCTCCATGTATTTCATATCTCTGTCCAAGAAGTAGTCTTCAATGAAAGGCAAAATATAGGATTCTAAAACTTTATATGGCATTTCTTGTGTCATTGTCTTTTTAGAGTAAGGTAAGGATGTTTCATAACGTGTAAGTCTAATCAATTCACCAAAGGCAGATTTATAGCATAAGCTGTTATTGTTTTTAATTTCTTCTTCAAGAAATTTTCGAATTTCATTATAGTCATCTCTTCCTTTTAATTCATTCATATAGGTATAGAGATATGCACGTAGGTCTCCTTCTTTCTCTTCATTATGAACGGAACTATTATTAATTGCTTTCTTAACACTGTTCATATCCGTAGGATCGCATGGAAGATCAATCAAAAGTCTGCTTCTAATTAACTTGTTAAAGAATGATCTAAAATCGTTAGATGTAAAACGATAATTGATATTCATTCTCTTAAGGGTGCTTAATACTAAATATAAGATGTCAATAATCGTAAGTTTTCTATCCACATTATAATTAACACTAGACTTGGAAGCTGAAACATAAAATCCTTTATTATATACACAAGGTGTACCTAATCTCATTAAACAAATTTCGTGCTTCAAAATTTCATGATAAATTTCAATAAAGGTATCAATGTTACTACTTTTAGGATCAGGACTCAAAGAATCAAGCGTAAAATTCTGACTCATATTATTTTTACTTTCGGATATGTGTATTATATTTTTTTCTCTATGTAATTTAAATAGTATTTTTCAGATCAAAGGTTAAGAGGATATAACAATAATGTACTCATTTCCGCCTCTTTTTCCTATTTTTCTATGATTATGCACTACTTCAGTTTCGATTTCAATTCTTCCCCATATGTTATTAATCTTTTCTATAATTCTATTTCTAACCTTTTCATTCTCTTCGTGAAAAATTAATATTTTCTCTTTCATCTTTTTTGTTTTCTTTAGAAATAACTCAAGTTTTTGCTCATACGAAATCTTATCATTCCTTACTGGATTGTATACTATTTCTTCTGAGAAACTAAAGGTTACTCTTTTTCCTATGTATTTTTTTAGAAGCAGTGGGAATTTGCTTTCTTTTAGCCAAGCCCAGTAAAAGAATGATAATTCCATGTATTGTATTTCGTCAAAGAATGGTGGGTCTGTGAAAAGTGTTGCTGATCTGTATTTACCATATTTGAAGGTTAATGCATTGCCAAGGAATAGTTTTACATTAAGTTGCTTTGTTATGAATTTCCTAGAGAAGTTTTCTATTTGTCTTTCAAAAACTTGGTAAGGGTCTTGTTCTTCATGCTTTTCTGGTACCCAGTATGATGGGACTCCCCAGCTTCCAGCATTTTTTCTTTTCATCTTTGAAGAGGGGAATAATGTCGCACAAAAAGCTCCGTACAGTGCTATTGCTGTTGGGAATTGTATTCCACTATCAACTACTTTATCTATTGCCTTCAGTATTGTGTAAAGTTTTCTAAAACTATCTAAGGTGAATAGTTCACTTACCCTCTCTACTTTTTCTTTCTTTAAGAATGATTTTCCATCCTTGTAATAAAGGTAGTCATTTGATAAGACCCTCTTTCTAGTCCTCATTTTTCTTGCTATTTCTAAAACCTCATAGGCTTTCTCTTTGAATTCTGATTTATCAATAGGTTGAGTATTTACAAATGCTACAAGGTACGCATAAGGATTAATGTCTACATAAATGCCTTCTTTTCCTCTTTCTGCCACATAACGAACTATTAAGCCAGAACCACCAAAGGGATCAAGAACGACGTCAGAAGTATAATCAATGTATTTTTCAATTAATGATTCGGGTTTTCTTTCCCAATAACGTAAAAGCATAAACATATTTATCTTTAAATAAAAGAATTAAATACTATTTCTCTATACAAATCCGGTATTACCATTATGAGAGGAGTTATTAGTTATTTTTTAATAGCATGGTTAAAAGAATAATTATGGTTATTTCTCAATTTGTATCTTACCTACTTTTCATTTTGGTCATTATTCTACCTCTCTTTAACTACATAAAACAAGGATTAGCTCTTACTGCCTGCTTAGTTATTTTTTCGCTATAAATGCACTTTTCCTTATCTTAGCACAACACTCCATCTCCTTTGAGTCACATAACATGATCCGGACATCTTTACACGTAATATATTGTTCACTCACGGTAGTTTTAACTCCCATTCTAATATTTTGTTCATAACTTCCTCAGTTATTCCGGGTATAGCCCTATACATTTCATTAACATCTGCTTCGTTTACACTTCCATCTTTAACATAGTATACCTTTACTTTAGCATTTTTAATAACTTCTTCAACTTTCTCAATTACATCAGCTGGTAAACTCACTCCCACAGAGCTTAGCAGTTCTTCTATTTGTTCTTTACTCGGTTTAGCCCTTATTACTTCACCTATTATTAAAGGTATTATGTCAGAATGTGTGGTTATTACAAACTTATACTCATCTGTTAGACTAAGGAGAACTAGTGCAAGTGCTACCTGATATGCGGGATGTAATTGAGATTCTGGCTCTTCCACTAAAACTAATGCTGGTTTGCTTAGGGTTTGAAGTGGCATGAGTAAGCTTGATATTTCAGAAACTATTGCTGAAACTTGAGCAACATTTAGTACTTCTCCATCAAGTCTGAAATAGACTTCTTTCTCGTTTAAACCTACGTCGAGTTCCGTTAATGATCTGACTATGCTAGTCACGTATTTATCTGAGGCATTTCTAACTCCCTCGTAATAGTATTCCTTAAACGCTTTGTAAAGGAAATAGTTAGGTTCTGATTGCAGAACTTGTCTTCCATAAGGGACAAAAAGAACCGATGCTATCTCGCTTTGCGTTGAAAAAACTAGGTAAACGTCACTGAGTACTTTATTCACGTCAATGAAATTAGCTAAAGCCGGTTTAACCTCTATTCTATTTAAGATTGACATTAGTAATTTCTCGTCTTTGGCTACTAAGTTTAAAAGTTCTTTATTTAAGACGTCTTCAATCGTTTCTATTTTTCTTATCTTAATCATGAAGTATGAATATAATTTATTTTCTTTGAGTTTAGCAACTATTTTAACGTTTTGTGAAGAATAAATTTCAACCTCTTTTTCAGTCAATTCAACATTAATTTTTATCAGTGATGAAATTGGATTGCCATTTAATTCAACTTTGTAATTGTCATCTATGTATGCTAATTTACGTAGCTCCTCAGTTATCGAATCCATAATGGCTTTTTTGATTTTCTCGGTGATATTTTGTATGTCTACATATTGACTATAAACATAAGTAATTGATTCGTTGCTTTTTTTCGACATTCTCGAGCTTAAGGTTTGGTAAAGCTTTAGAAATAGTTTGTTGTCATGTTTCTGGTAAATATAAAACATTAGGGGCTAAGATTTCCATTGTTTTTATTGCAATTATTAGATTATCTATGTCAGTTTGTAATGATGAAGTAATTTTCTCTTTAACTATTTCTTGGAATTTGTTGTCTAAAAGAAGAAGAGAGTGATAGATTGCTTTTAAAATGTAAGATTTTCCAGTTGACGGGTAACCTAAGATAAAGGTTAAGTCGCCTAATTCAATATCAGCATTCTTTATGGGTCCTAAGTATTCAAAATGGAATTTCATGATTATTATTACTCCGGTAAGAATAAATTTTTAATATTAGGGAGATGGTTGAAAGAAGTCGTCAATCTTTTTCTATTCGTAAACTTACAAAGCCTAAGAAATTGTATAGAAAGTTAGCAAAGTTTTGAAGCTATTTAGGTTAGGAAGTGAATAGATCAAGTTTATATTAAAACGACACTTTGTTAATTAAATACTAGTTGTGTGTTAAAATTTTCTTAGCAACAAGAAGTTTTGACAAGTTTTATTTTACACTTTAAATTGTTTATTTGCTTAGATCTTCAAACTTCTTTAGCTCACTTTTTACCTTTTCTTCTAAAGCTATTATCATACTATCTTTTATTTCGAAATACTTATTTATTAATTCTGGGATTTCAGAAATAACCTCAATCATGTCATTCTTTACTTCTTCTATTGTCCTATATCTGGAGAAATCGCAGTCAAAGCCATTAAGCTGATATCCACGTAAATCTAATGCTAACTCTACGATTAAGTCTACAGTAATTACGACTTTTTCAAAGTACATCTCCAGAGTCTTCATTGAGCGTGTAGGTACTGTGTGTGCTCTTTTCTTTACCCATTCTTTCTCTTTCTCATCCTTAGCTAATTGGACTAGCTTATCACCGTACTTTACTACTAATGCTGAAAGTAAAGCTTTAACAGCAGTAAATACTTTTCTAGTTGAGTTTCTTGTAAAACCTCTTTCAAAGAGCTCAATAGCTAATAATGAATCATCTAATGCCTCAACTAACCTGGCATAAATGTAACTATCATCTAGATTTCTTTCCACAGCCATAGTTTAACTTCAAGAGTATTAAGTTTTGTGATTTCAAGCTCTAGCTCAACAATGAGTCGTGAAACGTACTAAAGTTCCTTGCAACGAATCAGATCATGAAGAACTGAAACTTAAGATTTAAACTTTAGGAGAGTAATTCATACCCTTAGTTTGCTGAAACTCATTATAAGGCTAGAAATCATGTAGATCGTAATATCTCTTCAAAAGCTTTCTTCCAGTAGTTCTCTGAATATAGAAAGTACACACTTGTTAAGACTATTCCTAAAAGGGTATAAAGTGGATAAAAATAAGCTAAGAAGCTGGTTAATATCCCTACCCCTATGATGGCATAAGAATATGCTAACCTTGTCAATGTTAGTCTCTCTTGTTGCATATATTGTTGAGGAACTGGATAAAATCTAGCTAAAAGAGAAGTCATTATCACAAAACTCGGAGGAATTTCTAAGAATGCAAATGCTTCATTATAATGCCTTGCAATTAAGGCTACTATTGGTAAAGGTAAAAAGGCTAAATAAAGGGAGAAAATTTTACTTGCAAAGTACCTCCTTACAAATTCTAAAGGACTCATTATAGAGAGATTAATCCAGAGTGGTTCATTTATAAATGATGCTTGAGCTATTGAAAACACTAAGAAAAATTCGGTAAGAATGAAAATTAAGGAAAAGATTGAGGTGAAAAGAAGAAGGTAATATAATACTGACATGGCTAGCATTCCTAAAGTTACATAATATACTTTAACCCTAGCTACCATATATTGCCCACCCATAAATGTACTAGCTCTTCCACCTAACTCTATAAGGTTGATGTTTTTCTTTAACATTGCAATAAAAGGAGAGGGAGACGAGAAGTCTATTACTTTCTGTACTCTCCCTCCCTTTATGACGCTCTGTTCTAATGTTTTTTCAACTACCGACGTTAAGGAAAAGGACTTGTACGAGAAGATTCCTAAAAATATTGTAAAGATAAAGTAAAAGCAAATACCGTGAGAGAGCGGTGAGTATGGGAAATTGAAATAAGCTGAGAAAAACCACAACACTAACGCCGTGGAAATCACTAGTCTTTTCCAAAAAGTCATTAAATAAAACAAATTTCTTAAAAATGTTAAATTAAGAACAAAAAGGAATACAAGTATTAATCCAGCAATATGAAGGAATATGGAAACAAATACTAGTAAGGATAGCAAATAAAAGTAGATGATAATAGACTCAGAAGTTGCAATTGCAATAAAGAATTCCTTATCATCGAGAGGAACTTGAAAAAGGAAGTCTAAATCTGATTTTGTTATTAATGCACTTCGAGAGAATAATGTGAATCATATCATAATGGAAGAGAATACAGAGGCTAAAAACAATATAGCAGATCTAGGGGGTTTATAATATGGTGGCATTATAGTTGAAGTAAAAATTCCAGCAAGGGTAGAAATTATTGCAAAAAAGATTAAAAGAATAAGAAGTGGGAGAGAGAAAGTTGATTTGAGCTCTAATTTAATAATTTTCTCTATCATCACTTCACCTTTCGTAACTATCTCACGTTAATTTCTATATACTTTCTCTCTGTCTAACTAATCAGTTAAATAATATAACTTTTTTCGTATGTTGTTGAGTTTATGTCATGATGTAAAATTTGCTCGTGATAGTACACTCTCTTATTATTCCAAGAATTTTTGAGCTATTGACAATGTATGAATAGAGAAATGTCGCTTGGGAACATAAATGATTAGTGTTCTCCCAAGTAAGTTTTTCTCCTAAGTTTTGGGATATTGTTAAGGCTTTGGCTACATACTATTATTAAGAGTACTCTGCCAGAGAAAGTTGGCAACTTGCTCTCGTTTTTTATGAGACTAAAACGTATTGTTTGTAGTCTGTTAAGAACGTTCAGACTGGGTTATGTGATGCTCATATCAAATGGCGTTAAAAATGTTGAAATCAAGGCGTTACTTAAAGATTACACGATGGCATATCAAGACTATGTGCAAGACAAGATCATGCCACATTTGGGTTAAGGAATGTGATAGAACAAGTGCTTAGGAGAGCTAAACATAAACTTTCTCACAGTAAGCAAAGTATAGTGTCTTGTTTAACACGTTCTTACGTTTTGAGAGAAATTGTTGTACACGCTTAAGTTAAACTAGTTGTTTACCTTGTCTATTTATATATGTGAATCTTATATATGTGGGTAAGCAGATGGGTATATATGAATGAGAAAATCGTTACATTAGATGAGAGGGGAAGGATTATTTTGCCGAAAGAGATTAGGGAAAAGGTTAATGCAAGAAAGCTTAAGGTTAAGCTTGTCAAAGAAAGTATTTTACTTCAACCAGTTGATGATGCTGTAGACAGGTTCTACGGTATATTTAAGGGGAAAGTTGAGAAAGATGTGGATGAAATATTCAATGAAGCTGTGGAAGAGCGTATAAATGAAAAGGTACTTCGACGTTAATGTTTTGTCTATTATTTCTTAGAATTTGAGCGTGACTAACAGTTTTGTTTTTACAAGTGTGCAATTATTTCTTAATTTTTCCTTTTTAAACATTCCTTTCTCCATGTGTTTTATGAAGAGAATTCGTTTTTCAACTCTTTGTCACGTGCACTTCCCCTTAGTTTCTTTATGGATCCCAATACTCTTTGGCTTTTTCTCTAAGTTTTTCAGCTATTTCTAATATTTTTCTATAACTTCTTTCTTTCATTATTTTTTCTATTACTCGTCTTTCTACTACAGCATAAGCATGGACTACAATATTTCTGAAAGAGATCACTGAATTCAGAAACTTATACTCCTCCTCATTAATTAAACCAAGTTCAAATAATTTTCTTACACTCTCCTTATAACTATCAGTAGTTATACCCATATTGGAAAGAAGTCTTCTTGACAGATCAATGAAAGCTTGTGCTTGTATTTGAAGTAAATGAAGTGTAGCGTAATAAGTTATCCATTCATCAAGATTTTGAATTTCATCAAGTAATCTTTTATCATCTCAAGAAGCTTATCTAATACTGTCAATCTCTTTCCACCTTTTCATTACCGCCTTAACAGCGTTTTCAATCTCATTTAATTTTTTGGCGTCAATTAGAAAATCCTCACACTCATTTATCCTATTATTCATTTTAAACCATGCTTTGTCATCACGTAAATAAATTAGCCTTGTATTATTGAATATCTCATGAATTAAATAACAGCTTGTTTCGTCAGTTATTATTACTAAATCTACAAGCTCTGTGTTAAGAAAGTCTTGTAAATCAGCAAGTAATTTTAAGTGAGTATCAACATCATATTCTTCAAGTTCAACAGCAATATCTACATCTCTTCCTTTACTTTTTTTTGCAATTGATCCAAACAGTACAGCGTAAAGTACATTGTAATTACTCCAAGGGAATTGTTTAAGTTTATCAAGGACTGTTATATCCACAGTCTATAATAACACTAGCAATAAATAATCCTTTTCTCAGCATATTGAGCGTGTCCATTGTGTACATAGATATGACGATCTCTATATGAAGACTGAATAAAAATGATTAATGCACTAGACATAGAAGTAAACAAACAGTTATAGAAATAACTTAAGTGACATTGGAACATTCTCTTAAACTTGCATTTCATAAATATTTTACTAAATCTTCGATGTTAAAGATACAAGACTGGACTATAAGAAGAATATACCTTGAGTTAAAAATAATAGTGTTAGATTGAGGAGTTGGAGAGGAAATAAACATGAAAAGAGAAAGCTATGCAAGTTTAGAATTGTTTCTTGGATGCTAGTTTTCTCGTAAAAGTTAAGAGACTCTGTATGCTCTTTCAGTTAAAGATTATCTACAACAAACCCTCTTATCTCGACTAAATAGTGAAAGATAGGAGGACAGTGTAAAATTTAGAAGATATTATAATATGTTATTATCTTCCCTTAATGAAAAAGAACTTCTGATTAAAAAGAATTAAGATACTCACTAAAACCATTTGATATTCTCCGTGTTGCAGTTATGTTTTAAAGAATTCGATAAGGTTGCTGAAAAAGAATATGGCTTTAGTTTTAATAAGCTGTGCAAATGAAGATCACTTTAACAGAACAAAAAGAATCATTTACTTTCTAATTCCTCTCCTAATCTTTCAAACTCAGTTAAACTCCTTTGTTTTGGCTCTGGCAAAAACATAGTAGTTATTGCTCCTAAGAAAGATACTATAGCTAATATAACCATTGTTGGTACTATACCATAGGCGTTTAGTATAATAGGGAAAAGAAAAGTAGTTGTTAAAACTCCCATTCTGCCTCCTAATACTGTTATGCCTTGAGTTAATCCCCTTACAGTTGCAGGAAATAGTTCTACTCCCCAAAATCCTACAATTGTACCCGGACCTATTTGACTGAAAACTGTACTAAAGCCGTAAAGTGAAAGAGTTACGATAGGACTTATTTTACCTATAAGGAAGGCGAAGATTAGTGTAAATAATCCCATGCCAGTGAAACCAATTGCTTGTAATGCTTTTCTACCTAATTTATCAGCTAACATAGCACTTGTAAAGTTCCATGGTAAGGCAAATATAGTCAAGATGATGAGTTCAAATATTACTCCGTTAATACCTAATTTCTCAGCTATTACGTTTGGGCCGAAAAATAAGCGGAAATATCGAAGAAATACCACGTAAGTGCAGCTAATAAAAGTGTTGGTAAGATTACATTCCACATGACTTTTCCTACACTTACTTTGTTCACGTTAAGTCCATACTTTTTCTTTAACTCTTCAACATCCCCTTTTACAAAAAGAAGGTAATGAGGTGTTTCCGGATATTTTCTTCTGAAATACACTACCAGTAGTGCTGGAACGCTCCCTAAGGCAAGTACGACTCTCCATAGTATGTCTGTTGGTAAGATTGAAGATAAGGATAAAGTTGCTATAACCGAGAGTAATGCCCCTAAATTCCACATAAAACCGCCAGAAATAGCCATTAACTTACCTCTATCCTTTCTATTAGCATACTCAGCATTTATAAGTGGGGATAGAACGTAATCAGCCCCTATTCCTAAACCTAAAAGGAATCTCAGAATTACAAGCTGATATGGAGAAGTTATAAATGCTTGAAATAATGCTCCAAAAACCATTAACATAGCATCAATTCCGTAAAACCTCTTTCTTCCGTGCTTAGCTAAATAACCAAAAATTAATGCTCCTAAAATGTTTCCAGCAATTATTGAGGCAAAAAGCATTGTAGATAATTGAAGAAGAGAGGAACCAAAGTATGATTCTAGAGCTGGTAATATCAAGGCTGCTACTGTTAAATCGTAACCATCTACTATTTGTCCGGCACCAGCTATTAAAGTTGTCTTAATGTGAAAAAGGCTTAATTTCTTCTCTTCATAATCTTTCAACGGATTGTGAAAGGGCTCTTGCATGAGATTACTAAGATTGATAATTTATAAACTTACTCAATATACTTTATTTATATTTATATAAAAGAAAATAAACTATTTAGTTATATGTAGTTATTGCTAATTCATTCTTTTAATTGGGCTAGAGAGAAGTATCATAATGAGCTTAGAAAACAGTATTTATTCCTTGTCAGTTGAAGTTAAAAACGCAATTGAAGGAAAAGGCTCACGCGAGTTAAAGAGGGACAAAGTACTTTTTATCTTAGTAGATGGCTTAGGTTATAACGTAATAGGGAGATTGGGATTAAAAGAAGTTAGAAAAATTAATTCAGTCTTTCCTACAATCACTGTTACAGTGCTAACTACAATTTTAACAGCTACTCCACCCGGTGTTCACGGAATTTTAGGTTGGAGAGTTTTAGATAAAGAGAATGGAAGAATTGTTAATCTCTTAGAAGAAAACGCAAATGTAGGTTTTGCAAAACCGTTTCTCACTGAGGAAGATGTAATATTAGCACCAGCATTAAGACCCTCTATGAGACTTTTCAAAAGTATAACGAAAAACGTTATTCCTTATTTCTCTCCATGGGATGCGATAACACAAACTAATGATATAATTAAAAACAAAAGACCTAGGTTTGTCTTTCTATATCTTCCTTTTGTTGATGCTGTTAGTCATTATTTTGGTCCTTACTCATCCCACACACTATATACTGCACAACAAATTCTTGAACTAACAAGAACGCTTGCTGAAAAGCTGAGTGGAGAATATTCTGTAATAATTACTTCAGATCACGGTCATATTCCAGTTGAAGGAGTTGTAAGAATAGACAAGGAGATTCTACATTACGTTGACTTACCACCTTACGGCGATCATAGGAACTTAATGCTACTTAGCAAGAAAGACCCATCAGAATATTTGACTAAGAAGTATAATTTGACTGTTCTTAACAAGGAGAAGGCGAGAGAAATTATGGGGGGAGACAATATTCCAGATTACGTTGCAATTCCAAATGATAACAAACTTTACATGTATTGGAATGATGAAGAAGAGGCAAAGCATTTAGGTTCTCATGGTGGATTAAGTAAAGAGGAGATGGAAATTCCATTGTTTATATACTGAGAAAAAGAAGTAAGGAAAAAATCAGTTTTTATTCATTTATTTCATCTGATGAACCTTTTTGATTAGATGATTGGCTACTTAAGCTTTCAGCTAGTTTAGCCACTTCTTCTTCTTTACTTGCTTCTTCTAAGGATTTTCCTTTAGTTTCTGGCACTATGAATAACGTTATAATAGCAGCTAAAACTCCTAAGAAACCTCCAATACCTACAGCTAAACCTAAACCAAAATTACTTACTAAGAATGGAAATATTGCTGAGTTTGCTAAAGCTCCAGTTCTATCAATTGCCACAACTATTCCAGATGCAATTCCTCTTATTTTAGTTGGTACTAATTCAACATTAAATATTCCAGCCGCACTTACATTTGCTGGTCCAACATTGTGGAAGAAGTGATAGCCAGCCAAGATTAAAGCAGCGATTAAAGGAACTAAGCCAACTGGTGATTTTAATACTGTTATTTTTAGTACGAAGAATAAGATTAAAGCAGCTCCCATTCCTATAAAGCCTATAGCCTCTAATGGTTTTCTTCCCCATCTATCAATTAGCAGTAAGTTTACAATTCCACCTGGAATTGATGCTAAAAGTGTTATTAATAAGCTAAATAATGCTAAATTCTTAATTCCAAGAGGATAAGCTACTAATGCTAACTCGAAAACCCCTCCCGGATTAACCATGTGATCTAAGAACCATAAGAAGCCAGCAATAAAAATTGCCCAAGCATATTTTATCATGTAAAATAGTACTGGAGTTTTGTCCATTAAGTTAGCATTTATAGTCACGTCTTTTTTAGTCACAGTCTTAATAACGTTTTCAAGTCCCTTTACATCACCCTTTATTCTTGCTAGATATCTAGGAGATTCTGGGACTTTTCTCCTTAGATAAACTACTGATCCCGGAATTATTGCTCCTAAGGCTAAGACTATTCTCCAGCTAATATTTGAAGGTACGTTTAATGCATTTAATAATAAAATTGTCCCAGCACTAGCAATACTTCCTAAAGGACCAGTTACACCAACGGAAAAAGCTAGCAACTTTCCTCTATCTCTAACCTCAGAAAATTCTCCTAATACTATTGGAGAGAGTACGAAATCTCCACCAATTCCTATTCCGAATATCATTTGGGTTATTATTAATTCAATAGCATTTGTTGTAAAAGCACCTAAGAGAGAACCTATTGCTAGAAATAAGCATTCAAAACCATAAACTGCTCTTCTACCTTTAAAGTTTGATATAAAGCCGAAGAGTAATGCTCCAGCTATTGCAGTCCAAAAGGATGCTGTTCCTAATAATATAAATAGAATTCCAGTTGCGTGAAAAATATGTGATAGTTGCTTTAATTCTATGGAAACAAATGTAGTGTTGTAGCTTATTGTGAACATTCCTAGTGTTGTTATTAACAAACTTCTGAAATGGTATATATTGAAGTTTGCTTCATCTAGGGGTTTGAAAACGTCTTTTAGGTTCATCAACTTTCTCTAAAAATTTTCGTATTTAAGAATTATCGACATAAAATTAATAGAACTATATATGCATACAGAATATATATTCCAATATAAAAACTATGAAGATGAAAAACTATAAGGACAACGTGATTAACTAGCTTTATTCTTCTAGTTTTTAACGTTAAGAGATTTTTAATAAAATTTCTTATACAACCTTGTCAATCTTGAATTATGGAAATTGCTACATTAGGTGGAGGATGTTTTTGGTGTACTGAAGCAGTATTTAAGAGGGTGAAAGGAGTTATTAGTGTTAAACCCGGATATTCAGGAGGAACAATGCCTAACCCTACATATGAGGATGTATGCACTGGAGAAACTGGGCACGCTGAGGTAGTTCAAATTGTTTTTGATCCTAACATTATATCTTACAAGGAGATATTAGAGATCTTTTTTGCTATTCATGATCCTACAACATTAAATAGACAAGGTAACGATGTAGGAACTCAATATAGATCTATAATACTTTATCATAATGAAGAGCAAAAGAAAATAGCTGAGGAAATGATTAAGGAAGTTGAGAAAAAGTTAGGCAAGAAAGTTGTTACAGAGTTAAAACCTTTTGAAGCGTTTTATGAGGCAGAAGATTATCATCATGATTTTTACGATAAACGCAGAAGTTATCCATATTGCAAGTACGTTATTGATCCTAAAGTTGAAAAGTTGTTCAAGTATTTTCCAGAAAAAGTAAAAGATGAATATAAAGGTAGATCACTTAGATTGATGTAAATAAGAGTTAATGGCATAACTTCTAGGGAGTTTTTTACAAAACAACTATAGTTCCAAACATTATTTGTATGTAGTCCTAGCTTGTTCCCTCATAAATGATAATAAGTAATATGGTCCACCAGCATTTTTACCAGTCCAACCAGAATCTTTCCATCCTCCGAATGGTTGTACTCCGGGCATACCACCAGTAGTAGATCCAGAGATTCTATTAGCATAAACAACTCCAGCTTCAATATTGTTGAAGAAGTATTCTATTTCCTTCTCGTCTTCGGAAAATATTCCAGCTGTTAAACCGTAATCTACATCATTAGCTAATTTAATAGCTTCTTGAAGGTTTTCTACTTCTTTTGCTAAAAGAATTGGCACAAATAACTCAGTTTTCCATAAACTACTAGAATATGGTAAATCAACAATAACTGTAGGCTGAACTAAGTAAGTCTTTTCCTCTTCAATTACATTTCCACCAACTAATATTTTTCCTCCTTCATCTATTGCTTGCTTGATATATTTTTTATATTTCTCAACAGCATTCTTATTGATTAAAGGTCCTAGGAAAGTTTCTCTCTTTCTAGGGTCTCCTATAACAGTCTTTTCTATCTTGTCTTTAAGTTTAGCAAGGAATTCATTATAAACAGCTTTCTCAATGAAAACCCTTGAAGTGGCACTGCATTTTTGTCCTCCAAATCCAAAAGCTCCTCTAAATGTTCCTTCTACAGCCTTGTTTAAGTCAGCCTTAGCAGTTATAATAGTTGCGTTTTTCCCTCCAAGTTCTAATACAGCTGGTCTAGGCTTTTTATTTATGAAACTCTTTAAAAGTTTATGACCTACCTCTCTTGACCCAGTAAAAGCGAAACCATCTACATAATCCAAGTATTTATCTACCAATTCTCCCGGAATTGTTACGTAATTTACTACCTCTTTCGGAAAACCAACCTTCCTCAAAATTGATACTAACATAAATGCTGAGAGTGGAGTATCAGATGAAGGTTTTACAACTACTGTGTTACCAGTTAATAAAGCACCTAAAGTCATTGTTGTAGTAATTGCTAAAGGGAAATTAAAGGGGGATATTATTAACCAAGTTCCGTAAGGTCTCATAACGGAATAAGCTTTTTCTCCTTTAACTATTCTACTTTCCATTTCTCTTATAAATCCTCGATTATCTTCAAGGAGTTTAGCGTAATAATTAAAATAGTCAATAGCTTCATCAACCTCTGCCATAGCTTCATAACGATTCTTTCCATTTTCATATGTTATTATTACAGCTAACTCAAATTTCATTCTTCTCATTTCTTTAACAGCTTTATAAGCTAGTTCAACCCTATCTCTCCAATCACTATCTTTCCAATATTTGAATCCTTCTTTTGCTACATTTATTGCATTAAGTAAGTTACTTCCATCATCTCTCTGAAATATTCCTAAAACTTTGCTAGTATCTATTGGTGTTTTAACAATTAATTTATCAGAAAGTTTAACCTCATCTTTTCCTACAAGGATTGGATATTCATTCCCTAAATTTACTTTTTCTAAAGCTTTTTCATACTCCTTGTGAAATTCCTCTTCTCTACCTTCTTCTAAGTAGGTCTGATAAGTTTTCTCGTTAACAAATACCATGAAATTATATAGTATTCGAAGTATAAATATTTTCATGTATACATATATCAAACTTTACATAATATATAGTTCTTATAAAGACTAGATAGAAAAGGAGGGAAGGAGATTTTCTAGTAAAGATGAGACAATGTAATCTTATGCCTCAATTTCAATTAACTTTTTTGCATGTTTAAAATATTCTTTAGCCCTTTCTTCATCAACAACGTGAAGCTCAACTGGTGCACCAAAAGGTAAGCCATATTTGTCTTCAGCTAAAATCAAAATTTTCTTTTTTAATTCCCTTCTATCTTTATCACTTAAGGGAAAAGGGAAAATAATCAGTATATCTATGTCGCTAAGCACTGTTACTCTATCTTCAGCAACTCCGCCAAATACATAAACCTTTGCTTCCTTGTTAATTTCTTTTGTAGCTTTAGCTACAGTCTCTGCATATTCTCTCCATCTCCTTAAGTGTTCAAATTTGTATTTAACCCAGCTTTACACGTTTACTTATCTCCTCTAATTTATTTATAATTTTTTCAGCAATTGAAATAGCATTTTCCGCTTGAGATTCATCATATTCCATTTCTCCGTATCTGCTTTCAATATAAGCATCTTCTAAATCTGAAAGTTCGCTTCTGTATTCTCTAGCTAGTTCTTGTACTTCATCTGCTAAGTCAGAATAACCATTCTCTTTCAGCTAAATATGATAGAAGTGTTTTCACCTCTGAGTTTTTAAATACGCTAGCAAATAGTTCGAAAAGTACTGCTTTTAGATAAAGCTATATTGCTTCTTCAACGTGAAACATTGCTAAATCGAAAGATCCATCATTCAAGTCTTTCTTTGCGTCACTGAGAAATTGTAAAGCTCTTCTTTTCAGCCTTTGTACTTTTAATCCACTCACATGTCTATTTAAACAAAGTTAATATAAAATTACAAGCTTCTCCAAGAAACAGTAGATAGGGTTAAAGTTTGCAGAGATACTAAGTTATAGCTAATCTTGTTCTTTGCCATATATTATCTTATCAATATCTTCTGGCTTAATATTACCCATGTCAGTTATTAGATGAGATAAAGATCCACCTAACCTATGAAAAGAGATAGAATTATTTAAGCTGGTTCTATTACTTTTTTCAGTTTGTAATTTCTTATCTATTGATTCCTCTTTTGTATTATCTTCAAGCATAAGTATACTTACTATTAGGAGTATAAAAGTTTCTTCCACAGATATAACCTAATCATGTTAGAAGAGATTAATTTAAGTGAGTACTATAAGAGCTTTTAAGTGACAAAACGATGTTCTTGCTTTTACTCACTAATTCTTTTATTTTTGATTACTAAAATATAAGCAATGACAATAACAGAATTATTATGGTCATTTTCAGATTACATAGATAGGAAAAAAGAGAAAGCTTACTATGATTTTCAAATCGAGGTGTATGCTGAAGATATCGTTGAAATAGGGTACTTTTTACTCACAGCTTTAACTAATCCCTCTAATGAGAGTGTGGTAAACATCATTTATAAGAAAATAGAGGAAGAGATTGAGCTTTACAATTCTATTGTGAAACAAAACACCGACATTGAAGAATACGAGGAAATTATAGAAAACAAACTGAGAAAGTTGATAGATGCATTAAGGAAAAACCAAGAGGAGTTTGAGAGAGAAGCATTTAAGGATTATTCTGGCATATTTATAATTTCATATTACACGATTTATCTTGACTTTGTAACTAAATTATATTCAATGCTGGCATACTTAAAGCTAGCTAGAACCATGGATCCTTTTCATGAAAAGAAAATTATTAACTTGATAAATACTACAGTGTTTGTCTTTGCAATACCCATTATCGTGTACCTAAAGAAAGGTAGAATTATGGGAGAAATTACGTTCCTTCAAGGATACATGTTATATTTCATAAATAGAGACAAGACGGTTGTGGATCCGAATTCTCTGGGTTATAAGTTATTTCGGGCTATTTTTTAAGACTTTTTACATGCATAAACACTTATTGAACTTGATAGTATGAGTTATAAACCTAAAAAGGGGTAATGTCTTATAATCCTTTTTGTATGTTTTTATCTTGCATAAAAATTTTATTTTACGCCATTTTAGGTTTAGCT
The DNA here is from genome assembly GCF_041154675.1 of Sulfurisphaera javensis. Taxonomy (NCBI): domain Archaea; kingdom Thermoproteati; phylum Thermoproteota; class Thermoprotei; order Sulfolobales; family Sulfolobaceae; genus Sulfurisphaera; species Sulfurisphaera javensis. The sequence continues at coordinate 896,228 of NZ_AP031322.1, forward strand.
ATGATTAATAGAAGAGGCATAATTATAATGACTGTATTTTCAATTTTTATGCCATTCTTGAATTAGGAATGGTTTGGGACCCTTCTCAAACTCCTAATTCACCAGTATGGATGAAAGAAATTTTTACTCCAGAAGTTTCTCTTTATTTTTACCGCATTCTTTACGTTTTACTTTTCGGATTTCCTTCATATTTAGCTTCGGGTAAGTTATTATCTCTAGATACTATATGGTATCTTATATATGGTTCTACGATGGAGGATATTGTTTATTGGATTCTCGATCTTCATATTCCTTATTCATGGGCTTGGTTTTATCCAGTATACTTTGTTATTCCAGTAGATGATGTAATAGGTATGATTCTTCTTATAATATTAGGTAAAAAAGTGAAAGTAAAATTGAAAAGATAATCTTGTTAAGGTGACTCTTGATTGAAATTCAAAACACTTGTTTTCAACATATGAAAAGGCTTAAATATTTGGCTCTCGAAGCGTAACATATGAGTTACAATCCACCGCCACCTAATCCTCCACCATCTAAGCATAGAAAATGGCTTCCAATAATTATAGGTATAGTAATAGCTGTTGCTATTATAGCTTCAGTCCCAGTAATTTTAGCATTAATCAATCCTTCTCCAGTAGTGGTTTCAGCTTCAACAGCTCAGTCAGTCTTCGGCGGTTCATGGACAGTAGTCACAAATGAAACTTATTTTGCTAAATACCCAATAAATTACGTGACAATAGAATATGCTAACGGAACTAATGTGACTATTCCTTATCCTCATCAAGTTAAGTCTATAGATCATGAAGTATTAATAGGAAAAGTCAACAACACAAGCGTTACAATGATAATTCAAGTTATTACTTATACCTCAAATGTAACGCTATTTCATCATGATTTTGGTTTCTTCGGTGGCATTCAATGGGGCAATAACGGTTTTTCATTTAATGTGACAAGTTATAACGGTTATACGTTAATATATTACGCCTCATCATTTCCACATCCACACACTTCAGTTACGGCAATTAAAGGAAATGAGGTTGTTCAAATAAGAATAATAGGCACCTCTGCATCGTTACAACAAGTAGAAGAGATTATTTCAAATTTATATTTTTTTGACTAAAGCTCTATTTGATATCTTGGTTGTAGTAATGTATAAAAAATTAAAACCTATTACCTTTATTTTATATAATATCTTATTAGAAAGTGCAAATTAGACACTTACAATGGTTAATGCTCTAGAAAAAAATTATATTAATACAGTTTTTTATTTATATTTCATATAAAATAGCTTATCAATAGGAAAATTGATAACATAAGCATATATGCAAGTAATCTAAGAGTAGACATGAGAATCATGGCTTTCACTATAACTGATACAGCTATATTAGTAGTAGTTATTCTTATATTATTTTTCGGAGCCTCTAAGTTGCCTGAGATATTTAGATCTTTAGGCAGAGCTACTGGTGAATTTAAGAAAGGACAGTTGGAGGCTGAAATGGAACTCATGCAAATGCAACAGCAATTAAATCAGCAATCTAACAAGGAAGTTGAATTGATAAAAAAGATAGAAGAGCTTCAAAAACAAATAGATGAACTAAAGAAACAAACTCAACAACAAAAACAATAATTTTTTGCACTTTAAAAAACTTTTTTACGATCTTATAAGTATAGCTAGCTAATTAAAAGACTTTCCCTGCAATTTTCATCATATAATATCATTCTTGGCTTTAAAGTTCAATTGTCTGTATCGAATATTATATATTAAACATCTGCCACTGAATTTATATTAAGAAAATATGGTATAGTAACCTTTTATATCGATTCCTTTGAAGTTCTTCTTAGATTTATTTTCTAGTTTCCATTGGCCTCATTATCTCTTGCATTTAAAAACATAAATAGATTTGATGTAATTTCCGTTAGATTCTAACTAAGATCTAAGCACTAACGAAATAAATTTCCCTTTATAAACCTTCTGAAAACGTAAATCAAAAATTATGATACTCGTTTCGTTTTCTTCTTTGCTTAAACTTATTAATTAGTTTTCTAACTAACTTTTATGATCGAAGAGCATTTACCTATAATACTTGGTAAATCCACTTATATAGATGATATTACTCCTAAGAATGTAGTATACTTACATGTAGTAAGATCAACCATAGCTAGAGGAAGAATAAAAAGTGTGTCAAAGCCGGAACACTCTTTACTTTCATTAAGTTGGGAAGATGTGAAACACTACGTTCCAGTGCAAATTTTTGGTGAGTTAGCAAAAAACGCACAGGTCGCAAGAATGCCAATCCTTTCTGATGGTAAAGTTAACTTTGTAGGACAACCAATATTAGCTTTTGTAGTTGAAGATAGGTACAAAACAGAAGATGTAGCTGAAGAAGTAAACATAGAGTATGAGGAGTTGGATCCAGTTGTTGATCCAGAAGAAGCTTTAAACTCTCCTCCGATACATGATGGATTAAAAAGCAATATTGCCGTGGAGCAAACGTTAGAAGGAGGAAATCTTTCTTTGAAGGACAAAGCAGATGTAATCGTTTCAAGGAAGATTAAACAAGCCAGAATAGTTTCAAATCCTTTAGAATCAAAAGGTTTCTTATGTTGGTGGGAGGGAGATACGTTAAATGTTTACGTATCTACTCAATCAGCTTTTGGTGTTAGAAATGGTTTAAGAGAAATGTTAGGAATTCCTCCCGAAAAAATTATAGTTAAAGCACCTCCAAATGTTGGAGGAGGATTCGGAAATAAATCGGGAGCTTACCCCGAATATGCATTAGCTGCTATTGCTTCATTAAAATTAGGAAGACCAGTAAAATGGATAGAGACTAGAAGTGAAATGTTAGTTAATGCCCAATCTTTAGGAAGAGGAGAAGTTTCTGACATGAAGCTTTATGCCACAAAAGAAGGAGAAATTCTAGGAATCGAAGGAACTATAATATCTAACATGGGTGCTTATATGTATGGTATAAACTACTTTACACCGTTCTTCGTGGCTAGATTAACTAATGGCCCCTATAAAATGAAATTTGTCTCAATAAGAGCAATATCAGTTTACACGAATACTCCGCCAATGGGATTCTATAGGGGAGCAGGAAGACCCGAGGCTGCGTTAATTCATGAAACTCTAATCGAAGACTTAGCAGATGAGTTAGGAATGGACCCAGTTGAAATAAGGAAGAAGAATTTAGTAGACGATTCCGGTTATGTTACTCCTTTAGGTTTAAAATATGACCCTGCTGGTTATCATGAGGTTCTAGATATAGCTGAAAAATATTATAGAAAAACAAAAGAAACTTATAAGGATAAGGGAGTCTCAATAGTTACATTTACTGAATTAGTAAGAACTTCACCTGGTGAAGGGGCCAGAGTAGTAATAAAAGATGGTAAAATATACTTCTATCTAGGATTAGGAGCACATGGACAAGCTTATGGTTCATCTTTTAAGTGGATAGCAGCAGACATTCTAGGAGTAAGTGAAGACAAAATAGAAATAATAACTGGTACTACTGATTTAAAGGAAGGAGTGGGTAGTTTTGGTTCAAGAGGAGGTACAGTAGGTAGTTCTGCCTTAATTGCTGCAGCACAAGAGCTACTCAAAAAACTTGGAAAAGATAAATTAAATGATGAAGACTTAAAGAAGTATGAAGGAGCTGAAGCTGAAGTCTTCTATACTACAGATGATATCTTTGCTCCTGGTGCACATGTAGCTGTAGTTGATGTAGATAAAGAAACAGGGCAAATTAGAGTGATTGATTACTATGCTATAGATGATGTAGGAAAAGTTTTAAGTAGAGAAGAAATTGAAGGGCAAATAGTTGGAGGAGTTCTACAAGGTGCCTCACAAGTCATGATGGAATCTATGCAATATGATGAAAGGGGAAATCCTTTATGTTCCTCTATAGCTGATTGTGGTTTGCTCACAGCTATAGAAGCACCAAGGAGAGTAAACACTGAATACGTAGAATTTCGATCTAAACTTCTCTCTGGAAGTAGAGGAGTTGGAGAAGCTGGTACTACTGGTGCCTTACCAGCCGTATTTATTGCAGTTGAAAAAGCAGTAAAAAAGAAGTTTAACATTACTCCGGTAAATCCTTCGCTTATAGTTCCTTAAAAGTACCTATTTCTCCTTCTTCGTTAAATTTGACGTAAAATTTATATTCTTTTTCATTATGTTTGGCAATACAAGTTCTTCCAGTGTAATAATTTCCGTTAATTGTAAGTTCATCAATTCTTTCCCAACATGTTCTTTTCTTTACTTCATTTATCATATTTTTGAATTCTAAAGCACAAAAATCACAGCAGAAAAAGAGCCTTTGCCCTTCTATTTCTTCATAATACTCGCCCCATGTAGCTCCACATAAAGCACAACCTGTCTCTTTACTTCCAGCTTCTTTCCCATTTACGATTATCTTCATTTCATCACCACCTTAATTAATTCTGGTTCTATTTCCATTCCTCTTTCTAGCCTAGCAAATAAATAATTAGAAAAAGCATCAAATGATTTTAATACTGTAACTTGTATCTCTTCCTCCATTCCTCTTCCATATTTTTCTACTAAATTTAATGCTTCACCCGCATGAGAGATATCAGCTTCATACCCTTCCCTTAAGAAGTCCTTAACTTCTTTAGGATATTCTGAAGAGGAAAGTATTTCTGGATTAAAATAAGGTAATTTTGCTCCATAGTTTTTCAAGCTACGATCAGCTACTAATTCTAAACTATGCATTGAAGCCATTGTAATTATCCAATGTTTTGTTTCAGCAACTTTTCTCCAAAATCTAATTGAAGATTGAGTAGCTGGTAATGGTGAGGTAGAAAGTATTTTTTCTCTACTCATACCTAGGGCCTCACCCATGCGTAATAAAAGTTCATAATGGGATGGCCTACCTTGATATCCGATAAATTCTACTGCTATGTTCTCTAATTCAAATCTCATAACATCATCTTTGTCTGTTTTAAATATAATAGATGAGAGAACCTTAACCCAGTTCTTTAAGAAGTGTTGATGTTCAATAACATAACCTAAAAGAACACCTCTAGTAGGTTTTTGCATCGCTATAATAAATGGATGTGGATTTTCTCCGTAAAATTTCTCAATGAATTTCTTCCTTATCCACATTCTTAATCCTTCTGGCATTGAAAAATATTCTTCTAACTTCTTTGATAATTCATCAATCTCAAGCCTACTCGTAGTTAAGTTTCTATTTAACCACATAACATGAGATTTGTCACTCTTTTTATTTGCCATTTCATCTATATGTTCAGCTAGTGAATACCAAGAATCAAATTTAATTTCACATGATGGGCATATTGGCATAATGTTAATTTCTCATCTTTAGCTAATAAACATAGTTTCAAAAAATTCTTTTATCTATATTCTCTGTTATCTCTCTAAATGTAGTAAGATTTATGTAAATAATTAATTATGTTTTTTACATCTTTAATTCAGATAAGAGTTCATTGACAAGTTCCTTATATTCATCAATTTGAAGAAGTTCAATTAAATATTTCTTTTCTTTCTTTATATCCTCTTCATTTACGATGCCTAGGACAAGAATCTGTTTCAAGGTAACATACCATGATAAGAATCTTACGGTTAAGTTTGAATCTCTTAACATTTCTATAAAATACTCTTTATAAGACTTAGTCTCTTCAACTGAAATAAGTCCTTCGGAAATGAAACTTGGCAATGAATTCCACGCTCTATATCTAGTACCAGTATCTGGAAATTTTAACAGAGATACTAGGAAAGAATGAGGAAGGTATTTTGCTTTTTTAAGAACGTAATTCCAAGCTTCATGCTTTATATCTTTATCATTACTTGACAAGTATTTTTCAATTTCATCTAAAGACAATTGATCTGCTGATTGAAGTAAACTTAAAACTTTTTCCTTTTCCATGAGTTAATAAAGTAAAAAAGAGACAAAAAACTTACCACCATCTTCTTCTTCTATATAGTCCTATATACATAGGACCATAAACTGCTAAGTTTTTCCCTATATCTGTAAGTTCCAAGTATTCCTCTCCATCCTTATAATATCTTCTAACTAAACCATAAAGCATAAGATAACTTAATACAAAATCAAAAGCCGAACCATAAAGTGGTACAGAGCTTTTTAACTCTGATATCTTCTTTGCTCCAGTTTTTAATTCATCTATTATTCTTGCTCCTCCTAACCTTATTAAACCCATCATTATTATCTTTTTCGATATCGAAACTAATAAGTCTTATCTTACGAAATATGTGAAAAATAAGTTTTAAACTAAGTAAGTTAAAAATTCTCAGTAAGACACATATAGGTTAGATCTGAGAGAAAAATAAAAAGAGGTTAATTATATTATAAATAAAGAAGGAATTAGCGGTAGTCTTAGAAAGAGAAGCCAGAAAAAGAGGTACAGATCCTCTCCTTTTACTTTATGACAAGTTACTAAAAGATTTAGATCCCTCTCAGAGAGTATCACTTTATATTTCAGCGTCTGAAAAATTTTTGAATGAGGCCCATGAATATAAAGATGATCTCGTTCAAGCTTCTGAAAAGCCTAGAGCGCTTGTGCGTTTATTGTTAAAGCTTATTGAGAAAAGCATGAGTTAGAACATTATAGGCATAGAGACCTTGAAGAGATTATGAGCAAATTAATTTCTAAAACCGGAAAAGAACTTGGTTTATTATAAGAAGTGTGTCTTAAGTTGCATTCTAATTTCTACGAGAATTTTATGGTTAAGGATGACGTTAAGATGATGATAGAAGCAGAAAAGAGTTTGGAGGAAAAATGAAAATAATATTAGAAAAAGATTGAACTAAAATAGAAAACTCCATATTGCTGGACTACCTATGTAGTGGTCAAGAAAATCTACAAATGGATCGGGTTTACCGTTTATTGAAGATATTCTTGAAGGCTGATTCCAGACAAGTCCTTGTTTAACTAAATTATTCCACTCTTTTTCACATAAAGAAAGGGAGTCCTTAATTCCATACTTATATGCTAACCAACAAATAGCAAATGTCATTCTAGGCCATGAAGAGTATGTTTGAGGAGATAAAGGAATAACTTTTCCATTTTCGGTAACAAGGTTAGGTACACAATAGGGAGAAGTATTGCCATTTACCTTAACTATATAACTTAACGCCGATACAATTTTCTCCTTATCAACTATGGGTTCTAGATCAAGCATTCTAGCCCACCACTCACCAAAAATTTGTGCTGTAAATATGGCATTCATTCCTTCCCAAGCTATGAAATATTTTCCATTAAACATTTTCTCAAACTTCTCTCTTCCTTCTTTAAGCTTTTCCTCTACCTCCTTTAACGTTTCGTTATCGTTCATGAGTCTTGCAATCTCTCTCATAGCTAGCAAAGAGGCTATATAAACTGAGGAAACATAACTGTCATGCCCTTTAATAGGTGTAGCATCAAATGCACTATCAAATTTCCCTTCTAAATATGGCAAACCGTTTTTAAGCGTGGTAAATTCCCACTTCAATGCCTTTATTAGTGCGGGGTAAACTTGTTTTAATGTTTCTATATCCTTTGTGAACTTATAATATCTGTAAACTAAAAGGATAAAAGTTGGGTTTATGTCTTTCCATTTCGGTGGAGAAGATGTGCCATCATTTGGAGCATCAAGAGAAAATAAGCCTAAATCATGAGGAATATAGCCATCATCTCTTTGACTTTTGGCAAAAAGTAAAATTGTTTGTTTTTCCAAACACGGGAATAACAGAAGAATTGGTAAAGAGCCAAATTCGTAACAAGTACCCAGTGTACTGACGCAAGGACAAGTTACTGATTCGAGGATTCCAAATCTCCCTCTTTCATCTAGCCAAGTTGTTGAAGATAAAATATAGGCAGAGTTTATAATGGCGTCAGAGAACTGATGAGATAAAATTGAATCTTGCCACTTTTTTGTCTCTCTTTCAAGATAATCAAAGTTGTCAAGAAAGTATTTCGCAACGTCATATGAATCTTTAAAGAAATTCTCATAATAATGCCCATAAGGATAATAAACGCTTTTACCAGTAAAATACCAGGCTATTACGAAACGTGATTCTCCTCTTGAAAATATTATACTCGCTGGTGAGTCAGCCATTCCAGTAACCTCATGTGGATAATCTAATTTCTCTTTCCATCCCCTAATCTCTTCTCCTAAAGAAAATTGAGTAACAACACTCTCTATGTTATCGGAAATAATTGTTACGTTTCCTTTTCTAGGATCGTAATCAGTTGCCTTTAAGTTTGTGTGAAATACCCCTTCTTTTACTCTCTTATTTATTCTTCCAATATTAAAGGTCCCAGTTATGTTAGGGAACGAGAGTCCTATTAAACTCTCCTTGTTTACCTTAATTTTTAGACCTACTGCTGGCAAAGCAGAGTCTTTTAGATTGTTAGGAATGATTGAAGAGAAAGCGATAATTCTTACTTCTACGTCTTTCCTTTTTACTGTTATGTATACAAAAGGATATTTTCCCTCATAGATAACTTCATCTGCAGAAGGATAAAAGGAAACGATTTTTTGTGCAAAAAACTCCTCATCATTAGTATTTATGTAAATATGAAAACCTTGAAGTTCTTTTATAGGGTTATTCCAATTATTTGCTATTGTGACGTTTACTACTCTGACTTTATTATCAATCTCAATTTTTCCAGTTCCAATTCCTCCTAGTGGAACTCCTGCAACTATATTGTCTTTGTGAGTATAAGTAACCATAATTAGTTAGATGAACAAAAACAAAAAGATGTTTCTATCAAGAGTTAAAATTCTTCATAAACATCAATAAACCTCTTATAACAGCTCTCATACTCTTTTTTACTAACTACGTGAATTTCGAAAGACGCATAAAAACCCTAAAGCATCATATAAAATTGATGAAACTTTTGCCTTTCCCACTCGTTATTAAATTTTGTAATTACTAAAACATCAACATCACTATCTATTCTGAAATTCCCTCTCACTACTGAACCAAAAAGAATAACCTTACATTGCAGATCTACTTTCTTTACACACGCTTCTTTTATAACTTTCACATAATCTCTAACGTGAAAGAGTCTTTATTATGCCAAGAATGACTTTGAGGTCGATTTTTATGACGAGAAAAATTCAAGGCTTATACAAGTAACATACGCATCAGACAAAATTAAAAATAGGAAAAATTAAAGGTCTAATTAAGGGGAAAGAGGTTACTAGGGCTTAAGGATTTAATCATAATGAGCTGGACTTAGAAGAAGAAATAGAAGTAAAAGGGGATAAAACAAAGATAATTCCTCTTTATAAGTTCTTATTAAGTTAAAGTATAAGAATCATGGCTACTAATTGAAATAAACCTATTATAAATAAAGTGTAATTGAAACCCACTATTGAATAGATTAATGGTAATATTAATCCAGCTACCCCATATCCACTATCTCTATATAGTCTGTAATACCCTAATGCCTTTCCCCTTACACTTTCATCAACTCTATCATTAACAGCAGCTATTAAGTTTGGGTAAATCATTCCCATTCCTAATCCTTCTATAATTGAAAATTCAAGTGGTAATGCTGAATATTTCATAAACCCTAAAAACATAAGAACAAACCCTAAGGCTAAAATTAATCTTCTCTTATTATACGCATCTGCTATATAACCAAATAAGGGCTGAGAAAGAGACCATGAAAATGCATAAGAAGACACAGTTAAACCTACTAAATATAAACTATAGTGTTGAAGAAGTAAGTAAGAAGGTATTAATATGAAAAAGGCTGAATCAACAAATTTCTCCAGTAATCCAGCAATACTAATTTTCGTTATAGGATAATATCTAAGCTTTGGATCAGTGTTTGAGTTAACTAGTTTTTTAGTTTCCATTGCAATCATTGAGCCTAGTAATGCTATTACTGAAACTGAAAGTATAAATATGTAATTTAAATTGAACATAATACTGGCTAAAAAACTACCGAATGATACTCCTAAATAACCAGACATTTCATTAATTCCAGTAGCAAAACCAGCTCTTCTTTTGCCACTAATATCTATTTGTGATGTAACTGTAGTAGTCCAAGTTAATGCTTGATTTATGCCAAGTAAAATAGAAACTACTATGATTGCAAAAACATTAAGATAAAAAACTAGAAAAGAAGACAATAAAGCTATAATCCATCCAATTAAGAGTACTTTCTTTCTCCCTAAATCATCTGAAAGTTTACCAGCAAGAAAATTAAAAGTACCCTTAACGAAACCAAAGGCAACTAGTGGTAAAAGTAAAGCTAAGCTTAAACCCAAGTTCAACTCTTTCTCATACTCTGGTATTGTAATCCTCAATATTCCTAAATAAAATCCAGTAAAAAACACTAAGATTGTAAATAAGATAAATTGTCTGTTCACATTAAGTAAAATTTAAAACATATAAAAATCATTTATTCACTATGGAAAGTGAATTAGAAGGAAAATTAAGAAGACTAGGTTTCTCTTTTTATGAAGCAAAAGCTTACTCATCATTGCTCGTCCTTTGCAGTGCAACTATGAAAGAGATTTCAGAAAAGTCTGGAATACCATATCAGAAGGTTTATGAGATAATAACTTCATTAGAGGCTAAAGGATTAGTAAGAGTAATTGAAGGTAAACCAAAAAGAGTAAAATTAATTGATCCATCAATCTCTTTAAAAGTTTACAGAGATAAAATAGTAAATGAATTAGATGAGATTATAAACTATGTGATATCCTTACATGAAAAAAGTAAAATTAGTGAAGTCGACCGTAGTATACATGTTAAGGGAAGAAGAACAGTAATAAAATTAGTGAAGCAATTTGCTGAGAGAAGTAAAAAGATGAAAGTTGTCTATGATAAGATACCAGAATGGTTAATGAAAATACTTAAACAATATAATGGGGATTTATTTGTAATAACTTCAAAAAACATAGATTTACCAGGCAAAAAGGTTGATAACATTACCTCAAGGTTTATTATATTTGATGATTCCTTATTAGTTACTTTCAATGGTGATGATGAAATAGTTATTGACTCTTGTAAAGGATGTGTCATTCAAGCTAAAGAGCATTTTGATTTATTAACTTCTAAGAGTGAATAAGTAATTTATATTTTCACTCAAACTGTAAATTATGATATTTAGACAACTAATAAGCAAAAAAGGTGGCTGTATAACTTACGTTTTTGGTTGTACACAAGCTGGAGAGCTTTTTGTTATTGATCCAAAGTACGAATTAGTTAATGAGATAGTTAAGCTCGCAGAAGATTTAGGAGATATGAAGATATCTTATATAATTGATACTCATACTCATGCTGATCACATTTCTGGGGCTAGAAAATTACAAGAGATAACAAATGGAAATGTTTACTACCATGAGGAATCTAAAGTTAAATTTAAAATTGAAAGACTTAAGGATGGAGAAGAAATAAAAGCTGGAAACGTTAAAGTGAAAGTTATTTATACACCAGGTCACACGCCAGACAGTATTTCAATTTTAATCTACGATAAGAGAAGGGATGAAAGTTGGAGCGAACCATGGGCTGTACTTACTGGTGATACTTTATTTGTTGGAAGTGTAGGAAGAATTGATATAGCTGGAGGAAACTCTGAAGAAAATATGTATAACAGCTTAATGAAACTGAAAAACTTACCAGATTATGTTGAAATTTATCCAGCTCATACTTCTGGTTCAATATGCGGATTTGCAATTAGTGGCAAACCGAGTTCAACTATAGGATTTGAGAAGAAATTTAATCCCTTATTTAGAATTAATAATAAAGACGAATTTATAAACAAAATTAAAAGTATCAATATGCCTAAACCAAAAGAATTTGATGAAATTATAAAAAGAAACCTTGAAGGAGTAACTTAAACTAGATAGTCATTACTTGCTAGCTACTTTTTGTCTATTTATTTCTATAACACCACCTATAATACTTAATATTGAAAATACGCATGGTGCAAATAATCCAGCAATTCCTCCTCCTATCATTACTCTCCAATCATTTTTATAGACTCCATAAAAAGTTACTAAAGCTCCTATTAATCCTATAATACCTAAAGCAATTACTGAATTACCATAGATTGCAATAATCTTAATAAAATGATCAATTAATGGTTCTTTAGTTGCTATACTAGTTATGCTTGCTATCAGTGTTATTAATCCTCCTATTGAACTTATTATTCTTCCTATCATTTTTATCACCAACGAGTGGCTCTTCTTATATCCTTTTAAATTTTACTCTAATGAAGTAAATTATTACCTATAATTAATTTGAAAAGAAAAAAATACATATATATTACTCTCATTTCATAAAAATAAGTTTAACTCCGAAAAAGAAAGCATAAACTCAATTCTCTTTATCAAGACAATAATATAGAATTGTAAAAATTAGAAATAAAAAATAAATGTCATATTATTTCTATGTCTTTTTCAAATATATCTTTCGGTAAGTAAGCTGTAACTATCCAGTTAGGCACATCTACAACTTGGCTAACTCTCAAATTTACAGCAACGCTAGCTAACATATAAGCTTCTACTGGAGTCATGTACTTAGCTAATAATGATATTATTCCTTTTATTGCCTTTTTTGATGCAACCCATAAGTTTGGATCTATTCCAGGGTAAGAGATATACTCATTAAATTCCATCTCCTTTACCTTTTTAGTTATGAAAACTGGTTGTGTTAGACCTACGTTTTTAATTAACCTTATTTTCATTGTAACCTCCATTGGGGCTTCTATTGCTGTCCCACAAACCTCACCATCACCCTGGGCTAAGTGAGTATCACCAATTGAGAGTAAACCACCTTTAACAAATACTGGTAAGTATAATTTTGTCCCAACTGTTAAATGCTTAATATCCATATTACCACCATTTTCTCTAGGAGGAATAGTGCTGAACTTACCTCTGTATGGTAATGCTGTACCAATAACACCAGGGAATGGATAAATTGGAATTTTAACTTTCAATTCACCAAAAGTTGCATAAGCGTACTTCTCATCAACTTTCCAAATCTTTAATGCTGGACCTTGTAAGTCAATTGGTGCAGTATATTGCTCATCAGCTAAGAAACCAAAGCCCGGAATTACCCCAGTCCAACCCCATCCCTTATGCTTAAACTCTAAAAACTCAATCTCTATTGCATCACCTGGTTCAGCTTCTTTTATTTCTATAGGTCCAGTTAATGGATGAATTCTAGAGAAATCTAACTTCGATAAATCTTTTTCAGTTGATGTCTCAGTTATTTGACCATCAGAGGCTTCTTTAGTTTCTACTGTTATTATATCCCCATCACTTATACTCATTATAGGAGGTAATGAATTATCCCATTTGTTGTGTGTAATTGCATGAATAGTATATTGCATAAAATAATTTTGATTACTGATTTAAGAATTTACTTCAGCTTAACTAATACACTTGCATTTTACTTTTATATCTAGTTTAACTACAAAATGAAATGTTAATAAGGATAAATTATACGACTTATTATAATATTATACCTATAAGATGATTCTCGTATAGTAAAGTTAACAATTCTGTTTTAAGGCCTTTATGTAGACCTAAGGATAACTCAACAGTCTGAATATTTTTCAGAATTACTAGAGATATATCGAACTTTACAATTTGAACATAGAAGAACTTAAAGATTTTGCCTATTCAAAAGTTTATATAGATCATACCTTAAATAATAATTTATTACCTTCGTCATGAGGAAATAGACTTTAAAATATATTTAACGCAATATTATCTTTATTATGAGATATCACAATTTTTGGATTAAATTTAAGGAGTATGCAGTTCAAAATGAAGATGCTTTTAGCTCATCATATCTACTAAAAAGTGTTATTCATTTAATTAAGGAGAATCCTAATATCACGTTAATAGGACTAGCTGGTATTTTAGATACGGACGCAGTGTATCTAGCTAAATATTTAAAATACATCTATAAGAGCGTTATAGAGAAGGAAAGGAACTCAAGACTGTTACCTTAACGTTTAAAGAGCTATCCTAGTTGTAAATAACAAATTTTAAGGAAATACATTAGCTAGCATAGAAATTTAAGATTATTATTTTTTATACGAAAGTAAAATGAGTGCAATATTGAGAGAATTAGAAGATTATAATAACATGCACCGAAGAACGGTAAAGATCTCATATTCGTTGTCATAAATTACCAAACAAAACACAAAAAGTTTCATAAAGATGCAACTCCCAGTCTCATAAAAAGATCTTCTGGAATAGAATTTAATAACCGCTAGATATGGGGAAAATATTTATATGTTAAGGGAAGAAGTGCTTAACTGCGTCACAAAGATATTACATAATATCGCTCCCAGCAATTAAATTACGTCTTTAAAAATAATAAAATATATCTACTATTTTACGTAAATGGAAAGATAAGACCTATGTAAGTTAAAAATAAATATATAAATAATCTATGCATTTATATTACTAAGAAAGAAATTAATGGTTTTTAGATCTAAAGTAATTCTAACAATTATATTAGAATATATATTAAGTAAACACTATGTAGTATTGGATTAAAAAAGAATAAATTATGGATTAAATAATAATTTTTATATAGATTTCAAAACTCTACTGTTAATAATCATTAAAACTATACCATATACTATTACCCCTAAACTCCATAAGAGAGAAAAACTGCTACCTATAAATGCATTATAAATTGCTTGCGACATATATGTTGTAGGTTCTAGTAAAGTAAGATACCTAAAGGGTATAGGTATGTAAGTTATTGGATAATAAACAGGGGCGAAGAAAGTTAAAACGAAACCTATTATTTGAGAATATTGATTAACAGCATAAAAGTTCTTGATACCTAATCCAACAGTTATTCCTAGCATAGAGGAAGTAAATATTGAAGTTATTATAGATATTAAAAGAAATAAAATAGACTTAACTATTACATGAAGCAGAAAGTAACCAATTATAATAACTATTGGTATCATAATTAATGTTGAAATTCCATTGCCTAATGCTATGCTTAGTGCGTAAAGCTCTTTAGGGATACCAGCGGAAACCATTAAGGAAAATCTACCTGATCTTCTCTCATAACCTAAAGATTGAGATACAGTAACGAAAATCCCTATAGACATGTAGAAAGTAATAGTGCCAGAAAGAATGTATGGATAATAGGAACGCATTGAAATAAATCCAAAAGCTAACATAAAGGCTAGAGGGAAGAATATAGCGTAAAATATCATAAGGGGTAAATATGCTTTTATTACCTTAAATTGCATTATTATTAGATCAAGAAATTCTCTCAACATCTTTCATTACCTCTAAGTATATTTCCTCCAGAGTTGGTAGCCTTACTTCGAATTTACCCTTAAGAGTCATAATTAATTTCTTTAATTCTTCTTCGCCTTTTACTTTTAATACTTTACCAGTTGTATAGTCTATAATTTCATACCAATCTGAAAATTTTTCTTTTATCTGCGAAGTTGTTCCTTCTAGGATTACTTTTCTATTTATGAGGTATATTCTGTCTGCGAGTCTTTCTGCTTCATCTAAGTAATGAGTAGTTAGTAACATACTTTTTCCCTCCTTTTTTAGGGAAAGCAATATATTCCAAACTTCTCTTCTAGCCTCTGGGTCTAGACCAGTTGTTGGTTCATCAAGGACGATTAATTTAGGCTTATTGACTAAAGCCATAGCAATCAATGTTCTTCTCTTCAGACCGCCAGATAGATCCCTAACTAAAGTATTTCTCTTACTACTTAGATCTAATTTTTGAATTAGTTCTTCAACATTTTCCTTTAAGATTTTTTTATCAACTCCTTTCAACCTGCCAAAATAATATATATTATCCCAAACTGTTAGGTCTTCAAATGGTTCTGTCTCTTGAGGTATTACACCCATTAATCTTTTCACACTTCTATCTGTCGGTTTCTTTCCAAATACTCTTATTTCTCCCTTATCTGGTATTAACTCTCCATAAATTTGTTTTACTAGTGTTGTCTTTCCAGCACCATTAGGTCCTAATAATGCTATAATTTCACCTTCGTTAACAAAGAGTGAGATATTCTCGTTTGCAATAATTTTACCATAAGACTTCCAAATATTCCTAACATCAATAATCATATAGTAATTTAAACGAATGAAGTTAAAAAAATAAACCTTGTAAATTAACATAAACAGATCTTACTATAGCATAGGGGCTAGAATCCCCAAAACCCCTTTATTTCTCCCCTATTCTAATTCCCCCATCTAGCCCCCTATATATAATAATTTAAGTAAACTAGTTTAAAAAATTATCGTGTTTGATTTTAATATAAATGAAAAATTCAATCCTTAATAAGTTATAATATCACACTATTAGGTTAATGAGTGTGCATATAGTGTCGTCATTAAGGTATAAATATTTGTATAAAACGAGTATTATGTATGGGTAAAGAGGGAAAGAGAGGAAGCCGGTTATAGGGATATTTCTTGTCCTAATTGTAGTAATCATGTTAACAAGGTCGGGAAGGCTATAGGGAGGTAACTTTATATGTGCAAGGACCGTAGGAGGAGGGGGCTAAGCATCATTATCCAAAGGGTTTAAGAGAGGAGACTTTAAAGATGTATGCTAATAGTATGAGGGCATTTTCTAGTGTTCTTCAAGTTCCTTTAGGAATGGTATTTACATGGATTAAGAAGTATGGTAGTAAGAAGTATAATAAGTTTGGGAGGAGAGCTAGGAATAGATTAGATGAGAGTGGCTTATGAGGTGTGGACATTTTTCAATAGAAGTGTGAAGGCTTTTAATACGCGGGTTTTTGTCTTCTCCATTATGTTACATTTTCTAAGAGCATTTGTATTTCCAGAAAGTTTTGAATTGTCTTAGTTTTGAAAATGAAGAGAATTGGATAAAAACTTATGGGACTTAGTAACGTTTAGGAGTTTTTAACAATGTATACCAGAGAAGGGTGTCTGGGTTACGTATGTTTTATTTCCTTCTCCTAGAACATAGGGTAGTATCACTAGTTAATCCAAACGAATTCTTCCACTCATACTTTGGAGATAGTCTGTTAAGAGGACTCTGACTTCCTCCCCGCCCTGAAGGTTTTCTACCCACACTTATTGTAAGTCTTGTGTTATGGGAGAGATAGAACTTATGCCAAAATGACTACAGTATGAGTGTGTTTAACAATATTGTTTTTATAAATTTATTAAATAAACATTTACGTAGCAATCTTGTATCTCTCTATTTTTCTATTCAATATTTGGTTCTTTTGTACTTCGATGGTTATAGAGAGAATTAAGTTTTCCAAATTTTTATTATAAAATTTTTAGCCACATTAAAGTTAATGACAAAACCTTAATTTTGAACAGCATTTGGCTTGATTAAAAACCTGATTCTAAAGAATATTAGCAATGAAAATTCTAGTGAGAGATAACTAGAAAATACTAAAAACGTTAAAGATAGAAATAAAAGTAAGGACAATTTAGGCTAATTATTTTGTATATAGAAAGGAAAATCTATAACTCTTCGTTCCCTTAGTATTAACCTTATGATAAAATAATTTTCCACTTAATGGTTCATCTTCTTTATTAGCAGTAGTTATGAATAAAGTATCTAAGTCTTCCTCACCAAATGTTACTGAAGTAACGTAAGTTACTGGAAGTTTAAGTTCAGATACCTTCTTACCATTGGGTGACCATCTACTCACTTTACCTCCACCCCAATGGGCTATCCATAAATAACCTTCTTCGTCAATTGTCATACCATCTGGATTACCTTTTTCAGTAGAAAAATCGATGAAAACTTCTTTGTTATAAATATCTCCAGTATTTACATCATAGTCGAATGAATAAACTTTTCTTATTGGACTATCGATCAAATACATTTTACCCCTATCTAAATCCCACGCTAAACCATTTGATACAGTAAGATTAGATAACATTTTCTTTAATTCTTTGTCAAATCTGTAAAGGTTTCCGCTAGGAGAATCTTTTGAAGTATTCATAGTACCAGCCCAAAATCTTCCCTTAGGATCACACTTCCCGTCATTAAACGTATTCTTTGAAATATTTACTTCAACAGATACTATTTCCTTAATTTCTTTAGTCTGAATATTAACTAGAGAGATAGTATGCCTTATTGTAGCTAAAACTCTATTCTCGTCTATTACACATAATGAAGAAACCATATCTGGAACTTCTATGATCTTTTCGTTTTTGTCATCTAAGTTTTTTATAATAATCTTTTTACCCTCTATGTCAACCCAATAAATACTATTAAAATCATATACTGGACCTTCACCTAACTTAGCTTTATAATTACTAAATACATCCATAATTTCTTATATTAATTCAGTATATTTTAACTTTAAAAGTGGAAAGAAAGTCTCAGAACGAGAGAAAGATAGTGGGAAGGAAAAGTCATGCGATCATCATACGATTTTCTTTTTTAATAACTCGAAAATTTCATCTGGATTTGGAATATCTCTAATAATTTCAACTTTTTTCGTTTTTAAAATTAAATAAACAGATCCACAATGAAATCTTTTTGCAAGAAAACCTACTGAAATAAAAGCATCATCAATTATAGAATAACTAATGAATTTCCTTGAAAAGGGTGTTTGTATTATTATCCCATTCTCATCAAAAATATAAGTGTGAATTCTTTTCCAAAAAGCGTACAAAAAGAGGGTTGTAAATACTATCCCCAAAAAGATTAGAAAACTAATAAGTCTAGAAATATCTAGAAAGAGAGAGAAAATAAAGATGATTATTGTCCCTTTAACTATTGTTTTTGAGATGACTGGTTTAGTAGCCAACATGCTACTTTTCTCCCGTTATATTCAAAAAGTGGTGGTTCCTGTTTTTTACATATTTCCGTGACGAACGGACATCTAGGATTAAATCTGCATCCATTAGGAGGATTAATAAGTGATGGTACTTCTCCCGTTGGTGGCTGTAAATCTTTCCTCTTTAAAGATGGTACGGAAGCAATCAGACTTTGAGTGTAAGGATGCTTTGGCGATGATATAATTCCTTCTGCATCTCCAATCTCCATTAATTTACCAGCATATAGTACAGCTATCCTATCTGATATATATTTTGCAACATGAATATTATGTGTAATGAACATATAAGTTATTCCTTTTTCTCTCTGAATTTTTACTAATAGGTTTAAAATCTGTGACTGGACTGAGGCATCTAAAGCTGAAGTTGGTTCATCAAGTACAATAAACTCCGGTTCCGTGATTAATGCCCTAGCTATAGCAACTCTCTGAAGCTGTCCTCCAGAAAGCTCTCTTGGGTATTTAGTAGAAACATACTCAAAATCTAAACCAACACTTTCTAATACTTGTTTGACAAGTTTTCTCTTAGTTTCAGAATTAACTTTTCTTAAAGGCTCAGCAACAACATCAAATATTTTCATTTTAGGATCAATGCTTGTTGCTGGATTTTGGAACACCATTTGTATTTTCTTTCTAATTTCCTTTACGTTTTTATCAGTTATCTTTTCTCCTCTATAATAAATTTCTCCTTTAGTAGGTTTATCTAAAGTTACTAATATCCTTCCTAATGTTGTCTTACCCGACCCAGATTCACCAACAACTCCTAGAACTTCTTTCTCATAAATTTCTAAATCTATATTATCTAAAGCTTTAACTATAATTGGCTTTTTTCTAAATAGTTTATCTAAAATACCATAGCTACCTACTATAAAGTACTTTTTCAATCCAACAACTCTAATCAACTCATTCATATAACCAACACCTAACTCTTCTATTGTTTATTGTTTTAAGTTCTGGTTCTTTATTCCTACAAATATCAATTACTTTATTACATCTAGGATGAAACTTACAACCTGTGGGTAAAACTAAGAATGAAGGAGGGCTTCCTTCGATGACCTTTAACTCTCCTTCCTTTTTAGATATTGTAGGAATACTTCCTATCAAACCTTGTGTATAAGGATGCATAGGTTTATTTATAACTTCATCTATATTTCCATCCTCCATTATTCTTCCAGCATACATTACAATTAACCTATCAGCAATGGCGTAAACTAATGAAATATCATGAGAGATAAAAAGAATTGCAATCTTCTCTTCTTCCCTTAACTGTTTAAATAATTTAACTATTTGAGCTTGAATAGTTACGTCAAGAGCTGAAGTCGGTTCATCAGCAATTAGTATTTTAGGCCTTAAAATTAAGGCCATTGCAATTACAACTCTTTGGACTTGTCCTCCAGATAGTTGATGAGGATATTTCTTTATAATTTCTTCGGGATCAGGTAATCTTACATCTTTAACTGAATTTAAGATAATTTCTTTAGCTTCTTTCTCATCAAACCTCTTCCCATCTCTACTCATTTTTACTTTGACAGCTTCCATTAGCTGATATTCAACTGTTTTCACTGGATTTAGACTGTTTAGAGGATTTTGGAATATCATGAAAATACCAGTTCCTCTTACATTTTCAATTTCTTTTTCAGTTAATTTAACAATATCTTTTCCATCAAAGAGTATTTCACCTCTTTCATAGAAAGCATTAGGTGGAAGTAATTTAATTATAGAATGTCCTAAAGTTGATTTGCCAGAGCCAGATTCACCTACAATACCTATTATTTCACCTTCTTCAACGTCAAACGTCACGTTATCTAAAACCCTAAATTTTCCTATTAATGCCTTGTATCCTACTGAAAGGTTCTTAACTTCTAAAACTTTCAATAAACCACCCTCCCTGCAATTACGTCTTGTAATCTGTCACCTAGAATGACGAAAGAAGCTACAATAACTAAAATTACTATTGATGGAAATAATGGCCACCACCAAACATGAGGTAAATATTGTAAGCCATTAGATACCATTGCACCCCATTCTGGTTGATTTAATCCTTGAAGACCTATTCCTAAAAACGTTAAGCTTGAATAAGTCAATATTACATTTCCAAAATCAAGTGCAGCATATGAGAGAACTGGGTCAATAACATTGTGAAATACATGCTTAAACACAATTTTGAAACTATTAAATCCCATTAACTTAGCCATATCTATATACCCCATGTTTTTGACTACAAGAGTTTGACTCCTAAATAATCTTGCATATGTAGCCCACCACGGAATCATTAATCCAATCATAGCACTTGTAAAACTTGATCCTAAAAGAACTGCAACGGCAATTACTAGAATTAATCCAGGTATAGCTAGGAAGACATCAGTAATTCTCATTAATATTTCATCAATCCAACCACCAAAGTAGCCGGCAAACATTCCTACTAAACCACCAATTACTATTGCAAATATTACAACTACAGTAGAAATTTCAGCATCGGATGGTGCAGCATATAATATTCTACTTAGTATATCTTCTCCATTATAGTTAGTACCGAAGGGATGATGAATTGAAGGAGGTAATAGCGAGGCTGTAAGATTGAATTGAAAAGGATTGTAAGGCAAGAACTTGTATGATAGAGGAATATATAGTATTTGATGTGAAGCATATTGCAAAAGACCTTCAAATATTGACCAGGTATAATAAGCAAAAACTATTATTAAAGCAACAAGAGCAACTTTACTACGTAAAGCGTTTCTCATTAAACTACTCTTATAAATATAATAAGCACCTAGCACTACAGCAGATATTGTTATGCTGAAAGTCGAAAAGAGCACATAAGGTAATAACAAGGTGTTATGGAAATGATATGCTCTTAACGTTGATTTATTAGCAAAATATGCATATATTCCTAAATTAATAATTAAATATATAATAAGAGCAAAAACAAAGATTTTACTAATCTTCATTCAAGCTTCACCCTAGGATCTAATATCCCGTAAAGTACATCAGCTATAAAGTTGGCTACTATAACAGCTATTCCAATTATTATAGTAAAGTCTAATACAGCTACATAGTCTAGGCTTTCTATTGCTTGAGTTATAAAGTATCCTATGCCTAAATAGTGATATATATCTTCAACCAAAACAGCACCAGCAACTGAATAACCAAAGAATAAAGCAACTAAAGTAATTACGGGAATTAAACTATTTCTTAAAGCAACCCTATATACAACATAATTTCTTTTCAGCCCTTTTGCAAAGGATAGTTTTGTATAATCAGACTCCATTGCATCAAGCATTGATGATCTTGTTATTCTTGTAAATAATCCAAAGGTAATTATAGCAATTGATAGGGTAGGTAAAACAGCATGTCTAACTGCTGAAAGAAAGTAAGGCCAATCACCGGATATTAGACTATTTAATATAGGAAAAGGAGTGTATGAAGGTGGAGCTTTTAATAAAGGATTTACCGTACCATTAGGTGGTAATAGACCTAAATAATAAGCTATAACTAATTGAAAAATCAGAGCTACAAGAAATGGTGGTGAAGCCCAGGTAATTAAGTAAACTCCTTTTATCGTATTATCCTTTAAAGTCCCTCTATTAGCGGCAGCTATTGCACCACTTAATATTCCTATCACCGCTGCTAAAATATCGCCGGGAATTACAATTTGCAAACTTATAGGTAAATAGTGAAACAAAAGAGTCGATTCTTGGACTTTATATATGGGATCAATGCCCCAATTTCCAGTAAATATATCTTTGAGGTAATCAAATAATTGAATATAAAGAGGAGCATTCAAATTATATTCTTTAATTATTTGATTAATCTCGGTAGGAGGTGCATGAGGATTACCGGCGTAAATTCTTGCTAAAGCTGCTGGATTAGGGGCTGCCGTATGAATTAATATAAACACAAATAGTATAAGAAGTAAGAGTGTCACAATTCCGTTTATAGCTCTTTTAACGGCAAATTTCAAAAATGAGCTTTGCATAATTAAACTACCATCCATTATTATTTAAAAATTTTCTGTCATACATCATTAGAATCCTAGTTTTGTTTGATAAAGTTTAAATAAGAGTATTAGAAACTTTTTATCGACCAATAATGAAAAGTAGGGGTATCTCTGGAACATTAATTGCAATAA
This sequence comes from Sulfurisphaera javensis, assembly GCF_041154675.1. Lineage (NCBI taxonomy): Archaea > Thermoproteati > Thermoproteota > Thermoprotei > Sulfolobales > Sulfolobaceae > Sulfurisphaera > Sulfurisphaera javensis. The sequence goes on from NZ_AP031322.1 coordinate 919,140, forward strand.
TAGTTGTTGTAATAATCATCATAGCAGCAATAGCAGCAATAATGCTTACAAGCCATAAGACAACACCAACCACGACTACTACTACAACACCGATCACTACAACAAGTAGCATGATTGCTACTACCACGACTACAACAACATCAGTAGTTACGACAACATCAATAACGCTCTCACCACCAAACTCAACAACACTAACTGATGTAGCGCAAACAGCACCACCAGATGCCTTAGACCCAGCAACTGGATTTTACGTACAAGACGGACCATTATTTACGGCATTATTCCAAGAATTAGTAGAATTTAATGGTAGTAATTATCATGAGGTTGTTCCAGTTATTGCCCAAAATTATACTAATATTAGTTATCAGCACTGGATATTCTATATTAGACAAGGTATAACATTCCCAGATGGTGTTCAAGTAAATGCATCTACTGTTTGGTTCTCTTTCTATAGAACAATACTAATGGGGCAAGGACCAGGTGTAGCAAACTACATTGAGTTATTATTTAATGCTACTGTTTATGCTCAAACTGGTTATGCTATACCTTGGGGTGTTAATTATGCTATACAAAATGTTACTGGCTTACCAACAGCAAACAATTACAATTTGACTGCCAAAATATTAGCATCAATATTATCAAACTTTAATGCTAACAACGCAACAATACAAAAGATTATGAGTTATCCAAACCAAGCAGTAGTAGTATTAGGACCATATGAGGTAGAAATAAACACCCTAGAACCATATAGGTTCTTCTTATTTGATATTGCATCATGGTGGGGTGCTATTGTTAATCCTGTTTATGTTGATGAGCATGGTGGTGTTCAACCAAATACTCCAAACTCTTACATTGACGAAAATGGTATGAACGGTACTGGACCATATTTATTAATTCATGTTGCACCAGGTTTTTCAACAATAGTTTTAGAAGCTAATCCACATTACTGGGCTATTGGTAAGAATGTGCCAGCAGTAGCTGAACCAGCACACATTAAATATATTATAATTGATTATGGATTATCACACACTGATAGAGTTGAGGACTTCTTAAAGAACCAAGCACAAATATCTTACGTATCCATACCATACTTATCACAAATACTAGGACAATCACCATACAACACAATACCAATGAATGCATCATTCAGAAACTTTGGTGCCACACCAGGTGTGTTATACATATCAATGAATATGATGCAGTTCCCAACAAATATAACTGATTTTAGGTTAGCTGTTGTGCATGCCATTAATTATCAGCAATTGCTCCAAATCTTTAGTTATAATGGTAAGATTTTGGCACAGGAGTACTTAGGACCTATTTCTCCGCAATTCCCAGGTTATTATAATCCAGATAACCTAACACCTTATCAATATAATCCAGGTTTAGCTATGAAATATTTGAATGAAGCTGGTTATCAAGGAGATTTCTATGTAGTTTTGCCAAACGGTACTATTCTTGGTAATCCTAACGGCCAAGAATTACCAACAATAAACATTTATGCTTTAGCACCAGTAACACCTTTAGAGCAAGATGAGTTAGAGATTATTACACAAGATTTGCAACAGATTGGTTTAAGTGTTTCAGTAAAATACGTGTTACCGTCAGTAACTGATGGGTGGACTACTCCAAGCGGTACACCATTAATGGTTGATTTAGGATGGTTTCCAAATTGGCCTGACCCCGTGTTCCAGCAATTAATGCCATTAACTGATGTACAATTTGGTGGTATTTCTGGTAATCTTGCATGGGTTAATATATCTACATTACAACAAATGTATCAGACTTTACCATTTATAACAAATGCTACTGAGCAAGAGCAATTGGTTGCTAAAGCATACCAAATAATATATAATGAAGCACCTTATGCTTGGTTACCATTCCCAGATACCTATTACTTTGTGCAGCCATATGTACAAGGATTTACATACAATCCATACGTTGGATACTTCTACAACATGATGTACTATTCAACATACACATACAGTACTTAAATAAGTTTAAACTAATAATATTTTTTTACTAATATTTAAACGGTATTGTCTAATCATATTATATTTAAACACCATTTTAAATTCTTTAACTGATTTAGGAAAATAATAAATGAAATTACCTTATTTGTAGTTTAGCAAAGCAAATGTTATTTACTGTTTGTCAAAAAAACTCATATGTTAACTTTAGTTGAAATAAAAGGATATCCAATAATGATATATGAAAAAGACGGAAAGAAATACATGTATTTAGCCGGTTGCCCACATAAACAAAGACCTATTACTACAGAAGGTTATAAAATTGAAGAGGACACAATAGTTTGTCCTTTCCATAAAGCTAAATTCAGTCTGATAACTGGAGAATTAATAAAACCACCGGAGTCAAAGACTTCTTGTCCTCCTGATTGTAAGTTAATAAGAGTAGATATTATAGGAAATGAAATTAAATTTGAAAAAGAACCATTTCATCCATCACTTCCTAAAAAGTAATTTTATAAAGAGGCATAAAACCAATTAGAGCTAAAGGTTTCCATGGAGTTAGATTTTGCGAAATTGATAGTTTTATTTTATAACTTTCAAGTATCCTAACAACCCACTTTCCTTTAACTGAATTATAAATTCTAAGGTAAGGAAAAGTTAAATAAAGTTCATAAGTGTAAGAAACTGACTAGAAAAGTGTTGTAAATAATTCCTACTTAGTTCTATATGAGAATCAATGAATCCAGAATCATAAATTCTAACATGAATTTCCCATTATTAATAGAGAGTGCATACTTCTTTCCTTTTCTTAGCTCTAAAAACACTTCATGGAAACCATCTTTTTTAAATCTTTGATAAATTTCTCTGTATATAATCTTAGGTTTCCCTTCTTTCCTAGAAAAGTCTTCTGGAAGTACTTTAACATTTTGATCTTCATAAAGAATCTTCTTTGGTACCTTAACTGTTATCTCATTCACAAAGATACTTAACTTAAAAACTCTTTAATAGACAAAAAAAGCTGAACATTTTCAAACTTTATGTATTGTATATACATCTCTCCTTAGATAATTTTATTTATTACGTATCTTAAAGCTATGTAATGATTAGAATTATCATGGTTATTGTTGCCCTCCTTTTAATTTTCTCTGGCGTTTATATGATTGTTCATGATGCCACTTCACACTACACAAGTAAAATATATCTTTACAACGGAACAATTTATATATTATATCATAAACCGATCTTTAAAATAGGAATTTTAAATTATACTTTTGAGTTAGAGATAGTTAGTTCTCATTTTAATGGTATTATAAAGATCGCAAATAAAAGTTTATATAATGAACTTAAAAATATGATTTTTGTAAAAATTAACGTTTATAGTGGAACTGAATCGAAAGCTATAATTGCTAAAGTCGAAATAATAAATCATCCTCTAAACCCAAGTGAGGTTGCTAAATATACTTAACATACCTTATTTATTTTCTAATAAATTACACTTAATGAAATATAGTAGGGTTAGAAAATGCGTTGGTTATAGCGCATTCAAATGTCCTAAAGAGGATAATAGGGATCATATTTCGGTTAAGTATCTCTATGAGAGGGCTCTTTAACTTCTTTTTGTTTATTATTCTATGTTAATTCTTACAGAGTTTATTGATGCATTAAGAAGAAAAAGAAAATAATAGAGTTTATAAGTCTGAAAAGTAGGCAGATATTAAAGAGGGGTTTGAGTCTCATTGAATTTCATGTATTTTGTATCTAATTCTTAACCCTAGAGCTCAATGTAATCATGAATCAACCCACACATCCTTCTCACCTCCATTAAGGGAATAATCTAACTCACCTTACTGTGAGAAAAATCCCCCATATTCTGAGATTGAAACTTGATTAAATTATTTTGAATTAAAGTTCATGCAATAAAAATAACTGTTGAGTGTGCTATAGTCTTTTTCAATGAAAATGCAACGGAATGATTTCAATCATAAAACTTTTTACTCATTTCAGCAATGGCGTTACATTTACTATGAAAAACACTATAATTTTTAAATAAATTGAATACTCAAAAATTAAAAATATTGTTAGTAGATCTAACTTCTTCTCTGACTTCCTCCCATAACGGTTCATCGGTTCCCCTCATCGATTCGTGGTTACATCTCTCATTTGGGGGGCAGTCGAGAGGCTCAGAGAACCCCTCCCATCCTGGTTATTGTTCATTTTTAATTTGTTTATAACACTATGTAAACTTTGTGGGCATTTATCCCGCCTCAGAGAGGCGAGACTTTCTGCCCACAGTTTTTGTAAAGGGACATAATTTCTCACTTTCATATTTTCAGAAAGATAATTTATTTAAGTACTTTTAGTTTTTAAAATTACGTTATGGTTACTTTTCATAAAGTGAATAAAACAAAAAATTACGGGAAACATTTATTTCCTACCTAAGTCTGTTTATTATCCAATTCTGAACCTTTAAGAAACTTTTAGTATATAATATCTTTCTAAATGGAGAGTAAAAAAATCTAAGTTTTACTAGAGATAGAAACATAAAGATAATTATTTTTATTAATTTCTTGCTTATTTTGCTATCTTCTTCTTTATGATAATATTTTACCGGTATTTCCACAACTTTATACCCTCTTTTTACAAAGGAATAAACTAAGTTTACATCAAACACATAATCATTCATCACAAGTTCATGTAATATCTCTTTCAATTTATTTAATTTTACAACTTTCACACCGGCTTGAAAATCATGAAATCTATAGAGGGAAGGAAAAAATAACTTTGTTAGAAAAACGAAAGCATGATGAAGAAATCTTCTTATTGGAGGCATAGTAGAAACATCCCTATGTGCTATAACTAAATCAGCATCAACATTTACTAATTTCTCGACGTCAAGCGTCGGTAGGTCAGCATCAATTATTAGAACTTTATCCCCTAAAGCTTTTTGAACGCCGATTTTTATTGAACCACCTTTTCCTATCCGTGTTTTGTTGATTATAACTGTTCCACCGTATTGCTTTACTACTTCTGGAGTATTATCGTCCCCTTCAAAGACAACGATAATATAAGCAGAAGGAAACTTTTTACGTAAAAGTGAAAGCGTTGAGGCAATTCGTTTTTCTTCATTATACGCTGGAATAACAATTGAAAGCATATAGTAAGATCGAAATTCTATTTATAAGTTTTACTCTTCATTTTTCCACACGTAAATAATAAAAACTGTTAATGGTATAAAAAACTGTTATTAAAAAATTTTCTTACTATTTAAACAAGAATAAGATATAGTATAATGCACAAATAAAATAGACTACCCATAATGAACCATAATTTAGCATTATCAATTTGTTTAATCTTTCTCCTTATTAATGCATCTAATCCAAAATCTTGTGATCCTTTATAAATTAGATAAAGTTCAATGATCATCATAAGTAAATTTATTCCGTATTCCTCAGTATCTACCCAAAAAGCGGATAAAAAGTAAATTAGGTTTGTATAAAATGCTATAGTATTTGTTAATCTTGTCATTAAACCAAGGAGGTTAAATATCCCAAAAGTTATTTCGCCTATCATTACTAATTCTCCGACAAGCAAAACATGAGGCAAAACAACTATCTGTAAAAATTCTCTCATTATAGGACCTTGCATTAATACTTGAATAGTTATACCAACATAACTTGTAGAAGAAGGATTAAGATATCCTGAGTTCAATAATTTTTCAAATACTCCAGCATAGATCCAAATAGTAGCTAAAGCAAGTCTCATGAAATTGGGCCAAAACTCAATTTTCAATTGACTCATAATCTCACTCTCCTTGCTAATTCATTTGAAATTTTATAGATCTCATAAACTCCTATACCAATTAATACAAAACCTAAAAGAGTAGGTGAAGAAAGAAAGAGAGCTTGAAGAATTCCTCCAGTCCAAGTACCAGCTAAGAAAGTTCCATATTTCCACATAATTCCCTTGGTTAATGGTACATTTGACAATAGGAAAAGAAGAGAATTCATAGCAGTTGGAGTTAAACAACATATTCCAGCAATCGTCCCTATTGAAGGAACTGAAGCACTAAGAAAGCCAGCTAAAGAATTAAATGAAGTTATTCTGAAAGAACTGGGAATTTTCCATTCATAAGCGTTTAATGAAACATAGATTAATGACATTATGTAATAACCTAAGATTAAGGCTATTGAAAGAACTATGTCATTAATAACTCCTAAAAGAATTAACCAAGGGTTTAAAACAAATGGTCCTACTATATTTAGGCCAAAACCCTGATAAGATATTTCTGTTAATGGTACAAAGTAAGGACTTACATTTATGTTCGGTACAAGTAAAATTCCAGAGACAATCATAAAAGAAATAAAATAGGCTAAAGAATAAATAATGACCATCCATTTACCAAAACTATCCTTTAAAGTTGCTTTTATTACGTTCCTTAATCGCATAGGACCAGAGACTAAAATAAATCTCCCTCTTCTCATTCTATAAATAAAATATCCAATAGTAGAAGAGACAACTATATATATTATACAAATAAGTAAAAAGTAGTTTAAAAATGATACTTGACCAGATGTAGTAAGCGGATAATACCAGAGCATTTGCACTCTTAAACCAGTAATTATTATAGGCAAGAAAACTGTAGCGTTATAAAAAACGAATACATAGAAAAAAGGATTTATTTTCAATTTTAACACCTCAGCAATGTAATCCAGTTATCGGTGGTAATAACACGTTATCTACTAAGTAAGTTGCGGTTGAAACACTTACTGGTAACACAAAGGCTGGAGCAGTAGTTAAAGGTACTTCATATGCTATGCTTAAAGTCTGCAAATTAATTAGTACAATCATACCTCCACTTGATACTGAACCATGGATAATAACATAAGCATAACTCCCACCAGGAGTAATTCCTATACTAGCTAAACCAGCTGGATTTATACTTGGTAATGAAATAGTGTTGACTATTTGAAAGTTAGAGGTGGATATAACAACTATCTCATCTTTATTTGAAGGAGCTTCTAAATAATATTGGCCATTAGGTGTAAAAGCACCTCTCTGAGGAACAACACCAGATGGCATTTGAACCATTCCTAGATACTGTAAGCTTGGAAGTGAGTAAAATCCAACAGAGTTATTTCCAGCATATTCTACAGCCACCATTGTTCCTTGCTCATTTGGCGAAACCATATAAGGCTGAGAACCTAATGATGTAACTAAAACTTTTGCGACACTTCCATTTGAGGCATATATTAAGTCAACTGAATCATTGAATCTTAATGGAACTATTAAATAATCACCATTTGGAGTCCATCTGACATCACATGGATAATAGGTCTTTCCAGTCGGAGAAACAAAAGTATCCTTCCAAATAACTTGCAAATTCTGTAAATTAATGACTTCAACTGCACCGGATGGTCCATCAGCGATAGCAACGTATTCTTCATTTGGCGAATATGCAACACCTATAAATCCTATGCTTTTACCAACACTTAAATTTCCAACAACTTTCATTGTTGTAGGGTTTACAATATAGACTGTACCGTTATTAACTGGAATAACGATATAAGAAGCATTAAACATTCTACCGTTTAGAAGCTCATCCCAATAATAGATTTGTTGAGGTACATTAACTGAGATGTTGACAACATGCTGAAAACCTAGGAAACTTGAGGTTTGAGAGAATGGATTTATTGCTTGAACAATTCCCTTCTGAGTAAATACAAGCAAGTAGAAATTATTATTAACTGAAGTTGACGTAGAAGAGAATGAAGTTGTTGGTGTAATAGAAGTCGTAGTAGAAGTACTAGAGCTTTTCATCATTATATAAGCTGCACCTATTCCTATTAGTAAAATTATAACAAATCCTACTAAAAGTAATATTTTGTATGTCATTCCCCTTTCAAGTTTACTAATCTTCTTCATATGATTTTTTATGTGATAAATAGGTATAAAAAAATACTTGTTTTTTAAACCCTTTATTCAGAATTATCACAACTAAGTTAAATTGTAATTATTAAATCTACTTTATCAATTACAGCCCTATAAAAGTCTGGGAAACAGCCAACTTTAGCAGAATCAATAAGTTTGTCAGCGACATCTCGCATATAAGCACACTGATCACAAGCTTGTAAATAGATCCCTTTTTCTTTTGCCAGCTTATCTAGTCTTTCAGCTATTGGATTCCCCTTTAAGAGTAAATAAACGTTATCATGAATAAAGAACATTCCAACAACCTCAACATAATGTCTATTTTCCTCTAACTGAGGTACTATCATATTTCCTAATATGTAGTTTCCAAGATTTGATTCAACTATATAAGCTACTTTTTTCATATACAATCTCCCTAAACTCTTTTATAGTTTTACTTACTATATCATTAATTGTAAGTCCTTTTATTGATCTAATAAATTCCTCAAGATTTTTCTTTTCCTCAAACGCTTCGCATAACGCTTCTAATGTTATTATAACTATTGGACATTCTGAAGATCTATATGTTATTTTCTCTCCATCAAAATACAATTTAAACCATCTTGACTCATCAATTTTTACATCACCTATTTCTTTTCCTTTCGGTCTATTATACATTCTTTTCATTAGAAATTCAGATGCATATTTTCTTGTTATTGCACAACCACATTCATCTTTCATTTTTGGGTCACCCTAAATTATATAAACTGAATATTTAAACTTTATGTTTGAGATAAAATACATTACTTTCACCCTCAATAGGAAGATACTTTAAAGCATCTTCGTCATAAAGAGTTTTATCTTCAATGTCTAATCTAACAGCAAATATCTTCTCTCCATTAACTAACGCTGTAAGTAACCAACCTCTGCCTATAGGCGCTGAAGAAACTAACGTAAGTCCTTCATATTTTAAATCTTCCTTCTTAATTGCATTAACTGCTTTTTGACTTACTATTTGATCGAAATAAGAATATAGAAACGCCCTAAATTCTCCCTCTTTTATTAGTTGCTTGATTTCATTTTCTTTCTCTTCTTCTATGGCTTCAACAAATTGAGAGCAGGTCTTTGTGTTTCCAAGCTTAACAAAAATAAAAGAAGCATAATCACCCATGTTATATATCTCATATCTACAGTTGAAGAGCCTTGCTACTTCTGGGAGTGTATACTCAATTGCAGCAGGATTATCAACTAAAACCTCTAGTACTTTTCCTTTTTCCATACTATACAATTTTTGTTTTGTTTTTATTTCTGGTACCGGACATGAGTAACCTCTCAGATCAAGCACTTCGTCCGGATTAGTTTTAAATAGAGCTACTTTTTCCGTATTATTTTTATGTTCTAATTTAGTAATTATTTTTCCATATTCTTCTATGTTCTTTTTGATTCTATTCAAAAGACTGTTTAAGATTATCGATTCACCCTCCCCTTTTATTTCTATCATATTACCATGGATTTCTATTGAAATTTTGAATTTTCCATTTTTATCAAAAATCTCTAAAGAACTTGTCCTTTTAACTATAAAACAATTAAATTTTATAAACCTCATTAATTCAATGTAGCCTTCGTAACCCCAATCTAGTTTTTTAATATTTTTAAGACAATATAATTTATAAAATCTTTCTATATCTAGTATCATATCTGGGTTAGATAACTTTAATTCCATCATGATAAAAAGCCTATAAAGTACTATTTAAATTTTTTCTCATTTTACTTATTTTTAGAAATAATTGAATAATATTTATATTACAGGAGTTTGATAAGATAAAACATGGAACTAAATCTCATAGGCTTATGTTGCTCACAGCCTCATTTGTTAGTTTATTCAAAACTGAGAAAAATGAAAGAAGAAGAAAAACTTAGAATTATAACTGATGATGTTACTGTTATAGAAAGAGATATAATACCCTTAGCGAGAACATTCAATTGCAAATATTTAGTAAAGAAAGAAAATGATAAATATATAATATATTTAGAAAAAATTTGAATTAAAATTTTTAATAAAAAATTAACAATTTCTAATAAAATTTATATAGACACAAAAACATACTTAAGTTTGATGAACTTAGAAGAGAAATTGGAAAATGGAAACCTAATGAAATTTTAGATGTTAGAGGAGAAGAATGTCCTATTCCAGAAACTCTTGCAGCTAAGAAATTAAATAATATGGGAAATTTTAGAGGTTTTGACTGATCATCAACCAGCAGTATATGTAACATTACCTTATCTCGCGAAAAGATTTAGTTACCCTTATCTAGTTATACGAAAGGAGGACTACTACATAGTTAGAATAATTAAAGTTTCAAATGAAGAAAAGGGAACTATAGAGCTAAATAACGAGATTCAAGTGAATTTGTCATTTAAAAAGTTGTTGAAGCTTTTTAGATTCATCTATCTTAATGAGTTTTGTTCCACAAGTTAAAAGAGTTAAGAAGATCAATTATTCTGCTTATTCATTATCAATGAAGTATATTATTCCTTTTGAGCTCCCTTTATTTGTAAAACGTGAAGAATATCCTAATACGTCTATAATAAAATCGAAAGCTCAAGTAAAATAGCTTTTTTGAAAGCTACACTTGGATTTGACTTCTTTATTTATGCTCATAGGGGATACACAGGAATAAGAGTTAGAGAATGGTATGAGGGACCATTAAAGTTTATGTGGAAAAAAGAAATCAACAACCACATTAGATTGGCTAGAGAAAAACTTCCCTCTTATTTAGTTAAATTAATATAATTAATTTCAAATCAATTTATATAAAGGTTTAAAAAGAGGTATTTTTTAAAAACATGCTTTTCTTAATTATTATTAGGGGGTTAAAATGAGTGAAGATCTTAAATTTAAAAATCCGGACCAAGTGTTAGACGTTAGAGGAGAATCATGCCCAGTACCAGAAATGGAAGCAAGCAAAAAATTGAGAAAGATGAAGGTAGGAGAGCTTTTAGAGGTTTTGACTGATCATCAACCAGCAGTAGATGTAACATTACCTTCATTAGCTAAAAATCTAGGATATCCTTACTTAGTAATTAAGGATGGGGAAATTTACCGTGTAAGGATATTAAAGGTGAAATAACTTATGCCACCCAGTATGGTATTGCAGCCATTTTATAACGAAAGTTGGGCCCTTATATATGGACTATTTGGTTTAAGCGGGTTTATTTTAGGTTGGGTGGCTCAAAGGGGTAATTATTGTTTTGTAAATGCAATGACTTCTATTTTTACAACAAAAAGTTATGAGAGATTTGGAGCACTTTTAATCTTATTTGGTCTTTCCGCTTTAGGTTGTGGTCTTTTAGTAGCATTTGGAGTAATTCCAGCAGTTGATCAATACTTTTTTAATTATTTTGCTGGTTGGTATATATTAGTAGGTTCCTTTATTTTCGGATTTGGTGCTGCCTTGGCTGGTGGATGTAATTTATCAATGTTATATAGGGCTTCAAGTGGTTATGTTCAGAATTGGATTGAATTATTTGGAATGATGATAGGTACTTATATATTTGCAATAGGCATTTGGCCATTCCAACAATATACAATGGAAAAAGGAATTTTTTCAACAACAATGGGAGGATATGTCGAGTATTTACCTTATGTAATATTTCATTCAGTTTCTCCGATGGCTGTTTATATTACTACACTTTTGCTCTCTTTACCTTTAATCATACTAGGAATATACCTACAACAATATACGAAGAAAAAATGGGGAATGAATTTTAGAGTGAATTTACCAGGAACTATGGCATATAGACCACCAGGAAGCGTTGCCCTAGGAAAAGAAGAAGAGAAAAAGAATTGGAAAAAAGAAGCATTAGATATGTTATTATTAAAGAAGCCTTATGGAACAAACTTGTCTACAGTAATTTTAGCGTTAGATATGATCTTTGTGTTTATTGTAGGAGCCGGTTATACATTCAATTATTTGGTAATTACTTCCTCTGATGGAGGGAGATTCTTTGAATACCTTCTGATGTTACCTGGAGTAAACTTATTCTTAACTACTCCATGGTTTAACGATGCATTGCCAATAGTTGATCCTAGTACTCTAATGGTAGTTATGCTTTGTGTTGGAGCTTTTGCCGCATCTTTTTTAAGTGGTGATTTTAAAATAAGAATTCCAAAAGAGAAAAAGAGACTTTTAATAGGTTTTGTTGGTGGTATCTTAGTAGGAATTGGTGTTAGAATGGCATTAGGTTGTAATGTTGGATTAATGTGGACCAATTTTGCTCAATTAGGATATGATGGTATAATATTTCTATTTGGAATGTTAGGAGGCGTATGGTTAGCTGTAAAGATTCAAGAGAGGTTATGAAAAATGGTGGAGACCAAGTATATTAGAAAATTACTAGCCCCACTAGTCCTATCCCTATTTGCGATTGGATGGTATCAATTTAGTAAAATATATTTGACTCATGCTGATAGCTTAGCGTTAAGCAATGCTAACTTTGCAGTTTACGTTCAATCTCAGGAGTTCAATGGTTACCTTACAGCTACGAAGTATATCTGTTACGCAATAGTTTACGTTGGACTTCTACTCTTTTGGTATAACTTGGTGAAATTCGTGGAGGTGAAAGAGAACCATGGTTGATTATGCCATAATGATGGTTTCTGGAGATAATGAGAAAATATATATGGGTATTATAACTGCAATTGGTTTGGTCTCTGGAGGAAATAAAGTTTACATGTTCTTTACGATGGATGCATTAAAGGCTTTGACTCCTGAGAGTGAAAAAATAATATTAACCAACGCTAAACCATTAAAGTATTACATTGATAACCTTTTAGAATTAGGTGGCGAAGATGTAAAGATTGTTGCATGTGAATTTGGTATGAAAGTAAAGGGAATAAAAGAGGAGCAATTTATTTATCCAGTTAAGCCTAGTGGAGTATCTGAATTTGCTCTGAAAGCTAATGAAGCAAAAGGAGTTCTAATTTTCTAAACTCCTATATTTTTCTCTTACATAGTTTACTCTTTCTCTCCAATCTACAATAGGAGGAGGATAACCTTTGACCCTCCTCTTATCCAATGAGTGTATAACTGAGGGTGGGTAATCTCTCAACTCCTCTACCCAATCTTTTATGAACTTTGCTTCTGGATCAAATTTTTCTTGTTGCTTCCATGGATTAAAGATACGAAAAGTGTAATCTACTCCAGTTGAAGCAACCCATTGCCAATTTCCATTATTTATAGCTGGATCATAATCTACAAGTTTGGTTGCAAAATACTTTTCTCCCCATCTCCAGTCGACAAACAATACCTTAACCAGGAAAAAAGCTACAATCATCCTTAATCTGCCATTAATGTAACCAGTTGAATTAAGAGCTCTCATTCCAGCATCGATAATCGGGTATCCAGTAATTCCTTCTTTCCAAGCGTTAAAATACTCAATATTGTTATCCCATTGTATATAGTTATACTTCTTTTTAAAACTATTACCAAAAACGTAAGGATTGTAATAAGCGAGAAGAGTAAAAAAGTCCCTCCAATATAGCTCTCTTATAAATTCTTCATTATATATCTTTTTATAATAAACTTCTCTAATCGATACTGTACCAAATTTTATATGAGGAGATAAATGAGAATTACCATTTTCAGAAGGAAAATCTCTTTTAGTATAATCTATATCCCTCTCAAGAAGTTTTAATGCCTCTTTTCTTCCACCTTGAAATAAAGGAGATTCAAATTTCTTAAAAGAGATCAAAAAGTCAGTTGATAAAGAATCAATAGAGCCAAATTTTCCTTCTATAGTAAATGGCTCTCTAACCTTTAATTTTTTAGCATCATTGTAAAACGATGTGAAGGTTTTATGATGAAAGATTGACTTAGTAGTTAACAGATAATCCTCAAATACCTTAAACTCTATTCCTTTATTTTCACATACCTTCTTAATGTTTGAATCCCTAGTTATAGCAAAGGGCGTATAATCCTCATTTACATAAATTGCATCAACTCCTCGAAAATTTGAGATCACATTTTCTGCTTCTCCAAAGAATATATGCAGTTTACTACCCTTTCTTCTTATTTCACTATCAAGTTCTAATAAAGAATTAATCATAAAAGAGACTGCAAACTCAGACTTGTAAGGATTATTAATAAGCTGCCTAGGATCTGCAATAAAAATTGGGATTACTTCTTCGCATTCATTAAAAGCATTATTTAAACCAGAATTATCATAAAGTCTCAAATCTCTTCGAAATATAAATGCACATCTCACATGTTATAGTTACTTAATACCTTAAAAAGAGTTGTAAGATTTATTAGAATATTTCACATTTTCTTTATAGCCTTTAAAGCTTTAATTAAGCTTTGAGCAAAATATGGTAAATCTCCAGGATGCCTTGATGATATTAGGTTCTCGTCTTCTACGACTGGGGCATCAATGTATTCTCCACCAGCTGCGATAACGTCATCTTTTATTGATGAAACGGAAGTAACTTTTCTACCTTTAATTACTCCAGCTGAAATTAATATTTGAGGACCGTGACAGATTGCTGCAACTGGTTTCTTTTTCTCAAAGAATTTTCTTGTAATGTCCTTAACTTCTGGTAAAGTCCTAATTCTTTCCGGCCCTCTTCCACCTGGAATTACTAATGCAAGATAATCGTCTATATTAACATCTTTAAATGCAATATCTGCAACAACTGAATAGCCATGTTTTCCTACTATTTTCATACCGGCTTCTTTGCCAGCTATTACTGGTTGGAATCCTTCTTCTATAACCCTATAAAAAGGGTAAAGTAATTCGATATCTTCATATTCGTCTCCAACTATGAAAAGAACTTTCATATTAAAACTTTTGCTCAAAAGCAAATAAGTTTATGGTAAATAAGATTCACTCATTAACCGAAATATACTTAACTTTCTTTTTAGCTTGAGCTTCAGGGACATTCCAAAAGAACTTATAATACAGATATAAATTAATCATATTTACTACAAAGGAGGAGATAAAAGGAATTGATAAAGCAATAGTTAAAAGGAAGCCAGAGGTTACAGTTGAGACTGCTGATGGTAGAAGTCTAGCTGTCTGATTTATTCCACTAGCTGTTGCTCTTCTTCTTTCACTTACTAAATTCATCATTAATGCTTGTTGAGATGGTAAAGCAAATACTCTGAAAGTTGTGAAGGCTATATAGTCTAATTCAGCAAATAAAGTATAATGAAGAAAAGGAAATATAAGTACTAACATAGAAGAAATTCCTCTAGTAATTATAATAAATTCCACGAAACCTAAAACTTCTGTGAAATATGGTGTTAAAAACATAATAGTAGCTGAGACTATTCCACCTAAAAACACAATAACTCCTATTTCATCCTGTGCTAAACCATAAAATTTTTCAAAAATTACTGGAATAAATGGGGTTATTAAGCCTTGAGCTATACCATTAAAAATGCCAGTATATGTAAATTTTTTAATTATTTGTATGTCCTTATCTCTTACTTTTATTTCTTCTTTTTCTTTTTTCACAGGTAGAACTTTAATTGGTATTGATGACAAAAAAGATATCAAAGATAAGATAAGACCTAAGATAAAAAGTTCATGATAATTTTTTATGTAAGAAAGCAAAGCCCCTCCAGCGCCTGCATATGTGGAAGCTAATGTAAAGATTGAATAAATCTGAGTTCTATTTTTCTCATTAGTTTTCTCTGCAAGGATGGCTGTTTGTATAGGAGCTACAGTTGCACCTACTCCACCGCCAACTAATCCTCCAGCAATTCCAAATCCTCCCAATGCGGAGGCTATAGCAAGTAAATAAAAGTTAGTTGTTAATAATATAATAAGAATACTTAGAGGCAAGAAAAATAAGGTAATAAGAAGAGTAAATTTTCTATCCTTCATATCAGCATAGATAGAGAAAATGAATGCAATTAACGGAGAAGCAAAAGCTCCGATACCGAAAAGAATTCCAATTTTTACTAAACTTAAACCTATATGTAAAAAGTATAATCCAATTACTACTGATATGAAGCCAGCAGTTATGCTTCTCGTAATTCTCGAAAGTAAAAGTAAAGCAATATCTATCTGATTCCTATCCATAAAAGTTATTCTGACCGTTAAGGATATATATCTTTCGGAACCTAACTGAGATAAAAAAACAATTCTGAGAAATTTATTATTTAGGGAAAGTCTTAAAATACGTTATAAGGATAGAGTTTAATCATGATAGTTAGTATAACAGCCGAGTTAGGTTTGGACATTGGAGAGAATTTTGCTGGTGGTTTAGGAGTTTTAGAGGGAGATAAATTTTATGCTTCTGCTAGATTAGGTATTGACTACGCTGTTATTACTTTATTTTATAGAAAAGGATATACTAGAAAAGAAGATAAACAAAAAGAGTTATTGTCTCATGTAATAAAAGAATGGGAAAGTGAAATAGAGTTCAACAAAAAGGGAAAGGTAAAAGTCGAGTATTTAGCTTATAAATTAAATACTGCCAAGGCTATATTTGTTAACGTTATTTCACCCGAATGGGCTAAAAAACTAAATGAACAGCTTTACATAGAGAATTCTGAAGAGGAAAGATTTTACAAATATTTACTTCTATCTAAAGCTTCAGAAAAATACATTAGTCAGATAATAGGCTGGGATAAGATAAAATATGTAGATTTACAAGAAGCATATCCTTCTTTTCTTCCTCTATTAAGGTATTTCCCTAGGTATAGGATAATCATTCATACACCAGCACCATGGGGTCATCCAACTTTTTCAGCAAAATTCTTTAAGGAAGAATTTGGATTCGAATTTCCTTACGATCCAGTAGTAATGACAGAAATTGGTCTTTCAGTTGCTACTCAAGGTATTGTAGTTTCTAAGAAAATGATAAAACATGTAAGTAAGGTTTTTCCACATCATATGCATAAAATAAAGGCTATAACTAATGCTGTGGAGATACCTAGATGGAGGCATCCATTACTAAATAACGTTAAAGACCTTGATGATTTTATTAGAAAGAGAAAGGAGATAAAGAAAGAAAGTCTTAAAAAATTGGGTAAAGAGAGTGAGAAACCAGTTATAAGTTGGGTAAGAAGAATTACACAATATAAGAGACCAGAGTTTATTTTAAGGTTAATAGATGAATTAAAAGATGACGTTATTTTTATTATTGGTGGAAAAGCTCACCCCTTTGAGTATTATGGAATAGAACTGGAGAAAAAATTTAAGGATTATGCAGGGACAAGAAATAACGTGATTTATGTGCCCGGAGTGGATATAAATTCCATGAAACTAGCAATATGGAGCAGTGATATATGGACCTTTACACCATTTTCCGGTTGGGAAGCTAGTGGTACTAGTTTTATGAAAGCTGGGATTAACGGTGTTCCTTCAGTCGCTTCAAGGGATGGTGCAGTTCCAGAAATTATAAGGGATGGATACAATGGTTGGCTTTATGGCGAGGATAGAGACGAGTTATTACCCTTAACTTCTTATGACCATGAATATGAAGAGTTTAAAAAGAAGATTAAAGAAGCATTAAACAATTACTATGAAATCGGATATAACGCTTATCTTACTTTCTCAGAATTCTGTTCCATGGATAGACTTATGAGAGAATACGTTTTATGAGAAAAACTATAAGTATGATAACTATTATTATTAGAAGAAACATTATACTAGAGTAATTCAAAATCTTAACTTCTTTTTCTATAATGGGAGAATTTACCTCAATTACACCTCCATTACTTACATTATAAGTTCCTACCCATTTAACATTAAACAACAAAAATGTGGGACTATATAGGATTATTTTACTACCTTGATTCAACCATTCAGTGATATTATTAATAGTAGCTTTATATTGCAATACATATTCTGGAGTATAATTAATTAAAGGTTGTGATACTATTAAAGTAGAGTTATTTTCAAGAACATATCTTTCTTCAGTATTTAAGTAGATTACTTTAGGAATGTTTATTTCGCTTCCTTCTTTAAACCATCCTTTAATAGTACTTCCATTAGGCAACATAATATTCACGTAATAGTAGTAAGTATAGTTAACATCAACGTAAACCTCTCTCGGTAAATCCGGATAAGGTATTACATACCCATTATTAACAGTTTTTCCATTAACAGATATGTAATTAAGCCGTGCGAATTCATATTTCCCTGAAATATTTTCCGGGAAATATATTTTATAACTAGAATTTAGATAAAATGAATAATTATACGGAATTATAAAAACGTAAAGAAATAAGGGTGAGGGAGGATTAAATTTCTCAGTTAATAAGCCTAAATTCTCATTTCCCACATAAACATTGGCATATGAATCTCTAATACTCACATGTAGATCAGTTGTTCCTTCTCCGGTATTTACACTGTAAGTGTATAGAGATCTAAATGGTTTCCATCCATAAGTTGAATTATAATATAAAGCTAAAGAGGCGTTTAATGAGACAAATGACGTTATTTCTCCTCCACTATAACCACCAAATACCAATTCAGCGTCATAAGCATGATAATCCCCAGTTAAGTTATAAGGATCAATAAGTAGATATCCCTTGAAGGGGAAAAAGACTGTATTGAAAAATTTTATATCTGGTTTTACAAAAGTTCCGTTCTGTATTATAACATATCCAAAAGATATCCTCATCCCATTACTTACATTACTAACATTTATTATAAGAAAACCCGCTAACGGAAGTTTATAACTATAGAAATGTGTGTAATTACTATAAAAGTAACTATTGTTAAGCAACGCAGAGACAGAGCTTACATTCCATACGTTTGCGACAAATTGTAATTGGTTTTCAGATGTGATAAAACCTATAACATCCTGTAAAAATAAACTCTGATTATCTTCCCCATACAGAACAGTATTAAGCTGGAGGGATGCTCCACTTTGAGGATTGTATGAGGAGTTATATGCGTAGAGAGAAGTAATATTAAAAAATCCTAGTATAGCATTTGTAGAAACACTGCACACACTTTTATTTCCTACTCCATATGCAACAATTCCAATAGCTGAAGAATTTCTAGGCTGGGATAAGAGTGCTAACGCATTATAAGGAACAATGAATATCTCATAGTTTTGAGGAGAGGGATATGAATTGTTAGCCCCATCTATAACAACCACATAGTTACCCGGATTTAAGTAAAATGAGTAGCTTCCTTTCGAAATATTAGTTAAGATAACAGGTTTAGAGTTTATACCCTTTATCCAGTTGTTAAACTGCTGTAAAGTAAAGATTAATAAAGGAAATTCCTGCGAAGAAAATGATATTATATTTAATTTGTAACCTTCTGGTAAGTACAAATTAAAATAAACATATTCATGAGAAGGCAATGGTATATAACCAGCTACCACAATCGAGAAAAGAAATAAAATAAGGATAAAGATCGAATAAAATCTCACAACTATTATTTATTCCTTAAGTTAAAAAGAATTAAGGATATTCTCTATCTAAAGATTTAATTTCTTTAATAGCTAATATTCCTTGCGCATGGACAAAAGCTTGTGGATAATTCCCTGTATATTCATTTCTTTCTATGTCTATATGCTCTCCAGCTATATAAAGTGAAGGTTTAAAGACATTTTCAATTATTTTTCTTGAGTCTATGCCGAGCTTCGTATAAACCCTAGCTAGCCATAATGTTGTTAAAGCAAATGGATGTTTCGCCTCCCCTAGCGAATCGGACTTATATCTTTTCACGTATATTTCTTTAACTACTAGATCTTCTTGTATCTTCTTCAACGTATTTAGAAATATCCGATCTTTTTCTGAAATAAATCCGTAAAGTGGTAAGGTTAATAAGCTAGCATCAACTTCCATAGTTTCAGTATGCTGAACGAAATGTCCATCTTTTACACCATTTTCTAAAATCCACTTTTTCAATTCCTCCTTATCCCAGCTAACTTCCTTGTTTATTTCTTTTGCTAATTTTTCAGCCCTATCCATTGCAACCCACATCATAACTTTAGAATGAATATAATGTCTAGGCTTTCCCCTGTCTTCCCAAATTCCAGCATCTTTTAATTTCCAATTTTTATCTTCCCATTCTGCGATATATTTTATTGCTTCCCAATTTTCTTCTAGGAAGACTTTATCTTTAGTTAGTGAATAGTATTGATACACAGCATCTAAGAAAAAGCCTTCAATATCTAATTGAATTTGCATTGCAGCGGCATTTCCAATCCTTACTGGCTTTGAGTTCTTATACCCAGATAACCAATTTATTTCAATCTCTGGAGGAGGATCATCCCCATCAATAGTATAAAGAGGATGAAGAAATGGCTTAGATGTAAAGTTGACTAACCCAAAGAAAAAGTTAATTATTCTCCTAGCTTCAACTATGTATCCAGCTTTTAGTAAGGCTTCAGCTATTATTGAAGAGTCTCTAACCCAAGCATATCTATAATCCCAATTTCTACCTCCACCCTCAACTTCTGGCAAAGAGGTTGTAGGTGCAGCTATTACAGCTCCTGTTGGCGAATAAATTAAGCTTAGCAAAATCCATATAGAAGTCTCATAAATTACATCTAATATATCTTTCTTATTTTTAATTTTATTTTTTTCATAAAAATTTTTCCAATAAGTAAATGACCTTCTGAAACTATGCTTCAAATCATAAATTAAAGAGGAACCTTTGTTAAAAGGACCATATTTCTCGTCGGAGGAGTAAATGAGATAAATATAAATTTCTCCGGGTAAAATTTCCCATTCAAAATATCCAGTACGTTTTATCTTATCTGAAATCAAAGCTAAACAATCGTTATCGATAGGATTTAGAAACCTAAAGCCTCTTTTTCTTTCTTCAATAATTGGCTTATATAAGCCATAATTAAAAAGTGGTTTTATTATGGCTTTTAGTGGTTTTTCTGTCTTTATATATCTAATTATTCCACTTTCTCCTTTAGGCATGATATCAATTATTTCTACGCCTTGAGCTTCAGTCTTAAGTACGTTAGGATATACATATGACATTTTAGGTTCTTCTTCTAAATATATAGAGAACTCTCCTCCTTCTTCATCCAAGAGTCTAGTAAATAGTGAGGGAGAATCAAATCGTGGTAATGGTAGCCAAACAATATTTCCTTTATCTATCAGTGCAGACGTTTTGTTATTTGATATAAACCCTAATTGTTTCATGAATTATAATATTAGCTCCAACGTTTAAGATTTGTTATTACTAAGACTATCTTATATTAAATTCATAATATTGTACAAGAATGTAATTTCCATGAAACTGCCAAAAGAAATGAAAGAGAAAATGAGCAAATATAATGTTAATTGGGATCAGCTAATTAAAGATTTCATATCAAAGAAAATTGAAGAGTTAGAAAGAGAATCTCATGCCGAAAAAGCTAAAGAAATTTTAAGTTCAATAGAGCTATCCACTAATGGATTCGCCTTAAAGGAGGTGAAGAGAAATAGAGAAAGTAATTGATGCAAGTGTAATTTCTGCGGTTATAATGAAAAGTGAAAATTGGGAGAAAATTATCGAATACATTCCTAATGGAACAACTCTAGATATTGCATATTTAGAAGTTTTAAACGTTATATACTCTGCAAGAAGAAAAAGAGTTATAGATAAAGAAAAGAGTAAAGTTCTGTTTGACGCTCTAAATGAGTTGATGAAGTCAATGAAAATTTATGATTCATCTAATTATCTTAAAGACGCTTTCATACTATCAAATGAATACAATATATCAATATATGATGCTTTATATTTAGCTTTAGCTTTATCATACAATGCTGAATTAATAACCTTATCGGATAGGCAAGCTAAAGTAGCTAGCAAACTTGGGATTACTTATAGAAAAGAACTAATGAATCTTTTAACTGGTCATTAATAATAAGGTAAGGCTTTACATTATTTTTTCCTATAGCAATTCCTTTTATTTTCTCTATTAAGTCTTTGTTTCCGACTATACAAATTTCATTCTTGTCCCTCGACACAAAATTAATGAATTTCTCTGGATCGACCACTATATTTAATGGAATAATTAAGTATTTTTCAAATCCTAATTTTTTTACAAGCTCAATAGAAGATTTATCAAGTATAACATCAATTTCGATTGAGCATCACCTCTATAAAAATATGTAAAATTATTTTTAAATGTTTCGTTAAACGTTGTTAATATAACTAATACGAGAAAAAGATGGAGTTGGAACTTTTTGACAGTTTTTTACCTCTATATTTCACAAATATAGCATAGACAAATAAAGTTGTAAGACATAGTAACGTAAATGTAATTTGTGAATTTCTTCAAGGTAAGTTAATGTAGACGTGTAAGGAAAAGAATATATATATTAAATCCTAAATATAAGTGTGCAAATTAATAAAAGTTTGCTAAAGAGAGACGTTGAAAGAATTGAAATTAGAGACTTAATTAAAGATAAAAAAATTAATGACATTGATGGAGATTGGATAAGAATAACTGACTATTTTTCGTTTAATAAAGATACAATATTGTTATTAGCTAGTGAATACAAGAAGAAGTATGGCTCTCTTGCCCCTACGATATCTTTAGCTTTACTTATTTATGGATTAGGATTAGATAAACGAGAAGAGTACATGAACGATGAAAGTGACTGGGAATATGTAAAAAATGCAATTGGTAAATTTCCTTTTGAAGAGTATTATGATTATGAAAATAGAATGTATGATATTCATATTAAAACTTTGAAAACACTACACAAATATGAATTCTTAAAATATAGTAGAAACGATTTTGTGCATTTACAAACGTGGATATTGGCAACATATTTGGCAATGTTAGAAGAGAATCATTGCACTATTACTCCAGTAAGGGAAAACAGAGTTCTTGTTTCATTAAGTATAAAAGGAAACAAAAAAGATATAGAAAATGTTGAGGAACAAATAAGGAAAAGATACGGCGTTTTATTTGATTTGAACGTCGGTTGGTTCACATATTCTTAAATATTTTTAAGAATAATAATATTTGGCGCTGGGATGCTGAATGGTGATTGACGACCACCGGCACTGATGTGTGATGCCAATGCAAAAAATAAAAAATAAGAAGCTTTTTTATTCTTCTATTGCAAATATAATTCTAATTCTTATTTTTAGTTTAAATTTTAAGAACTCTCTTTTTGGCTTAATATCAGTTCCTTTTACGATTCTTTCCTCGATAGATAAAAAGTATGTTAAAATAGCTTTAGTTACGTCTTTTTTATCAAGTGTTTTAGAATTTCCAACTCCTTTTTATCCTCTATCCATACTTTTATCAATAGTTACACTTACTAACCTATTTGCAGGAGTTTTGATTATAGGAATAACTGATATCTCAGTCCTCCTAGTATTTTTAGCTTATAAGATAACTAATACACCACTAAATGATTATCTTTTACTACCACTTTCAGCAACCTCAGCTTTTTTAGGATTTTTATGTATTAGGGCATTAAAAGGGCTTGATTATGATATTATTACATTTAACATACATGGTTTACCTAACGGTGAAACTTGGTATCTAACATTTAATAGTAAAACTTTTCAAGTTAAAGAAAATCATGTAGAAGTAATAGCTGATAAAGGGACTTGGATAATTTGCCCAATACAAAAAGCAAATATGTATTTCATTCCTGATAACCATGTCGGAGAAGCTAAAGGTGGGGATATAATAAATGTCAAGTTTTCAACTACTTATACTATTGATTTAAGAAAGTACCCAGAATGCACTATATTATTTGTAGGCAAAAACATCCCTACTGATTTTTTAATTAAGATTAATGGGAAAAAGTACAAAGGAAAAGAGATAATTGTTCTTCCAGAAACTCAGAGCGTAAACTGGATTGCTGAAGATTTAATTATCGGAGACCTTCTTTTTGAACCAAAAGTAAAATCCGGAATAGCATTAAGGGGACAATATGTTGAAATTGAATATGAACCAAAACTGCTAAGAAAAAGTCTTGATGTATTTAATTGGGATCCTAAAAGTTGGATTAACGAGAAAATTTACGGTTATAGAGTTCTCGAAGTTGTTGGAGAAGGGGGAGGTAGTTATGTATTAAAAGGAGAAAAAGAAGGGAAATATTACGCTATAAAAGTACTTAAAATAGAACCTTCTAAATCACAAACTAAAGCTATAAGTGATTTTATTGATTTATTTAAAGAATCAAATAATTTAATTGAGCTAAGCAATAATGAAGGTTTAGTAAAACTTTATGGTATATTTATTGATATAAACCAGATTGGTAGTATTATGAGAGGGGATAGTGAAACTTACTTAAAATATCCACCATCCATTGTGATGGAATTTATGGAAGGAGGTACTTTAAAAGATTTAATGAAATTTTATAAAACTGATAGAGAATGGTATGAATTAGTTAAGATAATTTTAACTAGAATTTCATTAGCCTTAAGACACATTCATAATTCTGGTTATGTTCATTTAGATATTAAACCTCAGAATGTTTTCTTCTCTGAAAAATTACCAGACAATCTTAGCAATATATTATCTATATTATTCTTAAAACCACAGATAATAAAATTAGGAGATTTAGGTTCATCCTCTAAAATCGGAGGAAAAATAACGCAAATAACACCAGAGTATAGCTCACCAAAACAACTAGAGAATGCCATCCTTGGTTTAGGAGCCACAATAGATATGGACATATTTTCTTTAGGAATGATTGGATATTACTTATTAACTGGAAAAACAAGTCCCATATCTACCTTATTAGATGAAGCGTTAAATCTTTATAATAATAATAACATTAGAAACTCACTCCTAAAAGTGGACGAGGCAAAGAAATTTTTATCTACATGGAATATTGATTTTCCTCCTAATGCACCTCAGAGTCTGAAACAATTAATTGAAGATTGCATTAAGGGAAAAATTAATAATTCCGATGAATTTTTCAATAGACTTAATTTGATTGTAATTTAACAATTAGCTTATAAATTAGTTAAATATTAATCTTTACTTATCCTCTTAATTTATTGATGATAAGGAAAAAATTGATTTTAGGGATATTCCTAGCAATAATAATAATAGTAAGTAGTTTATTCATAGTAAGAGGTCAATTTTTCGATGATACTCCAACTGTTCAAATCTTCACATACACTAGTTATAATGGAACATATTTTCCTTATACGATAAAAGTTGTCTATTATCCTGGGAATATGAGCATTAATATAAATATGAGTTTCCCTTCTGTTTGGCCAGTAACGAATTCACAACAAGATCATAATGCTGTAGTCCAAACAACTTGTAAAGCAATTTTAGAGGGAGTTAATTGGGATCTTCCAGCTTCCCAAATTGCTGGCGGAGTTTCAATTCCATTATCAACTCCTATAAATCAATTACCTGGAGCTAACGTTATGGGAGCTAAAAAAGCCCTAGTAATGTTAACTCAAATGGTCGGACAGCCCTTAGGAGTAACATTAGCTGACAATTTGTTATTTGTTGAAATGGATAGCCTTCCGGGTAGTATTTTTGCTATCAACCCAGTTACTGGAAAAATAGTCTGGTATGCTACTGGATTAGCAAGTTATGCGATGAATAATCCAATAGTTTACAATGGAATAGTTTACGTAACAGTAGGAGATGTAGGTTTTAATTTCGCTAATTTCGTTCATTACGAGAAAGGACAATATGACCAAATAGTAAGAGGAATGGGGTATGGAGCAATTTATGCCTTCAATGCTACTGACGGTAGACTAATTTGGATGAGATTTACTATGGGAGAAGCAATGCCAGCACCAGCAGTTTATGATGGAATTTTAGCTTATACTACTGGTGCTGGATGTTTTGTAGGAGTAAATGCAACAACTGGACAGGTTATTTGGATGGATAGATTTGCTGGATTATTTGCAAGTATGAGTAGCGTTAATTATTACATCTTACCAAACGGAACACCACTGTTTGTTGGAGGATTTACATCTTTATCTAAACCTTATGGATTACTAATTGCCGTTAATGGTTATAATGGAAAGGAAGTGTGGAATGCAACTTTGCCAACTCCTAATCAACCTTATAATACTGGAATGGGTGATGTTCCACCAGCCGTGTCGCAACAATACGGAATAGTTGTACAAAGTACAGTAGCTAATGCGGAGCCAAACGGAACAGTTGACACTATGTTATTAGCAGTTAACGCAACAAATGGGAAAGTATTATGGGCTACTAATCTAGGGAGAGGATATACGCCACCAGCATTTAAAGGAGGTATTCCATTAATAATAGGAAATACTGTCTACGTAGGAATTCCATCATTAGGAAGTGTTGCAGCTGTTAACTTACTAAATGGTTCAATATTATGGGAGACCAGATTACCAGATTTACAAATTCCGCCATCATATCCTGGTGGTCCTAGAGGTAGCCCTACATATTATCGTGGTTTGCTATGGGTTGCTGCTGGACAATATATTTATGTCTTAAACCCACACACCGGGAAAGTGATTACTATGTATTACGTCGGTGGTAGATTTGGCATTGTAAACCCTGTTGTTGCTGGAGGAACAATGTATCTAGCAAATTCATATGGCTGGGTTATCGCTATTCCATTAAGTGAAATTTATCCAGCAATTTAAAGTTATTTTCTTTTTTCTTCATTCTTTTTCATATTCTTTATAAAATTCTAAGGAGTGTTGAATTGCTTTATAAAAGTTTTCAATTTTTATGTTCTCATTTGGAGCATGAGCATTTGACGAGGGAGTTCCAACGCCTATTGCACTTACTATTTCCCTTATTCCTAAATCATAAAATACACCCATAGGTTGTGTACCAGCAGAGTTTGGTAAAATAACTGGATCTGTCTGGTAAACCTTTATAGCAGAACTCACCATAGCCTTAACTATTTTTGTGTTTGGACTAGTTCTGACTGGTTTTTCTAAACCATGATTGATAATCTTTACGTTCTTAAAATGATTTAAATGATCTACTAATAAGTTATATATTTTAACAGGGTCTTGATTAGGAACAAGTCTGAAATCTATTTTCACTTTAGCTATAGATGGTACTATTGTTTTGCTCCCTTCACCAATATATCTTGCAACAATACCATCAATATTACAAGTTGGTTCAGTAAAAAGTGAGTAAACTACTGATTCTTTATCCTTATACTTAAGTTCATAAGCACCTAATGATTTCTTAAAAGTCTCTATATCAAGATCATAACTTTCTAATAATCTCTCTGTCTCTAAAGGGAGTTTCTCTATATTATCATAAAATCCTCTTAATTTCACTTTTTCACCATCATAAATTGAATTAAGTATTTTGATTAACTCCCAAACTGGATTATATATTACTGGGGCATTAGAAGAATGAACATCTCTTTCTCCAGTCTTGACTATTATTTCCACGTATACCAGCCCTTTTACTCCAAGAACTATCATAGGTCTACCCTTCGAATCTAATCCAGCACCTTCCATAATTACTCCATCAGCATTAAGCTTCTCCTTATTCTTTTCGACAAATTCTGGTAAATGGATACTTCCAATCTCTTCTTCCCCTTCTATTACAAACTTAAAGTTAAGGTTGCCCTTGTATTTAGTTAAAGCTAAAAGTCTTGCCATTAATGTACCTTTATTGTCTGAAGCACCCCTTGCATAAATATAATCTCCATCTATAGTTGCTGAAAATGGTGGATATTTCCACTCATTTAAAGGATCAACTGGTTGTACGTCGTAATGATTATAAACTAAAAGCGTTTTATTACCACCGTTGTTTATTTCACCATAAATCACCGGATGACCATTAGTTTCTACAATCTCACTTTTTATTCCTAATTCTTTCATAAACTCTTTTAACCAACTTGAAGCTTCTCTTATTCCTTCTCCAGTAGCTGAAACTGAGGGTATTTTTAGGAAATCAATTAATTTTGAAAGAAAATATTTCCTTTCTTCTTCATTAAACATAATTAAAATAAGATGTTTGCCTATTTCAAGCTTTCTGCTTGAGAAATTAACACGTTTAGAACGCTTTTACCTATTCTATCTCCAGTATATTTTCCTTCAAAATTATTTATTTCTATCCACTCTTTTAAAGATTTATAACCTAGTTTAGCTAACGCTGATGAAATTATATCCTCATAGTCTTTCACATTTACCATTTCTTCTTCTACAAAAGTGGCTATCCATAAGTTAAGTATTCTCTCTAATTCCTTTAACGGTTCTTTATGGTCATCAACTCTTATATCAATGTATTTTCCGACATTAAGAGGATCAAACTCCTTTTCGCTTTTCTGCTCTTTTTTTACTACAATTATTGAAGCACTTTGCTTACCTCTTCTATCTCCTCCTTTTTCCTCACCAGCCTTTAATGCTCTAAGGATTTTCTCATATATTTTTCCCTTACCCTCAGCCTCTTTAGCCATTGCTTCTATAACTTCTTCACCAGCGAGTATATTTCCTTGAACAGTGAAGTTGTTTCCTATAATATGTCCAGCATAAGGATAACAATCTTTTCCAGTAAAAAGCTATACTTTGTCCTTTCGAGTCAACTATTCCTATTTGTCTTTTTTCCTTAAAGGATCTTGAGAAAGAAGTTTTTGCAAAGTTTCGTTCGCTGAATATTTCTCTAACAACTCTAACCCTTTTTTACCATACTCTAAATTTGCTAATGCTTGAGTTGCAATTGCTCCTACACCAGGCTTTAACCATGGAACAAAAGCACCAACAGCTAAGAATTTACAATAAATGTGGGCAGAAAGCCTTTAGGCGGGGATGAATACCCACAATATTTAAATAATACTCATAATTAAAATCCATTATGGCTCCAGAGCGAGCTGTCCGTGAGGACAGTTCTATCGAGGAGGAAATCGCGACTGTAAGAATGAAGATTTCCTCCTCAGCTCTGGAGCCATTAGCTGAAAAATACATGAAGGCAAAACGTTATGTCCTTCGTTGGTTGTATGAGAATAAAACAACTTCTCGTAAAGAAGTACACAATGCATTATATAAGGTACTAAGAGAGGAATATGGCCTACCATCAAAGCTTGCAATTGATTGTTATCGTGATGCTATAGCAACATACAAAGGATGGTTAAAGAACCCAAGAAGAGGAAGATTTCCAATAATGAAAAACATCTCCTTATGGTTAACACCAAAAGCAAGCTACACAATTGATCTCAAGAGCATGAAAGCAAAAATTCTTGGTCAAGAAGTTGAGATTGTGGGATATCCTCACAACCTGGATTTCTACAAGGATTGGGAGATTAAAGAAGCTAGGCTTGTTAAGAGGGCTGATGAGTGGTATCTACATGTGAAAATGGAAAAGAAGATGAAAATAGAAAGGGAAGTCAAAGGTCTTATAGCTGTTGATATTAACATGGATTTTATTACTTTAGGCAATGATAAGCAAGTAATCAAGATACCAACTAGGCTAGATGACGCATACCACTACAAGAAATTAGCTGAGGGATTACAGAGGAAATACCCTAAAAGATGGAAGGAGAACAAGAGGATTTTGAATAGGATAAGACACTTTCACATAAAGGCAAGTAATATTCTCACAGACTTTGCTAGGAAAGTTGGTAAGTGGGTTATTGATGAGGCTATTAAATTTAGTGCCAACTATGTAGTACTTGAGAGACTAAACAGAATGATTTCTCATGTCAAGGAGTTAAAGAGAGACTATAGAGACAAATTATACTTGATGCAGTATAACCGTATTCAATATTGGATTGAGTGGGAGGCAAGGAAACATGGTCTTAATGTGGTTTATGTTAATCCTAAGTATTCATCTATTACTTGTCCCAAATGCGGATCAAAAATGATTGAATCTGGTTATCGTATGCTTAAGTGTTAAAAGTGTGGTTTTGAGGATCATCGTGATTATATAGCCGTAATGAACTTGTATGGGAGGGGGTCTCTGACCCTCTCAACTGCCTCCCAAATGAGAGATGTAATCCCGAATCGATGAGGGGAACCTCCGCCTTAGGCGGAGGAAGTCAGTAGCAACACCAACTCCCCAAGCCTCCTCATTTGGATCATAAATGACTATTGAATACGTCATATTATATCCTCATAAGTTCTGATATAAAAAGGTATAATAGATATATCTAAAATTTATTAGGATATAATTGTAACTAATATTATGTATGACTGGTTTAAGGAGATGAGAAAAGAAAGCCCAGTTTACTATGATGGTAAAGCTTGGAATTTATTTAAGTATAGTGATTGCAAAATAGTTCTTAATGATCACAAAAGATTTTCCTCTAATTTAACTGGCTATAATGATAAGGTTGAGCAACTTAGATCTAATAGATTATTATTTGATATACCAACTAGATATACTATGTTAACTTCTGATCCTCCACTTCATGATGAGTTAAGAAGTATCGCTTCTGACGTTTTTACTCCATCTAACTTATCTATATATGAAGGATTGATAAGGGAAACTGTCACAAAATTACTTTCTGAAGTAGGTGAAGAGTTTGATGTAATGCAAAACTTAGCAATACCTTTACCTATAATAGTTATTTCTAAAATTCTAGGGATTGAAGCGGATTATAAAAAGATTAAAGATTGGTCAGATTTAGTGGCTTTGAGACTTGGTAAACCTAATGAGATTTTTTCTATTGGAAGAAAATATCTTGAACTAATAACTTATGCAAGAAGAGAAATTAAAAGCAGAGAAGGGAATAAGATAAAAGATTTAACTTCAAGAATAGCAAACTCCAATTTATCAGATATTGAGAAAGAAGGATATTTTATTCTTTTAATGATTGCTGGAAATGAAACAACAACTAATTTAATTGGGAATGCGATCGAAGATCTTACAATCTATGACTCATGGAATTATGTAAGAGAAAAAGGAGCAGTAAAAGCAGTAGAAGAAGTATTAAGATTTTCTCCCCCAGTAATGAGAACCATAAGATTAACCAAAGAGAAAGTTAAGATTAGAAATGAAGTTATTGATAGTAATGAACTTGTTAGAGTATGGATAGCCTCAGCTAATAGAGATGAAGAAGTGTTTAATAATCCAGATGCTTTTGAACCAGATAGAACTCCTAATCCTCATCTTAGCTTTGGGTCTGGTATACATCTTTGTTTAGGTGCCCCATTAGCAAGATTAGAGGCTAGAATAGCACTAGAGGAATTTTCTAAGAAATTTAAAGTTAAGGAAATAGTAGAGAAGGAAAAAATAGATAATGAAGTACTTAATGGTTATAAAAAATTGATAATACGCGTTAATAAATACTAGTAAGCATATTTTTTAATAATGAGGTTTATTTACTGTATTAAAGGGAATTATCTATTTCCATGCGACAAGCCAAAAAAGAATGAAGAATATTACATATTTGAGTATACTAAGGATCTTCAATTACTTATATCTAAGTGTAAAGGTGAACATTGTAATGAAATTGAAGTTCAATGCTTAAACTTAAAATTCGATTTGCTTGAAGCTTTAGTTGTAGAAGAAGAATTAAATAAGCTCTCTGCTTTTAGATCCTTTCTACAAAAGTATAATGCAAAAGTTTACTTCTTGGAGAACAATAGTGTACTTGAAGCTATAGTTAATCCTAAGCTTTTTTACTACAAGTACCTAGGTATTAATGATAACGAGATAAGGATGAAAACTATTAATGAACTTAAAAGATGGGTTTCAAGATTTTTATTCCTCGTTAACATCCTTGAAGATTTAAAAGTAATTAGATTCACTTCTCACTTAGATAGTCTTGATGGTAGATATGCTTTATGGATAAAAGAAAACTGTGAAGACCCAGCATTTACTTTAGTTACTGAAAAAGAAGGAGAAATAAAGATATGGTTAGGATATAAAGATTGTGATATTTTAATAAGAAATAGAGATGAAAGATGTTACAAAATAAATCAATAAAATATATTATTTTTTACGATTTATATTAATTTCGTTTTACCACTGAAATTTGATATAAGTAGATTTATAAGTTACTAATATACATGATTATTGATGAATAAGATAAATGAGTTAATAGATAAATCAAAATGGACTTACATACATACACTAATGTTTGCATCATTGGCTGTAGGTTTTTTTATGTGGGGAGTAATAGCTTCTATTGCTCCCTTGGTATATCCATCAATCAATAACGTACTTTTCCTTTTAACTCCAACATTTGCTACAATAGCTGGAAATTTAGTATTACCTTTCTTTTCAGATAAAAGATTAGGAAGGAAAACTACTTTTTTCATTACTATGAGCTTATACTCTATAGGTACATTATTCATAGTGCTTTCAGCTGTTTTAGCTGGTTTTAATAGTAATAATATGGCTAACATGCCTTATCTTGCTTTACTAGTTATTGGTATAATTTTAGGTGTATTAGGAGTTGAAGGAGAAGTGCCAGTTATGTTATCTTACACTGCTGAGATGATGCCGTTAGAGTATAGAGATCAAATGTTAGTTCTTGCACCTAATTTTGACAATATTGGCGCAATGATTGCTTCCCTCATTGGATACATTACTTACAATTTATCAAATTCATATGCAATAGAACTTATTTCTCTTTCAGCAGTAGCTATAATAGGAATAATAACTGCGATAATAATTAGACTGTTATTACCCGAATCTGTGAGATGGTTAACAACTAAAGGCTATATTACTAGAGCAGAAAAAGAAGCTGAAAAAATTGCAAAAGAAATATTAGAAATAAGAGAAAATGAGATAAACAGAAATTTAAGTTTAGGATTTAGATACGCATTTCTTGCAATTATTGGTATATCTCAATATCTAACTTATGGGTTAATGGCTTTTGTAGTAGCCGACTTTTACTTTACTGGCTCAACAGTAGACTTTATAGTGTTTATAGCAAACTTAGGTGCAAGCATAGCTGGGGTAATAGCTGGATTTATTATTAAGAAATTCAAGACTAGAATCTTTGCATTATTCTCATTTCTAGGTGGTACATTAAGTATGATACCAATAATCTTGCTAACATTTAATTTTAACATAGTAGCATTTTACATTTTACTTCTCATTAATATGCTATTTAGCGAATTTGGCTGGGCTACAAGAACAATTTACGAACCAACATTAATGCCAAGTAATTCAAGAGCCTTTATGATTGGTTTAATTAGATTAGCTCCAGTTATTGCTTATGCAGTATCTGTCTATACACTTGGCACCTATCTTTCGAATAACTTGTTATTATACTTAGTTTATAATACTGCACTTTGGGCAATAGGAGGAATAGCAACAATACTATGGTTTTATAAAGGAGTTGATGTAAATTATGTAAGTTTAGAAAAATTAGACTTAATTAGACATCAAAGTTAGATATACGTATGAGGTCTAAGCGTTTTTTGAGATTCTTTAAGGTAAATATCTCTGGGGTCTGCTAACTCTAATGCTAACCTATGTGCATAACTTCCTTCACCAAATTTTTCTTCGACGATCTCAAGATCTATCCTTCTAACTTCTCTTTCGTCAGCAATTCCTAGTAAATGAAGATATTCATGAAGAAGTATTACAAATAGGTATTCATACTCATGACCAGCATTTTTAGCCTTTAAATATTGCTGTGCATTGACATAGATTGTTGTGTCATTAGCTTTTACATAAGCCAGAACAGTAGGTGGTAAATACTCAACTAACTTTACAGTAGCATTCGGTATATCTTTCCATCTCTTTTTTAACTCTTCTTTTAAGTCCTCTAATACTATATCAATTGATATTAACGGAAAAGGCATAATACTAAACTCTCATTTCATCCTTAAATTGTTTTGTAAGCATAACTATATTTAACACAAAACAAAGCAATTTCATTATGAAATACGATGTTATTATAATAGGTGCTGGACATAATGGCTTAGTCTCAGCAAACTATTTAGTTAGTAAAGGTCTTAAGGTACTTGTTATTGAAGCTAGAAACAGGCCAGGAGGTATGGCTGATACAGCTGAGTATAAAGGTATAAAATACAGTAGAGCATCTTACGTTTTAGGATTAATGCCTAAAAGGATCGAAGAAGAGCTAGGAATTCATTTTCCAACATTTGATTCAGAAATTGCTGACATTTATGTAACTGATGATAATGAAGTGCTTTATCTCTGGAGAGATAATGAAAAAAGGTATGAGGAATTTAAAAAACATGGTCAGAATAAGTATGTTGAACTTGATAGGTTAATTTTTAAACTAAAGAAATTGGTAGAAGAGAAACTTCTATTTCTTCCAAAACCACCTTCATATGACGACTTTGAGAAACTAGTAGAAGGTACTGAACTAGAAATATTTTTAGAACCTACTAAAAAAGTCCTTAGTGAATATTTAGATAGTAAATTTCATGAAGCTATAGCATACGCATTTATGTTCAGCTTACCAGCTTACATAATGGCATATTACTTTAGTTTAGATTGGAAAATTGTCAGAGGTGGTATGGGAACTGTAGGACAAATATTAGCTGAAAATGCTAAGAGACTAGGAGTTGACATAATGTATAACACAGAAGTTAAAGAGATAATAATTAAAGAAGAGGAAGCAAAAGGTGTAATTACTAGCTCTGGAAAGAGTATTGAAAGTAAAGTAGTTCTTCATGCAGGAAGCCCAGTATTATTAAACAGACTAACTAATGGGCTCTTAAATGTATATCACCCTAATTTTAGGCCAGCATGGAAAAGATGGACTATACTACTAAAGAATCCACCAACATTACCAGATTACATTAAAAACCATTTAGATGTTCTTTTCACGTTACCAATAGGAGAAATCACAATTCCGTCTGGTGTTGATGAGACTTTAGGTGCACATGTGATAACAAGCATGGGAGGAGATATTGAAGAAATTAAAGAGTTCTTTAAAATTAAAGATGAAAATGTAATTTATATCGATTTACTTACTTCTGACAAATTAGAGAAAGAATACTTAGCTCCATATGGAGATATGAATCATATGCCTATGACTCCAGATTTCATGTTTGATAGCAGACCAGTAAAAGGATGGGGATATTCCACACCAATAAAGAACCTTTACATAACCGGCTCTGGTACTTATCCTGGAGGACAAGTTACCGGTATCCCTGGAAGAAATACAGCAATGAAAATATTGGAAGATTTGGGGAAAAAGTTAATTTAAACTTTGAAGACTTTTTCACATGAAAAATGAAATTTTGATCTTTTCAATAATTTTATCAACAGTTGCTCCCGGAATTATTGCCACAACTCACCTTTCAATTTATATTGCACTTCCCTCATTTCTTTTAGGTCTTATAATAGCTTATTTAACTTATCTTCTAGTGAACGTGAAGTGGGATTATCAAGGACTTTATGGTTACGCTAAAGATACTCACCCTCTTCTGGGTTTCATTTTCTTAATAAGTTGGCTTATTAGTTATTACCTTTATGTAGTATATACAGCAATATACATCCCATATTACGTTCTTAATTTAGATAACATACAAGCAACAATAATTTCTTTATTTGTTGGCATTTTAGTAATCTTAGCTTTAATTACGAATCCTTATTATGCTTTTCCTGCGATTGCGTTCTCTCAAATTATTTTAGCAATACCACTTGGTTGGAAATTACAGTTAGGCTATACACCGCCAATACCAGAGTTATTTACTAACATTCTTTCCTCCTCTCTTCTCGTTGTATGTATAACCTTATCTACTTTTATAAAAGGAGAAAAGAAATATTCACCATATATTATATATGCCGTTCTCATTTATGGAATAGCATTATTATATGGTTCTTTCTTATCACCAGATTTAATAGGAGTTTATGCTTCGGCAATAGGTAATTTCGGATTAATATTAGCAGAATTTACAATGATAAGAAATCTTTTATTTTCGATTAATAAGATTAGGTTATACAGAGTTCTTGTGTTATTATCATTACCAATAATAGGAATAGGAAATATCAATTATTCTCTATTCTATAATTCTTTGATATTTCCATCAGTTTCATTACTCTATCTAAGTCTATTTGTATCTTTCCTCTCTTTATATAAATATTTTTCCTCTGCATTTGTTAGAGTACTCACGACTATTTCTTTAGTGTTATTTATTTATGGAGAATACAGTATTATTACTATAACAAAAAGCTATCTATTTTACGAGTCTGTAATAGCAATTACGTTAAGTGTGATTATAGCTTTGATTTTATATTACAGAAAACTTTCAATTTAATTATTGATTTGGGTAAAAGTATATAAGTTTAACAAACTACTAAAAAATGATAAAAATGAATAAAATAATTTTAGTTTCTATAATAGCAATTTTAATAATAATTTCAGGTATAAGTGGATATTTAATAGCCTTACAAAAAAGTCATGGTACTCAGATAGCTACAGTCACTACAACCTCTACAGTAACACAAACTATTACATCTCAACAAGTAATTTCACCACTAGTAGATCCAGCTAACTTAGGAAATGGTGAAGACTATTTAATAAATCCAGTCTTCCCAGATCACACAATTGCTTCACAATATGCCTATGTTACTCCAGGTGAAGGTTTAGTTTTTATTGGTAATCCTTACCTTTCTGGAAATGGATATCTAGCTGGAGCCAAAGGGGCTGCTGTAGTAGCATCAATGCTTGCTTACCAACCATTAACAGTTTACAATTACTATCTTTACATTAATTCTCCATCATGCATTAATGTTCCCGGAGCGGTAAAAACTGACTCAGCTACAGTAATGTATTTAGCTTCAATGTTAAATCAACAATCTTCATTAGATAAATCCCTTTACTTCTTAGGCGATGTAGGTCTTGAAGGTTATATGTATTCTACTGGTGTAGTATATCAAAGAATTGTACAGTTATATCAAGGAGGAATTTACTATCTAGTTGTTCCACAAATGATGGCTTTAGCTGAAGGACAAAACTATCAAATGGCCTTACAATTTGCTAAAGAACATAATGAAGTCCTTTATACAGTTTCATCAATACCACAAATATATCAAATAGTTACTGGAACTAGTTTACCTCAACCCAAAGGTTACATAGATTTTCCAATTAACTTTTCTGTTGGTTACTATTACTTAGCTAAAGTTTATGAGGAACTATACAACGAAAGCACAAATACCACTGCAAAACAAATGGCTAGCCAATATTGGAGTGAAGCTGAAAAGTTAGCAGAAGAAGGAAATTATACAGCATTTTACTTCTTACCTAATCCTGCTGTATCAGCAATTGAAATATTATATCAACCAAGCTATAACTTACAGTCTGAAATACAACTTGCTATTCAGGATGCAAGTAATTTAACTAACTTATGGAAAATAGAAACTGCGTCTGAGGCAGCTTACTTAAGTCAAGGTAATATATCTGAAAAAATATTGGCAAATGCTTGGGCTGCATTAAGCATTTCCATTAACGCTGGTCCTTCAATAAGTCCTTATGGCTTTTACCAAGGGTTATATAATGAGTTCTTAGTAGATTTATATGCTGCTGAATATCTAGATTCAGTTACCAACTCTCACTATGGAAACATTACATTATTACTACAAGTTTATAGAAATCCTAACGTAATATATGATTTTGGATTCTTTGCAAATTACTATGCACAACTAGCAATACAGTTTAGGAATTATTTCTTAAAACAGTTAAATTCTACTGATGAACAATTAGTATTAAATTCCATTTATTCTTATATGGCTAATGAAACACAAATACTTGAAGACGCTGCTGCATATTATGATGGACCATCAGTTGTAGGATACTTAATGATGGAGTATGGTTTACAGACACACAATTTAAATCTATTATATTATTCTATGCCATTTGATAGATTTGTTATGAATACAGAGGAATTAAATTGGTATATTTAATCTACACAACAACTTATTTTTTCCACATTTCTATAGAAAGCCATACTTACTATTTTTAAGCTTTCACTCATTGTAGGAAAAACGTGAACTGTATCAATTATATCATCAATTGTAGCTCTCATTTTTATTGCTAAAGCGGCTTCATTAATAACTTCAGCAGCATATTTTCCAAACATTTGAACTCCTAAGATTTTCTTAGTTTCTTTTTCTATGTTCATTTTGATTAATCCTTCTTCTTCTCTCAATATTCTAGCTTTAGAAACATTTTTCATCTTTACAGTTCTTGAGTCGACGTTAATTTTCTGTGACAAAGCCTCTTGATAAGTAAATCCAACTCTAGCCACATTGGGTTCAATAAATATAGCTTGAGGAATACTTAATTTATCAATCTTTTTATGCGATCCTAAAATTGCATTTTCAGTTGCTATTGCCCCTTCTTTTCCGGCTAAAGCTTCAAGCATTAAATCACCTATTACGTCACCAGCTGCATATACATTAGAATTTGTAGTTTGTAGTTCCTCATTCACTAAAATTCCGCCCTTATCATTTAATTTAACTCCAGCAACTTCTAAGTTAAGATCAACATTAGGTTTTCTACCAGTTGCTAAAAGTATCTCATCTACTTCAACTTCTCCCTTATCAGTTATTATTAGTTTTCCTTCATTACTTTTCTTTATTTCTTTTATCTGTATATCTGTTGCAATGTAAATTCCTTCATTTTCAAGATATCTAGTTACAGCTAAAGATATTTCTGGCTCCCAATCCGGTAATATTCTTTTGCTTCTTTGTAAAATTATTACATCTACTCCCAATCTCTTATACATTTGTGCAAACTCTAAAGCTTGAGCCCTACCACCTATAATGGCTAATGAACTTACTTTCCTATTCGGAGATAAAGCTTCTACATTAGTCCAATATCCGTTTTCTTTCAAACCTTTAATATCTGGTATGTAAGGAGAAGAGCCAGTTGCAACAATAAATTTATCTCCTTCTATTACTCTACTGTTAACTTTCACAGCTTTAGGAGAAATAAAATAAGCTTTACCCTCAATATATTCAACGTCATAAGAAGATAACACGTCTTCATATTTTTCTCTCTTTAGAGAATTTACAATTTCCTCTTTATCCTTAAAAGCTTCTTCAAAATCTGGAAAAACTTGCTTTCCTAAAGTTTTAGTAGTGTAGTAATATAATTCTCCTATTCTCAATAGTCTTTTTGAAGGGACGCATCCAACATTGACACAAGTACCTCCAATAGTACCATAACCTATCATTATAGGCTTTACTCCTAATTCATTAGCTCTTATGAGAGAAGAAAAAGCTGCTGCTCCATTACCTATTATAACTAATTTCATTTTTACTCACTTAGTAACAAGCAGAATGTCCTTTTCTTTCATATGCATCTGCACAGTGAGAACAACAGAAATGATGTTCCTTTCCATCTATTACTCTAACATATATATTATCCTCTGTGAGTTCTGCTCCACAATATTCACACCTTAACTCTGTTAAATTCATTCTTAATTTCATTTTTGGTCATATTTTCTTATTCTTTTTTCCTATTTAAATTTTTCATATGAACATTTGTTCATAGAAAGATATTTAAAAGAAATTTCCATATTTAAATCGTGGAAGCATTATTAACTGAATTGGAAATGTTCTTTTCAGCACTATCAGATAGAACAAGACTAAGCATAACGTTACTATTAATGGATAAAGGAGAGATGACAGTAGACGAAATAACTAAACAGCTAAGAAAATCTCAGTCATTAATTTCACATCACTTATCTTGTTTGAGAAATTGTGGAGTAGTAAAAGTTAGGAAAGATGGAAAATATTCCTATTATTCTATATATGATGAAAATGTTAGAAAGTTAATAACTATTGCAATAAATATTGTTAAAGAACATAGTCAGTCAATCTTAGGTTGTGAAGTGCTAGCTGAAGAAAAAGGAATTAAAGTAAGTGAGCAGAAGTAATTTTCTTTTGAAGAATTTTATAAGCATTCTAGTCTTCAATATACTTATGGAAAAACTTATTGTTATTCCAATATTACTTATCTTAGTTTTATTATCTCTAATCTCCTTAAGTTATTTTTACCCTTACATAGTTGGTATTTCAGTAAAGTTAACTAACGAGAAGTTCTATTATGACTTAGTATGTTTTACATTAGTTGTAAACGTGAAAAAGCCTTTTGATTGTTATTACCTTATAAATATCACTGGAATAAAAATCTTGAATTTCACTTATAATATATCTAATTCATTCTATATTTATAGTACGCATATAAGTAAAAATATAAGTTTTAATATCCCTAATAATATAGCGAATTTAATATCTAATGAAACTTATGTTAACATGACCTTAGAAATAAAAGTTACTATAATAAGTAGTATAAATACAAAAGTAGTTAGACATTACCAAATACAAGGTAACTTTACAAATACATATTTAGAATATTTAAGAGAAGCTTATTTATAAATTAACTTTGTTGAGCTTGTGCTTGCTGTAAATTATATCCACAATTCGAGCAGAATTTTGCTCCAGCAGAGTTT
The DNA here is from genome assembly GCF_041154675.1 of Sulfurisphaera javensis. Classification (NCBI taxonomy): domain Archaea; kingdom Thermoproteati; phylum Thermoproteota; class Thermoprotei; order Sulfolobales; family Sulfolobaceae; genus Sulfurisphaera; species Sulfurisphaera javensis. Next base: position 959,279 of record NZ_AP031322.1, read on the forward strand.
ACATAACCGCATTTTGGACACTTTATTGGAGTTAAAGGAGCTCCACAATTTGGACAGAATTTGGCATTGCTATCAACTTCTTCACCACATTTCCAACACTTTATTTTCTTTATAGCTTGTTGCTGAGTAGATATTTGTTGCGGAGTTGTCTGTGGTGAATACTGTTGAGTTATAGGTTGTTGCTGTGGATAAGTAGAAGATTGTGGTGGATATGGAGCAGGCTGGGAGGGATAAGGTTGTGGATACATGCCAGGTTGTTGAGGATACATTCCGGGCTGTTGAGGATACATGCCAGGTTGATATAAAGGAGGTGCACTCATTAACGCCATCATAGCTATATTAATTAATTGTTGCTCATTAGCGTAATCTTTATATAAATTATATGCATCGTAAGCAGTTACTCCTCCTCCTAAAAGTTCAGCTAACTTACTGTGTAAAATATCGTCACCTACTAAAACAGTGCCTCCAGCAGCAGCACCCAAGGTTAATAAATCTTGCATTAAATTTGCAATTCCAGTTTCAATAACTGCCACCCATTGGCCTCCCATATTACCTTCACATATCCTTATAGTATAACTTACATTCTTATCGGTTAACATACCTAAAAGACTATTATGTTGAGCTTGAATAACTGCCATATTTTGACCTACGAAAGGGAAAACGTTAAAACCTTGCCCCATCAAGTACATTTGAACTTGCTGGACTACGTACTGAAGATTTACTGGATACTGCAATGGTACCATCTGTTGCTGCCCACCTAAACCCATACTTTGTTCGCACATGAACATTGCCATTGGATTATTAGAAGGTGGACCTCCATAAGGTTGTGGATATCCCCCTTGTGGAGGGTATCCTCCACCATATCCATAAGGATTGTAAGCCATTAATTACTATTATCATTACGCTTACTTATATATTTTGTTAATTCTTTTTTACTCAGATTTCATTTAAAGAACACAAAGAATATTTTTATTGCCATATAATCTTAAAAATAACTAACAGGATGTAATATTATGGAATGGAAATTTAAGAACACAAATAAATTAAATGCAAATTCAGAAAAAACTTGTACAGTAGATGAAGCAATTAAAATACTTAAAAATAAGTATAATATTGATATAGATTTGTTAACTAGCATAACTAGTGATGTTTTAATCAAATACTTGACTGAGCATAAAATTGGAATTGAGGAAATAAAAAAGAAATACTCAAACATAAGCGAAATAGAAAATATTATAAATGATATATTAAAGGTTGATGAGGAGAAAAACAAATTATGAAAATAAAAGTAACTGATTTAAGAGATTTACTACTTGAGATCTTAGAGAAAAGAAACATAGAAGGAAAAGAAATTATAACAAATCACTTTATTGAAGCAGAACTAAGAGGGCACTCTTCTCATGGAATTCAAAGAATAATCCCACTCATAAAAGGAGTGGAACTAGGAACTATTAAGAGTAAGCTAGATTACGAGGTTCTAATAAGGAGAGATAATCAAATACTTATTGATGCTAAACATAGCATAGGCATTGTACTTTGGGACAAACTAATAGATGAGTTCATTGCTAATGTAATAGCAGTAAAAAATGCCTCTCACATTGGCTTTTTAGGATATTATACTAGGAAAGTTGCTAGAAAAGGAAGAATTGGAATTATGTTTGGTAATGCCGAACCAGCAGTAGTCATGCCAGGCACAAGCAAGAAAATACTTTCAACAACACCTCTAAGCATTTCAATACCAACAAATCCTCCAATAGTCTTAGATATGGCATTAGCGTCAACTGCTAGAGGTAAGATAATCGAGGCGTTAAGGAAAGGAGAAAAAATACCATATGGTGTCGCTGTAAACGAAAAAGGAGAAATAACTACTGATCCTAACGAAGCATTAAAAGGTGGAATTCTTCCTATAGGCGGTATGAAAGGCTTCTTCCTTATGTTAACTTTAGAACTTTTAACTTCATTCTTAACTGGTTCTGCTGTGGGACCAGAGGTTAGAGGAGTACTAAATACTGAAAATCCTCCTAATAAAGGAGAAGTTTTAATTACACTAGATCCTTTAGCTTCAGATACTCACGGAGTTGAAATATTCAAAGGTTTCACAGACTTACCAGGCTGGCATAGTGAAAAAATGAGTACAAGGGAATATCTAGATATAGATGATATTTTATATAGACAATTAGAAGAACTTAATAGAAAAGTTCCGTATTTTCGCTAAGTTTATATTTATGAAAGGATTTACTAATGTTATGAAAAGAATTTTTATCATATTAATTATAGTCTTAGCAATACTAGTGGCAGGAATAGTATCATATGCATATTTCAATGTTTATTTGCCTAGGGAGTATCAACAAGAAGCGGTAAACTACTATAACCAGCAGTTAGAATATTATGGTTACTACGGTGGAGGAGGAATGATGGGAAGTGGTATGATGGGTCAAGGAGGAATGTATCATATGATGGGATATTATGGAGGATATACTGTAATGTATGAACAAACAATACCAATAAATGAAGCGATATCTATGATGAAAAATGTTCCAAATTATGTCAAAGTTTTTCCTGAAAATGATACGCTAGTTTTTAATTCAACGGACATTACACTAGTAGTATTATCAATGGGCCATGGAAGAGCTATAAACTTAACTGATTATGTTCCGCCTTCCTTTGCTCATGCTCAAGATAATGTCTTCGTAATTTACGGTTTAATTAATCCTACGATCATAATACCACAAGGAGCAGTTGTACATATAATACTAATTAATTTGGATGCCGGAGATTATCATAATATTGCAATTACTCCGGTTCCTCCACCTTATCCTTATTACGTTATGATGTATATTAAAATGAATATTTTAGGAATGGCTCCTATGTTACCACCAGCTAATTATAATTCTGGACAAGCATACACATTCAGTTTTACCACAACTTTTAGCCAAACTGGAACTTATTATTATTTATGCGAATATCCTGGACACGCAGAAATGGGAATGTATGGAGAAATAATAGTGAGATAAAATGGAGACCTATCAAATTTTAGGATTAATTGGTTCTTTACTATTAATAATAGTTCTAATTATTCCCATTTCATTTTTCTATTATCATTATAGTATGATGGGGTACTATGGAGGAATGATGGGATTTGGAATGTTTTATGGAGGGTTCTTTTTCTTATTCTTACCTATTTTAGCTTTTATTCTTGGTATTATAGGTTCTTTAATTTCTGATAGAACAATTGCTGGCGTACTATTAATTATAGCTTCAATATTTTCCTTAACTGCTATGTTTTTTGGAATAATTCCTTTTATACTTCTCTTAATTGCTGGTATAATGGCTCTTACATACAAAAAGACTTGATTTTTTGTTAATAACTATTTTAATATAAAATTAGGTTATCCTTGTTTTATCTCAGTTTCTTCAACCAATTTTGTTCCTAAAGTCTCTGGTCCTATATATTGCCCTATTCCCACTAATACTGCACCAATCATTAATAATACTGCAGTAGAGAACCATACGTTAGTAGGAGTATCTATGGATTTAAACAGATATTCGTGCATTAATGGAACATATATACTAAACCAACCTCCTAAGAATATTCCAGATGAATAACCAAACCCTACACCTGAAGCTCTCATAGATGCCTTAAATCTTTCTGAAAGGTATATAGGTATTATACCCCATGGGCCTTGAGTTATTATACCAACTAGAATCGACGCTATTGACGCTAAAATATAATTACCTACTTCTGCTGAAGACATTAATAAATAATACATTGGAATTGACACTATGAACGTTATAATAGCCCAAATTATGGTTAATTTTCTTCTTCCAAAATATTGTGATAAAGCTCCAAACATTACTGCACCAGCAAAAGCAGCATATGTACCATAAGAGTATATTGTGTCTGCTTCGCCAATTGGAAATACTGAAGGGGAGTGTTCTAAGATTGTAGGAACAAAAGCAAATAATGAATATGCAAAGAAGAACATGCCTGTCATGTATAACATTACTTGAAGGAAGTCTTTCCTATACGGTTTTTTGAATAAATCTATTAGGGGAGTTTTTCTAATTAATTTCTTATTTTTCACATCTTCAAATACTGGTGTCTCTCTCATTGACAACCTTATAGCTAGAGCTATTACAGCCGGTGCTAGTGCAGTTAAGAAAATATATCTCCATGCGAAAACTTCCACGTTGTGTAAACCATACGCTGAAATAAATATTCCTTCCACTACTGCAGCTAAAGCAGCGCCAAATGAGAACCCTCCTTGTACAATTCCACTTATTAATCCTCTCCATTTATAAGGAGTCCATTCCATTGCAAATGGGTGGCCAGCTGCGTATTCTCCTCCAGCAAATATTCCTACCACTATTCTAATCAATACGAAAAGAATAAATGAAAGAATTCCTACTTGTGCGTAAGTTGGTAAAACAGAAGTTAATGCACTAGCTATTCCTAAACCTAAAACCGTTATTATTAAATCAGCCCTTCTACCTATTTTATCACCTAAATTTCCAAATATGGCTGAACCTAATGGCCTAAAGATTATTGTTAAAGAGTATGAAAGAATAATGGAAAAGGTAGCTAATAAAGAAGATTGTGGTGGTAATAACACTTTAGCTAATACTGGTGCTATTGAAAGTATCATGGTTAAATCATATGAATCGAGTAAAAAACCTACAAATTGAGATACAATTGCTTTACCACTATCAATTGTAAATTTTTGTGGTTCCACACTTTTAAATTATTAAGGATAGACAAAAACTTTTTTTAAGGAACTATGATATTATTTTTAAATTTCCTCTAGTAGAAGAGAATATTAATGACAGAACGTTAAAACTAAGATAAAAACGCTTAAAATTAGTAAAATTAATATTTCTAAATAATCTAAGTTATACCTAGATAAATTTAGTGGTATATTCTTGCTAATGCAAAAAATTAATTCTCTTGTTAATAAATTTGATATAAAATATAATATAAAGAATAAATTACTAAAATAAGAGATAATTATGGGATAAATTACATTCATATTTAGTATGGAATTTATAAGAGACCACTTAATAACGTTTAAAATTTTTGGTTTTATGCTACTATTATAATGGATAAAATTACCCATTATAAGTTTCATTCCAATACTCATATATATCATATAAAGTAGTATCAATTCAGAAATTATTGAATGGGAAATTCGAATTAAAACTATTATAAGGATTCCAATAAGATAATAAAAAAATGTGATAAAAAAAGGTAATAGGTACGATTCTTTAACTTTTTTGAAAGAAAAAAAGTAATATGAAAAAAGTAAACCTTTATGAGGATTCACACCTTCAATTACTCCTAGACTAAGGATAGCAGTAAGAATCAGAGGAAGCATCTCCACCATTTAATCTCACCTGATGAGCTCTAGCATTGCCAAACTCAACAAAAAACTCTTTATCAATTTCAATTCCTCCTTCTTGGTCGACATTTAGTTTAACTAACCATCCCTTAATTCCTTCTGGGTAAAACTGATTATCCCAAGTGCTATATAGTGAGTTTGTAACATAAACTCTCTTTCCATCTCTACTTATTTCTATCATTTGCGGAGCTCCACTAAGTTTATGTCCAGAAGGATGATCAGCCCTATGTAATATTCCTCCTAATTTAGCCTTTCCAGTTAAAACTGGTTTAAATGGATTGCTAACATCATATTGTCTAACTTCACCAATACCCCATAAACTAACATATAAGTACTTGTCATCTAAACTAAGATCAATATCAGTTACTAATGGCGGCACTGCTTTAAATGGTTTTAATATTTCTGGTAGCTCACCCTCAGTGGGTTCAGCTGGAATTTCAATAACTTTTTCTGCATTCCATTTTCCGTCTTCATAAAACCATAGCCATATAGAACTACTTAAGTCTCTTAAGCTGACCACCATATTCACGAATCCCATCAATTTTGTAGGATCATGTAAAGGCCTTAGCTCTAGTGCCATTCTATTCTCTTCACCTAAAACCACACTTGAAATTCTTTTCCTTTTTCTTAAGTCCCAGAAATGAATTCTATTCCCATATCTGTCCTTTAAATGTTCAAGTTTTAACCCATCTTCGATCGTATTTGGTACAGCCCATTCGCTTGTAACCATCACCTCATTAGGTAAATTCCACCAAAAATCATATGCTAAATATTGATCTCCTCTATCAATTTCCCATTTACCTAGAGGTTCAAAACTATAGTGATCAAGCATTAATATTCCTCCAGGTCCTTCTCCCATCTCATTCCCTAAGGCACTAATATATATTCCATCTGGACCACAATGGACTGTATGAAGTCTACTGTAGCCAGAAGTCTTAGTTATCTCATCAGGTTCAATGATTTTTTCTATCTTTGGTTCTCTTGGATTAGGTTTAGTATCAATAATATAAATTCTAGATGATCTTAAACCTGGAACTATTAAATATCGTCTTTCCATATTTGGTCTACCGTTTGGACATAAAGCAGAACTGCATGCATTCCAGCCAAAATGATGTAACTCATCTTTTATATAAGGTAATTCTACTTTATGGACCACTTTCGAATAAGTTTCTGATTTAGGGTTTACATCAACAACTGCTACAAAATCTGGCCTTTCTATTCTAGTTCCAGTATACAAACATGCTACATACGCTAGATCTTCTGGCGGAGACTTCATAGCCATTTTTGGTGAGGGATAAAATGTTGGATCCCTTTTAAACGGAGCTAAAGCCATTAACTAAATTCTAGTTAAATAATTTATTAAGGTTTATTGTAAGTGCAATTATATCAATTATTTTTTGTTATTAACTTAGATTATGTTATTTTAGGTATAATCTAGTTTGATTTCTGAACCTTAATTTAAACTGTGATCGTTTTCAAATATCTTTTCCTTTCTGTTTTAATATGCATATACAGCTCTATATAATATATATTCAATCCTTTCTTTTTAAAAGTATCTAGATTTAAACATGGCAAACACGTAAGATTTTTTTCTTTCATTAAACAATAGATTTCTATGGATTTACAAAAAGTGCTTGAAAATGCTGATAGAGTATTTAAATATTTAGAAGTAAAAATATTAGAAATTAAACCAGGCTATTCTAAAATTCAAATACCTTATAAGGAAGAGTTTTGTCGAAGAGGTAACGTATTAAATGGTGGAATAATAATGACTGCAATGGACTTTGCTGGTGGGTTAGCATGCCTTTCAGTAAATGATGGAATAGATCAAGTAACACAAGAACTAAAGATTAATTTTCTAGAACCAATGTACAAAGGACCATTTACTATTGAAGGAAAAGTTATAAGGAAAGGAAGAACTGCAGTAGTTGTTCAGATAGAATTTAAAGATAATGAAGGTAAAATAGGGGCTATTGGTTTAGGTACATGGTATATAATAAGAGATAGAATTGTTAAGAAGGATGAAAATAGTTAAATAATATTTTTAAGCATTTCTCTTATCACTTTCTTATCTAATTTCCCAGTACTTGTTTTAGGTATTTCGTCAACGAAAATTATTTTATCTGGAATCCACCATCTAGGAAATTTATTCAGTGATAAGAGATATTGTTTTATTTCATTTTCTGTGATATTACCCTCATATTCTTTCTTAGGCTTTACTAAAGCTATTGGTCTCTCGCCCCATTTCTCATCTTTAACTCCGACTACTGCAGCCTCAAATACTTTATAATACCCCGTAATTGCGTTTTCTAAATCAATACTTGAAATCCATTCGCCACCACTTTTTATCAGATCTTTTGCTCTATCAACAATTTTTATATATCCTTTATTGTTTATTGTTACTATATCCCCAGTTCTCATCCATGTCCTACTATTTATCAGTTTAAATGTCTCTCTTGTTTTTTCAATCTCTTTGTAATACTCTTTAGCTATCCAAGCTCCACTAACCCATAATTCACCTATACTTTTGCTATCCCATGGAAGTTCTTCTTCTCTATCTAAGCCCATTAATTTAATCTCAATCCCAGGTAATGGAATTCCTTGACTACTTATCATTTCTTGATTTTGATTTACAGTAGTTATTGCTTCTGTTTCTGTCATACCCCATGCATGATATAGATGAACTCCCATTTTATTAAACTTCTCAGCAATAATTTTTGGTGGCTCTGCTCCTCCAGTAACAACTATCTTTAAAGACGAGATATCATAGTTTTCTTTCTCTATAAAATTAAGAAAGTCGATCCACACAGTAGGAGCACCAGCAGCAATAGTTACTTTTTCTTTTTCAATTAACTCAGCTAGATCCTTAGGCTTTGGCCTTGGTCCCGGTAATACCAATTTAGATCCAGTCATTAAAGCTGAAAATGGTAAATCCCAACCATTTATATGAAACATAGGTACAACAACTAATACACTATCTTTCCTTGAGATCCCTATAGCGTCCTTAGCAAGTAAAGTTAAAGAGTGCAAATAAATTGTCCTATGAGTATATACAACTCCTTTAGATCTTCCAGTAGTCCCAGATGTATAACACATTATAGCTTCATCTCTTTCATCAATTTGAGGGAACTCGTTAATTGGCTTCTGCATATCTATTACTTTATCAAAGTTATTATCTAGCAAAAATATTCCATTTAGTGACGTTTTCAAATTTTTTGTTAAACTTTCAAATTCTGGTGATATAAAGGCATATCTGTCATTCGCGTGATTAATAACATATTCAATTTCATTAGGATGAAACCTAACATTTATCGTATGCAAAACATATCCCATGTTAATCGTAGCAAAATATAGCTCAAGATGTCTTCTAGTATTCCATTCAATTGATGCAACTCTATCTCCTTTGCTTAATTTAAGAGATTGTAGAAAAGAAGAAAACTTTCTTACTCTTGTAGCAAATTCGGAATAAGTCTTCCTTTCAATTCCCTCTTCAGATCGTGATACTATCTCACTATCACTATATAGTTTTTCAATTCGCCAAAAAATATGTTGCATTGTTAATGGAAAATCATTCACAATATTTAATAATTTATCTTAAAATTTAAGTATTGCGTATAAAAAGAAACTAACTTGAAAGTATCTTTTTCACAATTTCCTTGCTCTCATTAAAATCATAGGTCCTAAATAACTCGATTTTGCTAGCCTCTATTGATCCTTCAGCATGTATCATAGTAGTTAGTAGATATCCTACCATTGAACTACTACCAGCTATTTCCTTTACAAGTTTCAAAATATTGATCCTTTCTTTTCCATCAATCGCACCTCTTAAATACTTAGTTATAACTTCGCTTTCCTCACTTCTTAAATCTTCTTCTGATGGTAAAGTAGCAATGATTCCTCCCGCTATATCTATCAAATCTTTTACAATTTCATGGAAATGAGTATTAGTATATAATTTTCCAATATTAGTGAAAACAAAATTAGGAATAGCAATTTCTTCATCATTTTCCGGGTATATAGATGATGAGATAGCTGACATCCTTAATATTTCTTTATACATAACAATGTCTATTATATCATCTCTAACATGTTTCTCATTTAAGATACCGTTAGCTTCTGCTGCTAGAATTGCCGAGCCTAAATAAAGATTAGCCATTGCAGCTCTATATGATATTGCAGTAAATCTATGATAAGTTGCGAATAACCTAGCTACAGTCCCAGAAAACTCATATTCTTTAAAAAGAAATACCCTATCCCATGGAACAAAGACGTTATCGAAAATCGTTAAAGTTTCTAGTTCATAATCTTTTGAATTTAATATTGAGGATGTATTACCCTCTACCTCATCTATAGGTCTTACTATCATTTTTAACCCTGGAGTATTAGCTGGAATTGCAAATGCTATAGAATATTCTTTATCTTCTTCTCCCATAGCTCTAGTAGGAATTACAATTATTTCATCAGAAACAGCTGATTGAGTAGTGTGTGCTTTTGCTCCTCTTACTATTATTCCATCATTTCTAACATCTACAACTCTAACATACATATCTGGATCATCTTGCTTAGAGGGTCTTTTAGATCTATCACCTTTAACATCTGTTTGAGCAGTTGCCAGTGTTAAATCGTTTTTAATTATATATTCATAAAATTTCATTACTCTATTATAGTAATCAGTTCCATATTTTTTATCAACTTTTTTAGCAGTTATCATTAACGCAAAAAGAGCATCACTTCCTATAGCTTGCGATATATTAAAAATACCGTTACAGAAAATTGTTGAATCATAAATTAATTTATGCCTATCTATTAAATCTTGGGAATTTCTTGGGATTTTAAAATATTTACTTATTTTACCATATTTAGGATCATCATATAATCTATTAGGAAAATCATAAATTTTTGATGCATGTAAAGCAGCTATTCTTAATACTGGATGTTGTAAAATGTCTGTAACGTATTTTCCTCGGTACATTATTTTTCTTCCATCATTTAGTGATTTTAGATAATCTTCTTTACTTCTCATATTATTTTTTTCCCATAAAGCGTTATATAAGCCTTTTACAAAATTTGTGCAAACAGTATATTTTTTAGCCCCAGTTTACTCTCTTTACTTAATGAGATTAGAAGACATCAAAAAGGTATTAGTAATTGGAGCCGGAACTATGGGACATGGAATAGCAGAATTATTTTCTATGTCTGGTTATCAAGTATATTTGAGCGATATAAGTCAAGATATACTTGATAATGCTTTAAACAAAATTAGATGGAGTTTAGAAAAACTACAAGAGAAAGGGCAATTAAAAGAAGATATAAATACAATTTTATCAAGGATAAAAACAATAGTTGGATTAAATACTATTGTAAGTGATGCTGATTTTGCAATTGAAGCAATAGTAGAAAGAATTGATTTAAAAAGGCAAATTTTTTCTAAATTAGATGAGTTATTACCTCCACATGCTATATTAGCAACTAACACCAGTAGCTTATCAATAACTAAAATAGCTGAAGCAACTAAAAGAGCAGATAAAGTAGTTGGTATGCATTTCTTTAACCCTCCAGTATTAATGCAGTTAGTCGAAGTTATGAAAGGAGAAAAGACAAGTGATGAAACGGCTAAATTAACTTATGATTTAGCTAAAAAACTTGGCAAAACACCTATAATGATAAACAAGGATATACCAGGTTACGTAGTTAATAGAATTCTCGGAGAGATAATATCTGCCTCCTGTATTCTTATTCAGAGAAATTTGGCTGATTATTTAACTATTGATTCAATAGCTAGATACAAATTAGGATTTCCTATGGGAGTTTTTGAATTAATCGATTACACTGGAATTGATGTTAATTACCACGTCTCAAAATCATTAGAAGAATATGGCATTAAGTCTCCTTGTGTCACGTTATTTGAAGAAAAAGTAAAGAAGAATGAATTAGGAGTAAAGACAGGGAAAGGGTTTTACACTTACCCAGTACCAGGAAAATATAATAAACCTAATATACCTAAAGAATTAGCTGATAAACTCGATCCGGCTTTACTCATAGCATTAGGAGTAAATGAAGCAACTAGACTATTAAAAGAAAGAATAGTTAGCAGAGAAGATTTAGACTTAGCTGTTAGATTAGGATTAGGTTTCCCTAAAGGAATACTTCAGTATGCGGATGAGATAGGAATAGATAACATTATAAAAGCAATTGACTTTTTGGCTGTAGAAAAACCAGACGAGTTATTACTACAAATGGCAAACGAAGGAAAATTAGGGTTAAAAACTGGAATAGGATTTTATCAGTACGGGAAAGTAGAGACAAAAACACTAAATACACTTATAGTGCGTATTGAACCACCGTTAGCATGGATCATTTTAAATAGACCAGAAAGGTTAAACGCACTTAACATGGATCTTGTAGAAGAATTAAGTAAAACCCTAGCTGAATTGGAAAATGATAACAAGATAAGAGTAGTAATATTGACTGGAAATGGAAGAGCTTTCTCAGCAGGAGCTGATATTACTTCATTTTTAACATTAAAACCAATAGATATTATTAGGTTCAGAAGCATTCGTGAGTTAACAAACAAGTTACAGTTTTACACTAAACCAGTTATTGCTGCAATAAATGGTTATGCATTAGGTGGAGGATTAGAGATAGCTATGGCATGCGATATTAGAATTGCATCTGAAAGTGCTCAGCTTGGACAACCAGAAATAAATCTAGGAATAATACCGGGTGCTGGGGGAACTCAGAGATTACCTAGAATTATTGGTAAAGGTAAGGCCAAATTACTTATCTATACTGGAGATATGATACCAGCAAAAGAAGCTTATAATATAGGATTAGTTGACATGGTAGTTCCAGATAATAAGTTTGAGGATGAGGTAAGGAGGATTGCTTTAAAAATTGCTGAAAAATCACCACTCTCATTACTTGCTGCTAAACTAGCTATAGAACTAGGTTACGAATCTAATATATTTACTGGAGAATACCTAGAATCAAGTCTCTTCGGATTGTTATTTACTACTAAAGATGTACAAGAAGGAGTAAGAGCGTTCTTAGAAAAGAGAAAACCCGAATTTAAAGGAGAGTAAAGTTATTTTTTATCTTTTTATACTCTAACTTATGTATTCATTAAAAAATAAAGTAGCAGTTGTAACTGGTAGTGGAAGGGGAATAGGAAGAGCAATTGCTGTAAGATTATCGTCAGAAGGGTCATTAGTTGTAGTTAACGCTAAGAAGAGAGTTGAAGAAATGAACGAAACTATAAAGATAATTAAAGAAAATGGAGGAGAGGCAATCGGAGTTTTAGCTGACGTTTCAACAAGGGAAGGTTGTGAAAAATTGTTAAAGGATACACTTAAGAATTATAAGGCTGTAGATATTTTAGTAAATAATGCTGGGATAGGTTTGTTTTCACCATTTCTTAATGCTGACGATAAACTTATTGAAAAGCATATAACTACTGATTTCCTTTCTACTCTATATTGTTCACAAATATTCGCTAAAGAAATAAGAGAAGGCGGTGAAATATTAAATGTAGCATCAGTAGCAGGAATAGTACCAGCTTATGGATTATCCATCTACGGAGCAATGAAAGGGGCAGTAATTACATTAACTAAATACTTAGCATTAGAACTTGCACCAAAAATAAGAGTTAATGCAATTGCTCCAGGTTTTGTAAAGACTAAAATGGGTGAAAGTATGTATAAGTTGCTAGGAATTAGTGAAAAAGAATTTGCTGAAAGAGTTACTATTATGGGAAAACTCCTTGAACCAGAAGAAATAGCAGAATTTGTGGCTGCAATACTAAAAATAGAATCTCTTACTGGTCAGGTGTTCGTAATAGACTCTGGTGAAAGCCTAAAAGGTGGATTAAAATAACTTTATTTACCTAATATCTATCGTAAAATATTTTTCTCAAGGAGAATCCAATCAGTCCTATTGCATCTTTACCTTGTCCAATTACTGGGAAAAACGATAAGAAACCATGAATTACATTGTTAAACCTTACACTGGTGACTTCAACGCCGGATTGAAGTAATTTATTTGCATATGCCTCTCCTTGATCTCTTAATGGATCGTGTTCAGCTGTAATTATTAACGCTGGAGGTAGCCCAGAAAGGTCAGCTAAAATAGGAGAAAATCTCAAATCTAAAACGTCTGCAATTGAACGTAAATATTGTTGACCAAACCATTCTATGTGAGCTCTATCCAAGAAATATCCTTCTCCGTATTCATAAATTGATTTTGTAACTAAATCAAAGCTTACTGCAGGATAAATTAGAACTTGATACCTTAATCTAATATTTTCCTTCTTAGCCAAAATAGCCATTACAGCTGTAAGATTACCACCAGCACTATCTCCACCTATAGCTACTCCATATTTACCGTTAAATTTTTCTGCGTTAATATAAATCCATTTTAGTGCATCAAATGAATCAACTACTGCAGCTGGAAATTTGTTTTCTGGTGCAAGTCTATAATCAACTGATATAACTAAACAATTACAAGCATTAGTTATAGCCCTACACAGGGGATCATAACTTTCAATATCACCTAAAACAAATCCTCCACCATGATAATAAACTAATATACCAAATGGTCCTTCAAATTTAGGGTAATACACTCTTGCTGGGATTTCTGTTTCACTTCCTGGTATTTTTATGTCCTCAATTCTTCCTACTTCTTCTTTTGGTGCTAAAGAAGCCATTTGCCTGAACGTTTTTCTTATTTCATCTATTGATGCCTTTCCTATTGGTATCTGCAATTGAGTCTCTAAAAGTTTTTTAATCTTTGGATCTAACATCTTGTATTTAATTAGCCTTATTACTTTTTATTTTTTCATCATAATTGGTTCATGCCGTTTATATAATAAAAATGAACTTTTTACAAAGTCGATACTAGTATCAAATTTTAGATTTAATAATTTTTATTATAAATCTATTGAACTCAAATTAAAACTTTTATTAATAAAACTCATATAAAAAGATTATGATTACGCCTAAAACAAGAAAAGGGAATAGAACACTAGAAAAAATCTTGAACGCATCGATAGAAGTGATAGAAGAGAAAGGATTTATGAACACTTCTGTCTCAGATATAACTAAAAGAGCTAATGTAGCTTATGGACTATTTTATTATTACTTTAAGGATAAGTATGAGTTACTAGACCAATTAATAGTTAAGGCAAATAGGGAGATGAGATATTATCTTAAAACTCACACAGAAGGAATTGAAGATAGAATAGAAAAGGAGAAGGTAGGTATGAGAGAATTTTTAAGATGGATAAAAGAGAATAAAAGATATTACAAGATATTTATAGAAGCACACGTACACAGACCTCAAATGTTGATATGGCATTACAATAAATTAGCGGAAAGATACTCTATTGGATTGAGAGAGGCAATGAAAAAAGGAGAAATAATCACTATAAATCCAGAATTATTATCTTATGTCTTAATTGGAATTGGGGAAATATTAGGTAAAAGATATATTTTATGGAGTAATAACGATATTTCGCAAGAGCTTTTAACTGAGGTTAATAAAATCATTGAGAAATTACTTATACCTCAAAATTAATGAAACAAAATTTTTTATTTTATGATTCATAAACTGTAATTATGTCTTCTAATGTCGAAGGAAAAATTTACGCAAATAAGTCTATTGAAGAAATATTAGGGAACTATCAGAATTTTATAAGTTGTATACCTAGTGTAAAAGATATAAAAGATAGGAAATTCAAATTAGATGCTCAAGTGGACGGATTTAATGTAACAGTAGATGGTGAATTATCTACTTTTCAAAAAGAAGGACAAAGTTACATATACGGATTAAAGATCAGTGGCCCCGGTGTTACAATAACTATTACAACTACATACAAAGTTCAGGGTAATGAAATATCGTGGTCTTCACAATACAAGTATGAAGGATTTGCTGTAACAATGATAGGTTCATTATTAGATACTACAATCCAAAATATGATAACGACTACAAATGAATGCATTAAAGCTAAGCTGACATAAAAATATTTTAAATGCAGTAGAAATAAAGTAAATTATGAAAGCTGCAATTCTTTATAATTTTAATCAAGATTTTAAAATAGAAGAGACCAAGCCAAAAGGAGTAGGCGTTAAAGTAAATGTAGCGGCTACTGGAATTTGTGGAAGGGATATAGTAATTTGGAAAGGGGGATTTAGGAATCTTAAGACACCGATTATTCTGGGCCATGAAATTGTAGGTTATTATAAAGATAAGCCAGTTGCTGTCTATCCTAATATAAATTGTGGAAAGTGTGAATATTGTAAAAAAGGTAAAGAAAATTTATGCGACAATAGTATTATCATCGGAGAAAACCAAGATTTTACTGGCGGATATGCGGAAGAAGTAATAGTGCCAGAAAACAACCTAATATCATTACCAGATGAGGATTTTGAAAAATATGCTGCTGCTTTAGATCCTTTAGCTACTTCTATTCATGCAACAAAATTAGTAAACATAAATAAGGATAGTAAAGTTTTAGTTACTGGTGCAGGAGGAGGGGTTGGTGTCCATTTAGTTCAGTATTTAAAGTATCTAGGTATTAATAACGTATATGCATTAACTTCTAAAGGAGAAAAACTTAAAGAATTCACAGAGAATGTTGTCACTGATATTAAAAGTCTTAAATTTGATATTATATTTGAATTAGTAGGATCAAAAACCATAAATGACTCTTTAAGAGCTCTTAATAAAGAAGGTACTTTAATACTTATTGGAAATGTGGAAGGAGAACCGATAACCTTACTTAGACCAGCTTTATCGATAATGAGACAACATAAGATTATAGGTTCAGCATCTTATACTAAGAAAGAGTACGAAGAAGCAATAAGATTAATTCATGAGAAGAAAATAAAACCAATTTATCAGACATATGATCTTTCTGACATAAATAGAGCGTACAAAGATTTACAGAATAGAAAAGTTTTTGGAAGAGCCGTGCTTAAAATTAGATAATCTAAAGAAAGAAAGTTTTTATTTACATGTATCACACATAAATTATGGTTTTGCCATTTAATTCAGTAGAACTATTCTCTATTGAGATATCGGAAAAACATGAATTATTTAGAAAAGCTATAAGAGAATTTATGGAAAGAGATGTTGCTCCTTTTGTTGAAAAAGGAGAAAGAGAAAAGGAAGTGCCTAAAGAAATTTTAGAAAAAGCTAAAGAACTAGGCCTATACGGAATTACTGTTCCAGAAGAATATGGTGGACAAGGAGGAGATATGTTAATGTCAG
Source organism: Sulfurisphaera javensis (assembly GCF_041154675.1). Classification (NCBI taxonomy): domain Archaea; kingdom Thermoproteati; phylum Thermoproteota; class Thermoprotei; order Sulfolobales; family Sulfolobaceae; genus Sulfurisphaera; species Sulfurisphaera javensis. Next base: position 975,940 of record NZ_AP031322.1, read on the forward strand.
CTTTAGCACAAGAAGAGATATCTAGAGTTTGGCCATCATTCGCTACTAGAGTTTCTGCTGGTGCTCTATTTACAACACCAATCTTGCTTTTTGGATCTGAATATTTGAAGAAAAAATACGTTCCTTCTGTTGCTAAAGGAGAAAAAATTGCTGCATTAGCCAATACTGAACCCGTAGCAGGATCCGATGTTGCTGGGATAGAAAGTACTGCAAAGAAAGCTAACGGAAAATATATACTAAATGGAAGGAAAATTTTCATAACTAATGGTGGTATAGCAGATTATTATGTAGTAACAGCTAGAACTTCTCCACCACATCCGGAAGCAAGATGGAAGGGAATTTCAATGTTTGTAGTTGAAAGAGAATGGAAGGGAGTTAAAGTAGTTAGCAGAATAGATACATTAGGATTAAAGGCTTCAAACACAGCAGAATTAGTGTTTGAAGACGTAGAAATTCCAGAAGAGAACTTAATAGGAGAAGAAGGTTTAGGTTTTAAATATGCTATGGCAACATTTGATAGAACTAGAGTCGGAGTTGCAGCTCAAGCATTAGGTGTAGCACAAGCGGCTTTAGAGAAAATGGTAGCTTATTCAACTCAAAGAGTAGCATTTAAAATGCCAATAATTATGTTTGAATTAGTTCAAGAAAAAATAGCAGAATCACTCACTGAAGTAAATACTGCCAGACTTTTAACATATTGGGCTGCAACTTTATTCGATAAGGGTTTAGAAAACGAGGCTATAGTAGCTGCTTCAATGGCTAAATATTATGCAACTGAAATAGCTGAAAAAGTGGCAATAAGAGCAATTACTGTTCATGGAGGATACGGTGTAGCCACATCAACAGGAGTAGAGAGATTATTAAGAGACGTAGAAGTTATGAAAATCTACGAAGGGACCAACGATGTACAAAAACTGACAATAATTAGGGAGACTGCTAGGAGACTTTTAGGTATCAAATTATAATTTTAACATTAAGTAAAAAGATTTATTAATTCTTTATTCGATTTTCATAATATGAGTGAATATTACGAATATCAATTAACAATAGATAAAATTCTCGATAGTGGAGTGAGAAGTTTTCCAGATAGAGAAATTGTATATAGAGATTTGAGAAGATATACTTTCTTATCTTTTTCAGATTCTGTGAAGAGATTAATGACTGGATTAAAGAAACTGGGTGTCAAAGAAGGTGATACGATAGGAGTTATAGATTGGGATACAGATGTATATTTACATTCATATTACGCTATTCCAATGTTAGGCTCAATTTTACATACTGTAAATATCAGATATCCCCCAGAATTAATATTAAAGACTATATTACAAGCTGAAGATAAGTTTCTTATTGTTAGAGACGAGTTTCTCCCTTTAGTTGAAAGAGCAAAAAACCTTTTACCAGTGGGGATTAAAATAATAACCTATAGTGATACCAAGGAGAAAGTTAAATCTTCAATGTCAGATGCTGATTTTTGGGATTTAATAGATAATAGTGAACCTTCAGAAATACCTCAAATAAATGAAAATGCAAGGGCCACTATATTTTTTACTTCTGGCACTACTGGAGAGCCTAAAGGTGTTTGGTTTACTCATAGGAAATTAGTTCTACATGCAATGAGTGTAAGCCTAGTAGGTGCAAGACCACCTTTAAATCTCTCAAGTAATGATGTATATTTAATTTTAGTTCCTATGTTCCATGTACATTCTTGGGGATATCCATATGTCTTTATGTTATCCGGAATAAAATATGTATTACCGGGTAAATATGACTATGGTCTTATACTAAGATTAATGGAAAAAGAAAACGTGACTTTCTCTGCTATGGTACCAACAATTTTGTATTTTATAATAACTCACCCAGACGCTCAAAAATATTTACATGTTTTTAAGAGATGGAAAGTAGTAATAGGAGGGTCTGCTCTTCCAGAAGGATTAGCAAGAAAAGCGAAAGAATTAGGCATTACAATAACTTGTGGCTATGGACTTTCAGAAACTTGTCCAGTTCTAACAGTTAGTTATTGTAATTCCTTAGCTGAGAAATTAGATGATAGCGTTAAGTTTTTAGAACAAATTACAGCTGGAGCTCCAATACCTTTAGTACAATTAAAGATAGTTGATCCTATTTCTAATGAAGAGAAAAAAATCAATGAAATAGGTGAAGTAGTAGTTAGAAGTCCTTGGCTAACACAAGAGTATTATAAAGACCCGGAAAAGACTAAAGCCTTATGGAGAGGTGGTTGGTTACATACCGGTGATTTAGGTTACATTGATGAATATGGTTATTTACATATTGTAGATAGAGAAAAAGATGCTATAAAAAGCGGAGGAGAATTTATACCCTCATTACTCCTAGAAAATGTAATATCATTACATCCTAAAGTCTCACAAGTCGCAGTTGTAGGTAAGAAAGATGAAAAATGGGGTGAAAGACCAGTAGCATTTATAGTACCTAAAGAACCAGTTAGTGAAGAAGAGCTTAGGAACTTTCTCTTGGAAATGAGTAACCAAGGGAAAATACAGAAATGGTGGATACCAGATAAGTTTATCTTTATTCAGTCTATGCCGCTTACTTCTACAAATAAAATAGACAAAAAAGTATTAAGAGAGCTATTAGATAAAAATATGTAGGTGAAAAATTTGCGTAATGTTGCAATAGTAGGTACTGGGCATACAAAATTTGGTGTTAGGACAGACGTTAATTTACAAGAATTAGCTTGGGAAGCAATTAGGCAAGCATTAGAAGAGGCAAATTTAGAACAAAAAGACATTCAATATTTTGTCGTAGGCAACGTTGGAAGTTGGAGCGCTGAGGAGCTACCAGCAGTTGTCATTGGTGAATATTCTGACTTAGTTCCAAAAGGAACTATGAGGGTTGAAGCCGCATGTGCTACTGGAAGTGCAGCATTAAGAGATGCATACTTAGCAATAAAGTCTGGAGAAGTTGATATTGCCTTAGCTGTTGGAGTTGAACAAATGCATCAATCACCAAACCCTCAGGTTGTTGAATTAATTGGTAGAGCTGGAGACTATTTCTGGGAGTTTGAGAATTTTGGTTTAACTTTCCCAGGTTATTATGCTCTTTACGCTTCAGCTTACATGGCAAAATATGGAGCTAAAGAAGAAGATTTAGGAAAGATTGCAATAAAGAATCACTATTATGGTGCAAGAAATCCCTATGCGCAATTTCAGAAAGAAATAACAATGGAAGAGTATTTAAAATCTAAACCAGTTGCTTATCCCCTTAAGTTGTTGGATTCTTCGCCAATAACTGATGGTGCTGCTGCTGTAGTTTTAGCTAGTGAAGAGGTTGCTAAAGAATTAACTGACTCCCCAGTCTGGATAGTATCACAAGGAGTAGCTAGTGGTACAGCAAACTTAAGTAAGAGAAGTGATTTCACACATATCGATGCTGCTGAAATTGCGGCTAAAGAAGCTTATAAGAGGGCTAAAATTGAATTCGAAAATGCTTGGAAATATTTTGATGTTGCAGAAGTTCACGATTGTTTTACAATTGCTGAAATTATGGCTTATGAGGATTTAGGTTTTGCAAAAAGAGGCGAAGGATATCTTTTAGCTAGAGAAAAACAAACTTACATAGGTGGCAAAGTTCCAGTGAATGTTGATGGAGGTCTAAAGTCTAAGGGGCATCCAATCGGGGCAACTGGGATTAGTATGGCAGTTTCAATAACTAGACAATTACTGGACAGAGCTCCCAAAGGAACACAAGCAGACATTAAAAATGGAATGGGATTAACGCACAATGTTGGTGGTACTGGACATTATGCATATGTAACAATATTCTCAACTAGGAGGCCATCATCATGATTAATGATATAAGGGAAAGATTACAGCAACAAATTTCACAATTAATTATAGCCTTAGATGGGATTGTAAAAACAACTGGTATGCCAATAATTACTGATAAGTCTGGCAATCCGCTATGGGTGGACGTTAGAGAAATTACATTAAGATATCAAATACCAGTTAAAAAAATTCAAAAATTTTTCGAAGGACTAAAAGAGGGTAAAGTGTTAGCAACAAAATGTCCTAAATGCAACACTATTTACTTCCCACCTCAAGATGATTGCCCTAAATGCAAAATGAGTAATTTAGAATGGGTTGAAATGCCTAACGAAGGAGAATTAGTTGCTTATACTATTATTAACGTAAAACCACCATCTTTCTCGCATTATTCAGATTACATAATTGGAATAGCTAAAATGGCAAATGGAGTTAATATAACTGCCTGGGTAAATTCTAAAGAAGTAAAAATAGGTATGAAGGTTAGACTTAAGGTAATAAGAAGAGAGCCAGAAGGATATATAACGTACGAATTAGAACCTATTTAACATTATATTATTTCCTACTTCAAATAATAAATATCGAAATACATTACTTTTTTTCACATATACATGGATCGATTTATGATAGTCTAGCTTTTATAATTATGGTAAAATATTCTCCTAAACTAAAAATAGTGCCGATTATTATGTTAGCTCAAGTGGAATACTCACAAAGGTTATACAAACGTATATTTTAAGCAAAAAGACTAGTAAAATTAAAAATCATTATATTTAATAGAAGGATTTTCATTTCAGATTATCTATATAAAGGATTATTTAACAATTTATAAGGACAAAGATTTTAAGGAATTTCCTAGAACATTTAATTCTAAAAATATTATTAACTAACTATTTTTCCTAATTATTATTTATATATTAGCCTAGTATGTTTAAACTTGTGATAGTAACATTAAATGAAAGGCAAATAGAGTTAAATGATAATATTACTATTCTTGATTTGTTAAAACGAGAAAAAATCTATATACCTCACATATGTTATAATGAGGGATTAGTTCCAATACAGAGTTGTGATACATGCATTGTAGAAGTTAACGGAAGATTAGTGAGAGCATGTAGTACTAAAGTATCCGATAACATGAATATAGTAACTAATAGTGAAAAAGCAGTGAATGCTAGAAAAACAGCATTACAGAGAATTCTTAGGTATCATAAATTATATTGTACAATTTGTGAAAACAATAATGGTGATTGCGTACTTCATGAGGCAGTAATTAAATCTGGTATTGTATCACAGAGTTATATTGAAAAGCCATATGCAATAGATGATTCTGGTCCTTTTTATGTGCATGATCCGTCGCAGTGCATTCTTTGTGGTAGATGCGTTGAAGCTTGCCAGGATTTTGCAGTTAATGAAGTTATTTGGATTAATTGGGATTTAAATCCGCCAAGAGTTGTATGGGATAATGGTAATCCAATAGGTAACTCTTCATGTGTTAATTGTGGAACATGTGTAACTGTTTGTCCAGTAAATGCACTTATGGAAAAATCAATGCTTGGAGAAGCTGGTTATTTTACATGGATAAATCCAGAATTGAAAAAGAAGATGATAGATTCCATTGGAAAATCTGAGGAAAACTTTAGTCTTTTAATGACAATAAGCGAATTAGAAGCTAAAGCTAGGGAAAGTCAAATAAAGAAAACAAAGACAGTATGCATATACTGTGGAGTTGGATGTAGTTTTGAAGTTTGGACAAAGGGAAGAAAAATACTTAAGGTTGAACCCAAACCTGAATCACCAGTTAATGGAATCTTAACATGCGTCAAAGGAAAGTTTGGTTGGGATTTTGTAAATAGCCAGGAAAGATTAACTAAACCATTAATCAAGGAAAATGGAAAGTTTAGAGAAGCTACTTGGGAAGAAGCAATTAACTATATAGCGCAAAGATTGAGAGAAATTAAGGAAAAGTATGGTCCAGATTCCATTGGATTCATTGCCTCAGATAAGATGACTAATGAAGAAGCCTATTTATTGCAAAAATTAGCTAGAGCCGTTATAGGAACTAATAATATAGATAACTCTGCAAGGTATTGTCAATCACCAGCAACAATAGGCCTTTGGAGAACTGTAGGTATAGGTGCTGATTCTGGTACAATTAAAGATATTGAAAATGCTGATCTTATTATTATTGTAGGTCATAACACAACTGAAAGCCATCCAGTTGTTGGAAGTAAAATTAAAAGATCAAAGAAAATCAGAGGAACTAAATTAGTCGTAATAGATGTAAGAAAACATGAAATTGCTGATTGGGCTGACCTGTTTATTAGACCAAAACCAGGCACAGATGCGGCTGTTTTAGCTGGAGTGGCAAAATATATTATCGATCAAGGATGGGAAAATAAGGAATTTATATCTAAAAGAGTAAATGGATATGAGGAATTTAAAGAATCGATAAAAGGCTTCACATTAGATTATGTTGAAAGCGTTACTGGAGTACCAAGAGAGCAAATAATCAAATTAGCCGAAATGATTCACTCTGCTAAAAGCGTTGCAATACTCTGGGGAATGGGTGTTACTCAACACTTAGGAGGAGCAGATACCTCTACGATAATCTCAGATTTGCTCTTACTAACTGGAAATTATGGTAAACCTGGAAGTGGCGCATTCCCGATGAGAGGCCATAATAATGTTCAAGGAGTTAGTGATTTCGGTTGTTTGCCTAACTATCTTCCTGGTTATCAAAAATTTGACGAAGCTACAATAGTTAAATTTGAAGAAGCTTGGAGAACTAAATTAAATAGAAAACCTGGTCTACAAATTCCACAAATGATTGAAGGGATATTAGAAGGAAATATACATGCATTGTACATTGTAGGAGAGGATACGGTAATGGTTGATTGTGGTACCCCATTAACAAGACAAGCATTAGAAAAAGTTGATTTCCTAATAGTTCAGGATATGTTCTTAACTGAAACAGCAAAGTTAGCTGATGTAGTTTTACCAGCAGCAGCTTCGCTTGAAAAGGAAGGAACTTTTGTAAACACTGAAAGAAGAATACAAAGAATCTATAAAGCATTTGAACCATTAGGAGACTCATTACCAGATTGGATAATAATACAAAAGATTGCTAACGCGCTAGGGGCTAATTGGAACTACTCTTCACCAGCTGAAATTATGGAAGAAATTAGAAGATTATGTCCAATATTTGCTGGAGTTACTTATGAGAGACTTGAAGGATTTAAGAGCTTATTATGGCCGGTTAATGAAGATGGTACTGATACTCCTTTACTTTATGTTAATGCATTTGCTACACCAGATGGTAAAGCTATCCTATATCCATTGGAATGGAAACCACCACAACTTAAAGATGAAGTACATAAAATAACTGTAAATACTGGCAGAGTATTAGAGCACTTTCACGTAGGTAATATGACTAGAAGAGTAGAAGGTCTAAGAAGAAAGGTTCCAGAAACTTTCATAGAAATTTCAAAGGAATTAGCACAGAAATATTCAATTAAATCCGGAGATTTAATATTAGTAAAGTCTAAGTTTGGTGGAGAGCTTATAGGAAGAGCTTTAGTTAGTGAAAGAGTTCAAGGAGAAGAGATCTTTATACCTCTTTATGCCTCTGACCCAATGAAAGCTGTAAACAATTTAACTGGAACTGTAATAGATAAAAATTCGGGCACACCAGCTTACAAAGATACTCCAGTAACAATTGAAAAAATATCAGAGGGAAATGAGACTCCATTACCCAGAGATAATTGGAGGTTCCATATAAATGAAAGGAGGAGACAATTTGGAATAGAGGTGGAGAAAAAATGGAAGAGGGAAGAATTCAAACCATTGACAGAATAATAGAAGAAATAATAAAGAATCAAGAAGCAATCATTAATTTTATAGAAATACTTAAAGAATTACAGAGAACTGGAATTCTACCATTTATGCTAGGAATTCTGCAAAAGAGTGAGGAAAATCTAGCATTTCTCATAGAACAAAACTCAAATTTAATAAAAAATATTAGCATTATTTATGCTATTCTTAATGGAGATGAAAAATCTGGGGAAATTCATTTAGCTGACATAATAAAATTACTTAATGACCAAGAAGTGAGAAGAGGTCTTTATCTAGTGTTGAGAATATTAAAGGCGATAGGAAATGCAAATAAAGAAAGTTAAAGTATTTAGAGTAAGAAATGAAAACACAGAAGACGAAGATTTTGTAGCTGTAGAAGAGCCATTAGAAGTCAGAACGTGTCATGAAGGCTGCCAAACTTTTGCTATAATTATGAGAACACCAGGGAATGATATTGAACTTACTTTAGGTTTTTTATATTCTGAAGGTGTTATAAATTCAATAGATGATGTTAGTGATATCTCCATTATTAGTGAGAATGTAGTAGAAGTAAAACTGAGAAAACCAGTAGAAGTAAAAATAAGAGATCTGATTGTTAATTCTAGTTGTGGAGTTTGTGGAAGAGCATTTTTATATACACTAAACATTTTGAAGTGCAACACCAAGATTAGAAAAGATGTTATTTTTTCTTTACCAGAGAAGTTAAAGGAGCACCAGAAAATATTTAATCTCACTGGAGGTCTTCATGCTGCTGCATTATTTACCTCTTCGGGAGAATTAACTTATGTATATGAAGATGTAGGAAGGCATAATGCTGTAGATAAGTTGGTCGGTAGATTGTTGATAGATAGAAAAATACCAGCAAGTACATATATCATGCAAGTTAGTGGAAGGATAGGATACGAAATAGTTAGTAAAGGAATAAAGGCTGGTATTCCAATTATTTGTGGAATATCTGCTCCAACAAGCTTATCAATTGAAATAGCTGAAGAAGCAGGGGTAACTTTAATTGGATTTTTAAGAGGAAATAGCTTTAATGTTTATACTCATAAAGAGAGGATTGTTTTAATCAGTAAATAATTTAAGTAAAAAAAGAAATTACATATTATGTTACTTAATGTTGAAGAAAATGAGGATGTTAATCTTATCATAAATTCATTTAAAGAACTCCTTGATAGAGAATGGAACATACTTGGTAACAAAAAGCATGAGGCTACAAAAGAGAAAGTTCAAGATTTATTTTATAAAATTAAAGATTTGGGAATATTTCAGTTCCTGAAAGAAAATAGTAATATATACTCTTTCTTAATAAACGAGGTTATAGGACAGAACTTGCTTCCCGGAATTATAGCAACTACAGCAATTTCAAGGAGAGATTCTCCCACTACGATAGGTGTTAAATACGTACCAGAAATAGATAAGGCAGAATTCGTAATAACTCCTTATGGTATAGCAAAAGTTAGTGATGTGGAGTATATCGAAGTTAAATCACCAGACCCTTCAGTTAAAATGTATAAAATAATTTCTGGCAAATGGGAAAAGAAAGAAGACTTTAATTTGATCCTACTTAACGCTTCATCACAAGTTATTGGACATGGAATATATTGTTTAACAAAAGCAATTGAGTATGCAAAAAATAGAGTAGCCTTTGGGAAGCCAATAGGTTCTTATGAGGCTATCAAACATAAAATAGTTGATGATGCGATAGGGCTTGAATTAGCTAGATCAAGATATTTAGCAAATGTAGGAGAACCAGAATCAGTCTTCGAATATTCTTTTAAGAAATCATTTAAGGCAATATTGGATTCTATTCAAGTTCACGGAGGCATAGGATTTACTACAGATTTAGATCTGCATTTACATCTAAAAAGAATAATAATGATACAAAAGATTTTAAGTCCTCTTATTACTTAAAATTTCCATTTTAATCCTCATTACCTCTTCTTTATTCTGGTTAACAACTATAATTTGCAAATAAACTTTACCATCTTTTTCCCTTTCTTTTTTGTCAACTACCTCTACTATGGCTTTAAGTGTATCTCCAATCTTCACTGGTCTTTTTGCATCAATCTCTAATTTAGTTAAAGCCACAAAACCTTCACCAAAAGGATCTGAGGGCAACTGGTAAGTTAAGCCAACAGCTATTGAAGCTGTAAGTAAACCGGGTAATATTCTTGTTTTAAATCTAGTATTTTTAGCGTACTCTTCATCGAGAAAGAGAGGGTTTAAAGCTCCTGTTAATCCCGTAAATAAGACAACATCTGCCTCAGTTACAGTTCTTCCTTTCGTTTCCCACTTTTGTCCTAATTGAAAATCTTCGAAGTACATAAGATTCTCTTCTTCTTCTTTTTAATATTTATTTCGGCAACTTAAGTAATTTCTCTCCTATTAGATTTCTGAGTATTTCTGAAGTACCACCAGCAATTGTTCTTCCTCTAGATGCTAACATGCCTAAATACCAGTTTTCTTCCATAATTTGCTCTAGGTCATATTCCGTAACTGCTACTTCATAAATTTTCTGTAAAATTTCAGACGAAACTAGTTTAAGTATGGCGCCTTCGACATCTACGTCTTCACCCTTTCTTAGTTTCACTAATAATCTTCTATAAAATCCCTCTAATCCCTCTACTTCATCTTTTAGTTCTCTTACGTTTATTTTGTCTAAGAGAATTTTCGAAACAAATAACATTGTTACTCCTAAGAAAAACCTTTCATGGTTTAACACTGTCATTGCTACATTCCATCCTTCATTTACCTTACCTACAACGTTCTCTTTAGGTATTTTTACTTCATTAAGATAAACGATATTAAACTCACTTTTCCCCGTAATTTGGTTAATCGGAGAAACTTTAATTCCTTCTTGCTTCATATTTACAATAAACATTGTCAAACCTTTATATTTATCTTCTCCAGTTCTAGCTAAAAGTAACATAAAGTTTGCTAAATGTGCATAACTACTCCAGATTTTCTGTCCAGTAACTAGATAATAATCTCCTTTATCTTCTGCTCTAGTTTTTATGTTTGCTAAATCTGAACCAGCATGAGGTTCTGAAAATCCTTGACACCATATATCGTCTGCTGAAAGTATCCTTGGTAAATATTTTTTCTTCTGTTCTTCAGTACCATGTTTAAGTATTGCTGGTCCAGCAACCATTAGACCTATTGAACCTAAACTTCTTCCATAGGGTAAACCAGCCCTTATGAATTCCTCATAAGCAATTATCTCATAAATAGGATCTAAGCCTTGACCACCATACTCTTTAGGCCAAGTTATTCCTATATATCCACCTTCATAAAGCTTTCTTTGCCAATTTCTTAGCTCCTCATAGTTTTCAATTTCAGCTGTATCGAAAAGTATCTTTAACCTATAAGGAGGAGCATTTTGCTTAATCCATTCCCTTATCTTTAACCTATACTCATCTTCATTCATAAATTAATATCACACTAAAATAAAATTAAGTTTTTTATGAAGTCATAGTTAAGTAAACTCCTATCAAAGTGATAGCTGATCCTATAATTTCTAAGAAAGTTGGTATTGTTTTAAAGAAAACATAAGATAGGATATAAGCAGTTACTGGAACTAGAAGCGACCCAGTACTCGCTTTTACACTGCCTAAATATTTCACTGCGTTAAACCAGAAGAAAAACCCTCCAACTTGTGCAATTAATCCTAAAGTAATTAATAATCCTATTCCAGTTAGATTAAACGCAAAACTAAAATCTATTGGTGTTATGGCGAGTAATATAGGAATTGATACTAGAGCCATAAAAGCATTCAGTTTAACTAAATCTTCCTTTAATAAATTTCTTCTGTAATATACTGTACCTAAAGCCCAAATTATTCCACCTATTAAACCAAATAAAAGACCTAAATTAAATGAGATAAAAGCTGATGCAGTTATTCCTATAACTCCGATAATTATTCCAATAATTCCTTTCATCTTAATCTTAGTGCCTAAAATCAGTTCTATAACTAGGATAAATAAAGGCTGAGTATATATCATAATAGCGACTAAACCCGGATTGCTAGAGAAGTAAACCCCTAAATTAAGAAAAGTAAGTAAGCCAACAAAATTCAATAAGCCATTTATAAATTGTTTAATCCCTACAGAAAGTCCTCTACCTAAAATATAAAAGAAAATAAAACCTATTGAAACCCTAACAACACTTATTATCATGGGAGATGCATATTCTGAAACTAACTTGGTAAGAGGATATGATAATCCCCAAACTATTGCTACTGGTATCATCCATTTTAAAAACAACGATCCAGTACTGGAAGACATAATAATACTTCGACATTTTATTATTTAAAAACTAACTTTACCTATGGAAATTTACTATATATTGGAAATTATATATTCTTTAATATTTATTTAAAATAAAACTTTTAAGTTAGTTTGAATAACTATCAATGATGGCAAAAGTACTCTTTTTGATAATGTCTGGCGATGAAAAGTTCGATTTAGCTATGAGAATGGCATATAACTCAATGAAAAATAAGAGGTATGAAGATGTCAAGATAATATTCTTTGGTCCAAGTCAAAAGAAATTAACGCAGATAGATGGCGATATAAAAAACATGTTCCAAGAGATGCTTAATAATAAAGCTATAGATTCAGCTTGTATCGGTGTAGCTCAAGCAATGAATATAAAGCCTAATTTAGAAAGTATGGGAGTAAGCTTAATGCCTGCTGGTGAAAGAGTGTCTTATTATGTTAATCAAGGATACGAAGTTATAACTTTTTAAGACATAAAGATAAACTTTTTATTTCTATATCTATTATTTTTAGTTATACTTTTAAATCTTATTTAACTAAACTATTTCTTAATCTATTATTTTTACATTCTACTAATAAAGTATATTTGAATATTTTTGTAAAAAACAGATATATAGTAATAGGTATATGTGTTTATTTATATACTTTCACAGATTCTGATAATCATAAAAATTTATAAATTAGTGTAACTATATTATACATGTGAGAAAAAATGGCAAAAATTGGAAAACTATGTGGCTGCAGTTCTTTGATAGCTATAGGCGCTTTCCTGTTTGGCGGTGGATTAGCTGGAATTGTTAAAGTAGCATCACCAGAATTTCCACTTTACTTGGGCGTATTATTAATGCTAATAGGTACTTTATCAGCTTCAGTCACTTTAGCTCCAGATAAATCTCAAGAATACTGAGTTTCTCAAAAGTAAGTTAGATTTATTTATTTTATTAACGTTTTTTGAAATATGAAGTTACTAGAACCTTTTTCTATTAAAGATGTTGAACTAAAGAATCGAGTAGTAATGTCACCAATGATAACTAATTTAGCTACACCCGAAGGTTATCCTACCGAAGAACACATAATGTATTTTGTTAGAAGAGCTTCAGCTGGTTTACTAATAACTGAATACACTTACGTAAACAAAGTTGATGCAAGAGGTTCACCAAATCAATTAGGATTATATGATGATGAATTAATACCAAAATTTGCTAGATTAACAGAAGCTATACATAACATGGACTCTAAAATTTTCGTACAACTTGTTCATGTTGGAAGAAAAACTAGAAAAAACCTAATTTGGGGAAATCAACCTATCGCGCCATCAAATATACCTCTTTTAGATCCCGTTAAAGAAATGACAGAAGATGATATAAATAGGGTCATAATGGACTTTGTAAAAGCATCTGAGAGAGCTGAAAAAAGTGGATTTGATGGAATTGAACTCCACGGAGCTCATGGATACTTAATTGCTCAATTCTTATCGCCAGCAACTAATAAGAGAGAAGACAAGTATAGAGATGGAGTAATTTTCCTAGAAGAATTAATAAAGGAAATTAAGAGAATAGTTAGTATTCCAGTTGGAATGAGAATATCTGTAACAGAATTTGATCCTCAAGGATTAACTCCCGAACTTGTTAGCAAAATAGTGAAAAGAGTAGAGCATTTACTAGATTATGTACATCTCTCAGCAGGAAGAGATGGACCATTAGGTGGTTCTTCATCATTTTATTATCAAAGACCAAGTTACGTAGAAGAGGCAAAAATTGTTAGAAAATCAGCCAATTTACCCTTGCTTTTAGTTGGTTCAGTTTCAACAGTTGAAGATGCAGAAAAAGTTCTTGAGGTAGCTGATGCAGTAGTCTTAGGAAGACAAATTCTAGCTGACCCAGATTGGGTAGTAAAAGTTCAAAAGAATTTGCCAATACGTCCATGTATAAGATGTAATCAATTATGTAGATTATTATCTACAAGAGAAGTAAGATGTGATGTAAACCCAGAATTAGGTTGGGAAATATTGCAACTGAAGAAAGGAGAAGGAGAAGTGAAAATCGCTGGCGGAGGAGTGATGGGTTTAGAGATAGCAAGGGTATTAGCTTTAAGAGGATTTGATGTTAAACTATATGAAAAAAGAGATAAATTAGGTGGTCAACTAAATGAAATAAAAGATCCTTGGAAAAAGAATGAATTCTTACGTTTGATTGATTATTATGAGAAAGAACTAAAAAGACTTAACGTTAAAATATACTTGTCAAGGGAAGAGAAAGATGTAGACATTGTAGCTATACCCAAAGAAAGACAACCAGAATTTAAGGAGTATAAAGGCCTTAGAATATTAATAAATTCAAACCTTTACGCTTACCAAGATTATGTGTTTGAGTGGATAAAGTATAATGAAGTGTACGTGACGGATAACGTATTTAAGGGCTTAGATAGAAATAGAAGTTACTTACTTCAGCAAAAATATAAAGAATTAGGAGTTAACATAGTGAAAGAGAAAGTTAACGCAGATATAGTAATTGACGACATTAGAAAAAATCAACCTTCAATAGGTCAATCTATATCTAGAGGCTTTTGGCTAGCCATGAATTGGAACACTAGTCTCCTCTAAAGGTTTTTTAGCCGTCTCCTTAAACATTATGATCGCTATTATATCTGCTATAATACATATAGTAGCGAAGAATAATAAAGAATGTGAGAAACTTAATTCTTTTTCTAAAATAGGAAAATAGAAAGTGCCTAACACACCACCAATTCTGCTCACTGCAGTTGCAAATCCCTGACCACTCGCCCTCACTGAAGTTGGATATAATTCTGTTGGATAAAATAATGTTACAGCTCCAGCCCATTGCTCAAAAGCTACAAAGGTCATAAAATATGGTACTAAAATACTTCCAGATAGATGTAAGAGAGCTCCTACGTAAAGAAGAAGACTCATTAAAGATAATCCGATAATTAATGTCGGTCTTCTTCCTATAGGATCTATTACATTTATAGCTATTAGATAACCTATTAATGCTCCTATCGATATTGCTAAAGTACCTAATACAACTTCGTATTTGGAAGGAAAAGCAAACTGTTCTAACAAATAAGGATAGTAAAGTCCTATTCCGTAAGAGGCAACATCAAACAAAAACCATACTGAAGTAACAAATAACGTCACTATTAAGAGCCTCCCCTTAAATATGTCTATAAATGATGATGCACCTTTAGTTTGCAATTGTCTTTCTCCTTTTTCTTTACCAACAGCTATTAACCATCTTGGTGACTCAATTAATTTTAATCTGAGTAATACTATAGGGATAGAAATTAATGCTCCAAATAAAAATACATATCTCCAGAAATAAGGACCAATAGGCAGAAATGCTAGAGTAACTAAACTAGATATTGCTGTCCCTACCCAATACATCGATATAGATCCTACTAGATATTTTCCTCTTGTTAATGACGGAGATAATTCACTTAATATCGTACTACTTATTGGATAATCTCCACCAATTCCGAAACCTAGAAATAACCTTGAAAGAAATAGTTCCATAAAACTATTGGACAAAGCGGTTAAAATTCCAAAAACTAAAAAGAAGAATAAATCTATTCCCATTAATTTACTTCTTCCCAGTTTATCTGATAAGAACCCAAAAACAATTGATCCAGGAATCATGCCGATTAGTGAAGACGCTACGAGTAATCCATATTCACTAATAGTTAATGAAAGTTCTTTAGATATTATAGTTGCAGCAAATGATATTATTGATAAATCGTATCCATCTAATAAAAACCCTCCAGAGCTTACAAAAAAGGCTCTAAGCTTTACTCCTAAAGGGATTTTTTCAAAGCTCACAAATATTCTCAACACATTATTCCTAAAAAGTTTTGACGGTTTAAATATTCTGATTTTTATAATTATAATTAATTATTGTAGAAATGAAACAAATTTATTAAAAAGTTAAATATTTGCTTAAATAACATTTTATGTATGACCATTTATGGAGAAATTCACTGACTACCTTATAATTGGTAGTGGAATAGCTGGATACAGTGCTCTAAAAGAATTAGAGAAAGAGAACGTAATAATGGTTACCTCTGATAGGTATTATCCTTACGACAGACCACCATTATCAAAAGAATACTTGAGAGGAAAGATTGATAGAGATTCAATATTTTTTGAACCGGTAAGTTACTATGAAAAAAGAGAAAATTTAAGAGTAATTTTGAATAAAGCAGTAGAAAGAATAGATCCTAAAGAGAAAGTAGCAGAACTTAATGATGGTTCAGTAATTCATTTTGATAAAGCCTTAATAGCTACTGGTGGAAGGCCTAGAAGGTTAAACATACCTGGAGAAAACTTACAAGGAATCCATTACCTTAGAACATTAGATGACTGTGACAGTTTGAAGCAAGAAAAAGGAAAGGAAGCAGTTATAGTAGGAGGAGGCTTTATTGGTATTGAGGTTGCCTCTAGTCTTACTATGTTAGGAGTAAAGACTACTGTAATAGAGGTTAAGCCTTATATTTGGAACACTTTCGTGGATGAGAAGATATCAAGATTAATACAAAATTACTTCGAAAAACATGGCGTTAGTTTCGTACTTAATGAAGGAGTTAAAGAATTTCTAGGAGATAATAAAGTAAATAAAGTCGTTACACAAGGAGGCAAAAGTTTAAACGCTGACTTTGTTTTAATTGCAGTTGGTATTCTACCTAATGTTGAAATTGCACAAAAAAGTGGTATTTCAGTAGAAAATGGTATAATAGCAAATGAATATTTGGAAACTTCGGCGAAAGATATTTATGTCGCTGGTGATGTTGCTAACATTTATGATCCTTCAATTGGGAAAAGAAGGAGAATAGAACATTGGAATAATGCAGATTATACTGGCAAACTTGCTGCAAAAAATATGCAAGGAAAAAAGGAAAAGTATAATTTCCTCTCAACAATTTGGTCTGACATATTTGATTTGCATATAGAATCTGGCGGTGAGACAACAGATTACGATGAATATATAATTAGGGGTAATTTCTCCATTGACAATCCTAATTTTAATGTAATATACTTGAAAGGAGGAGTTATAAGAGGATATGTGGCTATAAACAGAAATTATGAGGAGCTTTCAGCTTTAAATAAATTAATCATGGCAAAGGCATACGTTAATAATAAGAAGAAAGAGTTAGAAGACGAAAGTTATGATTTAAGCAAATTAAGTTTATAAAGAATCTTGCACTCTATTTTTTATGTATATTGAAGGACTACGTGCAGTTAGTGGAGAAGGAGAGTACATAAATGATTTACCAGACTTACCAGGAACTTTGTACATGACTATTTATAGAAGTCCAATAGCTCATGGGAAAATAAAGAAAGTTGATGTCTCTGATGTTTGGACTCATGGTGGACTTGCATTTGGACCAGAAGATTTACAGAAAGTTATTATTAATCCTTTTCCTAATACTATAGATGCTCCTATAAACTATTTCCCCTTTGCTAAAGATAAAGTAAGATTTGTGGGAGAACCATTAGCTGTAGTATTAGCTAAAGATCCTTACAAAGCTATAGATCTATTAGACTACGTTAGTGTTGAGATAGATGAACTTCCACCAGTTATCTCAATAGATGACGCATTAAAAAACGAAATATTAGTGCATGAAGAGCTAAAAAGTAATGTTGCAATGCATAAAAATATGCGTTTTGGTGACACAGTTAAAGCTTTCTCTGAATCATCAGTTATAATAACTCATTCATTTAAATTTGGTAGACACTCTGCTTTACCTCTTGAAACGTATGGACTATTAGTTAAATTTAGCGATGAACTTCAAGTTTGGGCAAATGTGCAAGGACCTATGTTACAAGTCTACTTCTTAAGTAGAGCATTAAACATTCCATTAAATAAGATTAGACTTTTCTCTCCAAGGGATATCGGAGGAAGTTTTGGAAATAAATATTCTTTATACCCTTACATTACTTTAGCTGCAGCAGCATCTAAACTTTCTGGAAAACCAATAAGATGGAGTGAAAGTAGAACTGAGAGCTTTATTGGTAGTTCGGCTGGCGGTGAAAGAAAAGGGATGGTAGAAATTGCATCGACGAAAGATGGAATAATAAAAGGGATTAAATACACTTTTTATGAAGATGTAGGAGCATATGTAAGACCTCCTGAGCCTGGAGTATTATTTAGAGTTCAAGGTAACTTAAACGGAGCTTATGATATTAGAGCAATTGAAGCTGAATATTACGTTGTTCTTACAAATAAATCTCCAACTGGATTAAATAGAGGTTATGGGGCACCACCATTTTATTTTGCATTAGAGACTGCAATAGACAAACTAGCTGATGAACTTGGAATTGATCCATTAGAGTTAAGACTAAAAAACTTGATTAAAACGTTTGATAAAGAAATTGATGGCCAGAGGTTTTATGAGACTGTTAGTGGTGGGCTTTACCCAGAACAAGATTACGTGAGAGTAGTAAAGGCAATAGAAGATGAATACAATAAATGGAAAAATGTGAAAAGCGTAGGAGTCGGAATTGCTGTTATAGTTGAGCCTAGTGGTACTAATTTAGCTTATGTTGATTTAGCCTTAAACAAAATTAGAAATCCTCATTCAGCCTCTGGTGATTATGTTATTATAAGCCTAAATCCAGATGGTTCAATTAACGTTTTTGTAAATGGAACAAATGAAGGACTAGGACATGAAACTACAATAGCCGAATATATTTCTAAAGAACTAGGAATTGATGAAAGCTCAATTCACGTGGAAAATAGAGTAGATACTACACAACCATGGAATTTAGCTAGTGGAAGTTACTCTAGCAGATTTACTCCAATAGTTATGAATGCTGTTAAAATAGCTGTTGAAGAACTCAAAAATAGGTTATCTGAATTAGCTAAAAAATACTTAGAGACAGACAGCGTAATTTTTGAGAATGGTAAATTTTATGACGAGAAAAGACAGAAAAGTGTAGATATAAAGAGATTAGTCTCAGCTTATCATTGGGATCCTAGTTCATTTAATTATGATAAAGCATTATCTGTGACCTCTTACTTTTACTCACCCCTATTAAAGCCACCCCAGGACAATAGAATAAACTCTTCTTTAGGTTATGCTATTCAAGCTCATTTAGCCATAGTTAAGAAAGATGAAGTAACAGGTGATTTTAAGATAATAAAATATTTGATAGTACATGATGCCGGAAAAATTCTAAACAAAAACTTATTAGAAGGCCAAATGTATGGAGGATTATTACATGGTATTGCATTAACTTTTTATGAAGAGCTTAAGTATGATGAATTAGGAAATCCATTAGTTACACTCTTTGACTCTTACGAATCTCCAACTTTATCAGAAGTAATAGACATGGAAGTTGAGTTAATTCACTTTGAAACACCAGCAAAGTACTTACCATTAGGAGCTTATGGAGGAGGAGAAGGACCTATAATGGGGGCACCAGCAGCTATTGCCAATGCTGTATCGAGATTATTAGGGAAAAGAATTAGTGAAGTGCCAATCAGGGTGATAGAATGAGTTTTGTTTTAGGCATACCTAGAAATTTTAAGTACGTAAAGGTAAATTCGTTAGATGAAGCGTTAGAGATGCTTAAAGAAGGCGCAAAAATTCTTGCTGGCGGGCAAAGTCTTTTTCCACTTTTAAAACTCAGAATTTTGAGTGTTGATAATCTAGTTGATATAAATAACCTTGATTTAAGAGGAGTGAAGGAAAATGAAAAAGAAATAGAAATTTTCTCCTTAACAACACATAACGAAGTGGCATCAAAAGTTAAAATATTATCAAAAGTAGCATTTACTATTGCAGACTATCAAGTTAGAAATAAGGGAACAATTGGTGGATCATTAGCTCATGCAGACCCAGCAAGTAATTATTATCCAGCATTAATGGTCTTGGATGCTAAAGTGAAAGTGAAATCAAAGAGAGGAGAAAGAGTAATTGAAACAAAAGAACTGTTTAGATCTCCATATACTACTTCTCTAAAAGAAGATGAAATTATAACAAGCGTGATAATTCCAAAAAGTGAAAAAACAGTATTTAGTTATGAAGTATATAAGAGAGGAGGCTCAGCATATCCAACAGTGATAGTAGCTGTAAGTTTGAAAAATAACAAATATAAAGTGAGTTTTGGAGGAATTTCAGAAAAACCATTATTAATAGAGGGCAAAGTAGAAGATAAACCTAAAGAACATGTGATAGAACAACTGAGAGAAATAAAGGCTATATCTGATATACATGCCGATAGTAATACTAGATTGAAATTAGCTGAAAGGTTATTTATTTCTGCGTTTAATAGAGCTCTTGAAGGAAAATCAGATGAAATAAATTTACAACCAATGGATATACAGTGGAAAAGCCAGCCATTAAAGGCGTATAATAAAGTAACCATAAAAATTAAAGTTAATGGAATTGAAATAGAAGATGAAGTAGAATCAAGAACATTACTTCTTGATTTCTTAAGAAAGAATGGATATAAAGAGGTTAAAAGAGGATGCGATGAGGGAAAATGTGGTGCTTGTACAGTTTTAGTTAATGGAAGATCTGTTAAATCTTGTTTAACGTTAGCTGTACAAACAGTTGGACAGGATGTAAGAACTGTAAAAGGATTAGAAGATATAAAACCTTTACAAGACTCATTTGTACAAAATTATGCTATGCAATGTGGTTATTGTACCCATGGATTTCTCATGGTAACTTATGACTATTTAAAGAACGTAAAGAAAAAAGAAGATGAATTGTTAAAATATAGCATAAAAAATATCTGCAGATGCACAGGGTATTTTAATATTATAAAGGCAATTAAGAACGCTTCCTTGAGTCAATAAACTCTTTCATTCTCCTTTTAGCTGACTCTGTCTGAGATAATAACGCTAATTCCATTATAGCCTTTTCAACTAGCTTTTTGTTCTTTTTAAGCCATCTTTTAATCGTTTTTATAGAGTAGAAATCAAGCTGATCTATTAATGAAAGTACTCTATTAACTTCTTCATATAACTTATCATCTGGTACCACATAGTCAATTAATCCCAAAATTTTAGCTTCTTCAGCTGTTATTGCTTCTCCAGTAAGAATTAATCTATTTATTTTTCTTCCTAATGCAAAAGGACCTATTGATACGGCCATAGGAGGAATTAAACCTAATTTAGCCTCTGGGATAGAAAACTTAGCTGAGTTAACAGCTACAGTTACATCACAGAATAATAATATTTCACAACCTCCGCCATAAGCTAATCCATTTACTGCACATATTACAGGTTTTTCAGTCTCAATTAAAGCTTCTATAGCCGAATATAAAGTTAAGAAGAACTCTTTTGCTTTCTCGGCATTATCTAGCTCATACATGGCATAAATATCGTCGCCAGCAGAAAATGCCCTCCCAGTACCAGTAATTACAATAGCTTTTGTATTGTCTTCATTCGCCTTTTTTAAATACTTGGCTAAAGAGTCCCAGCTTTCCTTATCTAGTGCATTAAGCCTTTCTGGTCTATTAAAGATTATCCATGAAACACTATTTCTTTTTTCGTAAATCATAATAAGAGTATATTCTTTCTCTCAATTTAATTTTGCTTATTTAAAATCACATTAAAATAAAACTTAAGTGATATTAACTTATGGAAACGTTAAAAGAAATATTTAATTTCGATTTTTCTATTTATTGGAAAGAAGCTGAGGAAATAAATAATAAAATTAAGAATATCTTAGGCTCTGAGTTTCCATATGCGTTAACTGAACGTAAAAGACTCATACTTTATTCAATAGTTAAACATATCAATCCCAAAACTGTTGTAGAAACTGGGGTTGGCCCGGGAGTTTCTACTACGATTATTTTGTCAGCTTTAGATAAAGGAATTCTCTACTCTATAGATGTTAGAGACATTCTTGAAAATAAAAAACCAACAGGTTTTCTAGTTCCTAACAATTTAAAGAATAAATGGAGATTATACATAGGAAAAAGCAAAGATGTATTACCTGTTCTTTTGAATCAATTAAAGGAAATTGATATTTTTCTTCATGATAGTGAACATACTTATGAAAACGTTATGTTTGAATTAGACTTAGCTTGGAATTATTTGCGTAAAAATGGAGTATTACTCATAGATAATTTAGATTTTACTGAAGCTCCTTATCATTTTTCCAAAGAAAAAAGAGTAAAATTATATAAAATAGATAAGGAAGCAGGAGGATTAGGATTAGTACTAAAAAGTTAATGCTTAAAACATAAGTGAATTTTTTAAATAATTTTCCTAGAGTATAAAGTAATGGTAGCAATTGTTGACATTGGAATCACAAGATTTGGAAAAAGAAAAGAGAATATATTCGAATTAGCAAAAGAATCAACACAAAATCTTCTAAAATATAATATAGATTTTGTTATTATTTCAAATTCTTATTCTGGTGAATTTAATGAGATTTCTGGTATCAGTTCTTTGCTTACTACTTATCTAAACATAGACAATATACCATCATTAAGAGTTGATAATACAAGTGGTAGTGGAGGTTCTGCATTACTAATAGCAAAGTCCTTGCTTGAAGCTAAAGAAGCTAACGTTGTTCTGGTATTAGGAATCGAAAAAATGTCAGATAAGAAAACAAAAGAAGTTACTAAGATAATATCTTCTTTATTGCCTCATGATGAACGTATAGCATCTTTACCTTCACTTGCATCATTATCGGCGTTAGAATATATGAAAAAATTTAATGCACCAAGAGAAAGTATTGCTCAAGTTGCCGTAAAAAATCATTATAATGGTTCACTAAATCCTTATGCACATATTCAAAAAAGAGTAACATTAGAAGAAGTTTTAAACTCTCCAATTATCTCTGAACCTCTTCGACTTTATGAATATACACCTATAAGTGATGGGGCGGCTGCTGTTGTTATGGTAAGAAATGAGGATGCATTAAGTTATACTTCTAAACCTGTATATATTAAAGGAATAGGTACCAGTAATTATACGGCTTACATAAGCGAAAAAGAAGACTTTATAACATTACCAGCTGTTGTACATGCATCAAAGAAAGCCTTTAGAAAAGCTAAGGTCGATAAGATAGATTTTGCTGAGCTACATGATATGGCAACGATATTAGAAATTATTCAATCAGAAGATATAGGGCTATTTAAGAAAGGAGAAGGATGGAAAGCTGTAATGGAAGGAATAACGTCTCTCCAAGGGGAAATTCCTATTAACCCAAGCGGCGGATTGAACTCTAAAGGACATCCAATAGGAGCTAGTGGGATAGCTCAAGCTGTTGAGGCATTTTTACAGATAAGAGGAGAAGCAGGAGAAAGACAAGTTAAGAATGCTAGAGTTGGTTTATCGTTAAGTATGGCTGGTTATGGAAATTCAGCAACTGTAATCATTTACGGTGACGAACCTTGATGAAGTGTATTAATTGCGGATATATAACTCACGAAAGGATAAAATGTCCTAAGTGTGGTGGTAATTTAATACAAATATTTGAATTAAAAGGAGAAATATTATATTCTTGGAAATTAAATGTGACACCGGAGGGACTAGAAGATAGTTATTATTTAAATTTAGTAAGAGTGGAGGACGGTAAAGTATTATGCAAATCAGAAGAAAAATTTAAAGAAAGAGATATCGTTATTGTTAAAAATCATGGCGAATGTGTTAAATATGCCTAGTTATTCTCTCTTTTCTAATCATCTCATCAAATTCTTTCAGTGATTTTTCAATGGACTTCTTAATTGATGATACAATAGGTTTCTCTTTTTCTCCTTCATATTCTATTTGAACATCTAAATTTTCATTAATTTCAATCTTTCCACTTCCAGTAGGTTCACTACCCATATACATCATATCAATCTCTTTCTCTCTAGGCAATTTAATTATTCTAGGTTGGAAAAGCATAACATAAGAGATTTTTACTGGTGAAACAAATTTTCTTACCTTTGCTTCTGCTGGAAAAACCGAAAATATTGATGGAATTTCACCATAAACATAGAATACATTCTCTTCTTCTGAAGGAAATATAAATTTAAAAGGAGTAAGATTCTTAAAAAAGAATACGTGGTCTGATAGTATATTATATACTACATCTCTCTCATGAGAAGTTATAATCTTGATAGAGACTCTCACAAATTATAACTAGTATAAGAATTTTTAAATCTTTCAATTATCTGTTTACTTACCTTATTATTGCTATTATATATTTTTCATCTTAAAACTGATCACTATTTATCAAAATATCATAAATGTATTAAAATGATTTAAAAGTATTATGAATAATGTTTACGATAATACCTATATAAATGAAAAATTTTTAAGGTAGTTTAAAAATTAATTAGTGTGCTTGAAAGTAAGAAGTTTATGTTAGGTAAAGTTGATTCTACATTTTTCATTCCAGATAAAATAACATATTTTAAGTTAAAAAGAAAAAGTAAGATATATCAAGGCATAAGGGTACAATACTCCAGAATATTTGGCCCATATATTGGCGGTGTTATATTATCACAAGACTTAGATACTCTGATAGATTTAGCTATAGTTTCCTTTTTAAGAAATACACTTTTTAATTTACCGTTTGGTAGTGCTATAGGATATATTAACGCTCCTATTACAGAAGAAAAAATAGAACTGATAAACCAATATATTCAGTATGTTAGAAGTAATTTAGGTATAGATATTTTACTACCCGACGAAGGAACAATGGATTTGGCTGATGTATTTTATGCAGAGTTAAGCAAACTCGATGAAAAATACTCAACAAACATATTATTCTATGACAACTTATCTTATGCAATAGGAATAATCACATTAATAAAATTTGCATTAAAAGGAAATTTTAATGTAAAAATTGGAATTTTTGGAAATAATCCTGCAAATAATGAACTTTTTAAGTTACTTGAAAGTCTTGGTTCTGAAGTTAATTATGCAAATTTAAGTTCTGAAACTGATGTTCTCGTTATAACTAGTGGAAAGAAAATAATTAACACATTTAACGAGAATATAATAAGGGCAAAAATATTAGTTGAAGGAAGCGATTTAGCTATAACTTATGATGCATATAATAGGTTAAAGAAGAGAGGCATAATTGTGATTCCAGATATACTTAGCAATGTAGGTAAAATATTAGGAGTATACCTTAATTGGGTCAATTTCAAAATAGGAAAAATAAAATTTAATGAAGATGAAGTTATAAGATTTATTTACGAGAGAATTAACAAAGTATTAAGAGACGTAATAGAAGAAAATAAAAAATACAATGATTTAAAAATGAGTTGTGTTTCTTTAGCTTTAACCAAGATAAGCAATACCTATAAGAGAACCTATGGGAACTTGTGATGTTGTACCTACATATATTACTTCTGTTACAGTGTTACCTTGAATTAAAACTACGTTTTCATTAAAACCTTCAATAGAAGTATAAAGAGTTAAATTCCCAGAAAAGCCTAAGCTATTAACATAATCCCTTGCGTATGTTGAGGATTTAAATATCATCTTTATGTAAATTAACCAATCCGAATTACTATCCACAAATCTATAGTAATATTCTTTTTCCAGTCCTTGTACACCTTGATTAGTTACATAACTGCTATATAAGCTCCAATGCCCACCAAGATACTGAGAAGGATTAGGTGGCTGAATTACTTGAGGGGAAGATGATAAACTAAGTATTCCTAGCGAGAGAACAGCGATTATAACAACTGCAACACTAATAACATATATTAATCCTTTCTCCATTTTTTCACCTTATTATATATAATATCGTATATCCTCTTAATAAATTTTTATATATATATTTATATTAGTATGCAGATATGGTTAAATATGAATCTTTGTTTGTTATTGGATTTTAATTAGTTTAATCTTCTTTAACTCAGTTTAATTATTAATTATAATTATCAATATGTTAACGGAGACAACCAGTAATATCTAATTTGTGAATATTTTAGCAAAAAATAATTTTAATAGTATATAAACACCAAGAATATCCATTATAACAAAAACTATTGAACCAGCTGCTGGTAGTTCATATCTAGGATAAATTGAATAAGGAGAGGCATAAAGAGGATTAGCAATAATCCACATATATGATAAAAATGAATCTCCAATCATCCATAAGAAGAATAAAAAAATAATGTAATTTACAGAAAAATTTTTCATTGAACTTCCTACCAGCACACCAGATATAGTTAGAGAAATAACATCAATAATCCAAATTGGATAAAGTGAGGTTGCCAGATCAAAAAACCATGGTAAATGCCAAAAAACTATAATAGGTAAGGCTAAGACGAGGTACACTTTAGGTAGACTATATGACGATTTATGTGCAATGAAAATTGATACTCCAAGTATTAGATAATGTAATAACATTGGAATGGAAGGAGATAAAGATAAAAACTTAAAAGTAAATGGTATTACAAGAATTATATCAAGAAAAATTAGATAAAAAAATTTATTCATTTCATATCCCGAAGAATGATATTTGTCCGGGTACAAATGGATGATAGAAAGGTAACTGTAAGTATAACATAGTAAATACTATTACCCAAATACCATCTACAAAATGCCAGTAGTATGATGCAGCCGTTGAAGCTTCATAAGGAACTATTTTTCTAGCCCTTAATAACGTAAATGCCCATAATGTTAAGCCCATTATTACATGAAAACCATGAAGCCATACTATAGTAAAGAAGAATGATGTTATAATATTTTCTTGTGGTGTAAAGTGAATTATATGAGTAAACTCATACATTTGGCCACTTAGGAATGTTAAACCCATTAAGAAGGTTGCTAAACCTAAATACTTAAATCTTTTTAATTTACCCTTAAGCAAACTATCATAGGCAAAATGCGACGGAATTGAGCTAGAAAGTAATATTATTGTCATAGCTAGTGGTAACCCATACCAGTCGACATGGAACGATGCTAGGTAAGGCTGGGCTGCAGGAGTCCAATTTATTGTATACAAATATCCGCCAATGAATCCTCCAAATAAGAAAATTTCAGCTATAATCAAATAAAGAACTATAGTTCTTGTCTGTAATGCTTTCTGTACTCCTTCAGGTGTGACTGTTAGAGTATTTGATGAACCAGAAAATGGAGAGCCAGCCATCTTTGTTAAATCAAATCCACCAGAAGGTCTTATTGAGGGCATTGAAGGATAAAGTTCTTTGAAGTAATCGTGGTAGGCCCAATATCCTCCAGCAGCTAAGAACGCTAAAATCATCGGTATTCCTACACTTAATAGTCCAAATCTTAATATGAAGAGAAATCCTAATCCGGGTAAGAACATCATAAGCCCTAGCATTGCAGGTAAAAATGTTCCATGTCTATGTTCTGGTATTGATCCATCTAATGCTCTACCAAAAGTTAATGGCAAAGCTACTGGCTTAATGTAAAAATCTGGTAAACCTATTGCTTCTGCTCCCCAAGGATCTAGACTTTCAACTCTTTTGCCTTTTATCCAACTATATAGCAAATTCCCAAAAATCAATACTAAACCAATACCCATTATTACTCCTCCAACGTCTATGAATATCTGGAATGGATAATAAATCATGGAAGGAACCCATGCATATCTTCTAGGCATGCCTAAAACTCCCTCAACGAACATACCAGTAGCTATAACAAAAGCTCCAACTATAGTCATTATTGCTCCACTTTTTGATAACTCCATATCATACATCTTTCCAGTAAAGTATGGGAAATAGTAAAGTAAAGCAGCTAAAAATGCTACAATTATAGCAAAAACCATGTAATGGAAGTGACCCACAACAGCATAAGTTCCATTTAAATCATAATCTAAGGGAATTAGAGGAAACAAGACACCAGTTATACCACCAACTAAAAATAATGCTATAAATCCTAGAACTAAGATAGAGTAACCAGTAACTTTAAGCTTACCTTGATAGAATGTTGCTGTCCAATTAACTACCTTTACACCAGATGGTATTGCGATTGCCATTGTAATCGATGCAGAAACTGCATCTGCCCAAAAATTAAATATCGAGGTGAACATATGATGCATCCATACTCCCATTGCACTTAGAAATGCAATTGCAAAAGAGGATAAAGCTAAAGCTTTGTAACCATATATTTGTCTTCCTACTGCTCTAGGCAAAACTTCACCAATTATTCCCATAGCTGGGAGCATAAGTATATATACTTCTGGGTGTCCAAAGAACCAAAAAACATTTTGCCAAAGAAGTGGATTTCCTCCTGCATTTGCATTAAAGAATTGAAAGCCCCAATCTCTCTCTAAAAATGCCATAGCTAAACCTGCTGTGAGTGGTGGTAAAGCTATCATTAATAAGATAGCTGTTGAGAAAAACGCCCAAACAAATAATGGCATCTTAAAATATGGTACTTTCTTTAGCCTAGTAATTGTAAGTATAAAGTTTATGCCAGTTAATGTACTGGATATTCCAGCTATAATTAAACCAATTTCTATTAAATCCATTCCAATTCCAGAATTTACTTGTAAATCTACAGAAAGTGGAGCATACATGTACCAGCCTGCATTTACAACTCCTACTAATGGAGATATACCAGAAAGTATTACTGCCGGAACTAGAATCCAAAATGATAAAGCATTAATTTTAGGCCAATATAGGTCAGGAGCACCAATCATTCTTGGCACTAGATAATTTGCTAAACCAGCAGATAATGGCATTACTACGAAGAATATCATAAATATTCCATGTAAAGTTAAAGCATCATAATATGTAGTTGCCCCTATATTATTAAAGGTTAGTTGCGTTCGCATTATTATTGCTTCAGCACTCCCTATTATAAGGCTAATAATACCTAGTGTTATATACATTATACCAATATCTGAAGCATTAGTTGTAGTAAATGCAATTTTGAGAATCTCTTTTATTTTATGAGCTACACTACTCATAATTCTCATGTTAATTATTTAGTTCTGGTATATTAAGTTTTTTATCAAAAACTTTGATAGTTTAAAACTTTAATAATATTTTAATATTTAAGAGAAAAAATTTTATTAATCACAAAGCATTTAGTTTATACCGTTCAGAAGGTTAATATATATAATTAATTATGTTAATTAAAAATTGTATTTAAAAAGATTATATAAATGATTTCTTTCTAAAACGCAATAAAGAATACTCCATGAATATACTGAAAATTTAAGTTTGTTAATCAAAAATAAAAATCTGGTTGTGAATAAATCCCTACATAATTCAATTTATGCATCAAATTTTCTATAATACTTTTTAAAACTAATTTTTAATTTTACGTTGGAACTCTCATTAACGCTACAATAACAAAAATGGAGTAAAAAAATAAAAGTTTGAAAAATACACTTTATTCTTGGGAGTATGAAAAAAGGAGTATCCCCGACATTTACTGCAATAGTAGCAATTGTAGTTGCCATAGTAGTTGTAGGCGCATCTGTATATACATACCAACAATTTTTAGCTTATTCAGCAAAAACATCAGCTGTAGTTTCAACAACTTCAACTACACCTAGACATACACTAAAATATGATCCAACAAATAAAACAGTCTTTATAACCTTAGTAACTCTAAGTAGTGGTCCTACATTTAACTTTAACGGCACAGATTTTGGTTCAATGGTTATTTATGTTCCTGCAGGATGGAATTTATATATTACATTTATAAATCAAGAAAGTTTACCACATAATCTTAATTTAATTGCTAACGATACGGCAACCCCAAATTCACCAAATATTGCTTCAGATGGAAAAATTCTTTTAACTATTGGCGCCTCTTCTAGTGATTATGAAACTACTGGTATAATGAGCGGACAGTCTGCAAGTGGTTTGTATACTGATATACAACCTGGAATATATTGGCTTGCTTGTGGAATAGCTGGTCATGCAGAATCTGGAATGTGGGTTGTCTTAGTTGCCTCTTCTAATGTTACTACACCATATGTTGTTATAAGTTAAATCTTTTTTTATCTTTTTTTGCGTTAACTATAAATATTAGACTATTAAATATTCTTTTGATGGTTAAGTTATCTATAGAAGTAATTACCATGATAGGTGCAGCATTAATATTAGCTGTTCTAGGTGGAATAGCATTTCATGATCTTATAATGATAGATACTGGGGGATATTTTCCACATAACGAGAAACCAGAAGTAATAAGAGTAATTGCTAAGCAATACGTCTGGGAATTTATTTACCCTAATGGTACAGTAAGTTATGATAAAGTTGTTATACAGGCTGGAAAGCCATACATATTCAATTTAACCTCAGCAGATGTTATTCACGCAATGTATATAGTTCAACTAGGATATAAATTAGAAGCAATCCCTGGATATTATTATCCATTGTACATAATTGTTAATAAGCCTGGAGTTTATAATATTTATTGCGCAGAATTTTGTGGCCCAGGGCATTATACTATGATTGGAGAGTTGATAGTTGTTAACGGAACTGGGTGAGATAATGAGTCAAAGGCTTAGTAAAAAGGATTATGCTTTATGGATTATATCAATTCTAGCTATGTGTTTCATTTTTTTAGCTGTAGGAAATTTTGGAAATTTAACGGCATTAAGTTCGGCTTCACCTATTTCCCTAGCTGAGAAATCGTTATTCAGAATTACATATATTGCTGCTTCAGGAGTATTTGGAATTTTTATGGGAAGTTTAATTTTCCTTGCTTTAAGATTTAGGGAAAAGAGTGAGATAATAACACAAAGAAAAACTGATTATACAGCTATAGGTCTTGGAGTAGCAATAGTTACTGGAATTGCATTAGTCTGGTTTTCCTTACCATATTTGTCACCGAATCTTCCCTTAGTTTTACAATTTAACACTGGAATACTATTATCTATGGCGATGTTTCTATTATTTGCCTTAACTATAGTACTATATAAAGAATATTATAAAGAATAAGTTAATTAAATTTTTTTCAATTATATTCTATCAAAATTTATAAGCTTAAAATTAGAAACTATAATTATGAAAAAGGTATTTTTGGTACTTCCGATGATAGTATTGTTTTTATATTTTTCTCTTCTTCCTCCCGGGTTGTTTTCAAACATTATCACGCCCGTTATTTTTTGGACTATTACTCTTCTTTTAATAGCATATTATCCACTTAAAGTAGCATTTTCCTACGTAATAACTAATTTCAGAAAAAAAGAGATTAAGATAACTACATTAGCCTATTTTCCAGTTCATCTTTTTATATTTAGTTTAGCTATAGAGAAGTTATTAACTATTTTCTTTTCCCCTTCAGCTTTTTACTATGAACAAATAGGCTTAGCTTATGCACCATTCTCCACTTACGGATTAGGATTTGTTTTCAATCTATTATTTAACCCCTCCATTGAAGTATTACTTCCACCATATTATTATCTCTCAATTACTCCTTTTGCAATATTTGTAGCAATTACGATAACTTTTTTAGTATCTGCAAATATTGGTAAGATATTTGAATTTATAAAATCAAAGAAGCTAATTTCTGGAATTATAGCAATTGGTCTAGTTGGTGGGACAACTTGCTGTCTCTCTTTACCTACCATTATAGCTTTTTATACACCTTTATCTTTCCTAGCTTACAGTGTAATTGCTGGTGAAACATTGACAATTATTTACTTTGTTTTACCTTTAATAGTTATATTATCTCTTTATGATCTATTCAAGAGAACTCTTAAAGTTAAATGCAATTGTAAATAGATTAAATATTTTAGCAAAACTTAAATAGTTTTTAGTATTAAATTTCTTTGTGGTAAAAATGAAGAGACGCGATTTTATTAGGCTAGCTATGATTGCAGGAGGAGCAGTAGCTGTATCTCCTTTATTTTCACCACTTTTTAATTACATGGGTTATTACTATAACGAATTGAGAATAATCTCTAAGAATTATTTAGTTGTAAATAACTCGTCAGGACTTCTTGGTTTTCCAAAGTATAAAATAGCTAATATAAAGGATATACAGAATAGCAATTGTCCAGTTTATTTCTTCGCATATCCATTAACCAATGAGCCTTGTTTCTTAGTTGATTTCTCAAAACTTAATGGACAAACAGACGTGCAATTTAAAAATCCTTATTATGGTCAATTTAGGATAAATTCTAATTTTCCTAACATAAAGGGAGTTGGACCTAAAGGAGCTATTTGTGCTTTTTCAGCCATTTGTGTACATTTAGGTTGTCAGCTACCAGCCCAAGTATTAGTTAGTTCTCCAGATGTACCAGGGTTAAATCCATCAACTACAATTTTACATTGTCCATGTCACGGTTCGATGTATAAACTAGATGAAGGAGGGATAGTAGTTGGAGGACCAGCACCTAGACCATTACCAATAGTACTACTAGAATATGATAATACAACTGGTGATATTTATGCTATAGGTACGAACGCTCCCTATTTCTCTAAAACAAGACCTACCAGCAACTTGATATATGATCCAGACTACTCTTATCAAATTCCATCTAATCCAGCATGTACTACTGGGTGAAATCATGGAGGAGGAGAGAGAAAGTTGGATAGATAAAGTTTTTCAATGGCTAGATGAAAGAATCGGAATTTATGGTCATACTATAGCTAAAGCACCAAAATATGCTTATAGGCTTGATTATTGGTTAGGTTCAATGGTTTTAGCTTCATTTACGTTAGCAGTAATTACTGGAGCTTTAGTGGCACTATATTATGTTCCTTCTGATCCTTACGCATCAACGGTTTATTTAATTTCACAAGTACCTTATGGTGCATTACTATTTAGTATACATACGTGGGCAGCTTATGCAATGATATTCTTACTTATATTACATATGACAAGAAACTTTATTGTAGGAGCTTATAGAAAACCAAGAGAGATAATGTGGATAGTAGGAGTTATCTTAGCTGGTTTAGCTTTAACTGAGGCATATTTAGGTTATTCTTTACCATATAATTTAATATCATGGACAGCAACAACAACTGGCTTAAACTTGTTTACTTACATGCCTTTTAATTTAGCGTCTTTAATTAAGCTTATGACTACTGTACCAACAAATTTACCTGGAATAGCAAGTGGAGTAGATCCATTAGTTGATAGGTTTTTCATTTTCCACTGGATTGTAGGAGGATTAATACTCTTATTCATAATGATCCACTTAGCCATATTTGAAAAACATGGAGGACCAACACCTCCACCTAGTAAAGAACCTGGACCAGAATTAGTTGAACATTACAAAGATAAATTAGAAAATGATCCGAATTGGAAATTGCAACCTTACACTAGGACATTTGGATTGATTTTAATGACTTTCTTCTTAGTTTTTGGAGCAGTTATATTGATAGCGTCTATAATACCTTACAATATAACAATTACTGGGAATGGGCTTAAATATACTATGCCAGAATATAATCCAGTATTAGCAGCACAAACTCCACCTATTCCTGATTGGTATTTCTTATTTATATATTTCTTCTATAAATCGGTTCCTCCTCAATATGCCTCCTTAATATTTTTAGCATGGATATTAGTAACACTATTGTTCCCCTTCATTGATCAGTATATATTTAGACATAAGGCAAGCCATCCCGTTATAAGACCAGCCGCAATTGCTTTAGGAACAGGGTTCATAATTTCGTTCATAGTAAACAGCATATGGGCATATAAAACTCCTGGAGTAGATATAGGACCTATAGGTGTTGAAGTTGATGGATTAATATTCTTAGCTAGCTTTATAGTACTCTATCCTTTGTTAAAATTCTACTTTGCTCCTAAATCGTTAAAAGAAAACTCCTCCTCATTTAATTTTAGAAAGACTATGATACTACCAACTAAAACTCTTAATCAACAGCAACATAAATTATTATTGCGATCAAGCGAAGTTATATTTGCAGCTTTAGTTTCTTCGTTTGCTTATACAACAGCACAATTAATAGCTTCATTACAGATAGCATATATTACAGCACAGTTTGGCGTAGGTTTTCTACTAGGTTTAGATCTATTAATACTATCTGGAATATTGTCTTTCATAGTTTTCGGAGGTAAATAATTCATATATTTAACTTTTTTAATGTTGAAATTCATATTGTTTTAAAATTATAGTACTACTTTTGTACTAGTTAAGCTATTTTTAAAAACCTTTCTATGTTAATTTCGTAAAATTAGATTAGCATTATTTGGTATCCATTATCGATAAATAATGAAAGATCTTTATGGTCATTTTCATCTCCAAAAAGTCTAATTCCTCTATTCAGTAGTTTATCTTTTATGTTTAAATGAGGAGGAGATGCGCAATAGCCACATGCACCATATACTATACCTTCCTTTAATGCTTCATTTAATAATGGCTTTATATATTCATTATCACTAACTAATATTTTCTCTCCTAATCCTTCAAAATATACTAGTACTTCATTTCCTTTTCTTTTTAAATTTATAGCATAATGTAACGCATGTGCGGCTTTTACTAATTCAGATTTTATATCTGGATCGGAAAATATTATAAATGCATATTTCATGGAAAAAAGAGGAAGTTATTTCAAATAAAGTTTTGCTTGAAAATTTTGATCTTGACTCAACCAATTATTCACTTCATATTTTGATTTTATTGAAATTTTTCCAAATCTAGTTAATTTTACTATATCTTCTAAGTTATTTGCAAATCCTATTGATAATGAAGGATAATTAAATATAGTCTTTGAAGGTTTAATTGATGATAAAAATGAGTATAATAGGAAATCAAGTTTTGTTATGTCTATCTTTGGTATAACACGAACTATACCATGAGAAAGTAAGAAATTCAAATGCCTTTTAATTGTTCTTATTTTACGATTTAATTTATAGGCTATTTCGCTTTCATCAATTAGTGGGTTATCATTTAGTAATTTAATTATTTCGTAGTCTAGGAAAGATAAAGAATATTTCTCCTCAGGTATTTTTTCGTAAAAGATAGGGTCTATCATTTCAATCTCTTTCTCAACTTCATTCCCATAAATTTCAGATATTGAAAAACCTTCTATACATGTAAACCTTATGCTCTCATTTTTAATGTTTTCTTTATTATGGATTAAGATAGCTCTCTTATAACCTAAAATCGTTGGATTAACATAGACATAATAACCTTCTATATAATGTTTTAACTTGTTTATTCTATATAATAACGTAGAAATATCAATGCTTATCCTTCTAGCTAATTCTCTCTTGCTTATTCTAGGATTCATAAAGATATAGTAAAATATCAACTTATCTAATTTATCCACAAGTTCATGTTTATCATTCATCTAATCAATTTTTCTTATGTACTCATTATGAAGCTCTCTAAAGCCTTTTTTAGTGTAAAAAGACGTTGCTATCATATTTTTTGCT
Organism: Sulfurisphaera javensis; assembly: GCF_041154675.1. Taxonomy (NCBI): domain Archaea; kingdom Thermoproteati; phylum Thermoproteota; class Thermoprotei; order Sulfolobales; family Sulfolobaceae; genus Sulfurisphaera; species Sulfurisphaera javensis. The sequence goes on from NZ_AP031322.1 coordinate 1,011,139, forward strand.
GGAAATCTTGCCAATATAGTTTCTATTCCTCTTTCTTTTAACTCTTTTTCAATATAATTAATTAAGCTTTCACCGATACCATTACGTCTATAAGCAGGATATACATAAATTTCTTGGATCATTCCGACTTTTTCTGGTATATAAAACTCTCTATTTGAAATAAATACTCTTGCGCCACCTACTACTTTACCATCTTCTTCAGCGACTATTAATAAAACATTATTATCATTAAACGATTTTTTAATAGATTCTTTCACTTTTTCTTCTAAGTCTTGTGATACTTCTAATAATGGATCAAATTCTGAGTTAAGCTGATACATTCTTGTAAACATATCAGTCAGTATTTCAAGATCTTTTTCAGATGCTTTTCTTATCATAATACTAACCTCCTTGCTTTTCCAATTCTTTCTTTAGCTAATTCTAGAAACTCTTTATAAGATAACTTTAGTCTAGCATAACCTAATTCTACGGCTTTAGTTGCTACTGCCGCTGCCATCCTGAAATAAACTTCTATTTCATCCATTCTTGGAATTATATAATCTTCCCTCAAACCTTTCTCTTCAGCATACTTAGCTAATTCTTCTGAAGCTGATATTATCATTTCATCAGTTATTTTTCTTGCTCTACAATCTAAAACTCCTCTAAATACTGCTGGAAAGATTAAGGAGTTATTTACCTGATTTGGAAAATCACTTCTACCAGTTGCTACAATTACAGCACCGGCCTCTTTAGCCTCACTAGGATAAATCTCTGGAATGGGATTTGCTAAAGCAAATACTATAGGTTTGTTCATCATTCTAATAAGCCTTTTATCTATCTTAGCATAGGGTGAGGAAGCTGCAATTAGGATATCAGCGCCTTTAAAAGCCTCATCAACAATTGTAACTCTCTCCCCATTAGTTTGTATTGCTAACTCATATTTCCAAGGGTGTTTAAACATTAGAGAATCTATGTCTCTCCTTTCAGCATATAAAGGACCTTCTCTATCTATAATTATCATGTTTTTAGGATTAAAACCATATCTTATTAATAATCTTGCTGTTGCTATATTAGCTGCCCCAGCTCCCATTAAAATAATCTTTGAATTTTTATCTTTTCCAGTAAGTTTTAGAGCATTAATTAACCCAGCTAGAACAGCACCAGCAGTTCCTTGTTGATCATCATGCCAGACCGGTATATTTAAGACTTTTTGTAGCTCTTCCAGAATAAAGAAACATTTAGGTGACTCAATATCTTCTAAGTTTATTCCTCCAAATGCGGGCTCAATAGCCTTAGCAACTTGAATAAATTCTTCCTTACTATATACTCTAATGGGTAATGGAAAGGCATCTACACCACCTAAATATTTGAATAATAATGCTTTTCCTTCCATAACTGGTAAAGAGGCTATAGGACCTACATTTCCTAAACCTAAAACTCTACTTCCATCAGTCAGAATAGCAATAGTATTCCATCTACTCGTTAGCTCAAAACTTTGATCTTCATCCTTTTGAATTTCTTTTACTAACTCTGCAACACCTGGAGTGTAAATTAAAGCAAAATCTTCATAAGAATTGATAGGAACTTTTGGTAATATTTGTAATTTCCCTTGATATTTCTTTGCTAACGACACAGCCATACTATATTTAATGTCTTTAAATTATAAAAATTTTTCGTAAATCTTGAAATGATCAAAATAAATATTATTCTTCTTACTTTTAGTTATTGGGGAAAAATTTATAGTTTGATCAGAATAGAAAAAAGCAATGAACAAAAAAGTCCTTGGAACTGTTATAGCAGTAATAGTAATAATTGCTGCGTTTCTATCAGTATATTACATTATGAAACTGAGTAATACAAAGGCAAGTGTAAATAATACACAATCACCAACTACTTCCTCCATTAATGAAATACCGGCTGGTAAATTTGTGAAAATAAGTAATATTGATTTAGCACCAAAAGGGCAAGTAATTGTGGTAGAACAATCTTGGTATGGATGCCCCGTAGGAGCAGCAGCTTCATGGGCCATTTATAATGTTTTAAAGAATTATGGGAATATTACATATGAATTTCATTATTCTGATCCTGATCATAAGCCAGCAAACATCCCAGGCCTAATATTCTTAAATTTCACCCCAACGTCTATAGTCAGATTTTATGTAGCTTATGTTTATAACGAATATTTAAATGCCTCTTACAATGGAACACCAATACCTCAAAATGAATTAATTCCGATTGGAGAAAAAATATTAGAAGAGGAATATGCAAGTATGGGATTACCACCTCAAGTTTCACAGTTCATAATTCAGTACGAGACTAATGTTACAGTAGAACAATATGGTAAGCCATCTGCACTATATGTACAACCACCACATCTTAACTTTGCAATACTAATATCTGGACCTAATGGAACATATATTGTTACTACTCCAATAGTTAACCCAGATATACTTTCTGGATACAGTCCTCAATATGTGTTTAATAACTTAGACCAATTCCAACAAATAATAAACGCATCAAATATGATTCAGCAAGTTATACTTGAAGCAGCAGGACCTTTAGCTGGCGAGTGTCCAACGTAAGTTAATTATTTTTTATTCCTACTTCATATTTTATAATATGAGTTCTGAAGATGAGTTAATTACGTATATTTTGAAAAATTATAAGAATATAGCAACAATAGGCTTTTCAAAAGATCCAACAAAACCAGCACATCAAGTTCCTAAATTTCTTATTACTAAAGGCTATAATGTGTATCCGGTAAATCCTTCCGCCGATGAGATTTTAGGAAGAAAAAGTTACAAATCAATCTTAGATATTCCGGATAAAATTGATATAGTAGAAGTTTTTAGACCTTCTTCAGAAGTTCCAAAGATTGTAGATGAGGTACTTGAAAGGGTAAAACAAAAAGGAGATGTAAAAGTTATCTGGTTACAAGAGGGTATAAGAAATGATGAGGCAGCAGAAAAGGCTAGAAAAGCTGGCTTAATTGTTATTCAAGATAGATGTATGTACAAAGAATATATGAAGAAAATAGCTGGAGATAAAAGTCCTCCTCCAGTATCACAAGTTGTAGAATAAAGTTTTTATTCACTTTTACATTTCTTTAAGTATGTATAATAAAAGGTATATGATTTTTCTCCTTATCTTACTTATGTTCTCTGTTATCTTATCTTTAAAAACAAATTCTCTCTCCCTTTCTTCTAAAGAGCCATTTAACGCATCAATAATTTATACATCTCCTTCAGCTGTACTAAACAATTCTATATTTTATCTTTGTGCAATAATTAACGGTACTGTTAGTTTAAATTTAGTTTCTCAATCAGCTACTTTTAATGTAACATCAGTTTCAACTTATTTATCTGGTCTAAATATTCCTATCCTTCAACTGGATGGTTTTGTAATATCTACACCAAAAGTTATTGGAAATAAGGTCTTTTTCATTTATTTACCTGGAGTAAAATCTATTAATCCTTCAAACCTTACAATTAAAAAATCGTATTTTGCTTACGCTTCATTTAATGGAAACTGGGGAAAAGTAATAAACTTATTAACTTACGGTGCTTCTGAAGATTTTGATGTCTATAATAATACAGTTTATCTTATTTGGAAGCCTTCATATTCCTCTAGCAATTCTTTTTTATTAATATTAAATTCTAATGGAATACTTCTTAACAATATTTCATTAAATATTATTAATGCTACTTCTATCAGCGTTTCTAACGGTTTAGGAGTTATAGGCAACTCATCAATATCTCAACTAACCTCGCTAGAGAATCTCTCTGTTTCTGGACTTGTTGGTGATTACTTTGTTATTAATTTAAGTAATGGTAAAGTACTTTACGAAATACCAGAATATAATGGATTAGAGCCATCATTAGTCAGTGTTTCAGATAATTTAGCATTAGTTACATACTCGTCAAGTTCAGCTTCTTATTTAGTATTATATAACTTATCTAATCAGAAAATATTATCCACAAGAGAGTATAATAGTGAGGCAATAGGTTATATAAATGATGGTTATATACTAGTAGAACAAATTGTTAAGTCAAACTTCGGAATAAATTCAATAATAACAGTTTACAATGAAAATTGGAGTGTTATATATCAGAAATCGCAACAATCCTTGACTTCATATTTATTAGCTGATGGTTTGATAGTAAACTCTACCTCTGTAACTGCTATTATTACTACTATAAACACAGAGCTATCATTCTCTCAAATAACTATAATATCATCCATTGAACTTATTAAAGTCTTAGAAGCACCAGAGCCCTTTACTATTTCAGTATACGAATATCATTACCCCGGATATACTATACTTTATCTAATCTGGAATGAAAAAGTCCCTTCTACGTTTTATGTTTACTTTAACAACTCATTAAGATCGATACTTCACCAAAACTATGTAGAGTACAATATTACACAAAATGTAACTTATCTGGTAAAAATTGTCGCAATGAATGCTTTAGGGAATATAACAGAAAATATCATAATAAAAATTATTGTTTATCCTTACTTATCTAAAATCACTTCTACCACAACTACTTCTAGTAGTAGCACAACTTCAACTACTGAAACTACTGTAAGTAATATAACGACACAACAAACAACTGAAAATTATTATACAACAACCGAGTCTAGTAATATATCTCACAATATTACTACTATAAGTCACTTATCTACTACCTCAGTGATAAATGTACCTCAAACAGAAATTGTTGCAATTATCTTGATAGTAATAGGAACAGTAATATTGATCTTACTTTCTGGTAGGAAATTAATATAACTTAACTTCAAACTCTGCATTATCTGATTTTACTCTTATTTTCTCTCCCTTATTTATAGGTATAGGACCTACAATAGATCCAGTAGAAACATAGCCACTAACTTCTTTACCTATGCTTTTGATAAGCCATTTAAGCATCTCTAAATAATTTCCATAAATAAAGTTTGGTTTATCTTTTCCTTTTAACTCATCATTAATATAAACTTCAACTGATTTAGGCTGTTCAGAAACTTTTTCACCTAAATATAGGAGACCAGCTACCATATCATCTGCCTTGAGTTGATTAAAATTCAATTTATTTAACGGGGCATTAAATCTTGTCATAGGCATCTCAATTCCTAAATAAGTTTCCTTTATGCAATGAGGAATATTATCCTCTTTACAGTTATCTGCTAAAACAATAACCTCTATTTCAGCATAAGAATATCTAAATGGTAATTTGACCTCATTTCCTTTTTTTACAATCATATTATTCGTTAATATTCCATAATCTGGTCCATTTGCCTTAAATTTCTTTATAGTTTCTAATGTTACAAGGCTTATTTTATATCCTCCCAATCCTTCATCTTTAACAAGTTTTTGAGTAAAAAGATTAAATATCTGAGTAGCTTCCTCACTATTTACTTCAAAAGGTTCTATCTCTTTTTTATCTTTATATGCGTTATAAAGTAACTCAACTTTTTCTTCTATCTTCATCGTAAAACATGTTATAACTAAAAGATTTAAGTGCATTGTATAAGTTATATGTTATGTCAATTTGTGAAATTTTTCCTCTTATTACAAAGTTAACAGCTGAAGGAAAAAAGGTTGTCATGGTAAACGAGGAAGGGAAAAGAAGTATCTTTGTAGAAGATAAACTTGTTTTAGGTTTTAAAGAACATGAAAGGTATGCAAAAGAAGCTTTAGAAAAAGGTAGGATTGAAGTTGAAATTAATGGAAAGAAAATAATTGCTGAAGTAATAGAGCCAAGACCATCATTAATTATTGTAGGTTCTGGAATAATTGCAAAAGCGTTAGCAAAATTATCTTTAGCAATGGGATATTTAGTTGCCGTAATAGGTGATAATGACATTAATGAAGAAGAATTTGCTGGAGTAAACTTTATTTCTAACTCTTTAACTTTACTTGATCAAATAATTACAGAAGATTCCTTTGTAATTATTGCTAATGAAGGAGGAAAACCTTACGATGTAAATGCTGCTTATATAGCTTTGAAAAAAGCAAAATATGTCGGCTTTTTAGCTAGTCAGAAAAGAGCTGCATATACTATTGCACAGTTAATGAAGAAAGGAATTGACATGGAAACATTAAAAACAAAATTTTACTCACCATTAGGATTAGACCTAAACGCTAAAACAGCAGAAGAAATTGCATTAAGTGCGTTAAGTGAGGTTGTAAAAATTTTAAGAGGGGGTAGTGGAAAACATATGAGAGAAATCAAAGATCCTTATATGTATTTAAATGATGCCCTAGAAGGAAAAATTGAGGAAAAATGTAACTTTAAACCTCAAACATTATCCTCCTAAAAAATGCCAAAAACCAATATAAGGTATTAAAGATACGACAAACATTTTTCTATCATTTACATATTTACTCAATATTTCTAGCATTGCTGAATAATAATTCTCTTTTGCATACTCCAATGCTTTATCTAACTCTTTTTTATCATTTTTCATTACAGCAGTTATTATACCAACTAGTGCCTTATCTATTCCTTCATCCTTATTTTTAATTTGATTTGCAATAAAGTCAAAGAATTTGTTCTTATCATTAGCTCCTAACAAAATTTCAGCAGATATATATATTAACAAATCTAAAGTTGTTCCACTGAATATCCTTGGTTTCTCTTCTATTCCTAATACCTTCTTTGAGATAGAAGACGCTACTAAAAGAGAACCTTTTACATCTTGCTCTTTAACATAATCAGTCAATTTCTCAAGTTCGATAATATCTTGCAAAACGGATTTGTATTCATATTTACCACCACTAACTAAAGATTTCATTAGCTTAATCTGATAGAATTTAAGTAGATCTATAGCTTCATTATTTTTTATTTTGCCTTCTTTCATTTTATTTCTTATTCTATTATACCAATTAATTACTAGTTTTTCAGAAAGCTCAATAGTGGCTCTTACTGATTCCTCTCTAGGATGAGTTAGAAGCAACGTGTATCCTATTCCTGCATCTAATCTATCTTTAAGTTCATCAATATAATCCATTATATCATTTGAGATTGGAAAGAAATCCTTTAAGTGTAGATCGTCAAGATTATATTTACTATTTTTGACCAATGCATAGTTTTTTCTGAATTTATCATATATAAGAGCCAATTTAAGTAAATCATGATTAGTTAAAGAGTATATTCCTAAGAACCCATAAATCAAAACAGACCAGAGAGGATTAGTAAATTGAATAAGATCCAATGAACCATCTATGTAATTTACTAGTGATTTAGGAAACACTGAATATTCATTATCTATTTCGTTTATAATTTGCTTAACTTTATCTATATCTTCATTAGAATATTTTAGATAATTGAATAGAATTGCTGAAAGTTGATAAGAATAATTCTTTTTAATTACCTTGATATTATTAATTATATCATCAAGGACAAATCTTACCCATTCTACTTTGCCATTTTTAGATAAAGTTAATAAAATATCTAGTGCTGTAGAGGTACACTTATCTTCTGTACTTTTCATTAATATACCCTTAATCTTAGCAAGTAATTCATATGGTTGAAGACTATTATTACTTAACTCTTTGCAATATTTCTCGATATTAATATTGTCTTTTAATCTTTCTATTATATAAGGTAAAAATATTCTCATAAAATTAAAATTATTATCGAAATATTCTTTTATTTTTGAGATTATTCTTGGTTTTTCTCCTTCAGTTATTGAAAGATAAGATAAGATGTTTAGAATACTATCTATCATAGTTTCATTATTAATTTCTTTTGAGATCTCTTCCGCTACATTTGCCAGTATTTTTTCTACGTTTATACTATCTAATGAATCAGTATAATAATCTTCAGACTTTGGAACTTTAAATGGAATATTACAGTTAGAAAACCATTTAAGTATTAAGTCATTTTCATTAACATTTTTCCTACCACTATTTTTTAAAATAAGTGCAGAGATTCTTACAGGGATTGGTATGTTATATTTATCATATACTGCCAAAATTGGAGAATACCATAAAATCTTATTCGGATCTGAATCAAAAATAACATTATATATATAATTCCAATAATCAGCATAGAAATTCTCTAGAGCTTCATTTAATGTTGATTCGATATTATCAGTCTGATACATAATAATATAATGCATAGGAATAGAGGTTATTCTCTCATCTAATCTTAATGTTAAACCTTTATCTCTAGATAAAGAGTATATATATCGTCTATCTACATAAATTTTAAAAGCATTAATACCTAAAGTTTTTGCTAAATCATTAGTTAATACATAAAGAACTTTACTTTTATTACTATTATATATTTTTTCTAGACTAGTGTACTCATTATTAGTATTATGATAGTCAATAACAGAAATTTCGAGTTTATGATCTTTTGCTCTTTTCTTTATAAGTTCAGATATTGTACTTTTACCAGTTCTTAGGCTACCAATTATAGCCACATTGTTTCCTCTAAATAGTTCAGATATTGCAAGATTAACAATATCTACATATTCTAGGTAATCTATAATAGATAGTTCTTCGACTTCCGTAGAAGAGTAATTTAAATCGCTTATTTGTCTTTTACTTTCACCAGGTAATAATCCTAGAGAAGAATCTATTAAATAGTAAATGATTTCACGCCATATTGGTGAAAGCTTTTCCCAATCTTCTCTCAAATTATTACCTTTATAAACCTTTTTGAGTAGTTCCTCTGGAGATTTAGCTTCATTCTCATTTATGTATAATATTCTTCGAAATTTGTTAAATGTCTTTAATGCATCATCAATCTTATTCTCCTTAGCTAGTTTAACTCCTTCAACTAGCAACCCTGGAATATAAGTGTAATAACCATGTAATGTAAGGATAGAATAATCAAGAATCTTACTTACATCTTTATCCACTCTTTTTACTACATAATTAATTGCCTTATACGCTGAAATTGTGAAAACATTACCACTTACTTTAAGATTCCCTTGACCTAATTTAGTCTTACCAAATAATAAGTCAATAACGTAACTCCTTCCAATAACTTTATATGTTGATTTAGAGTTTAAGAAATCTCTCCAATTTTGAAGCTCTTCCACGCTATTGAATTCGTTAGGAATCTCAATGCAATCTTTACAATATTTTTTAATTATTCCTTTACCTCCATACGGAAGAACTTTTATGATAACAACATCATTTTTAAGTAAAGCCCTTAGTTGTGAAAGAGACGTAATTTTTCTCATATCTTGAGTATTTTGAAATATAAGGTATAAAACTATTAGCCAAAATAGACTGTTTATCGTTTCAATTAAAATTACGGATCAATTATATTTTCATCTTAAAAATAAGCGATAAAGTTATTAAAATCCTAGCCGATTTTGCTATTATAATCATCAATATTACTATAAACTATTTACATCTTAGTTTTGCTGACTTCCTCTTAGCCCTGAAGGCTAGGGTTCCCCTTATCAATTCGGGTTTACATCTTTCATATGAGATGCAGTCGAGAGGCTCAGAGAACCCCTCTTCTCAGACTATATTTTTTATTTATTTTTGCGAGCATTCATCCCTGCCTAAAGGCTTTCTGCCCTCAACTTTGTTAGACCAGTCACTCTGGGAAGTTTAAACAAGTCTTTGGGGAAAGTAGTGTATTAGACTTCAATCATAAAATAAACCTAATTATTTAGGTTACTAACTTTTTATCAGTCATGAAAAACAGAAAAATTATGGATAAGATAGAAATAGAACCATGGGGAGTAAATGTTCCCTATATCTATTTAGCAACGATCATGTTCTTCTTAGGAGGATTATCCCTTGATATTTCTCCCTCATATCATCCTTATTTTATGACAATAGGTGTTTATTCTCTATATTTTGGAATGTTACAAAGACTCTTTTTCCCAGCGAAGAAATATTTTATGACACACATATTAGCCTTAATTTTCTTAGCAATACCTCTATCTCATTATTTTCAATTTCTAGCTTCAATTTTTCTAATAGTAATTGAAATTACTGCGCTAAGAGACGTTAAAAGTTATGGAAGTAAATTTCCAGTGAATATTCTAGTCTTATCTTCACCCTTTCTATCAGCGATCATGTGGTTTTTATTTCTTAATTATTGGAGCCTAGCCATACCTATCTTAATTTACATATTAGGAGTAAATATTGGAGTATTTACAGCAACACTAGGAGCTAAACCCTTCTTTGGAATTTTACAATTGCCAGTCTTAATAATGGGGCTTCTTTCAATGTTTTATCCCTTTTTAATACCAGTTACTTTAGTATTTTACTTTTTATTACTTTTCCGAAAAAGAATAAATTTCAAGGTAAATCCTACTTCAATCTTAGTTATTATAATTTCACTTTTAACTACATTTTCAGCAATAGTTTTAGAAGATATGCTTCACGCATTTTACCTTGATGTAATGTTTCCTTTCTTCTTCTCATGCATAACATATTCAACCGCAAGATATAATCATCAAAAGGTAGCATATATATTGCCACTACTTTTACTCTCATATTATTTTAGATTCATTAACCTTGAAGTTTCTGGAATTTTCCTTCCAGTGTCATATCTCTACTTTCTTTTCTTAATTAAAGATACTTTAGGAATAACTGGAATAAAAGTAGGAATGTCAGCAAAATATTTAAAATAATATACGAGAGATGGTATACTAAGAGCGAAGTGGTTTCAGTAAGAATAAAGAAAGAGGTAGTTAAAGAAATTGATTCCTTAGTTTCTGAGAGAGTTTTCTTCTCAAGAAATGAGGCTTAAACTATATCATGGGATTAAAGGAAATAGATAAGTGAAAAGAGATAAATCAGAAAGTCAAAAGAAATGCAACTTCCTATATTTAATAAAACTTTCTTGCTGATAGGAGCAAGTATCGAAATACTTTGATACATCTATAATTAATCTATAATTATTCGGTCTATATTAAATGGTCATAGAAGAGAGAAGCAATAGAAGAATTTAAATCTGGGGAATGACATCAACATTAGGATTAATTGGATTAGTGAGTTACTTATCTAGAAATATAAAAGATAATCCTTTACCATACGCAATAAAAATCCTTTCTACCTACAACAGATTTGTAAAGAGTTTAGTTTCATCAACGCTTACTCCTTATTGATGTATACTATAACGCTACGAATATAACTAAAGAAGTTACATTACGAACATTAGAATTGCTTCATATTACTTATGCTTCAAGCCGATAAATTCCTAACTGCAGATATTAAAGCTAGGACATCTTGCTTAAGAGATAAGATAGATTCGAAAATAATAGATTAACAATGTTAATTATCTTTTGGCTTAAACATTAGGAAAAATATTTATTTACTTCCTTCAACAAGCTTTCCTTATGAGAAAAGAAAGGATCACGTTAATGCAAATACTTGATCCTAAATATCGTTTCAATCTAACATTATACTTAGAAAAAGGGTTCATAAAATTCAACAATCTTACAGTTTCACAACTCTCCTCGTTGATATACCCTTATTTTAAAAAATATCGAGTGAAAGAAGCTGGAATTGAAGGAGATAGCGCAGTAGTAGTATTAGCTAAAGGTAACAAAAGAGTTTATTTAGAGATCGAAATTATTAACTAATACTCTTATTTTAATTTATGCTTAAGTACATAGGAATAGTTAAGGAAAATATTGAAGGAAAAGGTGTTATTGAAATTTATAAAGAGTTTGAAAATGGATTAATTAAAATAGAAGATTTTTCGCATTTAATCGTAATATCATGGTTAAATAAAGTAACTGAAGAGCAGAGAAATACTTTAATAGTGAAACCAAGAGGACTTCTTAAATATGGATTCAAGTTAGAAGAGCTTCCTGAAGTGGGAGTTTTCTGTACAGATTCTCCTCATAGACCAAATCCCATAGCTATTTCTATAGTTAAACTGATAAAAAGGGAGGGAAATATTTTGTTTGTTGAAAATTTAGATTTATTCGAAGGTACTCCAATCTTAGATATTAAAGCGTTTACTCCAGCAAGGTGTCCAGAAGACGTAAAAGTACCAAAATGGGTCGAAGAATTCGAAAAGAAACTAAAGGAAATTAGAGGAAATAAAGTACCTTTCTAATTATAAAGCAACATAATCTTTGATTTAAACAATGTATGTAGTAAGCTTACTAAAAGTGCATGTTAATTTTTCTTTTAAAGTTTTCTTTTAAAAGTAACACAATATACTGAGGAGCAGATTAAACAATGCTTAAAAAATTTACTTTAATAATACGCTAAGAGTTAAAAAGAATTCAACATAAAGAGATAGGAATTAGGCTAAAATAATTAAAATATTATGAAAGAGATTAAATCATATGGAAAACGTATTACCAGAATATGTGTATGATATTCAACACATACTTTCATTAATTAAATATAATACGAAATCAGATATAAAAGTAAATTATAACGATCCAGTTCAATTACAACAACTTTATGAATTCTTGGAAGATTTATTAAACATGATAGAATTCATGACTGCATACAATTTAATCAGACTAAAGGACAGTGAAGTGAGAGAATTAAAGGATAAAATAAGAAAAGATATGGAGTTAATCTCAGAAAGTATAGATAAACTTATGTACGAAAACGTTTAACAAAGTTAATTATTTTTACACCTCATTATTTAGCTTATGAAATTTAAACTTTGTATCAAATTTATCATTAATGATTCCAATAAGCGTTATGGTTACAAACAGTGGAACAGTATCCTTTCAGATTAAAGGAGAATATAATCCTAAAAATCCTAGTAGATTTAGTCAAGTTTTCAGACCGGTAATAACTTGGAACTTAACATATAAGTGCAACTTAAGGTGTTTACATTGTTATATAAACGCTTCTCCTAACGGTGAAGAAGGTCTTTCAACTGAAGAAGCATTAAAATTAGTTGACCAAATGACTGAAATTAAGATACCATTACTCATTATGAGTGGTGGAGAACCATTAATGAGAAAAGATTTTTTCGAAATAGCAGAATATGCTTCTAAAAAGGGAATAAAACTCGCGTTATCTACAAATGGAACCTTAATAAGTGAAAAAGTTGCTGAAAAACTTAAAGAAATAGGATTCATGTACATAGGTATAAGTTTAGATAGTCCATATCCAGAATTTCATGATAAATTCAGAGGAGTAAAAGGAGCTTTTGAAATGGCTATAAAAGGAATAAGAAACGCTATTAACGCAGGTTTAAACGTTGGTTTACGCTTTACAATAACTTCAAAAAATATTGATTACGTTGACGACTACATGAAGTTAGCATTAGAACTAGGAGTAAAAAGAATAACTTTCTATCATATTTCGGCAAGTGGAAGAGGTAAAGATCTGAAAGACTGGATGTACACTCCTCAACAATACGAAAATTTCATGAATAAACTTATTGAATATGCTAAGCAATTAAAAGGAAAATTGGAAATAGAAACTACATTAGCACCCTTTGACGGTATTTATATTGCTAAAAAGTTAGCGAAAGATGAGAAAGAATTAGCAGATTATTTACACTTTGTTAAAAACAGTGGAGGTTGCGGAAGAAAGATGATATCTATTTACCCCAATGGTGACGTTTATCCTTGCCAGTTTATTGACTTTTATAAGTTAGGTAACGTTAGAGAGAAACCACTTAAGGAAATAATTACAAACATTCCTGATCTTTTTGTAAATACGGAAAAATATTTACAAGGAGAATGTAAATCGTGTATTTATAATGAATACTGTAAAGGAGGAGATAGGGCTAGAGCATATTATTGGAATGAAAACATTTATGGAGATGATCCATTATGCCCTTTGAAGAATCTCCACATTTAGTCTTTTGGGAAGTAACAAAAGCATGCCCTCTTGCTTGTAAGCATTGTCGGGCTAACGCAATAGATAAGCCATTACCCGGGGAATTAACTACAAATGAAGGTAAAAAGTTACTTGAAGATATAGCGCAATTTGGAAAAGTAGTTATAGTGTTTACTGGTGGAGATCCTTTATCTAGAGAAGATATCTTTGAGTTAATGGACTATGCAAAGTCTTTAGGTTTAATAGTCTCCTTAGCTCCAGCACCTTCTTATAGGCTTAATGAGGAAACTATGAAAAGAATAAAAGAGTTAGCACTTTATATGTCAATAAGTCTTGATGGATATAAACCAGAAACACACGATTGGCTTAGAGGTTTAGGTAATTATAAGTATGCTATTAACGGTATTAAACTAGGACTAAAATACGGTATACAAGTACAAGTAAATACGTTAATATGGAGAAAAAGTTATGGAGAATTACCTTACATTGTAAAATTGCTTAAGGAATTAGGAGTAAAAGTTTGGGAAGTTTTCTTCTTAATTCCAGTAGGAAGGGGTACTATTGAGCTTGATATTCCTAAAGAGAAATATAAAGATGTAATCGATTTCTTAGTTGAAGCTTCTAGATATGACATAGTAGTAAGGACTGTTGAAGCACCTTTCTTCAGAAGAGCTAAGTTAGAATATAAGGAGGAAAATAACGAACTAATTCAAAAGTTAAGGGAACTATTAGGAGAACCTAAAAAGAATGTTGATAAAAGTATAATGCCTACGAGAGACGGAGCTGGAGTAATATTTGTAGCATATAATGGTGATATTTATCCAAGTGGTTTTCTACCAATAAAATTAGGTAATGTAAGGGAAGAAAGTATAGTGAATATTTATAGAAACTCAGAATTACTTAAAATGATTAAAGCTGGCAAACTTAAAGGAAAATGCGGAATTTGTGCTTATACAAATATATGTGGTGGAAGTAGGGCTAGAGCTTATGCCGTTTATAATGATCCTTTAGCCGAAGACCCAGCATGCCCTTATTAGTTCGTTTTCAAACTATATATTATGAAAATCTTCAAGTGGTTTTCAATTTCTGACTTAGCTTTAGGAACATGGAAAATGGGTGGAGGATTTTGGCAAGCAGATTACTCTAATGATCAAAATGATATAAAAGCGATCAAAAGGGCAATAGAACTAGGAATTACCGCGATAGATACAGCAGAAATGTATGGAAATGGACACGCAGAAGAACTAGTAGGAAAAGCTATTAAAGACTTTAAGAGAGATGATCTTTTTATTATAACAAAAGTGTGGCCAAACCACGCTAGATATGAGGATACAATAAAATCAGCAATAGCGAGTTCAAAAAGACTAGGGACTTATATTGATTTATATCTTCTTCATTGGCCTTCAGAAGTACCTATATGTGAAACAATAAAGGCATTTGAAGACCTAGTTGACAGAGGTATTATTAGATTTTTTGGATTAAGTAATTTTAAGTGGAAAGAAATTGAGAAAGCTAAAGAATGTTTAAGGAAATATGAAATTGTTGCAGTTGAAAATCATTATAGTCTTTGGGATAGAAGTGATGAAGATACCTTAAATTATGCTAATAAAAATGGATTACTTTATCTCTCCTATACGCCAATAGAAAAAGGAAGAATAGCTAGTGACAAAATACTTGTAGAGATGGGAAAGAAATATAACAAAACACCTATTCAAATTGCCATAAATTGGTACATTCAAATACCTAGCTTAGTACCAATAATTAAGTCAAGTAATGTTAAACATTTGGAAGAAAATATTGGAGCATTAGGTTGGAGTTTAACGAAGGAAGATTGGAATAAGATATCGGAAAGTTATAAATAAAGACTATGAATAATTTGTTTATTCTATGTATTTTCGCACTTGAAGGAAGCAATTTAAATTATAATGATAAACATTAAATAAAATAATTAAAATTATTACTTGATTAGCTGTTCCAACCTAATATAATTCGTCATTTTGGTAATGGCAAAAAAGACACAGCCAAAACCATAAGTATAACTGTCAACGTTAGTATTGACATTCCTAAAACTGAATAAAACTTTAGTCTTAGCTGAGTTACTTTTATCTCATCAGCAACTTCTGGATTTACTGATTTATATAATTTGAATAATCTCTCAAAGTTATGTGCTATAATTAATCCTATTGAAAATCCTATAATTCCTAAAATACCACCAATAAATATACAAAATCCCCAATCTGTAGATAAAATTATACTTTCTACTTCACTAATCCCACCCTCTCTATAATATTCTATCATATAAAATAAGAATTCTCCAGCACCAAAAACTATAGTAATCATCCCTGTAGCCTCAATAAAGCTCATTAGTGGAGGAAAAATCTGGGTCATTAATTCATAGATAGAACCCTCTGAAAGTTTAGATAACCTTGGTCCAAAAACACCAAATATCATTACAGCACCAAAGTATATTAAAGAGAAGAAACCATGAACTACATTAAGTAAAAAAGAAATAGGTACTGCCAATAACTCTTCACCTAGAGAGAGTAAATTATACAACCAGTTGAAGATATTATTGATATTAAAAGCGATAAAGCCATTATATATGAAAAAGCATAATTATAGGTAGCATAAAATGCTAAACCACCCGCAGCTGCTAATCCAACAAATACTACTGTTATTAATGAAAGATAATACAAGTCTCTTCTATCACTAAGATAAGAAAGAGTAAAGAGTAATACTGCTCCTAAACCACTCAATATAGCTAAACTTAAGTGACTCGATAATAATGCAGCCATCCATGTTTGATTTATTGGAAATTGAGCGTTCAACATCGTTGCAGTACCTGCTATAAAAGTACCAATAAGTAAAATTGTTTCAACAACTGAGGAAATTAGTACAGGGGTATTTCGACTGGATACTGATTGCGTCATAATTATCAATTTATTATTTATGAAAAGGGAATAAATAAATATTTCGCTAAAATATTTCATTAAATAAAAATATATTAACTTTATTATTTATTTTCTCATTGCATAAAACATGAGAGCTGAAGCAAAAACTACTGTAAAGACAAAACCGATACCCATACCTAAAGCATAATCTGGTATTACAAATCCACCAAAATAGAATAATCCTTCAAAAGCAGCTCCTAATACAGAAAGAATATTAAGAACAGCTAAAACTCTTAACACAGTATTATTAGCTCTAGTAGCTGAACCATACGTTGCAATAGCAAATATTACTGCAAATGCAGCTGCATATATATGAGCTGTTATTGGACCACCCAATAACGGTAATTTAAATATTGCAATATCCATCCCAGCTATGTAAATGACAATAAGACTAGCCAATTCTGCTGCAGCCAATGCTGGAGTATACTGATTTTTAGAAAATTTTGATGCTAAAGAATTATATGTATCTAATAATGATTTCGCCATGATTAAAAATAGGTAAAAGAATTTAAAAAATTTTACTTCGAAAAACGTTAGTAGAAATCTTTGTAAAAAATCCAACCAAATGTTACGCCAGTTAGTATTATGTAAATTGCAGCCATAACAGCAGTAGCGTTCTCGACTCCTATTAATGAACTTAAAGCGTAATTCAATGGTAAAGATATTGCAATGAAGAAAAGCACAGTTATGATTAAAAATAATAATCTAGGAGGTAATTTCACAATAACCACCTTAATATCATTGGTAAAACGTCTTGGATCGGAGATGAATTCCAGAGTATAGTATATACAATAAATGCTATTAAGGCTGCTGTGGCTCCAAAGATAAGTAAAACCACAGCTAATCCTAATTTGTTCATTATGAACCACCTTCAAAAGTATTTCCTTCATTCTGCAAAGTAGTATAACAGTTTGTTACACCTTGTCCCTTCTTTAACAAGAACTTTGGACAACCAGTACTCTCATCATAGCCGTCTAAATATGCAACACCTTCAAGATCTGAAGTATGGTCCATAATTGGTGGTGCATTAGGATTCATTCCTATTGCATAAAGGTAATCTGTTGAGGAATCCCAATATAATTCAACGTAAGGAAGAGGCCTAACTGTAGGTCCAGTTAACACAGCAGCACCATGCCAGGGATCATAAGTTGAGCCATGACAATCACAGTGAATAACACTTATAGCCTTAGCTTGCATGGCTGCTTGATATGCATCTGGCGGAATATAGTTTGGTGTACTTCCACCAACCTTAAAATACTGTGGAGGATAGAAATGAATTTCAGGTGGAACACAGCCTAAATGTTGGCAAATTGCACTATAAGCTACAATGGAATTATAAGGACCTACACCCCCTGGAAAATGATAAGTTTTCCCAGTTTCTGGTATTAAAACTTCAGTAGGAGGAACAGCTACTGGGTTATTATTTTCATCACCCATGTTTAATAAGAAAGTTATATCTCCTAACATTGGGTATTCGAAAAGAAGTATTTCTGGATCATTAACTGGTATTTTAGAAGCTTCTATTGGATTACCATTAGAGTCTACAATTATCATCCAAGGAAAACTCTTTAAATATATCTCTTGGGGATTTAGAGAATTTATTAATGGTACAGCTGAGGCAACAGCAAAAACACCAATACCAATTAGTAATCCCTTTAAGAATGCCCTTCTTTCTGGATTTAAAGGACCAACATTTTTCTCAGCATATTCATAAAGATATTCTCTTCCTTTTGTCATAAACTCTTTAGTGTCAAACCTTGTGTTTTTATTCCTCATTTTCCAAATAAGTTTCTTAGCAAATATAAAATCCTCTCTTTTTATAATCACTTTATCCTTCATGCTCTCTACGTGTTTTGAGTTATTTTTGCATATATAAAAACTTAACTCATATATCATTTTTTCACTAAAATTAATTTATATATTAATTACAAATATAATTATATATTATTTATATTAAAAATCATTAAAATCTTTTACATTAAATAAATTTTTTAGGTTTAGTTATGTATACTACGCTACTTTTTAATGAAAATATTGCAAACTTAATAGTTATTAAAAATAATGTTTTTAAACTCTTTTATCTATTATATGCATGAGAATAATGAGCTTCTTAGCTCACATTAAGGAACATGCAGAATTAGCATGGTTCATAGTAATGTTAACACTAGTAGCAATTTTCTCTGGTTGGAATATTTACGGAGTAACACACGGAACTAGCACAAGTTACAGATACGGATTGCCATTATTTTCTGGCTTACCAAAACAAGCACAACAAGCTGTAATCTATTTCAATTCTCATCCTCCCTCTGGGAAACCTTATGAAGTTATTAATGGCATATTAGTAGTTAACATGTCAATAACACAAACTACTGGTTACGTTCCAAACGTTATAGTAGCAAATACATCAGAGCCAATTGTAATAATTTTATACTCACCACAAGTGATTACTGGATTCTTTATGAGATTACCTAACGGTGTTGTTAACGTTAATGCTGTGCCCGGTACTCCTAGTTACATATACTTCGTCACTCCTTCTACTCCGGGTAACTATACATGGAGAGACCCGGAGTATTCAGCTTACAACTTCTCCTATTTCACCGGAACTTTAGAGGTGGTGTAAATGAGTTACGTTTGGACAATTTTAGATAAAATAACTATGGCAATAATAGATTTTGTTAATAAAGCTAAGAAAATAGTTAACCCAAAGGATACGTTATCCCTCTCTTGGTTATATTTCTTAGGCTCAGTAGCTTGGTTAATAATTCTTGGCACAGCTGCAATGAACCTAAGAACTTATTTAACTTACGACCAAAACTCTCCCGCAGTAGGTCCAATTTACTATACAATGCTCACTATTCACGGTTGGAGTGCAATGTTAGGACTAGTACCCGATGCCGCAATTGCCATTATAATATTTTCAATATATAAATCTGGATTATCAGTAATACACAGAAAAGCCGTAACTGCTATGTTTTGGATTTCGAATCTTGCATTAGCATTTGCTTTATTTGGAGGCCCCGATACCGCCTGGTATATGTATCCTCCTCTTGCTATAGAAGATAACTCAGTATTCCAAGCATTTAGATTATATCACGGTGCAATGATAGGGGCAGCTTATTTAGCCCTAGCATTAAATAGTGCATGTGGAGCAATTGCTACTCTAATACTCGTCATTGACGCTTATTTAACAAAACCAAAGGATCAAAAAATCAACATATTTGCAGCTTATGGTGTAGCTTTCGCATTAGTTATTGCAATAACTTTACCAGCATTGACTGCTGCCGAATTATGGTATGTAGCAGCTGTATGGTTCCCAACTATGGTAACTGTAAATCCACTTTTGTGGGTAATCCTATTCTGGTTCTATGGACATCCAGTAGTTTATTATGTTCCATTCCCGCTATTTGGAGCATTATATTATTATATTCCAATTTATGCAAAAAGACCATTATTCAGTGAAAAATGGGCGAGATGGAATATTTTCTTATTAGCAATAGGTTCAATGCTAATATGGGTTCATCATTTACAAACTTTCCCATTACCAGTTGACTTAAGAGCATGGATTACAGTCTCAACGCTCTTATTAGCTTCTGGTTCTGGGTTAACAGTCTTAAATTTGGGGCTAACTATATTGACATCAAAAGGTTATGATTATAAGGATCCATTAGGTTTAACATTCTTAATCGCATTAATTGGTTTTATTATAGGGGGAGTTCAAGCATTACCATTACCTATAAATATCATAAATGGCGTAGTACACAACACTTATTACGTCGTTGGTCACTTCCACTTAGTAATATGGACGCTAATATTAGTTGGATTTACTGGAGTCTTCCTTGATCTATTAAAAGCCTCTAATCCAAACTTAAACTTTAGTGAAAAAGCTAGAAAATTAATGGTTGCTGGATTAATAGTATGGGCTGTACCATTCATATCTGTTGGATATTTAATGAGCATAGCCGGTTATTTAGGACTTTTAAGAAGAGTGATCGCTTACCCATCAATGTTTACTCCTTACATGGATGCAATGTCATTTTTAGCTGAAATTGGAATACCGGGTTTAGTAATAACTATAGCTACTGGAATAGGTGAATATTTGAGAACTTCTACTAAGGTATCAAGTTTAAGTTCACCTTTCTCTTTTTCTGGAACTATGGTTAAACAGTTAGGAGGTGATAAAAGTGGAAGAACCACAAAGAGTTAAAAAAGAAGAAGAGAAGAAAAACCAAGGCTTTTTCGATTCAATATTAGATAGAATAGGAATTAATGAGGCACCCTTATTTAGAACTCCGGACTACATGTATAATGTTTCATACTGGTTAGGAGGGTTAGTAGCTGCAAGTTTTGCTTATACTGTAATAACTGGTTTAATCCTTTTACTCCTTTATAACCCAGCAAATGCTTATGCACAAACGCAGACAATTATAAATGATATCCCGTATGGTGCAGTAATTCTATTTAGCCATCTTTATGGAGCTTACATAATGATCATTTTAGTTTACATTCATATGTTTAGAAACTTCTTCAAAGGGGCTTATAAAAAGCCTAGAGAATTACAATGGGTAACTGGTGTATTATTGCTTGCTCTTACATTAGGAGCCTCTTTCTTCGGCTATAGCCTAGTTGGAGATGTGTTAGGTATTAACGCTGTTGATATAGGTTCTTCGTTACTTATTGGTACTGGTTTCCCCGGAGCAACTACAATAGTAGGTTGGTTATTTGGACCAGGTGTTGACGCAGTCCAATCAAGTAATCCAGCAGTTAGAGCTGAATTCTTTAGCAGAATTTTAGGATGGCATATAATCATGGTAGCATTAATTGGATTACTCTTTATGTTTCACTTAATGCTATCTGAAAGATACGGAATGACACCATCAGCAAAAGAAAAGCCAAAAGTCCCAGCTTATTATACAAAAGAAGAACAGCAAAAGTTTAACCCATGGTGGCCAAGAAACTTCGTTTACATGTTATCGCTTGTCCTAATGACTTGGGGAGTAATTCTAATTGTACCAGATGTATTAGCGAATTTAAACTCCATAGTAAGTTTACCTATAGTAATTAACCCCTTCCCAGCACCACAAGCATTTACTACAGCAGCCAACAGTGTTCAGCCATATCCACCATGGTTCTTCTTATTCCTTTACAAATTTGTAGACTTTCTATTACCTAATGGAACACCAATATTACCTTCAATGGTAATTGCAATACTTATAATTGGTTTAGTAATTTTAATGTTAATTCCGTTCTTCGAAAATAGCCAGTGGATGTATATAAGTAATAGAAAATTCTGGACTTGGGTAATGAGTGTTTTAGCGTATTCCTTAGTAGCCTTATCAGTCTGGGGCTATCTAGAACCAGGAGTACCAGCACCAACTTCCCAACAATTATTAATACTAGGCGTTCCAGCATTAATCTTAGCTATAATTATTGGAATATCTGACAAGTTGAAAAGAAGAAATAATAAGGAAATATCATCGATTCAAGTTCCTAGGATTACTCCAACCTCAATCCTTAGTACTTCAGTGATAACTTTACTATTCGCAGGAACTTTTGGTGACTTCTTACTAAGGCCAAGCCTACTAGGATTATTTATACTATTCCCGCTTGGAGTATTAGTATACCATTTCGTAAGTAAAATGGTTAAAGCGTTTAATAGCAATGGTGCAACTAAGTCAAGTTATCCAATAACAAAGAAAATGGCCTTCATAGCAATACCTACAATCTTTATAATTACAATTTTCCTTGCTGTATTATTCTTCAAATTACCAAGTGTTGGTGTACAAAGTACCTATGCTGGAATTGATTTAGGTGTAATACTATTCTTGTGGGGTTATGCAATAAACCTTTACCATTACTTGTTTTATGTAAAAGATTAAAGAGAAAGATTTTTTATTTTTCTTTCCAATTTTATTTTATGGAAATTGATAAGAAAGAATTAAAAGTTTCACATTTTTTATTACCCATTGGTATTCTAGTCTTATTCCTAAATCCTTATGTTGAAGGACTAGAGAGCAATTATCAGTGGTTATTTATGCTTTCTCATTATGCCATGTTTATAGCTGGATTACTACTAATAAATGGTATAGTTAAAGGTAACTATTTACTTCTCATACCTTCAGCAATTATAGCTGTCTTTTGGCACTTACCATATTATTTTTCTTTAGCAGCTGCTTTTCCCATATATAGGATATTATGTGAACTCTCACTTGTTTTATCTGGAATAATGGCTGGTATAGGTATTAGTAAGCTTTCCTTACTTTACCGTTTTGGATTAGTAATTATATGGATGACAGCAGATACAGCTTACTCAATCATCTTTTTACTAGGAAATCCAGCTTATACTAACGTTGTTTATCCCTTCTCTCCTTATACTGTTTCTCAAGAAATTAATACAGCTATAGCAATGTGGATTATTATGTCAGTAATAATTGCTTATATTGCTGGAAAATTCTTACGTGAGTTACTTTTTTAATTATATTTAATTGGTTATTTTAAGTGGGAATTACCTACTATTCATTATTTCAATAAATTACTTTTTAAGTGAAACTATATTTATTTAATTAACGGTTCTATATAACGTGTAAGCAAATAGTTTACCCCTTCAACTATAATTACACCAGTTAAAACGGGATGAAGAATAAAAAGAGGTGAAACTTTTTCTAATACTGCCAAGAAAGAAGCTAAAATTGATGGTGGATGTTCAATATTTATGAGAACTTCAATGATAAAAGAGACGAAAGCTGAGATCATAGCCATTAATAAACCTGTAAGAGAAAGTAAAACAAATAAAACTCCTATCACAGAGGATATAAGGTACGAAATCATGATCGGAAAACTACGATATTCTCTCCAATCTGGATCTGGGTATTTAGTGGCAGCAGTAGCTAAAAACGGTGGAAGAATATATTCAGTGTGAGTTAATACTGTTACTATGAAAAGAAGGGAAATTGAAATAATCAAATTAAGTATAGCGATAGTTTTCTTTTTTCTTGACGGGAACATACATCTTTCACACTCCGAATTTATGTAATAAAATTTCGAATTTTTCTTTTTATTCCTTATCCAATTATCATATAAAACTATAAGTAATAAAGATAACCACATACGCAAAGTCTTACTTCTCATCTTACCTTCTTTGATTTCGTGAGAGTAAAATATGTAAAGTAACTTATTACTCCGTAAAATATATGAGCCATTACATAGCTTAAAGTTATTTTTATTGGAAATATGAGCAGGTGAATGGGTAAGCTAAATAGTGATAATACAGCAGAACCAAGCAAAAGACCCAAAATAAATGCTGAAAGATAATTACAACTTCTTATCTTCACACTCTCTAGTATTTTTACGGCAACAAGAAATACTACCATTGACGCTATCAAATGGAGTAAAATTCCTAAGAAGATTGAACTTATGTGAAGAATATGAAAGGAGATTGTTGAAAATACGTCGAAGTCGTTAACAAAGAATACCAATTCAGCAATACCGCCTATTAGACCAGATAAAACTGCTTTCATAACTGACTCCATCTCCACCTTGAAGGATAAGGGTTCCCCCTCGTCTGAGGAACAGTTAAGAGACTCAGAAAACCTTTCCCGTCTTAACTTCAAACTACATTTTTCTTTATTTAACAGTACTATTTTTTTTCGTGTCATCCCCGCCTAAAGGCTTTCTGCCCATACTATTGTTAGTATATTCTTCTCAAAATAGAAACTAATCGATAATTTATTAATTCGCTCACTAAGTTTATCTTGTGACTGAGGATATTATTAAGCAAATTATTAGTAATCAAGAGCTAATTGATGCCATCACTAAAAAGGTTTATGAAAAGTTAAAGGATGATGTTGTAATTCAAAGACTTGAGAAACTTGAACAACAAATGGTTGAGATACTGAAGGTTATACAGAACACTAATGATAATCTAGTTTTAATTTGGGAGAAAATGGATTATCATGATACAGTATTAGGAAAACACTCAAACATACTTGATGAACATACTAAATTACTACAAGAGCAAACCAGAATTTTGAACGAGCAAACTAAAGTACTAGAAGATCACACCAAAATATTACTAGAGCAAACTAAATTACTACAAGAGCAAACCAGAATCGTACTAGAACATACTGAGTTATTGAAGGAGCATAGTAAGAAGTTAGATAATATTACTGATGAGTTGAGGAAGATAAGAATTTCACTTGACTCCTTCACTTCTAGGGCGGGCCATTACGTAGAAAAGACTATAATGGAATTATATAAGGAAGCATTAAAGATTCATGGTATTGACCCATCAAATGTGAAACATGGATATGTTGAAGATGTTGTTGGCATAGTGAGTAAGGGGAGAAAGTATGAGATTGACTTTTACGAGACTGATGATATAATCCATCTCTTTGAAGTAAAGAATTTATGTGATGAAGATGCTATTGAACAAATTGAAATTAGGATTAAGTTACTATCCTCACAACAAACAAGAACATTAAACCATACCTAGTTTGTAATTCAATCTTTGACCGTGTAAAAGATGAGGCTGAAAAAGAAGGTATTGTAGTTATTGCTGGAAATGTAATAGAAGACTAACTTGTCACAACATTCTTCTTTTCACTTTACGTGATATTATCGAGTATTTGTATTCTAATAAAAGAAGAACAACAGCTATTACATTTATAATTAACACGGGAGTTAAATCATAATTTGGTGGTGGATAAACCTTTCCTATGATTATATTATATCCAATACTTGGAATAACATCACCCTCAACTGGATAAACAGTTACTGTAACATTTTTAGGATGTAATATTACGTTCTTTATAAAGAGAGAATAAGGAATAAGCTCAAGAGAAACTAAATAAGTTATACGAGAGTCTGGGTGAATAAGCTTAAGCTTACCCGTGGTATATATTTTGCCTAAATAAGTAGTAATGACTTCCATACTCACATTTTGAGTATTAACAGTAAGTGATGCAGTCCCGTTAGAAATCTCAATAACTCCACCTTTTGGATAAGCTACATAAGTTAAGACCACAGCATAACAACCTGGTGAAGTTGAAATATATTCACTTGCTGGAGAACCAACTTGAATTAGTGAAATACCGGGGAATGAAGAAAGGATTGCTTGAGCTCCAGAGTTTACATATATAGTACAACTAAAATTAGTTGGATATGGCAAACGCTGAGCTGGAATTTTTACAGAGTAGTTGTGAAAAACATCAGCCTTTAAATATATTTCCCCACCACAAATAACACCAGCAAGATATTGTGGAGGAACATAAATGTATGGCGGAACTACAGCCACATCTTCGTTTAAATCAGTAACTGGACCAACTAAAATGTAAACGCCTTGAGAAGTAAAATTTGCCCTATAATCAAGGTTCTTAAAGATGTAAATACCGGAAAAGTTTGCAACTAATTTAAGATCTTTTTGTGCAAGGAAATAAGAAATGTTCTTATTTGCCACCACGTACTCTACACCGTAATACTGAAGGATTTCCCCTAGAGAAGTAGTATTATAAAATGGAAGAAAGACTGCGTTAGGAATACCGGCAAAACCTTCAGCAGAATACCACTTACCGTTGTAATATATTGGACCACCATAGACTGCAACCTTAGCACCATGTAAGTATTCAGCAACTTCTACTAGGTTTTTAGGAATAGGAGTTGGAACATAATTACCGTAGTAATTACCAGTAGCATAAGAAGGATAAGAAAAGACTAGTTGAGCAATAATTACTAGGATTACAAACATAATACCAATGAGGCGAGGGATTTCTCTTCTTGTGAGAATTATCTGATCCCCTATGAAGGCAAATGTTAAAAACAATGGGGCTGGTATCATTTCACTTAAATAAGTTGGAAGAATTATCCACATGTAAGGGAAGAAAGGAGTTTGCTTTAACCAATCGTTCAGATAGTAAATGAAGTTAAGTGTGAAAGTATGATTAAAAATTGTAATAGAAGATGAGAGGAAAATAACAAGGAAAATGTAAAGGGAAAAGTAAAAGATAACGTCAGTCTTTATAACCCTCTCAGCATAAAATACTACGCCTAAAATTACGAAAACTGGTAAAAAGAAAGAGAAGAGGTAAGAAAAGAAATAATTACCAGCGTAAAAGTTAACTAAAGGTACGAAAAGACCTATTCCTCTTAAATTATCTGCAAACGAAAAGGTATTATAGTTCAACCAAAGTTGTACAACTGAAATAGAATTACCTATTGACGTATAAACGTGTTGTTGAACAAACAAAGCATAAAAAGTTCTTATGTTTTCCACTACGTATAAGGGTAGAGAAAAGAAAGCAAGCTTAATGTAACGGAAATTTCTTCTTACTAGTTGGTAAATAACGTAAAGGAAAAGTGTTAAGAAAGAGAAAACAAAACCTCTAGGATCAGTAGTAGTTAAGGTTAAAAGAAAAGAAAGAAGAATTGCTCCCTTCAACGTAGATAGTTTGCTTACGTAACTTAAACCAACTAAAAGAATAGGGTATAAAGCAACAAAAGTAACATAATTACTCCAATATGTAAAGTACATAAAAGTAGGAGAAACCACATAAAGAAACGCTGTTAGAAAGGCTATTATATCCTTATACTTACTATTAAGAATATATCTGGTAGCAAAAAACGCTGAAAGATATCCTAGAAAAATTGGATAAGCATAATTTAATTTATCATATATTTGAGGAAATAACTGAAAAATAGAAATAGGAAAATCTGGGTTATCCATTAGAAAAAGTATATTTATTTCTCCGCTAGAGACTAGAGGAGATATATAACCAAGTAATGAAGGGTAAGAATCTCTGACAAAAATTAATCCCGAAGAAAGAAGAGTTTGCCTAAGTATAAATAATGTAGAAAGAAGAGCTAGTAAAAATGAAGTTATGTAAATAAAAAATGCTCGTTTATACATCACTTATCACAAATAGATAAAAAGAAAAAATAACTTAAAAACTAGTTCATTATTACTGGTATACTACAGATACAGATACTGATTGTCCGTCACTTAATCCTAAGCTTATTGTGTAAGTAGAACCTGGTTCTAGAGTTTGTGATACGTCATTACTAGCTATTGATATAGTTATTGTATTTGCTCCAGCAGATAAACTAGCACCTACTGAGGCTGGTGATGTTTGTACTCCAGATATCAGAGCATTCTCAACAACTACATTTCCAGTTGAATGTAAAGTTATTACAGCTACGTAGTTACCATTGCTATAAATCATTGTTCCTGTTCCTACTTGTGTTACTGTTGGCGTGCCACCAAATGCACCGAATAGACCGAAAGCAAATCTTACAACTACTAAAGCTATTATTACTGATGCAATTACTAATATTAATGCTGTTACAGCACCACTAAGACCTTTCTTGTTTTTCCTTGCCTTTGTGAGGGCCTTAATCATTTTTTCTCAATTAAATCATTTGCTAAATGTCTATATAAATTTTTCTATCGTAACTGTTTAAGAGAAAAACTAATAAATCAATTAAGAAAGTGATGAGAGTACAAATAAAAATAATGACTATATATGAAAGATAGGGAACTTAATTATATTAGATAATTTCCATTCTGCAACTTTGAAATTAATATATAAACTTAAATAGACTACTACATAAAAAAATATTATGAAAAGTAGTAGATTGGTTTTTCTCTTTATATTATTACTTCCTTTCTTATCAGTTACTTTAATTACTCATTCTGAATTTTCCGTTGGTACATTTTTTGCATACAATCAAACGGTTATTATGCTTTTACCTAATGGTACAACAACTACTCTACATGAGGTAATTTTACAAAAAGTTGATAAAATATTCTCTAACGGTACAATGGAGATTAATGTTACTGTTTATAATGTTGCAGAAAAATATTATTTACCTCCAACTATTTCGTTAAACAATATTTCCTTTCCTATAAATTTTTACTATATTCCACCTTCACTTTTAGGTGAACAATGTATTCATAGAGGTGGTGCTCCATTACGTTTTATTAACTACTCTAACGGTATTTATTTATATAATGATAATTATACACTTGAGGGGGTTAAAATTGTGTTTAATATGTGGGTTAATAAAGATGGTATTGCGGTAAAAGTACAAACGTTACAAATTGGAGTAAATAAAGTTTTAGTAAGTAATGCTACTGCAATACTCTGGAAAACAAACTACTATAATACTTCAGTTACTCCTCCAACATTTAAAGGCTATACTGAAGCAAAAGTTGTTACAATGAATATTAATGATCTTCCGATTGTAACGGCAGAGAAACTAATGAAGTATATTATTATTACTGGAGTATTAGCTATTGTTCTTATACTTCTTTTTAGAAAATAATTTATAAACTGAAATTAGAACTACTCCTACTACAAGAAAAGAGAGAATATAATTCTGTATTGTTCCGTTAATGCTAGTGACTGTTATTGGGGATGTAACTCTCGTTAACCCAGATGGAAAGTAAATTTTCGCATTGGGACTTATTAAGTTACTAGAATATAGAACGAACGTATTATTGCTAACTAAACCGTTTATTCCATATTGCAAAAACACTATCTTATAAGGTACTCCACTTTCGTTAACGTAATAATATGTTATTACTGTAACTAGTTGAGCTGGATGTTGGGTATTTTCGTAAACATAATATCCGTCTTGTTCACCTATAAGGGTAAAAGTAAGATTTCCTCTTTGCACCACCTTTTCTCCTACTTGAGGGAAAAAGTAAAGAGAAGTTGGAGAGCTTAAATTATTGTAAACGATTAAGGGTCCAGCATACTGAGAGTAGTTAAGATTAATGAGATAGAACTCGTACTTCACTGTACCATTAGGAAAAATGTTAGTAACGTTTTCGATCAATAGTCCGTATATTGTTTTTCCGTCAGATGCAAAATATGAAATTGTTTTGTACTCTATAAAAAACGGGTGATGGGGAAGAACAAGAATTAATAAAAGAAGAAACGGAAGCATAATCTCACTCATCATAAAAACATTTCATCACTTCTTTTTCCTCAGACCTGGCCACTCTAATCATCAATAAAAACTCGTATAAATAGCTATTAAATCTTCTTTTTGAAATTTCACCGTTTAATACAGTTTCCTTAAAGCTGAAATTTAATTCTTCAGTTCATTTTTAGACCTTACCTTATATGGATGATAAATTCTCAAGTGAAATTCAAGATGTATACTTACCTTGGAGTTTTTGCACAAAGAATATGGAGGATCGTGACTTCAATGAAATCCAAGAATTGAATATAAGAAGAGATCCAAATATTCTTCCTTGAGTTAGTATGCAAATTGTATAACTAACTGAAGCTTAGCTTCTAAACAATGTTAAAAGTGTGAGAATCTTTTTCAGTGAACCTTAACGATCTTTATTCTATTTCTTATAGAATTACATAATTAAACGACTATGTTACTATAGTTCATTTTCATAATATGCATAGTCTTTTTACTTCAGTACAGTTTAAAACTTATTCATTCCTTTCTTTATTTATATTCTTTCCACTTGTAATCTTCTGTAATTATTCCGATCTGTTTCAATGCTTCTACTCTGGGATCATCTTTATATATACTTTTTCCATAATTTTCATTGACAAATTCTCTTAGCTCTATCTGATATCTTTTACAGAAATTAAACTCTCCTAGTTTTAGTAAATTAGAAACAACACAAAGTTCTTCTAAACTTTTTATCCCCTTTTGAATAATTATTTTAGCTTTATCCTTATCAATACCTAACTTAACTAAAGTGACCCCAAACTTTGGTAAGCCATATTTTACGCTTTCGTAAAATTCTAAAGCTTCTTTGGCTTTCTTATGTCCTAATGCTTTTAATACTCTATATAAGGCAAAGGATATCCATCTGGCATTAGAAATTACCTCTTCTATGTCTTTTGCCGATAATTTCAAGCATAGGGTAGATATATCTTCACCGTTTATCCATCTCTTAAGTAATTCTTTTCCTTCCTCACAGCCCCTAAGTGATTGAGCAACTTCTGGAGATGATACTAAAACATCTAGGAAATCAAAGTCATCAGTGTTAACTGGAAATCCCTTTAACGCCATAACGTCAATATAACTTAACGAAACAGCTTTGCCCAGAGGTGTTAATATAATATTCCCATTATTTTCAAAAGTTATTAAACCTAGAGAATGCAAATAGTCTATTGATGGTTTTACTTCTTTCCCTTTGAAGTGCAAACTTCCTTCTTTTATCGTATTTTCTATCTCTTCCTCTTTTGCCTTATTTAACCAGCTTATCACTCCTAGGGTTAAGTTTTCTAAAGTGTATTCAATTCCTCCTATTTCCTCTTTTACCTCACTCTTATAATATTTCTTAACAACTTTGTCCATTTCCTTAATAGTGTCAGTTATTACTATTGCCATTCCCTCTTTATCAAAACCTGGTCTTCCAGCTCTTCCAGCTATTTGTTTAAATTCTGCTGGAGTTAATTCTCTCCATCCTTTAAACTCTCCCTTTTCGTTCGAGTCTGGTAGTGTTATATCATAAAATACTGTTGCATAAACTGGTAAGTTAACTCCTTGTCCTAAGGCTGTTGTCGATACTAAAACTTTAATTTCACCTTTTATGAATTGTTCTACTGTCTTATCCCTAATTTCAAATGGTAAACCTGAATGATAAGGAAGAGCTGGTATGGAGAATTTTCTTAAAGTTTCTGCTAAAGTTTCGGCTGAATTTCTACTCCTCACGAAAACTAAGGCGTTTTTATTTAAGGCAAGTATGTAATTAAGTACACCTAAAAGTAGGTCAAGTTTTACGTTTTTTAAACCTCTTTTTTCAATTGAAATTATTCTATTATCATCATAACATCTTATTAAAAAAGGGAAGGCAACGCATTCATGTAAAGGAACTTTTCTCTTTTCTATTTTAATTAGCTCAGCATTCAACCACTTTCTATAATTTTCTAAATCTCCTATAGTCGCACTTAAGCCTATAATTGGTACTGAATTATGTTTTGCCCACAAAACTATGTCTTCTATTGGTAATCCTCTATCACTTTCTACGTTATGTATTTCATCAATTATAACTAAGCTGATTTCTTTTAACCATGGATAATTGTGTCTTATTGCACTATCAAATTTTTCATAAGTAGTTAATAAGGCATCAGAGTTAAAGTACCTTAGATCGTCCTCATAAACGTCAGAATCAATGTATTTCGCATTTCTTTTTATTGCTTTATAGACTTCTCTAGATAGAGCTTTAAGGGGAGAAACGTAAACTACTATCCTTTCTTCCTCATTAAGCAAATACTTAGCTATATGAGTTTTACCAGAACCAGTTGGAGCAGAAATTAAATAACTATTACCGTGATTATAAGAGTTCTTGAAAAGGGTAAATAAGTCAGATGACATAAAAAGAAGTCACTTGGTTGACTTATATTGCTTATGTTTGAATGAAAGTGATATACCTAAGGAAACAAAGACAAAGGCTAATATAATCTCGGTAATTTCTAAAGCTATAAGTATAGTTCCTTGATCCATAATTTTAGTATCACTTTTGAATTGTTTTTATCCCTTTTTGCTCATGAATTAAATGGTAAAATTATCTTTCTCTTAAAAAAGATTTTCCCTTACTTATCTCAGTTTAGAAGTGTTGAGGAGTCAGACGAAAAGAAAAGAGGTAGCCGGGCAGGGATTCGAACCCTGGTCCGAGGGGCCAGAGCCCTCGATCCTTGACCGCTAGACGACCCGGCTAATTCTATATATTATGTCATATGTTTTAAATCTTACGGAATTTAAGCATCATTAAATTTCATTTATTTTGTATCCATTATCTATCCGTGAACTTCCTCGAATATCTAATCATACTTCTCTATCTCCTTCACTAACAATAAGGGAAAAATATCTTTAGTTAATTTCAATGTTACCCAGAAATTTATCTAAAGTGAAGTTTTTAATTATAGTCTATGCTAAGAATATTAATTTTCACGTTTTAGGGACATTTTCAATGACACTCAGAGAAGATTTACACGTTATTCATTTCAAAAAGTCTTTGTTATCTCAGACAAATCAAACCCATTTATTTTAACAATATAAAATTCTAGAAATAACTTATATATTAGTGATGACTCTTATAATGATTAGGTAAATTAGTAAGATGCCTTATTTAATTTTATGCCATTAAATGTTATTGTTCAAATCAAGGATGAAGATAAAGTTATGCAAGGTTTAAGGTCAGTAATTAACCTATATAATGATTTAAAAGATGCTGTTATAGAGGTGGTTTTCCATCAATCAGCAATTAAAGCATTACTTAAGGATAGTAACTTTAGGGAAATAATAGAGGATTTAATGAGTAAGGGTATTATAATAGTTGGTTGTGAAAATAGTATTAAAGCCCAGAAGATAAAGGAGGATTCGTTAATATCGGGTATTAGGATTGTTACTTCTGGTGTTGGTGAAATAGTAAGGAAACAAAGTGAGGGATGGATTTATCTTGTGGTGTGAAGAGAAGAGTTTATGAATTTCTTTATTTATTTTTAATTTATGGATCTTACTCTTTCGAATTTTGATATATTACTTGACTTCTGGGGAAGTACTGATGGATTAAAGATGTCTTTTTCTGGTAATCAATGGTTTGTTTTGCCTGATATTCTTTCTTTTCTAGATAAGAAAGGGATAAAAGCATATATTGAAACTATTCCTCCTGGACTTGTTAGGAGAAGGGCTGAAGGAGAGAAAATTAAAGTTGGTAACTTAGAAATATCATTTAAACCGGAAATAGTTTCTTTACCTACATCTTTATTGCAAGGTCTTAAGATCAAAAAGAGTAAGGAATATGTTGAAAATACTATGGTTATTGTTTATAAAGAGGGATTAAAAGTAAAGGATTGGTGCGATTTAAATAATCTTTCTCGTGTTGCTATTCCTAACCCAGAGACTGAAGGTATTGGGCAAATCTTCAAAGAGATTTACACTGAGGTTTGTGGAAATTATGAGAATTTAGCAAGTAAAGTTTACTTTACTAAGGTTCACCATAGGGAAATTCCTTATATGCTTTCTTCTGGTTCTATTAATGCTGGTGTTGTTTGGAAAACTGAAGCCTTATATTGGAAATTTAATTATATTGAACCAGAAAAGAATAAGGTTGGTAAGCTTGCATTTGCTTTGTTAGAAAATGCTAGTGAACAAGCTGAAATTGTTTTTAATTTGCTCTTTTCTGATGAGGTTAAATCTATTTACGAAAAATATGGTTTTAAATGGGTAGGCTAAAAATTGAAATTCTTACGAACTAGATTAATTGTGACAATCTCTTTTTATCAACTAATGTTTTTTAGCAGTTTAAGCATAAACTGTCAAACTAAAATTGATAAAGTTCTTCAGCATTTTTATAAAAGAATCTCTCCTCAATTTCTTTTAAATCTTTCTCGTCTATAAGGTCTCTCCTTATAAATTCTGATTTGAGTTCCTCAAAACTTTCCTTAGCTAACTTTGCCCCTAACCATGCTATTTCTGGTACGTTAAACGCATCTGAACCATATAACACTTTATTAGCTGGGGAAACTTCAAAAATCTCCTTCATTACGTTAAATGTTGATAAAGGAGCAAAAGGATTGAATTGTGAAATATCTAAATAAACTGATGGAAATATATAGCTCATCCAAGCTGATTCTCTATGGTAAGGATAACCAGCGTGAACGAAGACTATTTTCCCTTCGTATTTTCTTACTATATCAGTTAAATATGAAGGACGAGAGAGTTCAAATTTTATATCCCTATCTCCTGCACCAGTGTGAATTTGAACTGGGACTTTTAACTCTTTAGCAATTTGAAGTGTTTTACATACTAGATAATCTCTAAAGGCCTTAGCTTTTTTACCAAACCAGTCCCTTTCTTTACTATAAAAGTCTTCAAAGGCTTTACTTTCATTACAAGAAATTTTTAAACCAGTACGATAAGCTATTATTGTCTTAAAACCTACGTAGCCCTCTTTAACTTTACCTCTCAAAGTCTCTTCAAAGTACTCTATCGCTTTATCAAATGATTTCTTAAACAGATCGTCATTTATAATTTTTTCAATTCTAAAAAGAAGTTTATATTTAACTGGTATTTCCATTTCTTTTTTGCCAAAGCCTTCATCAATTATAATCCCTTCTATTCCAGCATCTTTAAAAAGGAATTTAACGTAATTTACTGGATCATCTTTTATCATTCTGTTTCTCTCTTCTATGAAATTCTCCCCCAAAAGCTTCTTTATTCTGTGTTTTAATGCTAGAAAAAACGGCTTCAAAAGATTCATTGTAACTACATCTGCATTTATCTCACCTTCAAGCCAACTTTCTGCAGTTGCTAAGGCTAACTCTTTTTCACTCATTGGTTTAGCTGAAAACCAATGAGCATGATCATCAATTATTTTAAACATATCTATACACTTCGTACTCCCAATCTGTTACCAAACTTTCATATTCTTCAACTTCAGCCATTTTAACTTTTATAAACTCCTCTACAATGTCTTTCCCAATTCTTTCTACTAGTCTAGTATCCTTCTTTAACTCTTGTAGTGCTTCCCTTAGATTCCTAGGTATGTCCTCTATGTCCTTCCTATAGTATGCGTTTTCATTTACTGGAGTTGGCGGTTTTAATCCTCTTTCGATTCCATCCATTCCAGCTTCAATAAATGCGGAAAGAAGTAAGTAGGGATTTGTTGTAGGATCTGGCACTCTGTACTCAATTCTTCTATCTTGCATACTCATACCAGGATAAGGAGTTGGTATTCTCAACATTGCACTTTTGTTATTATATCCATAAGTTATCTTTGTGGGTGCCCAAGATCCTGGAACTAACCTTTTATAAGAATTAATTGTTGGTGCAGAAATTGCAGCTAATGCTTTAGCATGTTCAATTATGCCAGCAATGAAATTGTAAGCTAAGTCGCTTAAACCGTATTTATCATTGCTGTTGAAAAACAAGTTCTTATCTCCTTTCCATATGCTAAAGTTTAAATGTAATCCAGAACCAGCCATTTTATTGAAGGGTTTTGGCATAAAGTTTGCTTCTACTCCATATTTGCTTGCTACTTGTCTAGCTATTTCTTTAAATATTACAACTTCATCCGCACTTCTCATAGCTTCTTTATGTAAAATATCAAACTCATATTGTCCCGGACCATACTCTTTGATAACTCTAAGTGGTATTATCCCTACGCTTTTTGCTGTTTTAGCTATTTCTGGAATTATTTGGTTTGTATAATAAGCTCTAGAATCAAAACATCGTGCGTCGTCATAGGGTTTTTTGTCTTTAACTAAGTAGAACTCGATTTCAAATGAGGATTTGGACTCATATTCATTATATTTATCAAGTTTACTCTTAAGTAAACTTCTAGGGTCAAAAGTCCATGGAGAATCTCCTTTATATAAATAACATAATACCATAGCTGAAGGAGGAAAGATTGAGAGTGAAGATAAGTCTGGTTTTAAAAATACATCCTCATCTTGTGGTCCAAAACTACCATATGGAGAAATGTAATCCATTGGCGTAAAGCTCATCATTGCCATTGTTAGCCCAATTCCAGTTTTCACTAGACTATCAACTTCATCTACATATGCACCTTTAGATCTTATAAGTCCATCAAGACCAACCCATGTAAAACGTAAAATGTCCACGTTATTTTTCCTTAGTAATTCACTTACGCTCATATTTTTAATAAATGAAAAGGAAATTTATAAGCAGTGATGAGGAAAGATTCTCTGAATGATGAGGAGGGTCTTGAGCGCTGATCTTAATATTCTCTTATCGCTTTGTTTCATTCAGTTTATCCAGTAGCCACAAATTCCTCTTAATGGAGAGAAAATTACATCAAAATACCTTATAATTATTGGTGTCTGTGCCTTTACTATTTTATATAATCCTTGTCTATCTTTCTTGTCTGTAATAGGAACTACGATTACCCCTTTATCTTTCATTTGTAAATAAATTGGAAAAGGGAATGTTGGTGATGCTGCCCAAATTATTGCTTTATCATATGGTTGTGCTTTGTCATAGCCTATACTTCCGTCCCCAAAAATTAAATTTACATTATACTCTTTTAAATTGGTTTTTGCAATGTTAAACATTTCTTCATCATACTCTAACGTATAAACGTTCTTATCCCCAACTATTTCAGCAATTAAGGCTGTATAATAACCAGTACCAGTACCTACTTCAAGTACTTTTTCATCTCTTTTTAAATCAAGTATATCTAGCATTTTTAAGCCAAGGCTTAGTGCTGTTGTGGTATAATTTTTAGTTATTTGTAATGGTTCATCAATGTGCTTTAATGAATAAGCTTTATCTCTAATTTTTTCAGGGAGAAATTTTCTTCTATCTACTTTTATGAAGGCGTTAATTAGCTCTTGGCTCATTATAAATGTTTTCACATAGTATATTATTTCTTCATCAACCATGCTTCAAGTTCTCCTTAAGTTCAATTAGGTTGTTTTCAGCTTTAAATATAACTGGTATATC
The DNA here is from genome assembly GCF_041154675.1 of Sulfurisphaera javensis. Lineage (NCBI taxonomy): Archaea > Thermoproteati > Thermoproteota > Thermoprotei > Sulfolobales > Sulfolobaceae > Sulfurisphaera > Sulfurisphaera javensis. The sequence continues at coordinate 1,048,246 of NZ_AP031322.1, forward strand.
CTCCTTTAATGCAGCCTTAAAACTAACAATCATCCATTGTCCTACATCAAACTCCAATGTTTTATCTACTAAAGAGTCTGAAATTCCAAAAGTCTCAGCTATTAATTGTCTATCATAAGGCCTAGGTAAAGTACTAATGAAATATGTGTGAAGTTGTTGTAAAACGTTTGTATTTAAATATGCTAATCTTTGGGTACTAATTAATCCGTGCAAATAGTATTTTCTTCCATGTCTAAGTAATTTTTCTACTGCATTTGATGATGCTTCACTATTATCTTTTTGCCTAGTATCAAATGGAATAAACTCTTGAGCTTCATCAAGGACAAAGAGTATAGTTGGAGTTGATGAATAAGATCTTTTTCTTCTCATGAAGATTTGTTCAATTAAAAGAGATACTATGAGCCTTGCATCATCCATGTTAGGAGATTCTATTATGAAAAGTCTTGGGGATTCTTGAGAGCTATCTAAAGCCTCTATTGCCAATGCCTCTATGTCATATTCTTCAGTAGTCACAGGCTCTTGATTAACATAACTCTTTATTGCTGAAATGAATGTGAAAATAGCAGAGTTTTCCCTCAAGTTAGCTTCTCTAGCCTTTGTCTCGATCTCAGATAGTAAATCGTTAATATTGTCATCTACAATATCATCTTTAGTTAACTTTCTTTCTCTCATTAATTTATCAAGTTGTTGAAGTAACATGAGGAAGAAGGGCTTTTGTGCTGTTGCAACGTATTTATCATCAACTTGGTTTCTTATCATATCTATTAATTGCCCATAAGTTAAGTAAAGAGTTCCTTGAGGAGGAATGTATAACTTTCTTAACTTATCTTGTGTATAAAGTTTCTCAAAGGCTTTTCTTATTTCCTCTCTGTAGTCATTAAGTTCTTCTGGTATTACATGAGTCCTTATTAGCCTTCTTCCAGCGTCAATATCATTGTTTGGTAATCTATCTAAAGTTATTAGTCTAGAGTTAAGTTTCAGAAGCTGATCTAATAAAAGGATTGCGTATTCCATTGATACATCTACAATTATCACCTTTAACTCCGGAATTGTCTGTAATGCTTTTCTAACTAATAAAGCAGTAAGATTTGATTTTCCAGAACCAGTATAAGCAAATACTCCTATATGATATTTTATAGCTTTTCTTAGGCTTATCTTTAAATCAACGTTCTCATTAACTACTTTTCCAATATTTACTCCATCTTCATAAAAGATGAACTTTTCAAATGCATCTGGAGAAAACAATTTTGCTTTAGAGCCTAACAAGGGTGGAATATAACCCTTTGAAAACTTTATTTCGCCATCTTGTATTTCTAATATGTAACCAACTGGTGAAGCATAAACTTCTATCCAAGATTCACTTGAGTTCCAACTTTCTTCAACCCTTCTCATTATTTCATCTCTCAACTCTTTCGGTACATTCCCATCTAAGTTAATCATTGCATAATGTAAAGGAAGATAATCGACTACCTCGAGTAGTAAATACTTATTTTGTTTTACAGTTTCAACAGCTAGCAATTTTCCCGGGTCAATCATAATATCCCTAGAGAAAGGGAATTCAATTATGAAGGTTCTAAATGAAATTGAACCTCTTCCGTCAGCTGTAGGCCTAGTAAACACTTTTATTTCTCTTAATCTTCCTTCAGTATCAAGGAATAACTGCATTTTATTTCCTCCTATTCTTTTCTATTATACCCCTAAATTGCCTATATTTCTGAGGAAACTTAGATATAATAAAATCTAATGTTTTTATGTATTTATCTCTATAATATTTGGCAACTTTATCAGCTAAGAATAATGGATAATTATAACCTAATGCTTCTGGTATTGGTTCTTTGCCTAGAGTGAACAAGACACTAAGTATTTCATCCCAATTTTTATTTAATGTGGTTTCAATTAAGAAGACCCATGAAAAAGGAAAAAGCTTGAAGTATGCTCCCCTAATTTTACCTTTAGTATAAACTGGGACTAACCAAGGTGTTTCATAGTCCATTTCTATTCTTTCTGAAGGATCTTTTATTATTGCAATTACGTTCTCTCTTTCATATTCGTCCATACTGATTTTTCTATCTAAAAACAAAATTTCTGAACTAGATTTATCAGCTTGCTCATATTCCATCTTTCTCATTTCTTCCTCTGGTTTGCAGTCTTCACAAATTTTTTCTTCATAACTTATTTTAGAAATTAAAATCTTATTACTAACTACTTCACCGTCTACTTTACTTACTACAATATAAGCCACATTCCCATGAGTGTATTGAACTTCATGAAAACTTCCATCTATTGCTGAAAATGTGAAATTCCATTCACCATATTTACCTTTGATCAAATTAATAATTGTGGTAAAAACTCCATTAGAGCTCATTACAGATAGTCTCCTACCTACAATTAAGGTATTGATAGCTAAAAAACTTAGAGAATTAGGAATGAGCCAAAACAGAATTGCAAGTTTACTCGGTGTTACTCAGCCAGCTGTAAAGCAATACCTTGATGAAAATGACAAGGAACAATATGAGAAACTAAAGGAAATGGGATTACAAGAAGAAGAAATAAATAATATAATAGAAGATTTAGTAGAATTATTGAACAATGGGGATGTTAAAAGTGCTATGTATTACATTACTGATGTTGGATTAAAATATTTATCAGAATTAAGATTCTGTAAATTCCATAAAGAGAAAGATAAGTATATTCCTTCTGATTGCGATATTTGTAGATATATTTATAGACAAAATGAAGAGGAGAGAATGGAAATTGCATTAAGTATGTTACAAAATGAATTAATTACTCCATTAATCCCAGAGGTTTTAAGTAACATAGCTTTTGCAAGAAAGAATCCTAAAGGAATAAACGATATTTTGGCCGTTGAAGGAAGAATTACTAAAGTTAAAGGATTACCAACTCCTGTATCTAATCCTTCCTGGGGAGCAAGCAAGCATTTAGCTACTATTTTATTGAAGGTTGTTCATAAAGATGCAAGTATAAGGTCTGTTATGAATATAAAATATGATGAGAAAATTGATAAGGCTTTAAAACTTTTAGGCTTTAAAACTGCTTATGTAGGTCCTAGCGATGATAATGATGATGAAAGTATTTCAAATTTAATTTTTTCAGCATTTAGTGAGGGAATTGATTGCATAGTTCACTTAGGAGGAAAGGGATTGGAACCAATAACTTATATATTTGGTAAGGATCCAGTTGAAGTAGTAAAAAAGGTTATAGAAATTGGTAAAAAATACAGAGAGTTAACCGAAAATTAATTAGGAGTAAGTAATACTAAATCTGTTTTACAAATTATTTAATTACCTCCTTTTCGATTTATTCTTATGTCTCGACTTCAAGAGGTAATAAAGAGACTTGAAGAAGTAGAAAAAATTATTAAAGATGCAAAAATAAATGAAGAGGATAAGGAGTACATAGAAAAAATTCTTTTAAAGAATATGAACATTGAAGCAGAAATATATACAAAGTATTTAAAGAGTAATAAATAATAATATTTTTGTGAGATATGAAGCATTCATTGATATACTGAGTGGAGATAAAAGATTTTTAAGTAGTAGTGGAGATGTTGTTGGAATAACTGAAGAACTAAGAAAATTAATAGAACAAAACGGTATTAATCTAATCACATTTTCTGATTTTATAGTTGAATACTTGAAAGAAAACCAATCTCTTTTAACTATTCATGTTACTGGAAAGCCTTTTTCAATATTATGTCCAAACATTGGTGTATTTCTTCAAATATGGATAACTGATGCCGAAAAATCAACTCAACATTTCTTAGCTATTGTAAACTACTCCGGCAATGTACAAATTTCCATTTCTAAACCAGAACTTTTTGACAGAGTGATATTTGATATTATGAAAAAGAGCATAGAATATTTAGACTGTTTAAGGGTAGAAATGCCTTTCCTTTATAGATTTATAATTTTTGAGTTATTTAATTCGTTTAGAAAGCTTTCAAAGATAAAATTTGAAGGGATAGTTGATAAAAATATTGTTTTAGCTGATTATAAAGATAGAGGCCTAATTTGGGAAATAGACTCTACTACTATTGATTATACAAACTCAATTTCGAAAAAAATTTTATCTCCATATTAACTATTTAAATAGTGAGAATTTGAGTTACATTGACTATTTAGAGTGGAGATTTCGAAATTTAAATGAAGGCTTATCCTTTCTTTTGGCAATACTCTCTTTATCAGTTGCCTTTATAGGACCTATTTACATTTCGGTTAACCCAATAATAGGAGTTTTAATACCAATTATAACAGCAACAACAGCAATAGTTCCACATGAAATAGCACATAGACAATCAGCAAGAAATTACGGTTGCGCATCTAGGTTCATTCTTAGCTTCAAAGGTTTTATAGTAACTCTTTTAATAAATTTAATAAGCGGTATTACTGGATTTGGCTTTCTTGTATTTGTAGCAGGTTATACTGGAATATTTTGCAGATTTGGTGGCATGTCAAAAGAAGTTGAAGGAAAGACTGCCTTTGCTGGGCCAGCTACTAATTTAGTTCTAGCTATTCTTGCCCTTCTTATAATTTCCTTTGTTCCCTTGCCTAACCTTTTTCTTAAATATTTGTTCGCTGAAATTTTCGAATTTAATAGTTATGTAGCTTTCTTTAATCTTATACCAATACCACCATTAGATGGACAAAAGGTATTAAGATGGAATCCAGCAGTTTGGGGATTAGCATTGGTATTCTCACTTATATTAACCTTTATACCTTATTATATAATATGAAATCTACTGTAGTTTTAATAATTTCAATAACCATTGGTTATATTATTGGGCAAATATTATCACTTCAGAGCTCTTTTTTGCTTTACTACCTCATTCAGATTAATTATCTGATACTAAAATATGGATTTTACTGGCAATTACTCACTTCTATTTTTATAACTCCTAGCTTCTTTGATTGGGCATTTAATGCTATTGCCCTATACTTTATTTATTGGCTCTACAAAAGCCAAGCTGGAAAATTAGAATATTTAGTATTTCTTCTTTCTGGTATAGTTGGGAATCTTTTCTCTTTATTTCTTTACTCACCTTTAACGGCCTCAGCAGGAGCTTCTGGAGGAATATTTGGATTATTTGCTTATTATGCTGTAAGCGATTATCTTAAAGATAAGCAAGTAAACAAGATAGCCATAATTCTCTTATTAGCTGTTTTCATTATGAGTGATACTCTTCCATTTTTTGATGTAGATATATGGGCACATACTGGTGGTATATTGACTGGGGTATTACTTTCGTTATTGCTTTTTAAAATATATGAGACAAGAAGAACAGTGTGAACATAGTAGAGGAAGTCCTTCTAATAATTGGTCTATTAATGTTCCCTTACGGAGTTTATGAAATATGGAAAGGAAGCGGAGATAGACAAACTAAGTTAATAATTATTGGAATTTCAGTAGTACTTTATTTAGTGGAGACTATTTTAGCATTGAGATAAATATTTTACAAGTGATAATAATTATTACTGGAACTCCAGGAACAGGTAAAAGCACGATAGTGGACTTACTCTCTAAAACATTAGGCTATGAAAAACTTCATGTTTCTTCCTTTTTAATTCAAAACAAAGTTTTTTCCGAATATGATGAATTACATCAAAGTTACATTATTGATGAAGAAAAGGCTATACAACTTCTAGATGAATATATAAAAGCTAGAAATATTGTTATCGAAACAATTTATCCTTCTTTAATTTCTCATGCAGATAAAGTAATAGTTTTAAGAAAAGACCCTAGGCTCCTTTATGAAGAATTAAGAAAAAGAGGATGGAATGAGTTAAAGGTTGCTGAAAACGTCATGGCAGAAATTTTAGGTGTAATAAGTAGCGAGGCTAAAGAATATTTTACAAAAGTTTGCGAAATTAACGTAACTAACCGAAAGCCTGAAGAAGTAGTAGAGCGCGTTTTAAAAGAGCAATGTGAAGAGATCGATTGGTTATCTATAGAGGAGATAGGTGATTTATTAATCTCATTAGATAAGATTATTAGCTCTTATGAAGATAGTATAAGTGATGAGTAGTAATAATCCATTCAGAATATCATCACCACAACCATCCTCAAGGCAACCGAGAGATTTAAGAAAAGTTAATCAACAAATTCAAGCTGCAGATTTAAAAATACAAATGAAAATGAAAATGGTAAAATATAAAATAGCTGTTTTGAGCGGAAAAGGAGGAGTAGGCAAGTCTTTTGTATCCTCAAATCTGGCTATGGCCTTAGCAGCTGCAGGAAGAAGTGTTGGAATTGTTGACGTGGATTTTCATGGTCCATCAGTACCAAAAATGCTTGGAGTTAGAGGACAATATTTGACTGCAGATGATAAAGGAGGAATTAACCCAGTAGTTGGTCCTTTTGGGATTAAAGTTGTTTCAATTGATTTTCTCTTACCAAGAGATGATACTCCAGTTGTATGGAGAGGGGCAATAAAGCATACAGCTATTAAACAGTTTTTAGGTGACGTTAATTGGGGAGAATTAGATTATTTAGTTATTGATATGCCACCAGGTACTGGAGATGAAGCTTTGTCTGTAGCACAACTAGTTCCCAATTTAACTGGAATGGTTATTGTAACTATACCTTCTGAAGTTTCTACTCTCGCCGTTAAGAAATCTATTAATTTCGCGAAAACAATAAATGCTAAAATCTTAGGTGTGATAGAAAATATGAGTTACTTCATTTGCCCTTCTGATGGTAAACCATATTACATTTTTGGTGAAGGAAAAGGAAAGCAAATGGCTGAAGAAATGGGAGTACCATTATTAGGCCAAATACCCTTAGATCCTATTGTCGCTCAGGCTAATGATTTAGGTGAACCATTCTTCTTAAAATATCCAGATAATCCGGCCTCAAAAGAATTTATGAAAATTGCTGATCAAATTATTCATATTATTGAGAACTCTAACCAATAGCAATAGAAAATAAAAACTTCTTCTTTTCATAATCTGGCTCTTTCTTTACTTTTCCTTCCCTCACTAAATCAGCTAATGCTTCCCTAAATTCTACCATATCGAACTCTAATCCTTTTTCTAATAGTATGTCTCTTATTTCAGTAGATGTTTTAGGACCTTCTTTACTTAATAAATCTATAATAACTTTTTTTAATTCATCCTTATTCATGTTTAGTATAATACAATACGAATAAAGTATAAAAAAGTTATTAGTCAGAATAGTAGTTAAATTTAAAAAATAGTTTATTTAATATTAAAGATGATAGGTGGTATAAAATGAGTATTGAAATTACTGAAAAAAGCGTAATTTTCAAAAGGTTCCTTGCTGTTGCTTATGGGCTTTCTGAGGCCGAAATTGAAGCTTTTCTGAAAATAATGGAGAGTAAAGAAGGAAAGAATGTTGATACAATTTCTAGTGAATTAGGAATTAGCAAAAGTAGAGCGAGTTTAATTCTTAAAAAACTTTCAGATGCGGGACTAATTGAAAAAGAGAAAAGTGGTAATAATAAAGGAGGAAGACCAAAGTTCATGTATTATGTTAACAGAGATGAAATAAGAGCCAAATTAGAGAAAAAAGCTAATGAATTATGTAATGAATTAAAACAGCTTATATCCTCTCTGAGCTAAATACTTCTTTAAAAATGGAGTTTCTTCTATTTTCTCCTTAGTTAAATATTCAAGGTAAATTCCTTTAGGTTTTTCTCTTGATCTTTTTGTATATATAACTTTAGTCGGAGTAGTTATTATATCAACTGGTACATCATAAGGCTCAGCAGGAATAAAATCAACAATTTGAACATCATGAACAGTAGTAGCAATAGGAGTATACTCATCAACTTTACCTAATTCTCTTAATATAGCAAACTCTAATTCACTATATCCTTCCCCCTTTCCAACTCTATCCCCAGTTAAAGTAACTGCTACAGATCCAGCAACTATCAAATCAACTTTTGGTATAGAGTATAAGTCGACAACTTCTCCGTACTTGAAAAATCCACTTATTTTTGTTGCGTCTTTAATGTTGTCAATTTTATTAGGATCTAACAAATAAAATTCTCCTTTTAACCTAGGGGTTGGAACAATAAGTAACTTACCACTCTTTAATACTAACTCTCTGACTGGTCTTTGAGGAGAATCTGGATTTACTTTAACTATTTTTGCCTTTGTAAATTCTTTAGTCTCGGCTAGTTTTCTTGCAGCTTCATCTGCTCCTTTAAAGTTAGGAATTCTACTAAAAACAGGTCTAGGAAAAGAAGCAATATTGGTTTCTTCAAGTAATTTCCAAATCTTTTCCCTTATTTCAGATTTTGATTGCATGAATACCTTGGTATAATATATAAATACCGAAAGCTAAAAGCACTACGAATGAGAACATTTTAACAGCAACTACGTAATTCTCTCCAATTTTATTAATTAACTTTGGAAATAAAAATATCCAAATTATTATTCCAGTAAAGAATCCTGGAGCTATAAAAATCGAAAACTGTTGAAGCATAGGAATTCCAAAAGCTATCCACCAACTAATCTGATATGGATTTACTAAAGCAGTAGTTAGTCCTTTTATATAACTCCCCTTAATAGTAGTTTTAAATCCTTTAATCTTTAAAACACCATAAGCCAAATATAACATATAAGCTCCTCCTATAAAATAGAATATTACTAAAATAGATTGAGGAATTAAACTTTTAAAAAAGAGAGATACCCAGAAAAATATAAAATCAGCTGTCATTGCTCCAGCTCCAACTGCAGTTCCATGAAAAGATGACTTTACTGACTCATGAGCCATCATTGCATTAATTGGACCAGGAGGAGCAGCTATTGATAACCCCATTATTATACCAAGTGCATAATCATAAAAAATATTCATTGCATATTTAAGTCTTTTATCAATTTTTTAAATCTTAAGGCATCGTCAAAAGAGTAGATATTGTTAAATAAAACATATACATCTTCTTTTTCTTGCATTACAATTTCAGCTAGTTTTTTCAGATCTTCATCAGTATATTTATATGAGTAGTTCACTTCACCTTTTCCTATTCCATGAAGCCTATAATATTTCTTTTTAGTAAGTGAGATATGTCTAAAAGGATCAACAACATGAATAATATTTAATTCACTAAATATTTTTGATAACAAATCACCCTTATACCATTCCTCTCCTCGAGGCTCCCAACCGTAAATGAAGGAAGGATCAGTAGAGCTAAAGAAATTTTTCAAATTTTTTACATTTTCTTCAGTAGGCAAAAAGGAAGAAGGGGTTTGAAATATTATAACTTTAGCGTTAAGTATTTTTGCTTCTTTTAAGGTGACTTCGTAAGCTTCAAAAACCTCTTTCGTTGGTTTGAAAAAACCGAAATTCTCTTTATTACCAAAATCGCTCTTCATCTTCTTATATGTAGTTCTGTTATATTCATGAGTTATAACTTGTAAAGCTTTTATAGTAAATTCTATATTTTTGCCTTGTTTTCTCCATTTATTTAATGTCTCTTCACTTACAACATCATAAAAAGTTTGTTGAACTTCAACAACATCAAAATAATTGAAATGCTTATAAGTAAATCCACAAGTTCCAATCTTTATCATAACTGAATATGGAAAAAAGTTTATTTTTAAGCTTTAAGTGATTTTAAAATGTGACTGAAAAAGAAGTTATAGAAAGAATTGTCGAAATGTATAATTCCGGCCGTACTATCAGAGAAATCTCAAATGAGTTAAAGATGAGTTACGGAAAAGTGAGGAATATATTAATTAAAGAGGGAGTAAGGATGAGAAATAAAGTCCCAAAGGAAACTGTGGAAAAAATAATAGAACTAGCAAAACAAGGATATAGTGCAAGAAAAATCAGCAAAGAACTAAACATGAATGAAACTACAGTACTCAGAATCTTAAAAGAACATAACTTAGGTAAAAGAATAAAAAGAATTACCAAAGAAGAAATAGAAGAAATCCTGAGAATGTATAGAGAAAATAAATCAATCTACGAAATCGCAAAGAAATTAAACAGATCTACGAATCTGATAGTTTATTATCTCAAAAAATATAAAGCTATTCGTGAATCTTCTTCCACATCTCCCTAGCTAATTCTCCCTCGTATTTAAAGACATTAACCAATTTCTTTGCCTCTTCTCTTTTTTGCCTATGTTGTTCAAGGAAGTCATTAAGTTTTTCAATTAGTATTTGCTTTAACTCTCCACTCAATAGTGCACCGGATCTATAGTCCTCTTCTATCTTCTTTATTTTATTATCATCTGGCTCGAAGAACATATATAACCATTGAAAAGACACATCAATATCTGGGTTTCCACCATATTTTCTGTGTAACTCTATTGTGGGTTGACCGCCAGAAAAAGCATACTTCATTATTTTCCTTTCAACAGTCTTCGGATCATCAGTTAAATATATTGCAGTCTCCGGTTGCGAAGAGCTCATTTTACCCTCTGGGCCAGTTAAAGGAGGAATAAATTTGCTATGAATTTGTGCTGCTTTGTAATATCCAAGGCTTTCAGCAATATCCCTTTGTAGCCTCCAATAGGGATCTTGATCAATACCAGCTGGTATTAAACATCTTTTCTTTTCAAACATAGTTGGAGCTATTTGTAATGCTGGATACCATATAATTCCTATATTTGAAGAAGTATCTAAACCAAAAGTAGCTCTCACTTCTGAAAAAGTTAATTTTTTAGCAATTTTTATAGCTATAGGATACATATTTCTTATGTATTCAGTATCTTGAAAAATGAAGGTTTTGTCTGGGTTAAATCCTACTGCTATTATATCTAAAATGTTATCATAAGCCCATTGCCTAGTTTGATCCAATGTATATTCTGGGTTTCTCATGAATTTTTCATCATCAGTAACTTCTATATATAAATTCACATTAAATTTATCTTGTAACCATTTTGTGAAAATAAAAGGAATAAGATGACCGATATGCATACCTAATGAAGGGGCTCTACCAGTATATAAAAAGAATCCTTTTCCTTCCTGATAATCTTTCAAAATTAGATCTAAATCTCTATGAGAGAAGAAAACATCCCTTCTTAACATAACATGTAATTCATCATGTATTAAGTTCTTTATTTTCTCCTTTAATTCTGGAGTTATTTTTTGAGTACCAAATTGGACAATTAGCTTATCATAATCAACTTTTCCTTTTACTTCCCAAGGAGTTACATTAAAATCTTGAGCCATAATATAAAAAAGAAAAATGAGAAATTTAAAAATGTGGGAAGAAAGTTTATGATTTTTGAGAGGAGGCCAATCCTCCAGCTGGTAGCTCTGGGAATTGCTCCTTCATCTTCTGTTCTGCTATCATTGATGCTTCTTCTAAGATCTTTCTTGCTTCTGGAGAAGATGTTACACCCACTCCTCCAACACCACTGAATTCTCCAGCTTCTATTACAACTTCTTGTAAACTATCACCTAATTCACCAAGTTCAATTGATAATTCTGGCATTACTCCCTTTAGTGCAGTCTTTAACTCACTAATTACTCCCATTACTGGTATTAAGTTTACGTAAATGTCACCTAATTCACCAACAGTTTCAAGTCTTAATTCTACTTGCTCTAATGCAATCTGTGTAGTTATTAACTGCTTAGTTATTTTTCTTATTTCAGCAACTTCATTAGCATACATTGCTGCTCTTGTATGATCTTTACTCATTTGTGCCTCTACAACTCTTTCGAACAATGTCCTATCTCTTTCTTGCATTTTAGCAATGTAAGAGTCTAATCTACTTATCATTGACCTAATCTTATATTGAGCTTGAATTAACCTATATTTTAAGGGCTCTTTACTCTTTGGTATTTTTACTTTTTCGTTTCCAGCCCATATCTTTTGGAAGTCTTCTTTTCCTAACATGGGCAATTTATATCTTGGCACGTTAGTCTTATAAAGCGGTTTTACCCGTAATATAGGTTTAAAAATAAGGGTAACCAATAAAATATTTAGTATGCCAACCTTTAGTGAAGATCCAGATGTTGATATACTTATTACTGATAACCTTTTAAAAGTATTAGTTGACCTTAGAGGAAGGAACATAAAAACAGAAAACTTATTAGTTAAGGCTGATAATCAAGGGATTTATCTTTTCGATAAAGAGAATAATAACGTAATAAAAGTAATCAAATTACCAAGTCAAGTTGATCCTAACTCAGTATCATTTTCTGAGAATTTTGGTACTTACATAATTACGCTTAAAAAATCCTTATGAAATATTATAGTATGGTTGAAAAGTTATACTTAACTGATTGTTATATTAAGGAATTTAAAGCAAAAATAACCAAGATTGAAGGAAATCTCGTATTCCTTGATAAGACAGCCTTCTACCCTGGTGGCGGAGGAGTAGAAAATGATAAAGGTTTCTTATCATTTAATGGTGGAAAAGTAGAAGTTACAAACGTAAAAGAAGTTGACAACGATGTTGCTCATGAAGTCTCATCAATTCCATTCAAAGTTGGTGATGAGATTACTGGAATAATAGATTGGGGAAGAAGATATAAAATGATGAGATTACATACAGCCTCTCACATAATAGCTTCAATAGCGTATTCTAAGTATAATGCTAAAGTAACTGGAGGAAATATTTCGCCAGAGTATGCCAAAGATGACTTTGACGTTGATGATAAAAACAAGCTTCTTGAGATAGTGAAAGAGGCTAACGAAATCGCTAAAAAGAGTATACCAGTGAAAATATACTTTTTAAAAAGAGAAGAAGCATTAAAAATACCTGGAATTGTGAAGTTAGCTGAGAAGATGCCACCAAATATTGACTTATGGAGAATTGTCGAAATAGAAGGAATTGATATCCAAGCAGATGGAGGACCACATGTCTCTAACACTTCTGAAATAGGGGAAATAGTTCCAATAAAGGTTGAAAATAGGGGAAAAGGAAAGAAGAGAATTTATTATACTGTAAAACCTTAATCTAACCCCAAACGTATTTTATACTTAAGACAAATCTAACCCCAAAGCCTCCAATTATTCCTAGGAAGTTAATTGCTGCTAGATAAATTGAGGATAAATGTAAAGTTGAGAAAAATAATAGGAAGAGTAATTGAGTAATATTACCATAATGAATTAGTAATACAACTAGCCCTATAACTATTACATATTGAACTATACCACCTACTAAAGAAGACACGTGAAATTTCCACATTCTAGTTACAATCTTTCCTTTTCTCATTTCACGGAAAGTCCATACATCATTAAGTATAAAGTTGAAAAGTATTGAGACTTCAATAGCTAAAGCCAAAGATATAGCAATAGGTATATAAGCCTTAGTTAACAATAATACTCCTTCATTAACTATAGTACCTAAGCCACCAACAATAGTATATTTTATAACTTTTTCTAACACAAATAACTACTAAAAAGTAATGATTAATAAAGTTTTTCGCACTCGAGAATCTTATCAATCAGTAATAATAAGTCTTTAAAATCATTTTTTAAAGAAATTCTACCATGAGTTTCTCTTAAACCTAAGAAACCATAAGGCTCCCTTATCTGATATCCATACTTCCTAAGAATTTGATTTACCTTACTTGCCGATATAGGAAATTCAACAAGAAAATATGGTGCAACAGTATCATAAATTTTAAACTTAACTTTAACATTTTTGAGATCATCTATAAGTCGTTTGACTTCTTTCCTAGATTTTTTTAGAAAATCTTTAACTTCCTTAGGATTCAAATTAGTGAATACGTAGTATACAACGCTATTTATCCTCCATGGAGGTGCTTTTTCCTCTAACTTTATTGATTCCTTGCCTATTGTAAACCCTAATCTTAAACCGGGTATTGAAAGAGATTTTGTAAATGAAGATATAATTAAAAGATTAGCGTAATCTCTTGTATATTTAATAGAACTAGAAACAAGACTAATATCGATAAAGGATTCGTCTAGTATCAATTCCCTTCCTAAAGATAGAAAATTTAAGATTTCATTCTCTTTTATAAAACTTCCAGTAGGATTAACTGGATTACTAGTTATAACACAATCTCCAGATAAGAAGTACTCAAATGTATTACCTTTTTCAATAGCGAAATAGCTTGACCCTCTTTTATATTCAGAAAAATTTGGTTCCGGTACATTACATTTTTTGTCAATCAACTTAATAGCTTCAGAAGAACCATTGAAGACTCCAATTAAGTCTATATCGATATTATAAAGCTCTGCTATAAACTCCTTTAATTTCCTATAATCCTCTGGAGGATAATATTTGTAAACTTTTTTATGTATGGCTTCACGTATTAGCTCTTCAATTATAGGCAAACTCCCCAAAGGATTAAGATTAACACTAAAGTCATTAATACTTTCTGGACCTTCTTTATCCCATTTAACTCCTCCATGCTTCATAATCCTCTCTCCTTAAAGTAAGCCTCAATAATGTTCTTTTCAGCTCTCCTTAAAATTTCAGCTAAAGTAGAAGAGCTAATATTTAACTTCTCAGCTAATTGAGTTAAAGTAATCCTTCTGGGAAAATCGTAAAAACCAGCTTCAAGAGCAATTTTAACTATTTGTTCTTGCCTCGCTGTTACAATAGAATCTGTTTTAGCTTTAACAACCTTTAGTACTTTTACATCGATCTTCATGTCAACAAACTCCTTCAATAGCCTCTTTAATTCTTGATAACCATCAACTATAACAGTCCAAACTATTGAGTCAGGCAAAATGTTCCCTTGAGTTATAGTATATTTTGAAAGAATCGAAATAATCTTTGAATTAACTTGCATTGTACCTAGATAACTGTTCTTAGAAACCCTAGTGAAAGACGAAAGAAACTGCTTTTCTTTTCCTTTATATTCAACTAAAATTCTATATCCTTCTCTATCCTGCCTTATATCAAGAATTGTAACAGAACTATTATACCAGTCATTTATAGAAATCCAATCCTCTAAAGGAGTTTTTAAAGTTACGTGAAGTAACATCCCGAACATATTAGGGGATTAAAATATTTTAAACTAATGCTATTTAGTAATTGGGGATTTGTATGGGTATCGATCCGAACTACAGAACTAATAGGCAGGTTGTAGGAGAACATTCTGGACATAAAGTATATGGTCCTGTTGAGCCTCCGAAGGTTTTGGGAATACATGGTACTATTGTTGGTGTAGATTTTGACTTATGTATTGCTGATGGTTCATGCATAAATGCCTGTCCAGTAAATGTATTCCAATGGTATGATACACCCGGACATCCAGCATCTGAGAAGAAGGCAGATCCAGTAAATGAACAAGCCTGTATATTCTGCATGGCATGTGTAAATGTTTGCCCAGTAGCAGCAATAGACGTAAAACCACCATAAATTTTTTCTCTTAATTCTAAATCAAATTATAAATTATTTAAAACTTATACTAAAACTTAAAAATAAGTATATTTAGTATATATATTATATCGTTATGATAATAAATTCTTTCTATAACTTCTCTATGAATTACGCCTTTCTTGCACTTGCGTATAAATCTTTCCTTTCAACCTTTATATATATCTTAATTTTATACCTTGACGATTACTCAGTTATATAAGTATGCAAAATTTTTAACCTAAAGATTTATTAAACGCTCAATTTACATGATCTAAATTTTATCTATGTAAGTAAATGACTTAAACTGTGATTAGTATAATTTCATACATTTTTAGGAAAAAAGCTAGTATTTACAACATCCTATTTTAGAATTTCTCAACAAACATAAACTTAAAAGAAAAAGAAAAAAGAAGTTATATAATCGTAAATAATAAATGAAAAATATCTATTTATAGTTAATTTCCAGAGATGTAAACATAAGAAACTAAAATAGGTTTTTATCTTTTTCTTTCCAGTTCTCAATTGTGAAAAAAGGAATTGAAAACTTACCAAAGCCCTATGATGAAGTTGTAAAAAATTACTTGATGCACTTTTATCCCTTTATGGTAGTAACTTAGTCTCTCTCTTAATTTACGGAAGCGTAGCAAGAGGAAATCCTAGAAAAGACAGTGATATTGACTTATTAGTTGTCTTTGAATCTTTACCATTGAATAGACCTGAAAGGCTTGATAATATTTAACAAAGCTTATGATCTTGTTGATTCTTTACTTCTCTCTCATAGATCAAGGATACTATATAACTTTATCGCCAATAACTAAAAGTAAAGACGAAGCAATTCATTTTACTCCCCTTTATCTAGATATGATTGAGGATGCTGTAATTATTTATGATAAGGATAATTTCATGGAAAAAGTGTTAAATAGAATTTCTGAAGAGCTTAGAAAATTAGGAGCTAAAAGAGTTTGGCTGAGCGATAGAGCATGGTATTGGGATCTGAAGCCAAATTATAAATTTGGGGACGTGATTGAGATTGAATAACCTAGATATGATTAGATCTTATATTAATCAAGCTAAAGAAAGAATTGAACATGCAGAAGAGGCTTTGAAAAAAGGTAATTATCCTTATGTGGTTAGACAATGCCAAGAAGCTGTTGAACTTTTACTAAAAGCTTCACTTAGGTTCGTAGGTATAGAACCTCATGATGTAGGGCCAATATTAAGAAAAGAAAGTGAAAAATTCCCAGAATGGTTTAGAGCTCACAATGATGAATTGGCATCAATATCAAGAAAATTTTAAGAGAGGAGAGAGAATTCTCTATGTATGGTGATGAAGAAAGAAATATACCACCAGAGCTACTTTATACCAAATATGATGCTGAAATATACTTATCCCAAACTAAGACTGTTCTCTCTTTAGTTTTAAAACTCATCGAAGAAGGAACTAAAACTAGCTAATATAAGAAATCAATTACTCACTAAATGTACCAATACTATTTCTAAACCGAATTCAAATAAATCGACCTAATTGTGAAATTAACTATTTACTTAGCATTACTTCCTTGAGACAACATAATATTTTCTCTTTCAATAGTTTAGGCAAAAATTAACGCTTGCCAATTGCTTATAAATCAAAATTGGCAATCGTTATTTAGGGCGATAAAATGACGAAAGAAAAGACTAGATACAAATATGGTGATGTGATAATAAGGGAAAGAAAAGGGCGGTATTATGTCTATAAGTTGGAAACGATAAACGGTGAGATAAAGGAACATTATGTTGGTCCTTTAGATAAGATTGTAGAAACTTACGAAAAATTGAAATTGGGAGTTGAAGGGGGTGTTCCCCCTTCAGTGCCGCGGCCGGGATTTGAACCCGGGTCACAGGCTCGAAAGGCCTGCATACTTTCGGTGCACGCGCTTGACCGGGCTATACTACCGCGGCATCTGTAGTTAGAATTAAGAAGAAGGAGATATTTAAGGTTAGCGATTAATACTTATTACTATGTAGGATATATGAAAACAATTATGATTAGAGACGACGTTTATAAAAAGTTAGAGAAATAAAAGGAGATAGAGTTTTAGTGAAATAATAGATAAATTAATAGAAGAGTCTAAGAGTATAAGAAATAAAAGATAAGAAATCTTTCGGAATTTTAGATGAAAATGAAGCAAAAATATTAGAGAAAAACGTAGAAGATTTGAGGAAAGAGCTAAATGAAGCTTTTAGTAGAGACATCAGCTCTTATTGAATATTTAAGAAGAAATGAGAAGATAAAGGAAATAGTAGAGGAAGCAGACGAGATATACATAAGCTCTCTATCAGTATTTGAACTTCTGTCTGGAAGAGTTAAGGAAGATGTAATAATTGGATTTTATAAGGCTGTTTAAGATTATACCCTTCACTCGAATTAATGGATTAATCCTCTAGAATATATAAGAAGTTAAAAGAGGATGGAAAATTCATAAATCTCGTAGATATTTTAATATCTTCTCCCGCCAAAAATGGGACTTCCTATACTGACTAAAGATAAAGATTTTGAAAAGATTGATTGATTAAAATAATGCTGATTTAGAGAATGACATTAGATACGTAGCATTAGATCTTATACATTGCGTTATCATTAAACTACAGAGTATGTCCATAGCGTCGTCATGAAGTTATAATTATTTGTATAATGAGTATTACTTATGGGTAGGAAGCTTGTTTATAGGGATATTACTTGTCCTTCTTGTGGTAGTAATCATGTTGTTAAGAAGGGTAAGTAGGAGTTTCTTTGTAGGAGTTGTGGTATGAGGTTTATTGAGGGTTCTAAGCATCGTTATGATAAGAGTGTGAGGAAAAAGCTTTAGATTAGAAATGTATGCTAATGGTATGAGTATGATTATTTCTAGAGTTTTGAATGTACCTTTGGGTACTGTTTTTACGTGGATTAAGAGGTATGGTAAGAGGAAGTATGAGAAACTGGTTGATCTTTGGAGTAAGGCTAGGGATGTTGTTGGTGAGATGTGGACTTACTTGAAGAGGAATAAAGAAGCCTTCTACAAGTAAGTTTTTACTGGTTTTTTATTTTCTAGTAAGGGTATGTATGTTTCTTTTTCCGTGGGGGATCATGATGAGAGGACATTTAATGAGCTTAGACAGTGAGAAGGGTACTTGGGTAACTGATGACTACAACTTATATTTCCATATTGTCGTCCTGTCGGTATAAAATTAAGATGCTTGTATTCTGTATATGAAGGCTAAATTCTATAGGGAAAATTATGTAAATAATTTATACCTAAAAGATGACAATATGAACACACTCAGAGAAATAGTGAGAATAATTATAATAAAACTCACAAGGAAAATTAAAGGACTTAAACATTCTTATCATTCTTTATTTTTGCTAACCTTTTTGTCATTAACCACACTCTAACCTCACGAGGCGGATGAGTAGAAAATGGAATAATAAAATAGATGAGCTTAGCATAAACACTTAGACCCGGTGTAATCTTAAGAAATTTAACAGCACCATTCAATGAAATCTCTTTTTCAACACTTATTGAGTAAAGATCGGCCATAATTTCTTCCACGCCCCTAGAAATTAAGTAGTAATAAAATGAAAGATAAAGAAAAGCAAAAGGGATAGGCTCACTTATTGCAGAAATTAATAAGAAAAACATAAATAGAAAAAAGAAAGTTTGTAAAGATTTACCATTACTAAAAAATGCAAAGGAAAAAATAAATGGAAGGGAGAAAAACAGAACTACAATAAGGGTCAAAGTGTAATTCTGATTAAGAGAAATGAATAAAAGAAACAAAGATATTACAAACACATAAAAGAGAAGAAAACTAAAAAGAACATGAAGTTTATACAAATAAGGATGTTTTGTAATTTTAGCAAGTTCATTTTCTGAAAGTAAACCTAATACTAAGGATATACCAGAAAGAGTATTAACATACCTCCAGTTAGTATAATTTTTCGCATGGCCAATCTCATGATATAAGACATAATTATAAATGTCGTAATCACGAAGAATTCTATTCTCTAATATTACAGACCTCTTAATTGCATAAGCATTAACATAACGGAGTTTAGCAACATAAACGTCTATACCATCAATATTAAATATCTTCTGAAGCTTCCCATAAACAACCTTCAGCGGGACTAAAGATAATAATGCCATTAGAAAAAGAAGAAAAAATAAAAAGGGGAAATAAAACCAGAGAACTATAAAAGTTAACGAATAAATTATTAATCCAATTATAAATATAAACTTCACGTGATTAACTATAAAAAAGAAAAAGTTAATATATTTTTTCATAACTCGGTAAAGAGTAGCTTACGATATTTTTAATTTGAACTAGATGAATTTGGTAATACATTATAGAGAGACAGGAGGGATTACTTGGGTAAAGCAATACATAAGGTTAATGTTTCCCCGTTCCAAGTTATAAAAGTCTTTTTCTCTTAAATTTTGGGATATTGCTAAGGTTTTTGCTACTTATTCTTGAATATTCCGAAAAATACGTTACTACTGGAGGAGATTGAATAATCTTACAAATTCTAGTTATTATGCACTTGATTTTACTAGTGAATGTGTTAATGTACTACTTGTGTTAATGCTGGCTTTATCTCCTTCTTCATGTTAACAGAAGCGTATCTTGATAGAATAAGTATTTAGAAGTATAAAGCACAGAATTTCAGTGATAGACTTCCTTGGAATTCAGGCAAAATAAGCTTGTTCGGTGAATTCAATCTTACCGTTTATAAAAGGTGAGAGAAATTGTTGGACATACTCATAGTGTCGTCATGAAGGTATAAATTATTTCTAGGATATTTTGCAACATAATTATAATAAATCTTTTCTTTCAATCAATCTTCATATAGAGAGCATAAATATGTTAATTTAATGCTTAAGTAACGACGCTTATATAAGTATGAAAAATTTTTTGACCGAAAGATTTATTACTGAACGCTATGCGGTAGGATCTGTTAAATGTTATTTCTTTTTATTAAATAAAATAGTCTCATCAGAATTTTAATAAAGAAAATATAAATAATATATAGAGACTTAGAAAATATAAAATTAAGATTAAATGTTACTTCTTTTTTTTTTATTTTGAACTACTATTTACTAATCAAATCTCTTCTTATACTATAAATACTAGAAAAGTTTTATTCAACTCAGTGCATTATATATACTTAATTTCTTAATTGGTGATAAAATGAGTGAACAAGAACAACAAGAAGAAGTATTAATTGGAAAAGAAGAAGATGTACAAGATCTTAGTAAAGAAGATTTAGACGCATATATATACATAGCTGATCAAACGTCGGAAGTTGTAGGAGATATTATAACTCAATTAGAAATACTTCAGGTTGTAAGTTTTGAAGAATATTGTAGAATATGTTTTGGCAGAGGCTTATCTAAAGCTTATGAATTACTGAGAAATCACGATCCTAACGCTTACGCAATAATGCCAGCATTAGGAGTTTCTGAAAGAGTGGCTCCAGATACAGATGATGTATATCAAGTTATTAGACAAGGAGTATTAATAAGAACAGTAGAAGGAAACTACTATTATATAGGTGGTATAAGTGAGAGGTGGAGGGCTGGCAATTTTTACGTTAGCCAAGCTGGTTCTCTTGCCTCAACTAAAATATACTCAGACACGCTTAAATGGTATAAGGAAAATAATGTCAAAGTCGGTGTAATACCCCTATATAAAGAAAAAGATATTGAGAATTTTATAAATCCGCCATTACTCTATTGGTGTAGTCAAAATGGCCAACCAGCAGATATACCCATAGGACTTGATGAATTACTAAATAGTAAGACTACAGTAGCTGGATTATTATCAACATTACAATGGGTTATTATAGGTTATGCTGGCGATCCATTTATAAAAAGGCATGGTCAACTACAACTAGAATCTTTATTTTATAGGCATGAATTAGTAGGTTTATCTAGCAAACCACCAACCTTACTTGCTGGTATGGTATCCTCATTAAATAATATTACATGTTATGCTAAGGCTAATAATATAGCTAATATAAATCAATTACTTAGTAATCCAAGAATTAAGGGAATCATGATTTTACCATACAATACTTATGCAGACATGGCATGGTTATGTAGACAGAAAATTCCTAATAAGGGAATATGTAAATGGTATGAAGATAATATGAACAATAATAAGTATATATCTTTAAATGAGACTTCAATCGGTGCACCAATATTTTCTAACGTTAATTGCTGTGATAGTTGTGAAGGATTAGTATTGTTAGGTTTTGTGGGTGAGATAATAAAGTATGATAATCCGAATGGAAATACTTCTGGTATTATTGGTGTTTATCCTTCACCAAAATGTAGTAAATATACTGATGCATGTATTAACGATTACGTATCATTACTTGGTATTAATGAACCTTTTAATATACAATTAACAGCTGTAAATAACGCGAAAAAAGCTAAGAATAAGCTAATATATTTAGGTTTCCCAGCCCAAATAGCTGAGACGGCTGTAGAATATGTAGAAAACTGGTTACAACATCCAGATAAGATAGCTGAAGAAGCTAAACCGTATGCTGAAAAAGCTAATAATGTAGCCAAAAAAATTTGGGAAACAATACAGAAGGATAAACTATATAGATGTTTAAACTATGATTGGATTTACAAATGTCTAGATGAATATGACTGGAATGAAAGTGAAGAAGATCTATACAAAAAGACTCTTAATTGTGTTATGGAGATGTGTTATGAATCTGGAAGAGAATAAAATACGCGGGCCCGCCGGGATTTGAACCCGGGACCTACGGGTCGCTTTCCGCGACCCAGCGCGGTTAAAAGCCCGCCGCTCTACCTGGCTGAGCTACGGGCCCACAAAAATCAATAATAGGACTAATATTTAAATTAAACTATTTTCTTTTACCAGTACTAAGCATCACATAACCAACATAACCTAAATATCCGAAAACTCCTAAAATAATCAAGAAATTAAGAACTTTAATAAAATAATCAGATATGTTAATGTTTCCTAACTTTATCTGTAAGCCTATAAATATTATCTCAAAGGCAAGAATAATAACTAAGGCTGAAAGAATTAACAAACCTAAACCTAATAATCTAATTTTTACGTAATCCATTTAATAAATCCCTCACAGCTTGTTTTACAGCATCTCTTGAACTATATTTAGGTTTCCATCCTAATTCCTTAATTTTCTTTATGTCCAATAACATAAATCTAACGTCACCTATCCAGCCCCTTCCATCACCAGAGTCAATGTATATATGTTCTGGTGAAACATTCATTTCTTCCTCTACGATCTTTGCGATTTCATCTACTGTTATCCAATCTTCATTACCTAGGTTATAAACCTCGTATCCTCTATTAACCTTTTCAGATAGTAGAATAAAACCCTCAACTGTATCAGAAATGTAAACATAACTTTTCTTTTGTTTTCCATTACCTAGTATTTCTAATTTTTTGTTATTTTTTAATAGTTTATGCACAAAATCATAAATAACTCCATGAGAAACTCTTCCACCAGTTACGTTAGCTAAACGAACAGAAATACCAGTTATACCATAAACTCTCGAATAATATTCAACCATTTGTTCTCCAAGAAGTTTATATAAGCCATAATTAGATATAGGCTTTAGTTCTGCATTCTCTGGAGTTGGTATTTTATCAGTCTCTCCATAAACTGTAGAGGATGATGCAAAAATCACTTTTTTTGCATCATTTTTTCTAGCAATTTCTAATACATTTAAAGTAACTTTAACATCTCTTTCAAAATGTTCTTCAACATCAATCATAGAAGTCCTTACATCAGGATTAGCAGCTAAATGAAAAATAATTGAATCCTTAGGTATCTTTAAATCATTATGCCTTCTTAAGTCAATTTTCTCATAAAGGGCTTTCTCATTTATATATTTTCCGTAAGAGAAATCATCAATAACTATTACTTCTCCTTTATCCACAAGATAATCAGTTAAATGACTTCCAATATACCCAGCACCACCAGTTATTATATAAATCATGAGTATAGATTATTATGGTTACATTAAATAATTACTTATAACCTCGTGTATTTTTTTCTTAAATACGTTTTTATGAAATGACATAGCCATCTCATGCATTTCTTTACTTAAATTTGAGACATCTTTTACAAGTATATCCTTTGCTATCCTAACTGCATCTTCAATATTTTGATAAGAAAAATCCGGAACTAATTCACTACTTCCACTCTCCTTAGGAACAATAGGAATTACACCAGAAGCCATAGCTTCAACAATAGGAATACCAAAATGTTCACCTATAGTAGGGTGAAAATAAATTTTAGCCTTTGATAAATACTTTAAAACTTCTTCCCTTGGTAAATTAGGCAAGAATTTTACGTCAACCTTTAATTTCTCTTTAAGTTTGCTTAACTCGTTAAAGTATTTTCTATCATTCAAATTACCAATTATAACTCCTTTAATTCCACTCATAGACGAAAAAATTAAAGAGTTTTCAATCATCTTTCCCCTTTCAAATCTAGCGATTGTCACGAACATATTTTCTCTATATCCTAAATGGTAAGCCTTTGAAAAAAATTCAACATCTACTGGCGGGTATATTACTTGTGGTTGAGTAATTTCAAAAGTTTCTGCAATGGCTTTAGCTGAATAAAATGAGTTAGCAATGATTTTAGCTCTTTTTGCTTCATCCTTTATGTTTGATAGAATTGCTTTGAACGGCAAAAGATAAAGTTTCCAAAATAGAGACCGTGTGTACTTACTAGGAACAGAGGAAATTGCTGGCGCACCTGCATAGACTATATGAGGAGCTATTTTTGACAAAGGAATAAGAATTCCAGATGCGTTAAAGAACAATTTTGGCTTTACTTTTTTAGCCGAAAAATAAACAAGAAGTCTCTGATATTTATCGAATCTAGTCAAGTGGAAAGGAATCGAATAAATAGAAGGAATAGAAATATCATAAGGCTTAGAAAAACTCACAGCAACAAAATCAATATTTCTTTCCTTTAACATCTCAAAAACCGTGTAATAGACATTTCCTTCACCACTATAACCTCTACTCATTCCTAAGCCGTGAGCTATTACGGCTACCTTTATTTCCTTCATTATTATTCATTAACTTAATGGAAATTATTATACCAGTTGGTCCTAGTGATAAAATAGAGTGGATAGAAAAATCAGTTAAATCTGCCTTATCACAAGATGTAAACAAAGTAATAATTTATGATAATAGTGAAAGAGAAGATATTAATAAGTTCTTTAACTTAATTTCATCTAGTAAACTTATCCATATTAAAGATAGAAGAATGACGAAAGTTAATATGTCAAGATTAAGGAACAAAATGTTATCCTTAGCTGATGAAAAATATGTAATCTTTCTTGATAGTGATGTAATAATCTTTGAAGGTTATGCTAAAGTAATAGAAAATAAACTTAAAAACAATGTGGCATTTACATGGATGCACTATGCCTATTCAGAAGATGAAGTGAAAAAACCAATAAATGTTGGAGAACACAATCCTAACCTTGGATGCGCTGGTCTCGATGCTGAAATTGTTAAAAACATAGGTGGATTTGATGAGAGATATGAGAGAGATGAGGATGTATGGCTTTATGCAAAACTAAGAAAACTAGGGTATAATGCAGAACCGTCTGAAGGAAGATGTTTACATTTAAACAAAGTTCATGCTAGGTTGGATTTTCATTCTTCATTAAAAGAGGCAAGAAGAAATTTATGGAGAAGTAAATACGATATAATGCTACTTTTTGACGGTTTATCCAACATAACTTTTCTAACTGGTT
Organism: Sulfurisphaera javensis; assembly: GCF_041154675.1. NCBI lineage: Archaea > Thermoproteati > Thermoproteota > Thermoprotei > Sulfolobales > Sulfolobaceae > Sulfurisphaera > Sulfurisphaera javensis. Next base: position 1,073,332 of record NZ_AP031322.1, read on the forward strand.
ATTCTTATTATGGTAGCTATTACATATTAGCAATACTGACATCAATCTTTCCATATGTAGGAATACTTTATATTCCACTTGTGGGTTATGGAATTTATTATTATGGTGGATTAAAGAAATATTTACTTAACTTAATCCCAGGCTTAGCTCTAGCTCTTTCCTTTCCTTATGGTTTATTTTATAATATGTTTAATCGTAAAAAACCTAAAACAACTTTAAATACTTCTTAGATTACTCTTTTTCTGTGGGCCCGTAGCTCAGCCAGGTAGAGCGGCGGGCTCTTAACGTAAATAAGAGGTAGAGGAGATACCCGTAGGTCCCGGGTTCAAATCCCGGCGGGCCCGCGTATTATTTATTTATCTCCTCTAAGATTTTTTTAATAATCTTATATTTTCCTTCATTTTTATTTACCATAACTAGTCCAGCTATACCTGATGCCGGATGAATTTTATCAGGGAAAGGGATAGGATCTAAACCAAGCTTTTTACAAATAGAAACTAGTGTATCAAAATCAATTTTCTTTCCTTCAATTCTTCTAATTTTTCTTCCATATCTTCTACTACTTGCTAAAAAATAAGCTAGCCAGATAGCGATTTTTTCATCTTTATAATCTCTTAGGCTCATTCTCTAATCAGTACAGCATTTATTGTACCATCCTGACCTGGCCTTGAAGTGACTTTAGCTTTGCCCAATTCTGTTTGAATTATTGTTCCTTTAACTATAATTCCTCTTCTAGCATATTCTCTGTTTGCAGGGGTTTGAAGAACTGATATGATTTTAGTTTTTTTACTTACTTTTTCTTGAGGATCATATACATTAGCAAAAGCTGCATATTTTATTCTAATCTTTTCATTTCCACCCATTACTCTTTCTTTCTCAATGACTTGCTCATTACTTAACTTCGTTTCTGTAGGTGGTGAACCTAATTCAAATTTCCTTTTATCTCTATGCTTTCCTTTTTTTCCTCCAGTTATTTTCCTAAAATCATTCCCTTGGAAATATCCCATACGAAAGTTATTTAAGAATGAAGCTTATAAATTTAAGCTCCAAAGTTTCTTTTTCTCTTTTGATAGGACCTAATTGCTCTCCATAAGTCTATTTTTCTGAAATCTGGCCAATAAGTATCTACAAAAAATAACTCTGAATATGCAATATGCCATAAGAGAAAGTTACTTATCCTTACTTCTCCAGAAGAGCGTATGACTAGATCAATGTCTTCTAATTCCTTATCATAAAGATATTGTCTGAATAAATTCTCATTAATTTCATTTAATTTTATTTTACCTTTTTGATAATCGACAATTATTTTCTTTGTTGCATCAATAATCTCTTGTCTTCCACCATAGCAAATGGCTAAAGTAAGTTTTCTCTTATTAAAGTTCTCTGTCTTACTGCTTAATTGGTTTATAATATCTATTAGATCTGGTGGAAGTTTATGTAATAATCCTATTGCTCTTACTTTGACTTCATATTTATAAATTATATCCCCATAAAGTAATTCTTCTAATCCTGCCTTGATGTAATTAAATATAGTAGTTAACTCGAGATTAGTTCTTTTATCACAATTTTCCGTAGATAATGCAAAAACTGTTATATTCTTTATTCCCATTTCTAAAAGCCAAAGCAGAACTTGTTTTAACTTTTTGTAACCATTGTAGTATGCGTCATTTATGCTAAGGTTATTTGCTCTAGCCCATCTTCTATTTCCGTCAGGAATGATTCCCACGTGTTGTGGAAAAGGCCCGTCTTTTATTTCATCCCACAAGACTTTTTCATAAACCTTATAAACAGGGTAAAGAATAATTTTAGTTATTTTTTCTTTAAGCATAATTCTTCTATCGCGTTGATATAAGTGTTCAAAGCTATAAATATTTCATCAATAGAAATCTTTTCATTATCAGTATGCTCTAATGAAGAATTCCCAGGACCATAAGTTGCTATTTCTTGAGTAATATTCTTTAATATATTCATATCACTAGTTCCAGCTTTTCTAGCTAATCTAGGTTTATGTCCTTGTTTTATAAGGCCTCTCATCAATGACTTTACTAATTCACTATTAGCACTAACTTTAACTGGCTCAATATCTTCCACTATAGAAATACTACATTCCCTAAACTTCTCTTTTATTATATTCAAAATCTCATTTTTAGAGTTTTTTACAGAGTATCTTATATCTAAATGTAAATATGCTTCAGAAGGAGTTACATTAATATAATCACCAGATTTTATTACGGTGGGAACTATAGAGAAATCATCATAATTTATTGGAGGCCTATAGACTTCTAAAATATTTTTAGCAATGTTTACTATTAAATTATCCTTAGCAGAAGAGGAGTGTTGTGGGACTCCTCTACAAGTAACGTCTAAATGAAGAACTCCCCGATATTCAATGATTATATCATAAGTATTGCTAGGTTCCCCTACAATTATATAGTCATATTTCTTTCCAGAGTTAACCAGTTCTCTTGCACCTTTACTTTTTCCTTCTTCATCTGAAAGAGCAGCAAATTGAACTTTATAACCTTTTTCGTTTAGTAAATAAGTTGCTAAAAGCATAGCTACTAAAGGTCCTTTAGCGTCTACTGCACCTCTTCCATATATTATATCTCCCTCAACCTTAGGTTCTAAGAATCCTGGAACCGTATCAATGTGAGAAGCTAATAATATATTTCCTTCTCCCAGAAGATAAGAATTAGTTTTTGTTATTTCTAATTTTAAATTAAATTCTTTTGAAATTTTATCAAAAAAGTCTTTAGCTCTTTCTTCTTCTCCAGAAGGAGTATAAATTGAAACTATTTCAATGAGTAACTCTTTTATTTTCTGTCTCAATAATTCCTTTTCTAGCTGCATCTGAAGCTTCCTCCATATCTTTTTGAGTAATCATATAAGGTGCTAGAAATCTTATTACTGTTGTCCCAGCTTTTAGTGCTAAGACACTTTCATCTTGCATTACTTTTAATGCAATAGCTGGTGGGAATCTTATATCTATTCCTATCATTAATCCTTTTCCTCTTATTTCTCTCAAAGACTTCAAATCACTTAATTTCTCTTGAAGAATTTTCCTAAATAATTCGCCTTTTATATGCGCTTGTTCTGGCACATTATCTTCTTTAAGTACTTTAGATGCTGCTGTTACTGCAGCCATAGCTAATGGATTTCCACCATATGTACTTCCGTGATCTCCTTCTTCAAGCTTTTCAGCAATCCAATCTGGTAAAAATAATGCACTAACAGGGAATCCTCCTCCAATAGCTTTTCCTGCAGTTAATAAATCTGGGACAATTCCATAATGCTGGTATGCCCAAACTTTTCCAGTCCTACCAAATCCAGTCTGTACTTCATCTGCTATTAATAAAGCTCCGACTTTTTGCGTTTGCTCTCTTAAAGCTTTCATAAATTCTTCATTTGCTGGAATCACTCCAGATTCTCCTTGAATAGGTTCTACTATTACTGCTGCTGTTTGATCGTCTATGTTCTTTAATTCATCAATGTTATTGTATGTTAAAAATTCTACTGGCGACATTAGTGGTTCGAATGGCTCTCTATATCTTTTATTCCACGTGACTGAGAGAGATCCAGCAGTTCTTCCATGAAATGAGTTTTTAAAAGCTATAATCTTTTTTCTACCAGTTACTTTTCTTGCCGTTTTTAATGCCGCTTCAACAGCTTCAGTGCCACTATTGAAAAGAATTAAGTTATCCATTTTGTCAGGTTTTAGGGGGTCTAACTCTTTTAGCATTTCTTCTTTTATTGGCGTAGAAAAAGACGTTGATAACGTCATTATATTTTCCATTTGTCTAGTAAGATATTCTACTACTCTTTTGTTTCTATGCCCTAAAAAGGCTACACCAATACCAGTGTGTAAGTCTAAGTATTTTCTGCCATTAATATCCCAAACATATTGACCTTCTCCTTTTACAATAGTTAGACCTCTATCTCCATAAAGTTGAATGAATTTCATTTTTTAATCCACTCTTCAAGTTTTTTAAGTAAATATTCTGAGACGTTAAAATTATTTACCCTCACTGTGTTCTTATATTCTGGAACTCCATTTACTTCATTTATAATATAACCTCTTTCTGGATCTTCAAAAATATCTATACCCAGGAAAAATCCTCCTACAATATCTTTAACTTTTAAAGCTAAATCCCTCAATTCATCATCTATTTTTAAAGGCTCAGCTCTAGCCCCTAATGCTGTGTTTGTTTTCCAATTCTTTGAATTTACTCTATAAATTCCTACTGGTGCTTCGTCACCTATTGTAAAAATTCTTATATCCCTATCTGGTTTTTTAACAAATTCTTGAACCAAGTATATATATCTATATTGCAATGTAGTATATTCTTGATACTCAAGGAAATTTCTTAATGTGTCTTCATCAATAGCCTTAGCAACCATTCTACCCCAGCTACCTTCAATAGGTTTAATTACTACTGGATATCCAAGCTTATTAGAAAGTTCTATGGCTTTTTCCTTCGAAAAAGCAATAATTGTTTTAGGTACTCTAATTCCATGCTTTGAAAGCAAAGATAAAGTGTATAACTTATTTTCACATTTTATTAAAGTAAATGAATCGTTCACAACTTTATAATTTAAGTTTTCAAATATTGATGAAGTTATTACAGCTCTAGAATGAGATGTATTCCTTTGAATTATAACGTCAAAATCTCCTAAAGATTCATTAGTGTTATTATAAAAATAATAAAAATCTTTTGTATATATAGGAATTACTTTATGACCCAGGCTTCTGGCCTCATATATTAGATTTTTCTCTTCCCATCTAAGAAGATCATATATTACTCCTAAGATCACTCTCCCCAGTCCTCTCCCACTTGCTCAGCTAGTCTTAAGGCTAATCTACCATGGTCATTATATACTTCTAATTGTGCTCCACATTCATGTTCAATTATTTCTCCTGGTAATGCATCATCTGGTACATTTACATCTCCATTACATACTGGGCATTTTAAGACTACCATTTTTGGATCAAATATAGCATAAGAAGTAAGTAGTTGATAAGCTTTTATGAAAATAAATGGTTCGATTTTAGAACCAAACTCTAAGAACTATTGTACTATTAGTACTGATTACTCCTTGAAGACTTCTTATATCATCTATTGTTTTATTAATAGAGGAAATATTTGTTCCTCTAACAACTGTAAGAATATCATAATCTCCAGTTGTCTCGTAAACAAATTCAACTCCTTGTATTTTTATGATTTTCTTCGAGATTTCTGGTGTAGGAATTTGAGGGTTAGTTTTTACCATAACAATAGCTCTTATTTCATTTTCTAGTTCATAATCTATTGTAAACCTTTTTATGACCCCTATCTTTATTAACTTCTCAATTCTTTTCCTAACTGCAGCTTCACTTACTTTAAGTTCCTTAGCTATTGTAGTATAAGGAGTTCTAGCATTTTTCCTTAATATTTCTAAAATTTTTAAGTCACTTTCGTCTACATCAGCCATTGCTAATCACCGTCCCCCTATCTTGTAATGCATTAGATATGGGGTCTTGTACAAGACCCGAGGAAATTATTACTTTTTTCACTCCATTTTCAATAGCATCTGCCCCCATTAATAGTTTTCTATTCATACCAGGCCCTATCTTTTTAGATAGTTCTTTTGCCTCATTAGGTGTTAATCTTTCGACAACTTTTCCATCTATTAATACTCCTTCTACATCAGTTAGAAGTACTAATAGATCTGATTTTGTAGCCGTAGCTATCGCAAAAGCCATTTGATCCCCATCAACGTTAAGTAGAGTTTTTTCAGCTGGATCATAAGCCAATGGAGAAAAAACTAGAAGATCAAAACTCTTTAACAAATCTGATATTAAAGAAGTATTTACTTGTTTTATTTTTCCAGTAAATCCACCATCAATTATTCTTTTTCTTCCTCTTTCATCGATTATTATTATTTTCTTTTTTCTTTCTGCAATAACTAAATTACCATCAGCTCCAGTTAAAGAAATTGCTTTTTTCTTATCAGCTAATTTTGATATTATTTGCCTTGATATTAAACTCATAACCATTATAAAGACATCAAGCTCTTCTTTAGTTGTATATCTACTTCTTATCCCTTCTGGCGATGTTACAAATACTGGTTCTATTCCTAACCTCTTTGAAGTTTCAGTTACTTGATCTCCTCCTCCATGAACGAAAATAACTTGCTCTTTAGTATTTGATAGACTTTCAATTATCTTATCTAAATTATTTTTAATTACTCTTCCACCAGCCTTTACTACAATCATTTTACGCAGGCCTCAAAGGAGGTAATCTCAATCCTTCATCTTCATCAAAACCTCTTGAGATATTAAAAGCTTGAACTGCTTGCCCTGCTGCTCCTTTCATTAAATTATCTATAGCTGAAAACATTGTAACTCTTTGAAGTCTTTTTTCTATTGCAAACCCTACATCTGCAAAGTTACTGCCTATCACAAACTTTGGATCCGGATATGGATGTACATTACTTCTTATTATACGTATGAATTTTCTTCCTTTATAAAATTCTATAGTCTTCTTCCATAAATCCATTTCAGAAACTTCTGTATTTAACCAACCATGAACTGATGCTAATGCGCCTCTTACACTGCTTACAGCATGTGGAACTAAACTAACTTTTACGCTTCTTTTTGCTATTAGGCTGAGTTCTTGCTCTGCTTCTGCAGCATGTCTATGTCCATCTGCCTCATAAGGCCTAATTGCATTCTGTCTTTCTGGATGGTGGCTTCCTTCATGAGGTTTTGCTCCTCCTTCACTACTTCCTACTTTTACGTCACTAACTATCTTATATGTCTCTAATAAACCAGAGGCAACTAATGGAGCAGCAGCTAAGATTGTTGCTGTTGCATTACATCCAGGAGAAGCAATTAGCTTAGCGTTTTTAAGTTCTTCATAATGTAACTCTGGTAATCCATAAACTGCCTTATTTAACAGATCTGGATATGGATGCTCATAGCCATACCAAATCTTGTATAGATTAGGATCTTTCAATCTGAAATCAGCACTTAGATCTATTATTTGTATGCCCATTTCTAGAATTTTTGGAACGTATTCTAGCGAAACTTTATGTGGTAACCCTAAAAAAACTACATCAGCCTTGTCACCTAATCTATCAAAAGAAAACTGTGAAAAGTTCATATTGTAGAATCCTCTTAAATTTGGATGTACTAATGTTATAGGCTTCCCTGCATATTCCCTTGATGTTACATAAGTTACTTCAACTTTTGGATGCACAGCAAGTAATCTAAGTAATTCTCCTCCAGTATAACCCGAACCTCCTATTACAGCAACTCTTATCATCTTTTGACCATTAAGCAATAGGATTATAAGTAATTTAAGCATATATAGTATTATATCATGAGCATAACAACAGACGAATTAAGGAAATTTTTAGAGGAAAAAATTGCTGATTTAAAGAAAGAGCTTGAATTTTATGAGTATCTGTTAAGTTTAATAGAGGCTGAAGGATACAAGGGAATTGTCAAAGGAAATAAAGGAAGTATGGACATTCTAAAAAATAATAGAGGAGAAATTCTTGCGGAGATATATTATATGCCTCCAGTAATGAAAATTAACATTAAAGGGAAGATAACTATAAATAAGATTTATGCTAATGTGCTGACAAAGATACTAGAAAGTGAAAAAAACAGAAATAAAATAGATTATGACATAATGTTGGATAAGGATGAGCTTAGAGAAATAATTATAAAAAATGTAAAGGATGAAATAATTTACAACAAGATAAAAGCAGCTTTACAATCTATATTAGAACGTATCTCGTATTAGCGTATCAAGGCTAATTACTACTGGTCTTGGATCAGTTATAAATCTGATTAAAGCTTCTCCTTTACCTAAAAATGTTAACTCATTAGTAATCTCTTTATCAGAAACATTAACAAATCTTAGAACTTCTTGCCAGAATTTCTTATCACCATTATTCATAAATGCAATAAGTCCTATATTTTGTAAATATACATCACTATAGTCTCCTAAGTCTATGATATTCTGTGTCGCCATTAACAACATTATTCCAAATCCTCTTCCTCTTTTAATAAGATCTATTATAATTGAATACTCGGAAGAATCCTTTATAATGGTCCATGCTTCATCTATGACAATAGCTAACTTAAGTTGATCATCAGCTACATTATATTTATTATATATTTTAGTAAGAACAGAAAGAATAATTAACCTTCGAATTTCTTCAGATTTTATTAAAGATAAGTCTATGACATATATGCTTTCACTTTTTATTAAGTCTATCAATGATACATCATTATTTCCTTCAAACTCTTTAACTTGGGAAATTATTCTATAAAGATAAGTTTTTAGCTGGTAGGAAATATCTAATTTTTCAATTTCTTCCAATATCATATCCCAAGTTGGATTTGCATATTTATAGAAGATTTCTTTAATTATTTTATATAATATTGAAGAAGTATACTTATCTAATCGAAAACTTAAAGATAAAATCTCCTCTAATTGTGATATATAAGACTCTAGGTTTACATCATCTATTTTTAACAATCCTAAACCATAAATTATTGGATTTAATACTTTAAATTTTATACCATATTTTCTTAATCTAAGCTTAATATCACTCTTTGTATCAAAAAATATTACTGGAATATTTGAGAATGAATTAATCTTATAACCTAAACTTATCAAAAATTCAGTTTTTCCAGACCCTGTAGGACCTATTAAAAGAACATGAGGATTTAGCATATTTTTGTAATTCCAGAATACTACTCTATTATTACCTAACTCTTTTCCAATATAAATTCCATCATCAAAGAACTCAAATCTAGGAGACTTAGGTAACGAAAATACTGTTAAGAAGGGAATTTGAGTCGGAAAACCCTCATGTTTAATCTTGATTTTGTCTTGAAATAACTTTACAATCTCATCCTTTGTTGCTAATCTTGCCTTTACTCCAATACTCTCTAATCCTTTTTTCAGCAATTGTGCTGAAGCTAAAGCTTTATCCTCAGATGAAGATTTTACGATGAAATATATTAAATATCTAAAAGGAGACTCACCTTCATTTATTTTAGTAATCATTGATTGTATTATTTGCAATTCATTTTTTGCTTTCTCATTTGACGGATCTGCTTCAATAATAATTCTAAGATTTTGTGCCCTTAAAAATAAGTTTTCTAAGAATTTGTTTCGATCTATTGATTGTTTTCTTAGAATTATCTCAATATCTTCTAATACATCCAAGACTTTATGAAATGAAATTATTTTATTTCGTAGACTTTCATCACTTAAGTCTCTATAATCGAAAGGTATATCGTCAACTACCAGAACGCTTTTTACGTAGTTATCATACTTTATCAAGCCGTCTTTTATAATGACTTCAGATTGATCTTTATCGCTTTTATTTTTTAAATGAAGTAAGCCATTGAAGAATTTTTTTATAGACAAAAATTCCTTTTCTTTTCTATAAACGTAAAGAAATAAAACAAATAGAAACGAATCTAAAATAAAAAATATAATATTTCTGCTTATAATTGACAAAATAGTAAGGATTATTACAAGGATTATAAATGACTTAGAGCTTTCACCAAAACTTTCATTCATGTATTAACATTATTATTAAAATATGAGAGAGAAGAGTGTTATAATTCGATATTAGCATGTACTTGCCTCAGATCTTCTTCAGTCTTCTTTAGCCTTAACATAAGTTCCGCAACTATTCCATCTAAGAATATTTGTGTAGTATCCTCAAATAAAGTTCCTAATGGTGCTAAAGGTTCTGTTATCCCTAATATTTGCCTAGCAAAATAATCTTCATTTTGAGAATATTTAGTTCTCCCTGGAACTTCAACTACAACATCCGCTATTTTAGCTATTGGGCTATCTGCATAACTCGTAATAACTATCAGTGTAGCTTTAGCTTCTTTAGCCGCCTCTGCAGCAGTTAAAATTAGCTTGGTTCTACCAGAACCAGAAATAGCTATTGCTATGTCTTTTTCACCAATAGCCGGAACTATAGTTTCACCTAATACATATGCATTATAACCTAAATGAAGAAGACGCATTGCAAAAGCTCTTCCAACCAAACCACTTCTACCAGCACCCATCACTAATACTTTTCCATTTCTATTATTATAATAAAAATTAGTTAAAACATCTACCATTTTATTTACTTGTTCGGGTTTTATCATTTGCGCGGATCTTATAATAAATTCTGCAATATCAAACATGGTTTTGATACTAAGTGGGGCTTGAAGAAGTGAAGATGAGGACAAATTATTTCTCCAATTAAATTATATCTTGATTGCTTTAAAACATTATTGCTATAAAGTAGCAATTAAAGTTTAATATTTTACATGATAAATAACACTATTATGTCATCAACCACAAGATGGATCCCAAAATGGAACATAATAAACATAGAAATTGAAGGAAAGCAAATAGAGGTTTGCTATGATGAAATCACTAAACTTTATGCTTGTCCATATTGTACTCCAATATGTAAAAAAGGAGGAATACCAGAACAAGGAAGTTATTTCTTTAATGTAGACGATTTGAAAGAACACATAAAAGCACACAAATTAAGTTTATGGATTAAATCAAAGAAAGTAGAGGAAGAAGAGGAAGAAGAAAAGATAAAAGTGGGAGAAGAAGAGGAAGAAGAAGGGGAAGAGTAATAATTAAAATACTTATCGTTGGGAACTTTACTATCGATATAATTAATGAAAAAGAACAAATAGGTGGCCCACCATTATATTCTGGATTTGCAATAAATAAACTAGGTGGCGAGGCTCACGTTTATACTATATTAGGGAAGGATTTCAATTTTGAAATCCCACATTTTCTAAAAATATATAAAATAGTAGATGATAAATATACTGTAAAATTTAGACATATTTTCATAAATAATGAAAGAAAACTTATTCTAGAAAATAAACCTAAAAATAAAATAAAAATATTACCCTTAGACTTAAGTTATTTCTCTGGAGTAATTATTAATCCAGTATGTAATGAAATAGAAATAGAAGAGCTAAATGAGGTGCCAATTGCTCTTGATATACAAGGTTTTATAAGAAACTGTGAGGTAAATAAGGAAATTGAATACGTAAAAGCGAACCTAAGTCCTATTTCAAGTTATTTTGTATTCCATAGTAACATTGAGGAATTTGAAAAAAGCGAATTAACTATAAATTATCTTTTAGGCCTAGGGTTTAAGGAGTTATTAATATCATATAACGAAGACGGATTTGAGTTATACACTAGAAATTATAAGGAATTTTTCAAAACCTCAAAGATAGGTAATTATAAGACTGGGACAGGAGATACGCTGATTGCTTCTTATTTCTATTACAGACTGATTGGATATAATCCAAGAGATTCAGCACTAAAAGCAAAAGAGTTTGTAGAATGGTTCAGCAATTATGGATATCTTGAACTGTTTCACACAAAGTGAGATTCTTCCATTTTCCTAATCTTCCGCATAGTTTAAACCTTTCTGGCAGATTATTTTCCTCATCCCCTATTAGGATTGCATCCCTTACTATCCTTGATCTTAATCCTATTATTTCATCTTTTGTTAGGATTTTCTCTCTCTTAAGATCACTAAATATTTTATCCCATATAGGTAAAGAGCCAGAAAATGGGATTATCACATATAATACGTTATATAATTCACTTAACCAATAAGCATTTATTACATGAGAAAAAGAAACCCCATTATCACCGTTTATATATACATCCCATCCAATATCTCTTTTAGGTATTACAGCAACGATTTCTGCTATCGAAATGCTTTTTAAATTACTTTTTTTACCGAGAGATTCAAGTATGAATTTTTTCGAAATTGTAACAAATATTTTATTAGCTTTTATAATTCCTTTTGATGTTATTATATTTTCTTCATTTATTTTCCTTATATTTGAATGAAATACTCTAACTTTTTTTGATAAGGTATCGATTATATCAATTAGATTGTCAACATAATACATTTTTTCTTTAAAAAACAACCATGGTGGTAATTCTTGTATATTAAGCTTTTTTAATAAGTAGTTCTCTTTCTTAGAAAATATCCTTAATCTTACTTCCTTTACATTAAAAGGAGCACAAGAGGAGTGCAAAAGTGGAGGATGAAAAGGAACTTTAAAATCTAAAATCTCGTCATAACTAAACACTCCACCTAACTTTGGCTGGTTTTCAATAACAAGAACGTCTTTAAGATTTTGAGCTAATAATAAACCAGTAATGCCTCCGCCTAAAACTACATTCACATTTCAGATTATTGCTTTATTAGATAAAACATTATTTGATGAATGAGTATAACTACCATTTGTAAAATCATCATCCTTTTTATCATCAATATTATTCAATAACTTCATTAATTCATTTTCAGATTCTAACACTATAGTCTTGTTATCGAGTTCCACTTCTATGAAAGAATTACTTAATAGGTCTAATTCCAATGTGAATTCAATTCTTCTCTCTTTTAAGACTTCTAACATTTTAGGTGAAATATAAATACCGCTGTTAGCGCCAATAATAATTTTAAGCATCCTATATTGAATGTGTTGACAGTATTGCTTAAAAGAAATCACATACAATATTATCAAGTGAAATCCTTTTTAGGTTCAACAATAGCACAAGGAGGAGGAATATTTGCTTATACAACAAGCTATGAAGAAGCAAGAAAAATTTACGAAAAAACTTGCAAAATATTTACTGAATTTTCAGTAAAGATATTAGATTTAAAGGACACAAAACAGAGACTCGATGCAATTAACCTTGATCCAGATATTGCAGATTTTAAAGAGGGCTATGTTATAGCTATAGGAGTTTAAGCAATGGATTAATTATTTTTAACCTTACTCATGATTTATGCTTTGATTAGTCAACGATTTTGCAAACTCAACTGGAGTTAATACTTCAATCAACTTCATCAGCGTTCCATCACTAATTTCTCTCTTACCAGATTTAATTCGCCATTGAAAACAGTTTCCATAATTAGATACTCTTAGTGTAAATTATTTTTAGACTCCGTATACTAGATGTGGATGATAAATACCCAAATAGTGTTGAGAGAAGGAAATTCAAGATGTATAGGTTTCCCAAGAAAGGGATAGAGAAGAATAATTGAAGAACCACAACTTCGATGAAATCCAAGGGCGAAAATGGATACAAAATCTATGAGATTCAATGGGATCCAAATATCATGCCAAGTTACACGATAAATAAGTTCACGTTAACCATAGTTTTTATCTACGTAATCAAAAATTTTCCACTTTCTTGTTCGATTTGTTTAAATTTGAATTCGTTGATTTACATTAGAGAAATCTTTAGTTATTCTGGAAGTTTTGAGCTATTTAGGCAATATAGGAATAGATTAAAAACTTACCGAAATCGCTAACGTTGCTTGTTTAAGAGCAAAAGGCACTTTTCATCTCCACCCAATAGATGCTTAAGAAAGGTATACTTGAGGTTGATATAGGTATAAAAAGTCCTGGAATGATGTTTCTTAGACGTTATTTTTTACATTTTTTTCCAATTAGGAACCTTTGCCTTTTTCTTTCAATTTATCGTTAATTGTGATAACTTTTAACGCGTTAACGATGCTTAAAAATCGCGTTTTATTAACCATTAATTTAGGACTAAAATGACGCAAAAACAAAAGACTTATACATTTGGTGATATAATCATACGTGAAGTTAAAAGTCGGTATTATGTCTATAAATTGGAAACGTTAAATGGTGAGAGAAAGGAATCTTACGTTGGCCCTTTAGATAAGGTCGTAGAAACTTACAAAAAATTGAAAGAAAGTGGGGGCGTGGGGGCTGTGCCCTCACTATGGGCCCGCGGGGACTTGAACCCCGGATCTCCACCGTGTGAGGGTGGCGTCCTAACCAGGCTAGACGACGGGCCCTTGATGCATATACACTTAATTCTTTTAACCTTATATAAGTTTCTATTTGTCTTACTTCCTTTGATTTTTCATTTAATTAGTAGTATAAAAAATCAAAATATGACTGATTTGTAGTCTGGTTCTATTTTAACGTTAAGAACGTTTAATCTATTTTCAACTAAATTATTTAATTCTTCTTTCAATTCACTAAAGCTCTGTATTGTTCTCGCTTTTAGACTTCTCTCTAACATTTCATCACTAACCTCAATTGGGGATGGGGTTTTAGTAATTGTTGGGATATCTGAAGATACAGCATCTATCATGGTGTTGCCATTATCGTTGAGTATAAGAAGAACACCTTTACTTTTAGTTAACCTATTTTCTAATAATGAAAGGTTTTGCATTACTCCTTGAATATCAGTTATTCCTAAAGTTTTTACATTATTAGATCTAACTATGCCGCTTACACCAATATTCCTTTCTAAAAGGGATTCGCTAGTTATCCAACTAAATGGTTTTTCTATTGGCAATCTAACGAAGTCTATTGTGGGAGCCGTTAAATCAATAAATATTTTATTAAAATCAAATTGTTGAATAACTCTTACTACATCGTAGGGCCATAAACCTCCATGAGAATCTAATATGTAAATTTTCCTATATGCTTTTATTTTTTCAGCAGAGCCTCTCTTAATTGGTTCCTTAATTTTAGTCTTTAATTGTGCCAGAAGTTCTTTTAAGAATAAGCCAGTATCAGCGACAACTGGTATTTGAGGAATAAACACTTTACCAATGTCTTCTCCATCAACATTATTATGAACAACATAGCCCTTAAATTTCATTGACCAACCAGCTGTTGATAATTGCGTGAACCTAGTTCCTAAGGCTAAAACAACATCAGCTTCATCAAGAACTTTACTACCTTCTTCAGTTGCAAATAAGCCTAGTCCTTCTCCAGCATAGAGAGGATGAGAGGCTGGTAATACTCCTTTGCTTCTAAAAGTTGCTATCACTGGAGCATCTAATAATTCAGCTAATTCTTTTAATTCGTTAAATGAATTTGAAGCTAAAACACCATAACCCGCAATTATTACTGGAGTTTTAGCATTAGATAAAACTTCAGCCACCTTAGCTACAGTAGTTTTATCCGGTGTTTTC
Source organism: Sulfurisphaera javensis (assembly GCF_041154675.1). Taxonomy (NCBI): domain Archaea; kingdom Thermoproteati; phylum Thermoproteota; class Thermoprotei; order Sulfolobales; family Sulfolobaceae; genus Sulfurisphaera; species Sulfurisphaera javensis. The sequence goes on from NZ_AP031322.1 coordinate 1,088,362, forward strand.
TTTTCTGGCTTTTGTTCTGCTGGAGATAAAGGATATGCTTTGAGTTTAAATAGGTCTTCAGCTATTTCTATATAAACTGGTCTATTTCTATTACTTAAGGCCTCTTTGTACCCTTTTTCAATAGTTATTATGATTTCTTCAATACTTACCACTCTTTCACGCATTTTTGTTATAGGAGATAAAATTGCCATCATATCATCTTGTGTTTTCAACTCAGCTATTCTGCTCCTTCCTACATCCCTATATGATCTTAAAGTTGAAATAAGTAATAATGGAACTGAATCCATGAAAGCTTGTGCTATTACGTCAATTGCCTCTGTTAAATATACTCCAGGTGATTGTATTACAACTCCGAGTGTATTATATTCTCTAGCATATGAATCAGCTAACATTACAGCTTCTCTTGGAGTTGACGTGTAATTTACATTAACCTCATATTGCTTCAATCTTTCTGCAAGAAATGAAGGAAGAGAGTAAGAGGAGAACACTTCTTTAATTTCTAATTCTTTCAATGTATAAGCAATAGCTTCATCTCCTTTTGTCTCCCTTCCTATTGTTTCCTCCTTTCTTTTAGGTTGGCTCACAAGATTATACAACAAAAGTAAAGTATAAATTTTTTAAATAAGCCGGGGGCGGGATTTGAACCCGCGAAATAACGGGTTTCCATGTTTAAACTCTGCGGCCCGCCGCCTTTGACCGCTCGGCCACCCCGGCAAATTAACTATATGTTACATCAAACTAAAATATTTTAATGTTTATTATAGCATTTAAAAACGTGAGATTGTGATTCCTTTTTCAAAAGTAGGAGAAGTACTTTCAGAAATAAAACAACTAACTGACTTTGTAATAATTGGAGATACCATAGTTGATATCTCATTAGGTAGAAAGGGAACAGAAAGCGATGTAGATCTTTTCATATTAAGTTTAAGTGTTCTTATAGACGAAGATAAAATACGTGATTTTGCTTATGATAGAGGATGGGATTTTGGTAAGACACCAATAGATACTCCAAGAATTATAGCTACTGTAGATGATGATCAGTTGCAAATAGATATGTATGAAAATATCCAAGATTTTTTTGTACCTAAAGAAATTATTAACAGTGCAATAGAGATCAGATTAGGTAAAGAAAAATTCAAGATAATTAAACTAGAAGATTATATTTTACTTAAAACTAATGCATTTAGAGAAGAAGATGAAGATGAGTTGAAAACTATTACTTATTTATTAGGTGAAGGAAAATTAAGTATAGATAAAAAATATTTAGAATCTCACATAGACTTGTTTGAAGAAAACGCAAAAAGTATAAGGGATAGACTTGGGTTGATTGGAATAAAAATTTAGGTTATCCTTTCTTAGCTGGTAACTCTTTCTTCTTAGGTCTCAGATTTTTACTGTGACATCTTCTACATTTCGTAGCTCTTATTGAGTTTAATGCACCACAATCTCTGCATACTTTCTTTAAAAATACTCGTTGTTGCACTATTTGTAACTTTACTGGATCGGTGAGTGGCATTTTTAACCCCGATTCAATAATATGACTCAGTTCAAAAAAAGTGTTGCGGTAAAAGCGGAGTTGAAAGAGGATGAAGATACCGCTAGACTATATTTGTGTAAAAAGTGGATTATTATGCAACCGTTGTCAATCTCTGATAGATAGAGGAGAAGTAGAGCATTTTGAAGTAGACGTGATGAAGATACTATTAGATTTAGAAGAGAATCAATTCAAGGAACTTAAAGATGCTGTATACCATAAAGCCTTCAAAGTAGATAATTTGTTAATATTGCTTGTCACAAGCCCTCCTTCTATGTCTCATCAAAAATGGATAAAAATAGCTAAGATATTACAAGAAAAACTTGGTATAAAAGTGAGAATATTAGAGAAAAGTAATAATATAAAATCAACTGCGTCCCAACTTTTATCCCCAGCTAGAGTTTTAGGAGTAAATACTGTATGGCTTCCTGATGGTTCAGTACAGTACGTTATAAGGATCTCTAAGAACGAGAAAAGATTCTTGCCAGCTGATGAAAATTCGTTAGAGGAAGCACTATCAAAAATTCATGCTATTCCAATTAAAATTAGGGTGGAGTAAAAGTGTACAGAAGCCATTTTATTACCGACATTACGCCAGATTACGATGGTAAAGAGGTTGTTCTGGCTGGGTGGGTACATCTTTTACGTGATTTAGGCGGAAAGAAATTTATAATACTTAGAGATAAGACTGGATTAGGTCAAGTTGTTGTTGATAAAAACTCAAAAGCCTTTACAGTGGCTCAAGATTTAACACAAGAAAGTGTAATACAAGTTAGAGGAATAGTTAAGACGGATAAGAGAGCTCCGAGAGGTGTAGAGTTACACGCTGAAGAAATAGTATTACTTAACAAAGCAAAAGCACCCTTACCATTAGATGTATCTGGGAAAGTTAAAGCGGATATTGATACTAGATTAAGAGAAAGAGTATTAGACTTAAGAAGACAAGAAATGCAAGCTGTAATCAAAATACAATCTCTAGCTCTAAAGGCGTTTAGAGAAACTTTATATAAAGAAGGATTTATTGAAATATTTACCCCTAAAATTATAGCTTCAGCTACTGAAGGAGGAGCACAACTTTTCCCAGTAATTTACTTTGGGAGAGAAGCTTTCTTAGCTCAAAGTCCGCAGTTATATAAAGAATTAATGGCTGGAGTAGTAGAGAGAGTTTTCGAAATTGCTCCTGCATGGAGAGCTGAAGAATCAGACACACCTTTCCACTTAGCGGAATTTATAAGTATGGATGTTGAAATGGCTTTTGCAGACTATAACGATGTAATGCAACTTCTTGAGAAGATTATATACAATATTGTTGATACCATAAAGAGAGAAGGAAAAGAGGAATTAGCTGTATTAAACTATCAACCACCAGAAATAAGATTACCTATAAGAAGATTAAAATACACTGAAGCAATAGAAATACTTAGAAGTAAAGGATATAATATAAAGTTTGGAGATGATATAGGAACTCCAGAACTTAGAATTTTAAATGAGGAATTAAAAGAAGATTTATACTTCATTATAGATTGGCCCTCCGATGCTAGACCTTTCTATACTAAAGTAAAAGATGAAAATCCAGAACTTAGTGAAAGTTTTGATTTAATTTATAGATTCCTAGAGATAGTTTCTGGAAGTACTAGAAATCATAAGAAAGAAGTACTAGAAGAGACATTAAAGAAAAAGGGGTTAAAGCCAGAGAGTTTTGAATTTTTCTTAAAATGGTTTGATTATGGCATGCCACCCCACGCTGGTTTTGGTATGGGTTTAGCGCGATTAATGGTGATGCTCACTGGAATACAAAGTGTTAAAGAAATTGTGCCTTTCCCAAGAGACAAAAAGAGGCTAACACCCTAAGTAAATAGACGTGGATCATCCCTAGCTATTTCCCTTATAACGATAGTTGCATAAATTCCACGATCTAAAGCGAATGAAATTTTTTTATTTTTAAAGTCAAAATTTCTAACCCTTGTATAAGCTTTTCTTACCATGCTTCTTACGTTAATCTTTAATTCTTTAACTTTAAAATCTGCATTAACTATTCCTTCTTCCCTAAATATTTCTTTACATATCTCATCACATTTACTATAAGACGTAGGAATCTCTATCATAAGGTTTTCATCGACATTTTTAGGGTCCATGATTCGAGATAAATACTTATTAAATAGATATGATTGATATGCTTCAACAAAGAAAGATAAAGGGGTTTGTAGACTTTTTAATATATTTAGGTAATTCTCGTTTTTTAATAGAAGTTTTAAGGCTATTCTTTCATCCTTAAACTTCTTTGGAAATAATTCTAATGCTTCTTTATAATTTCCTTTCATGTATTCACTTCTTGCCTTCTTAAGTATTTCACTCTCACCTTCAAAAGGATATCCTATTAAGAAATCTAATGCATTTTTCCAATCTCTTAAAACTAGCATTTTCCCTATGACATGGGTTATGGGCCTTCTAGTGCCAAACCTTTGATAACCTACATATGCTGGAAGATACTTAATTTGAGATAATTTCTTTATTCGCCTTTCTAGTTCCTCATAATCGTCAGTCTGAAGCTCTATTTCAAATATGTTTCCAGTATGATTGAACTTTGAGTCAGAATATCCAAGAAAATATAACGAGTATTTTTCATTTTCTATCTTATCCACAATTTTTTTAGTATTTTCAGTATAGATTATTTGTTCAGTGATAGCATTAGTATCCTTTATTCCTATATAATGGACTTTGCTATGAAGTATTTTAGATATTTCGTTTATTACATTAAAATGATCAATTCCCTGCTTCTTAAGCAAATAAACAGCATATCTGCCCTTCGATTCGCCCTTCCATTCTGAGGCTGGTTTATATGAAATTTCCTCAATTACTCTAAACCCTAATGGTCTAGGGATTGTAACATTTAACGGTTTCCAATCCTCACTAATAAAATATTTTTCCATTCCTAAAATTATATCAATTGGATGAGGAGTTATAGTAATTTCAGATCACCAGTAATTTTATCCACCAAATCTGAAGGAGCAGGACCTATACCTAAGCATGTGATGGTCCCAGGTTCTAATTGGGTTTTGCCAGCATCTTGGATTATAGTTGCCGGTAAACCTAAACTTATAGCTCTTTCATATCTCTTGTTTAATTCTTCCAGATTTGGAACTTTTACAACAATTTTTGGTTGCCCTTCATTTAACCAATAATTTAACCACTCTTTCCAGACATTATTACTAGAATTTAAAACATCAAGAACTAAAGATACTGCAGCATGAGCAACTTGAGCTGCTATTTTTCCCTTTCCCATATCTAAATCTGTCCTTACGACTATAACCATTTTGATATCCATCAAAAAGAGAGAATTTATAAGCTAATTAAAAACTATGTAATACAATGAGCCTAAATTTCAGATTAAGCTTAAGAGAGGAAATTGAACCACCAGTGTGTTCAAGCTGCGGAAAGATAATACATCCTAGAGAGAAAGGCGTAGAATTCTATTGCCCTAACTGCGGAGAAATCTTAATCAGAAGATGCTATTATTGTAGAAAACACATAGTAACTTATACATGTCCTAAATGTGGATTTGAAGGACCTTGAGGTGAAAACATGACAGACGTATTAGTAATAGTTAAAGTGTTCCCAGAAAGTGATGAAGTAAACTTAGATAATCTATATGAAGAAATAGGAAAGAAACTACCTCAAGGATATAAATTAGTTAGAAAAGAAACAGAGCCTATTGCATATGGCTTAAAAGCGCTAATTGCTTATGTGCAAATGCCTGAAAACGTAGAAGGTGGTACTGACGCACTAGAAGAAATAATAAACGGAATCCAAGGAGTTAGTCATGCTGAAGTAGTTGGTGTAACAAGATTAGGTTTTTAAATTAATTATACTTTAAGTTCTTATACCACATTATTTATATACATATTTTGGAGATAGAGTTGAGTGCTGGCGCTGAAATTCCTCCTTCTGGTAAGAAGGAGCTTATATTAAGAGTAGTTGAGGCAAAGCAGAAAGATGTAGGTAGAGGAAAAGTAAGAGTAGACATTGACTTACTAAATCAAATTGGTGTTAATCCTGGAGAGGTAATCGAAATTGAAGGACAAAGAAAAACAGCAGCGATAGCATGGCCTTTGTCTCCAGAAGACGTCCTAGAAGAAGAAGACAAATATATAATTAGAATGGACGGGATAACGAGGAAGAACGCGGGTGTTTCTATTGGAGATAAAGTCATTGTGAGAAAAGCTTCCCCCAAAGTTGCAACTAGCGTAAAGTTAGCTCCTTCTAATTTCTCAATTACTGTTGATCCAGGTTTTATATCTTATGTTAAGAAAAAACTAAAAGATTATCCATTAGTTGAAGGAGATACTGTTCTTATCCCAGTTTTGGGCCAAGCTATTCCATTCACAGTAGTACAAGTTAGACCACAAGGGGTTGTCATTGTCTCTGATGAGACTAGTATAACAATTTCTGAAAAACCAGCTGAACAGGCTAGATATCCAAGAGTTACTTATGAAGACATTGGTGGCATGAAACATATTATACAGAAAATTAGAGAATTGGTTGAACTCCCATTAAAACACCCAGAATTATTTAAGAGATTAGGAATTGAACCACCTAAGGGAATCTTATTATATGGTCCTCCTGGAGTGGGTAAAACATTATTAGCTAAAGCAGTTGCTAACGAGACAGAGGCATATTTTACGTCTATAAATGGCCCGGAAATAATGAGTAAATTTTATGGAGAGAGCGAACAAAGACTAAGAGAGATATTTGAAGATGCTAAAAAACATGCACCTGCCATAATTTTTATTGATGAAATTGACGCTATAGCTCCAAAAAGAGATGAGGTAATAGGAGAGGTAGAAAGGAGAGTTGTTGCACAATTGCTAACTTTAATGGATGGTCTTGAAAGCAGAGGAAATGTTATAGTTATAGCAGCAACTAACAGACCTAATGCTGTAGATCCAGCTTTAAGAAGACCTGGAAGATTTGACAGAGAAATAGAAATACCTTTACCAGATAAGCAAGGAAGACTTGAGATACTTCAAATCCATACTAGAAATATGCCATTATCGAAAGACGTAGATTTAGAAAAACTAGCTGAAATGACTCATGGATATACTGGCGCAGATTTATCTGCACTGGTAAGAGAAGCAGCAATGAATGCATTAAGAAGATATTTGCAGGTAATTGACTTAAACCAAGATAAAATACCACCTGAAATCTTAGAAAAAATGGAAGTAAATATGGATGACTTCTTAAAAGCATTTAAAGATATAGTACCTAGCGGACTAAGAGAAATTTATGTTGAAGTTCCAGAAGTGCATTGGACTGATATTGGAGGCCTTGAGGAAGTTAAAGAAGAACTAAGAGAAGTAGTAGAATATCCATTAAAATATAGAGAAGCTTATGAAAATGTAGGAATTGAACCACCTAAGGGTATTTTGTTGTTTGGTCCTCCTGGTACTGGTAAGACTATGTTGGCTAAGGCTGTTGCTACTGAGAGTGGTGCTAATTTTATTGCTGTTAGGGGTCCGGAAATATTATCGAAGTGGGTTGGTGAGAGTGAGAAGGCAATTAGGGAAATATTTAGAAAGGCTAGACAAGCAGCACCAACAGTAATATTCTTTGATGAGATAGATGCAATAGCACCAATGAGAGGATTATCAACAGATAGTGGAGTAACAGAAAGAATAGTAAACCAACTACTAGCAGAAATGGACGGAATAGAAAAACTTGAAAATGTCATAATTATTGCTGCTACTAATAGGCCTGATATTCTTGATCCTGCTTTGTTGAGGCCTGGTAGGTTTGATAGGTTGATTTATGTTCCTCCGCCAGATAAGAGGGCTAGGGTTGAGATTTTGAAGGTTCATACTAGGAATGTTCCATTAGCTGAGGATATTACTCTGGATGAGTTAGGTGAAAGGACTGAAGGATACACTGGAGCGGACTTAGCAGCATTAGTGAGAGAAGCAACATTAAGAGCAATAAGAGAAGAGATGACAGAGTGCATGAAAAAAGCTGATGATAGTTGCAAGAAGAATGATAATGAGTGCAGAGATAAAATTGTAAAGGAATGCATGAAAGGAAAAGGTGTATTAGTTGAAAGAAAACATTTCGACATAGCATTAAAGAAAGTAAGACCATCAGTTACAATGGATATGATACAATTCTATCAGAACTGGCTAGAAAAAGCTAGACAACAATTGCCAAGAGCTAATCTAAAACCAAGTACTTTCACGTGAAGATAATGTGGAGAGAAGTTCCATTACATTACGTTATTTTAGAGATTTTAAAGAAGAGAAATGCTCCAATAACAGATGAAGATTTATACAAAGAAGTTAAAAAGAGCGTAAATTATGAGATATCTTTTTCTGATTTTTTAAAAGCTTTAATGAAGCTTGAAATTAGGGGCCTTATTACAGTAACGTTAATAAAAGAGAATATCAGAATGATTAATTATATAGGTGAAAAGGAATAGGAGTAGATCTTGCTGATCTTGTTGAAGATGTTAAAAGAGAAATTTCAATTGCTGAACTTAAGGGAAAAAAAGTTAGTATAGATGCATATAATGCTCTTTATCAGTTTTTAGCTGCAATAAGACAGCCAGATGGAACACCATTAATGGATAGCCAAGGAAGAGTTACTAGTCATTTAAATGGTTTGTTTTATAGAACCATCAGTATTTTAGAAGAAGGTATTATACCTATTTATGTTTTTGACGGAAAACCACCAGAGCAAAAAAGCCAAGAATTAGAACGAAGAAGAAAAATAAAAGAAGAAGCCGAGAAAAAGTTAGAACAAATAAAAACTGAGGAAGGAGTAGAAAAGAGCGAAGCAAGAAAATATGCTCAAATGAGTATAAGACTCACAAACGAAATGGCAGAAGAAAGTAAAGAGTTATTAAAAGCTATGGGAATTCCAATAGTTCAAGCGCCTTCTGAAGGAGAAGCAGAAGCTGCTTATATAAATACATTAGGTTTAAGTTGGGCAGCAGCTAGTCAGGATTATGACTCACTTCTCTTTGGAGCTAAAAGATTAGTAAGAAACCTTACACTAACTGGAAAAAGAAAACTTCCAGGGAAAGATGTGTATGTTGAAATAAAACCAGAATTAATTGAGTTAGATAATCTCTTGAAAAAGTTAGGTATTACAAGAGAACAGTTAATTGACATAGGTTTAATTATAGGAACTGATTATAACCCTGATGGAATTAAAGGATATGGAGTAAAAACTGCATATAGAATCATAAAGAAATATGGAAGTTTAGAAAAAGCCATCGAAAAAGGAGAAATACCTAAAATTAAAGTTAATTTTAACATAGAAGAAATAAGATCGCTTTTCTTAAAGCCACAAGTGATAGAACCAAAAGAAAACTTAGAATTAAGTGATTGTGACAATAACAGAATCATAGACATTTTAGTCAAATCCCATGACTTTAATGAGGAGAGAGTTAAAAATGGAATAGAAAGATTATCTAAAGCAAAAAGAGAAGCAAAGGGTGCTTCTCGCCAGACTGGTCTTGATCAGTGGTTCTGATTTAATAATATTTTCATGTACATAGCTTTTAAATTAAATAATTTTATAATGATATTTGTGGACACTGACATTTTCATTCCAATATATCTTAATCTAGCTGATTTTAATGTTTTAATTATAGGTGGAGGTAAAGTAGGCACTAAAAGAGCTATTAGCTTTGCTGAACATGGGGCAAAAGTTACAGTAATTAGCCTTTCATTTAGTGATGAATTACTCAAAAATCAAGATAAAATAAATCTTTTAAATGAAAATGCAAACGAGCTATCAGAGGAGTTATTATCAAGATTTGATATCATTGTTACAGCAACAAATGACAAAGTACTTAATAGTAAACTTTGTAGCAAAGCCAAACAACTAAGAAAACTTTGTAATAACCCAACCAATCCTGAAGAATCAAACTTTATAGTTCCCATTTATTATACAGATAATAAATTATCAATAGCTGTTACTACTTTTGGTAAGTCTAGTTTAAGTTCAAAATATGTCCTAGAACTTATAAGGGAAAATATCCTTTCTAATAATGCCATTTACAATCTAATTGAAGCTATGGGAGATGTAAAAGATCTTCTGAAAGACGAGATCAAAGATCCTAGTAAGAGATTTACATATTATAGTAAAATATTTAATGATGAAATATTTAGAAATTATGTAAACGAAGGAAAAATTGAACAAGCAATAAATAGAGCAAAGGTGATAATAAATGAGTGATAGAGAATCTATTAATATTAACAATTATGCTGCAATAGTATATACATATAAAACGGTAGGATTGAGTAAACTTTATGAGCATTATGTAAAGGATCAAGATTTGTTAACATTGAAGAATATTATAGATGGAGAGATAAGTGTTGTTCAGACATGTAATAGAGCTGAAACATATCTTTACTTTTATGAGGATAATGGAGTCGATAAATTCCTCAAAAAAATTGACGAGATTCATGGAAAGCCAATAAGTAAAGAGGCAATAGTACTAAAAGGAGAGGAAGCAGTAAAACATTTATTTGAGGTAGCCGCTGGTTTAGATTCTTTAGCAATAGGAGAATACGAAATTTTAAGACAACTTAGAGAAAGCATAGACAAAAGTAAGAAGATGGGGTTAAGTGATGAAAAATTAAGTTTCCTTTTTGAAAATGCCATAAAAGTTGGTAGAAGAATAAGGCAAAGCACTGAAATTTCAAAAGGCAAAACCGGAGTTTATGCTTTAGCGATAGATTACGCAAAGCATATGGCTAACTTTTCAGATTCAAGAATTGCAATTGTAGGTGCAGGAGAAATTGGAGATAAATTAGCTTTAATGTTAAAAAATGAAGGAGCTAAAGATGTTGTAATATTTAATAGAACATATGAAAAAGCATTAGAAGTAGCTAAAAAATATGGTTTTGTGGCAGAATCATTAGATTTTAATAAAGTAAACAACTTCGATATAGTATTTGTAGCAATCTACTATGATAAGAAAATTAATTTGCCCGGACCTAAGTTAGTGGTTGATTTATCCATCCCTACAGTTGTTGAAGGAAATAATGTAATTACTCTTGAGAATTTGAAAACAATGTCAGAAAAGATATTAGAACTTAAGAAAATAAGTCTCCAAAAGGCAGAGCAGTTAATTCAAATAGAGATAGAGAATTTTAAGAATGAAATCATAAAATATAATCAAAATAGATTAATATCAAAATTCATGAAAAGAATAGAAGATATTAGAGAAAGTGAAGCAGAAAGAGCCTATTTAGAGATTTTAAAACATATTGACAACAAAGAAGAAATAAAGAATATAATTGATAGGATGACTAACTCTATGCTCAAAAAAATCTTTTCACCACTTTTTGAAAACATTAGAAAAAATGAAGATATGGCAAACTACATTAGTAACATTTTCGAAATATTAAGCAATGGTAACATTTCCGACCCTAAGACCGAGAAGACTGAGAAAAAGTAAACTAATAAGAGATCTTGTTGCCGAAACCTCACTATCTATCTCCGGATTAATACAGCCTATATTTATAAAAGAGACTATCAATGAGCCAGAAAAGATAGATAGCATGCCAGGAGTTTATAGATATCCAGTAAATGAACACCTAATAAAGTATGTGGAAGATGTTTATTCCACTGGTGTACGCAATTTTATTCTATTCGGAATCCCTTCATATAAAGATGACTTTGCCTCTTCAGCATATGCAAAAAATGGTGTAATACAGCGTTCATTAAGGTTATTAAGAGAAACTTTTGGTGATAAGATACTTTTAATTACTGACGAATGCACGGATGAATATACTTCTCACGGTCATTGTGGTATTATAACTCAAAAAGATGGTAAACTTTGTATTGATAATGATGAAAGCCTAAAAGTACATGCAATGATTGCTGTAAGTCAAGCAGAGGCTGGAGCTGATATTATTGCACCTTCATCAATGATGGATGGAGTAGTGGGAGCTATAAGAAAAGCGCTTGATGAATCTGGATTCAATGATGTTGCTATAATGTCGTATAGCGTTAAATATGCGTCGACTTTCTATTCACCATTTAGAGATGCTGCTTATTCTAAACCTGCTTTTGGGGATAGAAGAGGATATCAAATGGATCCCAGAAATGCATATGAGGCATTAAAAGAAGCAAGTTTAGATATAGAAGAAGGAGCAGATATACTCATGGTGAAGCCAGCTCATACATATCTTGATGTCATAAGGTTAGTTAAGACAACTTTTCCTCAATATCCATTAGCTGCTTACCACGTTAGTGGAGAATATAGTATGATAAAAGCAGCAGCCTTAAACGGTTGGATAGATGAAAAAGTTGCTGTATTAGAAATAACTACAGCAATAAAAAGAGCTGGAGCTGATTTGGTTATTACGTATTATGCAAAAGATATAGCTAATTGGATAAAAGAAGGTGTACCGTTTTGAGTGAGATTCTTTGGAGAAGAGCTTTAGAGTTATTTGCTGGAGGGGTAAATAGTCCAGTAAGAGCTGCAGTAAAGCCCTATCCCTTTTATGTTGAAAAAGGAGAGGGCGCATTTCTTTATACTGTAGATGGTCAAAGGCTAGTCGATTATGTATTAGGTTATGGACCCCTAATATTAGGTCATGCAAATCCATATGTAAAAGAAAAGATAAAAGAACAGATAGATAAAGGTTGGCTTTATGGTACTCCTAGCAAAAAAGAAATAGAACTAGCAGAAAAAATTAGATCTCATATTCCCTCAGCAGAAAAAGTTAGATTTGTTAATAGTGGTACTGAAGCAACAATGTTAGCAATTCGTTTAGCTAGGGGATATACGAAAAGAGAAAAGATCTTAAAATTTGATGGAAATTATCACGGTGCACATGATTATGCATTAGTTAGTGCTGGTAGTGCCGCATCTGAATATAATGTTTTAATATCTGGGGGAATACCCACTTCAATACTGAATACAGTTGTTCTCTGTAAATATAATGACTTAGAATGCGTGGAAAAAACTCTGAAAACCGAACAAATAGCTGGTGTTATAGTAGAACCAGTCATGGGAAATATGGGAGTGATCTTACCAGACAAAGATTTTCTAAACGGATTGAGAGAACTCACTAAGGCATATAATTCGCTTCTTATATTTGACGAAGTAATTACGGGTTTTAGATTGGGATTAAGCGGTGCTCAAGGTTATTTCAACGTAATACCAGACTTAACAACTCTAGGAAAAATAATTGGTGGAGGTTTACCAATTGGAGCAGTGGCTGGTAAGAAGGAAATTATAGATAATCTAACACCAAGTGGCAAAGTATTTAATGCTGGTACGTTTAATGCTAATCCTTTAAGCATGACTGCAGGTGTCGCAACGATTGAAGTCTTAGAAACTACAAACGCTTATGATATAGCAAACAAAGCTGCTAAAGAAATATCTGATGAACTTAATGCTTTATTTTCAAGAAAAAATCTCGAGTTTACTATAAATAGAATACAAAGTATGTTCCAATTCTTTATTGGGGTAAAGAAAGTTACTAATGCTGATGACGCTAGATTAGCTAATAGAGAGCTTTATATAAAGATACATGAAAAATTGTTGAAACTTGGAGTCTTTATTCCACCAAGTCAGTTTGAAACAATATTTACTTCATCTGCACATACTGATGAAGTAATTAACATAACAATCGAAGCCTTTAGAAAAGTGGTGAACGAAATTTGAAAGTTAGAATAGCAGCAAGAGGTAGTAAGTTAAGCAGAATTCAGGTTAGAAAAGTAGAAGAGGCATTAAATAAACTAGGCATTGAAACAGAATTTATTGAGGTTAAAACTAAGGCTGATCTTTTTCAAAACGAGCCTTTATTAAAATTAGGTAAAGGAGTTTTTGAAAAGGAAGTTAATCAAGCAGTTTTGGAAGAGAAAGCTGATGTTGCTGTTCATAGCATGAAGGATATACTTTCGGAAATTTCTCCCGATCTTGAGATATATGCTGTATTACCAAGAGACCCTCCATATGATGTTCTTGTGTCTAAGAAAAATATTTTCGATCTCGAACCTCAAAGCGTTATAGGAACAAGTAGCATTAGAAGGAAGAATTTTTTAAATTTTTATAGAAAAGATATTACAGTTAAGGATCTAAGAGGAAATATAGATACTAGGCTGAAAAAGTACTTTTCCGGAGAATATGATGGAATAATAATTGCAGAAGCTTCATTAATTAGGTTAGAGGAAAAGATAAACTACTATAGGTTAGACCCAAGATTATTTACACCTGAAGCTAATCAAGGAATAATAGTAGTCATAGGGAAAAAGAACAATGATAAATTAAGGAAAATATTCAGTGAGATTAATGATTATAATACTTTAGAAGTAGCATTAGCTGAAAGAAAAGCCTTAAGTATAGTTGGTGGGGGATGTCATTCTCCCATTGGAGTTTATTTTGAAAAACAAGATGAAGTAATGCATGGTATTATAAGTACTTCGATTGGCAAAAAAAAGATTACAGTTGAAGAATATTTTAATAGTTCCTCTCCTAATGTAGGAGAATTATTAGGAAGAAAATTCTTAGAGGAAATTAAAAATGAAGGTCTTATTCCTTAGACCAGAAGGTTCTTTTATACCCCCAAACAAAAATTTTATACACATAAGTTTGCTTAAACCTAAATGCTTACCATATCAAGTCAATTTAGACAATATAGATGGAATAGGTTTTACCAGTATAAATGCAGTTAACTGTTTTAAAGATTTTGATAAACTATATGATAAAATCTTATTTGCTGTAGGTCCTACAACAGCAGAGGCTATAAAAAATAAGGGATTAGAAAATGTTATAATACCTTCGGATTTTACTGTTGAAAATCTTATTAACTTGATGAAAACTAAGGTTAAACAACCATTATTAGTAAGAAGCTTAATTGCAATAGATAAGAGCCTAGGCATAGAACAAATAGCGGATTATACACTAGAAATTAATGAGGAAAAACTTAAGGAAGCAAAAGAACTGATAGAAAATTGTAAGGTTAATGTTATTGTATTAACAAGTTCTTATATTGCTAGCTTGGTAAAAGACTTTATAAGAGATTGTCAAATTATTATAAGTATAGGACCCTCTACATCTAAAGTGCTTGTAAATAAGAAAAATATATATGAAGCAAAAGAGCATGATATGAAAGGCATCTTAAAATTATTGAAAGAATTGGGTGTAAGTGATGAGTGAGGAAATAAAATCATTAACCATTTCTACCTTAAGAAAGTTAGTAGGAGACTTTGATATAAATTCTCTCGAAATAAAATTTTATCAATCATTTAAGGATAGATATGACATTTACGGGAAATTTCAAAATGATAAAGGCCTTTATGAATTTGCCATAAGTGTAGATAAAAAAGGAAACATAAAGAGAGATCATATAAATCTCATAATGCCAAGAAAGGTAAGAGACGAAGTAGATAAAAAAGTACATAGTGAGTAACTTTGAAAGTACTATTGATAGTTATTGACGGGGCATCCTATAAAGTAGTAGAGAAAATAAAAGATAGATTACCTACTATTAATAAGTTAATAGAGTCAGGTTTTTATGGAAAACTTGAGTCTGTTTTTCCTTCTCTTACACCTATTGCAATAGCTTCTTTAATTACTGGGAACTTACCAGAACATAATGGAATTACAGCACCTAAAATATTTATAAAAGGACGTTCTTTATCAGCTCCACTTTCAGCATTTAGTAGTGAGGGTTTAAAATCAGATCCTATTTGGGTATATTTAGGAAAGCATGGATACAAAGTGACAGTAACTTCTAATCCTCAAGCATTGCCAGATAAATGGAAAATAAATGATGTTACTTTGTTTGATCCATATAAAAGTAAGATGAAGAAGTGTAGTGATGCAAAAATAATTACTGAAGGGGAAAATAAAATACTAGGTTTCGTCTGGCTGTCGGAAAAAAGAAATTCAAAATACTTAATTGTTTATCCTAGCCCTAGTGGAGAAAAAGAAATAGAATTAGAGGAAGGAGAATGGAGTGAACCAATTCAAATAATTGGTAAATGTGGTAAAGAGGAGTTAAAAGGAGCAGTATTTCTTCACGCTAGAAAAGATAACGTCTATGTTACTCCAATAAGTTTCTTTAATTATAAATGGGGAAATAATATTGAATTACAGGATAAGGTTTGGAACAATATTGTAACTAAGCATGGTATGATACTTGATGGAGATTATCATTCATTATACAAGGGAATGATTACCTTTGATGAATATATTAAAACTATTGAACTTAC
Source organism: Sulfurisphaera javensis (assembly GCF_041154675.1). Classification (NCBI taxonomy): domain Archaea; kingdom Thermoproteati; phylum Thermoproteota; class Thermoprotei; order Sulfolobales; family Sulfolobaceae; genus Sulfurisphaera; species Sulfurisphaera javensis. The sequence goes on from NZ_AP031322.1 coordinate 1,104,125, forward strand.
ATACTCATTCTTTCTTAATTATACAATTTTTTTACTTGAGAATACGAACTGGGATTTCGCTATTACATATTTACCCATAGTAGATAATTTACAACACTTACTATATGGTGTTAATGACGACAAAGCCTTTGAGTATATAGTTAAAGGCTATCAAATGGCTGATGAGTTTATTAAAAATCAATTAGACTATGCAGATATAGTATTTGTTTGTTCTGATCATGGTATAGCACAGATAGAAAAAAGAATTTTTATAAATAAATTCCTAGAAAAAATTAATGTATTAAAAATAAACGAAAACGAAGAAATTGACTGGAGTAAAACCAAAGCCTATTATGGTGGAGGTGGACAAATTAGAATAAACTTAAAAAACAGAGAGAAAAAAGGAATTGTCTCATCAAGAGAATTTCCAAAACTAGTAAGATATATTGTAAGAAATCTCGAGAATCTATCAGATGAGGATACTAATGAAAGAGTTTTTACATCAATAGTAGCAAAAGAGACACCAGCTAATGATAGAGAGGGTGATATTTATATTACTGGAATAAAGGAAAAATATGGTATAAGTAGCCTTGTTAAAAAAGACATGAATGTGATCGAGAAAGTTCAATACTATAAAATGACTTCTGGAGAGCACGGTTATTTTAGAAAAGATGATCTTTACGGCATTATTATAGTTCATGATAAAAAAATGAAAATAAGAAAAACAATACTAAATGCTAAAATAATAGATATAGCACCAACAATTCTTAAACTCTTTAATATAATAAATGTTAAAATGGATGGAAAGCCAATTATTACATTAGTAGAAAAGTATGGACATCTCAACAATAGTTAGCAAAAGAAAAAGAAGAGTTATAGGTATCAGTTACATTGAACCTGGTTTACCTCATGTTGAAATTATGTTAAATGGAAAAAAGATAAATATAGTAGATACATCACACATTGAAAATTCATACATAAGATTACCATTTAACGTAAAGTTATTTCACAAAAACTTCATTGTCAGAAAACTTTCTATCACACTATCAAAATTTCAAAAATTACCAGATAGATATATTGAAAATAAGAAGAAGGAGATTAAAAGGATAGAAGTAGAAAGATTAATTATAGGTGGAGGAACTTCTGGCTTATCTGCTTTAGATAAGAATTCTTTATTAATAACTCGTGAAATCCTAGGAGATATTGAATTTGATGAGAGCTTAATACCAGAAATTGAGAGAGAAGAATTACTCTCCAAAATGAAGGAAAAAGTAAAAGAATACGAGAGCAGAATAATTAATGGAAATTTTATAGGTAAATTTGATGAAGGATTACTCTTTGAAACTGACTATAATTACTTATTAGTAAATCCTAAAGAGATCATAATTGGCGTAGGTGGAAGAACATTAAGACCCATTTTTAAGAAAAACTTTATTCAAGGCATAGTTTCTAGGGAGTTGTATTTAAAAAGACTAAAAGATAAGTATAATAATATTATAGTTTTAGGATTCACCAATATAACTGCTAGGACTGCATTAAATGCAAAAAAAGCTACGATAATTTATCCTAAAGGAATTAAATTAATTATGTCTAATTTCTATAAAAAGTTAATAGAAGAAGAAGGGATAGAGATAGTAAATGATGATATTATAGATATAAAGAGAAACAAAGATGGGATAAAAGTAATAACAAAAGATGGTAGAACTATTCAAGGACAATTAGTAGTCTTTTCTGTTACTAAACAACCTAGAATTGAAGTTACATACAATATTGGATTAAACTATAAGTTTAATAGATCTTTACACATTTACCAACCAGAGAGTAACGAAGCTATAAAGGCAATAGGTGGGACTTTAGGAATTATGGATGAGTATGTGAGTTATCTTAGTGGAATTAACTCTCTAGATCAAAGAGTGATAAAGGAATATGAACCAGGATTAATAGACAGTCTTACACAAGAAAAATCTCCATATTTATTTGGAGATTCCGGAATGGTATGTGAGTGTGAAGATCTTGATCTAGAAGACGTGTCTTTTGCAATACAATTGGGATTCAATAACGTAGAAGGAATAAAAAGAATAACTGGTTTAGGTACGGGAGTATGCCAAGGTAAGGTATGCAGTTATTTAGCAGGAAGTCTAACGGAAAGTAATACATTGATTTCATTTAGATCACCTTTGTATCCGGTGAGTTTATGATAGTGATTATAGGAGCCGGTGCTCATGGACTTAGTCTAGCTTACCATTTAAAGAAGAAAGGACTTAAAGACGTAACAATAATTGAAATGAAAAGAATAGGATATGGGTCAAGTAGTCGTAATGCAGCTAGATTTAGATATCATTTTTACAGTGAAGAAAATGTAAATTATGCACTAAAAGCTATCCCATATCTTATATCACAAAGTAAGGTATTATTCTTAAATTCTATTATATACAGAACAGGTTACCTTTGGATATTACGGAATGAGAAGCAAATTTCAGCTTTCAAAAAATTAGATTCTTTTTGGAAAAGCAAAGGAGTTGGTGGAAGATTCTTAGACTGTAAAGAATTCCATTACTTGAACGTTGATACTTTATGTTATTATGCTCCACAAGACGGTGCTTTTCATCATGACTACATTTTATACAGTTATTTTATAGAAATAAAAGACGTATATAAGGTTATTTATGACAAGGTGACAGAGATTTTAACACGTAATGGAAAAGTAAAAGGTGTAAAAACAGAATCCGGGAAAACAATTGAAGCAGATATGGTAGTTATTACTGCAGGAGCATGGAGTGGAGAAATCTTACAAAAGTTAAATTATCCATCATATATTGAACCAGAAAAGAAAGAAATATTCATTACTGAACCTCTTAAATATTTCATAAAACCCCTCATTATAGATAATGAAATTTATTTCTCACAAACCCTAAAGGGAGAAATTATTGGTGGAAACGAAAGTAAGACTCAAAGAGGATTCCTACCCTTTACGAATTCTATTTCTGAAATGAGCAAATTCATCACTAGTCTTAAAGAACTAGTTAAAGACATTCAAGGGATCGGAATATTAAGAGGATGGAGTGGTTATTATGAAATGACACCAGATCATTCTCATATTATGGGGTTTAGCGAATCATGGCCAGAAGGTTTGTATATCGATGCTGGATACAGTGGACATGGAATGATGTTTGCCCCCTACTCTGGTAAAATAATGGCTGACCTTATAGCTGATAATAAAAAAGATCCTATGCTTAGTATATTCTCACCAGATAGATTTACCAAGAATAAACTATTAAGTGAAAATTTAGTTATCTAAACACTTCTTGGCAAAACTATAAAGGTCTTTTTAGGCAAGTATTTTCTACCAAACTCAAATAAATCTCTTGCAAACTTACTTCTACTTCCATCAATTACAATAATATCAGCAGTAGTATTATCAATATAATAAATAGTGTCATCAAAATCTCCGTGACTACTTAAACCTATTATGAATGATTTTTGATCAACTCTTCTAATAAAGTCCTTTAGGACCCAACCATCCAACAAAAAATTTGTCGCAGTTTTATCCCTATTTTTAAAGTTTGTGACATGATGAAAAGAAATATACCATCCGTCTTTCATAATTTCTCTTCCTTCTTTACTTTTCTCTTCAAAAACATTATCAATCCTTATTCCATGCTTTATGGCAACATTAGTTAAATCCTTTATTTTTCCAGAGACTATAAATGGGGCATCTACGTTAAATTGTCTTAATATCCTCATAGCCTCTTGAATTTTGCCATAATATGCGTATATCCTTACTGGACCTTGTATTAATGCATCTCTAATATAATCAGAAAATAGCATTTCTGCCTCTTCTTTATAAGGTCTTTTGTGTAATGGACTCCCATAAGTAGCATCAATCACAAGAACATCAGGATTCAAAATAGGAGTACCTTTACCGGGATTCTTAAAATCACCAGTATATGCAATTTCTATACCATCAGTATTCACTACTACTTGTGATGCACCCATTATATGGTCAGCTTTTTCTAATCTAATCTTTTCATTCACAACATCTAATGTTATACCATACTCTAAGTCTATTCTTTTATGCTTTGGGACAGTATAACCTAAAACTGATATTGCATCCAACGTAATTGGAGTAGCAATTATGCTTGCACATTCCTTTATACTTTTGTCTAATTCGTTTAAATGATCAGAATGAAAGTGAGTCAATACTCTAAATAATCTTCTAAAATGACCATCAATAGTGAAATTCTTCCCTAATAAAATTGCACCATTATCTAATATGTCAAACACTATCTATTTTTGGAATAATTAGTATATGAAGTTTAGTTTAATAATTCCTTAAGCTTCATCACTCTGCGGGGTCTCCTCTTTCTTTTTCAATTTTAATTTATACATCTCATAGATTTCTTTAGGTGTTGTGGCATCTTCAATGCTCTTATCATCTCTCCATCTTATGAATCTAGGGAATCTAACCGATAATCCAGCATCCTTAGTTACCATACCTTTACAGCATGTATGTTCTGGAGATAACGTAATCTCTGCTCCGATAATTTCAGCTACATATTTAGGTTCAACCCATATATCTGGGACTAATTCTGAATCGACTCTGGGATCCTTGTTATCCAATTTAATTTCCATTAATTTCTTTTGCAATTCATCTAATTCTGCATCACTAAATCCGGAAGCAACTTTGCAAACTGTTTTGAAAGTATCAGTCTCTGGGTCATAAGCAGCCATAAGCAATGAACTCAACTTCCCTCCTCTTTTTCCTCTACCATAAAACGCACCAACAACAACTAAATCAACGCTATCTGCCATCTCGCTTTGATAATCTCTTTTCAGCTTTATCCAAAGGAAGCCTCTTGAACCCGCTTGATATATTGAGTCTTTTGCTATTGACTTTACCATTACGCCTTCTGCCCCATTACTTATAGCATCATAGAAGAATTCCGTTAATTTATCTACGTTATTAGTATAAATATGATGAGCGATATGTAACTTATCATTAGGTTTTATTACCTCCTCTAACTTCTTTCTTCTTTCGGGTAATGGTTTCATAGTGTAATCTTCATTTTCATAATACATTAAATCGAATAAATATACATTCACTGGATACTCCTTTATAGCTTCTTGTATGTCATTCTTTCTTTTCCTATGCATAAGTTCTTGAAATGGTCTGATTTCATTACTTTCTGGATCAACAGCTACTATTTCTCCTTCTATAATCACTTCATTGGCGTTTATATATTCTCTAACATATTCCACTACATCTGGATACATTTTAGTAATATTTTCTAATCTTCTTGAAAAGATATAAATCTCTTTATCCTTCTTATGAATCTGGGCTCTTTCACCATCATATTTATAATCTACTAATGCTTCTCCTCCTACTTTTGCTAAAATTTCTGTGGGATCATTTAACCTTTCAGCTAACATTGGTCTAATAGGTATGCCAACTTGTGGTTTAATATCCTTTAAAGCCTCAGCGCCTTGCTGAGCAATAATCTTTGCTATATTACCTAAATCAGCCCTTAAATTATATGCTCTTTCAATAAGTGATCTATAAGATACGCTGCCAGTAAATGCAGTAGAAAGCGCATCCATTATCGTTGCATCACCAATCCCTACTCTAAGTCTTCCATCAACAAATCTTACTATGTATTTTGCCTCTAAAGGAGAAGCTTTCTTTAATAACCCAGCTAAAGATCTTATTTTTATATCCCTACTTCCTTCTCCAGAGGCTAAAGCTATTTTTGTCAAAGCATCATAAGTCTCCTCAACAGTTAATCCTTCAGTAGTCTGAGCCCCAAGAAAACTTAAGATTGATGCGGACTGCGGGGTTTTCTTAAGCCTCATTGCCACTTCTCCTAAATCACCAATAGTCTTAAGTTGTTCTTCTACAATTTCTTCCTTAACGTTAGTTGCTATTGAAATAGCTTTAATTAGTAATTTTTCGCCTACCCCTAGCTCTGGATAACCTAAGAAATCTGGCCACAATTTGCCTTGAATTAGGTATACTACCTTATCAATAACATTCTTGTCAGCCTTCTTAAAAAGGTCAGTTAATAATGCAGTAAGTTGAAGTCGTGAAGATATCTTTTCAAGTTTATCAAAATATTCAGCAATCAGTTTAAACTCCATACATTAAAATATTTTAGCTGAACTTTTATATTTATAGCTTTGACGATATAATACAGTGATGAAAACCCGGCAATTCAGAAAGGTGAAGAATCAGAGTTACTCTGATTAGTCCTATTCCTTAAATATTTACGCAATATATATCATATAATAATGATTCTTGGTGATAGGGACCTAAAATACTATCTGGAAAAAGGATGGATTAAAATTGATCCTTTAAGGGATGATACTGTTAGGGAAAATGGAATCGATTTAAGGGTTGGTGATGAAATAGCAAGATTCGTGAAAACAGACAAAGTCTTCGATCCAGATAACCCAGATCCTTCATTCTTCAAAATTGAAAAAGGAGAAGAATTCATCATTTCACCTTATGAGCACGTTTTGCTAACGACTGAAGAATATGTTGAACTACCATCAGATGTTATGGCTTTTGTAAATTTACGTTCTTCATTTGCAAGGCTTGGTTTATTCATCCCACCAACAATAGTTGATGCTGGATTTAAAGGACAAATAACAATAGAGGTTGTTGGTTCATCATTTCCTATAAAACTGAGAAAAGGAACAAGATTCATTCACTTAATTTTTGCCAGAACATTAACACCCGTAGAACATCCATATCAAGGAAAATATCAAGGACAAAGAGGAGTAACTTTACCAAAGTTCAAAACAGAGGTTTCCAACTTTTTGTCTCTCCATCAAAAATGATTAATCCTTCACTAACTAATCTTTTGAAAAGCTTTGCCTCTTTCTGGTCTAACTTACTTTCAGCCTCAGCTGGGTCTGGAGTTTTTATTTCTTTTAACTTTTCCAAAAACTTGTTGAAAAATTCTTGTGATAGAGCTATTCTTTCTTTTTCTGTGTAGATTATTCTTGCCCCTTCTCTTTCTAACTTATTGAAAAATGCGTCGGCATTCTTAAGCCTTAATTCTGATTCAAATAAAGCTCCTTGCTGATTAAGAATTTCTATTGCTGTTTTCTTTTCACCTTCTTTTTTACTTTGCTCATAAGCTGGTTTTTTCTGTGTTTGTATAGGTTTTTGCTCTTCTTTTTCTTTTGAAGATTGACCCTCTACTTTGGCTTCAATTTCATCTATTCTCTCAACTACTTCTGCAATTTTTCTCTTTAAATCCTCTATCTGTGCAGTAAATGGATTAATTAAATCTTGAACTTTTCTTTCTAATCTAGAACTAATTTGAGCCACTAGGTCATTTACATTAATGTTATTTGTTGTTATAGTAGGTGAACCAGAAAGTAATACGGACTTTATGTAATCGTTTATTAAAACATAACCTTCTTTCTTAGCTCTTTCCTCTAACTCTTTATACTCTTCATCTGTTAACTTAATGTAAATAATCTTCATTAACTCATAATTAGAAATAATACGCTAAAAAATTGACCTATTATAACTTTTGCTTTTCCAATAACGAGTTAATGAAATTCTCCTCATATGGTACTCCAATAAATTCTACTGATTCGTTAATTGCTACAGTTGGTACACTCATAACTTGGTATTTTTCTGCTATATCTTGATTCTCATATGCTTCTACTACATCAGATTCCACATTACATTTACCAGCTTTACATGCCTCGTATGCTACCATGTGAGCCATTAATGCCGCATAAGGACAATATGGACAAGAAGGAGTAACTACAGTCTCAATTTTTACATAACCATTAAGCTTAGTTTTAATTGCATTTATAGTCTCTTGGCTTAAACCACTCTCACCTAAAGATAACCTAACCACAGTCTCTACTAATGCTCTAATTTCTTCACCCAATGGAGCTCCAGTCCACCTTAGATACCCTTTCATAAAAGCTACAGTAGGTACTCTTTCAACTCTGAAGTCTTTAAATAATTCACTGGAATTAGGATCAGCTCTATCAACTACATGAACAACAGCTAAACTTTTACCATCAGAGCTCTTAGGAGCAGCATCACTCATGAATTCTAAGAATTTTTTAGTTACTTCACAATAATGACAATGCTGATCTTTTGAGTCAATAAACACATAGATATCTACTGGGTTCTTCATATCTTTGAGTGCATCAACAAGAGCTTGCTTAACTTCATCTGTAAAAAGTTCTGCAAATTCCTCTTCCATGCTTTTCACGCTAATATTGATAATTAACACAGTTAAATAAAAATGTATCTATCATAATAATAGCATTTCTTCTTTCTTACATTTTACTTCACTAGGTTTTATCATAATAATTTTTTCGGATTTAGGCTCTACTTCTCTGAATATAATTCCTTGAAATTTCTTTACTTTTACCTTATCATTTAACCAACAATCTGGGTCTAAACCAGCTTTAATGCAAGTTTCGGCTAAAAATGTCTCTTCATCCCAACAATATTCCATAGGAACTTGTGGTAAAAGCAGACCGCTATAAAGTATTCCATATTCTACTATTAGTCCATCTTCTCCAACTTTAATATATTTTGGCAGATCCCATCTATTCTCTACGTTAATTTCTTGCGGTTTTGTTAATACTGTAACTTCAATAATTATATTATCAAATTCCTCTCTTCTTAAGGGAGGAAACCTAGGATCTGAGAAGGCAGCAGCAATAGCAGCCTTCGATACTATTTCTTTTAAGGGAGCAACAGCTTCAACATAGCCAATGCATCCCCTTAATGAGGAGGAGCTACCATAATAAGTTTCAAGCGTAACAAATGCTAAACCTTTTTTATTTAATCTTGATTCTTCAAATGACTTCAAATATTCCTCCAAATTAACTTTAAGTAAACCTAATCTATTAGCTATAGAATCTCTTGCTATCTTTATAAGTTGCTTACCAATCTTTTCATCTAATTCATTAACCACTACTAATTGCTCTTGACTCATTATTTTTTATTTTACTCCTTGCCCTAATAAGAATATTCTCTATCGTCCTCCAATGTGAACCCTTCCAATACTCTTTTCCACATTTAGTGCACTTCCATCTGTTTTCATCTATTTTCTCTAAAACTCCATTGCATTCTGTACACCTGCTAAAATTCGGGTCGGCATTTAAATCAATTTTATATTTAATTGCAAGTTTAGTTAAAATATCTATAAAATCCTCAGTTGGATATACTAAAAAACATTCTAAACCTTTTTTCCTTGCTCTAACACATAGTCCCCTATCTCTAGTGATAATTATTCTGTCATTCTCCTCAGCAATTTTCAATATTTTCCAATCTTCATAGGTGTTACTATATAGTGTATCATATCCTAAGATTCTAAGCCATCTAGCAAGCTTACCTAACATTGCATCTACTATGAACTTTTGTGATTGCATCAAATGTTATATAGTATTAAAAATATTAAAAACCAAGCAGAAAAGAGTATCAATACTCCTCTTCCAAACATATCCCATTTACCAAATTGATCAAACTTGTATAATTGAAATATAAGAATTGATACTACATAAGCAATTAAAGGTACAATAAAGGCTATAATTTCATTACTTACTAAAATAAAAGAAATTATACCAGCTATAACTCCTACAATACCCCTAATAACAACGATTTTATCTTCTTTTTGCACATGTAGATATTAAGTGAGGGGTTAATAAAGTGAATAAAAAGACGTCAATGTCATATTTCGATCTTTTAGCATGGCTAATTGAGAATAAGAATGAGTTAAAAGGCTGTAGAATAGACAATATCTATAAGGTTACTGGCACCCAGGCTTACTTCTTCAGATTACATTGCAAAAACGGAGATAAGAACTTAATAATAGAGCCTGGAAAGAGAATCCATTTTACAAAATACGATAGACAAAAAGAGATTTCAAATGAAATAAGCTTGTTAAGAGCACACTTAAAAGATAAGATAATTGACGAAGTTAGTATTTTAGGCAAAGAGAGAATACTAAAAATTACACTAGGAGACAGACTTTTATACATAGAGTTATTACCAAGAGGATTACTTGTAATAACTGATCTGCAAAATAGAATATTATTTTCAACTGAATACAAGGAATTCAAAGATAGAATTATAAAACCAAATGTAGAATATACCCCTCCTCCACCACCTCTTCCCTTAACGGAAGAAGAAAAAGATAAACTTCTTAAAAAAAGGAGTCTTTCTAGAATTTTAGGAGTACCACAAGAAATTATAGAAGCTTTAGGATTTAATATAAGTAATAAAAATGAATTAAATCTAGCTATAAATAAAATAAGTGAACTGGAAGAAAATATAGTTAAAGGAAACTTCGCTAAATGTTTAATCCCTAACGTTACTGTTATCCCAATAAAAACAGATAATTGCATTGAAAAAGAGACATATAATGATGCTTTAGACGAATACTTTACTAATGAAGAAAAAAATGTTATTAAGAGCGAAAGTGATAAAAAACTTGAGGAAGAAAAGAAAAAACTAGAAAAAACAATACAAGAAGTTGAAGAAGAAATAAAAAAATATAAACAAGAAGAAGAAAAATATAGAAGTATTGCTAATATCCTTGTCTCTAATTATGACAAAATAGAAGAAGAATTAAAAAAATATCAAGATAAGAATAGCATAAAAATTAACTTCAATGGCCTTGAAATAGAGTTAGATCCTAAATTATCTGTATACAAAAACGCATCTAAATATTTTGACATAGCAAAAGAATTCGCTGAAAAATCTAGGAAAGCATTAGAAACTTTAGAGAACTTAAAGAAAAAAATAGAGGAACTTAATAAACAAATAGAAGAAAGGCATGAAGAGATAAGAATCTCTTTAAGAAAAAGAGAATGGTATGAAAAATACAGATGGAGTTTCACTAGGAATGGTTACTTAATAATTTCAGGTAGAGACGTTGATCAAAATGAAAGTCTCGTTAAAAAGTTCCTTGAACCAAAAGATATTTTCCTTCATGCAGATATACAAGGGGCATCAGCTACAATAATTAAAACACAAGGTAAAGAAATTTCAGAAGATGACATAAAAGATGCAGCAGTTATTGCAGCTTGCTATTCTAAGGCGTGGAAAACAGGAATGGGAGCAATAGATGTATTCTGGGTTTATGGTGATCAAGTAAGTAAGTCACCACCCAGTGGAGAATACCTAAAGAAAGGATCATTTATGATATATGGTAAAAAAAATTTTGTAAATAATGTTAAAATGCAGTTAGCTATGGGCGTAACTGAAGACTTTAAGATTATAGTAGGAAGCGAAGAAATAGTAAGAAAAATGAGTGGATTTAATGTGTATTTAATTTTGGAACCAGGGGATGATGATCCTAGTAAATTATCTCAAAAAATTCTCAAGATCTTTCAAGAAAAATTAAAAATAAAAGGGTTAAAAGTTTTACAAGAAGATATAATTAGAGCTTTACCTGGAAGGAGCAAAATAGTTACAATAAAGAATAAAACTTAGCATTCAAAATATTAGATAACTGTTATGGTTGTTTTAACTTTAGCTGAAAGAGCATCACTTATAGGACCCTTAGACTATAAAGTTCTAAAAACAGTTTATGAATTAAATTCTAATTACGAGTACGTTCCTTATTCTGCTATATCTGAAGAATTAGGATTATTAGACAGGGAACTAAAAGAAGTATTACTAAAACTATATGATTTAAGATTATTATCTAAGGAAAGAATACTTAAAGAAATAGGATATAGATTAACATTTACTGGTCTTGATATACTTGCCATAAAGAAGTTATATGCAACTAAAATACTTAAAAACCTTGGTATAATCATAGGTGAAGGAAAAGAAAGTAACGTATACTTTGGTTATAATTTTTCAGATGAGACAGTTATAGTTAAGTTTCATAGGATCGGCAAAAATAGTTATAAAAATATAAGAAAAATTAGAGGCATTAAATACAAGGAAGACTGGATCAAATTAACAGTAAAAAATGCAGAAAGAGAATACAAAGCACTAGATTGTTTATATAACAACTTTGGTAACGTGCCCAAACCTTATGGACAAGCTTATAACGCAATAGTGATGGAGTACGTACAAGGTACAGAACTATACAGAACTAATATATCAAATCCAGAGGAAGTATTGCAAGATATACTTTCTACATTAAGAATTGCTTACACTTATTGTGATAAGATAGTTCATGGAGATCTTAGTGAATATAATGTTTTAATTAGTGAAGAAGGAAAACCATATATTATAGATTGGCCTCAATGGAAAAGAGAAGACGAAGATTTATTGATTAGAGATGTAACTAATATATTATATTATTTTAATAAAAAATATGATATATATAAAGATATTAATCAAGTAATAAATTATATAAAGGGGTAATAATGCGAATAATGGGTATTGATATAGAACCAGGAAAGAGTCCTAATTCGACCCAACCCCCTTCATATGCAGTCATAATTATAAATGATAAAGGAGAAATTGAAGAGAAATATGAAAATATTCACATTGGTAAATTAATAAGATTAATCTGGGAAAAGAAACCAGATATCTTGGCTACAGATAACGTTTATGAGCTTGCGTCTAACGAAAGACAATTAGTAAAATTACTCTCTTTATTGCCAGATAATATTCAGATAATACAGACAACATATGTTAATGGTCAATTTAAAGATATCAGAGAAGTAGCAAAGGAGAATGGAATAGAAGTTCAAGGTAAAACTAATCCAATAAAAACTGCTTATCTCTCCGCTTTATTAGCCTCCAAAGGTATAGGCACATCAATAAAAGCAATTGAAAATAGGACAAAAATAATTGTATCTAGAGGTAGAGCTTTAGGTCCAGGAGGAATGAGTAGCAACAGATATAAAAGACATATAAGAGGATTAGTTCTAAGAGTAATGAAAGAAATTAAAGAAAAATTAGATAAAAATGGTTTTGATTATGATTATACTATAAAAAGAACTAAAGCCGGAATAGAAAAAGCAGTCTTTGTCGTTTATGCCCCAAGACAAAGCTTAAATGGAATAATAAAGAAAATGAAAGGACATGATTTAGTAGTAGATATAAAACCAATTTTTAAAAGCAAGATTGAATTCGTAGATAAAGAGAGGTATTCAAAAAAACCTGTTATTGTAGGAATAGACCCAGGTATAGAGGTAGGAATATCTATAATAGATCTATATGGTAATCCAGTTTATCTTGATAGAAAAAGAAATATTGATAGAGAGGAAATTATTAATATAATAAGATTAAATGGAAAACCAGTATTAATTGCTACTGATGTTAATCCAGTACCAGATACAGTAAGAAAAATCGCTGCTCAGCTAAAATGTAAAATATACGAACCAGATCGTCCTTTATATATTGACGAAAAGATGGAATTAGTTAGCAAATTCTCTGAATTACATGGAATAAAAATCGATGATCCACACATTAGAGATTCTTTATCAGCTGCTCTTAAAGCTTATTATGATTTTTCACATAAATTAAGGCAAATAGAAGGTTTCCTAGGAAGATTAGACTTAGAAATAGAAGAAGATAAAATAGTTGAATGTGTAATTGAAGGAAATACAATAAATGAGTGCATTGAGAAAGAAATCGAAAAAGAAATAACTACTTCTTCTAGTCAAATAGATAATTCTAAAACAACAGAGAATAAGCAATTTGCAACTCCATCTCAGACAGTAAATAATGAAGTTCTTGAATACAAGAAAGAAAACGAGAGACTAAAAAGATATATAAAACAATTGCTAAGTTATAAGGACTATTTAGAAAGGAAAATAAATGAAATTAAAATGACAATTAACGTAGAAGTAGAAAAAGATAGAAGAGTTTACGAATTACATAATATAATAAGCACTCACTTAAAAACTATAAACACTCTTAAAGCTGAAGTTGAAAATAAGGATAAGGAACTAATCAAACTAAAAGAATTAATTAGAGATCTTATTATTGGAAATAAGATAGCGTTACATCTATCCCAATTACCCCCATATTTGAGAATTGAGAATAATAAAGTAATACTACTCGAAGAAAATGTAAGCAGTGAAATTATTGATTTAATAATAGGTGATTACGTTATTCTTTCTAAAGATCTATTAAGAGATGCCGGAATACTTAATAAAGAGAAACAACTAAACATAGACTCAAAAATTGATCTTAAGCGTATAATTGATGAGTATAGAAAACAACGCTTTAGAAAAGCATAACCTTATTCTCTAATATTAACTCTGATATTTTAGTTATAGACCCTAATATTTCATCAGATATTCCTTCTATTTCTCTCTTCATTTCATTAGTTAAAGTACCATTTTCTGTCGTTACCTGAACATTAGCGATTAATGGATCATCTATGGGTCTACCAATTTGTCCTAAGACTTCAACTTGCACATTCTTTATTCCTTTTACTTCAGAAGATACTTTTTGTGCAATTAGATTAGCTACTATATTGTATATTTTACCTACATGATTAACTGGATTCTTTCCTGCAGTAGCCTCTAAGGACATAGGTCTCATTGGAGTAATTAAACCAGTTGCTCTATTTCCTCTTCCAGTCATACCATCGTCTCCATGTTCTGCAGATGTACCAGTTACTGTGAGATATACAATTCCTTTATCAATCTTATCTCCAGTATTTATATTAACTCTTACGTTGTATTCTGGGACCAATTTACTAGCTAAATCAAGTACCACTTGTTTAGCCTCTTCTTTAACTGCAATATAATGGTTCAAATCACTTACTAGTTGGCTTATCACGGCCATTGCTATTGTAAGCTCAATTGTCTTTCCTTTTCTTAGTCCCATAACTTTTATATCTTCTCCTATTTCTGGTATTTTGGCCTTTATTTCTTTAGAATTTAAAAGTCTTTCTGTCTGATAAACGAGGTTCTCTAATTTAGAATAAGGAGCAAAACCTACTCCAAAGCTTGTATCATTAGATAAAGGCACTGATTTCTTAGCTACTTCAAATATACCGACTAAGTCTGCTGAACCTTTACCAATCTTATAATCAACTATTACATGTTTTTCAGCGTCTAAATACCTAAAATGTTCTTTTATCCATTCTTTTACGCTTTCAATAATTACTGTACCAACTGGTATGCTTTCTATCCCAGATTCAGTTTTAACTTCCGTTGTTGCTCTTCCTGCAACAATTATATAAATAGGCTGTAAAACCTCTCCCCCTTTAAATCTAGGTGCTGCTTGACCTCCAACAACCAAAGTCTTATCTAAGTTGTGGTGCAAAATTGTCCCGTATCTTTTTAAATAGTATAACGATAATTTCCTACTTGCCTCTTCGGAAGCTGCATCTGCTATATAATCTGGATGTCCAGTTCCCTTACGCTCTACAAGTTCGACCTCTAAAGAATCTATATCTACCCAATGGCTTAATTGTACGTTTATGTTTCTCATTAGAATACACTCACCGATGTATTCTTATAAAATTATTTTCCCATTAGGGCTTCATAGTCTACGCTTATGAAAAGAATATTGCTTCCTCTTATTAGGACTCTTCCATATTTTGCCACTGGCTCTGTTGTACCTTCCTTAGTCTCAATACAATCCCTTAAAACTAAATTCATTGTACCGTCACTTTGCTCTAATCTTCCTACATATTCTGAGCCATCTTTAAGTTTTACTAGCACGATTTTATTTGTTGCAGTTTTTAAATTCTTTAATGGATTTTCTATCTTTGCTTGCACTATAGTCATCCTCATTTTCTTTTCTGTTACTGACTAATATAAAAGGGTTCTTGTCTCTTAGCCACATCCTTTTTAAAGGAAAAACTTTAAATCTTTATCTAATGTGGAATTAATAGTATCTGATCCAGAGGAAATATTAAAAATTACTAGAGCATTATCGGTTATGTCACGTATAAATATTCTTAAATTAGTAGCTGATAATGAGTTAAATGTTACAGAATTAAGTGAAATTCTGCATATGACTAAAGCAAATGTAAGTATGCATATTTCAGAATTAGAAAACGCTGGACTCATAGAAGTTACTTACAAAAATGGAGTAAAAGGTATAAAAAAAGTAATAAAATTAAAATATGACAAAATTATTATTGACTTAAATTCCAGCAACAGCTTTCAAGAAACTAATAAAGACGGGAGAAGGAGCTAATGGCCTACTCTTATATTCTGGGTGGCCCTGAAGCCCTAAGAAGAATTTATGATTATTTAATTCAATCATCTCAACCAATCCATTTTCACTAACACCGGATATAACTAGGCCTCCTTTCTGGAGCTGATCAACATATGCTGGATTAACCTCATATCTATGCCTATGTCTCTCGTATGCAGTTGTACTACCATAAATACTGTAAGCTAAAGTCCCTTCTTTTATTCTAACTTTTTGAGAACCTAGCCTCATTGTTCCGCCCATTTGAACTACTCTTTTTTGCTCATCTAACAGCGTTACTACGGGATGAGGAGTATTTGGATCAACTTCAGTTGTATGTGCCTTTTCTAACCCTAATACATTTCTAGCAAATTCAACAACAGCTAATTGCATTCCATAGCATATTCCTAGAAATGGAACATTATTCTCTCTAGCATATTTTATAGCCATTATTTTTCCTTCAACCCCTCTAGCACCAAAACCTGGTAAAACTATAATTCCATCAACTGATTTCAATTTATCAATAGCCTCTTTAGAAGTTTCTAAGTCAGTTGACTCAATCCAAACTAGGACTGGTTTAAGATTCAGTCTTGATGCAGCATGATAAATTGCTTCTTTTATACTAATATAACTATCCTTAAGCTTAGTATATTTTCCAACTAATGCAATCTTTACTTCCTTGTTTGCTGTCTTTAGATTATTTATAAACTCATTCCATTGAGATAAATCTGGTTGACTATCTGGCAGATTCAGTTTTCCTAAGATCTTACTTGCTAAACCTTGTTTTTCCAATATGAGCGGAACCTCATATGTCATTGTAACGTCATAATTAGAGAAAATATACTCCGGTTTTACATTTGTAAATAATGCAATTTTCTTTTTAGTCTCGTCATCTAATGGAACTACTGATCGCGCTACAATAATATCAGGTTGTATCCCAATTCTCCTTAATTCTTGTACACTATGTTGCAATGGCTTGGTTTTTATTTCCTCTGTAACTTTAAGATATTCAACTAGTGCAACATGAACAAAAACAACATTTCCTTCCTCTTCTTCTAGTTTCAATTGCCTCACTGCTTCTAAGAATGGCAATCCTTCTATATCTCCTACAGTACCACCAATTTCTATAATAGTAATATCAGCATTAGCCATATTTGCAGCATATCTTATCATACTTTTTATCTGATCTGTTACATGAGGAATAATTTGTACTGTTTGACCCAAATATTTTCCTTGTCTCTCATTCTTGATTACTTCAAAATAGACCTTTCCAGCTGTTATATTGTTATAACTATACATATTAATATTAACAAACCTCTCATAATGTCCTAAATCTAAATCAGTTTCAGCACCATCTTCAGTAACAAAAACTTCTCCGTGCATGTAAGGATTCATTGTGCCGGCATCAACATTAAGATATGGATCAACTTTTACCATAGTAACCTTATATCCTCTGCTTTTTAGCAATAAACCTATAGAAGCTGCAACAGTTCCTTTACCTACACTGGACAATACTCCTCCAGTAACTATAATGTACTTTGTCAATCGGAAATCACAGCTAAAAATATCATACAGTGAGTTTTAAAAATCATTCATTTATTTTTATGAAGAAATACCTAGCTGGTGGAATGATGGAATTACTCGAAAAATTACTAAAAGGTAAAAATTTACAAGTAGCTTTGGATTTTATTGATTTAAAAAACGCAGAAGAAGTGGCTAAGCAGTCTATTGATGGTGGGGTTGATATAGTAGAAATTGGAACACCATTAGTTAAGTCTACAGGTATTGAAGGAATAAAGAAAATAAAGAAAATAGCTCAGAGTAAAATTATCTTAGTAGACACAAAAACTGCTGATGCCGGAGACGTGGAAGCTGAAATAGTGAATTTAGGAGGAGGAAACATTATGACAGTATTAGGAATAATGGATGATTCAACTATAGAAAGCGCAGTTAAAAAAGCTCATGAGTATGGCATTTTAGTTCAAGCAGACCTAATAAACGTAAAGGACGTTGTAGGTAGAGCAAAAGAAATTAAGAAATTAGGCGTAGATATAATAGGCTTACACGTAGGTCTTGACGTTCAGAAAAAAAGAGGAATCACAATAAGAGACCTTAAGAACGAAATAAAAATGGTTAGCGAATTGGGTGTTATAATCTCTGTCGCTGGAGGACTAAATAAAAACAATATTATTGATCTCTTAGATTTGCCTATTAACATTTACGTCGTTGGAGGAGCAATAACAAGATCAAAGAACCCATTTGAAGAGACAAAAGAGATCGTTAAAATAATTAAGGGGTAGACAAATAGTAATAAAGGAGTGATTAAATGTCACAACCTGGACAGACTAAGTCTAAAGAACTTAAAATAACTTCTAAGCAAGTATTTACACCAGAAGCACTAAAAGATGATAGGAGAAAAGTAAAACTTCTATATATAATTAAGACATTAAATGGAGCATCGGAGAAAGCATTAACAATCGGTTTATATGAATTAAAACAGAAAGGCTTAGATTTAGGATATCAATTTAATGTTATAGGAAATAACGTGTTTAGTCCAATGTTAAAAGAAGATGTTACTGCATTACTTTATGTAGGATATTTAGAAAATGACCCTCAGAGTAAGAAATTAAAACTTACCTCTAATGGGCAAGAGTTCCTAGATGGACAACAGATTGAAGATGACTTCAAGAACACATTAGCTCAGTTAATTAGTGATATAAAAATGAAAGTAAATGCAATAGATGAAGAAAATAGACTTAAAAGTAGAAGAAGATAGACAATTTTTATAAAAATAATAAAAGAAATTAATTTATTACATAGTCATAAATGTTCCTCTTCTGTTAGGAGTGCTTTGCTGTTCTTCATTTAATGGCCTATTCCATATTAATGGATCTAACTTCCCTTCTTTACTTAATTTGATTACTAAATCTCTAAATTGGCTAGTGTGCCTTATATCTAATTCTAGTAAAGTTTCTAATATATTCCATGTCGTTTTCATAACATCTTCTAGCATTTCTTTTGGCATATGTTTTATTATCTGAGGATCTTGTAGCCACTGATCAAATGCCTTTATAGTTCTCATTATATGCTGAAATGCTACACGTGTAGCAAGAATTAAATCTAACCTATCAGCATCTGCTGATTCATACTTTTTCTCTAGTTCTTTCAATGTTTCCAACAAATTTTTCTGCATTTTAATCCATTCGTCAAGATTAGACAGATATCCGCTTTCCAATAGTTACACCAGATAATATTATTTAAATTCAAGCTAATAAAGATATGTCAACTTTGTTCTGATTTTAAATTGAAAGGAAGTCCTTCATCTAAAATTTCCTTTGGAATCTTATCTTTATATTTCTTCATAAAGTTAAGATCCTCATCCTTCTTTCTAAGCTTATCTGGTAACATCCTTGGTATTTCATCTATTATTGGATACCATCTTTTACAGTTAGGACAATATAGTAAACCGTCTATGATTTCATATTTAAAGCACTCTTCACAAGGAGGAGTTTCCTTCATATCTTTTATGAATTGATTTTTATAACTACAGAAAAGCTCACATAAAGGCTTTTTCTCGTCTCCTATGCTTCTCTCTACAGTTTTGGCAGAAAAAACATAATATTGCAAGGGAAAATGTTTACAGATAGGACAAGCTAAAAGATCCATTAACCTATATTTCATTTACCCTCTACAATTCTTTTTAACTCATTAGCTAAATTATTTGCTATACTCTGATCTTTTGCCTCAGCCATTATTCTTATAATGGGCTCTGTACCGCTTTTTCTCACAAGAAACCAGAAGTCTTTGCCTATGACTTTAACACCATCGATAGTAATGGTCCTAATTGCTGAACTAGAGTATATTTCGATAATTCTTTTATATATTTCCTCAAGATTCATTCCTGGTTTTAAATCTACCTTAGTTTTAACCAGATAGTATTTTGGAAGTCTATCGAACAGTTCTGCTGATGAAACATTTTCATTAGCCATAAGCTCAAGCATTAGTGCAAAGCTCATCGCTCCATCTCTTACATATTGATGAGGAGGATACATAAAACCTCCATTCTCTTCAAACCCAGCTAATGCTTTTTCGTCAACAACTTTATGAGCAATATCCACACTTCCTACTTTAGTCCACTCAACTTCAATATTAAATTGACTTAAGTACTCCTCAACAAGACTTGAACTAGACACTGCTGTTATTACTTTCTTGTTGCTATTTGGATTCTTCAAATAAGCCCAGTAGGATAACAGTGTCGCACTCCTATCTCCCCATTGTATTCTTCCTTCAGAATCTATAAAAATAGCTCTATCAGCATCTCCATCATGAGCAACACCTAAATTTACTTTTAGTGATTTAGCAACTTCAGCAGTTTCTTTTAGACTATCAAATGTGGGTTCCGGTTGCCTTGCAGAAAATAAAGGATCAAGATTTCCATTAAGTGTATATATCTTACAGCCTAAAGATCTGGCTACCAAAGGAGTTGAAAGTGCACCTACACTATTTGCCGGATCGATTAAGACAGTATAGTGCTTTTTAGACACTTTTTCAACGTCGATATGAGATAAAATACCAGAAACGTAATTACTGATTACTCTATCTTCTTTTTTAACCTCATTAGTTAACGCACTCCACTCAACAGTATTGAATTTCTCTTCAAATAAAATCTGCTCTATGGTATCTTCTTTTTCTCTTCTTATTTCTATACCATCTTTATCTATTACTTTTATACCATTATAAGGTGCAGGATTATGACTAGCAGTAACTATAATACCGCCATCATATCCTAAAGTCTTTACAGCGTATTGTAAAGCTGGAGTTGCGGCCATTCCACCATCAAAAACTTCAATTCCAACGCTCAGAAGTCCACCTTCAACAATCTTTACTAACATATCACCTCCTGCTCTTACATCCCTACCAACTAGAATCTTACTACCCTTACCAAAAAAAGTACCAATCGCTTTAGCAAGACGTAAAACAAGTTCAGTTGTTAACTCTTTATTAGTTACTCCTCTTACACCATCAGTACCAAAAAGCTTTCCCATAATTTAATACTCACTTTATTGCTTTAATTTCTTTAGTAACTCTATCGCTTCACTCCCTCTCTTATCCATTACAAACTTAATATTCCTTATTGTCTGATACTGTTTCTCTTCCCTTAATCTCTTTAAAGAATCTAAAATTCTATTCAACTCTTTTTCTATGTCACTTACGTTTTTATTAGCTTTCTTAGCCTTAGCAATTTCACTTTTTAATCCATTATGAATTTCCTTTATTAGTAAATTTAGATCTTTCATTAATTTTTCTTTATCATTATATCCTTTTTTTCTAATTTCTAAAACAAGCTTATCAAGTTCCATATGAAGAATTTAAAAAAAGGAATTTAAAAAATTGATTTATACTGATAACAAAGTTAATGTATCTGCGACACCCGGAATACTCCTAATTAAAGCTACAGTAGAGAGAAGTCTTTCAGAAGTCTCTGCGGCAATAGTAGTTACTACATCGTAGGGTCCGTAAACCAGCCTGGCATCAATAACTCTGTCTAACTCTTGAATTGGAGTAATATCAAAAGATGCGTTAGGAGCTAGTTTTATCAATACAAATGCGTAAGTTAATGTTGCCGTTATTTTAACTAGATCCCATTCAGTTACAATAGCCCTAATATTATCTTTATCATCTACTATTAAGACAGAACCCACATCTTTAGAGGCTATAATATCAGCAACTTCTCCTAACGTTAATTCCTCATTACCTTTAACTACATCTTTAGAAGCGTAATCAGTAACTTGTGCAGTTAACTTGTCTTCAGATAGTGCCCTTAAGACATCTCTAAGACTTATTAAACCCACTATTTTCCTAGACTGTTCTAAAATGGGTACATGTGATATACCATAACCTATCATTAATGATGCGGCATCCTTTACTGTTGAAGTTGACATAATTGTTAATACTGATTTAGTACCTACATCAATAGCTGGAATTGTGACATCTCTTGGAAAAGCTTTTGCTATATCCCTTTCAGTTACTATTAATGAATTTTCAACCAATAAAGAACCTAGGCCAAAAGCTAGCATAATTCTACTAGCATCTTTTACTGTAGTTGAAGAATCAACAGAGACTGGACGTGAAGCTATATCCGAAGCTTTTTGAGTCTTCCAATTTTCATTCGATAACGCAGCCCTAATTATACTTCTCGCACTTATTACTCCTACGATCGATCCTACGGGACCGTAAACTGCTACTCTTCTTATTTTGTTATCAATCATAGTCTTTGCTATTTTATCTAATGTATCTTCTGAAGATACGCCTATTAAATTCCTTGAAGCTATTTGAGATACAAGAATTTGTTTTGCCATTAGTATATAATAGACTTACATATTTTTAAAATTTGTCAATTATAGTTAAGAAAATGAATATTTTAGTCATTATAAATTATTTTTATTTGACTAAGTAAATAAAAATTTAAAAACCTAATAGAATGTTAATTATTACAATTCTAGATTCTTTATAAAATATTTTATTCTTCTTTATTTAGAGAAAGGCTTAATAAAAGCTTAATCATAATTAAAAGAAATATTAAAAAGTCAATTACCCAACAACTTCCTAAATTACTATCCGAATCTGCTTATTAATGAAAATCGATTACTGTATCACAGTATAGTAAAAGGAGAAAATAATAGAATTATAGAGAATCAAATTCACTTGAGATAAAAGAGTTCGTTATATTCCTATGAAGAGAATATTAGTAAATGTTAAAAGTAGGGCTCGGGCCGGGACTTGTACCCGGGACCTACGGGTCCACAGCTCTCTAAGAGTTATTCAATAAGGTAAAGAATAACACATTGTTGTTATTCAATTGAATTTTTCATTAATTAAAGATAAAATATGTGTATAATGAGAGGATTAAAAATGAGGAAGACGTTATTCAGTTAACTCCCCAGTTAACTGAATTATTGGTTTAGATCTTAGTAAAAATAATTGATAATAGCGTTTCCCCATTAGCGGTATTTCAGCGCGTTTGTAAATATTTGTACTTCTGCTAACAAGGTTGAGCTTCTGTATGGGTTCATCAGCCTCACTACACTTTATGAGCTCCAGTCGAGGCTAACGCCATAACCTCCTATCCGAGTTATCCGGGTATTCTCACCGAAAGCTGATCATCTAAAGCTTACTTGACCTATAATTAATTACTAAATTTAAATATATCGTTAGTTACGCTATAGCTTTTTCCTTTGTTTTCTAATGATCAATTTATTTCTTAGGTTTTAATTCATATTTTCGCAGTTCAAAAATAAAGATTTAGTAATATTTTTCATGAGTTGAATTTGTGAAGTACAGTTTAGGGGCGGGGAAGGGTCAGTAACTAGTTTATCTCCCCAAGTGGTTTATATTATATTAATTCAGAAAGTGTTATTTAGTTACTGTTTTTGAGTTCTCTACTTAGGTAACAAGTTAATGCGCTAAAGATGTAATATGATAAGTTTATATATTTAATTTAGCTTTGGCTATAAGTATAATATGAATATTAGTCTTTTTTCTATAGTTAAGAAATGAAAATAAATTACATCTAGTTATTTTAACTTAAAACTTTTTAATACTCATGTTTAAAATGCTTTGCATAATTAAAGTATTTATGAACGATAAGGTATTGTTTGTTTTCATGACTGGAAGGGAGAATATGGCAAAACTATTAGCTAATATTGGAATGGCTGGTAAAATTAAATCTGTTGATCCTAATATAACAGTAGAGATGATTTTCTTAACTCCTGCAGTAGAGGTGTTAAATAAAAAACAAGTTATTTTTAGGCCTATAATAGATACTATAAAGGATGCTAAAAAGGTAGGGGTAAAAGTAGTAGCTTGTGAAGTTGCAATGAAAAATGTGGGACTTGATAAGGAGGATATAGAAGATGGATTAGTTGATGAATATGCACCAATAGGAGGAATTTATGTTTTGAATAAGATAAAAGAGGGATATGAAGTATTAACAATCTAGATTTTTTATTGTTAAATTAAATTTTACTAAAAATCTTATTGAGACTTATAGAAAGTACTTTTTGGACTTTTTAGTTTAAACGAAAACTAAAGTTATGTATATCTAAAATTTTCGGTTTTGTGTCTAGATTATTTAAAAATCTTAACTTGTAGATCACTATGATAAGTATTGCTTCAGATAGGTCATTTGATAGTGAAGTAGATCATATAATAGATACCATTATCGATTTAAAGAGGAAATATAATTTAAATATAGAGCATAAAATATTTGGTAATATTTTAGAATTTAGGATGAAAAGTAAAAATAGTTATAATGAAGTAAAATTTGTAATAAGAAGAGATGATAAATTAATTGTAGATATTTTTCTGAAAATGATTCTTTATTGGGTGAAATACTATGGAAAGTGTAACTTCATTTATTTTAGTTATGGCTACTGTTGTATTAGGGCTTGTCGCTGTAGGATTATTTGCTTCTTATGGAAGTATTACTTATGCTAATACTGTTAGTTTGAAACAAGCTCAAGAGTATTCTGCTGGTTTAAGAATAACAGTAGGAAAGGTAGATGGTAATGAAGTTCCTGTTCTTATTAATGATTATGATTATAATGGGTCAATATATCTTGTAGCATTTTATTCAAAGTATAATAATCCTAATTATTTCACTTCTCAATATGCTGAAATTAATTCTACTGCTTCTCTCTCTGGTAATGCCAAAATAAATAGTTTGAACAATGGTATTCTATACGAAGGTCAAATAAGTTATTATAAGACGTATACTGGTGATTTGCAGTTAGTAAGTGTTAAGCCTGGGTATTATACTATCTTGTGGATAATTATTGGGTATTATGAAGTTGGATATGAGGTGATTCAATGAGTTCAGTAATAGGAATGATATTTGTTTTGATTATAATGTTGTCAGTTATAATACCAGTAATGTATTTGGTAACTTCTACTCCTTCAAAGTATGAGGAGAGTTTAGCTTCTGTTCAGCCTAAAGTGGATGAGGCTGAAGAGCAGTAAAATGAAGTTAATAGTCCTTCATCACCTATTGGTTTCTATTATGATAATAGTACTGGCAATGCTTATATTGTGTATTATAGCGAGCCTGCTGTTCCACTAAATATTTCGTATTTTCTAGGATATTCTGGAAATGATTTAAAAGTAATAAAGATTGGTGATCCTACTAATACTACATATAATGGTTATCCTGCTGTTGAGTATGATATAGGTGATTATACTGAGTTAGCTATGGTTACTTCGCTTGGTAATATAATATATGCCAATCCTATTGTTAATTGTAACAGTAATACAGATTCAACGATGATAAGCCCTATGGAAATGTTTGCTATACAAGATGCTTATATGAATCCAAATAATGTAAAAACAGATAATCCTTATTCTCTAACTTCTCATTATGTGATTAACTACTGTCAAACACCAGGGTTAACAGGATATGGTGTAGAAATAACTATAATAAGAGAGTATAATTCTGGATGGCTTAATTTAACCATTGCTGGGGTTAAACCTTTCTCTGGTTCATCTGTAGAAGATCCTGATACGATTGGATTTTATGCGCCTACAACTTATGGAAATATGTATGGCCAAATAGAGTGGTGTTCTAACTCTATGTTATTCAATATATCATATGATGGAAATCCAAAGGATTGGGGTCTTACTCCATATTTCTATGCTGGAGTCTATACGTCTGTTCAATATAATAATATATTTCCAGCAAACATAGACTTTTATTTTGAAGGGAATCAGATTTACGTATATGTCATTCATGATGGGAAAGAATTAGAATTACCTAATATTAAACCTGTGGATTTGCCTCCTAATTCTAATTTTGGGTGTCCCCCACTTCCACCAGGATTCCAAGACAAATATTTTACTCCATTGTATGAAGTAAATTACTCTGTTTCGATATGGGGTCCTTTACCAGCAGATTCGTATAAGGATACTACACTATCAATGTCTAATAGTTTTCCATTTAGTCCTATACAAATGAAGCCATACACTATCCCTGATGGTAATGCTGTCGCTTTCTGTTATTATTATCCAGTAAATAATGATTACGTTCCAATTCCTATAGGGGCTCCTATAGAAATTTTCATAGACAATGGAATGATACTAAGTAGTGTTCAATCTTCAATTTAGTAAACATATAAGGCTATGTTTTGATAAGTTTTATTTAGAAAGTTTTTTTATCTAGATTAGAGAAATATTTTTTATGAGTATAAAAGATCTTATAACGAAAGAGCCTATTACTATTTCTTCTTCGTCTTCTATAAAAGAAGCAGCTAAAATGATGAGGGAGTATAATGTTGGTTCGTTACTTGTTACTAGTAATGGGAATGCGGTAGGAATAGTAACTGAAAGAGATATAATTCAAGCTATTTCTGATGATATTTCATTAGAGGAAAAAGTTAGTAAGATAATGACAACTAACCTAGTTATGGCTGAAAGTAATATGGATGAAGGAGATGCTGCATTATTAATGGCTAATAAGAAAATAAGGCATTTAGTAGTTACTGAAAATGGAAAAATCATAGGTGTAATCTCTTTAAGGGATGTAGCTAAGGCTTTGGGTTTAGAAACTACAGATGCTAGTATATGGTGATTACTCAGGAATTATTAAGCTTCTTATAGCTTCTCCTTGATTTAATAATTTTACTGCTTCGTTAATTTCTTCTAATTTGAATTTGCCAGTTACTAATTTTGTTGGATCGTATTTACCCAATTTTACTAGGTCTAATAATCTTGGCATATCTACTCTTGGTCTTCCTCCATAGTTTCCTATTATGGTTATTCCATTTCTCACTATATTAGCTCTAACACTCAAAAAACTTGGGATCCCAGCAGGATTAACTTGATTGAATTTTTCTCAGTTTACTGGGGAGTTAACTGATTGTAAAATAGTAATAATATTACTATTGCGTTATTAAAGATAATAACGCGAGAAACGAAAGATTAAATACCCCTTTTTGCAAAATCAGAAATCGGGGGATGAAGGGGATGAAGAACACAACACGAGATGAAGGGTAAATGACCAGCCTGCGCTGACCCAGACCCTCTCCATCCCCCTATCATATTATACTCCTCCCTTTCTAATTAAGCTTATCCTCCTAGAAAAGTAATTACAACTGTGGTAGTCTTTCTATCTGAAGATTATGAAATCGGGGCGGGAGTGGTGTTGAGTTTCCCGGCATCTAACAGTGACGAAGAGGGACAGAACTGACCCCTGTTTTCATTTTCTCATTTTATCTAATTAAGCTTAAACTACTTTATCCATCTTTCTCGGTTTACTCCCCAGTTAACTACAAATATGTGCAAATTCCTTCAAGATGGAAGAAGTTACCAAAATTTTTTGGAGGAATGATGATGGAAAAACTCCGTTTTAAACATGTAGGTATTACCTATGATGAAAATTTTTTCTCCGTTACTTACACATTAAAACTAACGTTTGGTAATATTTCATGTCCATTGGTATTACTATAAATATACGTATTTTCATTCGAAAATAAGTAGGAGTTGTTTAGGAGATTGTTGGTAGTCTTTATTTTTAAAAAATAAAGGATAATACACAATCTTCCATTAGATATAGATTTAAGTCAGGAGAAAAGAAAAAGATTAGGAGGGGCTCGGAGGTGTTGTAAGAGATGTCTACTAATAATTCAAATCAAAACCAAGCTAATAACTTTAACGTTATATTTAGCGATGTTGATGCGACTTGTAATGTTAAAGGTGGCATAAAATGATGACAAGCCAAACTGATTATGTTACACAACTTAATGAGGCGACTATAAAAGTCATTTTAGGGAGGAACGCCAAGCATCATATTCCAGAATTTATAACAGTGTTAAAACCTTATAAAAAAGCCGATATTAGCATAAGGGTATTAGCGTTAGGTAATATTTCTGAAGAGTACAAGAACATAGTAGCAAAATTGTTAGATGGCCTTTATAATAGAGGGAAAGATCCTATTAGTGGCAGTCCTTATCAATGGCCTTATCTTAATTCTAGAGGCTCGAATTTAAGCAAGGTCTTTAATATTAAATATGAGTTCGACCAAAATCTGGAGGTAGTTAACCTTGATGAAATAAAGAAGGACATATCAAATTTTTTTGACTACACTGATAAAAGATATACTGTACACCTAGTTGTTGGTGAAGAGAAATCATTTAACCAATTTCATGATATACTCAAGGTATACGCTAAGATAGAAGGAGTTAGATTACAATTCATTAAATTATCTACTCTTCGAAAAATTTTTCATAAAATGTATAAGTATGCTATTCCATTGAATCTTGCTATCCAATTTTTAGCTAAGAGTGGAGATGGTACTCCATGGATCCCAGACCAAGAAGTATATAAAGAGATTTCGAAGGAATATGGTATATCTAACGGTCTAGTCATTGGAATATCATTCGCTAGGCCGCATGAGAAAATAGTATACGGTGTTGGTTTCTTCTCAACTTTTAATAATTATTATCAAAAGTTCGAGTTAGAAGAGTTCGAGTTAGAAGAATCATTGAATACCTCAGAAGGACTGTACGTTCCAAAAGATAAGATGGCAGATCTACTAGAGAAGGGACTTAGATGGTATAGAGAAGTAGTTCATTCAGATCCACCATTAGTTATTATTTATAAGACTTCACCACTCCATAAGGAAGAAAAGGAGGCAATAAAAGACGTACTAGGAAATACTAGATGGGTATTCATTCATGCACAATATACTACTAGTGAAAGACTTTTTGATACTTCTAAAGAAGATTTTTATGTCGAAAGGGGTACGGTGTGGGTACAGCGAAGAAATAAATGGAAACCAGAGTCAGATGATTTTTACCATAGCAAGGTTACAATTGCAGCTACTGGTTACATCAAGCCTGTTATCCTAGGTAAGGTACCTTATATACCACCATTAGGAACCCCAAAACCGATTAGGTTAAACATATTTACTAACATAGATATTAACCCAGAAGCTGTAGCTAAAGTAACACTCCTCCAAATTAAGGCTGATTGGGAACATCTAAACATTAAGTCAAGAAAAATAGCAGTTCTTAAGTACTCAAATAGATTTGCAAGACTCTTACAATGTGCGCTTAAAAATGGTATTGATGGTTTTAGAAAAGCCGATATAAGGGATATATTGTAAAGGACGTGATATACATGGTTTTGGAAACTAATGTTTACATATCAGACAGTGAAATAAACGAGATAAGTCTTTCTTGTGTCGACCTAAAAAACGAAGGAGATGCTTATAAGGTACTTAATGAACTGGCTGAAAAAGGGATTTTTGCTGTCCCAAGGGAAAACAAATTATACTTCACAACATTAGAAGAGGACGAGAAGACTAGGAAAATACTTGAAGAAGTGCTAAGTAAAATAGATGTTAAGCCTTCAATACAAAAGGACTGCAAGAAGATAAATCCAGAAGAAAATATAGATTACTTCAGAATAATCATGTCTAATGCAATCAGATACCATATATTAAATAAAAGGAAACTAAGCTATCAACTACCAAACACAGGATCTGGAATCTATATATGTACTGAAAAAGTAAGAATTAATAACATAGAGGTTTGTAGGGGATTAAGATTAACTATTGATGTGTTTGATAATAGGGTTGAAATTAGTGCTGAATACAAAGTTAAAGTTCTTAATGAAAATAAGAAACTTAGTAAAGAAATGATAAGAAAAATTAGGGAACTCAGCCTCATTAAGCCAAAGAATAGGTATAATTATATACTCGAAGTTATGAAAGATCTTTTTGAAGATCATGATAGTATCACTATACAAATATCACAAGACATGAGAATCAACTTTAGAAGAATGGATTTTCCTTTTTATACAACTTCAAATTGACTGAAAAGAACTAAAACGTCTATTCCATTTCTATGTTAACAAAATCTATATGACCTCTTCAGTAGAAGTCGTTCAACCTAAGGAGATAAAAACTAACCATAAAATATGTTATTTAATTTGATGATTTATTTTCCTTCAATTTGTCAGAGATAAGATCATATAGGAAAAATACAAATGGTGGAACAGTTACTATAATCTCAATGATTTCCTTTGAAGGTAATGAAATAAATGGTAGTGCTAAAAGTATGCTAATTAAAATTAATAGAATTATTAAATATGTCTTGAGTGTCCTAATAGTTTTCTCAAGTTTTTCACTATTTTCAATTAACTTCTTTGCTTTTTCTGAACTTTGACCTACAACATATACCGTTTTATCAAAATCAAGTTTTTTAAGTGCAATAAGGAGAATAAACAGTTTTTCATTTGGTGGTACTTCCTCAAATGTAGGGTCATATTCAATTCCGAGGGACTTGAAATACTCTTGTACTTCACTTATGAAACTAATTTTACCTAATTCGTTTAGTATACTCTCCTCTTGTATTCCAGAGCTAGATCCGAATAGTAAGTATGCAAGTGTTGCCTCTAACAAGTTACTTCTATCAAATACCTCATTTATATTAATATCAATGCTGTATTGTTGGTTCTGTAGTTTGTGATACAAATAATAATATAAAAGAACCTTTTTGTTAGAGTTAGCAAACTCATGTATGTCTACATTTAAATATGCCAGTAAGAATCCTAGTTCTTCTGGGTAAGGAGCTCCGGCTATTTTATAATATGACCTCTTTTCCAGAATCTCTTTCAACTTTTTCTTAAGACCTCTTATATTTTCATTGTCTTCAGTCTTTTCGATTATGTATAGATATATTGCAGTAGCAAGGCCTTCCTCCCAATTATCCTCTATAAAAGCTGGGTACTTGAAATAATAATCCACTTTCTTATTTATTTCCTCCAGTAAGCTGTCTCTTTCTGGTGCACCTAAATCAAATTCACCCGAAACATATTTAAATAAATATGCCCAGGCCCTAGTTAGTTCAGATGTATCTACCCTTAATAAGAGATTATCACCAATTCTTTTTAATTTAATAAAATAAGGGGCATAAACCACCCTGGGTTTAATGTCAGCGTTAGTCTTATTTTTTCTGAGATTACCTAATAGCATTAAGCATTTTACCTGTATGTATTTATGAAAAGCTAAATTATATTTATTCTTTAACCCTGCATGGTTTATAAAAACATCTTTATCTTGAATAATACCATATTAGAAGTTAGCAAATTCAACAACTACTATTTACTACTACTAAGCTTATGATTGAATAAGCAATGTTTCAGCTATTTATGTGTACGTAAGGATCCTTCCTTCCTCCCCTTCCTCTTCCTTCTCTACATAAAAAATCTCTAAAAAATGTAAAAAATTCAATTAGCTTATAATTAGCTAAAAATTAGCCTACGTAAAAATTCAAGTTTGCAAATTGTTTTTTCTATCTCTTTTTAGGTGAGTAGTAGTTATACCAGCTATAGGATTTTTAGCTTTTTACTGGGGAGTAAACTGAAAAGTTTACATTGTAGATAAAAAATTAGAAAAAGACTAGATAGGCTGTTTGTTTATTTCAATTTGTTTCTCTCAGTTTACTGGGGAGTAAATTGCCATAATTTGCAAACGTTGATACACAGAAAACTTAGGTTTAATGTTCCGGGCGGAGTAGATCACGATGGTAGTACAATATCTGGCTTCTCCCCGCCACAGACTTTCTGCCCTCATTTATGTAATCATGAACATAGAGCGATAACGTATAATGACTTTCCGGAAACAATAACATTGGTAATCCTCAGCTCATTCCCACTTTTGATTTAAGAGAGATCTGAAAGTATTAATGATAGTGGGATTAGAGGAAATTGGATCTTTATGAAATTCCTCAAAGTCCTTATTTATAATCAACGAATTTAACATCTTAGTCAGAGAAACTATTACTCCGAGCTTATCTTCTGAATTCTCCCTTGCTGCCTCTTCAATACGGGTTAAAAGATATTTTGCCGATTCCTTATCTGGACCTGTAAATTTGTCAATAAAGGATTTTGTTTCTGATAGAAATCGATCATCATTAACAACATCTTGAAGATTTCTGGCTTCGTGTGTTACTGGATCAACAATGAAACTTTTACGAAATCCCTCTTCCCATATTTTTGGCATGGGAAGAGGCTTCTTACTCGTAGTTATCCTAACTGAGGAACTATAAGATAATATGCCTGGAAAGAAATACCTAAAAATTGATGTGCTTTCCATAACTTTTTGTCTATTAGGGCTTAAGGTAACCGTAAAAGATTCTGGTAGGCCGGTAACTATAGGGATAATGTTGTTAAGATTTAGTATTTTGTTGAATTCAACTAAATCTCTCCATATTTTGTTCAAGGTGTTTATTCTCTTGTTGAAAATAATTCCTAACATCTTGATTCTGGTATTACTTATCACGTTTTTAGCTATCTCCGGATCAAACCCTATTATAGGAACGATATTTTGATAAGTCTTCGCAAAAGAAGAGATGATATCTTGGATTGATGATCCCTTTAATTTATTTAATGGTAAAAATAATAATGGATTTTCTATGTCCTTTTGAAATTCTATCACACCATTTAAGAGACTTCTTATTTTTTCAACTTGAGACAGTTTTCCTTGAATAGACGGAATAACAAGAAATAGCTTATTGTTATCTGACATTAACTTCTTCAATTCGTATATTTTATCAATCAGTTCAGCCTTTAACTCGGGCTTAAAGGGGATATTAACCAAAAATACGTGGTCAGGGATGTATAAATTTGCTGGAGTATATTGTTTCGAAATGATCTCTTTTCTCGATAGAGCCTTTATAGGTAGTAGTATTTCCTTACCATTGATTGTTAGTTTATACCCCCTTACATAGAGACCATTAAGCTCATATCTATATAAATCTGAGATACTGATGTCTATCATCCCTTACCCCTACCCCACTTAATTTCTTTGAATTTATCTTTGATTTTTGAACGCTCCTTATATTGCGGATAATTAGCGTAAACGTACCTTAATATTCCTTTTACAGTATACTGATCAATACTTCTCCTGAATAACTTAAAGTCCTCTAAGTCTTTTCTCCTTATCTTTTCCTCAATAATTGCTTGAGCTTCCCTCTTTCCTTTCTCAGTTAATGAAAATGCTTCTGTCTCTTTACCATACTGCCCCTCTACTTTGATGAAGTTTGACCAGACTAAATTATCCAACTCTTGAGTAAGAAGGAAACTATAAGGACCATAGGAGTATGGTATAAAATGAGGGTCTTCGTAAGTATATCCTTTTTTATCCAATTCCTTGTAGAATAGAAAGAGCCCTTTCTGGTATTTTATTCTAGAATATATAGGCTTATCTGGTGATAAGCCGAACAAAATTAACACTACATCAGATATAAAGAGATCTACTTTTTCAAACTCCTTCCCTTCAGCCTCATCCAATGTATAATACCTAGTTTTATCTGGGAGCTCTCTCATACTCACACCTCTATTGGTTCTGGACCAGGACATACGTACTTGTCAAGTTTTTTCTCGTAATAACACGTAATATAATATCTTTTTTTAGTACGTTTATACTCAAAGATATAATCATAACTAAAAATCTGTCTCTTCTTAATAAAATTGATAAACTGGTTTATAATACTTGTTGGATCTTCTGCCTTTAGAGAAGCGTATTTGCTGGCAAATGCTAATCGTTTAGTAAAAGCTACATAATTATTATTAAGAAAATCTTTGTAACGCGTTATTCCAAATTTTGTATTAAGATAGCGTAATATCGATTCATTAAATTCCATATGATTTAATAGATAATTAAGATCTGGTTTCTCTATCCAAAACAATCTGTGGCATACACCACAATAATATGGAATGCCTAGCCTGGTAGGTCTTGAAAAAGTAATACCCACTCCGGAAGCAGATATATTAGTAAGTGACAGAGGATTCATAGTAGCACCACAGTAAGGGCATTGTATTGATGACAAACTATTATACCCCTCCATAGTCTAATCACTAATATATCTCCTATGGAATTGAAAGAGATCCTGGCAAGTGCCAAACTATTTACCCTATGAATATTTCGTTATGGTTTTAAATAATTCTTCATGATCATCATACAAACTTAACTGGGGAGTTAATGAGATTTTAGAAAAATAAGTAGCCAGTGTTGAGCTTTTTTAGCATAGAAATGTGTGAAATTCGAGACATATTATTTACTACTACTTTCCTCTAAGGAATTGAAAGACTGTTACAGATGAGCCTCATCTGTTTTGGATGAATGAGCTCTATTTCGTCTCTTTCTTCTTCCTCTTTTTTCTTATCATAAGAAATTTCCTAAAAAATACAAAAAAATTCAATTAGCTATATAGTTAGCTTAAAATTAGCTGATGTTAACTGGGGAGTTAAGCGAGTAAAAAGGATAGTAATATTATTCCTATTATACTATTAACAATAATTCCGATAAAAGTGAAATATTCAAATATTTGCCCAAACAGAATTAGGACGGGATAGAGGAATAATGAATTGCCCCGGAAACTGACCGTGATGAGCAGGGTCAGGTCTGATCCCTACCCCTAATTACATTATATTTCTTCTTTTCTAAATAAGATTTTCTCACTAGGAAATGTTAGGCTTATTGTTTTTTGATAAAGAGAATATTTTGTCGGCTATTAGGAGAGTAATTAAAACGACAAACTAAGGTCTTCTTACTACTCCGTAATTTCTAAACTCAAACAAACTTGAAAAACATATTAACTTTCTTATTTAGTTATAGTTATACATGATTAGTCCTCGCTCATCTCAGACTCTTTTAGATGCGTTAGATAGAACTTTAGAAATTTTACATGATCAGACCAAAGTATGTGAACAACTATCTGATAACATAATTTATTTGTACATTTATGATCTGATCTGTAACAAACAAGAATCAGAAAATTCTAATAATATTAAACTACCTAGGCCTTATTATGCGTACATAATCATAGCGTATCATCTGCTGTTCTATAGAGGGCTAAGCAGAGCACAAAAACTGCTAACAAAATTATCTGAAGTTGAGGATGAAATGGATGATAATGAAAGAAGTGCATTTAAAATGATTATGGCTGTTTCTCAAGAAGTAGAATATATAACGAAATTTAACGAGTTGACTAAGAAATCTTTAACAAAAAGAGATGAGTACACTGAAGCACAATATTCTCTAAATCGAATTAAAATGGAGTTAGATAGAATACCCGTAAATGAATATAGTTGGGCAAGTATATTTAAAGAGATACTCAAGCTTAGAGTAGTATCAATAATAGATAGTAGTCTTATAAAGAGTGCGGATAATATAAATAATTCAATAAAGGACCTTGAAGCAGAAATTATATTAGACGAGAGGCTAATTGACGGATACAACATAATTTCTCTTTCAGGAGATTATATAAAATCTTCAGTCTTGGAATATTTCAAAAAGGAATTAGATATTATAAAGAGTCAAATTATTAATGTCTTAAAAGAGAAGGAAAAAGTTGATGATAACCTTAACAAAATATATTGGTTGCTATCTAGAATACCAAAACTAATATCTATATTAAGTTTTATGGAATCAAAACTAGGATCCATACAATATATTCTTTATATTCTTTATGCAGCGATTATAGCATTTGTGGGAGAACGTACATATCAAGGTTTCCTATCATCACATTTACAGATTATTGAGATTATTTTACCTATTATTAGTTTGATCGTATTTATATTTCTAGTAATTATATTCTTCTTAGTAATACTCTTTCGCATCTATAAGAGGAAAGCTATGAAGATAGAATTAACATTCTTTCATAAGCTCGAGGAATTAGGAAATCAATAAATCTTTTTATATAAACCACATTACTTTTTTAACATTTTCTGGTAGAGTCTTCTCACTAACCCTAAAAACCCTAGATGTTAAATAAGCTATTTCTCTTGAGTACCTAGTAGTTATTGGTTCCTTTAGCATAGGATTTTGAACTGATACATAATTAAGTCTAGCCATTGCGAAAACAGTCCTAATTAAAGTAAGATCATCAAGGTTACTTTCATCAAGATTACTTTCATTTTCTAGTTCGATATGCCTAGATACTAACAAAAGTGTAGGTAATCCTCTAAATATGTTAGCCTTCGTCTGTTGATTCGAAATCTTAAAAGTTCCAGTAGTGCTTAGAGCATAAACATTATTTTTCAATTTAATAGTTAATCCTATAGGTGGATACCATGAATTTTCTCCAGACTTACCTTGATATTCACTAGAATCATCAATTAACACAAGGTCTGAATAATTTATTTTCAAAACGAATATGATTACTCTTGAACCTAATGAATTCTTTGCCTCTTGAATAGCTTTTCTTATTTTTTCATCATCATCTCTTCCTAGTTCCTTTCCTGAATAATGAATAATGACTATATGATCTTGTACACTAGACTTGCTTGCAATATCTTTAATATATCTAGAAATTATTTCACCAAAACTAGTTGGTACGTTATTCGAATCGAGAACATTACTATCCCCAAATACCCATACACCATAAGAGTCAAAAACTGAAACATAACCAACATAATTCTTATTATTTAACGGATCTCTAGATAAACCTAGCCCGATAATATGAAGAGAGATTTTCCCGCTCAATGTTCTCTCCTTAGTTACTGGACTTTGAGCCAGAGAATAAGGCACCCCGCCCATCTTTACAAACAATTGGATTGCCATAGGCAGAAGCGACCATATATAAATGGAACTGTTCTTTAAAGTATCCGTTGTTACTATTTGGGTAGGGGACGAAAGTTCGCCTAGTTCTGGATTGAGGAAATTTGCTTTCACCCTATAATATATACTATCTATTTCACTTCTTGCAGTCTTAGGAAGGACAATTAAAGGAAAAGTCTTAGACTCATAATTATCCTCATATACTGATAGAATCTTATTAGGATCATAATCGTTTCCAGAATCATAATCAACTACTTGAAAATCTATATTAGTTCTAAAAATATTGTTAAATCCTTTGTAAACTCGCCAATTATTACCTTCTAGTCCATTTTTTAAATCATTACTTAGCGATTTGCATGAATCTAAATTCTCCTTTTTACAGATTATTAATATCTTTTTATATCTATTTACACTGATATTTTTATCATAATGTGATGAGATTGAAAAAGGGCCATAGAATGTAATGTAGTATGGATGAATATTTACATTGCTTTCACCAAATCTTAATAAGAAATCTGATAATGAAAATCTATGAAAAATTTTCATTATTCGATTACCTCCAATTTAGTTGGTATATCATATCTAACTCCACCTATTACCATTAAATCCTTAAGTAGATTAGATAACCTTTCTAAATTTTTTTCATCTAACATGATTTTGTAAAATTTTCGAGGGGTAATTAACATACCCAAGTCTCTTCGGAAGGCATCAAAGTTCTTACATAAATTATTTTGGATAAATAATCTTGATCTCTTAAAATTAGGATTTATTTTTATCAGATATTTATTTTTCCACATTTTGGGATCAATTGGAATGCTTATCTGATTATTCTCGTCATCTGGAGAACTCAAAACTATTCTATTCTCTTCAATACGTTCAATTGTATACACTTTATTTTTCGAATTGGGATCAGCGAGAAAGTTTACTTTAACTCCCTTTAGAGAGTCAATTTTCCCTTCCTTTCCTAATATACTAAGAATATATTCCAAATTTAATTCCATATTAATTCCATATGATAAATTTATAACTAAGTGTAGGAGTTTTTCATCTCTAATTTCGCTCTGCATTATGTTAAATGTAAAACGCTTAACTACTTGACATAAGTTATCTTTCTTTTCACCACATAGACAAGGGTATTTACCACAAAAACTATCAAAATACCCATCTGAAATCTCTAAATCCACTGCTTGCTGATGAGTAAACTCTAAGCATAAATCACTCCCTATTACCTTTTTTTGACATTCATACTGTCTTAATTTTTCATTATTTCTAAAGTCTTTCTTTAACTTGTTGATCAACAACCTAGAGGCTATAATAGAGTTAGAATCATACTGTTTCTTAACAGCATCTTTTATTTCTGGGAATTGTTGTAACTCTTGCTCACTCAGTTCTCCGTTAGCAGAAGTAAAATATATTCCAGCCTTAATATCCTCATTATAGTCATTAGTAAATACAGTAGCAACCAATGAAGAACTACTTTTGTTTATCTTAGACCCTATCATAGTGATATCTTGCCTCGGGACTTTAGAAGGATCAACATAATACACTGTTAACACATCTAGATTCGGGATAAGTCTAACTGCATTAATGTACACTATACATCACCATCTTATCCCATAAAACTCACATATAGTAGTAGATCAGAAATATTAAGTAATTTTTGGATACCACTGAGTATACAAATTTCTATCCATATCGAATAATTAACAAGTAATATACTTTATTAGATTACAGAGTTACAATGAGAAGAATCCTTTAATAAAGTTTAAGGTCTACAATATGTAGACTTTTCCTACATGATGAAGAAAGCATAGTAAATGGGATTAACTATTACTCTCCTCTAAGGAATTATGAAAGAGCAAAGCTTAGATAGCTAATAGTCTACTTATTTAAGCACTGCTTAACCACATCTTTTATCTCATCGGGTTTAGCTTCACATGTACGATATGCTTGGCTTATACTTCCTAGCACCTCATTATCATACTTTATTATCATAGTATTTGTAGATACAGTATTAAACTCGATACTATACTTTCCATCTTCAAAGGGTCCCCAAAGTGTAACTAAAAGTTCAATATTATAATCATTGTTAAAGCATTCTATAAAAGCCGTCGAAAACTGTTTTCGTTAAAGCGTGAAGTTTAAATACTTTGCATTCTATATATTTTTTAGATTCCCATCACAGATGTGGATGGTAAATTCCCGAATAGTGGTGGGGAGAAGGAAAAAACTTAAGATGTGCGGGTTTCCCTCGCTATAATGCGAGGTGGGGGGTTTCCCGCGAAAGGGACGGAGAAGAATGATTGGGCAACCATGACTTCGGTGAAATCCAAGGGCCGAGAATAAATACAATGAAATTCAATGAGACCCAAACCCCTTTGTCTCTGTTCATCTGTTAATTTTTCTACTTGTATCATAAAATCACCCGATTCTATTATAGTATAATCTTATGTTATTCTTTTTTCGTCATATGTTATGCAATTGGAATAAGACCGGCGGAGTTCAGTGAAAATTATCGTAAAATAGGGCTCGGGCCGGGACTTGAACCCGGGACCTACGGGTCCACAGCCCGTCGCTCTAACCAGGCTGAGCTACCCGAGCCAGTCCATTTATTATTATAATCTCCTTCTTTTTAAACTTACTCTCTTACTTAGTCTTGTATTCTTGTTTAACTATATCAAGTATCTCTCTAGCTATTATTGTTTTATAATTTTTATTTATCTTTTTAACAAAATTCTTACCAATTACTATGACCTCATTGTAATCTGAGGAAAATGCGATATCTCTCCTAGATGCATTATTGGCAATAATTATGTCAAATCCATGCCTTTCTTTCTTTAATTTTGCTTTTTCTATCAATTCACTATCATCATTTACTGTCTCTGCTGCAAATCCTACTAGAAAAACATTATATTTTCTAATTACACTAGATATTTTTATTGTTTTCTCTAGTTCTATTTTTGGAACCTCAACATGGCTATCTATTTTAGAAGAAGATGTATTCTTAAACTTATAATCTGCTGGTGCGCCAGCTAAAATTACAATATTATACCCCTCTTTAACAAATTTTTCAACTTCATTAGCCATTTCATTAGTAGTTTCAACACTAACTTTTTTCTTAACATATGGCTTTAAATGAGAGCTTAAAGGGCCATGAACTAGAACAACGTCAGCACCCCTAAAATAAGCCTCATTAGCTATTGCAACACCCATAGTACCACTACTTGGATTTGATATAAACCTCACTGGATCTAAGTATTCTCTAGTCGGACCTGCAGTAACAACAATCTTATATCCTTCTAAATCTTTTCCCCTAAGTAATAAAGTCGAAATATAACTTGCAAGATAATCTATGTCAGGATAATGAGCAACGTCTCTGACTAAGAATGGTTCTATTACTATTACCCCAAGTTCTCTTAGTTTATTTAAATTACTAACCATTTGAGGAGAAAAATACATTGGCAAATGCATAGCAGGAACTAATATTACTGGCTTTTTAAGCCCAATGAAGTTTAAAGCTGTAATTGTTACAGTAGTATCTGCAATACCATTAGAAATTTTACTTATTGTATTTGCTGTTGCTGGAGCTATTACATAAGCATCAAAATCCTCCGCTAAAGTAACATGTTCTATTTCGCCAGTAAGCTTAGTAACAACTGGGCTACCAGTTGCCCATTCAAACATAGAAGGAGAAATTAACTTTGTAGCATCCTTACTCATAATAACTTTAACTTCGGCACCTAGTCTCATTAATGTCCTTACTAAATCAATAGTCCTATAAATG
The DNA here is from genome assembly GCF_041154675.1 of Sulfurisphaera javensis. Lineage (NCBI taxonomy): Archaea > Thermoproteati > Thermoproteota > Thermoprotei > Sulfolobales > Sulfolobaceae > Sulfurisphaera > Sulfurisphaera javensis. Next base: position 1,144,613 of record NZ_AP031322.1, read on the forward strand.
GAAACACTTGCAGTTACGCCTACAACAATCTTTTTGTTAGAAAGCTCTGAGGATATCTCGCCTATGATCTTTTTTGACGGATGACTCATCAGTCATAAATTTATACTTTGGATAAAAACCTTATATCATGGAATATGCAGAAGCAAAAAAAGGAAAAGAGTTTAAGGTTAGAATTGCTAGAATTACTGATATTGATGAAATAATAAAAATTAATAGATTAGCTTTACCTGAAAATTATCCATATTACTTCTTTGTTGAGCATCTAAAGGAATATGAAGCAGCATTTTACGTTGCTGAGGTTGATGGACAGATTGTAGGATACATTATGCCTAGAATTGAATGGGGATTTAGCAATTTAAAACAGTTACCTTCACTAGTAAAGAAAGGTCATGTTGTTTCAATAGCAGTACTAGAACCATATAGAAGAATGGGAATAGGTACTGCACTTCTCCAAGCATCGCTAAAAGCTATGAAAGAAGTTTATGGTGCTGAGGAAGTTTATTTAGAAGTTAGAGTAAGTAATACACCAGCAATAAACTTGTATAAAAAATTAGGTTTTAAAGAAGTAAAAATCCTAAAACATTATTATGCCGATGGAGAAGATGCATATTTAATGGCAGCACCTCTTTAACTCGTACTTCTCTCCATCATATATTACATAATAGCCTTTTTCTATACTGCCAACAGAAACTATCTGTGTTTTATTGATATAATATGTCTTCTGCTCCTCAAGATGACCATGAAGTACGATTTCCGGTAAATTAGATAAAATTTGTCCTAACACTAACTGAGATCCTCTAGGATATCTAGGCGGAAAATGAGTTATTACTTTCTTTGAGGTAAAAGAAGTAGAAAGATCCAGGATTTTGTCAACTAATAAACCATTCTTTCTTAGGTATTTTTGAGTCGTAATATCCTCCATTTCACCTAATATACCATAATAATTCCTTATGTATTGTGGACACTCAACATCTCCTAATCCAACTATAGCATCAACATCTAAACTGTTAAGAAATTCGATCACATCCTCTTTGCAAGGTACCCGTGTAATTAAGGCTATTCTTCTTATACCATTCATCAAGATAATATAATGCGATTCCAGTAGCTATTATATCTGCTGTTGATCCAGGGTTGAAATTGTTTTTAGTTAAAAATTCATCAAACTTTTTTACTAAATCTAAAGAATAATTATGTAAAATTTCACATGCATATTTTGACACAGCTATAGCAACAAAACCACCATATTTCCTAAATATAAGTCCATCTGGGATTTCACAGAGAATTTTTATAAAACTATACACTACACCTTCCTCTATTCCTTTCGATTTAATCTCTTCTACTACTTCTAAAGAATATTTGTAATCAAAAATCATATTTCTAACTGAGCTATCGATTTCTGCCGATTTAAGGAGAACAGAATATAAATCATATTTCTTAAGCTCAGTATAATCCATATTACTTATCTTGCCTAAGTAACTTAATTTTAGTTCCTTAAGCGTTAAAGAGAAATAGTAAGAATCGTTCTTATTTAATGCCTTTATAACTTGTGATGTTTTTGAAAGAGTATCCTTCAAGGAAAACAAAGAAGAATAAGCAATAGGCAATAATTGCATAGCTGTGCCAAAAATCGAGAAATTAAAATTAAGCCTTTTACTTTCTATTACTGCTTCATACAGTAACTTATACAGACTAAAATACTCTTTTTCTCTTCTCATTTTACATGCTTCTTTATAAAAATCCTTCATGACTAACGCTGAGTAGATAAGGTCGGAAAAACTTACCGACTTAATATCCTTAACTCTAGATGCATTACCTGGTTTATCAATGAGTGCTTCGTCAATAGAAGCTCTAGATAGAAGAAAACTTATATTCTCACAGTAATCTTCTAACATATCCTTTAACATTCCTATCACCTATAATTAGAATACTCTCACCATTATTACATTCCATAAGCATACCTCTTGCATGAATCCTTTTGGACTTAAATAATAACATTGAATATATACCCTCATACGAAGTTAGAGTTTTTGGAGTTATTTCACCTTTAAGTAAAGATATATTATCCAAGACCACTATAGAAGGATAAAAAATTGAATATGTATTATCAGAAATATCAGCTACAATTTCTCCTTCTCCTACGTTTTTACACACTTTATCACAGTATTTTAAAGGGTAAGGGTATACAAATAGAAATGAGTACTTTACCCCTTTATAGATTCCTCTAACACGTAAGTCATATAACTCTTTTGCATCTTCAATTGATATACCATAGTTCTTGGAGGTCTCTAGAATCCAATCCTCATCTCTTTCAAAACCGTTAAATGAATTTAGAAAATCCAATCCATCTTTAATCCCATAAATTACAAAGTCTATGTCTGAGGAAGAATGAGATATACCAGCTAAAAGACTTCCTGTGATTCCAATATTCCTAACCCCTATTTTATCATAAATTTCTAAGGCTATATTTTCTAGGATATTTTTGGGACTTTTAATAACTTCTTTTATTTTATCTTCTGGTCTTAAATGCTTCAAAACATTTGATTCATAAATTATAGGAAAAGAAACATTATAGCAAGGTTCATAAACAAACTCTTGATTTACTTTCAAAAGATTATGAACACCGTAATATTTTAATGCTCTTTCATATCCTTTCCATATTCCTTTACCAGTATAAATATATTTCAAATATGCATAAACATATCCGAAAGGATTAATGTTTGAGTAAACAACGTAAATGTTTCCATCTTTTCCTATTATAATGTCTTTATCAAGGAAATAATCTCTTCCCATCCTTTTAATCTCACAAAAGAAATAGCGTTTCCAGAGCTTTTTAACATATCTAAATATTTCCTATAAACTCCACCACCTATTGCATTAGCAATATAAGCAGAACCTACAGCAGCTTCCTTAAATTTAACCTCAAACTTCTTGCCGAAATCCAATTCATGTTTCTTCTTTCCAGAAACAATTATAGGTATTTCATACTTTGATGAATACCATTCAGCAATAATTCTTATTAACTCCTTACCTCTCTCCCAATTTCCATTAGTATAAATCACATCTTTAGTAATCTTTGCATATTTATGTAATAAATATGCAACCTCACCATCAATAAATCCAGCAGATGAAGGACCCGGTAGGATAGTACCACCGAAACCATCAATAATCTTACCGTTTAAAACAACTACTATTGCTGAAAAATTACTACCAGCTTCAACTAAAACAAAACTATCGTATAAAGTTCTATAGAAAAAAGCTGAAGCCACTTTATCAGCAGTACCCATATCTATCAAATTTATTTTCCTATATGTTGGAACACTTTCAAGTTCTATTACACTAGGAATTGTTACAGCATTAGTAAGCCATAAGGAACTTCGTATAAAGTTTCTTAATGGTCCTTCCTTTTCTGGGTCAGCTAAAGATAAAAGAAAAATCTCTCTATTACTAATCTTATTTACCTTATAAAATGGTAAACCGTGACCAGAAGGAAGGGCTATAATCTGCGGTCTTTCCTTGCTTATTTCCCTTACTAAAGAAAGAGAATAATGAGGAATGTTTGAGGTTAGGACTTCCTTATAAGATAATAAAAGGCCAACTTCACTAACAATAGCTATACCATAAGTCTTGCTACCCGGATCAATCCCAACAAATTTCATTTTTGTTCAATCTTCACTTCTACCATTAAATCACTTTTCTTTATTTCATAAGTAATTTCACTGTTTGTTAATTCCCCTTTTAGTAAATTTTTACAAAAATTCTCGAAATAATTTGCTATATTCTCATTTTCAAATTTATAAATAACATCTTGTTTATACTGAGAAGAATACATGTTAGCCTTCACTCCTCTTAAAAGTTGGGCTATAAAATCTAATATTCCAATTAATTTATTTATTTTTCCTTCTTCAGTTAAAGAAATAGTTGATATATAACTAGAAATTAAGAGAGATAAGTCTGCTGGAGTAATTAATGAAGTATTAATTGTTAAAGCTCCTACAGAAACTAAATGCTTTAAAAGTCTATAATAAACTTGAAGATAACTGACATCATCTCCTAAAGACCTATATAGAGAAATATATAAATCAACAGCAATATTAGTAACATCATAAACAGTTCTTCCTTCTTCATCCGCTATGTTCTTTAATTCTTTATACAATTTATCCTTCATAAAGCACGAATGTCTACTTTTTTCTTCAAAAGTTTCTTCCATGTATACAACTGTATACAAGAGGATAATAAACTTATTGATTAACCTTTAAAGTTAATATCGCAAATTGACCATTTTCACTTACTTGAACTTTAGATAAAGAAACTTTCAACTCCGATAATATATCACCTAGAATTTGAGAGATAATTTCTAAAAGGGGCTTATTTGCATACCTAGCTGTAATTCTGCATAGAATGTTTCCTCCACCAGAATTTTCACAATCAACATTATCGATTAAAAATGAAAGAAATGGAATGAAAGATATAACATTTTTAAGCTCACTTACATCATTTTCACCGACGATTGAAAGTGATTTAATATAATGCTTTCCAGTTGCCGTTGCTATTGATTGAAAAAGATACATTGCAGATTCATCCTTTTGAAGATAAGAATAGATTAAAGGAACAAAACTTGATAACAAAAATCTCATAGAAGCATAAGAGTGATAAATTTTAGAAAGATTACTTATATCATCCCAAGAGTTATGGGTCTTTAAAATTGCATCAATCTCTTGAAAAATTATATATAAAGTATCATCTACCTTGTCATTTATAGTCTTGTAACCATCAGATGTAAGAGAAGAAGTTAACTGACGTTTTATATGATCTTCAATACTATCCAAAAGCCGTGAATTTTCCTCTGACATTGGATGTAATTTTCTTGTCTTCTTTTCTTTCTTCTCTTTCACATTTTACTAAACTCTTTCAAAAGATATATACTCTTTCATCAGTGGCTGCCCACAAACTGTCATTATTCCATTCGGCTCTTTGTCATCATAAATGGAGGCGGGATAGCGGCGCCTGGATTTGAACCAGGGACCTCGGGGTCTCACCGTGGAGAACTTACCCACTTATGAGCCCCGCGGGCTAACCAGGCTACCCTACGCCGCTACTCAATCCCGCCGGATGTATTATTATTAACTAACATATTAAAGCTTTCTGTCTTAAAAGACATTATAATTAATTATATATAACTAACAGTTTAGAGTACTCTTTTAAAGAGGTGCCTATGAGTAAAATTAGTATATCTTACTTACAAAGAAATCTGAAGATATTAAAAATGAAATATGAACTCAAGGAAAAGCTAGGTAACGAAAGCAAGACTTACTTAATATCGAAATAATATTAGATTAGTATCCCTAACTTGAATTTAAATCTAGAGGTTTAAGTCTCATCAAAGAACTTAATTCTTCCAACCCTTATATAATAAGTTTTTGAAATAACCTAAACAGCATTATATTAACAATTTATTATGATAATATTATTTTAAGTTATGAGAGTTGTTAAATTTGATCTTGGAAAACACTACTTAACTTTATCCTCAGCTCTTTACCCAGAAGGAATTTCTTATGTGAATAATATAGTTTTAATATTAGTAAGTAAAGATTATTGTAATAAAAACCCTTGGAGTGATATAGAGAGATATAAAGAAAGAGGAAGCCTTGTATTTATGACAGCAGCTAAAAATTTTATCTTTGAGACATACGATAATATAAAACTCTTTATAAGTGCTGGAATTGGAGAAAGCGGAGAGGACGCTGGTTGCACAATAAATATAGGGGTTTTTGTAGATTATCCTCTTAACCTTAACGGGCTAATAGATTTAGTTAGAACCTTAACAGAGGCTAAATGTGGTGCTTTAAGAGATTTAAATTTACCATTCACTGGTACTGTTAGTGATGCAATAGCAGTAGGAAGCATAATCGGAGAAAATTATTTTGCTGGTCCTGGAACTGAAATGGGTAAAAAGATAGCAAAAATTGTAAGAGAAAAAATAAAAAAGCTATTATCTTAATTATTTATTTGAAAATCATTTTTCCACAATCTGCCTCTTCACTAACCTCTTTACAAAGTATTAGATCATCTTCATATGCATCAAGTAATTGTATAATTGTACTCTTAACATATTTCTTATTAAAAAGAGTATAACCTAGACTTTTAAACATTTTAATTGCAGGAATATTATCACTTTTAGTCGATGCTACTATAATTCTTACCTTTTTTGAGATAAAAACCTCTTCTGCTTTCTCTATTATCTTCTTTCCAAACCCTTTTCCTCTATAACTTGGCAATATACCTACATAGAATATTGCTCCAATATCCTTATATTTCTTCAATTCAGCAAAACCTATTTCTTTCCCACTATATTTTTGTATTAAGATCTTTGAAGATTTCATATTTTTAAGGGCATAATAGCTGTCATACCTTGAAAGAGAAGAAGATATTAAGTCTTCAATACTCATATTCTCGGTTCCTTTTGCTCAAACTAATTATTTCTATTAAAATTAAAAAACCTTTCCCTCCTTAATTATTCTTGCAACAATACGCTCTATAGGTTCATCCTCTTTCCCCATAGATCTTAATAAGGAGAAATCGCCTATCCATCTAATTGTACCATTCGATATAATTAAAACCTTTGTAGCCAACCTATCAGCAACCGATAAAATATGAGTAGAAACTAAAAGCGTAGAATTAAGTCTACTAAACAAATCAATCACTGTCTCTTGAGAAGGAATATCTAAGTAATTTAATGGCTCATCCAATAAGAGTAAACTAGGATTATGAAGAATCGCCATAGCTATTGCAAGCTTTTGCCTATTACCCCTCGAAAGAGTAGAAGCTTTATAGTTCATATATTGACGTAAATCCAACAAGTCAAGCAAATCATATATTTTACTTTCATCAACATCCCTTAAAGAAGCAACAAATTTCAAGTTATCAATTACTGATAGGCCAGGGAATGGATCTGCGTCTTCTGGTAAGTAACCTAGAATCTTTCTTACTTCAGGGGAGGAAGGATCTTTATCCATTATTCTAACTTCTCCCTTATCTGGTTTTATCAATCCAGCAAGTATCTTTAACATTGTACTCTTTCCAGCACCATTAGGTCCTAACAATGCCCATTTTTCATTACATTCTATATTAAACGTTACATTGTAAAGTGCAATAACATTACCATATCTTTTTGTTAGGTCCTTTACAGATATACAAAACATAACTATAAAATGAGTAGTTTTACAATATAATATTAGCTAACGTTCTAAAAACTTCATAGTGTCATCTTTTAAGTATAAATTTAGAGCGATTGAATGAAGAGAAAAAATCATAGAAATAAATTATACCTTTACTTATATAAGTATGCAAAATTTTTGACCGCGTAAACGCTATGTTAGTACTGATTAATCGTAAGTCAAAAATTAAGGAATAACTTAATCACTTAATGACTTTTTTCATGAGTTCATGAATTTTTAGATTATTTCTGTAGAAATAATTTAAAACTTTACGTGACTACCACAGTTCTCATATCTGTTATAGTTGTACATCATAGGTTCTCTATGATAAATTTTCTTCCCTTCTATTTTTATATGTCCTTAGTTACCTATAACATCAAACAAAATTTTATCCAACCTCCAAATCATGTAACTAATGAATAAGTTACTTATTATATTCAGTAACTTGAAATAATCATAAGCCAGAAAAGAACTTAAAAGAACCTATAAACTTGCTCTAAACTCAAAGACCTTCTTTATCTCTGAATATTCTTGGGTATTATCATGCTGTTAAAAAATGTTTCCTTAATAACGATTAAGTAATTTAACCATATAAATAAATCTCAGCGTAGAAGAATAAGGGATAGGGTTATGTATACTTAATAAAGAAGGATTGAGACAATAACACAACGTATCACTGCACTAATACTTTAGATTGTTTATATAAAAGGAGGAGGGCCTTAATGCCGCCCTTATGCGCCGCGGCCGGGATTTGAACCCGGGTCAAGGGCTCGACAGGCCCTCATCCTAAAACCGGGCTAGACTACCGCGGCACTCTAGATATTCCACACTACTTTTTCTAGCCCGGTATTGCTGCATCTGCAACATATATATGCTTTGACTACCTTAAAAAGCTTACTGATTAGGTGATACGGCGTTATTGAAGTTGAATCTCATTGAATCTTATATACTTTGTATCCATTCTCCTACTGATTCATAACGTGAATTAGTTAGACTTAATAGTAGTCATTTCGATGAGCCTTTAGGTCATTGGTAATGCAGGAATGGTTTAAAACTTATCGGACTTACTAAGGATATAAATCTTCATCTTTTATGCATCAAAGTAATTGTTCTCCAACCATTATTCTCCATCTCTTTCGCAGTAAAACCCGAGAGAGAAACTGACACATCTTGAACTTCCCATTACCATTAAGGGATTTATCATTCACGTCTGGAGTAGGGGTATAAAAATTAAGAGTATCTAAAAATTCACGTCTTTGTGGAAACTGTTTTTGGCATCAATTAATAAGTTAGATTTTGCTTAAATTTCTCCTATATGTGGTCCTTTTCTAGGATACAAGTTCTTCAAACATTCCTCATACTTACTCATATTAAATTTACTACAAATGTATTCACATTGTGCTTTAGCAGCTTCTCTTAATCCCTCATCATCTGGCGCACCTAAATGCCACTGCGTATAATAAGGCAAATTCTTAAGTCTTTCATAAACTTGATTAAAACAAGAATTAACACAGTTCTCATCAACCTCAATAGCCTGGCTTCTACAAATATGCAAAGCCTCAAACTCCTTCTCACTAGCTTCAGACTTTACTAAATTATAAATATCATCAACAAATTTACTCAAATAATTATAACACTCATTATAATCTAAACAAGGATAACTATTACCATCATATATTCTATCTTCAATCTCATCAGCAATCTCCTCAGAATACTTCGAAAGTAAAATACCTAATATTACAGCAAAATTAACCATACTATTAATCAACTTATCATCATACCCCAAATACATCTTAGCCCATTCAAATATATCTTGATAACTCCAAGAATTTGGTGGCGGAATAACAGATAAAAATGCTGAAGATTTTAACATATCCTTACTAAGCTTAAGACGAGAAATAATATCATCAAAATTCTTCCCGGAAAGCTTAGCTAAATCATTTAACACATCATAAACATTAACGACATCAGTCACAAAACCAGAAATTACTGGTGAACCACATTCATTTCCAGAAACATAAACAGGTGAACCAGTATAATAGGTGTCAAAGGAATCACCAGGGACACCTAAACCTATATAGTTATCGAGGGCACTAGACATAGAAGAGAAGTAAGTTTGTACGTTAAATAACTCAGTAAAATAGGGATATTTGGAAGATGCAGCAGCACTATCTATGAGACATTCATTACAATAATAGTGACTTCTAGTACCTTTTGTTACTATTTCCGGGGTGTTTGCAAAAAGATTAATGAGTAAGGTTTTGTATGTTATTATTGATGCTGAGTAAGGGTATTGTTGTACTGGGTTGACTGGGTTTACCCATTCTTGTTCCGCTCTTTCTGTTCCAACTAAAACTCCGATTTGTACTTCTTTTTTATTTATTCTTATTCCTAATATACTTTGTCTTATATTCTTGTTATAATTTAGTCTTCTTTCTGCCCCATATTGATATGCAGATACTTTGCCGGCTGCCCAATATTGTGATATTCCTCCAATATACACCATTATTGGGTTTCCTGATGGTGTAATTGTTCTGATTAATACTCCTTGTCTGATAAGCATTTTTACGGCTTCTTCAGCCTGATTTTGTGAGGAGATTATAGTATTGTAAGCTTCACTTGTAATAGTGTTAGATGAGGCTAATGCTGGTGCTACAGATTTTATGAAATTACTATTACGATTATGATATTCTTGGTTTATTTTTTGTTGCATTTCACCATTACATTTTGTTTGGGTGTTTGCTTTCTGATTTTGTAATAAGTACATGAAGGGAAAACCTAATTGTGCTGTTGCTATTCCAATAACTGATATTACACCTATCAATTTTTTATTTATAAATCCAGAGAATTGAGTCTCGTTTTCATTATTTATTATGCTTTCTACTGTTTCTTCATCGCCAGCTTCTTCTGCATAGACTAATTCTTTCTCTCGTGTAGACATAATTTGTTTTTTAAACTTGTTATACATAAACATTTTCACAACATAAATTTTCGATAATATTAGTGTGCCCATAGCAATGTCATAAAGGTATTAATTATTTCTAGAATATTTTTGCAATTTAATTAGAATCTTTTCTTTCAATCTTCATATAGAGAGCATAAATATATTAATTTAGTGCCTAAGTAACGACGCTTATATAAGTATGCAAAATTTTTGACCGAAAGATTTATTACTGAACGCTATGGACACAGTCATATGATATAGCGTTACTGACATTTAATAAGCTAAATCTCGCTTATTAAACTTCTCCTATATGCGGTCCTTTTCTAGGATACAAGTTCTTCAAACATTCCTCATACTTACTCATATTAAATTTACTACAAATGTATTCACATTGTGCTTTAGCAGCTTCTCTTAATCCCTCATCATCTGGTGCACCTAAATGCATTTGTGTGTAAAATGGTAGATTCTTAAGTCTTTCATAAACTTGATTAAAACAAGAATTAACACAGTTCTCATCAACCTCAATAGCCTGACTTCTACAAATATGCAAAGCCTCCAACTCCTTCTCACCAGCTTCAGACTGAATTACATTATAAATATCATCAATAACCTTCTCCAAATACTTATAACACTCATCATAATTTAAACAAGGATAAGAAGAACCATCATACAAGTACTCCTCAATCTCATCAGCAATATCCTCCGTATATTTAGATAATAAAATCCCTACAATAATGGCAAAATTAACCATTGAATTAATCATTTTCTCGTCATAACCTAAATATGTCATAGCCCAATTTATAATATCACCATAATTCCAAGAACGAGGAGGAGATAATAAAAAGAAAGCACCACTAGAATCAACATACTCTTTACCACCACTAGGTAAGATCTCACTAAGACTCTTACCACTCTCACTAGCTAAACTACTCAAAACCTCTGCTAGATTACCAAGATCAATAACAAAACCACCTATCCTTGGAGAACCACACTTCTCGTCAGAAACATAAACTGGAGAACCACGATAATAATCATCAAAAGGATTATCTGGAGAACCTAAACCCAAGAAAACATCAGAACTAGAATACCCAAAATAATAACCAAGATTAAACACCTCAACAAAATAAGGAATTTTAGCTGATGTGGTATTAGCTACTGTTTCACAAAAATCACATTGATAATGGTATTTTCTACCAGCTGAAACTATTGGAGATATTGAAGAGAATTCACTCTGTATGAATTGTTTATATGTTATTATTGATGCTGAGTATATGGTTTGTTGTATTGGGTTTATTGGGTTTATGTATTCTTGTTCTGCTCTTTCATGGCCAATTAGCATGCCTAGTTGTAACACTTTTCTATTTATTTTTTTGCCAGAGAGGTTTTTCCTTATTGTACCACTGTAGTTGAATCTTCTTTCTGCTCCATATTGATAAACACTTACTTTTCCAGTAGCCCAGTCTGGTGATAATCCGCCTATATAAACCATAATTGGTTTACCTTGTGGAGTTATTGTTTTTATGAGGACTCCTTGTCTGAAGAGATCTTTTGTAGCTTCATAAGCAGGATTGCTTGAGTTTACGATAGCATTATATCCATTGCTTAGTATATCGTTTGTTGTTGCTATTGCTGGTGCGACAGATTTGATAAACTCTTTGTTTGCTGTCTTGTATTCTTGGTTTATGTTTTGTTGCATTTTGCCATTGCATTCTGTTTGTTCATTCATTTCTTGGTTGTTTGTTAGGTAGAGAAATGGGTGGCCTAATCTTGCAAAAGCTATTGCAGTATATACTAATGCGTTAAGCCATTCTTGGTTTATAAAATTATAAAATTGTGTTTGATTTTGATAACGTAAAATACTTTTTGTTGTCTCAACATCACCTTGTTGTTCAGCATATTCTAATTGTTTTTGCCGTTGTTCGTAAGACATAATAAAATAGTCGTGTTATTCTTTATAAATTTAATCCAAATATTACTTGTGACTTTGATTGATTATATATGCTATTTCCAATAATTTCACATTCATTTTACGAATTTCAACTTTTATTATAAGAATAAAATTAAAGAGTCTATAATATTTATTTAAAGAAAGCTTAAGAGTATATATTTGAATGTAAGTAGACTTATATATTTCAATTTCTTAGATATAAGATTTTTAACCGAAATTAATTTGTGAATTTTATTATAGAATTATTAATGTTTGATTTAAAGAGCTGTATAAAGAAAGCACTTAGTAAATACAGAAAGTCTTTAGACCAATACTCATGCTAGGTAATTATGCGCATTGATCAATCATGTACAAAGACTTTCCGGAAACAGTAGTTTTATTAAGTAAGCATAGCAAATGGGTTGCCGTTAAGGTATATATTATTGTAACTTTCTGAGTTATTTTGACATTAATCGTTAGTATTTCAGGAAAGTTTTAGACTATCTTATGTTTTGAAGATATAGAGAGCAGGCTAAAAACTTATCGGACTTACTAAGGATATAAATCTTCATCTTTTATGCATCAAAGTAATTGTTCTCCAACCATTATTCTCCATCTCTTTCGCAGTAAAACCCGAGAGAGAAACTGACACATCTTGAACTTCCCATTACCATTAAGGGATTTATCATTCACGTCTGGAGTAGGGGTATAAAAATTAAGAGTATCTAAAAATTCACGTCTTTGTGGAAACTGTTTTTGGCATCAATTAATAAGTTAGATTTTGCTTAAATTTCTCCTATATGTGGTCCTTTTCTAGGATACAAGTTCTTCAAACATTCCTCATACTTACTCATATTAAATTTACTACAAATGTATTCACATTGTGCTTTAGCAGCTTCTCTTAATCCCTCATCATCTGGCGCACCTAAATGCCACTGCGTATAATAAGGCAAATTCTTAAGTCTTTCATAAACTTGATTAAAACAAGAATTAACACAAGAGTTATTAACTTCAATAGCTTGACTCCTACAAATACGCAAAGCCTCCAACTCCTTCTCACCAGCTTCAGACTGAATTACATTATAAATATCATCAATAACCTTCTCCAAATACTTATAACACTCATCATAATTTAAACAAGGATAAGAAGAACCATCATACAAGTACTCCTCAATCTCATCAGCAATATCCTCCGTATATTTAGATAATAAAATCCCTACAATAATGGCAAAATTAACCATTGAATTAATCATTTTCTCGTCATAACCTAAATATGTCATAGCCCAATTTATAATATCACCATAATTCCAAGAACGAGGAGGAGATAATAAAAAGAAAGCACCACTAGAATCAACATACTCTTTACCACCACTAGGTAAGATATCGTTTAAACTCTTACCACTCTTACTAGCTAGATCATTTAAAATCTCTTCTAGATTACCAAGATCAATAACAAAACCACCTATCCTTGGAGAACCACAATTCTCATCAGAAACATAAACTGGAGAACCACGATAATAGTCATCAAAAGGATTATTAGGAGAACCTAAACCCAAGAAAACATCAGAACTAGGATATCCAAAATAATAACCAAGATTAAACACCTCAGTAAAACAAGGAATTGTACCAGATGTAGTACTAGCTACTGATTTACAAAAATCACATTGATAATGATAACTTGCACCAGCTGAAACTATCGGAACTGTTGAAGAGAGCAAATTCTGTATGAACTGTTTATATGTTATTATTGATGCTGAGTAAATGGTTTGTTGTATTGGGTTTACTGGGTTTATGAATTCTTGTTCTGCTCTTTCACGGCCAATTAGCATGCCTATTTGTAGTATTCTTTCATTTATCTTCTTACCAGCAATGTTTTTCCTTATTGTATCATTGTAGTCAAATCTTCTTTCTGCTCCATATTGATAAACACTTACTTTTCCAGTAGCCCAGTCTGGTGATAATCCGCCTATATAAACCATGATTGGTTTGCCTTGTGGAGTTATTGTTTTTATGAGGACTCCTTGTCTGAAGAGATCTTTTGTAGCTTCATAAGCAGGATTGCTTGAGTTTACGATAGCATTATATCCATTGCTTAGTATATCGTTTGTTGTTGCTATTGCTGGTGCGACAGATTTGATAAACTCTTTGTTTGCTGCCTTGTATTCTTGGTTTATTTTTTGTTGCATTTCACCATTACATTTTGTTTGTTCATTCATTTCTTGGCTATTTGTTAGATAGAGAAATTGATGACCTAATCTCGCAAGGGCTATTGCGGTGTATACTAATGCGTTGAGCCATTCTTGGTTTATAAAGTTATAAAATTGTGTTTGATTTTGATAACGTAAAATGGTTTTTGTTGTCTCAACATCGCCTTGTAGTTCAGCATACTCTAATTGCTTTTGTTGTTGTTCGTAAGACATAATAAAATAGTCGTGTTATTCTTTATAAATTTAATCTAAATATTACTTGTGATCTCGATGAATTATATATGCTATTTTTAGTAATCTTACTTTTATTACATGAGATAAAATTAAAGAGTCTATAATATTTATTTTATTCATTGAAAGCTTAAGAGTACATATTTGAATGAATGTAAGATATTTCAATCTCTCAAATACAAGATTAAACATCAAATCAATTCATGAATTTTATTGTAGAATTATTAATGTTTAATTTAAAGAGGTAACAAAGAAAACTCTGATAAGTACAGAAAGTCTTTAAGCCAACACTCGTGCTAAGTAATTATGAGTATAGACCAATCATGTACATGGGCGTTCCAGAAACAGTAGCTTTATTAAGTAAGCATATCAGGTGTGTTGCTGTAAAGACTATTTCTATAGCTTTCTTAGTTATTTTGACATTAATCGATAGTATTTCAAGAATTTAGACCATCTTCTGTTTTGGCTATACTGAAAGCAGACTCAAAGCTTATCGGACCTAGCAGTATATGAAGCCTTTGTCTTAACTTTCATATTAAGATCAATGATACCTTAAATCAGCTTTGATAACATTTATGTAGTAACTCGATGATTTTATAGGAAGAGTGCTCAGGGAAGAAAAGTAATGCAAGTGAAGTTATCTCATAAATTACACGTTTAATCAAAACCTACCAATTGATAATTTAGTGAATATAATCACTGACACAAGTTGATATTCATTATGTATTTCAAAATTGTCTTTATTACGACTAGAGAGTAACGCCGGGGGCGGGATTTGAACCCGCGCGGGGAAGACCCCCAATGGCTCTCCAGGCCATCCCCTTAGTCCGCTCGGGCACCCCGGCAAATATTAGTTAAGTAAAAACAAATTAAAAACATTTTCCTCTAATAAGCATATAATAAAAGTAGTAGATTAAATTAATTCAATCTCAATATAGACATCATCTGGTACTCTTACTCTCATTAGTTGTCTCATTACTCTTTCATCTGAGGATATGTCTATAATCCTTTTATGTACTTTCATTTCCCAATGTTCCCACTTTTTCCTACCTTCACCATGAGGTAATCTCATTACTGGAATTTCCATTCTACTTGTGGGTAATGGTATTGGACCGTTAATCTCAACACCAGTTTTTTGAGCTAAGGTCTTTATTTGTGATATAACATAATTTAAATTATCAATATTTGTACTCCAAAGTCTAATTCTTGCTTTGGTGGGCATAAAAATCACCATAATAAAAAATATTTTTATTTAATATCAACTTTCTTTGGTTTTACATCAATTACTACTCCTACACCTACTGTCTTGCCCATGTCTCTCATAGCGAATCTTCCTAATGCTGGGAACTCTCTGAATTTCTCAGCTACTAATTCTTTGATTGGTTTCATTTTAACTATAGCAGCATCACCGGCCTTTAAGAATTGAGGATTCTTTTCTGCTTCTTTACCAGTCTTTGGATCTATCTTAGATGTTAATTCTGTTATCCTACAAGCCACGCTTGCAGTGTGTATGTGAACTACTGGGGTATAACCAACACTAACAGCTGTTGGGTGCCATATAACTATAATTTGTGCAGTTAATTCATCAGCTACTGTTGGTGGTGCGTTAACGCTACCAGCTACGTCTCCTCTCTTTATATCCTTCTTTTCAATACCTCTAACGTTAAAACCTATATTATCACCAGGCTCTGCTTTCTCAATCTTTGTGTGGTGGGTTTCAATTGATCTAACTTCTGCAACTTTACCTACTGGCATAAAGACAACTTTGTCACCTACCTTTAATACACCAGTTTCAACTCTACCTACTGGTACTACACCTACACCAGAAATTGAATACACTTCTTGTATTGGTATTCTTAATGGTTTGTCAACTGGTTTTGGAGGTATCTCTAATTGGTCTAAGTAGTCTTCTAATGTTGGACCATTGTACCATTTCATATTTTCTGATTTTTGTGTAATATTTTCTCCAGTTGGTGCAACTACTGGAACAAACTTTACTTTATTCATATCAAATCCAAAGCTCTTCATGAACTTTCCTACTTGATCTACAATTTCTTTGTACCTCTTTTCATCATATGGTGGATCTGTTAAATCCATCTTATTTACTGCAACTATTACTTGGTTAATTCCCATAGTCTTTGCTAAAATAATGTGCTCTCTGGTTTGTCCTTCAGCACTCATTCCAGCTTCATATTCACCTTTCTTTGCTGATACTACTAATATTGCAGCATCTGCTTGGCTTGCACCAGTAATCATATTCTTTACGAAGTCCCTGTGACCAGGTGCATCAATAATTGTGAAGAAGTATTTCTTAGTTTCGAATCTCATGAAAGTTAGGTTTATTGTTACACCTCTTTCTCTTTCTTCCTTAAGCCTATCTAATAAGAATGCGTATTTTTCTGATTCTTTTCCTAGTTTTTTGGCAGCCTCTTCGGCCTCTTTTATAGTTTTCTCATCTAGAAAACCTCTATCCATCAAAAGTCTTCCTACTAGAGTACTTTTACCATGGTCTACGTGCCCTATAACAATTAGATTTAGGTGAGGCTTTTGTGACATCTTACTCCCTCTTTCACATAATTAACGAGGCAAGCATTAAAAGTTTAGCTATAAGTTATCTCGAGCTTAATGCAATTCTCTCAATCTCTTCTTTCTTCCTAATTGCAAAGCTTTTTGGATCATTGTTAGCAGCAGCTATTATTTCTTCAGCTAAAGCTTCTTCTATTGGTTTTGGGTTATTAAATGAAGAATCTTTAGCTCCCATTACTAAATGTCTTAATGCTAAATCAACTCTTCTTTGCGGTGACACGTCTACTGCAACATAATAAACTATACCACCATACATTATTCTAGTTACTTCTTCTCTAGGTGCTGAATTTTCTATTGCTCTTACCAATACTTGTATAGGATTTTGATTTGTTTTTAGAGCTATAATATCAAAGGCTGTTTTTACTATATTATAAGCTAACATTTTCTTACCTTTATTTCGTCCAGGTCTCATTACGTTATTTATAAGCCTTTCAACTATTGGTAGTTTTGCTTTTCCAAACCTTCTATGCTCGTGCCTACCACCGGTATGAGGTAAGTAAACTGGCATCAAACCTATATACTTCTTTAGGCTAGGATCTCTGACTTCTACTTTAGTGTCCCATTTACCGAATACTTTTAGGTCTATTGATGAGACTTCAAAGGACTCCATTTTTTGTCTTATTGGTATTGTTATTTTTTCCTTAAATGTGTTTATGAAGGATTTTATAGTGCTATTACATAGTATATAATATAATGAGCCAGGATAACTCAGAAGAGTTGATAAAAGTAGAAAAAGTAGATGCATTCTTTTATCCTATTCACGGTATTCCAACTATGGTTCTGTATCTAGAAGATGGTAGAGAGTTTAAAATGTTTCAAATTCCACCAGAAATAGTCATTGCATTAAATAGATTACAGGAAAAGAGAGATTATGAAGAGTTATTAAGAGGTGATAAGAGAGAAAATATATATGATATTCTTGCATTTTCTTCTGAAATAAAAGATCAATTAAGCAAGATAATTAATAGAGTAATTATAAATGATGTGAATGAAGAATATGGAGTTTATATAGCTACTGTTGAGTTCAAATATGATGGAGTAATTATTGAAAAACAGTTAATTCCAAGTCATGCAGTATTCCTAGCTATTGTATCCAATAGACCAATTTATGTGAAAAAGAGTTTAGTTGATGAACAAGAGAAACAAGAGAGAAAAAGTGGAGAAGAAGCATAAAGTAAAATTTTATCTTACTGGTTTTTGTTTCTTGCCTTTATATAATGCATCTAATGATACTCCATTAACCATAATTACTTTATATCTCACTCCAGGTAAGTCACCCATAGATCTACCTAAAGTGCCTCCAATTCCAGCTATTACTACTTCATCATGTTCGTCAATGAAGTTTACTCCACCATCTCCAGGAACGAAAGCAGTAACTATTCTTCCATTTTTAACTAATTGTACTCTAACTGCTTTTCTTACTGCGGAGTTAGGTTGTCTAGATTCTATTCCTACTTTCTCTAATACAATGCCTCTAGCCATAGGTGCCCCTTCTAATGGATCAAACTTTTCTTTAAGTCTTAGCATTCTCCTCTTAAACTTCCTTTGATGCCATCTAAACTTTAGCCTTTTTAATCTTAATTTTCTAGCTGCAAATAATCCTTTTGGTGATTTACTTCCAGCCATCTTACACACCTTTAAGTTATAATCACAGAATCAATATCCATATATCTTTTTAATATTAACTTTGCTCTACTTACATTTCTACCATTCTTGCCTATAGCTAATCCTTTGTCTTGAGGATCAACGTTAATATAAACTGTTTTCTTAGAGTTGGATTGTACTACTTTTACACTTCTTACTTTTGCTGGTGCCATTAGGTTTTTCACTAAATCTTCTAGGTTATCACTATAACCTACTATCTCGATTGACTTACCTATAAGTTTTTCTAATCTTTTTACATTAGAACCGCTTTTCCCTATTGCTATTCCCATATTTTCTGGGTTCACAAGAAATATAATTCTGTTATTTTCTTCATCAACAATGCAATCCTTTGCTGTTACACGTGTTACGTCTTGAAAAAGAGACATGTATCTTAATTCTTCTGAAGTAAGTTTAATCTCTGGCAATTATTGCGTCCCCTCCTTTATTTGTTCTAGTAATCTTGATTCGCCTAAATCAATAATACCTATAGTTGAAATCATAAATGGTTTTCCACAAAGAGTTCCTAATTCATATGCACTTCCGCTATATTGATAAACTGGAATGTTTGAAATCTTAGCATAAGTAATTATATCATCTTTCAAGTCTTGCCTTAAAGTAGAAGCAACTATTACCATTTTTACCTTACCATTCTTTATCATTTTTATAGTTTTTTTACTTCCAAAAATTACTTTCCCAGTTCTTAATAAAGTTTTCAGTTCACTTTCAAAGCCTGTTACTTGAGACATTTTATTCACCTCACATTTGGCCTCATGGTCAATTCAACTATACCAGTACCTAATCTAATAGGCTGGCCAATTATAATATTTTCTACTACACCTTTAAATTCTTCCATTTCTCCTCTTGCAGCAGCATCAAGCAAATGCTTTACTGTAACCTCGAAAGCAGCCCTAGCTAGTACGCTACTTTTTTCTCCAGTAACTCCGTGTCTTCCTATTTGTCTAACTACTCCAGTTCTAGTCATAATATCAGTTACTAATAGAATGTGTCTCATATCTACATCAAGACCTTGCTCATCTAATACTTTCTTTATTTCTCTAGCTATAGCTTCCCTTGCTGCTTCAATACCAAAAGTTTCAGCTATTTCATGAATATTATTTGTTTGTATTTTACTTACATCAACTCCTTTTACTCCTATAACTCCTTCTAGGTTTGAGCCATCTGTAATTATCACGTACTCGTCTCCCTTTTTCTGTACTATAGCTCTCCTTATCCCTTTAATACCTTTTATTTTTGTGTTAAGTAATTTTTCTCTCATCTTGAATAATGCAGAAATACTATCTATTTCTTCAAAGTAAATTGTAAAAGTATATTCATCTACGTCCTCAATTCTTATTTTTCCTAGTTTTAACTTAGAGATTATTTTCTTTACATCGGAAACTTCTACTCCTTTATCTTTTAGCATTTCTTCATCAAGCTGTAAGGTAATTGACATATTGGTAATATCAACACTTATAGACGAAATTACATTCTCGATTTTTGTATATTCTATTTTCCTTGCTATTTCTAATGCTTTTTCTTTATCAAATTTGTATTCATCAGTAAGATATATTGTCATGATTGGAGTAGAAGGAGTCTTTCTAGCATCAACTATTTCTATTAATCTCGGTAAACCTAAAGTTACGTTTAACTCTCTAATCCCAGCAAAGTGGAACGTTCTTAATGTCATCTGTGTACCTGGCTCACCAATAGATTGCGCTGCAACTATTCCTACTGCCTCTCCAGGTTCGATTAAGGATTCTTGATAATCTTTCACGGCTAAATCAATTATTTTATCAACGTCTGATTCATTTATATCTATATCTATATTATAGAGAGCATTCCTTAAATCTTCTATTACTTTGCTTGGTAATTTATCCTTTACTTGCTCAAGGGACTTATCAATGTAAGCTTTCATATACTCGGAAACCATTTTATTTCACCTCTTCCAACCTACAACTCTTTCAATTATTCTATTTACATCTACTGTTTTACCATGAGAACTATACATCGGATGGACTTCGTCTTCTCCGTATGCTGGTTCTATTACTTCGCCATAAAGTGATCTTACTGTTCCATCATATTCTACTCTTAAATCTGATAATGCGTTAATTAACCTTCTCTGCATATAACCGCTCTGTGAAGTCTTTACTGCTGTATCTACTAATCCCTCTCTACCTCCAGCTGCATGGAAAAACATTTCTATGGGCGTTAATCCTCTTGTAAATGAATTATGTACAAAACCTCTTGCATCTGGTGAAATATCTCCAGCTTTAAAGTGCGGTAAAGTTCTCGTCATATATCCTCTTTTTATTCTTTCTCCTCTTACAGACTGTTGCCCTAACATAGCTGTCATCTGTGTTATGTTAAGTTCACTACCTCTGGCTCCAGTTACTGCCATTATATAAACATTGTTAAACGGATCAAGATACTTAGTTGCTATATCACCTGCAGTTTTTCTTAACTGGTCTAAAGTTTCTAATATATGATCTTCAAGGCTTTCCTCAGCTGTTCTCCCAGGAATGAGTTCTAGCGTTCCCTCATTATATTGCTTTATAAATTCATTAACTTTCTGATAAGCTACCTTTGTTTGTTCGTCTATTTCGTTAAAAGCTTGAGAAGGTATAGTTACGTCATCTAATGTCATAGTGAAACCTCTGAGTTCTATGTATCTTATAAATAATTTGAAGACATTATCCATTATCCATCTTCCGTAATCAGTACCATACTCCCTTATTAACCAGTGTAAAATGCTCTCTGGTTGCTGGTTGCCTATTGCTTTTTTATCTAAAACACCTTCCAGTAATATACCGTTTTTGATCACGATATAAGAGTCATGAGGGCAAACTTCATTTTTACAAGCTCTAAATCCTTTCGATATATTTGCCTGTCCGTGGAAGTTAAAGTCTTTAGGCAAGAAGAGACTAATTATTTGTTTACCGGTATAATATTCTTTAGGAGCTAATATTGCTGGTTCACCAATTTCTCCAATAAAGTCTGTAACTCCTAATATAGTAGTCACTTCCTCTTTAGTTAATAATGTTGTCTTAACTGTTAATAGATAGGCACCGCTTATATAATCTTGAGCACCACCCATTATTGGGCCTCCATATCTAGGCGTTATAATGTTTTTATGAACTAACATAATTTCTTTAGCTTCTGCTATTGCTTCCTCAGACTGAGGTACGTGTAAGTTCATTTCATCTCCATCAAAGTCAGCGTTATATGGAGGACAGACAAGTAGATTTAACCTAAATGTTCTACCGGGCAATACTTTAACCTTGTGAGCCATCATAGATATTCTGTGTAATGAAGGCTGTCTATTAAATAATACAATATCTCCGTCTATCAAATGCCTTTCAACAATATATCCCGGGGTTAAACTTGAAGCAAGTTCTTTTCTATCTTTAACATATCTCAAATCTATTCTTCTGCCATCTGGTCTAATTACATAGTTTGCCCCAGGCCATTTATCTGGACCATTAATAACGTATTGCCTCATTCTTTCTATGTTCATTTTTGTAACTCTTTCTGGTACAGTAAGCATTTTTGCTATAGCCATTGGAACACCAACTTCATCTATACTTATATTAGGATCTGGCGATATAACTGTTCTCGAAGAAAAATCAACTCTTTTTCCAGATAGATTACCTCTAAATCTACCTTCTTTACCTTTTAATCTTTGAGCTAATGTTCTTAAAGGTCTTCCAGACCTATGTTTCGCAGGAGGTATGCCAGGAATTTCATTATCAAAGTAAGTAGAAACGTGATATTGCAATAAATCCCATAAATCTTCTATAATAAGTTGAGGTGCACCAGCGTCTATGCTTTCCTTTAATCTTTCATTTATTCTTATTATATCAACTAACTTGTGAGTTAGATCATCTTCTGCTCTAATTCCGCTTTCAATTGTTATTGAGGGTCTAATAGTGATTGGTGGAACTGGTAATACAGTTAATATCATCCATTCGGGTCTTGAGTTCTTAGGATCATAACCTAATAACTCAACGTCATTATCTGGTATTTTTTCTAGTCTTTCCCTTATATCTGAAGGGGTTAATCTTATAACTCCTTCTTTTCTCTCCTCATAGAAGTTGTATGGTTTTTCTAATTTTATCTTAAATTGTTTTTCTCCGCAATGGGGACATTCCATGTTTTTCATTGCATTTTTCTTTATATATTCTATTAATCTTCTAGCTGCAGAAGGCCATCTTTCTTTAATTGCATGATATATCCTAGAATATCTCTGTAACTCTTCTTCTTTTATTTTTAATCTACCACAATGTCTACAAGTAGCTCTTAATATATCGTAAACGTGTTTTACAAAACCTACATGAATAACTGGTCTGATTAACTCGATATGACCAAAATGTCCTGGGCAACCATTCAGAGTGTTTCCACAAGTAGGACATTTCTGTCCAGGTTCAATTACACCTAATCTAGGATCCATTACTCCTCCTTCTATTGGAGTACCATCCTCGTCATAAACCTCAGATGTTATTATCGCTGTTACTGACATTTTTCTAATTTCGTCTGGCGAAAGAATACCAAATTTTATTCCTTTTATGATTTTTTCACTCATTATTCTCACCTTTTACAGAAACTTTATCACCTAATATTAATCTAGGTGAAATAACCATACTCATTAATTCTTGTAAGAGTAATTTAAATGCATAAGACACAGTTACCGGATATAAGTTAGTGTTCTCTCCATGAATCGGACATACGTACTTATTTCTTGTTCTATCGTACCAACCTATATATCCACATTTTTCACATACATATATAGTAGCTTTATCTGAATTATCTAAGAGCCTATCTTTAATTAGCATTGCTGTACCAAATCCTATAAGACAATCTCTTTCCATTTCACCAAATCTAAGTCCACCTTCACGTGCTCTACCCTCTGTTGGCTGTCTTGTTAGTATTTGTACTGGACCTCTTGCTCTTGCATGCATCTTATCTGCAACCATATGGTGTAATTTCTGATAATATACTACGCCAAATAATATTCTTCCTTTCATTTTTTGTCCTGTTCTTCCATCATATACTACCTCACTTCCATCTGGTAAATATCCTGAATCCTTGATTCCTTTTCTAATTTCTTCTAATTGAGGAGATTCAATGAAAGGAGTAGCATCTACTGGCTTACCAGTTAATGCAACATATTTACCAGCTAAAGCCTCCATTATTTGCCCAATTGTCATTCTTGATGGTAACGCATGCGGATTTAGTATTATATCTGGTACAATACCCTTTACAGTATAAGGCATATCAGCTTGATCTATTAACATTCCTATTACTCCTTTTTGTCCATGTCTTGTAGCGAACTTGTCACCTATTTCTGGTATTCTAAGATCTCTCACTCTTACTTTAACTAATTTATTTCCTTCAAAGGATTCAGTCACTAATACTAAGTCTACTATACCCATTTCTCCATGTCTTGTCACTATAGAAGTGTCTCTCTTAGCTTGTTCTGGAGATAATTCCTTAAACTCTTGTAGGAATCTGGGAGGACTTACTTTACCTATTAATACATCTCCACCCTTAACTTCTACTTCTGGTGAAACAATACCATTATCCTCTAATAATCTATAATATTCATTACCCTTATATCCCTTTGTCCCGGGCTCGGGTTTCATTATTTTGTCTTCTTGCCCACCAGGGTACTTTAATTCCTCAGTAGAATAAAGCCTAAAGAATGTTGATCTATACATACCTCTTTCTACAGACGATTTATTCATTATGATGGCATCTTCCATATTATAACCAGTATAAGACATAACAGCTAATATAGCATTGTTTCCAGCTGGTCTATCATTATAACCTATTATATCTAATATTCTCGTACTTACTAACGGCTTTTGTGGATAGTGAAGTAAATGCGCACGTGTATCGGTTCTAAGCTGATAATTAGCAGCATACAAGCCTAAGGCTTGCTTTGCCATTGCTGACTGATAAGTGTTTCTTGGTGACTGGTTATGTTCTGGATAAGGAATTATTGATGCTGTAATTCCCAGAATTCCAGGAGGCCATATTTCAAGATGAGTATGATCTTTTGTTAAATCTTGAGGATTAAGTGCGATATAAGCGTTCTCTTCCTCTTCAGCATCTAAGAATTCTATCTTACCTTGCTTTACAAGATCATCAAAGGTGATCTCTCCTTTCTTTAATTTTTCTATGTCTTCTTCTGTGACTAAAGGTTTGCCATCCTTAACAACAATTAAGGGTCTTCTTACTCTACCTCCATCACAATTAATATGAACTTCATTTATATACTCTGTAACAATGTGAGCTACGTTTACTTCATCACTTATTTTACCTTGCCTACGAAGCTCTCTTATTTTCTCAGCTAGCTCTTTACCATCTGGATAATATCCTAATAATCTACCATTAAGATATACTTTACTCCAATTTAGGTATTTATTTACATCCTCTTCCTCTTCAGATGAAAGCCTATTAATTAATTCCTCTTGTGATAAAACACCTTGTTCATAAATTACTTTCTCAACACTAGATTCGTTAATTCCAACTGATACTTGAGCCAATAAAGCTAGATTTTTGACTAACCCGCTATTAGGACCTTCTGGGGTTTCGAATGGACACATTCTTCCCCATTGAGTCCCATGTAAATCTCTTGCTTCAAAGTTAGGTTGACCTCTAGCTAATGAGGATACTACTCTTCTTAGATGACTTAGCATCGATAACCAGTTTGTTCTATCTAATAATTGACTTACCCCAGTTCTTCCACCAACCCAATTACCGGTAGCTAATGCATGTCTTACTCTCTCAGTTATTATATCAGCTCTTACTAAAGCAGTTAATGATAATCTTCTCCCTCTAACCTTTGCTTTCTCCAGTTGATAAACTAAGTCTTTTATAAATGCTTTAAATGCTACTCTGAACAAGCTCGTAAATAAATCTCCAGCCAATCTAACTCTTTTATTCGCATAATGATCTTTATCATCTGGTTGTCTTCTACCCAAATATAATTCTAAAAGTTTATTCACAGCTGCTGCTAGATAATATCCTTTTTTCTTTCTATCTTCTGGAGAGGTACCAATGTGGGGCAAGAAATATTTATCTATTATCTGTTCAGCCCTTTGTATTCTATTTTCTCTTTTCTGACCAATCGCAATTCTATTTCCTATAAAATCTAAAGCATCTTCTACTGTAGTTATTGAGCTGGCTTGTTCTAATGAAGGTAGCAATTCGTTTTGTATTTCTGGGTCTAAAGATACAGCATAAACGATATCTTTATCCGTAGTAAAACCTAATGCTCTCATCATTATTACAAAAGGTATTTTGCCCGGTACAGTAGCAAATGATACTTGAATACTACTATCTTTTAATCTTTCTATAACAACTTGAACTCTATAACCAGCAGCTGATGATGTAATTTTTGCTACGTGAGTTATATTTGATCCACTTTTCCCATAATCGACTAGAACTCTATTTGTAGCTAGATCTTCTTGCGCTACAATGACCTTCTCTGTGCCATTTACAATGAAATACCCTCCAGGATCTTTAGGATCTTCCCCAATCTGAATTAACTCTTCATACGTCATGTTAGATGTAGGATCTGCTATTGACTTTAACATTATGGGTAAATCTCCTACATATACTTCTACTGGCTCTCCTTCTATATTATTTTCAACTGGGATCATAGTTAGATACAAAGGAACGGAGTAAGTTAAGTTTCTTAATCTAGCCTCAAGAGGAGTAATTTCTTTTGGTGGACCTTTATCTGTTTCTCTTATTCCTGGTCTATCATATCTAATTTTCCCAAGCTTTATTTTTAAACCTGGTATTTCTGTAGTTATTTCCCCTTGTTCATCAATCACTTGTTGCAATTTGTTCCTTAGAAAATCATTAAAAGAGTCTAGGTGTTGTCTCACTAATCCTCTAAGCTTAAAGAAGGATTTTACTATTTCCCATCTATCATCTACTGAAAGACTCATTAGATTGATCACCCACTTATAACATACCTATATACAACTGCTTCTCCAGAAAGTGGACTTTTCCTTGTTATTTTAATTATATCACCAGGCTTTGCTCCTATCATTTTTGCTATAGGATCAGAAGCTCTTATCCAAGGTAACTGTTCTGGTCTTATACCTAATTCTTTAAGAACCTTATAAGCTTCTTCAACACTAAGGACCTCATGTTTAGGAACCAGCTCATACTTACTCGGATCTATCTTTACTTTAGATGAAGAACGCATAATAATTCACCAAACTAAGTCGTAATATCTAAGTAGTTCTAACTACTTAAAAAAATTATGTTAATGAGGAAAGAAGTTTTCTTGCGTTATTAATAATGTCTTTAGCAGAATTATAAAGTTCATCATAAGATAAAGATACTCTTGCTATCCCTTGTTGTATTGCTTTTACCCCTACTGCAGCTGCAACTCTTGGATATACTTCCCATTCAGTCATTTTAGGAATTATATATTTTTCATTAATTCCTTTCTCTCTTGCAAAAGATGCTAATTCCCTAGCAGCTTCTATTACCATTTCATCTGTTATGGTTTTTGCTCTAACGTCTAATGCCCCTCTAAATACAGCTGGAAATATTAATGAATTATTTACTTGGTTTGGTAAGTCGCTTCTTCCGGTAGCCACTATTCTAGCTCCAGCTTTTTTAGCATCATCTGGCCAGATTTCTGGGACTGGATTTGCTAATGCAAACACTATTGGGTCCTTATTCATTAATTTTATCCATTCTGGCTTTATTACACCCGGACCAGGCTTAGAAGCTGCAATTAATACATCTGCACCTTTGAATGCCTCTTCAATTGTTTTAACCCCACTCTTGTTTGTTTTCTCTAGAAGTTCATATTTCCATGGATTCTCTAATTTCATATTATCCTCATCATCTCTACCCTTATATAACGGGCCACGGCTATCTATAACTATCATATTTTCAAAAGGAATACCATACTTATAGAGGAGTCTTGCTGTAGCTATGTTTGCCGCTCCGGCTCCATATAGAATTACTTTTACATTTCTAGGATCTTTGCCCGTTATCTCCAATGAGGTTATTAAACCGGCTAGCGTTGCACCAGCAGTACCTTGCTGATCATCATGCCAAACTGGAATTTGCAGTGTCTGTCTTAACTTATCTAGAATATAGAAACATTTCGGTGATTCTATATCTTCTAAATTGATTCCACCAAATGCAGGTTCTAAAATTTTTACAGTTTCTATTATTTTATCCGGATCCTTAGTTCCAATAGGAAGAGGAATTGCATCAACTCCTCCTAAATACTTAAATATTAAAGCTTTCCCTTCCATTACTGGCATTGCAGCTTCTGGTCCAATATCTCCTAAACCTAGCACCCTAGTACCATCAGTGACTATAGCAATCGCGTTCCATCTGTAAGTGTAATGAAATGATAAGTCCTTATTCTTTGCGATTTCCCTTGATACTGCTGCAACTCCTGGGGTATATAAAACGGCAAAATCATCAATTGATTTTACTGGAACTTTAGGTATCATTTGTATTTTTCCTTTATATTTAGAAGAAATTTCAATTGCCTTTTTATCTAATTCACTCAATGTAATAACACCATTATCTTAACTAAATATAAGATTAAATTTTTTGAGCATGAAATAGATATCAATGTAGTTTTAATAGGTGAAAGCTTATGTCTACACAATTACAGAGTAGAAGATTAAGACAACCAATAGTTGTAGTATTAGGACATGTAGATCATGGTAAAACAACACTTCTAGATAAGATCAGAGGAACAGCAGTAGTAAAGAAAGAGCCTGGTGAGATGACACAAGAAGTTGGAGCTAGTTTTGTTCCTACAAGTGTAATTGAAAAAATCGCAGAACCTCTAAAGAAGATCTTCCCTATAAAACTCGAGATACCGGGGTTACTTTTCATTGATACTCCCGGACATGAGTTATTTAGTAATTTAAGAAAAAGGGGAGGAAGCGTTGCTGATATTGCAATTTTAGTAGTTGATATTGTTGAAGGATTTCAAAAGCAAACGTATGAATCGTTAGAAATCCTAAGAAGTAGAAAAGTCCCATTCTTAGTAGCCGCTAATAAGATTGATAGGATTCCAGGGTGGAAAACAGCAGATACATATTCGTTCTTAGAAAGTTTTAAAGCACAAAGAAAAGACGTGCAAACACAATTAGATAATTACGTGTATAGACTAGTAGGCCAATTAGCTGAATTAGGATTTAATTCTGATAGGTTCGATAGAATAAAAGACTTTACTAAAACTGTAGCAATTGTTCCAGTCTCAGCTAAAACTGGAGAAGGAATAGCTGAGTTACTTGCGTTACTCGCTGGTCTAACTCAGAATTACATGAAAAGCAAGTTAAGATTTGCTGAAGGACCAGCAAAAGGTGTGATCTTAGAAGTTAAAGAATTACAAGGATTAGGCTATACTATCGACGTAATAATTTATGATGGAGTATTAAAGAAGAATGATACAATAGTTCTTGGTGGATTAAATGGGCCAATAGTTACAAAAGTTAGATCTATTCTTGTTCCAAAACCTTTACAAGATATTAAAGTAGTTAAAACTGACCTTACGCAAATTGATGAAGTATATGCGGCAGCTGGTGTAAAGATCTATGCTCCGGACTTAGAAAATGCATTAGCCGGTTCTCCTTTATTTGCGGCCGAAAGTGAACAACAAATAGAAGAATATAAAAAGATTATTCAAGAGGAAATTTCTAGTGTTAAATATTATAATGCAAATATCGCGGGAATCGTAATAAAGGCTGATAGTTTAGGTAGTCTTGAAGCTATAGTTGAAGGATTAAAGCAAAAAAATATTCCAATTAGATTAGCGGATATAGGACCTATAACTAAAAGAGATATTACAGAGGCAGAACTGACATTACAAGAATCTAAAGAATATGCAATAATAGCGGCATTCAGAGTTAAGCCGTTACAAGGAATAGAAGTACCAAATAAGGTAAAGTTAATTTACAGTGATATAATATATCAGCTAATTGATGAGATAGAAAAATATATAAACGAAATAAGAGAAAGTGAAAAGAGAAGAACTTTAGATAGTTTAGTTTTACCAGGTAAGTTTAGAATAATTCCCGGATATGTATTTAGAAGAAGCGATCCAGCGATTGTTGGTGTGGAAGTTTTAGGAGGAATTATAAGGCCTAAATTCCCAGTTATGAAGAAAGACGGCAAGCGAGTTGGTGAGATCCTTCAGATTCAAGATAATAAGAAAAGTGTTGATAGAGCAACTAAAGGTATGGAAGTAGCAGTTTCAATTAAAGGTAATATAATGGTTGGAAGGCAGATTGATGAAGGAGATATACTCTATACTGACGTTCCGAAAGAAGATTTAGAAATCTTAGTAACTAAATATAAGGATATAATAACTGATGATATGAAAGAAGTGATAAAAGAGATAATCAATATAAAAAGAAGCGAAAACCCTACATATGGGCTTGGACTACAGTTGTAACTAATTCTTCTTCCTTAAAGAATATACTCATTTCTCTTTTTGCTTTTTCTTCGCTATCAGATGCATGAATAACGTTTTCAGCTTTACTTAAAGCATAGTCTCCCCTAATTGTCCCTGGAGGCGCTTCCTTAGGATCAGTATTTCCAATCATTTTTCTTACTACATTTACTGCTTCGTCTCCTTCAATAACCATACATACAACTGGTCCAGAAGTTACATAATTTATTAGCTCATCGAAGAAAGACTTTCCTTTATGTTCTTCATAAAGTCTTTCTGCTATATTTCTATCCATCTTTACCATTTTTAAGCCTATGATCTTTAATCCTCTTTTTTCAAATCTTGAAATTATTTCACCTACTAAATTTCTTCTAACTCCATCAGGCTTAATCATTACAAAAGTTCTTTGAATAGCCATTATTTACCACCTATATACGCCTTTGTCCATTTCAATTTTTTAGGATCTCTATGTAGTTTTAGCATTGATTTCCTACATTTATTTGAACAGAACCATAATATGCTACCATCATTTCTAACATACATTAATCCAGTAGCTGGTGGAATTTCTTTTCCGCAAAAGCTACATTGTCTAACTGTAGGCATCTCATGATAATACAGAGAGTGAAGTATTTAAGTGAATTGGTGTTTGATTACTAAGGGATAAGAAAAATGAGTGAGAAAGAAAAAGCTCAGACTCAATCATCTATAATAGAGGAGTTTGGATTTCCAGCTGAAGTAATTCAAATTCTTGATAGAACTGGTGTTACTGGCGAAGTTACTCAAGTTAGAGTTAGAGTCCTTGAAGGAAGAGATAAAGGTAGAATACTTACTAGAAATGTTAAAGGACCAGTAAGATTAGGGGACATACTTATACTTAGAGAAACAGAAAGGGAGGCAAGAAAGCTAACAACCAAGAGGTAAATATATGCCACTTATTGTTTTGTCTAAACCAATCACGTTACATTTTTTAACACAACTTAGGTCTAAAAATACAGATCAAATTACATTTAGAAAAACACTTGTTAGATTAGGTAGAATAATTGGCTATGAACTTCTTAATATGTTAGATTATAACATTGTGGAAGTTGAAACACCTCTAGGAGTAAAAGCCAAAGGTGTTTACATATATGATTTAGAAAATATAGTAATAATAAATATACTTAGAGCTGCTACACCTTTAGTTGAAGGCTTACTTAAAGCTCTACCCACAGCTAGACTAGGAGTTATAGCTGCTAGTAGAAGAGAAAAGCAAGTTGATTCTGGTTTTCCACGAGAAATGGAAGTAGAAATATTTTATAAAAAAATCCCAGAAATTACTAAAAAAGATAATGTTATAATAGCAGATCCTATGATTGCTACTGCAAGCACAATGTTAAAAGCATTAGATATGATAAAAGATAAGGAACCTAAGAGAATCTTTATAGTTTCTATAATCATCTCTGAATACGGAGTAAAAAGAATATTAGAGGAGTTTCCAGACGTAAATATAGTAACTATTTCAATAGACCCAGAATTAGATAATAGAGGATATATTATTCCTGGATTAGGAGATGCTGGCGATAGAGCATTTGGTTAAACATTTTTATCTTTAATTACTTTCATGAATAAATATGGTTAAGATAGGATTAGAAGTACACGTTCACCTTACTTCACTTAAAACTAAACTATTTTGCTCATGTCCTAGTGATTACACTGGAAAAGAACCTAATACAAACGTTTGCCCAGTTTGCCTTGGCTTACCTGGTGCAATACCAGTATTAAACGAGAACGCTGTAAAATCAGCTATAATGGTCGCCTTAGCTATAAATGCAGAAGTTGCAAATACGTTAGTTATGGTAAGAAAACACTACTTTTATCCAGATATGGCAAAGAACTATCAGATTTCTCAATATGATGGGCCAGGCAGTATTGCTATAAGCAAAGGAGGATACTTAAAACTGAGAGAAGGAAAAGTTGTAAGAATAAGAAGGATAAACATTGAAGAAGATCCTGCAAAAATAATTTATCCCACAGGATCTATGTTAACTAGTAGATATACTCTTCTAGATTATAATAGATCTGGTATGGGACTCCTTGAAATCGTAACTGAACCAGATATGACAGAACCTAAGGAGGCTAGAGAGTTCTTAGAGAAATTAAGATCTATCCTTGAACATTTAGGCATATGTAATTGTGATCTAGAGGGAGCAATGAGGGCAGATGCAAATGTTTCAGTAGAAGGAGGGGAAAGAGTAGAGATTAAAAATATTGGATCACCTAAAGAGGTAGAAGAGGCTTTAAAATATGAGATAGCTAGGCAAAAAGCAGCAATAGCTCAAGGATTACCAGTTAAAAGAGAGACAAGACATTGGGATTCAGAAAGAAAAGTCACAGTACCTACTAGAACAAAAGAAGCTGAAGAGGATTACAGATATTTTCCAGATCCAGATTTACCACCTTATCCTATAACTCCCGAGTACGTAGAAGAAATACAAAAAATCTTGCCTGAACTACCAGATTTAAGAATCCAAAGATTAGTAAAACAATACGGTATAACGGAATATGATGCTACAGTACTAGTTATGGATAAAGCACTAGCTGATTTGTTCGAAGCTACAGCTAAAGAATATAAAAACTATAAAAAACTTGCAAATTTACTCATAAATGATTATTTGAGATGGCTTAATGACAAGAACTTAAGGCCTTCTCAGTCTAAGGCTGGAAGCCAACATTTAATAGAGTTATTAAAACTATTAGATGAGGGAACAATTACAATAAAAATAGCAAAAGAAATTTTACCTGAAATAGTTTTAGAAGGAAAAATGCCTTCTGTAATAATTAAAGAGAAAGGACTTATTGCTTTAAAAGACCAAGAATATCTTGAGCAGATAATAAATGAAGTTATTAAAGAAGAGCCAGAAGCAGCTGAAAAAGCAAAGAAAGATCCTAAAGTTATCAACTACTTAGTAGGAAAGGTTATGAAAAAGACTGGAAAAAGAGCAGATCCTCAACTTACTAATGAATTAATAAAGAAAATTTTAGGAATTAGCTAATCACAGCGTGGGTTTTTCATCACATAATCAGTACTTAAAACCCCGTTCATCAGAAATATAAGGAAGATGGTGATATTTATTTGAATATGCAAAAAGACAAGGATTTAAGACTAAGACTAACAGTTGTTGATTTACTTAAAGAATTAAAGAACAGTTTTACGTATAAGGAGCTTTCAAAAATATTTAATATTCAAGAGAGTCTTTTATGCAGATATGTTAATGGAGCAACTATACCTAGTGAAGTTCATGCTAAAGAGATTTTAGACAAGTTGAAATCAAAAGAGTTCTTAACAAAATTTTTACTTAATAAAATTGTTATTCATGAGGATGGATATATAGATACTTCCGGTTTACTATTTTATCCCAATTTACTTAAAATATTAATAGAAATTTATTATCATAGATTTTTTGAAACAAAAAATATAACTAAAATTGTTACTGTAGCTGTAAATGGTATTCCTTTTGCTACATTAACAGCTGAAGCTTTGGCTAAACCTTTAGTAATTATTAAAAAACATAAAGATTCTATATTTATTGATTATATAGATGAAAGCCTAAAAGAATCTGATGGAGTAGTTACTTCTATATTTTTGAGAAAAGACTATATAGTAAAAAGTGACAAAATACTTATTATTGACGACGTAATAAGAAGTGGTAAAACAATTATTACTGCTTCTAAGTTAGTTAAAAAAGCAGGAGCTGACGTAGTGGGAGCACTAGTAATAGCTACTGTTGGTAATGAGTGGACTAGATACATTAATAATATTATAGTGAAACCTCTATTTGTATTATGATAGCTAGAATATCAAAAGACGTTTACTCGATTAAAGGAAATTACAATGTTTATGTCATAGTAAATAAAGATACTTCAATACTTATAGATAGTAGTGATGGAACAGATTATACTTTAATTATAGAAGGAATAGAAGAAATTTTAACTAGATATAATACTGAAATTAAGTATCTTATACTAACTAGTCATTATGAAGAAGTAGCTGGTGGTGCTTATTATCTTTCAACTAGCTTAAGGATTCCTTATATAATTGCAAGTAGTGAGGATTCAATTTCAATAAGAAAAGGAAGAGGAAAAAGAAGTAACTATAATCCGGTTAATATTAACTTTGAAATTAAAGAAGGAAGAGGAAAAATTAATAGTTTAAATTTTATTAAATCTAGATCTCCTTCCCTGGGTTCTCTCCTTATAATTTATAGTGATATTATCTTCAGCGGTGTTAATAAGGTATCTGGTATTATGAACAAGATAAATTATATATGTGATATTAATGATTGTAAAAAGGTAGAAGAGTTTTGGTATTTGAGGAAAAATGCGACTCTTGTGGAAGATATACGGAAACAAAGTATTGTGGAGTAAGAAAAATTAACGTATGTGTAGATTGTTGTTTGCTCTGTAACATAAGGAGCAAGTGTGAATTAAGAGTATGGTTTCACGAATTAGTACCAAAAATATCAATTAAAGGGAATATTCTAAAATGAGACCTTATATTATTATTTTTAGCACTATGACAATAGATGGTAGAATAGCATCAAAAGACCATTACAGCGAACTGAGTTGTCCTTACGATAAAATGAGACTGCATATCGTAAGAAGCGAAGTAGATGCAGTATTAGTAGGTTCTAATACAGTAAAGATAGATAATCCAAAACTTACTCTTAAATACGCTAAAGGTAAAAATCCCATTAGAGTAACTATAACTACAAGTTTAGATATAGATCTTAATTCCAACATTTTTATAACTCCGCCTTTAACAATAGTATACACTAGTTACTCCACCTTTATTAAAAAGAAGAATACCATTAATCAACTTGAAACCAAAGGAGTTCTAGTTAGACCTTTAGAAAATTTATCTTCTTGTGAAATTGCAAAGGACTTGTACGAATTAGGAATAAGAAAACTGTTAATCGAAGGAGGAGGAAGAACTATCTGGAACTTTATAAAAGATAACTGTTATGATGAATTGAGGATTACAATTTCACCAAAAATCTTCGGAAATGGAGTTTCAGTTGTAAATGGAGAAGGGTTTAAAGGAAGTGAAGCCCCTAATCTGGAATTAGTAGATTACAAATTATGTGAATGTAAAAAAGAAGTCCACTTAATATATAGAAGATTATAAGAATAGTTTATATGTTAATTGATATATTTCTCCTTGCTCTAATCTTGTAGCATTTCTTTTGTATTTCATCATATCTCCTATACTATTTTCACCATGTTCTTTTATCCATTTATCTAAAGGAATCTGGTATTCTTTTAGTATTTTATCTCTATATAGATCATTTAACACATTATATGTACAGAATGGTATAACTCTTCCATCTGGTGTAACGTAATGAATGTCACATCTCATTACTCTTTGTATATCATAGTTATATAAGTCCATGAAATGCATTGTTCCTAAGAATAATGTTCTATAATGCCATTCACCTAATGCCTCATAATTATGATTAACAATTATGTTGTAAAGCATCTTATAGACATCGAAATCTTTAGGTCCTTTCTCTTTATCAATGAACTTCCTTAAATTATAAAGTAATTTAATTCCAATCCAATACTTATTTCCACCTTCTCTTAACTCTTCAGTTTTCTCCTTCAAATATTCAAGTAGTCCTTCCAAATCAATAAACTTAGATATAGGTATGAAATGAGGCTCACCATTTCTCCACTCAACATAAACATAAGTACCCGCACCACAACTTGGATGATTTGCCATTTCAAATTGTTCTTTTCCAGTTAATGCTTCAATTAATTTTGAAAACACTACCGAAGTTCCTATTGGATACCAGCTATCTCTAGTTATTTCTCCATCTGTCTGTTCTTCAATAGCTTTTAATACTTCTGGAATAGTTATTCTGAACTTATTTCTCATGTTTCTCTTCATCATTCCAGTCAAACTAACTGGTTGGAAGTTTACTGATCTCACTACATCTAAATTATATGCAGCGAACTTAACTATGTTACCTAGATCTTGATCATTTACAGTCTTTATTACAGTGGGTACTAAGACTACGCTTGTCATTCCAGCTTTTCTAAATACTTCCAATGTATAGGGTACTTCCCAATGGTTCTTTGGATTTGTCCTTCTATTAGTTCCATCAAAACTCATATAAATTGTATTTACTCCAGCTTCCCTTAATTCTCTTGCATATCTTATCGCTTTTTCAGGATCTTCAAAATACATTTTAGCAAAAGTTCCACCCCAAGTGTTTAATTGAATATGTTTAACTCCACTTTCTCTTAAAACTCTAACAATTTCTATAAGGTCTTCTCTTAATGTTGGTTCTCCCCCAGTAATCTGTATAACCAATGTAATATCTTGTCTCTTTAACTGATTAACCATGAACTTTATTTGTTCTAATGTTGGTTCAAATACATAACCAGCTTTCTCAGCAAAGAAGAAACAGTACCAACAAGATAAATCACATCTGTTAGTTATTACTAAGTTAACTAATGCTGAATGTTGATGATGCATTGGACATAATCCGCAGTTAAATGGACAAGGAGATTTTAGATCTACATAAGGAACTTTTGGACCTTTACCTTCATATTCCCAATAATCAAACTTATAATATAAACCAACATCACCATAATACAAATCCTCAAACTCACCATGATCTGGACATATTTTTCTAATATATAATTTATCTTCTTTTTCAAAAATTACTGCAGGAAGTAATCTATAACAAACAGGACACAAAGAGCTTGTAACCCTAACAAGTTTTTCATTATCAGCTAATTTTGGTAATGGCCCTCCTATTTTTATTTCTCTGTCCCCAAATTTCACAATGCCGTTTTCAAATTTTGAAGGAGCTGGCAGTAGTCTAAATCCTCCTTGTGGTTCCTCTTTTGAAGTTTGCGCCATAATGTATCTACTACTACATAAAGAACAAGCTATATATAAACAATTTCACCGTATACACCAACAATTAGGTTAAAACCATCCTGTAAAATTATCCCAACCAGTTTTTTTAATAAATTGGTTATTATATTCTAAAGTAGGATTTGAAATTATTTCACCTATTATTTGGGGTGAAAAACCTAAATAATTCATAAAATCCAAAATTGATTCAGCTTGAGTTCTATCTACAACTAAAATTGTTTCGTACTCTTCACCAGAATACTTAAGCAAATCTTCTTCCTTAAGTTCATATTTTCTTATTTTTCCCAATATATATGGAGGAAAAGGGAAGCTATACATTTTTATCCCTTTTTTAGATCTTTCTATAACGTTATATAATGATATAACTAGACCATCACTAATATCTGTAGAGTAGTGAATTGAATCACAATAAGTAGCGAAAAGCTCGCTTAGCCTCTTATTAACTATTGGATGTCTAATTTTATTCTTCTCTATATTACTAATGCTAATTTTCCAATTATTAAGATATGATAAAAAAACTAAAGAAGTATAACCAATAGGATTTGATATTATAAGTCTGTCTCCTTCCTTCACGTTTTCAGCTTTTTTGTAACATATAGCTTTTCCTATGACTGTAACATCTATCCAACCATTTTTAGAGGAGTTTAAATCTCCACCAATATAAGAAGCATTATAATAATCACTAGCGTCTTTAATTCCCTTTATTATATCTTCGATTTTTTGAACATCTTCCTTCCTTATACCTATAGATGATAAGACAAATGTTGGAATTCCTCCCCTCGATAATATATCACTTATAGATGCTACAACAGATTTCCAACCTATGTCATAAAAATCCATAAAATTAAACGTATAACCTAACTGAAAGCCATCAATTTTATACATGTTTTTATTTTCATCTACATAAACATCATCATTTACGTAACTATACTTACTTATTATATTTCTAATTATTTCGTGTTCAGACATTTTAATCACAAGCCGCCGCGGGGACTTGAACCCCGGACCACCGGCTATCTTGGATCCTATTTCAAAACCTTACGAGGCCGGCGCTCTACCTAACTGAGCTACGGCGGCATTATATTATCTGTTTATAAATTAATAAAATTTTTACGATTGTTCTACGATGCTTTTTGCGTAGGAAATTGCTCTTTGAATTAATTCCTTATAGCTCCCTAGATAATTATAAGGATTTAAAGATTCTATAATTTTTTCCCTGCCAAGTATTTTTACTATTTCATCACTATTTAACGCAACTTCAAGCAATGATTTCCCTTCTTTTTCTGCCTCTCTGGACAGTTTCATAACCATCTCATGAGCTATATGTCTAGGTATATTAGCTTGAGTTAAACTTATCATTAAGCTTTCAGCCATGATAAGGCCTTTACTTAACTCAAGATTTTTTCTCATGTTTTCTGGGTAAATTTTTAAATTAGATAGAAGTGATAACATGCTATCTAACATTTCATCTATTATTAAGAACGCATGTGAAATTATTATTCTTTCAGAGGAACTATTAGTTAAATCCCTTTCATGCCATAATGGTATATTTTCTAGTTCAGAAACTATTAAACCCCTTAGCACTTTAGCCAATCCACTTATTTTCTCTGCAGTTACTGGATTCTCCTTATGAGGCATAGTACTACTACCAACTCTTGTTTCAGCTGAACCTTCGGCTAATTCTAATATTTCTGGTCTCATCAATTCTCTTATTTCTAATGCTAGTCTATCGAGTTGAGAACCTAAAATAGCTAGGTCGGAGATTAATTCTGCAAACCCATCTCTTGGAGCAATTTGCGTAGAGATCTCATGTGGTGGTAAACCTAAATATTCGGATACATATTTTTCAATTTCTAAGCCTTTATCCTTCCAACTAGCCATAGTTCCTACTGCTCCAGCAAATTTTATCTTAAGTACTCTTTTACTAGTATCATTAAGTCTTTCAAGTGACCTAGAAAACTCGTATACATAATTTGCAAACTTAAACCCTAAAGTAATGGGCAAAGCGTGCTGACCATGAGTCCTTCCAACCATAACAAGCTCTTGATATTTTTGTGAGTATTCTATTAAAAGTAAAATTATTTTCTTTAATTTATTTTTTACAATAGTTATAGCATCTTTAAAAATTAATGCATTAGTAGTATCTACTATATCGTAACTTGTAGCACCAAAATGAATGAATTTGCCAGCCTCACCAGAAAGTTCGGCTAAATGAACAGTTAATGCCATCACATCATGCCCTAGCTTTCTTTCTAGATTGCTAACTCTTTCTGGATCAATTTTGTCTATATTTTTATCTACAATACTAACATCTTCTTCCTTGACTAAACCAATTTTTGATAGTGCATATAGTAATGCAACTTCTACTTTAGCCATTCTTTTAAGAATACTTCTCCTTTCAAAAAGTTCTCTCATTTCTTTACTTCCATATCTCCAGTCTAAAACACAGATAGAATCTTCCACAGCACTAATCATTTATAAGTAGTATAAGTGATTTTTTATTAATGTATATACTAACAATTGGTAGTCATTCATCATTACAAATCTTACATGGAGCTAAAAAAGAAGGATTTAAAACAGCTTTAGTAACGCCAGAAAAAAGAGTCAAATTCTATAAACAGTTCAATTTCATAGATGAAGTTTATGGTTATAAAAATGAAGATGAGGCTGTTAATTATATTAATAATTTCGAGAAAAATGGAATATTAATTCCTCATGGTAGTTTAGTAGAGTATGTAGGGCCAGAAAGAGTAAGTAGAATAAGAACTAAAATTTTTGGAAACAGGAATCTTTTCGAATGGGAAGCTAATCAAAAGAAGAAAATGAGCTTACTTAAAGCTGCAAAGATAAAAATCCCGGAACAATTTGAAAGCCCAGAAGATGTAGATAGATTAGTAATTGTCAAACTTCCCGGAGCTAAAGGTGGAAAAGGATACTTTATTGCAAGAAATAAGGAAGAAGTAAAAGAAGGATTAAATAAATTAATTGAACAAAAAATGATAAAAAATTTAGATGATGTGATTATTCAAGAATATGTAATCGGCGTACCTATGTATTTTCAGTTCTTTAATAGTATCATGTTAAACCGTTTGGAGATAATTGGAATAGATATAAGATATGAGACGAATATTGACGGACTAAGAAGACTACCACCAGATATTAGAGTTGACCCTACTTTAGTGGTAGTTGGCAATATTCCTGCTGTAGCTAGAGAAAGTTTATTACCAACTGTATTTGAGTATGGAGAGAACTTTACACAAACTGTTAAAGAATTAGTTCCGCCTGGAATGATAGGACCTTTCTGCCTTGAGTCGGTAGTTACTGATCAGGGTGATATAGTAGTTTTCGAGTTTTCCGGAAGAATAGTTGCTGGGACAAATCTTTATGTTAACGGTAGCCCTTATAGTTGGCTATATTGGGATGAACCAATGAGTGCTGGGAGAAGAATAGGGAGAGAAATTAAATTAGCATTAAATTCAAATAAGCTAAATATGGTATTAACATAATGGTTAGAATTGCTGCTTTAGCTAGTCATTCTGCCTTAGATGTATTTGATGGAGCTAAAGACGAGAACTTTGAAACTATAGGACTCTGTAAAAAAGGAAGAGAAAGGCCATACTTAGAATTTAAAAGAATAGTTGACGAATGTATAGTTCTCAATGATTTTAAAGAAATAGCTTCAGAAAAAATAGATAATTATTTACTTTCTAGGGATGCAATAATAGTTCCTAATAGAAGTTTAGCAGTATATGTAGGATATGATAATATAGAAAAAATGAAAACAAAGTATTTTGGAAATAAAAAAATGCTAAGATGGGAAGAGAGAACTGGAGAGAAAAATTATTACAAATTATTGGACGAAGCTAAAATTAGAAGACCTAGGATATTTAAACCAGAAGAAGTTGAAGGAGCTGTAATAGTAAAATTGCCCGAAGCAAAAAGAAGAGTTGAAAGAGGTTTTTTCATAGCAGTTAATAAGAAAGATTTTGAGGAAAAACTTGACTCTCTTATGAAAAATGGAATAATTGATGATGAAAGCATAAAAACAATGGTAATAGAGGAGTATATTTTAGGAGCTCATTTTAACATAAATTACTTTTATTCCCCAATATTTAATAGAGTAGAACTTTTAAGTATAGACAGAAGGATCCAAAGTGATCTAGATTCATTTTATAGATTACCTGCTGAAGTACAACTTAAATTAGGAAGATTACCAAGATTCATTGAAGTAGGCCATGAGCCAGCAACAATAAGAGAGAGTTTATTGGAGAAAGTTTTTGAAATAGGTTATGCTTTTGTAGAAGCAACTAAAAAACTTGAACCACCTGGAATAATTGGCCCATTTACCTTACAGGTCATGGTAACTCCAGAATTAGATTTAGTAGTGTTTGATGTAGCTCCAAGAATAGGTGGAGGTACTAATGCTCATATGGGGATTGGAAGTCAATACTCCAAACTTTACTTCGGAAAGCCTTTAAGCCTAGGAAGAAGAATAGCCATTGAAATAAAAGAAGGAATAAATAACGGAAATATTCACAAAATTCTAACATGACGTTTTTTAGGTAAGAAGGAATTATTAACAACCTTATTATTAGCTATTTATAATTATAAATTATCGTGAGCTAAGTTTATATATTTATATGAGAGATTAATCAAAACGGTGTTTCATGTTAAATATTCTAGTAGGAGGATTTTTTGGCGATGAAGGAAAAGGAAAAGTTGCTGCATATCTTGCATTAAAAGATTCACCAAGCTTATCAGTAAGAACTGGTTCGATTAATGCAGGCCATACTGTAACCTACATGGGTAAACAATGGAAAGTGAGAATAATTCCATCAGCATTTATAAATAGATCAACCTTTTTAGCTTTAGGCCCTGGAGCTTTAACGTCTATAGAAGTTTTAATGAATGAAGCAAAAGAGACTAATTCTTTAGATAGATTATTTATAGATCCTCACGTGGGTATTATAACTGAAGAAGAAGTAAAAGAAGAACGAAATGACGAATATCTTATGAAAAAGATAGGAAGTACTGGTCAAGGTGTAGGATATGCGGAAGCTAAAAGAATTTTAAGGAAACTTAAACTAGCTAAAGATTTCGAAATCTTATCTAAATATATTGTTAATATACCTAGTTTATTATTGGAAAAATTAGATAAAAATGAAAATATATTAGTTGAAGGTACTCAAGGATATTATTTAAGCTTGTATCATGGAGAATACCCTTATGTAACTAGTCGAAATACCTCGTCTTCTGGTATTTTAAGTGAAATTGGAATAGGTCCGAAGTACGTTGATCATGTAATAGTTGTTTTCAAATCATATGTAACTCGAGTAGGTGAGGGGCCCTTGGAAGGAGAATTAAGTTGGGGGGAGGCAC
The DNA here is from genome assembly GCF_041154675.1 of Sulfurisphaera javensis. Classification (NCBI taxonomy): domain Archaea; kingdom Thermoproteati; phylum Thermoproteota; class Thermoprotei; order Sulfolobales; family Sulfolobaceae; genus Sulfurisphaera; species Sulfurisphaera javensis. Next base: position 1,187,122 of record NZ_AP031322.1, read on the forward strand.
AAAAATTAGGAATAGCAGAAATTGCAACTGTTACTGGAAGAAAAAGAAGAAGTGCCCCATTTAATATTAAATTGGCAAAAGAAGCAGTGAGGGTAAATTCAGCAACACAGATAGCAATTACGAAATTAGACGCTTTATTCAAGGAAGCTAAAGGAGTAAGAGAATATTCAAAGTTACCTTCTGAAGCAAAGAAGTGGATAGAGAATATTGAAACTGAACTAAAAGTACCAATAACATTAATTGGGACTGGAGAAGATGCATTAGATATGATAGATCTTAGAAAAGAGAAAATATGAGAGGTGTTATACATGTATTATGATGCAACAATTATAGGTGCAGGACCAGCAGGTTTGTTTGCAGCTTATGAACTAGCGAATTTAAACAAAAATGGAGCTAAAATACTATTAATTGATAAAGGTACAAGACCATTAAAAAGAGTGTGCCCGCTATTAAGTCCTAAGGAAAAATGTACTTTTTGCAATCCATGTCATATTACTTATGGTATAGGCGGAGCAGGAACTTATAGCAGTGGAATTATTAATTTAAGACCAGATATAGGTGGAGAACTGCATGAAATTATGAGAAGCTGGGATAAAGCTCAAGAACTGATTGATTATGTAGATCAAATTTTAGTAAAGTTTGGTGCTCCTAAGGATAGGTTCTTTGAACCTAATATGGAAAAAGTAAAGGAAATTCAAAGAAAGGCAGCAAAAGTTGGTGCTGAATTTATTCCAATAAGACAGAGACACATAGGTACCGATAAAACTCCAATTGTAATAGAAAATATATTGCAATATATAGAGAGCAAAAATGTTAAAGTAGCAGAGTTAACTGAAGCAATAGAAATAGAGAAAAAAGGATCAGAATTTGTAGTTAAGACAGACAAATTGGGTGAAATAGAGACTAAAACTCTACTAGTAGCTCCAGGAAGAGCTGGCGCAAAATGGTTCTTAGACCAAGCTAAAAAATTAGGAGTAGACATGATACCGGGACCATTAGATATAGGAGTTAGAGTTGAAACAGAAGCTTTTGTTATGGAAGATTTAACTTCAGCTGTCTGGGATCCTAAAGTAGTAATGTATACAAAGAAGTATGACGATAAAGTAAGAACGTTCTGCGTAAATCCTGGTGGGTTTGTGATGAAAGAAGTATATGATGATGGTACAATAGGTGTTAACGGGCAAACTTTTGCTGATAGGAAAAGTAAAAACATTAACTTCGCCTTCTTGACAACAATAAAGCTTTCAGACCCTCTAGAAGATACTATAGAATATGGTAAAAGCATTGCAAGATTAATGACTAGATTAGGAGGAGAAAAACCAATTATTCAGCGTTTAATTGATTTTGAAAAAGGAAGAAGAAGTACTTGGGAAAGAATAAATAGATCCACTGTAAAGCCTACTTTAAAAGATGTAACTCCAGGTGATGTAAGTATGGGTCTACCTTATAGGGTAGTTAGCAATATAATAGAAGGTTTAGAGAGACTAGACAACTTAGCCCCTGGAATATACTCTTCTAATACTTTACTTTATGCACCAGAAATAAAATACTATAGCATGAAGGCTGTAGTAGACAGCAATATGGAAACTGTAGTAGATAACTTATTTGTAGCTGGTGACGGAGTTGGTTTATCAAGAGGTATAAATGTAGCCGCAGCCACTGGAATATTAGCTGCAAGAGGAATAGCCATAAAGTTAGGACTTTTATAATAGCAGTTTTTTAGCTCTTGTATGATTATTTTATCTTATGGAGTTATCAGATATTGATAAAAGGCTTGTCATGGAACTTGAGTATCATTTTCCTTTTAGTGAAAGGCCGTTTAACGAGATTGCAGAAAGGCTAGAAATAAAAGAGGAAGAAGTTATAAATAAGACTAAGGAACTTCTTGGAAACGAGATAATAAAAAGAGTTGGAATGTATGTCAATTTTAGAGCAAAAGGGATGGAAGGCGCTTTAATAGCAACAGAAATACCAATAGAAAACCTTGAAAAATATAGAAAATTAACGTTAGCTATAAAAGAGTTAACACATAATTACATAAGAAATCACCCAAAATATAATGTATGGTTTGTATTAAAAGCTGAAAATAAAGATAAGCTAAGGGAGGAAGTTGAAAAAATAATTAAAGAAAGTGGTGGAAAAGATTATGTTATTCTATATTCTAAGAAAACATTAAAATTGAGTGTAAAGTATGATATCATACGAGGAGTTTCTTATAGCGAACCAGAAGAAATCCATGAAAAAATTCCTACTGCAGAAGAATTAGGAATATCTAAAGAACTATTAAAGGACTTATCATTACCCTTACAAATCACTGAAAGACCGTTTAAACAAATAGCGGAAAAATATAACATGAAAGAAAGTGAACTAGTCGAGTTAATAAAAGAGTTAAGAGAAAAAGGAGTTATCAAAGATTATGGGGCTACAATAAATGGAGAAAAAGTTGGAATCAGAGAAAATGCAATGATGTTATTAAACTCTGAAGATATAGAATCATCTTGTTATAATTTAGCTAAAAACTTAAAGGAAGCTACTCATGTAGTACTTAGAGAATCAGATAAGAAATGGGATTACTTATGTTATGCTATGATACATGCAGCTAATAAAAAAATAATCTTTGATGTTGCAAAAAAAGGAATTGAAATAACCAAGGCAAAAAGTTATATGCTATTATTCAGCCTAGATAATTTGAAGCCCGGTATTGTAATCTAGAGAAAGTTCCTTTTATTTTAAGCGTTGTTACTAAGTTTTGTATTTTAGCTAAAGTATCTTTAACTTTTTCATCTTCTAAGTTTCCCTCAAACTCTAAGTAAAAATAGTATTGCCAAGGTATGCTTTTTAATGGCCTTGAATAAATCATTGTTAAATTTATCTCATTTATGTAAAATTTCTCTAAAACTCTATACAGCGAACCTGGCTTATGAGGAACTGTAAACATTAGCATGGTTTTATTTCCATATGTAGTAAGTTTTTTGGAAATAACTATAAATCTTGTTATATTTATACTATCATTTATATTTTCTAACAATATTTTTAAATTGTATAATTTAGCTGCATATTCCGAACATATTGCTGCTGAATATTTCTGCTTTGAAGCATATAGGGCAGCTGTGGAAGTACTTTCTACTGGAATAAAGTTCGTTAAATTATATTTGCTTAAGGTCTCTTTTGATTCATTTATAGCATGAGAATGAGAATAAATTACCTCAATATCATCAATAGAATTCACTGAGGGATTTACAGCAAGTACTAATTTTATTTCCTTTTCTATTTCATAATTTACATAAATATCATCAAATTTGAATAAATTATCTAAAGTTTCATGTACAGGACCTTCTATGCTATTTTCTATTGGAACAACACCAATAGAGTTTTCATTAGAAATACTCATAAATACCTCCGTTATTGTCTTCTTAGGAATCTTATTACCATCAAATATGTCTGCAACTTCGTTTGTGAAACTTCCTCTTGGGCCTAAATAGTAAATTCCATTTGGATCAAGGTTCTATTACTTTACTTATATAAAAATTATTCGATTAACTTAGCTTCAATTCCATCTAATGATAAATTATAAATGAAATCTGATAATGCCTCACCACTTGGCACTTCAAACATGACGTATATTTTAGTATAACCTGGTTTCACATCACTACTTATTCTATCATGAATAACATCTATTACATTACCTCTAATTTGAGCCACTCTACTTAGTACTTTGTTTAGATAACCAGGTTTATCTGGTACAATTACTTTTACTTTGACAATTCTCTTATTTTTGAATAACATTTTATCAATTATTCTAGAAAGAACTGAAAGATCTATATTTCCTCCACTTAATATTGGAACAACTTTACTATTGGGAGAAACTCTAACTTTACCAGATAAAAGAGCAGCAAGTGATGCGGCACCAGCACCTTCTACTAAAGTTTTATTCCTCTCTAAAAGATATACAATTGCATTAGCTATTTCTTCATCGTCAACAAGAACTATATCGTCTACTAATTCCTCAATTATATTGAACGTTATCTCCGAAGGAGATTTTACTAAAATACCATCAGCTATTGAAAATGAAGGTTCTATTTCAACTAGTCTATGTAAATCTTTTGAAACTTTCAATGATGGAGAAGCCGAAGATTGCACACCAATTATTTTAGTTTTTGGGCTTTTTGCTTTTATAGCTATTGCTATTCCAGATATTAACCCTCCTCCACCTATAGGTACTACAACAACATCTGGAGTATAAGGTAATAATTCTAAACCTAAAGTACCTTGGCCCAAGATTACGTTTATATCACCATATGGATGAACTAATATTTTTCCTTCTTCCCTTATTATCTCTTCAGCTTTTTTCATACTTTCATGCAAAAATTGCCCATAAAGGATTACCTGGGCTCCATAACTTTTTGTTGCTTGATACTTAGAAATAGGTGCAGTTTCTGGCATTACAATAGTAGCTTTAATACCTAATACCTTAGCTGCATAAGCTACTCCTTGTGCATGATTACCTGCAGAAACAGCTATAACTCCTTTCTTCCTTTCCTCTTCGCTTAAACTTGTTAATTTAGAAAACGCACCTCTTACTTTAAATGAACCCGTTTTCTGCAGATTCTCTAACTTTAAATATACTTGTGAATTAACCATATCGGAAAAAGTTTTTGAGAAATCTAAAGGAGTTTCATGAATATATTTTCTAATTCTATCTTGTATTTTAACTATTTCATCAAAATATTTTATATATGACATCAGGAAAACCCTGCACTCATCATTAGTCAGAGATCGAGGGCCTCTTCACTAAGTATTTTTTCTATTTCTGGCTTTAATTTATTATATGTATCTTCTAACATTTCTGGAAGAACTTTAACTCCCCCTATCACTGGCATAAAATTAGCATCACCATTCCATCTAGGCACCAAATGAACATGTACATGTTGATCTATTCCAGCACCAGCAACTCTACCTATATTTATACCAACATTAAATCCATCCGGAGAATATACTCTTCTAATAGCTTTAATACTAGCTTTCAACAAATGATTTATTTCTAGAATCTCTTTGTCATCTAATCCTTCAATAGAACTAACATGTTTGTAAGGTACTATCATAAGATGACCAGGGTTATATGGAAAAGCATTAAGTATTATATAAGAGAATTTACCTCTATAAAGAATCCAATTTTGTTTGTCCTCATTTTTTGAAATTACATCACAAAATAAACAGGAAGTTGACTTATTTTTAGAAGCTTCAGAGACATATTTTGATCTCCAAGGAGCCCAAAGAACATCCATACATGAAGATATAATGGCAAAAATTAAAAATTACTCTTCAGCATCTCTAACTCCTTCTTCCGTGATAGCAAACACTACCTCTCCTTCTGGTAAATGTGGTGCATCAACAATTCTAGCTATTCTCTTATTACCTCTACTTTTCTTTAATTGAACTCTAATACCGGGCACGTGATAAAGCGTATGTCCGCCTACAGCAACTGTAGGGTCTCCATAAAACATATCTGGCCTGGCCATAACTTGGTTAGTTATTATTACAGCTAAATCGTACATTTCAGCTAATCTTACTAATTGATGTAAATGCTTGTTAAGTTTCTGCTGTCTAACTGCTAAGTTTTCTCTACCCGGAAATTCTGCTCTAAAGTGAGAAGTAATAGAATCAACTATTACTAATTTTATTGCGGGATCTTTTCCAATAAGTTCTTGAAGATCATCAACTATTGCCATTTGATGATCACTATTTATTGCTCTCATATAGTAAATGTTATTCATCGCACTATCTGGTTCTAAACCAATAGCCTTTGACATAGCTTCTATTCTCTCCCATCTAAATGTTCCTTCAGTATCAATATATACAGCTTTACCTCCTAAACCACCTTTTTCTAATGGTAATTGAACGTTAACACTTAACTGATGGCATAATTGAGTTTTACCAGAACCAAATTCCCCGAAAAACTCTGTCATTGTTCTAGTTTCTATTCCTCCACCAAGTAATCCATCTAATGCTTGGCTTCCAGTAGTTATTTTTTTTGTGTTAATTCTTTCCTTCTTTACCTCTAGTGCTGTTTTAAATCTTATATCTAAAGCCTCACGTGCCTCTTTTATGATTCTTTGTGCAGTTGTTAAAGGTATACCAGCAGCTACACTTAGATCTTGAGGAGACGCTACAGCTACAGCTTCTAATGAGGAATATCCAGCTTCAATGAGTTTATTTAAAATACTTTGCCCTACACCTGGAAGGTCTGAAAGGCTTTTAACTTTTTTCCCATCAGATGACATTTAGTTCACCTTACTTTCTAAATGAATTCCTTCTCACTTACACCTAATAAACTTTTATCCGCCCTTCCTTAAATACCATCCTATATCTAATTCTGGTATTATCTTAACCTTATTGTTCTCTTTTTTTACTGTTACATAAGCTATAAATTCTCCATATTTATTGATAGCTAAATAGTGTTTTTCCTCTATTTCTTTATTTACTATAGTTATTGGCTTACCATATGTTATAATTTCACTCATTTTTTCGTTTAGAACAATTTTATTTTTACATATTTTAATTAGGTATCTTGATAAAGGCAATAGTGGCTTAACGTTACCAGATTCAGTTATCATCAGTATGGGTTCACCTAAACTATAAGGGAACATATTAATCTTATTTAATTCTAGAAGAAATATGTCAGTATTAATTGATTTATCAATTATTTCTACGATAGAATACTTAGACTTAAACATAAATATCTCTTTATTTTCGAGAAAGGAATACTCTTTTTCACATTTATATCTCTCAAAAATTTTATTGATATAGTTTAAAATTCTATTTAATGAAATTTTTTCCGCTATTATTCTTTTATTATCTTGCAAATAAAAAACCCCTCAGTACCACTCTTATGTGGATAAAATCTGATACAATTTCTTAAACTTTCATCAAATTTAATGCCATTATATTCAGTTAGTCCACTTATTGCAGGATAACCAGAAATTTTATCTATTTTTACATTATAGTTTTCAACTAGATAATTTACTACAGCCTCGTTTTCCTCTGGTGCTACACTACATGTCGAATAAACCAAAACTCCGCCCTCTTTTAATACTTTATATGCTGTATCTATTAGCCTTAACTGAGTGTAAAAGAATTCTCTTAAATCATCAATAGTGGTTTTAGTTTTCCTAGAGGGATCCTCTGGTATTAAACCTTCTCCACTACAAGGAGCATCTAATAAAATTTTGCTAAATTTAGCATTCAATTTATTCAAAATAGTTGCATCGGCCCTAAGCAATATGGTATTCTTCACTCCCATTCTATTTATGTTAGAATATAATGATCTTATTCTCTCCCTAGACTTTTCAACTGCTACTATTATACCACTGTTTTGCATTAATTGAGCTAATTGAGTAGTCTTACCACCTGGGGCAGCAGCCATATCCAATACAAAATCTTGACTAGTTGGATTAAGGACATAAGCAGGAACCATTGATGCAAGACCTTGAATATAATAATATCCAGATAAATATTCTATTGTTGCACCTAAAGAAGGTCTTGGAGGAACAGATTTTACAATATATCCATGTTTTAACCAGTGTACTTTCTCTAGCTCAAATCCCTTTTCTCTCATTCTTCTTTCTAATTTTTCACAACTTATAAGCAAATCATTGCATCGTATACTCTTTCTTAACGGATATGAGCAACTGTATAAGAACTCTTCCGTTTCATTATCTCCCATAATTTTAAGATACCTTTCAATCATGTAATCTAAGAATTTATATTTACGTGCAAGTCTAATTGCCTTAAAGCTAGGTGAGACGAAAAACAAATTATTATATTTTTTTATATAATCTTCAATTGACATAACTATGAGCCATATAGAGAGAGAGATTAAAATAAAGCTAATTTCTCCAAAGCTAGAAGATATAGAGAGAAAACTGAATGAAAAATATAAGCCAATAAATGAAGAATACCAAGTAGATATATATTATAATAGTCCAGTTAGGGATTTTAGGAAAACTGATGAGGCTTTAAGGCTAAGAGTTATTAACAATAACATGATAGAACTAACATATAAGGGACCCAAACTATCACAGCAATCAAAATCCAGAGAAGAAATAATTGTAAAAGTTGACAATTTAAATTCTATGGATTTAATCTTACAAAGGCTTGGTTTTATTAAAACATTAAAAATTGAGAAAATTAGAAAAAATTATAAGATAGATAAATTCATAGTATCTCTAGATAAAGTAACTGATTTGGGAGAATTCATAGAGATTGAAGGAATTAATGTAAAGGAAGAGGAACTTACACAATTTGTCAATACATTTCTAAAAGAATTTAACATTTTAGGAGAAAAAACACTTAAATCATACCTTGAGTTATTAATTGATAAACTTGAGAAGACCCCAAATAGCAATACTTACTGATTTTGGAATTAGTGATAACTATAATGGAGTAATGGAAGGAGTAATAAGGAAGATAAATCCTTATGTTGATATTACATATATATCGCCTAACGCTAAAGAATTTAATATCTATGCCGGAGCTTATATGTTATATACAGCTTATAGATACTTTCAAAAGGGAACTATATTTTTAGTAGTCATTGATCCCGGAGTCGGTACAAAAAGAAAAGCAATAATAGTAAAAACTAAGAATTATTACTTTGTAGGACCAGATAATGGAGTTTTATATCCAGCCATAGCTGAAGATGGAATACAAGAGGTAATAGAAATAACTAATCCTAAGATGTATCTAAGTAAAAATATTTCCAATACTTTTCACGGTAGAGATATATTTTCAGTAACAGCTGCTTATCTTTCTTTAAATGTGAAACTCGAAGTATTTGGAAACCAGTTAGAAAAAGAAAAAATAGAAAAGCTATCTTTCAATTTTACTGAAACTACAGAAAATAACAAAAAAATCTATTGTGGAAAAATTATATACATTGATCATTTTGGAAATGTTGCTACTTCAATAAAAACATCAATTGATAAAAGGCAAAAAATCTTAGTTAAGCATAAAGGAAAGAGCTATGAAGTAAAGATTGTAAGGACTTTTGGACAAGGAGCTGAAAATCAATTACTGATATATTCAAATGGTTACGGTTTCTTAGAAATAGGAATAAATAAAGGGAACGCCTCTATAGTTATTAATGCCAATGAAGGTGATGATATCTGCTTAGAGGCCTATACCCAGGAAGATTCCAACCATTCCACAAAGGACACTTATCAGTAATTAAATGGGCCTTACAAAAAGTTAATGAATTAATAATTGTTATTGGAAGTGCACAAGAAAGTCATACTTTGGCTAATCCATTCACCGCTGGAGAAAGAATTGAGATGATAAGGGAAACTTTACTCGATGAAAATATAGATATCTCGTCTATTTATTTTATTCCAATACCAGATATCTTAATGAACAGTGTATGGGTATCGCATGTAAAATCCTTCTCACCTAGCTTTGATGTTGTATTCGCTAGAAACCCTTTGGTAATAAGACTATTTAAAGAGGCAGGATTTGAGGTGACTATACCACCAGCATATGATAGAGAAAAATATAATTCAACATTAATTAGAAGATTTATAATAGAAAATAATGAAGAATGGAAGAAGTTAGTCCCAACTAAAGTAGTCGAATATATTCTAAAAATACGAGGGGACGAAAGGCTAAGAGCAATTGCTGGAATATACTAAGGGAATAGACAAAAAATATTATATTTTTTAAACAGTAAGATACATTAGAAGTCAAATGATAAAATTAGAAACATATTATAATGTATATCCTTGGCACGCAAATCACTTTGGAAGTCTACATGGCGGAATTTACATGAATTGGTTAATCGATACTTCTGGCATGTTAATGTCTAGCATTAGTAAAGGAAATTACTTACTAGCATCAGTAGATTATATTTATTTATTTAAACCGGGTAGAGTTGGAGACGTAATAAGAATTGTTGCAGAACCTCTAGCAAGTTGGGAAAGTTCGGTTGAAATAAAAGTTAAAGCTTGTATAAAAAGAGGAGACAAAGAAGAGTTAGGAGCATTAGGTTTAACAACGTATGTTGCAGTTGATGAAAATAATAGACCTAGACCACTACCAATAAAAATTGGAGCAAATGAAGAAGCAAACAAAAGAAGAGAAAAAAGATTAGAAAAAAAGAAAAAAGATTCAGAAGATACAGATGACCTTCTGCCAGGTATGACATTCGGAAGAAGCTACATCAGAACAATTTACCCAGAACACGGTTTTATGAATGGTATATTATATGCTGGAAAAATGTACACAATGCTAGATGAAGCATTAGCAATAGTTGCGAAATTATATTCAAAAGGAAACGTTTTTACCGCAAGTGCTGGCTCAGCCAATTTCTTAACGCCAGTTAGAATAGGTGATATATTAGAAATACAAGGAGCAGTAGAATATACTGGAAACACTTCGTTAGATGTTGGAGCTAAAGTATTTGCTATAAATCATTATACTGGAGAGAAAAGATTAGTTACTAGAACAGTATTTTCATTCGTAGCAATAGATGAGAATGCAAAACCAAAACCTATAAATAAAATTATTCCAGCCACTGAGAAAGAGAAGAAAATATTCGATGAGAGATTGAAAGAAAGAGAAGAAAGAATAAAGATGTCTAAGGTAATTCAAGAAACTGAAACTTGTGGCTAAATGATTCTCTTTGATAATAGGAATGTCGATAAACTGCTAGAAATTTCATGAGCATTTTTTAATGGCTCTGGAATTTTATCAAATATTTGATATTTTTCAATTATTTCCTTTGCAACTTTCATGTCCATATTTGTATAAATATAAATATCACCTTTTATAGTAGATATTCTTACTAAACTATTCAACACAGACATAATTATTTGTCTTCTCTCTTCAGTAAAATGCTTTTTTAGAGCTTCCTCAACTTTTACCAGATTAGGTTTAGATGAATAAAAGATAATGAATTTCTTTGTCAGAACTTTAGGATCTATATAATTGAAACCACCAAAAGTCACACCATCTAAAATACATATATCTCCTGTATTCAATGAGTTTAAAACTCGAGATGCATCATTCCCATCAACTTTAATAAATCCAAAATCTACATCAAGAATTTTATATTCTTCATAAACTACAGAAAGTAAAACAGTATACCCTTTTCCTCCTTTATAATATAATGGAAAATATCCATCATCTACCCCAGAGACCAGCAATCTTATTATCTTTCTCAGTTATAGCTTTAATAATTGTATCTTCATTAACAGCAAGATTAACCTCTTTAGTTTTACCATATCTTCCCCTATTAACTACCTTTGCCGTAATAATTCCTAACATATCAAGTTCATTAATTATATCACTAACCCTTCTTTGCGTTACACTTTCAACTCCAACCTTCTTTGTAAGTTTAACATAAATCTCGTAAACTTCTCCGGTAGTTAAACTTCTCTTCTTTTCCCTAAAACCTATAACAATAGCTAATAAAACTAGTTTCGAATGAAATGGAAGTGTAGAGACAACCTCGAATACCCTGTCCCTTTCTATTTCGACTCTAGCTTTATTTACATGTTCTACTGAAACTTTTTCAGATCCTTCCCTTTCAGCTATTTCTCCAGCTACCCTTAAAAGATCTAAAGCCCTTCTAGCATCTCCATGATCCCTAGCTGCCAAGGCTGAACAAAGCTTTAATACTTCGTCAGAAATAGCAGACTCATAAAAAGCTAATTGAGCTCTCTTTCTTAAAATATCCTCTAATTCTTCGGCGTTATATGGCGGAAAAACTACTTCTTCTTCACTCAAACTACTTTTAACCCTAGGGTCAAGGAACTCTATGAATTTCACATCATTAGTTATTCCTATTAGTGAGACTTTACTTTTCCCTATATCATAATTAGCCCTAGTTAACCTGTACAATATATCATCACCATGTTTCTTTACTAGAGCGTCTATTTCATCTAGGACTATTACTATAATAGGCTTTAATTCACTAACCTTCTTTAAGAACCTCTTATATAACTCAGCTGTTGAAATTCCAGTAAAAGGAACTCTAACACCTAAAGTCTCTAACATATCCGCTAAGATCCTATAAGGAGTGTCCGTTTGTCTTGTGTTAATGTAAATATAAATGAATGAATTGTTAATTTTTTCATATAATTTCTTTAGTACAAATTTTGTCACAGCTGTTTTGCCAGTTCCAGTTAGTCCATAAATAAAAATATTGTTCGGTTTTTCTACCCTAATAATAGGAGATAATATTTCAACTAGTCTTCTAATTTGGTCCTCTCTATGAGGCAATTCGTCAGGAACATAATCTGGCAATAATAATTCTCTATTACGGAATATTTTAGATTTTTTAAGAGATGATAATATATCGTCAATGATATTGCTCATTAACTATTATCTTTATATGTGAACATTAAAAAGGATCCTACATTTTACTCCCCAGTAAAAAACCCCTCTATTTCCACTGGAGACTTTTAAAGTAATACTGAACTCTTCTTCCCCTCTATTTCCACTGGAATATTAATTATACTGAAAATGATGCAAACTAAGGGGTTTGTATAATAAAGATTGCTAGAGATTGATTTTAATGTAGCGGAAAGTTATGAAAAGAGTTTCCAGTTGAAATTGAGGGGTCTCTGTGTTTAATAAAAATTCAAAAATATTAATTAGTATAATTTTAAAGGAAAAATAAATATCTTTAAATAGAAATTAGTTATGTTACCAGCTCTGATTATTCTTAAATTTTAAATTAGAATTAAAAGCAAAATAAATACTTAATTGATTTGTATTCAACCTAGAATAACATCTTGCTAGTCATCACTTAATTAGCTGATAGTTAAATACTTTCCATTAATCTTTTATTCAATACTGATTTTGCAGCTAATCTTTTTCCAACTTATTGTTTATCTTGTTTTCATACAACTAATTATAAATGACTAATAAAGAATAAAGATATAAACTTGATATAACTCAAATACCTTTAACTCTTAAACGAGAAGAAAGAGTAGGGCTTGAATAAATTGTATATAATTGAATATTAGATGTGGCTATTAAATTGAGACAAAATACACTGGAAAGTGTAGCTAGAGATTTAGTTATATTCATAAGCTAAGAGAAGATGCGTAACAGTATATGCTGAGAATCTAGTTAAAAATATTTAGGTTCAAATATAAAACATGATGTTTTCTTCTTTAATTGTTTTGTTGCTAATTTTGATAGAACTTATTTTAATGACATTTCTACTTTGATTAGGTTTAGCAACTGAATTAACAAATTTGATAAGGAACTTATGACAAAAAGCGAAAATATGAAAACATAACCTAGCCAATACGTTTAGTTTGACTAATTTTTGCTTTTTAGAGAGGTATATATAAATATCGTATAAAATATTCTGTAATATATTAATAAATTATAGAACATCTACATAATAAATTGATAAATTAAAAATGTCTTTTAGCTGAACAACTAAGAATCCTACAGACTAATGTAGTGCATAAACTTTAAATTAGAAGTAGAAATAGTATTTAATGGGCCGGTAGCTCAGCCTGGAAGAGTGCTCGGTTGGCATCCGAGAGGTCCCGGGTTCAAATCCCGGCCGGTCCATCTTTTTGTCGTCTCATAATATGATTAAAAAATACTTATCATTTTAAGAAAGATTTAACTGGGGGAGTAAAACTAACGTAATTATTTCTACTATATAAAAATAAAAATACTTAAAGAATAAATTAAAATTACGAAATATTTGTTTCTATTTCTTATCCTTATCGAATCATTTTCTATTGATGAATACTATATAAAGTATTATTTCGAATATAATGATTGTGCTTTCATCTGTTACAAAAGCTAAATCAGCTGTCATTGAAGGACGAGTAATTAGATTACAAGTTTCTGATGCTTATTATTATTTATATATATTTCTAGGCAAAAATAGGGATTACATACTTAACGAGAGAATGTGTTCATGTAAGGATTTTCTTTATAATGTTATGTTTAGGGGAAAGAAAAATAAATGCTATCATCAGTTAGCTTTAGAGTATGCATTAGAAAAAGATATGCTTATTACGATAGAAATAAACAAGGAAACGTTAATAGATATCATCATGGAAATTTATACAATGGATAAGTCATTTATACTACGGAAAATATTATTTAGCCGAGGTCAAAAACGTTGATTCCTACCCTGGGAATATTATATTTAGCTGTTGTAGGCGTTTTGATATCTGGCATTATATATATCTCTTTTGCGGAAGTTTTTAAGAACGGAATAAAAATTAAGATTACAAGGGGTAAAGTAGTTAAAGGTGAATCTGATGGGAGGAAGAAGAAAAAGAAGAAAACAACTACTTCTAAGACCAAAGCCTAAGATTCCGAATACCTTTGAATGTCCCAGATGTGGTAGAGTTGCAATCACTGTAGAAATAAAAAATGGTATAGCTAAAGTAAAATGTGGAAATTGTGGTTTAGAAGATGAATTTGAAGTTCCAGCAATTTTTGATGAGGCAAACGCATATGGTAAATTTATTGATAGGTATTTTGAAGGTAAGATACAAATAAAAGAGAGTAAGGCTGAGGAGAAGGAAGAAAATGAAACTCAAGGGGAAAGTGAAGAAGATAATACAGGAGAAGTTGAGTGAAGGAAGGGTTTTACATTTTTCTTTATTTGATCCAGATAAGGTAGATCTAGAAACATTATATTCTATAGCTTCTAAGTTAGTTGAGTCTGGTACTAGTGGCTTTTTAATTGGTGGTACATTAGGAGTATCAAAGGAAAAACTAGATAATATAATTGACATATTAGAAGATTTTAAGGTTCCTAAAATAATATTTCCAAGTAATGTAAATTTAATTACAGAAAAAGCTGACGCTATACTTTTTATGTCTTTATTGAATTCTGATGATATATATTATGTTACTGGTGCCCAACTCATTGCTGCGCCTATAATAAAAAAGCTAAGGCTTGAAACGTTGTCAACAGGTTATGTTATTGTTGGGCATGGTGGTACAGCTGCACATGTGGGTAGAGCTAGAGTTATACCGTATGATAACATTGAACTAATAGTTGCATACTCTATTATGGCTGAATTATTTGGAATGGATTTTGTTTATTTAGAAGCTGGTTCCGGCGCACCAGAACCTATAAGACCCTATGCTATATCAGTTACTAAAAAGTACTTAGAAAATACTAAGATAATAGTTGGTGGTGGAATAAGAAGTGAAGAAGTTGCAAAAGAGCTTGCACTTGCTGGTTCTGATATTATAGTTACTGGTAATATAATAGAGCAAAACTTAGAAAAAGCATTAAAAATAGTTAAAGAGATAAGTAATATTAGGAGATAACTATGCCATCAAGTAAAAAGAAAAAAGAGACTGTCCCATTAGCTTCAATGGCTGGATTAATAAGATATTATGAGGAAGAGAATGAGAAAATTAAGATATCTCCTAAATTATTAATTATTATAAGTATAATAATGGTTGCTGGAGTTATAGTTGCATCTATATTAATTCCTCCGCCATAAAATAATTAGGGAGCCCTAGCGTGGGCAACGGGTTACTGAGGAAACTCCGGCCTCCAGACCCCAGGGAGACCCCGTTACGGGGTAGGGGTAGTCCCCCTGGCAACTACACAGAAACGAACTAGTATGGTGGCAAATGAAAATGATTCGAAGGTGATCTGAGCGATCAGATCACCTAGATGAGAGTCACCATACTAGTTGAAACGGTAGTCCCTCCTGGAGCAAGTAGGGAGAAGATGAAATGGGGTCTGATTCTCCCTGGGACGCTAAGTCAAATCCCAATAATACAGAAGCCGGGTTATGCTAGGGCTCCCTTAAAATTTTTTCTATTATCTCCTTCTCTATTTTTATTATCTCACTCTCACTTTTGTTTCTATAAGATTCTAGTAATTCCTTGTTCAGTTCTAAGAAAGTATGACCCCACTTTATCAAGTTTGCTATTTTTAGAGACTCCTCTACTTCATTAATTATGTATAATGCTGCTATTAAAGCTTCGATTGACGATAATTTGTATGCAATTCCATAGTTTGTTGGATTTCCTGCAAATAGTATTGGTAACCTTCTATGCTCTCCTTTAATATTCCTAAATTCTATTTCTGATGTTTCATTCCAAGACGTATCAACTATTGTTATACCAGCTTTTTTAGCGATATCTTTATCAAGAATAGATAATGTTCTTATAGAATATGGATCAAGAATTATACCTTTTCCTTGCCTTGTAAGTTCTGCAAAATGTAATTTAACTAATTTTTTGCCTGTACATTTCTTTGGATCATCCTTATGATAATCTATAATATATACTTTCATTAATTCTCATAAAGTTCTTATAACTTTATAATTAATAAACCTTCTGTAGATTAAAAATGGCTTCTGCGATAGTTCTTATAAATACGGATGCAGGTGGGGAAGACGAAGTATTTGAGAGGCTAAAAAGTATGAATGAAGTAACAGAGGTTCATGTGGTTTATGGAGTATACGATATAGTGGTAAAAATAGAAGCAGATTCGATGGATAAGTTAAAAGATTTTGTAACTAATACTATTAGAAAGTTACCTAAGGTGAGATCAACATTAACAATGATAATAGTGGAAGGGAAGAGCTTAGTGAAAAAATAGTAATAGGAATAGATGATCATGATTCACCAGAAGCTGGATGCACAACTCATTTCGCAACTCTATTAATAAAAGAATTTCTAAAAGAAAAGATAAAACTTTTAGATTTTCCCTATTTAATAAGATTAAATCCAAATATTCCTTGGAAAACAAGAGGAAATGCAAGTATTAAATTAATAATAGAAAGTGGTAAAGATATTTCAGAAATAATCGACATAGTATGGAACAAATCTCTTGAATATACTGAAAAAATAAGTAAAGCTAAAAAATACAACAGAAAGCCAGGTTTGGCGATTGCTAAATATAAGTTTACTGATTCATGGTTTTATGAGAAAGCAGTGAAAGACATAGTTCCGTTAAATTTAGCTAAAGAGTATGCAGAAAAGAATGGAATTATGATAAAAGGAGACCGAGGAATTATAGGTAGTATAGCCGCTATATCTTATAATCCAGAAGAAATTACATATGAATTAATTACCTATAGACCTGAAGAAGAGTGGAGTAAAAATAAAAGAGAAATTGATTTTAATAGTGTAGTTAATTTTGAGAACAAGTATTTCCCAAAGGTATTTGAAAATGTTGATTATATTAAGAAATATTTGTTAATTTCTCCTCATGGTCACGATCCAATCTTATATGGTATTAGAGGAATAGATGCAGATATTTTAATCAAAGGTTTAGATGAAATAAAAACAAAAGATAGTATAGATATGGCTATGATTTTTAAAACCAATCAAGCAACAGATTCTCATATCACTCATAAAAATTATTTTTATCAAACGACAGAAATTGTAGGAAAAGTCTTAATGGTTAAGATAATAGAAGGAGGGGATGTTATTATTAACGTGAATAATGAGTCAGTGCTAGTGTATAAAGAAACTGGGGAGTTAAACCTAGCATCTAAATATCTTAGAAAAGGAGATATAATAAGAGTAATAGGCGCAGTAAAACCGTCTATTAAATTTGGAAAAATAATTGAGGCAGAAAGGATAGAAATATTAGAATTAAACGATAAAATCCTTAGAAATCCAAGATGTCCGAAATGTAATAGTTCTTCTGAATCACTTGGGAAGAATAAAGGATTTAGATGTAAGAAGTGTGGATATAAATTTTATGGAGAAAAAATAATAGAAAAAGTTCCTAGAGAGTTAACTACTGGTATTTATCAGTCGAGGTATTATAGACATCTCACTAGGCCCATTTATTTAGATCTTATAAGAAACCAAACGTTTAATGAGGATCAAATAAGTAGTATTTTAAACAAGCTAGTTAATTATAAGAATTAAATGTAAAGATAATGACAAATTTTGAGTATGTAATTATTTAAGCTTTGAGGAGAGATTTTAACGTAGTATAAATGAGGACCCGTAGCTCAGCCAGGATAGAGCGCCGGCCTTCGGTCGGCGGAAGTAAGCCGGTGGTCCCGGGTTCAAGTCCCGGCGGGTCCGCTATATTAAGTACAATTAATGAAAGCTATAATAGAGAAAAAGAGTGATAGGTAATTTTTTAAGTTAATCATTCATGTGATGAAATGGTGAAGGTTTTGGTTTTTGAAGAGGATTGGGAAGAAGAATTTGATGAATTTGATGAAGAAGAGGATTGGGAAGAAGAGGATTTCGAAGAAGAGGAATGGTAATAAATTAAAGTTTTTTCTAACTTTTATCTAAGTTAGGTGTTGTTATGAGAGTTGCAGTAATAAATTATGATTTTTGTAAACCAGATAAATGCAATCTTGAGTGCATTTCTTTTTGCCCTATTAATAGGTCTGGAAGTAAAGCTATTGAGCTTTCAGATTTAGTAAAAGGTAAGCCAATAATCTACGAAGAAACATGTATTGGCTGTGGTATATGTATTAAAAAATGCCCATTTGAGGCAATAGATATAGTGAACTTGCCAGATGAGTATGGAGAAGACGTTATCCATAGATATAAGGTTAATGGTTTTAAATTGTTTGGTATTGTGACTCCTAAAAGAGGATATGTTATAGGAATTCTTGGTAAAAATAGTACTGGTAAATCCACTATTTTAAGAATATTAAGTGGAGAGTTAATTCCTAATTTTGGAGATCCTCAAGCAAAGTTAAGTATTGATGAAGTTTTAAATCATTTTAAAGGAAGAGAAATTTATGATTATTTTTATCAATTATATAATAAAAAAATAAAGGTAGCACATAAGATCCAGTATGTTGAATATGCGTCAAGATTTCTTAAAGGAACTACAAATGAACTTTTAAAAAAAGCTGATCAAAGAGGCAAAGTAGATGAGGTTAAGGAACTTTTAAATATGAAAAGCTTTTGGGATAAGGATGTAAAGTATCTTAGCGGCGGAGAACTTCAAAAATTACTTATTGCTGCCACTTTACTTAAAGATGCCGACATCTATTTATTTGATGAACCCTCTTCATATCTTGATATAAAAGAAAGAGTTAACATGGCTTATGCTATTAGAGAATTAACTAAAAATAAATATGTTATTGTTGTTGAGCATGACTTAATAGTATTAGATTATTTAGCTGATCTCGTAAACATAATATATGGTAAGAGTTCTGTCTATGGCAGGGTATCTAAAACTTATAGTAATAGGGTTGGTATTAATAATTTCTTAAGGGGTTATCTCCCAGCAGAAAATGTAAAAATAAGGCCCGAAGAGATAAAGTTTAATCTTAAAGATCTTACTGACTTAGATTTTAATCCTCACGCATTACAAAAGGTTATATGGACAGATATAGTTAAAAAATTAGATAAATTTACCCTTGAAGTAAAAGAAGGTTATGCAAGAGAGGGTGAAGTGATAGGAATAGTAGGTCCCAATGGAATAGGTAAAACTACTTTTATGAGAATTCTTGTTGGTGAAATTAAGCCTGATAGTGGTGAAGTTTTAACTGAAGGACTTAGTTTAGCTTACAAACCTCAGAAAATAGTTCCCGATTTTGACGGGACCGTTCAGCAATATTTAGAGAACGTTAGGAAAGACATATTATCCTCCTCCTCATGGTTCTTTGAAGAGGTAATTAAAAGGCTAAATCTTCATAGAATATTAGAGTCTAATGTAAAGGATTTAAGTGGGGGAGAATTACAGAAACTTTATATAGCTGGTACTTTATCTAAGGAGGCAGATATATATGTTCTTGATGAACCTTCTTCTTACCTAGATGTAGAAGAGAGATATATAGTTGCAAAGGCTATAAAAAGGGTAACGAGAGAGAGAAAAAGTGTAACTTTTATGGTTGATCACGATTTAGCTTTACATGATTATATAGCAGATAGGATAATGGTATTTATAGGAGAGCCGGGATCTCATGGTCTTGGTAAAAGCCCACAGACTCTAAGTAGTGGTATGAATGAGTTCCTTAAAGAATTAGGGATAACATTTAGAAGAGATATGGAAACTGGAAGGCCTCGCGTAAATAAACCAGGAAGTTACTTAGATAGATTGCAAAAAGAGACAGGGGAATATTACTCGTTAAAGGTCGTAAAGGAAGAATCTACATAAAGTTTTTATCTGTAAAGAGTTATATGTGAGTGATGAGAACTACTATAAGTGTAATAAAAGCGGACATAGGAAGTTTAGCTGGTCATCACATAGTTCACCCAGATACAATGGCTGCAGCAAATAAAGTTTTAGCGGCTGCAAAAGAACAAGGAATAATTATAGACTATTATATAACTCATGTAGGAGACGATTTACAACTAATAATGACTCATACAAGAGGGGAATTAGACACCAAAGTTCATGAGACTGCTTGGAATGCGTTTAAAGAAGCAGCAAAAGTAGCTAAAGACTTAGGATTATATGCAGCTGGTCAAGATTTGTTATCAGATTCCTTTTCTGGTAATGTAAGAGGATTAGGGCCTGGAGTAGCTGAAATGGATATTGAAGAGAGAACCTCAGAGCCTATTGCAATATTTATGGCAGATAAAACTGAGCCTGGAGCATACAATTTACCATTATATAAGATGTTTGCCGACCCATTTAATACTCCTGGATTAGTTATAGATCCCACGATGCATGGTGGTTTTAAGTTCGAAGTTTTAGATGTATATGAAGGAGAAGCTGTTATGCTTTCTGCTCCTCAAGAGATTTATGATTTATTAGCCTTAATAGGTACACCAGCTAGGTATGTAATAAGAAGAGTTTATAGAAATGAAGATAATTTGTTAGCAGCAGTAGTATCAATTGAGAGACTTAATCTTATTGCTGGAAAATACGTCGGTAAGGATGACCCAGTGATGATAGTAAGATTACAGCATGGATTGCCAGCATTAGGAGAGGCACTAGAGGCATTTGCATTTCCTCATTTAGTACCAGGCTGGATGAGAGGTAGTCACTACGGTCCATTAATGCCAGTATCACAAAGAGATGCTAAAGCTACTAGATTTGATGGACCTCCAAGGCTATTAGGTTTAGGATTTAATGTAAAAAATGGAAAGTTAGTAGGTCCTACAGATTTATTTGATGACCCAGCATTTGATGAGACAAGACGTTTGGCTAACATTGTCGCTGATTATATGAGACGTCATGGTCCATTTATGCCACACAGATTAGAGCCAACTGAAATGGAATATACTACATTACCATTAATCCTAGAAAAATTAAAGAACAGGTTCAAAAAAGAATCAGACGTATATAAGGCTAAAGAAAGCGTTTACGCTAAAGAAGAAGCTCAAGGGCATGATTAATTTTTTCTTTTCTTATTTTAATCTAAACATATGGTGATTTAAGTGGGGAATGTGTACACGAAGGATATAAAAAGAGTTGCTATACAATTATATGAAAGATTCAAAGATCAAGTTACTACTGATTATCAAGCAAATAAAAAACTTGTAGAGTCTTATGTAGATGTAATGTCAAAAAAAGTTAGGAATAGGATAGCTGGATATTTAACCAGATATGCAAAGATGCAGAAGATGCAGACTAAGAAAGAATCTGAAGAGGAGTATATTGAAGGTGAAGAATAAGAAATGGTAAGTGTTATTTTTAAAGGTCCATTAGTAAGTTATTTTGGTTCAGACAAGGTTATTTTAAATAAATCTTATTCTAATATTAATGAACTTATTAATGAAATAGATAAAAATGGTATGATTACTATAAAGGGCAAAATTAAGTCTGGTTATATTATTTTAGTAAACGGAAAAGACTATAGATTATTTAACGGAATAATAAGTGATCAAGATACAGTTGAGATAATTCCTATTAATCACGGTGGATAAATATATGGAGATCACTGAATTACAAGATATTGAAGTAAAAAAATACATTAAATTTGACGGGGAATGTATAACACAAATAATAGATTTTAAACCTGAGCTTGCTATAGTAAATCAAGCGTGCGAGATTTTTAATTATTTCATGAATAAAGGATATAAAACCAGAGTTAAATCTCCAGAGATCCTTTTCTTATCCTTACTCTATGGATCATTAAATATTAAGGATATTTTGAATAAAATTTCTACTTCCCAGACTAAATACATGATAAAATGCTGCAAAAATGATCTTTTGACTTCTGTTTCTAATCTTGACAAAGAATTAAGAGTAAAACTTTCATCTATTGCTATAAATTCACTTGACACTCTCATTTAAGTATTTTTTATAATACATGGAGACTAGGTATTTCTCTCTCATTCCTTTACTTGTTGGGATATATTTACTAGGAAGCACTTTCCATATATTTTCCTTAAATCAAGAATATATTTTCTATTCTGTTTTAGCAATAATATTATTAATTGTCATTTTATCTAAATTCTATGTTTCAAACAAAATTAAAAAAATTATCTTACATATGAATATAAAGAATTCCATCTATGAGTTGCAGTTAACTGATGAAAGTTATTATTTTATAGGATTTCGAATAGTAGGGAAAGAGAATAATAATGACATAAAAATTGATTATAACTCAGAATTACAAATTGCGATAGATACAGTAAGAAGAAATAAAGATAGAAACTTAAAGGTAGCTATAGTAACTCTTTTAGATCCTGCCCCAGGTAGTGCGATATTATTTTACGCTAAAAAGGATAAAGATATAGAACATCTCATAAATGAAGCAATACTATTAAAGAGTATGATAGAAAGTATTGCACCCCATGTTACTTTAGAACCAATAAGTTTTAAAGTAAATCCAGTATTGCCTTTGCCAAAAGTTCTAGGAAGTGTTATATATACAGGTTACATAGGTCAAAAGAAATTTGATGTAAAAACTGATCATATAATATCTGGAGATTATGATATTGAACTAGGGAATATACTAGAATCCAGTGAAATACCTATAGGAATTAGATCAAATGATGTATTTAGACATGTAGGTATTTTTGGATCTACCGGAAGTGGAAAATCAAATACAGCTGCTCTACTTTCAATGGAATTAAAGAAAAAAGGTTTTGATGTTATTATTCTAGATTGGCATGGAGAATATAAGAATTTATTGAGAGATTTTAATGTTTATGATAGCCAAAATTTTCTAGTTTTAAATCCAATTGATACAGACGATTTAACTACAATGGATATAGCTGAACTAATGGGTGATGCATTAGAGCTTACAGAACCTCAGAAGTTCTTATTATACTTAGGTTTAGAAGTTCTCAATCAAATGCACGAGTTTAGTTTTAAAACTCTTTTACAAGTAATATCAGCTAATATTTCAGATAATACTTTTATGCAAAGAGACGTAAAGTTCGCGTTAACTAGAAAGATTATCATGCTATTTTCTGGTTTAGGTGAAAAATTGATATCATCAGATAATGGATATACATATATGGACTTAGGTGAAAAATTAAGAGGAGGAAATATTATCGATCTAAGTTTTATCAGAAGCATTAAACTTAGAAAATTATATGCTTTAATGATACTTAGGTTTTTATTAGAATATGCTATTGAGACTAGAAATAAAGATAGGAAAATGTTTATAGTAATAGAGGAAGCTCAAAACTATTTTAATCAAATGAATACTGTGATAAGTAGAGCCTTGCAAGAAATAAGAAAGTTTAACGTAGGATTGTGTATAGTTTCGCAAAGTCCTTCTAATGTAGATCAAGAGGTTATTAAGAATACTAGTATAAAGATTATACATTCTATAAAGTCAAATATTGATAAGAAAGTAATTGCGGATTCATTATCATTAGATAAGGAAGGAATACAACTTATGGATAAGTTAGATATAGGGGAAGCGTTATTAGTTGCGCCAAATTTAAGAAAAGAGGTATTAATTAAGGTAAAAAAAGTTGTTTAGTCTTCTTCTTTTTTCTCAGTACTCTTAGATTCTCCTCCTTTACTTTCAGACTTCTTTCCAGCAGCTATTAGATCGTCAATTCTTAATATTAAAGTAGCAGCTTCTGTTGCGGCTTTTATAGCATTCATTTTTACTACCGCAGGTTCTATAACACCTAATTTCCACATATCTTCTACTTGCCCAGTAAATACATTAATTCCATACCACTTATTAGCTTCATTTTCATGAGCACTTCTTAATTTAACTAACAAATCAATTGGATCATAACCTCCATTTTCAATTAATATCATAACTAAGTTCTCTAGTGCTGATGCATATGCTTCAATTGCTAATTGCTCTTTTCCTCCTATTTGTGGAGCATACTTTCTTAATCTTTTTGCTATTTCTAGTTCTACAGCTCCTCCTCCGGCAACTGCTCTACCATCTTTTATTACATCAGCTACTGTTCCTAGAGCATCTCTTATTGCTCTTTCAGTTTCATCTACAACTCTTTCTAAACCTCCCCTTATTAGTATACTAACTGCTTTTGGATTCTTCGCTCCTTCAACGAATACCATTTTGTCTTCTCCTACCTTTCTTTCTTCTACTAATGCAGCGTATCCTAAATCTTGTGGAGTTAATTCATCAATATTGGATACTACTCTTCCACCAGTAGCTCTAGCTAATTTTTCTAAATCACTCTTCTTCGCTCTCCTTACTGCTAATATACCTTTCTTTGCAAGATAATGCTGAGCTACTTCATCAATTCCTTTCTGGCAAATTACAACATTAGCACCAGTTGCAGCTATTTTATCAACTTTTTCTTTAAGTAAGTTCTCCTCTTCTTCGAGGAATTTCTTCATTTGAGTTGGATCGTTAATTCTTATCTCTGCATCTAGTTCTGGTTTTTCCACTTCTAATGATGCATCTAATAATGCAATTTTTGCATTTTCAATTCTTTTTGGCATACCAGGATGTACAACTTCCTTATCAACAACTATACCATAAATTATTTGAGTATCATTTATGCTTCCTCCATGTTTCTTTACAATTTGAATATTGTCTAAATCAACATACCATTTATCACCTCTTAATTCAGCTACTTGTGTTACAGCTTTCGCAACAATGTCAGCTAGGTATTCTCTTGCCCCAGCTACTGCCTTACTATTTAACGAAGTTATTGCAATTTTCCTCAATATATCCATATCGTTAACAGATACTTTTTGAGCTATTTCTTCTATTGTTTTTAGTGCTTGTTCTTCTGCTTTCTTAAAACCACTAACTATAATTGTCGGGTGAATTTCTTTATAAAGAAGTTCTTCTGCTTTTTTAACTAATTCGCCTGCAAGAATAACAGCTGTTTTGGTTCCATCAGCTGTTTCTTCATCTTGCCCTTTCGCAATTTGTACTAAAAGTTTGGCAGCAGGATGTTGTAAGTCCATTTTATCAAGGATTGTAGCGCCGTCATTTGTAATTGTTATATCACCGAGACTATCTACTAGCATTTTATCCATTCCTCTAGGTCCATATGTGCTTTTTAATGCTTCTTCAACAGCCTTAACTGCTGCAATGTTTATTCTTAATGCTTCTTTTCCATATGTTCTGCTTGATCCTTCTTTTAGAATAATGACTGGAATACCTTCTGGTGTAGTTGCAACTGTAGCTGTGGTGGACATAATTTTTTCACCGCTGAAAGCACATAAGAAGTGCTTATATAAAAAGTTTTCTTTTAGTATTTGTAGTTAAGTACATGAACCATCTTATGTGTTTAGTCTTTCTCTCATGTGTAATTGCAATTTTATTTTTTCAGTTATTTTTATTTTTGTTAAAATTTTTTTCATATATTTTTCACTTATGTTTAGGTTTCTTGATAATCTATTAAATTCTCTTTTATCATAAAGATATAAAGCTACTGCAAGTTTGTATTTAGAGTTTTTAGATTGAAACATTGGATGCGTGTCGATTATATCATATAAAAGCAATAATTTTTCATTATTTTCTATAGCTTTTAATGCATTTAGAGAACTTTCTCTTAATAAAGAACCATTATATACGATTATTTTTTCTAAGCCTTTACGCTTTACAGTTCTAACCTTATTATATTTAGTTATTCTCTCAATTTTCTGAAAGAAATCCGGGTATAGGGACTTTGTGACTAATATGATTTCTTCATTATTGTCTTGATAATTATCATAAGAGTATATTTTATCTAGTACACTACCGCATTCAGTACATACAAGGTTTCCATTTTTGTAATCCCATACTAAGTTCTCACTCCCACAATATGGGCATTTCATGATGGAAAATAAACAAATGAGTATATATGATACTTTTAAGTTATAATTGAATATTGAGACTCAGATGAGTGAAGATATTGACAAAATTATTATATTAAACGATCTAAAACAAAGAGGTAGAAAATCAATAGTAAGTGGTAATTATATTTTTATCTCGATGTCTGATCAATTTGAATATGTTATATATCCAGTAAATGAAAATAAGGTGCTAAACGTTAGGGAAATAGAAAATTTTGTAGAATTCTCTAGGAAAATTAAGAAAAAAAGTGTACTGGCTATAGTTGATAAATATGGGGATGTCACATATTATTTATTATCTGAAATAAATTTAGCTAAGAAGTGAGTGATCATGGTTTCTTACGAACCTGTAAGAGGAATGAAAGATTATTACGGTGAAGAGCTTTATAAGATAAAGGCAGTTGAGAATGCTTTTATTAAAACAGTAAAACTTGCTGGATATCAAGAAGTAGAAACACCTATTCTTGAAGAGTTCGAATTATTCGCATTAAAGGGTGGGGAAGAACTAAGAAACACTATGTATGTATTTAAAGATAAAGCTGAAAGAGAAGTAGCTCTAAGACCAGAATTCACGCCAAGTATTGTAAGGTTTTACCTTAATTCTTTACAACATCTGCCAAAGCCAATTAGGTTATATTATATAGGTACAGTTTACAGGTATGATGAACCACAATTCGGCCGATATAGAGAATTTAGGCAAGCAGGAATAGAACTTTTAGGTTCTTCAAATATTTTGTCAGATATAGAAATATTACAGATTATAACAGAAATATATAGAGAGCTAAATTTAATCGATAAAATAAGAATTAAAATCAATAATATTTCATTGGTTCGAAAAATATTAACAAAATTAAACCTTGATGATCGTTCTCAAGAACATTTTCTTCACTTAGTTGATAAAAATAAAATTAATGACGCATTATCGATGCTACCTTCTTCAGAATATACAGAGCTTATAAGGTCTATCCTTGAAGTACGTAAACTTGACGATTTATCATACTCTAAAATAAAGGAAGAAATTGAAGAAAAATACAAACTTAATGATCTAGTTCAAGATTTAAATCAAATAATTACAATAAGAAATATAATAACTGAGTTTGGAGTAGAAGCTTATATTGATTTAGGATTTGTTAGAGGCTTAGCATATTACACTGGTTTAATTTTTGAAGTCCTTCATCCATCCGTTTCCTTTAGTATTGCTGGAGGAGGGAGATATGATAATCTTGTAGAACTGTATGGTGGAAGTCCTACTCCAGCAATAGGATTTGCTATAGGAGTTGAGAGAACTGCTCTCGTGCTCGATAATTTAGCAAAGAAGGAAAATCAACCAAAAATTGGTGTTTTTGTCTTATCAGATAACGCCATATCATATGCAATAAAAATAATCGATATGTTAAGGCAAAATAATTATATTACAACGATTAACCTAAAATCCGCTTCTGTCACAAAGTTAATTCCTTCATATGCTGAAGAAGGATATTCGTTTCTGATATTTATAGGTAAAAAAGAGTTTGAGGAAAAGTCAGTAACATTAAAGAACTTACGCACAAAAGAGCAAGTAACTATAAAAGAAGATAGACTGGTGGAGTATCTTAAGCAAATAATTTAAGTTATCAAATAATCATTTTCATGGGTTATCAAAATATGGAAGAACTTCCTGCAACAGCTTTAGGAGTTAAACTCAATGATGGTGTGATTTTAGCTGCTGAGAGAAGACTTAGCTATGGCGGTTTTGTACTTAGTAGAGCTGCTAAAAAAGTTTTCAAAATAGGTAGATTTGGAATTGCTGGAGCCGGAATAATGGGTGATATTCAAACATTAACACGTGTGATGAATGTTGAAATAAAATATTATGAGATGTATAATAATAAACCTATTTCAGTAAAAGCAGCAGCTAAGTTACTTTCTGTAATACTATATCAATATAAATGGACTCCTTTTATATCTGAGCTTTTATTTGGAGGTATAGATGAAGAGGGACCTAAGTTATTTGTCCTTGATCCCATAGGTTCTCTTATTGAAGATAGTTACGCTGCAGTAGGGTCTGGGGCAAGAGTTGCAATTGGTGTTTTAGAAGCTGAATATGATCCTAATATGTCACTAGATAAAGGTAAAGAAGTAGTATTGAAGGCATTAAAAGCAGCTATTGAAAGAGATGTAACATCTGGGGATGGAATAGATATATTAATGATAAAAAGAGATAATACTTCAGCTGAAGATTTTATCAAGTCTTTTTAACACAAAAATAAACATGATCCATCATATTAAATATTTTATTACTTATTAATCCTTTTTCGCTATATATTTTTACTATTAGCCCATATAGAGATATTTGATCTAGAATTTTATCTCCATCTGGTTTCTCATAAAAAATATAACCATGCGCACAGAAATCATTTGAAGTATAGGTAGGTTTTTCTCTAGATATCTCCATCTTTACATTTTCTTCGTTTCTAAATATATTTATACTATCTAATATATCAAATTCAACTTGGTAATTTTCACAGCTCATTTTTACTATTAATAACCCCTTAAGACTACCTTTATCTATTGAAGTTATTTTGCATTCGACTTCAAGCTTTCCTTCAGCTTGCAATGCCATATGCCAATAAATGGTTTAATCTTAAATAATATTAACTATTATTCATTTTGATGAGTAGCAGAAGAGTAGCAACGGAATTAAACTCCTTACTCGATAAAACAGTTACTGTAAGGCTTATAAATAATAAGATATACTCTGGTACTTTATCATCATACGAGTTATCACCATTTATTTTGACGTTAACAAATGCGAAAGATAACGATAATAACAGTTACTATAAAGTCATTTTAAACGGTAGTTCGATAACTGAAATTCTAGTAAAATCATCACCTATATTTGATCCAAGAGAATTTGCAGATTTGATTACTAAAGAACTTAATTTAAGGGCAGGTGATGCGAAAGTATATGAAGAAGCTGGTGTTGTTATAGTTTTGGATAAAATTAAAGTTTCTGAGAACGGAGTTGAAGGGAGCGGACCTTTAGCTCAAAGAGTATATGATCTATATAACGATTACATTAATAAAAAGAAGAAAGGAGCATAAAATGGTTGGAGAATTCGAAATTAAGGACGAAGATTTAGCTGGAAGAATAGGAATATTGACTACAAAGAAAGGAAAACTTGAGACACCAGTTTTTTTCCCAGTAATTAATCCATTTAAAACAGAGATAACCATAAAAGATATAGAGAATATAGACTTTAAAAACATAATAACTAACGCCTATCTAATTAAGAAAAATATAAATGAAGAAAAAGATATTCATGAAATACTTAATTTTAATGGAGTAATCATGACAGATTCTGGTGCTTATCAAATACTTCAGTACGGTAACATAGACGTTCTCAATAGAGAAATAGTGGAATATGAAAAAGCAATAAACACTGATATTGCAGTCTTTCTAGATCTTCCTACTGGAGATACAAATGATAGAAAGGAAGCTGAATATAGTGTAAAAATAACATTAGAAAGGGCAAAAGAGATAGAGGAATTAATCAAAGACGATAATGAAAGAATTTGGGTTCATCCAATTCAAGGAGGAAAATTTCTTGATTTAGTTAAATATTCCTCTATTGAAGCTGATAAAAATGAAATATTTAAGATGTTAGCTTTAGGGAGTCCTACCGTTGTTATGGAAAAATATGAATATTCTTTATTAATTGACATGGTTTTCACTGCAAAAAGTAATGTAAGTCGTGGAAAACCATTTCATTTGTTTGGTGGGGGTCTTCCACACATAATACCTTTAGTAGTTGCTCTTGGAGTAGATTCATTTGATTCCGCCTCGTACATACTATATGCTAGAGATAATAGATACATAACAAGAAGTAAAGTTTACAGATTAGAAGAACTAGAATATTTTCCATGTTCCTGCCCTGTATGTTCAAAATACACTCCAAAAGATTTGTTAGAGATGCCTAAAGAACAAAGAATTAGATTATTAGCTATACATAACTTATATACTATAAAAGAGGAAATTAATGCAACCAAGCAAGCTATAAAAGAGGGAAGATTATTTGAGTATGTTCAAGAAAAAGCTTACTCCCATCCTGCTGTATATTCTGCTTTTAAAAGATTATTAAGATACAAAGAATACTTAGAAAAATATGATCCAAGAGTGAAGGGAAATGTAAAGGGTCTCTTCTTTTTTGATTACAACTCTTTAGAAAGGCCAGAATTGGTAAGACATGATAAATTTTTATTTACTATAAAAAAGAACAAAGAGAAAGCGATCGTTATATGTAATAAAGAGAAAGCCATGAAATTTTATTCTGAAGATACTGACGTATATTATGTTCATCCGTTTTATGGTATTATACCTAAAGAATTAATAGAAGTTTATCCATATTATCAAACAGAGTTTCCAGAGGAAATAGATAAAGAAGTGATTTCTACCGTGAAAAATAAAGTGATAGATTTCTTTAAAAGACAACAATACAAAGAGATAAAATTTGAAGAATGCGAAAAATATGATATTACATATATACCCTATTAGATCCCTCTTTGGTTAATTCTTTTTGAACTAGCTCTAGTTGTCTTTGCAATTCTTCTTCTATTTTTCTAGCATCTTCATATAATTCTGAAACATCAACAGTAAGGCTGTAAAGTTTATTAATCTCTTCTAAAGCCACTGCAGCTGCGGCAGGATCTATTCTTTCTCTATCAGCGTAAGGTAATAATACTGTAGTAGGGATATCTTCTATTTCAGCATATATTGTAAACAAAGCTAATGGTCCAATAATTAATAGCTGTTTTTCCATCAATGGATATGGAAGATTTATCTTGCTTGTTGAGGTCTTTAACCATCTTAAATTACTATTATCATTTTTATATCTCTTATCTAGACCTCCTATTAATAACATCTCTGAAACTTCAATTTTCTTTAACCATTTAATAATCTTCTCAGTGAATATATTCATTTCTTTCTGTAATGGTAAAAGATGACTAAGCAAAACTAAAATATTATTATTTTTATCGTAAAATAATTCAAAAGGAGTTGCTAATCCGTATTCATCAATAAATGTTACATCTCTTAAGTACTTTGTTAAAACAAAACCTACTCTTTTCATTCCTAGTTTTAATGCCAGATATCTAGTAGCAATGTAACCAACCTCACCAAGAGTCCTAAAACCAGTTATAAATCTAACTCCTTTTAGTTCGTTCTCATTAATTCCCTTCAAAACTATCTTGATCGACATTTTTTATACCTCTCTTAACAATTACAGCTAAACCCCTTTTATATTGTTTTACTTCTTCCCCAGAAACCTTTGCTCTTCCGACACCTAATAGGTTATCATTCTCATCTACAATTAATACTTCATCTCCTGCTCTAATATTTTTATCTGCATTAACAACAAATTTACAAAACACATTTCTTCCTTCTCTAATAAAATTAGCAACATCATTTCTTATAACAAATCTAAAAGTTGGAGGAGTTGAACATGATTTAATCACTGCTCCACTTAATTCTGTTAATGAAAAGAGATTATCTTGGGCTCTAAGAACTAGATATAGTTTTTTATCTTCTGTAAGAATAAATCTTATCCTATTTGTAGTTAAAGACTTTTGAATTAAAAAAGAGGAATCTTGGGGAAATAAGCATGAACTAATTTCATAAGAAAATTGATAAGTTGCAATATTACGTAAATATTCTAAATCTTCTCTTTGTGCCTTCATGGGCTTACTAAGATTAAACATATTTTTCTGATCTTTCTGTAGACTTAGACTTATTATTTTTAGCTCTAATTTTTTCTATCGCTTTTACTAAATCATCCATAGTAATATATCTTCTTCCTTCTCTTATAGCAATGTAACCAGCTTCTGTACATGCATTCTTAATCTCTGCACCGCTAAAACCATTAGTGAGGCTAGCTAGCACATCATATTTAATTGAACCATCTACTTTCATTTTTTGAAGATATATTCTAAATATCTCCTTTCTACCCTCATAGTTTGGAAGTGGAACCTCTATTAACCTATCAAACCTCCCAGGTCTTAATAATGCTGGATCAAGAATGTCTATTCTATTAGTTGCTGCAATAATTTTCACATTATCTAATGGTTTAAAACCATCAATTTCAGCAAGTAATTGCATTAAAGTTCTTTGAACTTCTCTTTCTCCACTAGTGCCCATATCAACTCTTTTAGCCCCAATTGCATCAATTTCATCAATGAAAACTATTGAAGGAGCTTTTCTTCTAGCTAACTCAAAGACTTCTCTTACTATCCTTGCTCCTTCTCCCACAAATTTTTGTGCAAACTCTGAAGCAACCACTTGTATAAACGTCGCATTACTTTCAGCTGCAACAGCCTTAGCTAGCATAGTTTTCCCAGTTCCTGGAGGACCATATAATAAAACTCCCTTAGGTGGTTCTATCCCAATTTCCCTAAAGAGTTCTGGATTCTTTAATGGTAATTCTACTACTTCTACCAGTTCTCTAATTTGTTCGCTTAGTCCACCTATGTCTGAGTAATGTACATTAGGCTTTTCTACTACTTCGAACGATTTTACATATACATCTTCTCTTTCTGGTAAGATTTCAACAATAGTTGACCCTCTCTGAGTTAATGCTACTGAAGTACCGGGCTTTAGCTTCTTTATATCTATATTGGAAGAAACATTTACAATAAGATTAGGTCCTGAAGAGCTCCTTACTACAACCTTACCATCTGGTAAAATATCTAATACTATAGCTTCAATATATGGTGGAGCTAATAGCTTTTCGAGTTCTCCTTTATACCAATTAAGGTCTTGTCTTAGTTTTTCAAGTTCTTTAGTTAACGACTCTATTTTCTCTTCTAATAGTCTAACTATAGGATCATCACTGTTATAATGCTTAGCCCTATAACTGTCTAACTCGTCTGACAATTTACCCCAATAATATCTTTAGTATATTAAAACCTAAAAACGTTTAAGAGTGGTAATAAAGAGTATATAGTATGCAAAGCCCAGTTACAAAATACTGTGAAATGTGTGGTGCTCCTATAAAAGGTAACGGGATTACTGTAGCTTATGAAGGTAGTATTATTACTGTATGCTCTTCTTGTTATAATAAAATTAAGAAGTCTGCAAAAATAGTTGACGAAAAAGAATTAAAGAAGAAAGAAGAGAAGAAAAAAATAAAAACAACGGTACCAAAATTATCAACTGAAGTGGAGTTAGAAGTAGTAGATGATTATTATAAGTTAATAAAAGAAGGAAGAGAAAGACTTAAAATGACTCAACAACAATTAGCACAACAACTTAAGGTTTCAGAAAACGTTATAAAAAGATTTGAAAGCGGAAAACTAAAACCAACAATACAACAAGCTAAACAATTAGAAAGAATACTTGGGATAAAATTACTTATACCAGTTGAATCTGAAGAAGAAAATGAAGAAACAGACTTTGAACTAACATTGGGTGATGTAGCTAACATTAGAGAGGGAAAGAAGTGAAAGCAATTCTGTTTACAGCTGAGGAATATAAAGATGAAGCATTATCATTAGCAGAGACTGCTTTATATGATGTAGTGAAAATTTATAAGTTACCAAAAAAGCCAAATCCAAATTTTTATATTCAAAAAGATAAGCTAGAAGAGATAAAAAAACTAGACGACGTAGATACTATAATAGTTTTTGATCTATTAAAATCTAGGCATTTTATAAATCTTAATAAAGAATTATTAGGAAAGAAAATTCTAGATAAAGTCCTTTTATTGCTAGAAATTTTTGCTTTGCACGCAGGATCAAAAGAAGCTAAACTACAAATAGAATTAGCAAGAATGAAATACGAGTTACCTATCTTAAAAGATCTTTATAAGAAAACTAAGATTACCGAACAGCAAGGTCCGTTAGGAGCTGGTGTTTACGGTGTTGAATCTGCCATAAGACTTTATCAAAGAAGAATAGTTAAGATTCGTAAAGAATTAGAAGAACTTAAGAAAATAAGAGAGGACCAAATAAAAAGAACAAACTTTAATAGTATAGCAATAGTTGGTTATACTAATGCCGGTAAGACAACGATATTTAACTATTTAACTGGTCTTAATCAGAAAGTCGATTCCTCAATGTTTACAACAACTTCTCCTAAAAGATATGCAATACCTTTAGATGGTAAAAAGATACTTTTAGTAGATACAGTAGGATTTATTAGAGGTATTCCTCCTCAAATAGTTGAAGCATTCTTTGTAACCTTATCTGAAGCTAAATATGCTAATGCATTATTACTTGTACTAGATTCCTCTTTATCAAGTACATTGTTAGTTGAAATGTTACAAAGTTCATTAGAGATTTTAAGAGAATTAGGAATTTCTGGTAAGCCTATGATAATAGCACTTAATAAAATTGATAAAAACGCTAATGACAATGAACTAAGAGAAAAGATAGATTTAGTTAAAGAACTAAGTAGTACTCTCTATACTCCGGTCATTGATGTAATACCAGTGTCAGCATTAAAAGGTATAAATATGAATTTATTAAGGGATAGGTTATTAACACTAATACAAACTTCGTAATAAAAGACATTTATGTTTTAAGATTACATCACAGACCAGAAAGGGACAAAAGAGTAACTACTCACGTTATTTTAGTAGCTAGAGCATTTGGTGCAAAAGGAGTCTTTATCGAAGGAGAGGATAAAAATTTACTCAAAAGCATTGAAAAAGTAAAGGAAACTTGGGGAGGAAAATACTTTTTAGTTGAATTTGTGAAAAATCCTAAAAGTTTTGTTGAAAAATGGAAAAGAGATGGAGGAATAGTAGTACACTTAACAATGTATGGACTTCCGATAGATAATGTAATTGATAGAATAAATTCAGAAAACAAAAAAATCCTTATAATAGTTGGATCTGAAAAAGTAGAAGGCTGGTTCTACTATAATTCAGATTACAACATAGCTATAGGAAACCAACCTCATTCAGAAGTTGCAGCTTTGGCAATTTTCTTGGATAGAATATATAAGGGTGGAGAACTAAATATACAATTTAGTGATGCAAAATTATCAATTATACCCCAGGAGAAGGGAAAAAAGGTGATAAAAAATGAGTAGTAGAGCTGAAGAGTTAATACTTAGTTTAGCAAAAGATTTAGTAGGAGAGGATGCTACAGAACTCCTTAGGTTTCTTCTAAAGAAAAGAACGGAAATGACAGATGAAGATATAGCTAAAGAGTTAAACATTAAAGTAAATGAAATTAGAAAGAAGCTTTATTTACTTTCTGATCAAGGATTTATAACTTATAGAAAAACAAGAGATAAAGATACTGGTTTATTTATTTATTATTGGAAAGTTAACTTAGATCAAATAAACGAATTGTTACTTAATAGAAAAAGACTCGTATTAGAAAAATTAAAGACTAGGTATGAACAAGAAAAAGATTCCCTTTATTACTATTGTCCTCAAGATAATATACAGTTCAATTTTGACGAAGCCTTAGAAAACGAATTTAAATGTCCAAAATGTGGTTCTCCATTAGAGTATTATGATTCAGAAAAAACCAAGAAATTCTTAGAGTATAAGATAAAACAGCTTGAAAGCGAAATAGAAAGAGAGACAAAGCATGGGTCTAATAACCGTTGACCTTTTTTCAGGTGCTGGAGGATTCTCAATAGGGTTTAAAAGAGTAGGATTTGATATAAGGTTAGCAATAGATATAAATCATGCTGCAACGCGCACTTATTCTACTAATTTCCCAGAAGTAACAGTAATTGAAGATGATATAAGAAATATTACTGGTAAAGATATTGAGTATTTTGTAGGAAAAAAGATAGACGTTGTAATTGGAAGTCCTCCTTGTGAACCATATACTGGAGCCAATCCTTTAAGGATGAGAGAACCACTTGATAGGCTTTATCTAGATGAAGATGGCCAGCTTACACTAGAATATATTAGGCTTGTTGACGAGTTAAGGCCTAAGGTATTCGTTATGGAAAATGTACCGTCAATTATAGGTACGGAGTCTCTAAAATCTGCTATAGAATACGAATTTCATAAAATTGGGTATAAGGTATTCTTTAATTTTTTAAACGCAGAAGATTACGGAAATCCTTCTAAGAGAACTAGAGTCTTCATAAGTAATATAAAGATAAATCCACCTAAGATTAAACATAAAAGAACTGTTTGGGATGCAATAAGCGATTTACAAGAAAGGACTGATATTCCAAACAATGAGATTCAAGATTTGTCTGAGGAGAAAATTAAGGAAATTTCAAAGTTAGATTTTGGAGACTATTTAACTATGTTTAGAGGTAGTTCTGGTAAGAATATTCCATTATATATTAGACTTAATCCTTATGACATTGCCCCTACAGTATTAGGAAATTCACGCTTTATACATCCTTTTGAGAACAGATTTCTAACAGTTAGAGAACAAGCAAGATTAATGAGTTATCCAGATGATCACATTTTCTTAGGAAGCAAAGAGGAACAGTATAATCAAGTAGGTGAAGCAGTTCCAGTAGCCTTATCTACTGCAATTGCACGAGAAATAATGGGTAAAGTATATGGAATTATTAATAGTGCTCCATAACGTAAGTAGTACCCAAAGAATTATTGATTTTGCAAAGTTAATATTTAATTTAAATATAAATCATTTTATTGTAACAAAAGTAGGAGGAGTAGCAGCACAAGCCGGAGTACCGGAAGTTAGTAAAATAGCATATAAAAATAACAAGTCATTTATTATATTACCAGACCTTAAGGATGCTATAGAATTATTTAAACCAGATGCAGTTTATCTTTTTACTCAGTCAGCTGAAAAGAAATTTACAAAAGAATTATTAAAAGATAAAAATAGAGTAATGTTAGTTTTTTCTGGTATTGAGACAGGATTTAATAAATTAGAGCTCAACCTAGGAGAAGCTGTAAAAATCGAGGGAATAAGCAATGAGATTTCATCTGTTGCATTAGCTGGAATATTAGTGTATTGTATATTAAATGATGGTAATATACTGCATTAATAAAAGTGAGAAACTTTTATAAGACATAATATACAATAAGATAATGTCAACGTGGGCCCGTCGTCTAGCCTGGTTAGGACGCCGCCCTTACAAGGCGGAGGTCCTGGGTTCAAGTCCCAGCGGGCCCATAATTTTACATAAAATTGAAAGGCGTTCTCTCTTTTTAGAATTTGCGTTAAAATCGCCCCATTAAACAATATGGCAACAACGAGTCAACAATCATTTAGACGTGGCAAGATGGAAATTTGGCAACGCAAAAAAGCAAATTTTTTAAATCAGTGGCAACATAAATAATTTAGGTGTAGCTGATTGGAATTAACAGAAGAAGAACTAAAGCGAATTGATGAAAAAGCAAGAAGGAAAATCTTTGAATATCTAGATTCTCAGAAGAGAAAGCCAGACACGATTGATAGAACCACGTGGTACAGGATAAAGAAAGGAGTGAGAGGAATAGGGGACGACACTTTGAGGAAGATGATAGAAGTGTTGACTCCCGAAGAGTTTGCTAAGTTAATTTACGACGCTGAAGTCAACACTAACGTAAGAATCGACACTGTTCAGGGTGCGATCTTTTTTGTGGAAGATGCCGTGAAGAAGTTTAAAGAAATTGTTGACCTTCACCCTGAACTTACGAATTATGTAGCGGATAAGATTTTGCCGTTTGTGTCATCATTGCCACACTCCGTAACGATAAAGCCTGAGCATATCAAAAAGTTTGAGGCTATAATGAAGATGAAAGGATTGGCAAAGAAAACATACGAAAATAATTACAATTACTTACTCCGAGCTTTGCGCGATCTCAACTATCAACTATCTCCAGATGCTTTGGCGGAATATATTGTTTCTCTTCAAGAGGAGTCACCTAATGTAGCTGAACACGTCGCTAAAGCGCTTAAACTTTTCATAAAGGAAGTTTTGAAGGACAAATTACTCTATGACTCGTTCAAAACGCCACGTGCATCTTCTGTTAGAGTAATACCCGCTGAATTTTTGGATTATGATAATTTGAAGAAGATCTTTGAGGCGATTAACCACGTGCCCGCTAAGGCTTTCTTCCTTCTTCTCGCTGAATCAGGTTGGAGACCTAACGAGATATTTTCTCTAACGTTGGATAAAGTGGATTTCAAGGAAAGGCTCATTCGATTAGAGAAAGTAACTAGAAGTAAGAGAGCTTATATCACGTTTTTGCATGAGAAAACGGCGGAGTGGTTAGAAAAGGAGTACTTGCCAGTAAGACAATCTTTTGTTGAGGCTATGAAACCTCAGTTGACAAAATTAGCTGAGGCAAATCCTGAACAGGGAATAGACGTAAGCGAGTGGGAGAAGAAACTATTCCCATATGGCATAGATTCATTAAGAGAGAAAATTAGAGAAGGAGTAGCGAAAGTTTTGGGAGAGGAGAAAGCGAAAACTTTCACGCTCTACTACTTGCGCCACGCGTGGAGTACTTATATGAGGAGAAATAACGCACCCGCCGATATTACTAATCTGTTACAGGGTAGAGCACCGCCTAAGGAGTTTAAAATTTTAGTTGAGGGTTATACGCATTACGGTATTGAAGATTTAAGAAAAGTGTATGAAAAGTTCGCGCCATGTTTAATTTGCAATAGATGATTACCATGGCTAATTTCTTCAGCTAACTTTTCTTCTTTATTCTTTTTTAGCCATAATTAGCCAATCGACTGGCTAACTAGCTCAATTTCTAGTCATAGCGAATTTTTCCTAACTGTAATTCTACTATTAAATCATACATCCGTGAATGGTAGAAGAAAAAATGTGTGATACTTCTACAGAGCTATCCATTGGATTGTGCACTACACGGTGTGTCACATATAGAAAAATTAAAAAAGAAAGAAAAAATATATGTCTTCTTCACAGAAGAAGATCGCTTCTTTTTCATTTCTCTATATGTCACGCACCTCAGGGTGCATAGCCCGACAGAGAAGCATGCTAATGGAAATACACCATGGGCTGAAAAGGACGTGGTACACTTTTTAGTGATACACGCCCGTTATGGCGTATTTTTTGTGGATTACTTTTTAGTGTATCACGCGGAATTTTACAAAGCAATATGAGTAGCACATCCCATACTACTTTTTAGTAGTACAGACTCACCCCCCACCCCCCTATCTATACTACTAAAAAGTATACTATGCGCTTGTCATTTTTCCTACTATTTGCATTTGCTCAGAATTTTAAGCAATGCAACAATTTGCACGCATTTTAGAATATTGAGCAAAATGTTACAAAAATTTGCAAGCTTGTAAGCGTGCTTTTAGTAAATTGAGCAACAAATTGTAAACTGAGAGAAAAAGCACTTAGTTTTCAGTTGTAGGCGTTACTAATCCGCACTTAGCTTTCAATTCTTCAGCTTTCGCCTTATATTCCTTTGCGTTTGAAATAAGTTTCTTTATCTCCTCACGATCTTGAATTAGTGATAAGGCATTGTTAAGGTCAAAAAATACAAGTAAGATTATAGGATCCTTTATTAGCCATGGATTCCCATTACTACCACAGAACCTTAAAACGTCACAATTTTGAATTGCGTCATCATAAGTAATTGAACCACACAATACTCTACTATACCCCGGAATAATTCGCGCTAAATACTCCAACACGTTAAGGCTTTTCATTTTCGTTCTCTTTATCGCATCTTCAAAATCTGCTTGTGTTGGAATTTTTGTCTTCTTCTCACCCTGAGCTAATAACCATATTTCAGGGTACTTCTTGAAAAGCTCTCTTTCCGCATCACCAATTATGAAATCAACTAGTTTTTGTATTATCTGATGAGCACCAACTATATTAAGCCCATCTAAGCTGAATATATTCAATTGCTCAGGCTTATAAAATACGTTCTTAACGTTGCGTTCATCATCAATCAAACAGCATTCATCACGTAACTTCTTTATCACTTGTTGAATTCTCCTCATCGAGTATTCTATTCCCTTCTGTTCACGTATATATTTTTGAATCTCTGACGTCTCCTTTACTCCAGATGATATAATTTCTAAAACTAACATTGCTAGCTCATCCCTTTCGCATAATTCTGGTTTACATTTCGCTTCATTAATCTTATGCGTTTCGCTTGACGTTTTCTTTTCATTTCGCTTCAAGAAAATACCCCCGTTAATAATTGTTTCGCTTTATCCGGTTATAAGTTTTTAGGGGCGAAATAGAAATAATGAAAATGAAGAGTGATGGCTGAGGCACTAGTTAAAGATAAAATAATTTTCGTGGGAAAGAAGAAAATTGCAAGAAATAGTAATAGATTTATGGTTAATATTCCCAGTGTTTTTATAGGGAGTATTGTAGAGCCCGGAGAGAATGTTTATGTATTCTTGCGACACCCGAAAATAGGTTTAATTCCATTAGGCAATAGAAAAATAGTTACAGTGCAAACGAAAACTGGAAAAGCATATTATGTTTATGTTCCAAAAGAAATTCTTGAATTTTTGAAAATTTTTGAAGTTATCAATGATGAATTCGAAATCTACATAATGAGAAAGTGAAGAAGTTAAAAAAAACAGAACGGGGGACGGGTATGCCTACTAATAATAAAATTAAGAGGTTAAAAAAGTCAAACGGAATTAATCATAAATCTCTTCTGGATTTTATAGTCTATAATAGCATTGAGGCAAACAAAGAAGTAGATTCCAAAAACCAGCTAGAAAACAATTCGAGAGAAGCTGAAGAATCTAGAACAAATTCCAAGTTCAATTACTCAAGGGGTATATCTGACAAGGTGGAGAAAGTGGAGGAGAATATTGATCATCTAGAAGAAAAAAATACTAATCCACTTTATCCACCAGTTAAGGATACCCCAATTCAAAAGCTGTCAGAAGATAATTACATGCCCAATATAGAAGAAAAAAGTAGTGAACTAGAGGAAGATAAGGAGAATTCTGTAGTTTTTGACGCAAAGAACCAAGTCATAATACTGAATGCAAAGAATAGAAAAGCTTTCATTTATTTTGAGAAAGTTGAGGATACAAAAGTTGATGTTAACCTGGCTAAAGATGGCAAGATACCAGTTTATCCAGTGTATGAGCTTATTCTGAAAAGAGCCAGAAGACCAGAAGCAAAGACGCTTAGAATAAAGCTGATATGGAGAAGAAATGAGAAAGGAAATGTAGAGTGGCATATTGAGAATTATGGCGCTGTTGTTAATCAGATTTATGAATTCCTTTCCTCTTCAAAAAAGGATAAGCATATCACTAAAGACATGGTAAAGTTAGCCTTAGACTACTTAATTAATGAAATTCCGCATGAGCCGAAAGAGGTTGATATAGTTGATTATGTTCAGTCAGACCCAGAGCTTAGGCAATTGTTTAATGAGCTAAAAAGGAATCCTATCAAGTTTGTGTTAGACCACACTGACAATATTGTGGGGAATGAAGAGCTGAAGATCAAAATACTATACGCGGTAGTCTCTTCAGTCTTACCCCCACTTGAACAGTCCATTTACAGAATTCACCTAATTATAAATGGTAATTTTGGAGTTGGAAAATCATCAACAGTTGAGTCAGTGCTCAACTTGTTTTTCAATAATGCTGATGGTTTCAGTGACTATATAGTCTACAAAGCAACAAGGTTCACAAGGAATGCCCTGGGGCATCTTGATGTTGATAACTTAGATGGTAAGGTGTTCTATCTTGTACAAATGGATTATGCTGAGGGAGTGAATTATTTGAGGGAAGCTCTTGATATGGGCTATTTGATAACAATTTATCCATGCCGTGACTCAAATACTGGTGAGATTAAACAGTGTGAGAATATTATCAAAGGAATGCCAGTTTTCATTTCAACAAATGTATCAGCAAACTTAGATGATCAGCTGTTAAGTAGAGTGTTACAGCTCTACTTACCAAGGAAAACTGATAATGAAACCATTCACAAGGTCTTTATTAAGAAAGTAACTAAGCCCAAACGCAAAGTTGATATTACGAAAATTAAGCTAGTAACTTACGCATGGTTAAAATCTTTGCCTAAAGATGTTGCCATACCCGAAAATGTTGCGGAAAAGATGTGGGAGTTTTACGCAAGGTACTTTAACCTTGAGAAAATCAAAAAAGATGAAATCAATAACATTTTCAGACCAATAGACCACTTTAGGAATTTAGTTCATGTTCACGCATTAATACATGGGCATGATGTTGTTAGGGAAAATGATGTTGATGAAGTGATAAGCCTATTTAAGAAAGACTTAATCCTCTCAGCATTCCTATTATCTGAACTTGACCTTAAGATTATGAAATTCTTGAGAGATATAGGTGCTGTAGAGGAAGAAAATGGGAAAACGCCACACATGGTTAGAACTCTAGTAGTTGCGTCAGAGTTTAAGATGTATGTGCGCTCTATGAAGAATATCCTGGATAGACTGGCAAATAATGGATTGCTCATAAAAGAATTAGAAGAGGGAAGGACATCGTTATGGTGCTTAAGCCGTTATGGGCTAAATGTTGTTAATGATTTACTTGAGGGAGAACAACAACAAGAGAGTGAGGCAAAACCCTGGGAAAACTTCTTCCAACCACCAGAGGAGAAGTATGATTATATTGTATCAAAAATAGCTGATAAACCAGAGTGGACTGTGGAAGAGTTACGCACTATGTTACAACAACATGCTGAGGCAAACACAGATGACTTGGTAAACAAATGGATTAAGCTGTTAGAAGAGACCAAGGTTATTAGGAAGATTAGTGAGAACAAGTATAAAGCATTAGTAAAGTGGAAAGCAATTGACAGTGAGACAAAAGAGTTAGTTTATGAAGAAGAGGAAAGCTGTGAGGCATATGATGGTCAGCCTTATGATGAGAATAATAAGGTAATGAGATTATGCCTTAGTATTGGGAATGCATACATAGAGAACACTGAAGATGGAAAACGTATTTTCAGAGTGATAAAATAAGACTGTCAACATTTTGTCACAAAAGGAATATTATATGAAAACAATTTATATTTCGTTGTAGCTAAATTATTTAATGCGTTGACAGTTACAGCGTTACTAGTCAACGCTTTCCCATCCTTACAAGGCGGAGGTCCTGGGTTCAAGTCCCAGCGGGCCCATTGAAGGGGGTACCCCCTTCAACCCCCACTTTCAATTTAACGTAAGTTTTTACGACGTCATCTAAAGGACCCACGTAACGTTCCTTTACCTCACCATTTAACGTTTCCAATTTATAGACATAATACCGCCCTTTTCTTTCCCTTATTATCACATCACCATATTTGTATCTCG
Organism: Sulfurisphaera javensis; assembly: GCF_041154675.1. Taxonomy (NCBI): domain Archaea; kingdom Thermoproteati; phylum Thermoproteota; class Thermoprotei; order Sulfolobales; family Sulfolobaceae; genus Sulfurisphaera; species Sulfurisphaera javensis. The sequence goes on from NZ_AP031322.1 coordinate 1,230,460, forward strand.
TTTTTTCTTTCGTCATTTTATCGCCCTAAATAACGATTGCCAATTTTGATTTATAAGTCTTTGGCAACCCGTAAATTTTGCTGAGATTTAATTACAAATTGAAAGAAAATACAGTATTTCATACCGGTGCAAATAGTGTAAAAATAGCTCCCTAGTTAATGATCACTTTTTCTAATCATCGCTGATAATATTCTCTTTGTTAGAAAGATTATAAACATAATATCACAATAAAAGAATATATTCAAAAATTTTTATTTTTATGAAATTTATTAAATAAATAGAGATAAGATGAACTATTTCTGCAATCTAATTTTCCATGTTTTATGTGCTATGGAGAGAATACAGTTTTCCAACTTCTTTATTGTAATAATAAAATCGTTAGACACACTCTGTAATTGTTAAGCTACAGATTATTTCTATAACTTCTTAAAATATTTTGACATTATTCGTATATAAATCTTTAGAAGAGATCATAGCTACCTTTAATTTTTATCTGCATGAAAACATTATAATCATACTCAAATTTGAAAGAGAATATTAATAATTATATCATTATCTATGTATTCTATTTAGATGTATGAATATCTATATATTCTATTTTTATTTATATAAAATAAATAGAAAATATTTAAAAAATATTAATTCATGCTTATTCTAAATGGTGTTCAATCATATTGAAGGGAATATTAATATTCCAGGGGAAATACCTTGGGAAATAGTAGCAGCATATTTTATCATTGTTCCACTACTTCTATATCTAATAGCTAAAAAAGAGAAAATAATAAAGAAATTTACTACGTTAGATTATGTTTACATAGGGATAGGTGCTGCAATAGCGACAGTCTGGGAATTCTTTATCGGAAGTTTTCTAGATAGAGCTTTAGCTATACGATATATTGATCTTGCTTTTTGGGGTAGAATGTTTATACTGATATTAGTAGTGGCTATAGTAAGAAAATTTGGAGCAGGAATGCTATCATTAGTAATATTCGATGTATTAGCTGATGCTGTTCATTATGGTTGGGCAGGACAACCATTGTTCTTTATCTATGAAGGTTTAACTTATGGCTTATTTATAGATCTAATTATAGTAATAACTAAAGGAAGACCATTTGAAGGGAATAAAATATTTGTTGCTTTACAAGGTGCAATAGTAGGATTTTTGTGGAGTTTGCCAGATCCTATACTATGGGAGGGATTTCTACGGCCATTTATTTATGGAGGTATAGTTAACTGGGATAAGATAGGTTTTGATATAATAACTTCTTTTCCATTTACCACTATTGTAGGAGTGATTGCAGCATTTACATCTCTAAGAGTTGCTAGAGCAATTGGAGCTTAAGTTAAACTTTTTTTATTATTTGTTTCATACCCCTTATGGACTACAAAGTTAAAGATCTTAGTTTAGCTGAACAAGGGAAAAAGCAAATAGAATGGGCAGAAATGCATATGCCAGCCTTGATGGAAATAAGAAAAGAGTTTGAAAGAGAAAAACCCCTACAAGGAGTAAGAATTAGTGCGGTTCTTCATGTTACTAAAGAAACTGCTGTTTTAGTAAAAACGTTAAAGATAGGAGGAGCTAGTGTAGCTTTAGCTGGGAGTAATCCATTATCAACACAAGACGATGTGGCAGCAGCATTAGTTGAAGAAGGAATACATGTTTTTGCTTGGAGGGGAGAGAATGAAAAAGACTATTATGATAATATTAGAGAGATTCTAAAGTATGAACCACAAATAATTATGGATGATGGAGGAGACCTTCACGCTTATGTACATGAAAATATGCCCCAATTAAAACTATTTGGAGGAACAGAGGAAACAACGACTGGAGTAATAAGATTAAAAGCAATGGAGGAACAAAAGGTCTTAAGATACCCAGTTATTGCAGTTAACAACGCATTTACAAAATATTTATTTGATAATAGAATAGGGACAGGACAAAGCACTATTGATGGTATACTTAGAGCTACAAATATATTAATTGCTGGTAAAGTTGCTGTGGTTGTAGGTTATGGTTGGGTAGGAAGAGGAATAGCATTAAGACTAAGAGGTATGGGTGCAAGAGTTATCGTAGTAGAAGCTTCACCATTAAGAGCGCTAGAAGCTGTGATGGATGGTTTTGATGTAATGCCTATGGGTAAGGCAGCAGAGTTAGGAGAAATATTTGTAACAGCTACTGGTAACATAAATGTGATAAGAAAGGAGCACATACTTAAGATGAAAGATGGAGCAATACTTGCTAATTCTGGTCATTTTAACGTAGAAATTGATGTAAAAGGACTTAAGGAAATTGCGAAATCATCCAGAGTAATAAGGCCTAACTTAGAAGAATATCAATTGCCTAATGGGAAAAGAGTATATTTATTGGCTGAAGGAAGATTAGTTAACTTAGCTGCAGCAGAAGGTCATCCTAGTGAAGTTATGGATCTGAGTTTTTCTAATCAAGCACTCTCTGTTAAGTACATATATGAAAACAGAGGAAAGTTAGAAAACAAAGTATATAACGTTCCTGCTGAAATTGATGAGACTGTTGCTAGACTAAAGCTTAAGGGTATGGGAATAGAGATAGAGCAAATGACTCAAGAACAGATAGAATATATGAAGCAATGGAAATATGGAACTTAACATAATAGCGTAACTCTTTTAAATGATTTTAACATATTTCTTAATGGGCCCGTAGCTTAGCCCGGTAGAGCGCCCGGCTCATAGAGAATTTAGAAGTTCTTGAGAGACCGGGTGGTCCGGGGTTCAAGTCCCCGCGGGCCCATGGTTATGAGCTTAGGTGTATAAATTTGCAGTTAGTATCTCTTAAAATAACAGTTGAATAATGAATATGACTTCCTCTGCCTAAAGCGGAGGTTCCCCTCATCGATTCGGAATTACATCTCTCATTTGAGGGGCATTGGAGCTCTCGTAAACGTTGGAAAAACAAATATAGAAGATAGAAAAATTGCAGCTTTTTCATTTATGTGTTCCATTTACTGTTTACTCCCCAGTAAACGCATGAAAGGAAGTAGCGTTAAGCTTATTATGATAAGATGAGAATTAAAAATCGGGTTGGGGCCCTCATCGGTCGATTCACACGGTCCTCATCTTGGGTCAGCCTAGCCAGGTTCTCTCATTCCTCGGGCCCCTCATCCCCGTTTTCTAATTCTGAATTTTGAAGTATTTAAATTTTTCATGTTTTTATTTTTGCTCTATTAATATTACATTAGAAATAATATTACAAGTACTGTCAACGCTACGCTCACTGACCCGCGCTTTTCTTTCATCTGGGCTCCAGGTTTTGGTGATTAAGGTTAGAAGGTTTTTAGATAAAGAGAAAAACCGAGGTTAAGGGAGTGAAACCCCTTATAGATTGAAGAGAAATGTAAGGTTAGAGAAGAATTAAGGCTAAGGATCTTGTATTGTTAGATAGAGAAGAGATTTGAAATGAATAAGAGGTGAGGTTAAGGGGCAAGGCCCCTTATAATGTATAGGCTAGGTTAAGTTGACTTCCTCCGCTTTCGGTACTCCCTAAATTCAATTCATGATGAATATTACTAAGACTTTATTTTATGTTAGTAAGAATGAATCAAAATAAAACTTAAGAAATAAATTGAATTACTATAGCATAGGGTCATCTGTAGTTAAAAATTCTACATCCATTTTTTCTCCTTATTAAGGCAAAGATAAAACTTATAATAATAGTAATATATTCCGAAATAATTTACACCTCTTTGACGATATATTTTAGGATGTTTTTCATATGCTAAATGAAGATGAGTTTTTATTTGAATTGATTAAAATTATGTAACCACTTTTTATTAATCTTGATTTATTTTCAAGGAGGTGATTTTATGGAGTACCGTGAAGAGCGAGGCTTTCTGCCCACACTTATTGTAAATTTAGCTAATTACTAATTTAATTCAACTTAAAGTTGTTAATAATAAAAATTTTAATATATTATATATAGCATTTGCAGCAGTGATGGCTGTAGAGGCTTGGGATAGTGAGGATCAAATAGTTAAAGATGCGCAAAAATACATAGAAAAATTAAATGAAATATATAATTATGTTTTAAATCAAGCGTACTCTTGTATTGAATCATTTCCCAACTTACCAAGAAATGAAAAAATTATTTACGAAGAACAAGTACAGCAATACTTAAATGGAATAATAGGAGATGTTGATGCTAGATTAGATAAAAACGAGATAATTAGTTTCTTAATGGAAAAAATAAATGAGTATTTAAGTAATCAAGGAATTTATTGCTAAGGATAGCCACAGTGAAAAAGTATAAATTATTTCTAAATATATCAGTGAAGAAGTTTTATATTAATCTTAATAAAATGTATGTAAAAAATTTTAACTACATGACAGCATTATGGAGATAACCAAGAGTATCATTAATTGCAAAAGTTAAGTAAAAGTGTTGTTTTATACTTTAGTGAGGCTTATAAATAGATTTTTGTTAACCTTAAATTTATAGTGAAAATGACTAAAAAGAAAACATATTACAACTTTGGTAGCATAATCGTGCATAAACGGAAAGATAAATATTATGTTAAGTATGTCCTTAATGTCGTCATTAAGTTATAAATATTATTTGTATAACGAGTATTATTTATTGCCAAGAAAGGAAGCCAGTCTATAGTAATATTCCTTGTCCCTCTGTGGTAGTAATCATGTGGTTAAGAATGGGAAGATTATGGGAAGTAATCCTACCTCTTCAGGGTGTGTTGGAGAAAGTTAGTAAAGGGAGCTAAACATTATCAAGACAAGAGTGTGAGGGAGAAGGTTCTTAAGTGTATGCTAATTGGATGGACATGAGGGTCATTTCTAGGGTACTTCAAGTTCCCTTGGGCACGATCTTCGCGTGGATCAAGAGGTATGCAAAGCTTGTGGTTGAGAGCTATTGATGAGTTGAGAAGGTGTAAAGGTTGTGGATGTACTTAAGGAGGAACATAAGGCTTTTTACGTGTGAGTCTTTACGGGCTTCATATTCTCCGTTAGAGACAGAAGCAAGAAGACGTTTCTGGGGCTTGTGCAGTACATGCACTAGAAGAGCATATAGGTCACTGAGGGCAACAACGTTTATTTTCCGAAACATAGGGTAGTGCCACGCGTGAACCCTAACGAGTCCTTCAAGAACAAGCTCGTGAGGTTTAAGAGGGCAACCAAGGTGGTGAACAAGAGGTTTGAGATGATGAGGTACTCCGTGGCTCTAGTTCTATGAGAAAGAGGGCTAGTGCCAGAATTTATACCTTAATGATAACACAATAGACACACGCTTGAATTATAATGGTAAAGTTTATTAACAAAGATGCTATGAAATAATAACGGAAAGTCCCGCCGTAGCTCAGCCCGGTGGAGCGCCCGGCTGTAGGCAGGAGGGCACGCGGTGACCGGGTGGTCCGGGGTTCAAGTCCCCGCGGCGGGACTTCCTTATTTTAAATACAATAAAGGCGTTTTTCTCTTATCTAGATAATCTTATTTCCAAATATTTCTAATTAATTCGAACTAGCCAAATAACTACTAAATTCGACAAGTGCTAGTCTGCTCTCTATAAAACAGGAGATAGTCTAAAACTTTCCGGTAATACTAACGTTTCATCAAACAAAAAGTCTGCATCTTTCTTAAATCAAGACCTTCTCCGTGAAAAGGAGTTTTCCATTCTCTTAAATAAGAACTTCAGTACCTCCTCTCTACTAACAAAGTTGTTAGAGTTTATGGTATCATTTTTTCTGGTTTAATTATTTGTGCAAATACTGCTGTGGTAATTATTGATAGTGCTACTACTATTATTCCGAAAATTAGATATGTTTGGACTATTTTCGATGTAATTGATGGTATTAGTATGTAGATAAAGAGGAGTATTAAGGTTATGAAGCTTCCTGCACTGGATCTTCCGGTTGGTGAGATTCTTTGGAAGTATGAGATGTATAATGATAGTGAGACGGAGAGCAGGAGAATCCTAGGCCTATTAGTAGGATGATAATAGCGTATGTTATGCTGTTGTAAATGAGTATATATAAGATGGTTATTGCCATTACGATTGGTGTCGCAATAATTAAGTATGATATGATGTAACTTATGTATAGGGATTTTGGTGGATATCCTTGTGTTAGTAGAAATTCTAGTAGACTATTTCGTCCATCGTCTATGCAACATTACTAACCTTAACCATGTTTTCTCTCTCCCATAATATTCTCAATCATCTTCAGCAACTTAATCTCATTACTCTTAAATGAGGGAAGAAAAAACGAGATATAAGTATGGTGATGTGATAATAAGGGAAAGAAAAGGTCGGTATTATGTTTACATTCTAGAGAACGTGAATGGTGAGATAAAGGAGCGTTACGTTGGTCCTTTAGATAAGGTCGTAAAATCATATATTGAATTGAAATTGGGGGTTGAAGGGGATGTTCCCCCTTCAATGGGCCCGCTGGGACTTGAACCCAGGACCTCCGCCGCGTCAGGGCATAAAAGAGAGTAAAGAACGCTCTAAAAAATCGTTAGTTGCCAATTTACTCCAATATGCGACAGACGGCAACTTAAAGGACTTTTACGACTATCTAATTAATGAACGAAAAATAAGCGAAGAGACCGCAAAAGAGAGATTGCATTACTTACAAACCCGTGAGGTTAGATTATCAGATGCGGGGATTAAAGCGTATAGACTTTTCACAAAGTTCTTAATTAGCCGTGGATTAATCAGTGAAGAGTTCGCTAACAAGATATTGAAGGAGTTAAAAGTACCCAGGAGTAACGCCGATTTATATGTTCCTACGATTGAAGAAATAAAGCGTACTCTTCAATTAGCGAAAGAATACAGTGAAAACGTCTATCTCGTTTATCGTCTCGCGTTAGAAAGTGGGGCGAGATTAAGCGAAATATTGAAAGTGTTGAAAGAGCCAGAGCGTGATGTTTGCGATAATGGGATATGTTATTATCCATTAGCATGGACTCGCGGTTATAAAGGAGTATTTTATGTATTCCACATAACGCCCCTTAGGAAGTTGAGTATAACGCAATATGCAATACAAGACTTTGAGAAACACAGAGACGCTTTACCAATAAAATACATTAGAAAGTTTGTAAGTACGAAATTAGCCGAACTGGGAATTCCACTTGACGTAATCGATTTTATCCAGGGTAGAAAGCCTACTCGCGTACTAACGCAACATTACGTTTCGCTTTTCGGAATAGCGAAAGAGCATTATAAGAAGTATGCGGAATGGCTTAAGGAGTTTTATCAACACTTATAGTAACCTATACCCCGTTACCAAGCCTAAAAACCCGTGCTTTTTCCCTTCCACTAGCCGGGTTACTATATAATATTATAATGAATACCCCGTTATCCCACGTCATTTACGCCCTTATTCCCCGTCAAATGGGATAACATATTATATTATAATGAGTACCCCCGTTAGCTCACGTTATTTACGTCCTCATTTTCCGTTATTTGAGCTAGTATTTTTTACGTGATTTTCAAACTTTATTATTGGAGTGACCTATACCCCGTTATCAGCCGTTATTTCTTGTTCTTTTTTCCTTCTGGCTGATAGTATTTTTTGCGTGATTTTCAAACTTTACCCCGTTAGCCACTGTCATTTAGGTCGTTATATTACATTTTGGTGGCTACAATTTTTTGCATTCACGCGTGATTATTTCCTCTCAATATATTATCGCATTATTTCATTATAAATATTTTATCACTCTGAAAATCCCGCGTTCGTCTGTAGTTCTATCGATATACGCTTTCGCTTTGTGTAAGCAATCCGCCATAATGTCGTTCCTATCGTCATATTCCATACCGTCAAACTTCTCACAGACGTTGTTAACGTCTCTCAGTCTGATGTATATCTCGTTATCTGCAGTGAACGTTTCTAATCTATCTTTCAGTTTTTCGAAAGCGTCAGTACCGAAAGCGTCAATGAAGTCGCGTAATGCGATAGTCCCGTGGCTCTTTAGATATTTGTAAGCGTCTAAAGTCATAATATCTTCCGTCCCTCCTTCCATAGTTTCAGCATCTTTTCCGTTGCTCTCTGACATTCCTCTGGCGTCATTGCTACGCATGGCATTTGACGAATCTCGTTTTCCGTCATCATGAAAAAAGTCGTTTTCCGCTATACCCGTATCAGTTTCGATAACGTCATCAGAATGTTCGAAATACGATAATAATCTCTTTCCTATCGTCGTAATTTTCCAATGGTACGCCGTACCAATTCTTTCCGATATTACTAAATGTTTTCCTCTTAACGACTCTAAAACGTCTCGTGTTATTGAGTCGTCGAAATTGGATTCCTCCGCTATAACTCTAGTCTTAGGATAATTAGCAATATCGTCATCTTCTCTTAACGACTTAGTTAATTCGTATAACGCCTCTAGAACCTTAAACTCTCTCTCACTAATACCGACAACATTATACATTATGTCGAAACGAAACTCTCCTTCAAGAACGTCCCTAAGATACTCTAATGTGATTAAATTACGTCCTTCGAAACTCGCCTTTGCTTTTAGAAACGCTAATAATATATCTAAACGTCTTTTTGCCACTCTATCGTCGTTAGTCAATTGCTTTAAGTCCATAAGGAAATCCTCTAATAATTTAACGGCTTTTTCGTCAAATTCCACGTTTCTAGGACGAGTTAAGATATAACCCGTGAATATTAAACGGTCTACGTCAGTAACCTTTTCGTACAACTTTAACGCTTTATTTCTTATTATCGCCCTTAATTTCTCGTCATCATCTGAGGGTAAATACGCTCTCCAAGTACGATTAAGTAATTGTTCTAACGTAATATCGTACTTATCCGTAACTATGGAGTAAATGAGCGCCGGTTTACCATATACTCTGAGCGTTCTAACTCGAAATCCATCCGTCGTTTGTTCAGTCACGAATTTGTTAATTCTTCCTTCGCTTAATATTGGTCTTAGACGCTCAAGATTTAACCCGTCAATTTGATTAACATACAAAATTCTCCCGTCCCAATTATAACCGTCTAACCATGTAATCGCCTCTTTCGTTATAACGTCGGCAATAATTACTATCTCGTCCTCTAACGACTCACCGCGAAGTAATAAGTCTAACACAGCCTCGATAGTCTTAGTCTTACCTTCGCCACTACTTCCTTCGATACCGATATTAAAACGCAAATCGTCATTATCTAATTCTATTTGAGATGAAGTTATTGCGTACGCAATATACTTTTTGAATTTCTCATTACCGACGATTTTGGACGTTTTCTTAAATAACCACTCGTATGGGTTCTTTTCGATATCCTTAAATTCGGGTAGTTGAGTAACGATATCTATTAATTTCACTTCTAACGTTTTCTTGCTAATTATGTTGTCTATGTTATCACGCAATTCCTTAATCGTTACGTTTCTTTTAGTCGCTTTAGATACTTCGCTTAATGTCTCGTCACAATTATTGCTTTCGCACTCGCCTACTTTTCTATCCTTATAATAAAATGTAATATGATAAATTGGTATTAGTACGATTTTCGCCTTATTCCTATCGTTTAATCCTTTCGCCCTTATTTCGAATCTAGAAAATTTTAACGATATGTTAACGACGCTTTTGTTTTTTGCACTAACTGAAATTTTTAACGTCTCTTTTCTATACGAATCTTCGAATTCTTTTATTTTAAAAAACCCCCCGGGATTAGTCGAATTAGTCGTTTTTTGCATAGAGTCTGAAATAAACGACGAATTCGAAGAATGGGTAGGGGTATTTGTTAACACATTGAAATTATTTCTTCTAGATTGTACATTTTGATCGTTGACAGTTTGAGAGTTTTTGATAGAAGTTTTTGCAAACGATTCAGATTTACCTTTATTCTGTTTTTTCGCGTTTAGAATTTCACTTAGTCTTTTCGCCATTACTCATCACCCAAAAGTATGAATCGTTCTACGTCAATTCCTTTAACGAGAATATCGCCCTTCCTAACGCCTTTTGCATCTTCGTCTTTTAGATTAAGAACGACACGATAATTCGCTAATTCTTTCGCTTTATACCATTTCTTATTTTTACTATCGTAATAATTACCGTCTAAGGGTTCTATCTCTACGCCATAGGAGTATCTCGATTTGAAGGGATTATTTAGAACTTTGGCGATAATACTTTTGCCAGGATATACGTAGATAGTTTTCTTATTAGCGGTAGGCTTTTTATTTTGATTTGCGTTATTAGATTTTGAACTGAACACCTTCATTCCGACCACCTTATTTTTTCTGAAAACCCATTAGAAGAGAGGATTTAAAAAGGGCCTTTTACGGTTTCATGTGTCGTTTTTCCGAAATTGCACGCCTTTCCTTAATCTTTAGTACTTTTTGAACTATTTCGTTAAATAATTTGTTATCATACGCTAAAATCCTAGCAACTTCGTCTACGTTATCTCTTACGATTCTTTCTATTTCGTCATCGCTAAACTCAATATCTTCTACGTCAACATCAAATTCAGTATTATAACAGACTGGATAATATTCGCCGTGGTCTTTATCGACTTCGCAACTTTCTACCATTTCGTCCCCTTCAATTTCGATTTTAGCCATTTTTATTAGCCCTCCTTTCGACGAATTCTCTTAACGCCATTCGTATCAATTCGCTCCTATTGTTTATCCCGTACTTTGCTCCGATTTTCTCGATTTCTTCCACGAACTCGGGAGTTGCATAAAAAACGAATCTTTTGACTTTAGGTTTCGATTTTTGTGACACATTTTGTGTCATATTTCGTCCCTTATACTTTATCTTTACGTACGTATATATAAACCTTTCTATCATAAAAAGTTTATAAATAGGCGAAGAATAAGGTACCATATGAGACCGTTTGTAAGAAAAAGTGGCGCGGGTAACGAAGTCTATTATCTTAATATTCCTAAAGATGTTGTTGAGGCTTATCAGATATCTAGAGATGATAACTTTATCCTTAGCGTAGAGAAAGACTCTGAAGGGAATCTTGTGTTGAAATACACTAGGGTTAATAAGGCATAGGTTTTTTTTACTCTCTCTATCTATATTCATTTTGAGCGTACCCCCCTACCGATTTTTGTGACGAACGCTTATGCGTCTGACTTTATGATGACGCCTCTTTTAGGTATCTATCTATTGCTAAGCGTATGATGTCATTCATACTTACTCCCGTCTGTTTGCTAATCCTCTTTAGGGTTTCGTACTTTTCTGGGGTCAAGTTTAGTTTAAATGATTTCGTGTTTACCATATTTTCACCTCTGATAGAGGTCTTTTTACATAATACTTGATAAAATATTGGGGGATAAATGAGGTAATACTTACCCTAAACGCTTAAATATGAATTACAAAGGATTGTCTCGCGATATCCGAGTATTATTTTTTCATTTTTTCTCGCCGATAAGGATTCTTTGCCGTCTTCTTTCAATTCACCGTAATATCACGGCAAAATTTACGGGTTGCCAAAGACTTATAAATCAAAATTGGCAATCGTAAAATTAGGAGTGGGGTTTTAGGGGTGTCCCCTAAAGAAAAAACGAGATATAAGTATGGTGATGTGATAATAAGGGAAAGAAAAGGTCGGTATTATGTTTACATTCTAGAGAACGTGAATGGTGAGATAAGGGAATCTTACGTTGGTCCTTTAGATAAGGTCGTAAAATCATATATTGAATTGAAAAGTGGGGGTGTGGGGGTTGTACCCCCACAATGGGCCCGCTGGGACTTGAACCCAGGACCTCCGCCGCGTCAGGGCGGCGTCCTAACCAGACTAGACGACGGGCCCATAAAACCAATAAGATTATTTTTAATTGGACTTTAAAAGATTATAGGTTTAATGTAACGGAGGATATACCTTAAAACTTATACTACTCTAAGGCTATCAAGTATCTGCGGTGCATAAACTCTTGTTCCATTTAATCCTATTTTAGTCTTCTCTCTCTCTACATATCTTCTAAAGGATTCAATTGATCCAGGCTCACCGTGGTTCAAAACTAAGTTCTTAGGCTTTGAATTGAGATTCCTTAAGAAATTCAATAATTGTCTTCTATCTGAGTGTCCAGAAAATCCTTCTACTCTTTGGACTTCCATCTTTATTTGTATATTCTCTACCCTTCCATCTCTATCAATTATTTGAATTTCAGTGGCTCCATCGCTTACTTTTCTTCCTAAAGTGCCTTCTGCTTGATAACTAACGAAAATTATCGCATTTCTACTGTCTGGAGCCATTGTCTTGAAAAATTCTACGGCTGGTCCTCCATTAAGCATTCCAGAGGTTGCTAATATTATTGAAGGTTCACCTTGTGCTATATCTTCTCTAAATCCTTCAATTCTGTGGAAGAATTCTGACATGAAAGGATTTTCATCTTTATAAAGTATTGCTTCTCTTACTTCTCTACTTAACATTTCTGGATAGGCATTATGTATTGCTGTTATTTCTTCAACTAAACCAGTAACGTATATTGGTACTTCTGGTATGAGTTTCTTCTTCATTGCATCATTAAGGACAAGCATTATTTCTTGTCCTCTTCCAACCGCAAGTACTGGAATTAATACTCTACCTCCTCTACTTACAGTTCTGTTGATTATCTCTATAAGTTTCGCTTCAGCCTCTTCTCTCCCTTCTTGCTCATGGTCACCGTATGTTGTTTCCATAATCATTGTATCTACTCTTGGGAACTCGTCATTAGCTTTGTCAAGTAATTTTGTTCTAGCATACTTAAAATCACCAGTATAGACTATATTATGTGTTCCATCACCTATATGTAGGTGTGCCATAGCTGAACCTAAAATATGTCCAGCGTTATAGAAAGTTAGTTTTATATCTGGTGCGATGTCGGTTACTTCTTCGTAATCTAGAGTTATTGTATGTAAAAGTTCTTTTCTAACTTCTTTTGCTGTATATGGGAGTGGTCTTCCTTCTTTTTCAGCTACATCTAAAGCATCTAATTGCATTAATGCCATAATGTCCCTTGTGGGAGAAGTTGTATATACTGGTCCATCATAACCATATTTAAATAGTAATGGTACCATACCGCAATGATCTAAATGAGCGTGAGTTATTACTACGGCATCAATGTCCTCAAGTCTTACTTGGTCTATATCAAGTTTAGGAAATAATCTTTCTCCATAACTAACGCTTGGATTCAATCCAACATCAAGTAGTACTTTACTTTCTGGAGTTTCAACTAATACGGCTGATCTCCCAACCTCTTGAAATCCACCTAATGCTGTTATTCTTACACTTCTATCTTTAAATAGAAGTTCTCTGTGTATTCTCTCTCCAAAGACCTTAAGCATTTTAGATCTATATTCAGTTTCATTGTAAATATGAGTTAGAATGCTGTCATAAGTTCTGGATTTAATTGGAGGCTCTCTAACTATTATTGGTCTCCAAAAAGTTTCAAAAAATATCTTGTTTTGTATCGTTCCTCCTTTTCCTATAACTAAACCAGGTTTCTTCGCTTTAATTAGAACTTCACCGAGTTCTTCATCAAATTTTATATCAGTTATTTCTGCTTCTTTAGGGACTATATTCTTTATAATTTCTATTGTTTCTTTCTTATCTCTTCTAGCTTTTTCATCAGCTTTTAGTACAATTCTTTTTCGTATATCTTTTGCTATTTTCTTAAATAATTCTGTCTTATCTGCTAGGACTGATGGGTTCTTTACATATATAGCTATCTCTGGTCCTTCAAACTCTATTTTTGTTATTCCAGCTTCTTTTGGTATATTATTATATATTGTTGCTATTATATTCAATCTAAGAGAGGACACACATTTCACCAACTATAAGAAGTAGATATACAAAGTACATATGCTAACTTTTAATATTTAAATTCTTGTTATATAAGTTGTGGAACTAAAGGAACACATTATTGATTTACCAAAGAAAGTTTATATTGGTTATGATATAATTGAAAATACTAAAGATTATATTACTTCACTCAATCTTTCTGGGCCATTTCTTATAGTTACTGGACCTCTAGTTAGGAAAATAATAACAAATAAAGTTCTAGAAACTTTAAGGGATGAAAAACTAGAAGTAATAGAGGTAAAAATTGCTTCAATGGACGAAGTAAGTAAAGTTGAAGAAGTAGCAAAAAAAATAAACGCTAACACCATAATAGGAGTTGGCGGAGGTAATATAATAGATGTTGCAAAATATGTAGCCTATAGAATTGGAAAGGAATTTATAAGTATTCCTACAGCTCCTTCTCATGATGGAATAACTTCTCCTTTTGCGTCAATTAAAGGATTAGGTAAACCGACTTCAGTAAAAGCTAAAGGCCCTATAGCAATAATAGCAGACATTAATGTATTATCTTCAGCACCTAGAAGGTTAATAAATGCTGGAATAGGAGATACAATAGGTAAAATAACTGCCGTTAGAGATTGGCAATTAGCAGCAAAACTGAGAGGAGAGTATTACGGAGATTATACTGCTTCCTTAGCTTTAATGTCAGCTAAACATGCTATATCTTGTGCAAAAATTCTTGATAAAGATCTGAAAGCTGGAGTCAGAATACTTACTGAAGCTTTAATAAGTAGTGGTGTTGCTATGGGAATGGCTGGAAGTACAAGGCCAGCAAGTGGTTCTGAACATTTATTTGCTCATGCAATTGAAATTTTATACCCAGATAAAGCCTTACATGGAGAGTTAGTAGCCTTAGGAACCATCCTTATGGCTTATATTCATGGGATTAATTGGGTTAAAATAAAGAATGCAATGAAAAAAGTTGGTTTATCTACTAAAGCGAAACAGTTAGGAATTCCAGATGAAATTGTAATAAAAGCATTAACCATTGCACATACAATAAGGCCAGAAAGATACACAATTTTAGGTGATAGAGGTATAACTTGGGAGGCTGCTGAAAAAATAGCTAAAGAAACTGGAGTTATCGACTAAAAACATCTTTATTATAATTTTCGATGAAAGTTATCGTAGAGTCTGGTAATACGTAGTTAATTATGTCTTTTGCTAGCATATATTTTCTTACTTGGATGTCCTCAACTAAGAATAATTCTTTAGGCAGAGTAAATTTTACATTCTTCTTCTCATCTAACTCCATGTTCAATTTATCAACGTAAGAGGAGCCTAACCATCTTTCAATTAACGCTTTTATCTTATCTGCCTCACTTTCCAATACTTTAACTATCTTTACTTTATATACAAGAGTTTTACCAGCTAATGGGTGATTTAAATCTAATATTACTCTACCTCCAGATACACTTTTAATTACAGCTAACGAACCATTAGATAATCTAACGACCATATTTGGATATGGGCTTATTCCTTGTCTCTTCAAATCCCCTAAAGGTATTGTTTTGACTTTTGTATTATCTCTTAGGCCATAAGCTTTTTCTGGAGGTATTTCGATCTCTTTTTCTTCTCCGGGGTTCATTTGATATAATGCTTCTTCAAGCCCTTGGATAACGTTATGCTCACCTAATATAACTAATTTTGGTCCGTATTTATTTTCTTTATTATAAATATTAGCTTTCTTTGCTTCTTCTTCAATAGTCGTATCGAAAACTTCCCCAGTATCTTTTACTTTTGCAATGTAATCTATATAGACAAAATCTTTATCTTTTAACATTTTTCAATCTAAAATCAGTAGGGCTTGTAGTTTATAAAGCTAAGTGGAAGGTTAAAGTTTTAATTTAGTGTCTTTATCTTTTTAATGAAATGAAAGGTACACCTTCATTCGGAAAAATGAACAAATCGCCGACTCACGTTAGATGCAGAAGATGTGGTAGAAATTCCTTTAACGTTAGAAAAGGTTATTGCGCTGCTTGTGGATTTGGTAGAACCAAAAAAATAAGAAGATATAGCTGGCAGAATAAGAAAGTAAATGGTCTGAGGCTTGTATAAATGTATGAATGGCATTGGCATATTGAATGGCAAACGCCATATGAATTTCATGGCCATGCAATAACCAAAGTAATAGCGGAAGAGAAAACACCTTATCAAAGAGCTCTTTTAGTTGAATTAGCTAGATTTGGTAAAGCATTAATATTAGATGGGAAAATTCAATCATCATTAGCAGATGAGTTCATCTATCATGAAGCATTAGTTCATCCATTACTTTTATCACTCAATAACCCAGAAAAAGTCCTAATTTTAGGAGGAGGTGAAGGAGCTACTCTAAGAGAGGTTTTAAAGCATAAAAGTGTTAAAAGTGCAACAATGGTTGATATAGATCCAGTTGTAATTGACTTTGCTAAGAAATATTTACCAGAATGGCATCAAGGATCATTCGATAATCCAAGAAGCAAATTAATAATAAAAGATGGTTACAAATTTATAAAAGAAACTAAGGAAGTTTATGATGCAATAGTAATAGATTTAACTGATCCAATAAAAGATTCTCCCTCTCAGTTATTATACACTAAAGAGTTTTATGAAGATCTAAAGAAAATAACTAAAGGCGGAATAGTAACTCAAGCAACTTCTCCTTCATTCAGTTTAGAAACTTTCTCCATCATCTATAATACTATAAGGCAAGTATTCAAGAAAGTAAGTGCTGGAATAGTCTATGTACCAGCATTCGACGGATTATGGGGATTTGTTTACGCATCAGATAATGTAGCGCCTACTGAATTAACAAAAGATGAAGTCAACAAAAGAATAAAAGAAAGAATTCAGGGAGAATTGAAATTTTATGATGGTGAAACACACTATACCATGTTCAGTATTCCTAAGCATATAAGAGAGGTAATAGAAAAAGAGAAAAGGATTTCGACAAAGGAAAATCCTGTAGCTGTTCCAGCATAGTTTTTATTTTTAAGAATCTAATTTTATATTTGCCGGGGTGCCCGAGCGGACCAAGGGGGTAGGCTCGAGACTTTTCCAGCGTTTAAGGCGGGCGACCTACTGCCTCTCTGAGGCACGCGGGTTCAAGTCCCGCCCCCGGCGTAAATTTAAAACTACAAAAGAGAAAAATAAAGTAAGCGGGGGTGCCCGAGCAAGGTCAAAGGGGACGGGCTCAGGACGTAAAAAGTGAGATCCCCGTTGGCGAAGGCCTGCGTGGGTTCAAGTCCCACCCCCCGCATTTTATTACAATATTGTTTATTTTTCAAAGAAGAACTAAATTGATATAAAACTTAATAGATCTAAAATTCTCACAATTTAAATTAATATGTTAAAGAAATTCTAATCAATTTTATAGAGAAATTTCATTTAAATTCTTCTTTTGAAAATTTTTATGAAAAGTTAAAGGATAGTATAATATATGTCTTCTCAAGAGCCTCAAGAGCAAGTGTTAAAGCAAATAGCAGATAATTCAGCTGGATATGAGTACGTGATACAATCGTATATTAGACAATACATTCAACTAGAAGAATTATACAAATATGCTTATTATACAAATTATTATTCATTATTAGTTGAGGCTATAGCATCAAAACAATTATCAGAACAATATGCTTTACGATTAGAGGAAGAAGCAAAATGCTTAGTAACAGGAAATTATGATACATACAATCAAAATAAGTTCTGGCTATACCCAGCAATAGCTATAGCTGAAAGCATAGCTTCAACAACAAACTCACTCATAGACATTATAAGACAAGGTATTATAGTACAAGAGAAAGATTCAGATATACTATATTATATTGGAGGATGCTCAAAATATTGGAGATCTGGTAATATAATAGTATTCCAAGGAGGAAAACAATTCGGAACAGCAGATAAACAAAGAGTAAAAGTTCACGGAGTAGGCAAACTCAAGGCTAACCAACTAGACATCTATTCCAATTCTATTACAGATGATTTAATGGAAATATGCATAATACCAATACTACCCCCTAAAGGTTTCAATTGGATAAACCCAACATACTACTCACTACCAAATGCAAACTATCAAGAATCAGTAAACGAAAACGTACTTAAAATAGCTATAGCACAATTATTAACATACCAACCAGATATAATCTACTTAACACTTACGTATTCCAAGAACTTTTATTATACTAGTAATGGACATTATTACATTAGTCTTGGAATAATTAATTTCTTATCTTCAGTGAGTGGTGTTTTTCCTTATCCTTATCCAGCATATTATACTTCTGGTGTTGAGTATGCTGGAAACTATGATCCATCAATATTTTTAGGCAAGGTATATGTCTTAGCAGATTCAACAAAATCTTCACCATTCTACTCTAAAAAGGGAATATTATATCCAGAAAAATATAATGGACTAACATCTTCCTTATTCACTATTAATAAGGCTTCTATTGGTAGTCCTGTTTTTACTAGTACTTGGGCTGGTGGTACTTCTTGTAGTAGTTATGGTGTTGTTGGTTTGGTTTCTGGTATTGTGAACTATTGGGTTAAGATTGGGAATAGTGTGGTTTCTAAGGCTCAAGATAGTAGTATATTGGAAAGTGTTCCGGATGATTTTGATATTGGTTTATATATTTTGCCAGTTATTAGGCTTCCTACTGATTTTACGCGTCAAGGTATGTTAAAATTTGCTGCTGGTTTAAAGCAAGAGAAGGCTGTTGAGATAGGATTGGAGGTTATAAGTAAGGCTAAGAGGGCAATGAGTGAGTTAATTTCTGCTGGTATCTTATCTAGTATTGCGTTTGCAGCAGTTGTAGCAGTGGATGAGTGGGATGAGGTTAATCAAATAGTTCAAGATGCTAAACCTTATGTTGAAAAATTAAATAAGGTTTATAATGAAGTACTTTCTCAAGTGAACTCTTGTATAGAAGCACAACCAAATTTACCAAGGAATGCGAAAATAATGTATGAACAGCAAGCACAACAGTATTTAAACGGATTAATGAATTATATGAATGCGAAAGCTGATGAAGATGAATTAATTGAACTATTAATATCTGAAATGGATAACTATCTTGAAAGTCAAGGAATAGAATGCTAATTTAAATAAGCAACATATTATCATTTTTCTTCTACATTTTGCTAGAGTTATTTAACTCAAGTCCCACCCCCCGCATTAGAATCTACCTTAAATTGACCAACTTCTTCTGGTTCTTCATACCATTTAACTTTTCTTCCAATCTTAGCTCTCATTTTCCACTTTAATGTTTTTGGTTCTTTTTCTATTCTTTCCTTTAATGCTTTCAATTTTTCAGCAACATTTTGTGGAGGATTAAACTCATTTAATAATCTATCAATATTATCAGTTACGGTTGTATAAAATCCCCAGTCATCAGAAAGCAATTTAGAGATATAATTCATATCTATAGTTTTTTCATCATCATGATCCCCTAAGCTTAGATCAGTAAGGAGAGCGAAAACATCTTTTATATCATTTTCAGTTAATTTTACAATTTGTAATTTAGTTAAGAGAAGATCGGAAGGGGGAATAGTATAAGGCATTATGGTTAGCCTGTCTTTTAGGTCTATCTTATGGCACATCTCAAAAATGTCTAAAAAAACGTCTATCGTAGAATCTATTTGTGGGTCGTAAAACATTAATCTTCTATCGCCATGCAAAGCGTTAAAACGCTTATTCCCAATCATTCCAACGCTCTCTAAAACTTCGCTTATTTTCTTACTTTGGCTAGAAAGTCCAAAGAAATCTATATCTTTATATTTTCTTGCAAACATCTCACTACCTTTTGGGGCGAGTATTGCTACTGCAGCACCCCCAATTAATCTCAGTATTATATTTTTATCTCTGGCTTTATCAATTATCTCTTTGCCTCTTTCCAATAGTTTTTCTTTAGTTATTGCTATTTCTTTTCACCACAAATAGGTTTATACATGAGGAGGATTTAAGTGTTATAGCAGAAATCTAAACAATTTTAAAGTATCAATTTATTATGCTGAAAAGAATTTTGACTTTATGAAAAGTTCAATTTTATGTTTGACAAAAATAATTGCTTAATAAATTTCGTTTTCAATATCTATAATGATGAAAGATTGTATATAAGTGTGGCGATATAATTATAGAGAAATAGAATGGAAGTAATACGTCTATAAAAATGGTGATGTGAAGTAAACTTATATCGGTCCTTTAGATAAGATTGTCGAATTATATCACAAATTCAAAATGGAGGTTGAAGGTGGACATAGTCCTTCAATGCTGCGACCGAGATTTAATCCGGGCCACGAGCTCGAGAGGCTAGAAAATGTTTCAGAATAAACATGGAAATTAACGTAAAATGTTTCATGTTTCAAAGAAAATAGATTGAAAGTATAACAGAAACTTAGAATAAAATTTTATCACAATGTAATACTTGTTTATTTCAAATTTGCTTCCCAATAAGCTGAAACAAATAGTATGGAAAGCAACATAGTTAAGCTTATTTTAGTATAAGGAGAGAGAACTAAGGGGGTATGGGGTGGCCTCTGACCCTCTGTCTCAGTTGCCGGGTGCCGGGTAACTCATCATCCCCTACCCCCGTTTCTAATTCAGAATTTTGAGGATTTAAACCTTTATGTTTTTATTTCTATTCTATTAATATCGCATTAGAAATAATATTGTAAAAAATATGAAAAGAAGGCCTTTAGGCTAGGATGAATGCTTACAAAGTTCAAAAAACGCTATCAAAAAATGATGTAGTATAAATACAGCAAACATGGGAAGGGGTCTCTGCCTCCAGACTGCCCCTCAGATGAGACATTAAACTTGAATTAATGAGGGAACCTTTGCTTTATGCGGAAAAATCAGATCAATTAGCATACTAAATCACTTTACTTATAAGAAAGTGAGGCTGTTCCAAAATAAGGATTGATGTTTCATTTACGGCTTTATAAAGAGAATGTAAAACCTTTCAATTTAATACAAAATTAGTGCCGCGGCCGGGATTTGAACCCGGGCCACGGGCTTGAGAGGCCCGCATACTTTCGGTGCACGTGCTTGACCGGGCTATACTACCGCGGCGTTATAATATAGTCTTCTTATCCTAAAAAATTTAAGCTTGAAGAAATGGAATTTATGTTAATAGCTGGATCCGCGACTTTTTTGGTTAAATATCCATGGTAATATGAAAAATATTATTGCAATTATTGTAAATATTATGCCAAATGTAAATAAATATGGTAATTGAGAAGAATTACCAGCTCCTATTATTATTGGAAATGGTCCAATAAATATTACTCCAGTAAACCCTCCACTTGTAGTAGTTTGTGATATAGGTATATTGCTAATCGAAGCTAAAGTTAAAATAATAATACCAAGAAAGAGTAATCCTATGCCAGCATAAACTAGTTTCATAATATCTTATTTGTAGTGTGACTTTTAACTTTTATTCGAATAAATTTCATTGAAACATATTTAGAGAAAAGTTTATATACCAGTGAAGGGTAAAATTTTTAATTGGGTTTTAAAACTTTATGCCCCCTTCTAGGTGGTTCTATGTCAGAAACTAATAAATCTCAAGCTTCTGCAACTCCTTGTCCTCCTGATAAAATAGTTTTTGATGAGGAAAGAGGAGAATATATTTGTACAGAAACTGGTGAAGTAATAGAAGAGAGAGCTATTGATCAAGGGCCTGAATGGAGAGCTTTTACACCAGAGGAAAAAGAGAAGAGGAGCAGAGTTGGTGGTCCTCTTAATCAAACTATACATGATATGGGTATATCTACTGTAATTGACTGGAAAGATAAAGATGCTATGGGTAGGACTTTAGACCCTAAGAGAAGATTAGAGGTATTAAGATGGAGAAAGTGGCAAATTAGGGCTAGGATTCAATCTTCAATTGATAGAAACTTAGCTCAAGCTATGAATGAATTAGAGAGAATAGGGAACTTATTAAACTTACCTAAAGCTGTAAAAGATGAAGCAGCTTTAATATATAGGAAGGCGGTGGAGAAGGGATTAGTGAGAGGAAGAAGCATTGAGAGTGTGGTTGCTGCTTCAATATATGCAGCATGTAGAAGGATGAAGATGGCTAGAACTTTAGATGAAATTGCTCAATTTACTAAAGCTAATAGGAAAGAGGTCGCTAGATGTTATAGGTTAATATTGAGAGAACTTGATATAGAAGTACCAGTGAGTGATCCTAAGGATTATGTAACTAGAATTGGTAGCCTATTAGGCTTAAGTGGAGCTACAATGAAGATGGCTATTGATATTATAGAAAAAGCTAAAAGTTCTGGTTTGACTGCTGGTAAAGACCCAGCTGGATTAGCTGCTGCTGCAATTTATATTGCTGCATTACTTAACGATGAAAGAAGGACTCAAAAAGAGATTGCACAAATTGCTGGTGTTACTGAAGTAACAGTTAGAAACAGATACAAGGAATTAACACAAGAATTAAAGATTCAAATTCCAAATCAATAAAAGTTTTGTCTTTATTTTTCTTTTTTCCTTTTCTTTTCATTACTCTATTATTATTATATTAGATTCTGGATACCCCATTTTCATTAATAGTTCTTTTACTTTTTCTCTATGATCTCCTTGTAACTCTATTTTCCCATTTTTAACAGTGCCACCAGCAGCTAATTTTGATTTGAGTTCAGAAGCTATTTTCTTTAATTCCATGTCAGAACCAGATAAACCTTCTATTATAGTTACTTCTTTTCCATATCTTCTTTTTTCTACCTTTATTTTTATGAATTGTTCTTCTTTATTTAGTTGTTCACATATTTCTGGTGGTAAACCTCCACAAAGATTATCAGACATTCTCAAAAATTCATATTGTATTAGGGATTTTTCAACTTTTCTGTTAACAGTTAGGTTTTTAACTATGTTGTTTTTATTGTGTTTTATGGCAAGGTATAGATGTGGAAAGTGCTGGAAAGAATTTGATGATGAACAATTGAGAGCTTTACCGGGTGTTAGATGTCCATATTGTGGATATAAAATAATTTATATGGTAAGGAAACCAACAATTAAGGTTGTTAAAGCGATCTAGCCTTATATATTTGTGCTGCTGTTTCTAGTATTATTCTTGCTGCTAAAACAGAAGTTATTCCAGTAGGGTCATATGGTGGAGAAACTTCTACTACATCAAATCCTATGACTCTTTTATCTATGACTAATGAGATTATATCTAAAACTGTAGATGGATCTAATCCTTCTGGTTCTGGTGTAGCTACTCCAGGAGCGTATGAAGGATCTATTCCATCCATATCATATGTTATATAGATTTTTTCACATTCTCTGAAATTATTTACTATTTTTTGTGCTGTCTCTCTCACTCCCATTAACTTTATTTGATGTGGTGTTATGTATGCTATACCATTTCTGTTAGCATATTCTATTTCTTCTCTGGATATTGCTCTAGTCCCAATTTCCATTATTTTGATTCCTTGCTCCGATATCCGTCTCATTACACATGCGTGATCATATCTATAACCCATATATTCTTCTCTTAGGTCGAGATGTGCATCTATGCTTAATACACAATCGGGTTTAATTCCTCTTGTAGTTCCTACAGTTATTGAATGTTCTCCACCTATACTAATGACTATTTTTCCTTTTTCAGCAAAATAGCTTGTTACATCTGATATTCTTTTTATATTTTCTTCGACGTCTGAGGGGTGCATTACAACATCTCCAACATCGTTAAATCCTATTTCTCCCATATCAATTCCAGTCCTTATTGAATAAAATTCTATATATTGTGCATATTCTCTTATAGTTGAAGGTGCAAATCTAGACCCTGGTCTAAAACTACTTGTTATATCTAGTGGTAAACCTATTATTACAAATGGTGATGTAGGTTTATTGAAGCCTGCAAATAATCTGCTATTTTCATTCAAATATAATAATCTACTGTCTGACATGAGAGTAGAAATTTTTAATCTCGTTTATATGCTTATCTCGTATGAGTGAGAAGTTAATAGAATTGGCAAAAAGAAGAGGAATCTTTTGGCCGTCTTATGAGATTTATGGTGGCGTGGCTGGACTTTACGATATAGGTCCTATAGGTGTTAGAATTAAAAACAAGATAGTTGAATTATGGAGAAAATTCTTTGTTTATGATAATTCTGATTTTGTAGTAGAAGTTGAAACGCCAGTTATAACGCCTTATAAAGTTTTAGAAGCCAGTGGACATGTTGAAAACTTTACTGATCCAATAGTAGAATGTACAAAATGCCATAAGATATATAGGGCTGATCACTTGATAGAGGAAATAGCTAAAATTAACGTTGAGGGTTTGTCTCCTTCAGAATTAGATAGAATAATTAGAGAAAAAGGCATTAAGTGTCCAGCCTGTGGTGGAGAGCTTAGTGAAGTAAGGCTATTTAACTTACTTTTTAGTACCAACATTGGTCCATATAGTGGAAATCAAGGGTTTTTAAGACCAGAGACAGCACAAGGTATGTTTACTTCATTTAAGAGGGTTTACGAAGCTTTTAGGCAGAAATTACCAATTGGTATTGCTCAAGTAGGGAGAGTTGCTAGAAATGAGATTTCACCTAGGCAAGGGTTAATACGAATGAGAGAATTTACGATAATGGAATTAGAGTTCTTCTTCGATCCAGAAAGCAATGTAAATCCGCCTTTAGAAAAGTTTGGAAATATGAAGTTAAATATTCTTAGGGGGGAGGATAAAGTAAAAGGGGAGAAGCCTAAAGAATATTCGATTCAAGAGTTACTTGAAGAAAAAATTGTTTTAAATCCATGGATGTTATACTGGATGGCTACAGCTACAAAATTTGTTTCTGCACTTGGAATAAATTCATATTACTTTGAGGAAAAATTACCTCATGAAAGGGCTCATTATTCTAAACAAACATTTGATCAAATTGCTGTAATAGGGGAGGAGAAGGTCGAAATATCTGGTCATGCCTATAGAACTGATTATGATTTAAGCAGGCACATGAAGTATAGTGGGCAAGATATGACAATATTTAAGAAATATGAAAGTCCTAAAATTATAAAGAAGAAAGTGGTAGTAATAAATAAAGATAAACTTAATAAAGAAGATAAAGAGTTCGTAAAGAATCTTATGACTTTTATAAATTCTAAGAGGCCAGAAGAAATAGAAGAACTTATTAATAAAGGAGAAAAAGTAGATGGTAAAAACATTGGAGATTATGTTAAGATATTAGAGAGGGAAGAAAAGGTCGTTGGTGAGAAGATTATACCTCATGTCGTGGAACCCTCCTTTGGCGTAGAGAGATGTTTATATTTAACTCTTCTTAATGCATATAGAGAAAAAGACAATAGAATTATATTATCTTTACCTAAATATATAGCACCTTACGAAGTAGCTGTCTTTCCTCTCTTAGAGAAAGAAGAGTTAATAAAGAAGGCCAAGGAAGTTTACGAAATTGTGAGAGAGAAGTTTGACGCAATTTTTGATGATTCTGGAAGTATTGGGAAAAGGTATGCAAGAGCTGATGAAATAGGTATTCCATATTCTATTACAATAGATCCTCAAACTTTAGCTGATAATACTATTACTATTAGGGATAGAGATAGTTGGCAACAAATAAGAGTTAGTATTAATGAGATTATATCAGCATTAGATAGGTTATTCAAAGGTGAAGAGTTTAATAAGGTAGGTAAGCTAATTAATAATGAAAATGAGTAAGGAGGAAAAAGAAGAGGAAAAGAAAATTGATGTCAAATCTTTAGTAAATATCATACCACCAGCGTCATCACTAAAGAAAAGTAAAGCTCCTCCTAAAGAAAAAAGAGTGAAAATGAGGAAAAGGCCGGATGTAGATCAGGGCATTATTTTAATTTCTAACAAGTTGGCTAATGAGTTAGGAATAACTGAAGAGGTTGAAGTTTCTGTAAAAGGAAGAAGAGCAAAGTTTAAGGTTATAATTCAAGATGGTTTACCAGAGACTGAAATATATGGAAATGAGGCTGATATGATTAAACTTGGTCTTGAAGATAATAGTACTGTTAGTGTGAGGGCCTCTAAATGAATGAAAATGATATTGAGATAGGTAGAGTATTATTACAATTTGATCAAGTAATTGAAGAACATAATTCATACTTAGAAGAGCTAGAGAATTTAGTAGAATTGCCAGAAATAGAGACAGAGAGATTATCTAGGCTTTTAAGAAGAATGAGGAAAACTAGAAAACAGATATTAGGAGGGATAAGTAGTATTGTCGAACATATCAAAAATTCTAATGATCCAAAACTAAAGGAAGAAGCTTTAGGAATTATGAACTATTTTTACGTCGTAGGAATTAATGATGAGGAAAGAGCCTTAAGGAAAGTAATGGAGATTGAAATGAGTTTGAAGGAAGATATTGAAAAAGATATTGAAATGTTAGAAAAAATAAGGTCATTAGTAATGCAATTTATTTATTAACCATTACTCATCTTTCTAACATAGATGAGTGTTCCAGAACTGAATATTGAAGAGCAAATACAAAATATACTTAATAACATTCTTGACCAACTAAGATTATTATATCAACAATTTAATGAAAATGAAGTTAATCATATGCAGATATATTCTAAGATTGATGGCTTGAAGTCAGTTGTAGAAGATTCTAAATATAAAGCTGGTGAATATATAATAAAGGTGAAAGAAGGAATAGAAACTGCCAGCTTATACTTAGATATATTAAATTACATAGAAAAAGTTGCACAGAATTTAAGTGCTGTTTCCTATAGATACTCTGTTCTTCAAAGCAGAATTAAAATAGAGGATAAAATATTACATTCACTTTTAGTAAGTATGATAGAGAAATTAATTGCTGCTACAAGTAGTGCATTAGAATCCTTTAGATTGCTTTCTCTTAATGCGAAGAAATCTGCAGAAAAAGCTAGAAATATAATTAAAATAGAAGAAGAAGTTGATGATTTATATAGGAATTTTGAGTTAAAGTTATTTGAGAAAGAGAATGAGTTAGCATTTATGATGCTGACAAAAGATATAGGGGATAGGTTAGAGGATTGTGCTGATTTACTTAGGGATGCTGCAAATAACATGCTTTATATCAGTTATTTAAGGGAATGAAATAGATGATAGGAGAACTTCTAAAAGATAAAATTATTATAAAAAACATTGAAGATGCAAGAAAAATTTATAAACTAGGATATTATGGAAAGCCACTAGGTATTTCTAAGCCTAAGTCAGCAGAAGAAGTTAATAGCGAATTAATTCTATCACTTATAGAAGGATTATATTTAACTAAAAAAGGAATTTTAGATGTAACATATAACGGTGAAAAGCTGGATTTTCAGAAGTTATATGATATAGGAATAAAGCAGATTCCAAGATTTAGAATTCTTTATACTGTTTATGAAGATCTAAGGGAGAAGGGGTATGTTGTAAGATCTGGGATTAAATATGGAGCAGATTTTGCTGTTTATACAGTAGGTCCTGGAATAGAACATGCTCCTTATCTTTTAATAGCTTTAGATGAAAATTCAGAAATAACTTCTAATGAAATATTAGGCTTTGGTAGAGTTTCACATAGTACAAGAAAAGAGTTAATATTAGGTATTGTTAATTTAAACACTGGTAAGATAAGATACATAATGTTTAAATGGTTGAAGATGTAATATGATTATAGGCTTCATAAAAATTGGGTGATAAGTAATTGAACCCTAGAGACGGCAACTTTAGACAAAAACCCAGTTTTACTGCTGACGAACCTAAGCCCATGCCATTAGGTGATAAATGTAACTATTTATGCCCATATTTTAGATGTAATAAAAAGGCATTAAACATACAGAAGAAATACATCAAAGGAACTCCTCAAAAAATAGGCTACTGTATGTGGGTAGGAGATGTATGTATTACTGGAGATTGTCAATATGCTTATTGTGAAAAGAGAGCTCTATTGCCCGGGAATAAATGTGCTTTTGCTATAAAGAGAACTGAAAATGGGGAAGATATGGAAAAAGAGTTAAAGAAAGAAGAGGAATACGATAGCAAAATGAAAGATATATTATCTAAGAGATTTGGTCACAAGGGATACGATTTACTGTAACACTATTCCAATGTTTATATAAGGAATTAGGAATTTTTAGTAAATCAAGGATTTTTCCTACTATGAAGTTGATAAGGTCGTTTATGTTCTGAGGATTATGATAAAATCCTGGAGATGCAGGCATTATTATTCCGCCTGCTCTAGAAACTTTTAATGCATTTATCAGCTCTATTGTACCTAAAGGAGTCTCTCTAATAACCAGAATTAGTGTTTTTCTAACTCTAAGAAAATTTAAAGCTGATCTAGAAAGTAAATTTGAAGCTATTCCATTTGCTATTTCTGCTAATGTTTTTATGCTACATGGCACTATAACCATGCCCTCAGTTTCTACTATATGGCTTGAACTAGAAGGTGGTGCTTCTATCTGATCTTCCTCATAAACAACAGAATTTAATCCATTAAAGAAAGATTCTAAATCTATTCCACATTCTACTTTTGCTACCTTCTTTGCTTCTTTACTTAAAATAACTTCTGTATGGTAACCCAATTCATTTAATATTTTAATTGTTCTTATTCCATAAATTACACCACTCGCCCCGCTTATTCCTATAATAACTGTCCCTTTCTTGTCCCTACTTTCTGTTCTTGCCTTCTCATCCACTCTCTCACCCAATTATTATAGCATTGCTTACTACAAAAAACCCAAGGTTTATTATTGCAACAAGTTTTTACTACAATAGGATTTTCCTTTATTATTTTTCCGCACCAACTGCAATGAAGCTGATTTACTTTCGTATCTAGTTGAAAAGGCATGAGGGTATATTTGTGTTATTAAATAAATAGATTTTTCATAAAAATGCTATATTAGCTACTTTATAACTAACTTAATTCATGGATTCAAACTCAATAAAGGTAAAACAAGTAGATGAGGTTAAGATAAGTAAGTATATTTTAAGATATACATTTCAAGATTGGGAGAACATAGTAGAAAGCGATGTTGTTATTGTAGGCGCAGGACCGTCTGGAATGACTGCTGCATATTATCTTGCTAAAGCTGGATTAAAGACTGTAGTTTTTGAACGTAGACTAAGTTTTGGTGGTGGAATAGGAGGAGGAGCAATGCTATTTCACAAAATAGTTATTGAAAGCCCAGCAGACGAAGTTCTAAAAGAAATGAACATTCGATTAACAAAAGTTGAAGATGGTGTATATATTGTAGATTCAGCTGAATTTATGGCCAAGCTAGCAACTGCAGCCATAGATGCTGGAGCAAAAATATTACATGGTGTAACTGTAGACGATGTAATATTTAGAGAGAATCCATTAAGAGTTGCTGGAGTAGCAGTTGAATGGACAGCTACTCAAATGGCAGGATTACATGTTGATCCCTTGTTCATATCAGCTAAAGCAGTAGTAGATGCTACTGGTCATGATGCTGAAGTAATATCAGTAGCTGCTAGAAAAATACCTGAGTTAAATATTGTTATTCCCGGAGAGAAATCAGCATATAGTGAAATTGCTGAGGAATTAACTGTAGAAAATACTGGAATGGTTGCACCTGGTTTATATGCTACTGGAATGGCTGTAACTGAAGTAAGAGGTTTACCGAGAATGGGACCAATATTTGGTGCTATGGTTTTATCAGGGAAGAGGGTTGCTGAAATAATTATAAAAGATCTCCGTTACTCTTAAAGCCTATAATTATATTTTTTACTTCGATGAGTGAAGTACAACAAACAAAAATTAAGATTTCAGATAAAGCTGAAGGAATAGTAGAAAGAGATGTTAAAAATAATGCGATAGGTAGAAGAGAATTATATATTAAGGTTTTTCATATAGGTAGTGGGACTGTTTCAAGAAAAGATGTGATTAAGGCAATAGCTTCTGCCTTTGGTGCTCAAGAGGATCTTATAGTAATCAAGAAAATCCATACAGTTTATGGTGCTGGAATAAGTTACGTTAGAGCTAATGTATACAATGATAAGAAAACTTTACAAGAATTCGAACCTCAATATTTAATAGGTAGAGATACTGGACAAAAAGTAAAGAAAGGTGGTAAAGGTGCCCAAAAACAAGGATGAAAGCCAAAAAGCAATAGTTAGAACTTATTACGTCATAGAAGGCGATAAGATAAAGTTAAAGAATAAAAAATGTCCTAGATGTGGCAGTATAATGGCGCATCATCTCAAGCCTGTAGAGCGTTGGGCATGCGGAAAATGTGGTTATACCGAGTTTATAGGTAAAGGGAAATGATTGTTTTAGGTATTGAGTCTACTGCACATACTTTTGGTGTGGGTATAGTTTCTGATTCTCCTTTATCTATATTAGCAAATGAAAGAGATACTTTTGTTCCAAAACAAGGGGGTATGAAACCTAGTGATTTAGGTAGGCATCATGCTGAAGTAGCCCCAGTAATAATAAGTAAAGCTTTAGAAAAAGCAAAATTACGGATAGAAGATATAGATTATATAGCAGTTTCTTTAGGCCCTGGAATAGGTCCAGCTTTAAGAGTTGGAGCAACTATAGCTAGAGCTTTAGCCTTAAAATATAAGAAAAGTCTTGTTCCAGTTAATCATGGTATTGCTCATATCGAGATAGGTAGATTTACAACTAAAGCTGAAGATCCTTTGATACTTTACTTATCAGGTGGAAATACTATAATATCGACTTACATAGATGGAAGATATAGAGTTTTTGGGGAAACTTTAGATATAGCCTTAGGTAACATGTTAGATACATTTGTTAGAGAAGTGGGTCTTGCTCCTCCATACGTGGTTAATGGTGTTCATCAAATAGATATATGTGCAGATAAAGGGGGAAAATTCATTGACTTGCCATATGTAGTAAAAGGGCAAGACATGTCGTATAGTGGTTTATTGACAGCCTCTTTAAGAGCTGTAAAAAACAATAAGCTTGAAGATGTTTGTTATAGTTTAAGAGAAGTTGCATTTGATATGCTTTTAGAGGCGACTGAAAGAGCATTAGCTTTGACTGGTAAGAAAGAGATTTTAGTAGTTGGTGGCGTAGCAGCAAGTGGTAGTTTAAAAAATAAGTTATATAATCTTGCTAAGGACTGGAATGTTGAAGTAAAAATAGTGCCACCAGAATATTCTGGAGATAATGGGGCTATGATAGCATATACTGGATTACTTGAAGCCAAGCATGGTGTAACTATACCAATTGAAAAATCTATAATTAGACCTAGATGGAGAGTTGATCATGTGGATGTAGTATGGAGATAATAAGAGAAATAAAGAGAGGTGCAGAATCGATAATTTATGAAGGTTATTTTGCTGGCATTCATTCTATATTTAAAAAGAGAATTTCAAAATCGTATAGGGATAAACAACTTGATGAGAAAATAAATAGTGAAAGAACTAAGTTGGAAGCTAAACTTATGTTTTCAGCAATGAAGAATGATATCAATGTACCAGCTATATTATTAGTTGACCCTTTTGAATATTTAATTGCAATGGAGTATATTGAAGGATTTCCCATAAAAGATATGATACCAAAATTGAAAGATAGATTATTAGCAATTGGTGAAAACATAGGGGAGATTGCTGGGAAGCTTCATAAAATTGGGATTTCTCATGGTGATTTTACAACTAATAACTTAATATATACTCTTAATGGAGAAATATTTCTTATTGATTTTGGATTAGCTAAGAGAAGTGATGATATTGAAGATTTTGCCACCGATGTACACGTTTTTTTAAGGAGCCTAGAAAGTGTTCATTATGAATATAAGGACGTGATTTTTAAAGGATTTGAGAGAGGCTATTCAAGATTTAGAGATTTTGATAAGATTATGAATAAGGTTAAAGAAATAAGAATGAGAGGGAGATATGTTGAAGAACGTAGAAATAAGCGTGGTAACATCAAATGAAAACAAGTTTAGAGAGTTAGCAGAGTTAGCCAAGGAATATAATATAAAACTAAGATGGATTAATTTACCTAAAGTTGAGATTCAAGCTGATTCTTTAGAAGAGATAGTAAGAAATTCTGCAATCATTGCTTATAACATGATTAAATCTCCTTTAATAATGGAAGATAGCGGATTATTTATTGAAGCGTTAAATAATTTCCCTGGTCCTTACACAAACTATGTAAGAAGAACCATAGGATTAGAAGGAATACTAAAAATAATGCAAGGGATAGAAAATAGGAATGCCTATTTTATGACAGCTATTTGTTATATTGACGATAAGATAGTGAAAGTTTTCACTGGAAAGATAAATGGCAGGATTTCATATAGTATTAGAGGAGACAAAGGATTTGGGTTTGATCCTATATTTATTCCAGAAGGAGAAGATAGAACTTTTGGGGAGATGAACTTAGAAGAAAAAAATAAATATTCTCATAGGGGGAAAGCATTCAAGGAGTTTGTAAAATTTTATCTTACTTATATCTCTTAGTTTCTTCGATACTTTCATTATTTAACTCTGAAAAATGAGTTATTGAGTATTCATAAAGATATTTATAATCTTCATCTGTCAAGTCCGGTAATTTTTCTACTTGGATATATTCTTCTAATTCTTTGAGGCTTGATATATTAGGAAGAACAGAAGTTACTTTACTGTTATATAAGATGAATTTTAAAGCTAGTTGTGATAATTTTATCCCCTTACTTTTTGCATATTCTAAAAGGGGTTTAGATAGCTCTACAGCTTTTTTGATCCAGTTAATATCTTTTAAGCTTCTATGAAGTTTTGGATTATTAAAAATAGGCCATTTTTCCTCTATTAATGCATCTGACGCATGGGGTACTCTTACAAAATGTGCTATATCAAAATTTAAGAAATCGATTCCAGGTTTTAACTCTATTATATTATAAATATATTCTAAGCTTTCATATCCCATTTTTATTGCTTCTAATCCTTCTTCTCCCCATCCTAGAGTAGGACCTAGTGCAACTCCAATTACTCTAACTTTTCCATCTTTCTTTAAACTATATAAAAAATCAAGAACTTCCTTATTTTTAATAATTTGCATCTTAGGATTATGAATCATTAAGATATCAATGTAATCAGTGTTTAATCTTTCTAAGCTCTTCTTAAATGCAAAGTCTAAGTAATCTAAGTCAAATCTCTGAATAGCTCTATTATTTATTTTATTATAGAAATCATATCCTATTTTAGTCAAGATTACAATTCTATCACGTTTCGTATTGAATACTTTTGACAAAATAGTTTCTCCTAGTCCTTCTCCATATATGTCAGCTGTATCAAAGAAATTAATACCATTTTCGTAAGCTTTTCTAAGAATATCTTCTGCTTTATTAACTTCAGCCCCCCACCAATCAGTGACAAGGCTCCAAACTCCTATACCAATTTCAGATACTTCAATGTTAGTATGATTTATTTTTCTTAGTTTCATGTAATACCTCGCCTAATGTTAAAATCCTTTTTGATATTATAAAAACCATTATACATAATGCTTGTAAAAGTACCAGAGAAAATATTTGATGAAATACTTAGGAAACTAAAAATTCAAGTATATGAATATAATTCAAAAATAAAAGAATACGGAGTCTATTTAAAACCGTATCACATAGTTTATAAAAATGGTAAACAGTATATTTATATAGGTAAGTACTGGTATAAATTAGAGAAGAAAGAAGGAAAATTGAAGTGGATATATTTAGGCAAGAAAAAACCTATTGAAAAAATGCCTGACCCACCTGCAATACCAGATTATACAATAATAAGAGATGTTGAAGGATATGTTATAGATGAAAAAGTCCTAAATGAGTTCAAATGATAGCATCTTTTTTACTTTATCTATTATTCCTAACTTTATTCCATTTATAATCATAGTAAGGTCTTCATAATCTAATTTTATTAACTCTGAAATTGCTAGAACAGTAGCCGGGGTAAACGGACTTCCCATAAATGCTTCAATGGAGGATTTTCTTGCATTTACTCTAGCTAAATGATGAAAGCTAGCTAAAGCCTCATAAACATTAGTTGTGATCAAACTTTTCGAGTAAGGAGTCCTAGATAAAACATCTAGTACTTCTTTTTCTGTGTTAGCCCCTGCAATATCTTTTAAAGAAGCTTCATCCATTTTGCACATTACATCCCCAATTAAATGAAGTTTGTAAGCAAGTGCAGTTGAATAGTAATCTTCATATGTACAAATAATGTCTTGAGCTTTTGATTTCCAATCCCCTCTAAACTCATTTACTATCTTTGATAACTTATATATAAAGTAAAATTCTAGAAGAGAATTAATTTCAGAAGGAGTCTTCTTGTTTGCTCTACTTAATGCGAATTTAAGTCCCTCATTAATTATACCTTTTGAAAAATTCATCACATCATCAAGGCTTTGAGGGTTTGAATCTGCTAATTCCTTTATTAAGATAAAATTATTAGTTAATTTTGCCCCAGTTAACAGAGAGGAAATAAGGGGCTCTAATTCACTTAAACTAAAAAGATATAAGTATAAATCTACTATATCAGAATTTACTTTTGTATTGCTTACATATTTTCTAATTTTAGTAAGAAAATTTATTGCTCTCTGCTTAAATTTTCTTTCAGCATCATCAATGGTGCTTGGAATTTCCTCTATAAATCCTCTATCCTTAAGCAAGCTTAAAGCGTCTTTCCACTCTGCAGTTGTTAAAAGTTCATTTACTGTTCCTTTAGTTAATACAAACGATTTATATAATCTCGCTATAGATGTAGAGTAAGCTAGTGTACTACTCATCTATTTAAATACCTCCTCGATCTTTTTTAGTACAAATTGGGTAGCTTTTTCTAGGTTCTTTTGGCCTTTCTCCTTAATCTTTGATATTTGTTTTTCTCTGTCTTCAGCATATTTTTTACTTAATTCATTAATTTTATCACTAGTGTTTTTATCTATTTCTTGTGAAATTTGATTTAGTTCTTCTTCAGCTATAGACCTAAACTGTGTGGTAAGAGATTCTGCAAATATAACAAGTCTTTTCGCATCATCTGCAATATTTTTTTCTATGTTTTTTAGTTCTTCTTCATATCTTACTATCAAATTCGCATATGTTGATAATTTTGAAGACATCTTAGTATATAGTTTAAGTTGAGCTTTTTAATGATTTTCTTCCTCTAATAATATAACCCGTGTGCATTACCCCTATATTTTTAGGTCTTGTTGCATTTTCTTTAATCTGATACTCTCGTAAAATTAATTCTTCTGCATGTATATCAATAAATCCACTATTTTTTAATGCGATGCCTACTTTCTCAATTTGATTTGTGGTAGGAACAAAAATTACTATTGAACCAGATGGCTTTAAAGCATCATATGCATGTTTAGCAACATTCCAAGGATCTGGCATATCTAGAAAAATGGCATCCACATTGCTTTCTTCAAATCCTTCTCTAACATCTTTTAATTTAAACGTTACCCTATCTGTGAGGTTAAGTAATTCTATGTTTTTCTTCGCAATTTCTTGCATGTCTTGTCTTATATCGTAAGTTATTACTCTCCCTTTTTCACCCAAGTAATAAGCTAAAGATATGGTAAGGAAACCAGACCCGGTGCCAGCTTCTAAAACAATATCTCCAGGTTGTATTCCGGAGGAGTATATCATATAAGCTACATCTTTGGGATAAAGAACTTGCGAGGGTCTTTTAAGTCCATTATAGATATCTATTAATGAGGGTTTTAATACATAAGCTTTATTTCCAGTAGATAATGTTACCTCTGAGCCATATTCTAATCCTATTATTGAGTCTAAATTTATAGCTCCTTTATCACTTCCAAATTTTTTACCTTTTTTCACTTTAATAAGATAAGTTCTTTTCATATCAATCCAAAACGTTATAACATCATCTTCTTTTATCATCAGAATTAGAAAGATAAAAGTAACTTAAAAATCAGTTCTGGTGTCTTATTTCATTGATCAAAAACACCAGCTTTCATCACTGGTCGTTTACCCATAATTCTTTTCTTATAAACTCATTTAATGCTGCTCTTATTACTTCACTTCTTGATGTATATCTACCAGTATTTATTAATTCATCTATTGCTTCCAAAAATTGTTCTGGTAATTTTACGGTTATTATTCTCATTATAGGTCAATTATTTTGCTTTGAGGATATTATCTTTTAAGCATTATCCCTATTTTTATCAGCCTTTTCCCATAAATACTCAAAATAAACTTTGCCTATTTCAACAAAATAGATATGATTTGAAAACATTCCTAACAACGTATTACCTTGTGTTTTTATTATTAAGAAAATTGAATTTGATGTTATTATGCCACTTCCAAACATCGAATCTAAATATCTAACTTGAAGGACGTTGCTATCTACTTTTAGACTTTTACTTAGTATAACTTTAACGTCATGTTTATAGGAGTTAGCTTCAAGTAATTTAACAAGTTCTTGTGATAATATTTCTGGAAAAGATATTGCAACATAATACTTACTAGAGTTCTCAGAGAGTATTTGTTGAAGTGTTTGGTTAATAGCATCTTGCTGAACAAGAGCTATATTATAGAAAGAAGTTTGAGAAGAGAGTAAAACAGATATAGGTAAGATTAAATCTCTTTCTATTTTTTCTAAGCTGTCAAAGATATTTTTCTTCACATTTTCCCATACTTCTCTAATTGGATTAGCTATATAATAAGATGGCCTTTTTCCTATTCTTCTTATCCAACCTCTTCCTTCTAATTTAGTTAAAATAGGGTATATCTTTGTATAAGAAATGTTAATTTTATCAGATAATTCCTTGGCTGTCATCTTCCCATTAAGAAGTAATATAAAATATAGTTTCAGTTCATTTCTACTTATTCCAAAAGCTCTAGCTATATTTCCTATTTTACTTACGATATCATCAATATTTTGGGACATATTAACATTTTTATTTTCAAGCCACTTATTAATAAACGGTGTATCAAATGGGTGGCGCCAGTAAGAAACCCATATCTACAGTAGAGAAAAGAATGAAAAAAATGGCTGAAGAGCAACAAAAGAAACAACAAAAGAGAGCCCCTACAAAGACTGGAAAAGAATTAACGAGCAAGAATGTTATAGTTGATAATGAGACTTTGAAGAAAGTTCAGGAAGAATTAAAGAAAGAAATAATAGTTACTCCTTATACTTTATCAAGTAAATTAAACGTCACTATAAGCGTGGCAAAGAAAATATTGGAAGAGTTAGAGAGACAAGGAGTTGTTAAAATAGGTACCAAAGATAGAAGAACTGTAGTATATGTAGCTGCTTCATAAAAATTATTCTTCTTCCTTTTCTTCTCTTTGTTCTTCGACTTTTTTTGTTACATTAGTCTTCATTTTTTTAATACTTTTACAGAAAGTTTGAAGAACAGAATCTATGTTGCTTATGCTCCCTATTTTTTCTCTATTAGCTTCCTGCGTTAACACAGTAGATTCAACATATACTACAGTATCTTCTTCTTCAGCTTGCTTATAAATTAATGTGTTAGTACTTGTTACAAATGTTGGTGAAGACCCTATTATGTCCCCGTTCTCATCTTCTATTGTTTCTCCAACAATAATATATGGTAATCCATTTTCTATTGTTCTTGCTATTGCCATATACTTTATTATATCATATCCATTTCTAGGATAAGCTTTCATTGTCCCAATTATTGCAGATACATTATTTAATGATAAAAGTTTATTGATTTCAGGTGAAAATAAGTCATCTTCAGAGATTATACCATATCTTTTATCTAATGACATATAAACTGGTTCTTTTCCAGACGAAATTCCAAGTCTTACATCTTTTTCAGACACTATTATTTTCCTATATTTTCCTAATATTTCTCCTTGCGGAGAAATAATTAATGTTGTCAGAAATATTTTTGGTCCAGCTTGTTCAAGTATTGGACCAGCAATTAGATGAACTTCTCCTTCCATTGATAAATTTATTAAAGTGTCTGTTACACTACCCGGTATTTTTTCAGCAAGATTCTTAATTATACTCCTCGCTTTCTTATCATTCTCGTAAATTTCAAATATATTTCCTGCTGGAAATAAAGATGGAAGTATAACTAACTTAGCACCTTTATCTTTAGCTGCCTTAATTAATTTCTTAGCTTTTTCTATATTATATTTTTTGCTCATTTCTCTCAATTTTAAATGAAGTAATCCGATGAGCATAATATCACCTAATCTTATTTATTTCCTCATAAATATCCTTTAATACATTTATGTAATCTTCTTTACCTTCCTCCACCATATCCATCAACTGTAATAGAGTTCTTGTTCTGTTCTCAGATACAAAACTACTAAACTTTTGATTTAAATAGTTATTTACCTCTTTGCCTAAGGTAGTTGGAATAAGTTTTTTTGTTTTTTTACTTTCAATTGCATACCCTCTTTTTAATATTGTACTTATAATAGTGGCATAAGTACTAGGTCTTCCTATTTCTTTTCTCTTCATCTCAGCAACTAAATCAGCCTGAGTATATAAATTCACGGAACTTTTTGCAAAAGATCCTTTAAGCTCTACTGTATATATTATCTCGTCTTCGCCAGATGCCTTAATTTTTTGAATAACACTGCCTTTCACAATTCTAGTTGTTGGCAAATATAAGAACTTAGAATAATCTATTTGAATAGGGAGTTTAATATCTGTTATAAACTCAGCTAAGTTCTGGAATGTCTTTAATTCGGTCTGGCATTTTTCATCTTCACAGATTTTATATTCTATTTTCTCTTTAATAGCTTTGATAGGAACTAATTGGCTAGTGATAAATCTTCTAAATATTAAATCATATACAAGGAAATGAACTTTTGATATCTTTTTAGCTAATTCTATTTCTCCCTCATCAATTAATAATCTTAGCTGATCAACATCTAAAGGTCTCGTAGGTCGAATAGCTTCGTGAGCACCACCTTCTCCCCAAGTTCTAGGTTTAAAAATATTTTGATAGTTCTCCCCAATGATTTGTTTTAGATAATTCTCTGCTATAGATATACCCGTGCTTGATATTCTAGTACTATCAGTTCTATGATATGTTATAAGTCCTAGTTCAAATAGGTCTTGAGCTATTTTCATTGCCTCTTGTGCTGATATCCCATAAAATTGATTTGCATCATATAGCAAAGTGTCAGTAGTGTATGGTGGTAAAGGATTAATTTCCTCTTCTGTAGTATTCATATTTACAATCTTTACATAAACTACTGAATTCTTTCTTATCTTGTTATTCTGCTTAGGTACATAAATTTTA
Organism: Sulfurisphaera javensis; assembly: GCF_041154675.1. NCBI lineage: Archaea > Thermoproteati > Thermoproteota > Thermoprotei > Sulfolobales > Sulfolobaceae > Sulfurisphaera > Sulfurisphaera javensis. The sequence goes on from NZ_AP031322.1 coordinate 1,269,372, forward strand.
AGCTCTTCAATTCCTTTAATGTTTCCGTAATAAATTTTCATCTTATTTTTCTGATATTCGTCATATCTACTTACTATCCAATTTAGTACTGGTGATTGCACTCTTCCAGCACTTAAGTTTCTATTTTCTAAACTATCACACTTATAATGACTACAATAATAGTTTCTCCAGAAATCTTCTTGAAGTTTAGTAGAAAGTTTGAATCCTATCCATCTATCTTCTATTCTTCTAACTATTTGCGATTTAACTAAATTCACATTAAACTCTCTTGGATTGTTAATAGCTTGTAGTATCGCTTTCCTTGTAACTTCATGGAATTCAGCTCTTTTTATGTTAGAGTTAAATGGTCTGAGTGCTAGATAAATATCCCAAGCAATTTTTTCACCTTCAGTATCTGGGTCGGTTCCTATAAGAATCTCATCCACTTCTAACGCTAATTTTCTTAAAGCATCTATCGTGTTATTCTTATCTAAAACTATTTCTGTTGTTCCGCATCTAGGGCATCTATTTCCTTCAGCATAATCAGTAAATTGATGCCCATTTCTACATCTTTTTATAGTATTATAATAAGGAATAAATAATAAATGAGAGTTACTTTTAACTTCTATTCCATAAATTCCTATATTTTGCGTTGTTAAGTCATAAACATGGCCTCCAGAAGCAGCTACTATAAGAATTTTGTCCTCTAAAACGGTCTCAAATGCCCTAATGTTTTCTATTTGTCTAATACTAGGCCTAGAAAAGAAATTAGAAATAGTTTTTGCTTTATTGGGAGATTCTACAATAAACAAAACTGTTTTGACTTTTTCTAAAGACGGTTCTACTTCTCCTTCTTTTTTTATCTTATATATTCTCTCTCTTTCGCTCTTTATCTTGTTGACAATATCATCTAAACTTTCATTTTCTATCTTATTATTTTGTAAATCTAATTCTTTCCATGAAATTTCATCTAAGATAAGCGATAATTTTTTATTTAAAATATTGAATAAACTGAAATCATCTACTAAAAGAACTGAGAGCCCAGTAGTTAACTCTCCACCATATATTCTAGAAGTCCTTCCACTGGCTTGAATGTACGTAAGATAATCAGGGATAAGGATATTACCATTAGATATAACTAAATCTCCAATTTCTGCTACTTTCTTTAAAATTTCTTTATCTTCAAGGTATTTATTAGCTATTTCATAAGCTTTTAATAGAACTTCATCCTCTAATTTTCCTTCTTTTGCTTGCATAGACAACATTGAAATTGCTGCTGGGCTTAATCTTCTAATTTTTCCTCTTACTCTTCCTGCTAGTCTTATTATTTCTTGATCTCTAGTAACTAAACCTAATATACTTAATATTCTAGATAGTGCTACAATATTCATTACTTCTCCTATTCTAAACTTAAATTTTGGTATGCCAACAAAAATTGCATATTTTACTCTCCAAGGAATATCAATTCCTCTAACCAGAATACCATAATGTGTAGCAGAACCAATTAGTGCATAAATGTCTCCGTTAGCAAACTCATCTATTTTACCTGTATTTGTTGAAGTTATAGCAGCAATTTTAAAACTATCACTTAACTGTTGCTCAAGCCATTTTGCATACTCTTGTCCTTTGTCTATGGGAACAAAAATTAAGCCTCCATCGCCTAATTTACTTAATAACTCTTTAAGGTATGCTACGATTTCCTCGTTAGTTTTAGGTAAAGGAGAGTAAGTGTCTATTATTTTTCTTAAGTATATCACTGAACTACCCGGCCTAAATCCCATAAGGGCTGATAATACTGGATTTCCTCTAGTTAATGTGGCTGATGAAAACACTATTGTCTTTCCTTTAATTTTATTTCCTCTTATTTCCTGGATCTTGTTATATATTGTTTCATCTTCTTTAGCTTTCTTTAATAGTTCTTTTACTGCTGTTATGTCATCTTTTGTGAAACCAGCTAGGTTTAATATTGTCTCTGAGCTTTTGCTTGATTTTAGAGCAGTATCTACGTCGTCAACAAACATGAAATCGTACCTAATATTTCTAAGTTCGTTGATTTTATCTATGAAAAATCTATTTGTAGAGACGAAGATATTAAATTCTCCTTCATTAAGTGATTTATAAAGCTCTTGTTTTTGTGATTCATTTAAACCAGAATGATAGTAAAGTAGCTTTGTTTCTAGGTTAGCTTTTCTTGCAAATGTCGATATTCTATCAACAGCTTGTTTTACTAAGCTTCTAGTTGGGAATATGAGTATTGATCTTCCATTTTTAGTAGAATAATATAATGACGTTATCATTCCAAACGTAGTCTTACCTAAGCCCGGTGGAGCTATAATAGCGAAGCTTTCTTTCCTTAAGACTCTAATTATCCAACTCTTTTGTGGACCAAAAGGAGGAAAACCAATAATATTTTTGAATAATTCTACGAATTTATCGTATTCTTCAATTATATTTTTGATCTCTAGTAATTTTTTCAGGTTATTGTTCTTCTCCAATTCTTCAATTAAATTCCTTATATTTTTAAATTCTAAATCCTTTCCAAGGCATTTGTTACATACAGACCCTTTATAGAGTCTCTCAGCTGTAATAAACTCACCACAGTTTGGACAAGTGTTCATATAAATTGATGGGGGAATATCGTTCAAGTTTCCCTATCACTAATTTATGTAACAGTTAGACTTATTTAAAAGATTGTATAGTTCAAACATAATGAGTCAAGAGGTAACTTTAAGAGTAAGTGAAGCAAGACAAAGAGATGTTGGAAAAAAAATAGCAAGATTATCTGATTATATTATGAAGAAAATAGGTATTGAGACCGGTGATTACATAGAAATTACAGGTCCGAATGGCTCTGCTCTTGCACAAGCAATGCCTTCGTATGACATATCTGACGACGAAATCAAAATTGATGGATACATTAGGAAATCAATAGGAGTAGGCATTGGAGATGAGGTTAAGGTTAAAAAGGCTAATGTTAGCCCCGCGTCTAAAATTACCCTTGCTCCCACTCAACCTATAAGATTTGATAGAAGCTTTGTTGAATACGTAAAAGATCAGTTAATGAACAAACCGTTAGCTAAGGGAGAAACAGTTCCTATACCAATTTACACTGGAACTTTAGACTTCATTGTAGTAAATACTCAACCCTCAAATTACGTTTATGTGACAGAGTCAACTAACTTAGAAATAAGAGAGGAACCTGCAAAAGAAAGTGAACTAGGTGGATATCCTAAAGTTACATGGGAAGATATTGGAGATCTGGAGGAGGCAAAGCAGAAAATTAGGGAAATAGTAGAATGGCCTTTAAGACATCCAGAATTATTCCAGAGACTAGGCATAGAACCTCCTAAAGGAATTTTACTTTATGGGCCTCCAGGTAATGGCAAAACTTTGCTAGCTAGGGCTTTAGCTAATGAGGTAGGAGCTAGTTTTTATACGATTAATGGACCAGAAATTATGAGCAAATTCTATGGAGAAAGTGAACAAAGACTAAGGGAAATATTTGAAGAGGCTCAGAAAAATGCTCCTGCTATAATTTTTATTGATGAAATAGATTCTATAGCACCTAAAAGAGAAGAAGTAACTGGAGAAGTAGAGAAAAGAGTTGTTGCACAGTTACTTACTTTGATGGACGGAATAAAAGGTAGAGGAAAAGTAATAGTAATAGGAGCTACAAACAGACCTGATGCTGTTGATCCGGCATTAAGAAGACCAGGTAGGTTTGACAGAGAAATAGAGATAAGACCTCCAGATACTAAAGGTAGAAAAGAAATCTTGCAAGTTCATACTAGGAACATGCCATTATCTGATGATGTTGATTTAGATAAATTAGCTGAAATTACGTACGGATATACTGGAGCTGATCTAGCAGCTTTAGCCAAAGAGGCTGCAATGAATGCTTTAAGAAGGTTTATAGCGGAAAAGAAGATCAACTTAGAGCAAGAACGAATACCAGCTGAGATCCTAAAAGAGCTAAAAGTAACCATGCAAGATTTCCTTGAGGCTATGAAATCTATTCAACCTACGTTGCTTAGAGAAGTTTATGTTGAAGTGCCTAAGGTACATTGGAATGATATTGGTGGATTAGAAGATGTAAAACAACAACTAAGAGAGGCTGTAGAATGGCCTTTAAGATTTCCAAATGTGTTTAGCAAAAGTGGAATAACTCCACCTAAGGGTATTTTGTTGTTTGGTCCTCCTGGTACTGGTAAGACTATGTTGGCTAAGGCTGTTGCTACTGAGAGTGGTGCTAATTTTATTGCTGTTAGGGGTCCGGAAATATTATCGAAGTGGGTTGGTGAGAGTGAGAAGGCAATTAGGGAAATATTTAGAAAGGCTAGACAAGCAGCACCAACAGTAATATTCTTTGATGAGATAGATGCAATAGCACCAATGAGAGGATTATCAACAGATAGTGGAGTAACAGAAAGAATAGTAAACCAACTACTAGCAGAAATGGACGGAATAGTACCATTAAATCAAGTAGTAGTTATTGCTGCTACTAATAGGCCTGATATTCTTGATCCTGCTTTGTTGAGGCCTGGTAGGTTTGATAGGTTGATTTATGTTCCTCCGCCAGATAAGAGGGCTAGGGTTGAGATTTTGAAGGTTCATACTAGGAATGTTCCATTAGCTGAGGATATTACTCTGGATGAGTTAGGTGAAAGGACTGAAGGATACACTGGAGCGGATATAGAAGCTCTAGTACGAGAGGCAACAATTAATGCAATGAGAAAGGTATTTGGTGAGTGTGATAAAAAATCAAAAGATCAGTGTGGCAATAATGTAGATTGTTATAATGTAAAAATGAAAGAGTGCATGAATAATACTAATATTGTTGTGTCAAAAGAGGACTTTATGAAGGCTTTAGAAACTGTAAGACCAAGTTTAACTCAAGCTGATATTCAAAGATATGAAAGAATGGCTAAAGAACTAAAGAGGTCTACTCTATGAAGAAATATAAAATATTATTCTTTATTGCTGATGGTCTAGGGGATAGACCAGTAAATAAATTAAACGCTAAAACTCCATTAGAATACGTAGAAAAGCCTAACATTAAAGAACTATTGAGGAACTCAATAGTAGGGTTGATGGATCCTATATCACCGGGAGTAATAGCTGGCAGTGACACATCTCATTTATCAATGTTTGGATTAGATCCTCATAAGTATTATAGGGGTAGAGGCGCTTTTGAGGCAATAGGTGCTGGTGCTAGATTAAAAGCTAATGATGTTGCCTTCAGAGGAAATTTCGCTACAGTAAATAATGATTTAATAGTAATTGATAGGAGAGCGGGTAGAAAGATTGAAGAGGCAGATGAGTTAGTAAAAGAATTAAATGATAAAATTGGTGAAATAGATGGAATAAAAGTTAGATTTTACCATGGTACTGAGCATAGAGTTGCTGTAGTATTAAGTGGAAAAGGGTTAAGTGATAAAGTTAGTGATACTGATCCTCATGAGGTTAATAAAAAAGTTTTGGAAAGCAAACCTTTAGACAATTCACCAGAAAGTCAATTTACTGCTACTATAGTTAATAAATTAACTCATAAGATTTTTGAGGTTTTAAACTCCTCAGAAATAAATAAAACTAGAGTAAGTAAAGGAGAACTCCCTGCTAATATTGTTTTACTTAGAGGAGCAGCTGAGTTTGTTGAACTCCCTCCATTTGAAAGCTATACTAAATTAAAAGCAGCTGCTGTTTCTGCAACTGCATTAATAAAAGGAATTTGTGAACAAATTGGAATGAAAGTAGTTACCCCAGCTGGTGCTACTGGTGGTTTAGATACCAATTATCTAGGTAAAGCCGATGCTGCAGTTGAATTATTAAAAGAGTATGACTTTGTCTTTTTGCATTTAAAAGCTACGGATGCAGCTTCTCATGATGGTAATGTGGATGGTAAAGTCTATGCTATTCAGAAAATGGATGAAATGATTGGAAGGATAATCAATAAGTTTGGGAGTGAATTAGTTATAGCTATAAGTGGTGATCATTCTACTCCAGTAGAGGTGAAAGAACATACAGGTGATCCGGTTCCTTTCTTATTATATGTTCCTTATAGTATAGTTAATGATCAAGTAAATGATTTTAATGAAAGAGAAGCGAGAAAAGGTTCATTAAGAATAAGGGGATTAGATGTAATAAATATTTTACTTAATTATTCTAATAGAGCTGAGAAGTACGGTGCGTGAAGAGGCTCGAAAGGGCTGAAAAGTGATGAGCCCGCGCAGGTCGGATTTCAACAATTTTTTACGTAAAATTTCTCTAATATTTGTTTCACTCTAATCCTAGTAAGTTGGTTGTTAATTATTACTACAGCTCCAGCATTAGGTTGCCCATAGATTATAATGTCCTTATCTCTTCCAAAAAGCACAACTGGAATAACAAGTAAGTCTTCTTCTCCATCAACTAAAATTATACTCTTTTTACTGTAATTTTCATTTAAAATATCCTTAATTGTTTTAATACTCGATAATCTTATTGTTGATTTTTCATTTCTTATTTTTATTAAATGATCTTCCTTTAGATCAATTTTTATATTTCTTTTTGTTTTCCCATCAATAATAGATAAAAAAGGAATTATTCCATTAGTTCTCAAAGTTTCTGTTACTACGTCACCTACAGTAATTATTCTCTGACCTTTATTTAAGAGAAGAAAGTTTATGAGCGAATTTTTATCAGTAAATAAAAAACCGTAGGGTCTCGATAATTCCTTTTTCAAATCTTCAGGCATTACAAAGCAATACTCTACTTCACTATTATCGCGTATCTCCAAGGTATTGTTACCCCAAGTAGTTTAGCGGTTTCTGAAGAGGGATCTATGATAATTACCATACCGCTCCAATCGTCACTAAAACTTGTTGATCCGCAGACTGGGCATTTGGGAGTATCTGAAGGGACTAATGCTCTACAATTTTTGCAAGCTTTAAACTCTTTATTTTTCTCTGGCATCACTTGCTCGCCTTTGTCAACTCTTGTGTAATCCATTCAATTTTTCCTAAATAAGGTTGTTTCATCGTAAGAGCTATCCTTGGCATTCTTCCTCCACTAGTAGATACGCTAATTATTCTTGCTCTAACTCTATCGCCTTTTTGAATAACTTTCTTACTTTTTTCTCCAAAGAGAATACCTCTATTTTGATCATATTTTAAATTATCATCAGTTATCTGAGATATGTGAGCTAAACCATCTACAGGTCCTATATTAACATATACTCCATAATTATCAACCTGGTTAACTTCTCCTTCTACAACTTCTTGGATTACTGGAACAAAAGTTAACATTTCAAAACTTACTTCATGATATGTAGCTCCGTCTCCAAATATAATATAACCTTCTTCATTTACTTTAGCATTTAATACAGCTAAAACTAAACCTAAATCCTTAACCATTTTTTCCTGGTATTCTTGTCTTAAAATTTGTAGAGCTATTTCATCCAGAGGTTGTCCAAAATATTCTGGCGGTATACGTATTATACCTCTTGCTTTAATTAATTTAAACATAAAATATCAGACTAGATAATAATGTCTACCTTTATATTTTTACTCTTCTGTCTAAGATAAATAACTTTCACTCCTTCACGCTTTGCCTTATATCTAAGTTTAGTATCATTTGTAAATAAAAATAAATTATAATATTTGCAGATATTTATTAATGCATCATCAACTCTTAGATTCTCGTAACCATCTATATTCTTCCAATAAGTTTTATACTTATCTAAATATAACAAAGCTAAATTAGCTTTTTTACTCATTAATACACTCTTAGAATTAAGAAACTTGTTTAACTCTTTAATTACTACATTAGGTATGTAAAAAGTTGGTTTATAATCTAGGAATTGTATTATTTTTTCAAAAGGATCAAAACCGTAATATATATATAGAAGAATATTAGTATCTACTACTACTCCTAAATTTTTATTATTCCCCAACCTACTAATCTCCATCTTCCACTAACTTGTCTACTTATAACAACTCTTAAATCTTTATCCCATACTACTAAAGGTCTCTTCAATTCAACCTCTAGCTCGTCGTTTTTAATACTTTTTGCCACACCCAAAGTTGTTGAAGAACCTAGCGTAAGCATTAGTACCTCTCCTTTCTTTATGTTTTCAACTTTAACTAAATCTTTTGCCCCAACTACTCTTTCTAATAATTGATAATTTTCTATTCTCAAGTTCCATAGTACTTGTACGTTTTTATTATTTGATTTAACTACAACACTTCCAACTAAACTATCAGCTTTTACATATGAAGGATCTAAATTTGTTCCAAGTGCTACTAGTCCACCAGGTTTTGCTTCCTTAACTTCTAGATCTGAAAAACGAATAGATGTTATAGTTGTATACATTGGTTCATATTCAACTTTACCACCAGCTTTTTCATATCTTATTCCTGGCAAAATCTTTATTTCATCTCCTATCTCTAATTTCCCTTGAATTATGCTACCTCCTACTACTCCGCCTTTTAATTCATTATAAGGTGTTCCCGGTTTATTCACATCAAAGCTTCTAATGACTAGCATTATTGGATCTTTTGTTAAGTCTCTATTAGGTGTAGGAATATATTTTTGTATACCTTCTATTAAAGCATCTATATTTATCTTGTGCAGTGCACTTACTGGAATTATCGGCGCATCTTCAGCCCAAGTACCTTTTAAAAATTCTTTAATTTGCTTATATTGCTTATAAGCTTCTTCTTTGCTTACAACATCTACTTTATTTTGAACAATAATAAGATTTTTAATATTAACAATACCTAATGCAACAAAGTGCTCTCTGGTTTGTGGCTGTGGAAAAGGTTCATTTGCTGCCACTACCAGAAGCGCACCATCCATTAATGCAGCTCCAGAAAGCATAGTAGCCATTAATATTTCATGCCCTGGGGCGTCAATAAAAGATACTTTTCTAAGGAATTGTGGTTTTTCGTCACTGCCACATTGGTTGCAAGAGTATTCTGTTACGTATGCTTCTGGTTTGTTACAATGAGGACATAAGCCAATGCTAGCTTCAGCATAACCTAATTTTATTGTCATGCCTCTTTTTAATTCTTCGCTATGCTTTGAAGTCCAGACGCCAGTAATAGCCTGGACTAGAGTAGTTTTACCATGATCTACATAGCCAACTACACCTATATTAACTTCTGGTTGAACTTGTGGCCAAGACAAAAGGATAATCACCTAATAATTATACTGTTAATCTGAACTATATCTTGAGTAATCATATTACCCCTAACAGTTTTTTTCTTTCTTATTCCATCTTCGTCTGGATAGAACCCAGGAGGACCACTAAGTAATAATCTTCTTTTTGCACCTCCAGGGACATCAAATCTCATTGGAAAGCCAGAATTATCTGAACCACCAGTTATCTTGACTTTAAATAGTAAACCAGAGATATTTAACTCTACAGTATCACCTATTTTAGCTCCTATTAAATTACTTAACTTTGATTGATCAATAGAAATTTGAAAGGATTTAGTTCTATAGGCTAATGCCTCAAACTCATTAGCTCCATATTTTTCTGCTATACTTGGTGAAATCCAGACTTCATCTGCAGGTATATTGTTATCTATTTCAACTTTAAAATGAGTTTTTACTTTTACCTTTTTGTCTCCTTCTTGCTTTACTATCTGTAAAGTAATTAGTGTATCTAGTCCAAGTTCTTCCTTTAATTTTTGGCTAAGTTTGGCTATTGGTAAAGCTTTTCCTTCTTTCTCTCCTTGTATAGATTGAACTTGATCAGATGTTTTAACCTTAACTTTCTTTATTTTTGGCTCTTTTGTTTGCGGATCAGATATGACAATTTTAAAGTCTGGCAAGTTAGTATCACTTGGTAAGGTAAATTAGAATACAAGTATTTAAAATCGAAGTATATAAATTACGTATGCTTGGTGTCTTACTAGTTTTACATGGAAGTAAAATAAAAGAGTGGCAAGATGTGGCTATTCAATATGCTAATCTGTTAAGAAAATATTTTGATTTAGTTGAATATGGTTTTATAGAATTTAATCAGCCTAGTATAACTGAAGCAGCTAAAAATCTTGTAGCTAAAGGAGCGGATACAATTGTTGTTGTTCCATTACTTTTTGCTGCTGGAACTCATTTTAAGAGAGATATACCAAAACAGTTAGAAGAAATAAAGGGTGTAAAAATAATTATTGCTGATCCTATAGGAATAGATAAAAGAGTTGCTGAGATCTTGAAAGAGAGAGTTGAAGAAAGTTTACGTAGCTCCGGAGGCCAATAGTTCTGCTTTTTCTGGCTCGTATTTCCACTCCATTGGTAATTTTCCTACTCTTTTATAATACTCAGCCAATCTTCTTATTTTGGACTCGATCTCCTCTAATCCTCTTTTAGCTTTTTTATCTTTAGGATGTTCAAAAAGATGTCTTCTCACGTTTGCAGCCTTCCTAATCAAGTTAAATAGATCTTCAGGGATCTTTGGTGCTAATCCTTTCTCTTCAAGAATAGTAGTTATTTTTTTACCAGTAATTTGTTTTACTAGAGGAACTCCATATTGATCTCTAAGAATTAATCCTATCATACTTGGAGAGTATCCTTTCTTAGCTAATTCTTCTACTAGTAATTCTACTTCCTCTCTAGTAAACCTTACCCACTTTGGGGCACCACTTCTAACGGGTCTTGTTGAATGCGATTTACCGTTAGGTCTTTTCTTGTTCACAATACTTCACCTATTTACTAATGGCTTTAACGAAGTAGTATTATAACCCTTATTTTTAAGTTCTTCTCTTATAATCTTTGTTCCTTTTACCATGTTAACTAGTTTTTGAAATGCTATCTTTCTTGGCAATAATTTGAGTCCACAGTCTGGATTTACCCATATCATTTCTGGCTTAAAATAATTCAGTAGCATTCTCAAGTCTTTAGCAACTTCTTCAGCAGTTTCAACTCTCCTATTATGCACATCAATTACACCAACTCCTATTTCTCTATCCCATTTAGTAAATAGCTTTACTGGTTCATAGTTATAGTTCTTTAATGCAAGATTTATTTGATCTACATTTAATTTATCTAGGTAAGGTTCTAGGTACTTATATTCACCATAACAGACATGCATAACAACCTTCACATTGATACCTTTTATAGACTCATTAACTGCTTCTATTGCCCATTCAACTTCATCTTTATGAGTATGTATAGCTGGCTCATCAACTTGAATAATTTTAGCTCCAGCCTCTATGAGGTTTTTAATTTCTATATTAATCACTTTTGCTAAATCAAAAGCTAAATCCCTTTTGTTTTTATAGTACTCATTATAAGACCATTCAGCGATTGTATAAGGACCTGTTATAGTTATTTTTAGGTTTTCTGTATACGATGCTGACTTTGCGAAGAGAAATTCATCTACTAACATTGGTTTTATATATTCTACTTTTCCAACAACTGATGGTTTCCTATAATAATTAGTTCCCCAAACTCTTACTGGACCATAAAATTTAAATCCAGCTAATCTCTCCGCAAAGAACTCTACCATTTCATCTCTTCTCATCTCTCCATCAGTTGGTACATCAACCCCAGCTATTTGATGGTCTCTTAATACTGTGACTACAGCATCATCAAAAGCTTCTTGTAAGTCTTCGTCTGATATTTTGCCGAGTTTATGTAATCTAATTGCTTCTCTTAGCCATTTAGGTCTGGGATAACTACCTATAACTGTAGTAGGAAGAATTGGTAGCTCATCCATTCATTATCATCTCCTTAGCTTTTTGTAATAGTTTAAATTTTTTCTGGACTATTATTTCTGGTATAAAGTCATTAAATGAAGAATTTCCTATTATGAGTCTTTCAATTCCCTTTTCCTCTGCAGTGTTAACTATCCTTTTTATAGTTACTATTTTTTCCATCTTAGTTGTTCTAGAATCTAAAACTCCAAAGTAAATCTGTTTTCCTTTCAATAGCTGATAAAGTCTTCCAAGTTTATTTTTGTTGTTTTCTGTTACGTCAAATCCATATATGTTTGCTGGGATCTTCATATAATACTCAATTCTATCGAAGTCTATGTCAAAATAGGATAATAGATGAACTTCATAATTTATATTTGCTAACATAGACTTGTAAATTTCTGGTAATAATTCAAGAATTTCTTTCTTTATTCCTTTTTGAAAAATTGAAGGTTCATGAATTTCTATTATATCGCTTCTTATGTTAGAAAGCAAAGAGTTTACCGCATTAGCATAATCTCTCATAAGTTCTTCCTCGTTTTTATAATATTGGTTTTCAGAAAGCTTAAGAAAAGTTAGTGGACCTAAAATTACTGCTTTTAATTTTATTCCATGACTTTTTGCAAGTTCGTTTGCTTTTTCAAAGTATTTAATATAATTGTTATCTTCTTTGTAAGTTAGCTTATTTTTTATTACTATTTGTCTGTAATAGAAATTATTATCAAAAAATCTTGTCAGACTTTCTTTTTGCACATTGCTTAGAAAAGAATATGTTAAATCTTCTATATCATCCCACTCAATCATGCTGTCCGTAGAAAAATCTACCTTAAAGTCTTTCATCATAGAGAAGAAACTGTTCATAAATTTATATATTTCTTCTTGAAATTTCTCTTCAGATATTTTCCCATTATTTCTTTTTGATATTATTTTTGCTATTTTTATTGGTTTTGGATAACTTCCAATTAACGCAGTTTCTAACTTCATTAAGATAATTTGGGGGCAAGCAAATAAGTAACTTTCCCCCCTCCTTCCATATTGAATTCAAGTTGCATAGGTTTTTGCTCCGCAAACGCTACCTTAACATAGTCCGAAAGTTTTGTGAGTGAAATTATATCATTTAAATATTCTATATCATACGATGATGAAGATTCCTTATTAAATTCTATTTCAGCTAGGCTTCCAGTTTCTTTTGAAAATTCTACTTCAACTTTATTTTCGCCTTCTCCTCTAACAACCACTTTCTCTTCATTAGCAGTTATTGATAAAGTATCTGATACCTCGGCTATTTCACCAATTGCATTTTTAAATCCGCTAGCATTTATTGAAGCTTTTATATCAAATTCTAGATTTATTTCAGGTACCTCAGGTGGTAATACTTCCAAGTTATTAACGTTAAACACTCTATTGAGAGCACCACTTAATGTTAATTTAACAATCTCTGGAGAGTCCGCTTCAATAACAATCTCTTCTTTTCTTTTAGCCGCTTTAAGAAGCTTGCTCATGTACTGAGTATTAAAGCCGAATTTGAACTCTTCTGGGACATCATATTCTTTGAAAATTTCTTTTGGTAAGTCAATCTTTATGAGAGAAATATGAGCCTTATCTATTGCTATTAACTGTATCCCATCTGGCTTTATATCAAATAGTGCTTCATCAACAAGTTTAAGTAAAGCTTGAACTATTGCTTTTAAATCTCTCACATCATCATAAACTATTCGCATATTCACTTTCCCAAATTTATTTAATCTAATCACTTTCTTATTTTTTCTTATGGAGTTTCCTCGTATAATCATTTCTTCAGATAGGAGCGATTCTGGTAAGACTTTAATTTCCTCAGCTTTAATGAAAATTTTATCTAAAAAGATGAAAGTCAGAGGATTTAAAGTAGGTCCTGATTTTATTGACCCCAAGTACCACAAAATAGCCTCTGGTTCACCTTCAATTAATCTTGATTTGTGGTTAATGGGTAAGGAAGGCGTAATAAAAAGCTTAGTGAAATATGGTAAAGGTTATGATATAGGAATCATTGAAGGCGTAATGGGACTTTATGATGGTATAGATACAAATTATAGCACTTATGAACTTTCAAAAGTTTCTGGAACTCCAATAATTTTAGTTCTGAATTGTAGTAATGTAAGCAGTACCATAGGAGCAATAGTAAAAGGCCTAAAAGAATACAAAAATGTAAATATCCTAGGAGTGATATTTAATCAGATTGGTTCAGAGACTCACTATAATTATTGCAAAAATTCTGTAAATGAAGTAGAAGTACTAGGCTATGTAAAGTATGATAAACGATTTGTAGTTCCTTCTAGGCACTTAGGACTTTACACTACTGAAGATTATAGGGAAGCTAATGATACTTTAAACATAATTGCAGAAGAGATAGAGAATTCAATAGATATCGATAAAATAATTGAAATAGCAAAAAATGCTGAGACATTACCAGATATTTTTGAAGAGGAAGATAAGAGAGTAAATAAAGGTAAAGCTGCTATAGCGTATGATTCAGCATTTAATTTTTACTATGAAGAAAATATAGATTTACTTAGAAAAAAGTATGAAATAGAGTTCTTTAGTCCTATTATGAATGAACAAGTGGATAAAGATGTTGAATTAATTTATATTGGTGGTGGCTATCCCGAATTACATCTGAAAGAATTAGAAAATGCTACTAAAACCAAGAGCTGGATTAAAAAAGAAGCAGAAAAAGGAACTAAAATTTTAGCAGAATGTGGCGGTTTAATGTATTTATCGAGAGAGATTATAGAAGATAAAAGTTATAATATGGTAAATTTATTTGACATTAGCATAAAAGCCAAAGATAAATTAACCATAGGTTATACAGAATTGGAGACTTTGTATGACAATATATTAAGCAAACAAGGTGAAATAATTAGGGGTCATGAATTTCATGTATCTAAGGCCATAAACGTAGGATTAGATGTAAAATTTTCATTAAAAAACAGGGTAGGAAAAGGCATTTGGGAAAGAAAAGATGGAGCTACAGTTTATAACGTGTTAGCTTCATATTCTCATTTTCATTTTTCAACTACTAGAGGATTGTTGTCTTCTTAACTCTAGTTTTTTAACTCTGTCTAATACTTCTTCCAGTCTATCTATTTCAGTAGTATATAATCTTATTTTGAAAGGTAATTTTGACGTGGATGAGTGTATTTCTATATACCTTTTCTCTCTATTTTCACTAATTTCTGCGTTTACTAAGTGTCTTGAATGTAAGAATATTCCGCTTTTATCAGTTGAAAGTATCCCTTTTTCAGTTATTTTATAACTTTGAGGTGCCATAACTTCCATCATTTGTACTTTTACTAATCTTCTATAGACAAACATGTTAAACAAGAATAATGCTTCAAAATATGCTATATACACTAATAATCTTTCATAACCGATTACACCGTTTACAATTTTTAATAGTACCTCATCGTAAAATACAAAAATCGCTATAATATATATTATCATGTACATAAATGATTTAAAGTTAGCCATTGCAAATTCTTGCATTTTCCTCATATATTCCTCGTCTTTTTGAAGTATTTCCCCAGCTTTCTTTTCTTCAAAAAGGGTTCTAGCATTAGTGATATCAGATAAATATTTCCTCTCGCTTAATAACGGATTACTTCTCATTGTCATAACGCTGGTAATTCCCAAGATAACAATTATATAAAGAATATATACGGGTAAGAAATATTGAGGATATAATGATAGTACGAATGATAATACTATCATTAGTGCTTGAGATATTAGTATCATTTTCCAATTGTAAGGATTAGGGTATCCTTGG